>JAJTXY010000017.1 GCA_021463865.1 Anaerolineae bacterium
GACAAGGGCCTCGCGTTCGGAATCTAGCGGATAGGTGGAACGTGGGGGATGGCCTTCGGCTATCAGACGGGCGATGTAGGCCAAGGCGCGGCTGTCCATTGCGTCATTTTTCACACCGGAGATATGAACCTCTCGAATGTGCTTGGTGTTGCGGGGGTTGGTTTGGTAGACCGTCGCGCCTGCTCTGAGTAGGGTCGTCACAATCGGGCGGCTTAAGTGCCATCCGGTGGGTTCGAGGACGACCAGAGCGTCTTGGGTGATATTGGTTAGGGTCTGATACCAAAGGGGGTCGGTCATGTCTATTTTGATAGATGACCACTTTTTGGGGGGGCTGTCGCTGGCAATGCACAAATCAATGGCGGTTTTGCCAACGTCAATGCCGATGGCGTGCATAAAAAAAGTCTCCTTCCACAGTGATGATGAACATCGCGCCTTATACTCAGGCACTTCCGGTGCATTAGGGAGTTGGCACTAGCTGTGGGACATATGCCTTATACGAGACGCACTCGAAGCGCTTACTGGTAGTGGCACTTGTCGGAGACTATAGCCTGAGTATACTGGTAGGGTATTCACTTTACAATTTTGATAACTCAGCTTTTCCTTTTTTGTATGAATCAAGGAGCCAGCATAATGCGAAAGCATCTCCAACGTTTTATCAGTCTCTGCTTAATCGGGATCATCGCCCTAACCGCGTTTGGCGCGATGCAATCACATGTTGAAGCATCCCCAGAGACCCAAACAGGTGTTGGGTTTATCCGCTTTGCCAACGCCACTGTGACAGGGGGGGACGTTGATGTCTATCTCGATAACCGTCTCATCGCCAATAAATTGTTCAATGTCGTGGGCTATTTCACTTTCTACAGTGGCGACCATACTGTAGTCTTCACCACGCCAGCAGGTGCTGAAATTGCTAGTGCCACCCTGAGCCTCGCCAATGCGACCCGTATGACAGCGACATTGATTGGTGCGGGAGCAGACAGCCAAGTTGTCGTCACGGTAGACAATGCCACTCCACCCGTCCGTAATCTGACCCGCGTGGCCTATGTCAATGCTGTACAAGGCAGTGGCGACCAAGACATCCGCGTCAACAGTGAATCGGTTGCCAGTCTCGGATTTGGTGAAGTCAGTGAAGCCACTGAAGTCGTCGCGGGTAGCTATTCCGTAGCTCTTGGCAGTAGCCCAGCTTCGGACATCGTGCTTTCACCCGGACGTTACTATCTAGTATTCTTCGTTGGCGATTCTGCCAGCCCTGCCCCACGCATTGTCCAATTAACAGGTCGGCCCTATCGCGTCAGCGGCACCAATCGTTTCCGTTTTATGAATTTGGTAGAGGTGCCCGAAGGTGCCGAAGAAGTCACCTATGACGTGTATGTCAATGCCGATCCTATTGCGGTTTACGCTGGAATTCGCTATGGGGAGGCCACCAATGAAGTTGTTGTGACCCCCGGCAACTACACCTTTGAAGTCTATGCGACTGGTACTTCGCCCGATGGGGGTACACCTGTCGTCACCACAACCCTCGACATCGCCGAAGACCAAAGCCTGTTCATGCTCCTCACCGGGACACCCGAAGAGGTGAACCTTGATCTTTTCGCTGATGATCTCACCCCTGTTCCGGTCAATACTGCCCGTTTACAGGTCATGAACCTCACCAGTATCATCCCGAATTTTGGCCTCGTCTCCCAAAATGGCATTACCTTGATTGAAGAAGTATCACGGGGCAGTCTTGCCTCTGCTAATGTTCCCGGTGGTCTATACGACCTGACACTTGTAGACTCCAGCGATCCCAGTGCCACTGTGGGTCGGGCCGAAGTTAATGCCCCGGCTGGCTCCATTGCCACCTTGATTATCTATGGTACAGATCGCCAACGTTGGACGTGGTTTAATGAACCCGTAGAACAGGTCGCCTCGGTTCGTTTTGCCCATGCCGCCCCGGATTCACCCTCGCTAGACTTCTATCTCGATGGCGATTTGGTGCTCAATAATCTGAACTATCTCGACTTCACCGACTATCTAACCCTGTCAGCAGGAAGCTATGAACTGACCGTTTATCCCGGTGATGTCACCCCTGCTGAAGGCGTTGAACCGATTTGGCGTGACCAGTTGACCATCACCGCCAACAATTTCCCGCTCACATTGGTCGCCCTCGGCACCGATAACTTCCGCGTCAATGCCTTTGCCGACAATATCGAATTGATTCCACTTGACCAAGCACGTGTTCGCTTCATCCATGCCGTCCGTAATGTACCGGGCATGTCGGTCATCAACTCCGCCAGCGGCGACGTTTTGGCTGGCATCTTGGCCTATGGGCAAGGCAGCGATAATCTCAATTTGAATGCCAATACCCGGACTTTCAATTTCAGCGATGGACAAGGTAATGTGTACTATCGCATTGAAAGTTTTGAACTGGTCAAAGGCAACTACTACACCTTCATTGTGGTGGGTGATGCTGCTGACCCGACAACCTTCGGTTACATCCTCATTCAAGTCCAGCCTTAACTCTGTACTCCGTAGTGCCTCTTTTTTCAAGAGCGTGCCACCCGGTACGCTCTTTTTTAATGTCAATCTACACGTTGTTTCAGTCCGTTGCTGATTGAGTACAATAAAGGTCATGCCAAAACAAACTCAGTCCGTTTCCTTGCCGGCTCGTTCTCGTCAATGCCTCAATCATTGGCTGTGGGGGCTGGTATTGATTCTGCTTATTCTCAGCAGTACCTACTTTGCATGGACAGCGGCATGGAATCAACCCAATCGCCAACTGCACGCCATTCCAGCAGTTGTCACCCCAGATTTATCTGCCGAACTTCCCCCATCGAGCTATTATGCGGCGGTGCTCCCTGGTGTCGAACAAGCTCTATGGAATGATAATTTGGTGGATAATCCAGCCGGGTTGTCCATTGCTGCGCCGGGAATTCCCCCTGTTGGCATCTATTTGCCGATGACGGGCAATTCCCAGTATTCCTTAACCACCCCTACGCCCCTTTCAGCGCTACCACCAATTTTCCCCACGACTGCTCCCATTGTCCCTACCTATGTCCAATCCGAAGATCAAGGGATTATCACCGCCACACCACCGGATTTTTTTGACCCGTCCGGTCAAGCAGGCCCAACGATTGTCGCCAATGCGGATGTACCGGAGGGGGGATGTGGGCCAGCAGGTTTACCCGTCTCCGGCATTTTGACGCAGCGTTTTCATCAATATCATATTGGCATAGACTTGGGAATTCCGATTGGCACACCTGTCCAAGCGACGCACAGCGGGACTGTCACCTTTGCCGGATGGAGCGAAATTGGTTACGGCTATCTGGTCATCGTTCAAAGTGGTGCATTCATCACCTATTATGCCCATCTAACTTCGTTTAATGTTTCATCGGGGCAGTCAGTGGGGCGATTTTCGGTCATCGGGTGGAGCGGCAGCACGGGCAACAGCACCGGCCCACATGTCCATTATGAAACACGCATCAACGATGCTCCGGTTGACCCTCTCAGTTTTGAGCAACGCGGGTATGGAACGTGTTAGAGGGGCAAATCTCTACGAGGGCGGCTTCATCAAGGAGCGGATTTGATTAATTTCGCGCAGATAAGCCACAACCTCCGGGCGTACCCGCAGCAACCAACGCACGGTAGGAACAATTGGACGGACGCGCAACCAGACAATGAGCGCCCGCCCCATCATCGTCACTAAAGACATCAAAACAAAAATTCGTCGCATAATATCAATTAGGGCTGCATGGCAGGTTCACGCCAGCCCAGTTGGGTCTCCCGAATCAGTTGGTCTACCACTGCATTTAAGGCTTCTTGAGTATCCGCCCCTTCGTTCAAAGCACGGCGGAAGGTGGCAAGTTGACGATCCGCGCTCGTGCCCTTCTCCAAAATCGTCTTGGCATATTCGACATCTTGGCGCGTGCCAAGCTCGTCTACCACATCGTCAATAATTTCCAGAATTTCCTGTACCAATAGACGCATGGGCACTTCATCTTCGATACCAAAATCAATGAGTTTGCCATCAATGCCCCAGCGAACCGCCCGCCATTTGTTCTCGCTAATCATATGTGAAGGATAAATACGCCAACTGAGATTTTGATTGCGGAGTTTGATGAATTTGGCGACGAACGACTGAATCAGCGCTGCCACACACATACACTCATCCACCGTCGTACACATATCCGAAATGCGGATTTCGAGCGTGCCCCAGTTCGGATGAGGCCGTGCGTCCCACCAAATCTTGGTCGCATCTTTAGGCGAGGCTTCACCTGACGGCTTGCCTGTGCCCTTTGGACCCAATGACCCCACCGCTGCCATCACATCCACATAGCGATCATACTCCGCAAAACCGCCAAAAATGGGGGGAATACCCGTGCGGGGCATGTTCTCAAAAACCAGACAGCGATAGCTCTTCATACCCGTGTCACGTCCATGCCAAAATGGGGAAGAAGTTGAAAGCGCCAAAATATGCGGCAGGAAATAGCGGATTTGATTCATGACATCCACAATCAATTCAAAAGCGCGACGGTCTTGCCCAAAACCGACATGCACATGCATCCCGAAGATTAACAAGCGACGGGCCGCGTCTTGCATGGTGGATTGTAAGTCGTCGTATCGCTCCCCTTCCGAAAATCGCTGATCCTGCCAGCGCGAAAATGGATGCGTTCCAGCGGCGGCAATCGCTCGACCATTTTCTTCAGCAGCCTCAAAAACCGTCCGTCGCAAATGGATAATCTCTTGGCGGGCCTCCTGAATATTGGCACAAACCCGGCTACCAACCTCAATTTGGGATTGCATAAATTCAGGTTTTAATTGATTACCAAGCGTGACCCGGCCTCGATTCATGAGTTGTTGGACGTAGGAAGTTAGTTCGCGGGTTTGGGGATCAATAATTTGATATTCTTCTTCAATACCAATCGTCATTGGAATACTAATCATGATAAAACATGCTCCTAAATGCCGTCCGGGATACGCTTTTTGCCGCCAATTATGCGATGAAACGCAAAAAACGGCAACCGTGTTGCCTGCCAGATTCACCAAATATTTTAGCGAGTGATGGAACTATAAAACGGAGTAATCACAATCAGGCTGAAAAACAAAGCCACCGTAATGCCGCCCAAAATCATGCGGGGCAATCCCAACGGGGTAATATCGTCGTGTGGTGGGGGATGACGCAAACCCGTTAGCACTGCAAACAAAGGCCAGATTAACCATGCCGCCCAAAAACCCATGAGGCCAAGCAGGACGCAGATAGCAGCAACGGTGAATGCCAGCGGCCATGCGACCCGACGGCCAAACAGCGCATAGGCCACATGCCCGCCATCAAATTGACCGAGCGGCAACAAATTGAGGAAGGTCAATAATATTCCAAACCACGCCGCTAGTGCCTGTGGGTGACGAAAAAAGACCGTGCTGTCAATACGGGCGACTTGCTGATCGGTATAGACGGAGCGGGCAACCCACTCCAGAAAAAGCGGTACGCTCACCCGATCAACCCGAAGTTGTTGTAGCCATTCCAGCGGAATCCCGATGGTTGGTTGGGCTTTTAGGCCTGTGATAAAGAAGGGAATTGCCACCAATAACCCGGCTAATGGCCCAGCCAAGCCAATGTCAAACAGCATTTTGCGGTTTTTAAATGGGCTGGTGATAAAAATCACCGCCCCCATTGTACCCAGTGATAAAGGCATTAAACTGGACAGCGGCAGGGGGATAAAGAACGGCAGCGTAACTTTGACTTTGTGCAGACGGGCTGCCACGTAATGCCCCATTTCATGCACACCCAAAATCAGCAGCAGCGGAAAGGCAAACTGCCGTCCACCATTGTACATTTCGCGCAAAGTTACGGTGTTTTGCTCGTCCACCGCTGCGCGTATGGAGTCAAGGTCATAACCCACAAAGGTTGCACCCGCGACCAGCGTGGTAAAGATTGTTACAATCAAGAGACCCAAGTGAAACCACCAGCGCGTTTTGATGGCACGCTGAACCACTTGCCCCTCAACAATCAGCACTTCATCCTTCTTTTCAGACCCACGCTGCAAGTAGAGAGTACACCCCTCCGCTTCAATTTTTTCACTGAGCGGGGGATAGGTCTCCGCTGCTGATTGAAACAGTTGCCCCCGAAACACCAACGCAGTGCGTTTGGCGGCGGGGGCAGTTGCCAAATCATCTTCCTCAATTGTCATATAGGCTTGGACAATTTGGCGGAAGCGCTCCTTATTAGGCTCCTCTGGTAATGCCTCCAATGGAGAAGGTGGTCTTTGCTCAGGAATATCAATGGGATGCGTCGTATCAAGTGATTCTGAAATACTCATTGGGGCATTATTCTCTGCTAAAAGGGCGATTTTTTATCAACCGCCCCTCCGAAAATTATTCTACGTTAAACCATGCAGGATGGTCAGCAATCCAGCCCTCGGTGCCGTCAGTAAGGCGAACCTGCCACCACACAAAATAGTCGGCAAACTCCGGCCCACCGATGATTTCAAATTTGGCCCCCTCCTCAATCGTCTGAATACGAGTCGAGGCGGTGTCAAAATTTTCGCGGAGGTTGGCCCCATCGCCCGCCGAAAGCACTGCAAGCGTCTTGCTGATGAATATACCCGCTGTCACCTTGCGAGGATCAATTTGCGCGACAAAATTGCCATCAAACAGTAGGTAGCCTGTTGAGCCATCATAGGTCGTGACTTTGGCCCATTGAATACCGCCTACTTCTTCCAATGTACCATCCCATCCCACGCGATCACCGGGGAACAGTGTGGCAATCGTATCGGAGGATTCATCAGCCTCAGCGCGAACGTCAATGCTTTCAATACCATCCACAACTTGCAGCACTTTTTCGGTCAGCGTGACGGTGGGCCATGGCTCGACAAAATAATTACCTTCACCCTCTGCAACCCAGCCCTGCGTTCCGCTGTCGAGTTGAATCTGCCACCATGTAAAGCGGCCACCCGCGCAATCTGGGCCACCAATGACATTAAATTCTGTACCATTGTTGATACGAGTGATGACATCACCATCGGGATTGGCCCGGACATTGGTCGTCCCTGAGCCAATCAGGGTAGTGCGTCCATGCATCCCCACTGCAAGCTGGCTATCCATTGTTGCGGGACAAAGCATCGAAGGTTGTGCTGTCAAAACAAGCACTTCCGCAACTTTGGGCGGTTCAGGTGTGGCAGTGTTGGTCGCTGTAGCGGTTTGTGTCGGTGTGGCCGTATCTTCAGGTGTGCCAGCTTCGGTTGCGACTTCTGTCACTTCGGCGGATGCCTCTGGGGATTGATTGACATCAGCGGCTCTCGTCTCATCGCCGTCTCCCTTGTCATCGTCCTGACTCAGCGCGAACAAGACAATGCCCGCCGCACCGCCCAATAGAATGAGCAGCACGAGAAGGCTGCCAATGATGCCCAAAACATTCGGCCCTTTTTTCTTAGGAGTATACACAGGCTGCATGGTATATCCGGCCGGTGGCGGGAAGGTCGGCGCTTGCTGCGGATAGGAGGTCTGATAGGGTGGATATGGCCCTTGTGCCATGCCTGTCTGCGGGGGTGGCATCTGCCCCATTCCGGTTTGGGGTGGCGTATACTGCGGCATTGGGGTTGGCACAGGGGGCTGTGGTGCCGGCGGCGTATACTGCGGCATCTGCGTCTGGGTGGGAGGCATCGCATCCAACACCGTTCGCATGGCCTGTTCAGGGGTGGGTTTGGCAGGTGCAGGTGGGGCAGTCGGCTCTGTTGTAGGCGGACGTTCCAAGCGCACCGTCAATGGAATAAGGTCGCCCCGCAAATCCTCTTTTTGACCCTTGATTGCCTCAAGCAAATCTTTGGTCAGATCAAGTGCTTTTTGATAACGATCTTCAGGTTTCTTGGAGGTCGCCTTCAATACCACGTCATCAATCGCCGACGACAGTCCCGGCACTTTAAGGCTGGCACGCGGCATCTCTTTTTCCAAATGCGCGAACATTAATTGATGGGGCGTTTCGGCATGGAATGGCACATCACCCGTCAGCAACTCGTATAGAATAATGCCCAAGCTATAAATATCAGCCCGCTGGTCAATAGCTTCGGCTTTCCACTGCTCGGGGGCCATATAGGCAGGCGTGCCCATCATTGTACCCGTCGCGGTCATCTGCGTGCCTTGCATAATCTTGGCGATGCCAAAGTCCATCAAATAGGCATTGCCCAAATTATCCAGCAGCACATTATTCGGCTTGAGGTCACGATGAACGATGCCATGCTGATGGGCATAATCCAACCCACCCGCAATCTGGGTCATCAATTTTTCAATATCCGGCAGCGGCAGTGGTTTGCCCCGAATCCGCCGATCCAGACTGCCCCCTTCCATCAAGCGCACCACCAAATAGACATATTCCCCCACCTGCCCGTAATCGTAAATTGGCAAGATGTGCGGGTGCTCCAATTTGGCAATCAGGTCGGCCTCACGTTTGAAGCGGGCAATAAAGTCGGGGCTACCTGCCAATGCCGAGGACATCACCTTGACGGCGACATTACGCTCGATATTGAGTTGGCGGGCGCGATAGACCACCGCCATCCCGCCCCGACCCATGACTTCGATGAGTTGATAGTTATCAATAACTTGTCCAGCAAGATTTGGATTCATGAGCTTAGTTGCTTTTCCTCATGATGGAATTTAAGACAGAAATAAGCATACCCGTTGAAAGGGGCTTAGGGCAAATTCACCCTCTAAAACTCTAAACTCAGCACGGTGGCTTTAGCCCCGTGTATGATAGTTTGAGGCTTCTTAGTCCAATGAAACATGAACGACCTGTAATTGTCCGGCGCGGATGACCTGAAGTTCTGTCGCCGATTGGGTCAACATCGTATTTAAATCATCCAAATGCTGCAAGCGTTGCCCATCCGCCGACACCAAAATATCTCCCATAAACAATCCGGCCCGTTCCGCCACACCGTCCATATCCACCCCCAACAGCATCAGCCCAGTAGATTGACCCACCAGTGCCTCTAAAGATGGGGGTAAACGCACTTGTTGGGCATTCACTCCCAACGAGCGATGTTTTTTGCCCCCATAGGATAACAAGTCCACCAGATTGAGATGCACCCGCACTTTTTTTTCATCGGGCTGTTCCACCAATTGCGAAAGTAAATTTTCCATCCGTTCGGAGCGTTTAGGAGGCGTTTTGGGTTCTGTTGGCGCTGTACCTGTCGCAGCTTGAAGTAAGTCTCCGACTTTGGGACTCGAACGCGACGGTAAATCCACCAAGTCGGACAATAAATCGTGTAAGCGAATCGCGGGGACACGCCGCTGGGATTTTCCGCTCTCTTCTGCTTCATGGAGTTTAGCAACGGACTGATTAGGTGATACAGCCGATGGTTCGCCCAAGACATCAAGGACGTCCTCCAATAGTTGGGCGAGATCACTGTCATCCATATGCTCCACATTCGCGGCGTCATCAGGTTGTCCCAACATCTGATTCAACTTGGGAACGGGGCTTGGTGATTTGTCAGAGGATAATTCCAAGTCTACCAAGACGTCTTGCAGCGCATTTTGAGCGGGCTTTCCCGTCCGTGATGGTTTAGCGGAGACGGGCATACCCTCAGCACTCACTTTTTCGCCCCGCAGTGCCGCCGAAAATGCCGCCGCGAACTCACCCGCAGTCGCATACCGTCGTTTGGGGTCTTTGGCAGTCGCCCGCATCAACACCTTATCCGCTTCCGCCGCTAGCCCATAGACAAAATTGCTAGGGCGGGGAATCTGTTCATGCAGATGGGCATACATATATTGCAGTGGGGTTTGACCAATGAACGGTGTGCTGCCTGTCAGCATCTCATACGTCATGATACCGAGGCTGTACACATCAATGCGATGGTCAAACGGGGTCAGTTTCCACTGCTCCGGGGCCATATACCCCGGCGTCCCCATAATGGTGTTGGTCGTCGTCAAGTTCGAATCGGAAATGACTTTGGCAATCCCAAAATCCATCAAATAGGCATTGCCATGTCGGTCTAGCAGCACATTGTTGGGCTTGAGATCACGATGCACCACGCGATACTGATGAGCAAAATCCAATGCGCTGGCAATCTGGGTCAGAAAACGATCCACATCTTGGAGCGTCAGTGGATTCCCACCCATGTAGCTGTCCAGACTACCTCCATCCATCAGGCGCAGCACCAGATAAAAATACTCCCCTGAGCTGCCATAGTCGTAAATGGGCAGAATATTGGGGTGTTCCAATGTCGCAATCAGGTCGGCCTCGTGCTTAAAGCGGCTCAAAAAATTATCATCACCCGGCAGGGCATTCGACATGACCTTTATCGCCACATAACGGTTGATATTGGTCTGGCGGGCGCGATAGACCACCGCCATACCCCCTTTGCCGAGCACATCCAATATTTCATACTGATTTAAAACCTGTCCGGACAAATCGGTGCTCATTGGGGGCCGCCATCTACACAAGAAAACCCTTTGATAATGGCCCTTTAGGATATAGCAAAAGGCAAATTTAGACAATCTAATGGAAACTTAATCGCACGTGTGCTAGGCTTTAAAGATGCAAGCAAAATGTATCTGGGAGGATACTGTGTATGAAAAAAATATTGGTGGTCGAAGACGAATCCACGATGCGTGAAACCCTCGTGTATAACCTGTCGAAAGAAGGGTATAAAGTATTACACACGGGTGACGGCGCTGAGGGTCTGGATATGGCCCGCGAACATCAGCCCGATTTAATTGTGCTGGATTTAATGCTGCCCTCGCTAGACGGTATCTCTATTTGTCGCATCCTACGCAATGAATCGAGTGTGCCGATTGTGATGTTAACAGCCCGCGACAGTGATGTTGATCGTATTATCGGCCTCGAAATTGGGGCAGATGATTACATCGTCAAGCCGTTTAATCTCGGAGAATTTTTAGCGCGTATCCGGGCCGTGCTGCGCCGTGCCCCTTCTGGTCATACCGTCACCGACAAATTAGAATCTGGCGACCTCACGTTGGATTTAATTGCCCGTCGTGCCACTCGCAATGACAAAGAACTTCACCTCACCCACAAAGAATTTGACCTTTTGGCGGCTCTGATGCGCAACAAGGGCGCGGTGCTCTCACGCGATCTATTGTTAGAGCGCGTTTGGGGCTACGAATACAGCGGACAGACCAAAACGGTGGATGTCCATGTACGCTGGTTGCGTGAAAAAATCGAAGAAGACCCGTCGCGTCCCGCCCGATTGGTTACAGTGCGTGGCGTCGGTTATCGCTTCGAAAAATAGTGGAAATGTGATATTCCACGATGGAAAACCTACTCATCATCATTCCCTTACTGCTCATTGCGGGCAGTTTGGGAGCGCTGCTTTGGAAATCACGCCAGCAGTTTCGACTCTTGGAAAAGCGGTTTCAACAAGCGGAACTTGTGCGACAAGGCATATCCGATCAGTTGCAAGAGGCTATCTTTTTGCGGGATGCCCTGTTGCAGATTGTGGATGATGCGATTTTGGTCATGAACCAAAAGCATCAGATTTTGCACGTCAACCCGGCGGCAGAAAAGCTACTAGGTAGTAATCTAGTCGGCAAAACCCTGATTCGTGCCACTCAAGATCATGAGATGGAAGCAATTCTTGACGAAGCCCGCGAAGCAACCGATGAGATTCCCGAACAACTGGTTGATTTGGATGGGAAAATGCTGCGGGTGCGTGCTTTTATTAGCGAAACTGAACCGAATGAGCATACTCCGCTTGAGTTAATGACCCTGCGTGACATGACCGAGATGGTACGTTTGGGTCGGGCACGCCGCGAAATGGTGGCGAATATCTCACACGAACTCCGCACACCCATTACCAGCATCGGTCTCTTGGTGGATACCCTGCTCAATGGCGCGATTGAAAAACCCCGCCGCAGCAAAAAGATGCTCGTTGATATTCGGCGCGAGGTGGATACCCTGACACAGTTGGTTGAAGAAATGCGGTATCTTTCGCGGATCGAATCCGGGCAGATGCCGATTAAACTACTACCTACTCCACTGAAAGAAATCATACAGGGTAGCATCGAACCCCTTCAACCCATTGCCGAACGCAAAAATCAGCATATTATCGTCGAGTCCGTGCCGGATGTTTGTGTTCTTGCTGATCTCACTCACAGCCAGCGTGTACTGAAGAATATCGTTCACAACGCCCACAAATTCACCCGCGAAGGCGGTGAAATTCGTGTTTCGGCAACCGCCAACGCTGAGGAAGTGACCATCAGGGTAACGGATAATGGGCCGGGGATTTCATCGGAAGACCTACCGCGTATCTTTGAACGCTTTTATCAGGCCAGCCCAAGCCGTTCACGCGGGGACGGTACAGGACTGGGATTAGCGATTGCCCGCCACATCATCATCGCGCATGGTGGCAAAATCTGGGCCGAAAGCAAAGAAGGACTCGGCGCTACCTTCTCTTTTACGCTGCCATTGGTAGAGGCAGAGACCGCCAGTTCAACCGAGGCTGTCTAACTTTCCAACACAGGCAGAATTTCTTTCCCCCTTTTTTCCATTCATGCGTTAAAGAAAATTAATTCCCTATCAACCTTAATTTAAACCCTCATTAGAGCGTCTTTTATCTCCGTCCTTTAAGATTGCCTCCCCGTGAGGAATGAAGCTGTTTATGCAATTTTCAAATGTGGAGGACATTTTAAATATGCAGCGTACACGTAGTCTTTTGTTGGCTCTATTGGCCGTGACCCTCGTCGTGGCCCTCGTCGCCGCTCCCAACCGCGGCACCAAAACCGTTCAAGCACAAGAACCGGGCACTTTGTTGGAAGTTGCCGCCGCCGCTGGTAATTTCACCACTCTGTTGACCGCCGTCGAAGCCGCTGGTCTAACAGAAACCCTCAATGGGGAAGGCCCATTCACCATTTTCGCCCCCAGCGACGAAGTATTTGCCGCTCTGCCCGCCGAAACCGTTGCGGCGTTGCTGGCTGATCCGGCCCTACTGACCTCTATCCTGACCTACCATGTTGTCCCCGGCAATTTGCTGGCCGCTGATGTGGTGGCGCTGGATGGTCAACAAGCCGTGACCGTTCAAGGTGAAGGCGTCAACGTCGCCGTCGTAGACGATGCGGTGGTGCTGGATGGTAACGCCAAAGTCGTGACTGCTGACCTAACTGCCTCGAATGGTGTCATTCACCAAATTGACGGCATTCTGGTTCCCCTAGCCGATGTTGACCCCCTGTTGACCGAAGGCGACATTGTGACCGCTGGTAGCTCCACCGTCTTCCCCTTGACCACCCGTATGGCTGAAGCCTTTGAAGCAGCCGGTTATGTTGATACTGTCACCGTTGACAGCGTCGGCACAGGCGCAGGTTTTGAACGCTTCTGTGTTGGTGGCGAATCGGATATCAGCAACGCCAGCCGCCCCATCAAGCAAGAAGAAGCTGACCAGTGCGCGACCATTAACCGCACCGTTCTCGAATTCCGTGTTGGCACCGACGCCCTCGCCGTAGTGGTGAATCCTGCACTGGAATGTGTTAGCGACCTGTCTATTGCCCAGCTAGCTCAGATTTTCTCCGCTACCGTGACCAATTGGAACGAAATCAACCCCGACTGCGGTGATATTCCGATTGCCCTCTTTAGCCCCGGCACCGACAGCGGTACCTTCGACTACTTTGTAGAAGCCGTGTTCGATGAAGACGAAGCCCCTATCTTAGCCGCTAATCCCCAATTGAGCGAAGACGACAACGTACTCGTTCAGGGTGTTGAAGGCGATCCCGGTGGCATCGGCTACTTCGGTTATGCTTACTACATCGCCAACGCTGGTGCATTGAAGATTCTCAATATCGAAGGTGTTGAACCTACCGCCGCGACTGCCGAAAGCAATGAATATCCGCTGAGCCGTCCGCTCTACATCTATTCTGCCGCTGAAATCGTTGCCGAAAAAGCGCAGGTCGCTGATTTCGTCAACTTCTACCTGACGAACGTGAACGAAGCAGTGATCGGTGTCGGTTACTTCCCGGCCTCCAATGCTGCTTTAAGCGTTGCCAAACTGAACCTGTATATCGCCCTGCACAACGCCATGATGTAATCCGACTCTAGGTCGGTTTTGATTTGACCTTGCAAAGGGAAGAGATGTGATCACCTCTTCCCTTTGCCTCTGAAAACGGCAGGTCAAGGCAGTTTATTCTCAAAGGCAATTATCTATCCTCTCAAAAAATATTAGCTTTAATCGCAATTATCTACCTTGCCTATAACCACCGCTTTTGAGTTGTCTGTCTATGAATGCAATTTACGAAAGAGGCCAGTATGGAAAACCAACAAGCCGTCGTAACAGGAACCCCACCTGTCGTGACGGAAGGGCTTGATAATAAGCTCGATTTACGAAAAAAGGCGCGTCCTCATGAAATGCTGATTCAGGGGTTCCTTTTCTTCTCCGGGGCAGTCTCGATTTTGACCTCCATTGCTATTGTGATTGTCTTGGGGAATGAAGCCCTGTTATTTTTCCAAACACCCACTTGGGCTGAAGTCCGTGATGAAACGGATGCCATCGTTTCACTTAGCGCTGAAATTACAGAAGACACCACTAGTCTTCCACTGGCCGAAAACAAAGGCCAATTTCTCAAAGCAGGCCAGAAAATACGTCTTGATAACGAAATTATGCAGATTGTCGCAGTTGAAGGTGATGTACTAACAGTAGAACGCGGACTTGAGGACACTACAAAGGTCGCCCATCAGCCACAAACTCACATTCGGTTAGAAGGAGATAACATTTCCCTCGTCGAATTCCTAACCGGGACTTCTTGGCAACCACACATTGGCGAGTTTGGTGTTTTGGCTCTCGTCAGCGCAACGCTAACCATTTCATTTATCGCAATGTTCGTCGCATTGCCATTAGGTGTCGGTGTTGCTATCTACTTGAGTGAATATGCCTCTGAAGGTTCACGGAACAAAATCAAACCCATCCTAGAAATTCTGGCAGGCGTTCCAACAGTCGTTTACGGTTACTTTGCCCTCACCTTCATCACGCCTATCCTACAAGGGATTTTAGGAAAAGAAACGTTAGGTATTTATAACATGCTCTCGGCTGGCATCGTGATGGGAATCATGATTTTGCCCACCGTTGCTTCAATGAGCGAAGATGCACTCCGAGCAGTACCACGTGCGCTACGAGAAGCCTCCTATGGGCTGGGCTCTACAAAACTTGAGACCTCGACCAAAGTCGTACTACCTGCGGGTATTTCTGGTGTAGTAGCAGCTTTCATCTTGGGCATGTCGCGGGCCGTCGGTGAGACGATGATTGTGGCAATTGCCGCAGGAGCACGTCCATTTTTTAGCTTTAATCCATTCGAAGCAGCCGAAACCATGACCGGGCATATCGCGCGTATTAGTACTGGCGACCTACCCCGCACCACTATTGACTACAACAGCCTGTTTGCCATCGGGTTAACCTTGTTTCTAGTGACACTAGTTCTAAACATCATTAGCCGCCAAGTTTCCACGTGGCTGCGAGAGGAATACGATTAAAATGAGTGTTTCGGAAAACACCACTGCATCAACTACCCAATATCTTCCGAACGAAGAGCAGTTACAAAAGAATATTGCTCGGCGTAATCGGCAAGCAAAATTCTGGGAGTACGTTTTCTTGGCCTCGATCATATTGGCAATAGTCAGCTTGTTAATGCTGTTTTTCAGCATCATCCGCCAAACATTCAGTTATGTTGTGGTCTATAATCAGGTCAACCCCGATACATTAGCCGACAAACCGCTTGAGGAATTATCGAGCGATGAACTCACAGCGGTTATCATCACGTTTTACCAGAGTGATGCGAATGATCTCCGCACATTGGTTTTTAATGAGGTATTAGGATTAAGCAGCTCCGACCAACAAGCCATCCGTGACCGTGAGCGTGCCAAAGAAACCGTCACAGTTAAGGAAATTGCAGGTGACAAAAACAAAGAATACCCCGCCGAAAGTGCTGAGAAATCGATTATCCGGCTAACTGTGCCAGAGTATGCCCAATTCATCCAACTCAATTTCGATGACGATGCCCTGTATGATTTTGTGGTGGAATATGTCGTGCAACCACTCATTGTAGGAAGTTGGCCGCTGGACGAATATTTACTTGACCGTGATTCCATAGATGCCGACATTATCCAGATCGAAGATCAGTTACGCGAGATTAACGATGACCCAAGCATTGAAGTTTCCGAGCCAAAGTTGCGTTCGTGGTTGCAATGGCACTTGATCGTCGACACAATTGACCTGAGTCGCCCCGAAGATGCCGGCCTGAGAACTGCCATTTTGGGTTCGTTGATGATGATTTCAATCACGATCTTGGTCGCACTTCCTCTCGGCGTCGGGGCTGCCATCTATCTCGAAGAATATGCTCAGGGTGGATGGATGGAGCGTCTCATCCAAACCAATATCGACAACTTAGCCGGTGTGCCTTCCATCATCTATGGGATCTTGGGGTTAGCCTTGTTTGTGCGAATCTTGGATGACATAACCCAAGGGCGAACCATCCTTTCGGCTGCCCTTACGATGGCCCTACTGATTCTTCCAGTAATTATCATCAATGCGCAGGAAGCAATCCGCTCTGTGCCAGATTCACTTCGGCAAGCCAGTTACGGGATTGGGTCAACCAAATGGCAGACTGTTTGGAACCACGTTCTGCCCAATGCCATGCCGGGTATCCTTACTGGAACCATTCTGGCAATCTCGCGTGCTTTCGGCGAAACGGCTGTCCTTGTGGTAGTTGGGTCCATCACCCGAATCACCGTTGATCCCAGCGGGCCGTTATCACGCTATACCGTTCTACCCCTCCAAATCTATGCTTTGATCACTCAGCCGCAGGCCCAATTCCGTAATGTAGCCGCCGCCGGGATACTGCTGTTGCTGGCAATTCTACTGAGTTTGAACGCCGCCGCCGTTATTTTGCGTAATCGTTTTAGTAAGAGAGCAGTGTAAAATCATGACTTCTAATGGCAAATATGCGCTTGAAGCCCGTAATCTCAATATCTTCTATGGGAATTTTCGGGCAGTACGGAACGTCTCGATGCAAATCGAGTCGAACAAGATTACGGCATTAATCGGGCCGTCTGGCTGTGGCAAAAGTACATTGCTGCGTTCGTTCAATCGTATGAATGACCTTGTACTGGGCAGCCATGCCGAAGGCGAAATTCTGTATCGCGGCCAAAATCTCTATGGCAACAATGTTGACCCAGTCGAAGTACGCCGCCGCATCGGGATGGTATTTCAGAAACCCAATCCCTTCCCCAAGTCCATCTTTGACAACATTGCCTATGGGCCGCGCATTCTGGGCCAGCGTAACAAGAAGATATTGGCGGAAATCGTAGAAAAAAGCCTGCGTCAAGCCGCCCTCTGGGATGATGTCAAAGATAACCTCAAAAAATCAGGTCTAGCCTTGTCCGGTGGACAGCAACAGCGCTTGTGTATTGCCCGCACTCTCGCCGTTGAGCCAGAGATTATCCTCATGGACGAACCCTGTTCGGCCCTTGACCCCATCGCCACGTTGCGTATTGAAGAACTGATGCGCGAACTGAAAGAGAATTACACCATCATCATCGTAACCCACAACATGCAGCAGGCAGCGCGTGTTTCTGACTACACTGCCTTTATGCTGATGGGTCAAGAACGTGCGGGGGAATTGATTGAATTCAATCAGACTGACCGAATTTTCACCCAACCCGCCGATTCACGCACCGAAGATTACATTACAGGGCGATTTGGCTGATGGCAACTTCCCCCAAAACAGTCTTGTTCCTTTGCACGGGGAATTCATGTCGCAGCCAAATGGCCGAGGGGCTTGTCAATGGACACCTGCATGGGGCTTGGCAAGCCTTTTCTGCCGGAACAAACCCGGCCTCACAGGTTCACCCATTGGCAATTCAGGTGATGGGCGAAATCGGCCTCGATATTTCGCAGAACATCCCAAAACATACCGATGCTTTCAAAGGCCACACCTTTGATGTGGTCATCACCGTTTGTGATAACGCCGCCGAGAACTGTCCTATCTGGCTTGGCAAGGGCCACAGGCAGCATATTGGCTTCGATGATCCGGCTGCTTTTGTGGGTTCACCCGAAGACACAGTAGCTGTTTTCCGTCGGGTGCGGGATGAGATTCAAGAACAAGTTTTGCAGTGGTTAAAAAACTTTAATCCATAGTAAAATGGAGGGGGACGAAGGGACTATGGTCTTGCCAAATCGAACGATCTTAGACCAAGAAGAAAACGAACTACGCGACAATATTTTACGGATGAGTGATCTCACCGATAAAGCCATTGATCGTTGCATCCAATCGCTGCGCACCCAGAATATTGAACTGGCCCGCCAAGTGATTGCGGATGATCAAAAAATCAATGATTTACGGTATATAGTCGAGGAAGAGGCCTATAAAGTTCTGGCGCTGCAAGCTCCGGCTGCCCGCGATATGCGCAAGGTGGTCGTTGCCATTCATATTGCGGTGGAATTAGAGCGTATGGCCGATCACGCGGCGGGTATTGCCAAATTATGTGTGGAACTCGCCAAAGAATCGCCCTTGAAGCCTTTAGTAGACATTCCACGCATGGCCGAAATCTCCCGCGAGATGCTGAGGGATGGTATCACGGCCTATATGGATGCCAACACCGAACTAGCTGCCATAGTGGTGGAACGCGACAATGAAGTAGATGAATTGGACAAGCAGGTCTATCGGGAACTGCTCACCTATATGCTCCAAGACGCTCGCAACATCAATCGCGCCACCTATTTATTATGGGTCTCGCACAATATGGAGCGTATTGCTGATCGCATCACCAATATTTGTGAACGGGTGCTGTTTATGGTGACGGGCAATGTCCGTCAAAACGAAGAAGATTAGACAGTGCATGGTTGACCTCAGTTTTGAATAGTCTGGAGCTATCCAAAACTGAGATTGTTCTGACGCGGATTTATGATTATGTGCGCGGCTACCAGCCAATCAATGGCTATGGAACGTAGGCCAAGCGACTATTCCACTTTTTATCTATCGGCCCAGCGTCCACATCCAAACATTTTGCAGACGACAGTAGGCTTGTTGCGGGGTTGAAATCACAATATGCACCGCGAACGTCCCCGCTGTAGCTCTTAATTGAATCTGTCCTACCAACCGTCCATTGACAAACAAACTGCCCTGTTCACCATTTGCCACAATCGTGAACCAATTACTTTGATTGAGGCCGGGCAGAATCGCGGGAGATTCAATCGCCAATCCATCCGGGGCGGCCTCACCATCCCGATAATGAATGAAGTAGACTTGGCCCAATGGCGTAAATAGCATGGTGGCGAAATTTGCACCATCCTGTTGGCGGAAAATGACGCCGCACGCTGTATCTTTTGGCCCTTCCAGTAAGGCCGCGCTGAACCCCAACACATAGTTTTGATAGCGATTTTCACCTAACATCGGATAAGCGCTAAACCCCACATCCGACGTAAAAATGAAGGCCTCAACCGCCTTCGCCTGTACGCCACCCTCAACTGTTGGGATAAAATCAGCGGCTCGCAGTTCATCTACAATCTCTTGGGGTGTACCTTGATACGCATAAATCCGCTCACCCGGTTGATTTGGCCCAATCGCGCCCATTTTGGCTGGGTCATCAGCATAAAATCGGCTGGTGAGATTAACCTCCCGCAGTGTCACCACAATATTATCAGCATGGTCAGCATCGGCCCGCAGCAAAATCGCCGCTTCCCCTGCTTCCACAGGCAGCATATCCGTTGGTGCATCCAATTGAGCCACCAATACCTGATTCATCGCCACAAAAATAGTGCTGGCCTTTTGCCAAAAACTGAACTCCACCCGTTCTCCCAACGGCAAATCTAGCGGGTCACTGCTTTCGATTCCCGCCAGTTCTCGATTATTCCCATCAAGCAGTCTCAACTCCCAATCACCACTCGAAGTCAGTTGAAATAGCCAGTAACGGCTGTTTTGGGGTATCTCACGTAACCGAAATTCAAGTGTATAGACATCCTCTGGCAAGTCCGCTGCCAATTCGAGATAAAAGTCCTCACTAGGCAGGGCTTTAATGGATTCGCGGGCCAGCGATTCGCCTTCCGGCAAATTTACAACAGCACTGGTACGGCGGTCAACATCTCGATTACTATAGCCATTAAGGAGGGTGAGGCGGTACTCACCTGAAGTTGGCCCAAAACCACCCCCTTCCCGATACACCCGAACGGTGTATAGACCGTTTAATTCCAAAGATATGGCTTCCAAACGCGCATCGGTTGTTTCAAAGGCGGCGTTGTCGTTGCTGCCGATAACCTCAGCATTGGGGTTTAGCAACGTCAGCACCACATCCAAATCACCGCTGATTTTTTCAGCCACCAGTGAAATGACCTGTCCTTCGCGCCCTTCAAATTTCCATTCTTCCAACACCAGCCCTTCGCCCAATTGCCCTGTCACGGGCTGAAACGGCTTAAGTATATTTTCTGATTGCCGCTTGTGATCTGCCTGTATCGCATGAGGATGAGCAGAAGCGGTCATCACCAACAGACTACAGAGGATAAACACAATTCGGCGTTTCAGTTTCATGTCAGCTAGTAACTTTCTTCAGGAAAAATTCGGTAAATTCACTACAAATCAGGTACGTCTGGTCTAGCATCCACTTCGCCTAGAGGGTATCATAGTTTTACACTATTGAGTTAAATGAAATTTACAAAAATATCTTAGAGGGGTGCAAAATGGTCAATGCAATTGTACTCATCAATGTGGAACGTGGGCAGGTCAACCCCGTTGCCCAGCAAATTATTGACATTGATGGGGTTACGGATGTTTTTTCCATCGCGGGTCGTTACGATCTCGCCGCCATTTTGCGAACTGAATCTAATGAACACGTTGCAGAAATTGTCACGGTAACGATTCGGGGTATTAAGGGCATCCTTGCCACTGAAACCCTGATTGCTTTCAAAGCCTATTCCAAGTCGGACCTTGATGCGGCCTTTAGTATCGGAAATGAAGAAATCAACAACAAGTAGGACACCAAATGCGTATTCTGTATCTCGAAGATGACCCCGCCAACCTCGCACTCTTTGATCGTATTGCTCAACTCTATGGGGATGAAATTATCACCGTCGCCCACCCTGAAGATGCCATTGCTGAATTACAATCTGACGCATTCGATCTGATCGTCGCCGATGTGTACTTGGGCACAGGTGTGATGGATGGCATTGAATTTGCCGAATATCTACGAAGTGCTGGTCTGCAAACTCCCATTATTTCAATCACCGCCTACGATTTTGAAGAATATGAACGCCGTAGCGAAGAAGCAGGCACGGAATATCATATTGTCAAACCCATTGCGGTGAATGACCTCATCGCCGTTATTAACCAGTTTCGGGCCTAGTCGCCTTCAGGATGATGACGGGTGTCCGCTGAAAATCCTTCACCAAGTCGTCATCCCATTTTACAGTTTGCCTCTCAATTAACCCGCTCCGACCTCCTGCTCATCCTATTGATTGGGCTGGTGGCTTTTTCGGCGCGGGTGATACCCGAACCCCGAACCGTTGACGATGCCTTTATTACTTTTCGCTACAGTCGCAATCTCGTCGAGGGGGAAGGCTTCGTTTATAACTCCGGCAGCAAGGTATTGGGGACTACTACCCCGCTTTATGCCCTGCTGATGGCGGGTTTTGGTGGCATTATGGGCGATCATTATCAGTGGTACGCCCTATTCATCAATGCCCTTGCCGATACCCTTTCCGTTGTGCTGCTTTATCTGCTGGCCCGATATTTAACAGGCAGCCGTCTGGCGGGTGGGCTTCTGGGCCTGCTTTGGGCGCTTATCTCGTACAGCGTCACCTTTGCGATTGGCGGCATGGAAACTAGTGTCCACAACCTGTTCATGATTGCCGCATGGGTCGCCTATCTGGATAAACGGCGCGGTTGGGTTGGGGCGTTGGTAGCGTTAGGTCTCCTGACCCGCCCTGATGCCTTACTATGGGCCGCCCCGCTGATGCTCCATCAATTATGGACAGCGTGGCGTGAGCGCACTCCCCATCAAAAACTATGGACATGGTTGCCCTTGCCGGACTACGTTGCTGGCTTAATCATTGGCCTCCCTTGGGTTATCTTTGCCACCCTCTATTTTGGCAGTCCGCTCCCCCATACTATTGGCACAAAATCGGTGGTCTATCAAGTGGATGGCACGCAGGCCTTGATTAAGATGTTGCAACAATTCGCCAACCCGATTGACCAATTTGAAATTTTGGGGCCAGTCGTCGGCACAGGTATCGGCTTGATTTTATTTCCCTTTCTGGCATTGGTCGGGATGCGGGCGATGTTAAAACCGCATCCCCGGACTCTGCCGATTTTTCTCCATGCGTGGCTATATCTCATCGTCTTTAGTACCACCAATCCCTTAATTTTCCGCTGGTATCTGACCCCGCCCATGCCCGCCTATTTATTGGCTATTGTCTGTGGAGCATATTCATTAGGCCAGTCGCTCACTCCGTCAATCGGAGCACAACGGCTCAAAATCGTCGCCTATACCCTGAGCGCGTTTGCCATATTGTGTGTGCTGGCAGGTTGGCAGCTAAAGCCCGACCATCGCCCCAATCGCCCCGCTCCCAAAATGGCTTTCCACGAAATTGAGCTGAATTATCAAACCGTTGCCGAGCGCCTTGTCCGCGAAGAGAATATCGGGCCAGATACCCTCGTTGCGGCTGGGGATATTGGCGCAGTAGGCTTTTTCAGCCATGCCCATATTCTGGATACTATCGGCCTTGTCACCAGCGACTTAAATCGCTACTACGAAATAGAAGGCTATGACGACCTTATTCCTGAAGATGGCAATTATGCTATCCCGCCCCAGATGATTTTTGACCGCCAGCCCGATTACATCATTACAATGTTAGATTTTGTCAAACTTGGTTTACAACAAGACCCGCGTTTTGCCGAGCAATATGAACTCCTCTACGAAATCAAAACGGATTATTATGGCGGCGCGATGCTGGTCTATAAGCGCATTAGCCCTGCCGCTGCCGAGTAGTGAGCCTACGTTTCCTCAACCGTGTAATTACATCACGTGGGCCTGCCGTGTAGATTTGTCCACCCCTCTGCTATAATGGCGCGGCGTTAAACTTTCTGGAACGAGTTGAGTGCGTTGAAAAAGTGGCTGACCTTTGGCCTCGGCGCGGTAGTCAGTATGGGGATTTTTGTCGCGTTGGTTGGCTCGGAACTGGATGCAGTACAAAATGAATTGGCACGGGCGCGTTACATTTATCTGCTGCCGTGTGCTTTGCTGCTGTTTGCTGGGCTACTGACGCGGGCCATGCGCTGGCATATCCTGTTGGATAAAAAAGTCAGTGTGTGGCACAGTTTTCATATCATGAATGTCGGCTACTTTGTCAGTTCCATTCTGCCTTTCCGCATTGGTGATTTCGCACGGGCATGGCTGACTAGCCGCCTCAAATCACCTGTTTCTGGGTTTACCTCGCTTAGTACCATTGTGGTCGAGCGTTTAGTTGACCTGCTATTTGTTGTGTTGGTGTTGGGGGTCTGCCTTGCCGTTTTGGACGTCCCCCGCGAAGTTACCTCCGTCGGCGTGTTAATGGGCACTGCCGCGCTAGTCGCCCTGATGACCCTCAGCATTTTTTCTGCCCGACCCGCATTAGCCAAATCCATCTTAAATTGGGTCGAAAGCTGGCTGCCAATTTTGCGCCGCTTAAAATTAGATGAACGGCTTGACCATATCTTGATAGGCTTTGCACCGATTGGTCGCCCCAAAACTGCTTTGACCGTTTTTTTCTGGACGGCCTTTTCGTGGTTTTTTTCCATTTTGGCGGGTTACGCTCTTCTATTCATGCTCTTTGACAACCCCAGCATCGAAGCCGCCGCTCTGTTTGTCGTCTTGGGGTCGTTCTCCGTCGCCCTGCCCGCCGTCCCCGGCAATCTTGGCCCATTTGAAGGTGCTGTCGTGGGTGGATTATGGATTGCAGGGCTAATTGAGAAAGCCACCGCCCCCGAAAACGCTCCAGCGATTGCTTTTGCCGCGATTTTGCACGCCCTGTTGATTGCCCTGTATATTATTTTTGGGCTGATCGGACTGTATGTCGAACACACCTCGGTACGACAGGTGCGGCGCGGCGCATCTACTCTGACCGAACATGACATAAAAATATTGGCGGAGGGGGTATCGTGAACCACACTACACCCGCTGAAGAAATTGTGACTTTATTAGACAATTATCGAGAGACAGACCGCCCTTTGCGAATTTTGGCGGCCCTGCAATTTTATCTACCTCATCGCACGGGCTATTCTCTGCACGTTCAGCGCGTCGCCGAGGGATTAGCCGCACGCGGTCATCACGTCACGGTCTTAACGGCCCGCCATCATATTGACCTGCCCCGCGATGAAACCATTAACGGCGTGCGGATTGTACGCCTTTGGGCACCCATCAAGGTCAGCCGGGGCATGGTGATGCCTGCGTATCCTTGGTCAATGTGGGGCTTTCTGCGCCAAAATGATGTCGTCTGGCTCAATTTGCCCATGTTGGAAACCGCCCTGACCGCTTTTTTGGCGCAACGGGCACGGCGCGGCCTGATCGCCACCCATCACGGCGATTTATTGTTGGGGCCGGGATTAAAAAACCAATTTATTCAATGGTTCACCTTCCAAAATTATCGTTATATGGCAAAACAAGCCAACCGCATCATCGCCTACAGCCACGATTACGCCGACCACAGCTATTATCTGGAAGATTATCGGGACAAGGTTTCAGTGATTTTCCCGCCCATTCAAATCCCCCATCCCGAACCGCAGCGGGCCGCCGAACTACGTGAACGCTGGCAGCATAATGGTGGCCCCATCATCGGCTATGCAGGTCGCTTTGTTAAAGAAAAACGCCCCGATCTGCTGATTCGCTCCCTTGAAATCATCAACGAACATTATCCCAATGCGCGGGTCGTGTTTGCGGGGGAATATGACATTAAATACGAAAATACATGGGAAGAAAACCAACCGCTGGTACGCCGTTTCGAGGAGCAGTTGATTTTCCTCGGCCTCATTACCAGCGCCCAAGCCCTTGCCAATTTTTATGCCGCCTGTGATGTCATTGTCCTGCCCAGCGACACGGAATGTTTTGCACTGGTACAGGTCGAGGCCATGATGTGTGGCACGCCCATCGTCGCCACCGATATTCCCGGCGCGCGGGTGCCGCTGCAAGAAACGGGCATGGGCAAAATTGTGCCGCGTGGCGATCATCAAGCCATCGGCGAGGCAGTGGTTGAAATTCTGCAAAATCCTGAGCGGTACCGGCACACCCGCGAAGAAATTGAGACCTTTTTTAATTACGATGAAACCATCAGCCGCTATGAAAAACACATGCGGAATGCTGCCCGCACCTCGATTTACCACAAAGATGAGGTGCGCTAAATGGCGGTAGATAGACAAACCATAACCCGGCTCACCCGTAATGAGGCAGATATGGCTTTCAAAAAGCGGGTCGAAACCATTTTTGAATGGCTTCCCCCCAGCGATGATCAGGTGATTTTGGATTGTGCCTGTGGGCGTGGTTTCTATTTGAATTACTATCGGCACATCAGCAGTGTGAAGTTGATTGGGTTGGAACTCGAAGGTGACATTATCCGCAAGGCTCAAGGCAATATCGGCCACTTGCCCGATATTTTGTTGACCCAAGCCAATATTTATCACCTGCCCTTTGCCGACAGCAGTTTTGATGGCGTCATCCTCAGCGAAATTTTGGAGCATGTGGATAACGATGTCGCGGGCCTCAAAGAGGTCTACCGGGTACTGAAACCGGGCGGGGTCGCCGCCATTACCGTGCCCAACGCCAATTATCCGTTCCTGTGGGATCCCATCAATCGCACGCTGGAAAATGTCTTTCACACCAAAATACGGCGCGGGCCACTGGCAGGCATTTGGGCCAATCATGTCCGACTCTATACAATCGAGCAATTGCGGAAAGCGGTCTCTTCTGCTGGATTCATGATAGAACAGGAACGTGCCTTTACGCACTACAGCTTTCCCTTTATTCATAATCTGGTGTATGGTCTAGGCAAACCCTTGCTCGAAAGTGGCCTTATGCCTGATAATCTGGCGGCGGCGGCTGACCGGACAACTTTTGATCAAAATGATGGCAGTTGGCACAATCCGATTAATCTGGGTTTGGCGGTCTTGAATTTTTTTGACCGTCCCAACAAATTGGATGAGCCGCTGCATCGGAGTACGGTAAACTTGTGCATCAAAGCGCGTAAAAAAGCCTAATTTATCCTATGTCTTTTAACCGGACGCATGACTGAATTTATTCCGAATTCCACCCCTGAAACCACGCCGCCAAGTGCCCCCATCTCTGCACCTGCACGGCCCGTTTTTGATTTCGAGTCACTGACGCTGTGGCAAGCCCTCTGGTTGTTTCTCTATCGGCCCGGACGGGTTGCCAACGAATTTTGGCGTGTCATTACGGAACCCGACCCAAAATCGCGTCGGCCCGATTCGCGGATTTTACAGGATACCCCGCTCGGTAGTGAATTTGTCTCCTCCGATATGCCCTATACCCCCGTCATTGACGAGGCGGGGACACTTTTGCCAGAGGAGCAGGCCGCCTTACAAGCCGCTGTCGCCCGTGCCGATGCCCGTTATCGCAGCAGCGACCTCACCTTACCCGAACCGCCGGAATGGGCCAAAAATCTGCGTTTTGGTCAATATCTGGTCATTGAGAAAAACAGCGCCTTACAAGCAGGCATTTTGCTCGTTGGATTTTTCTTCTCGCTAATTGGTATGGGCCTGCTGCGTTCATCGGCTGTTGACCCTCTCAAGCGAGCGGCGGGTGATACCAATGGTGCATTTTTCTGGCTGTTCTTCGGCAGCATCATCGCCCTAGTTGCAGCGGGGTTGGGCTGGCGTGAAAAATCCAAGCCGACTCGAACCATCATTGTTGAAGATGAAACTAATGATGCCAGCGATGGTGATTTACTGCAATCCGCTCTCCGCTTTTTCAATCGCCATTCCTTGCGACTCGCCTTAGTACCCGTAGCCAGCCTATTTGCATGGTTCGCCTATGACAAAAATGTCGCCCTCATCCCGACGACAGGCGAAGTCGAAGCCATTTTTACGACCACTGGTGTCATTGCTTGGTTCATGGCGACCTTCTTATGGTTTCTTATTTTTGCCGTAGACCTCAATAAAATTGCCCTCAAGCTGCTGGTACGTCCCGATAACATCGCCCCGTCTACCCCTCCGTCCGCGCCGCACCGTCGCCGATTTCAATTCCGTTGGGCCTATGTCGCCTTAATGCTGATTTTCCTGCTGGCCTGCTATTTCCGTCTGCATAATCTCGATGGCGTACCCCCAGAGATGACCAGCGATCATATTGAAAAATTGCGAGATGCCTATCGCGTGGATCAAGGGTATCGCGGTATCTTTTTTGAAAATAACGAGGGCCGCGAAGGGTTTCAAATGTACTTTGCGGCGATTATTGGGGACTGGTTCGGCGTTGGTTTTAATTTCCGCACCCTCAAATATGCCACCATCGTCGAAGGCCTATTGACCATTTTGCTGGCCTATTGGTTTGGCAAAGAGATGATCGGACGCGAAACCCGCGAACGTCAAGAACTGGGAGATTGGGTTGGCCTAGCAATGGCGGCCCTCCTTGCCATTAGCTCATGGCACACCATGTTATCGCGCCTCGGTCTGCGGATTGCCCTTACCCCGTTGACCACCCTCATCGTCGTGATTTTTTTGGTGCGGGCTGTTCGTTATAACCGCCGCATTGATTTTGTCTTGATGGGCGTAATGTTAGGTATCGGCACCTATTTTTATCAAGCCAACCGAATGCTGCCCCTTTTGGTTGTGCCGATTGTGCTACTAGCCGCGCTCGCCAAAGCCAAAATCAACTGGAAAATCACTGCCCGTTACATGGTCAATTTGGCAATGGCTGGGTTGATCGCATGGGTGATTTATCTGCCCATGTATCGCTACTCGGTAGAAAATCCGGATGCCTTTTGGAAGCGCACCTATGGACGACTTTTTGGCAATTACACCTTCGATTGCCGTAATGTTGAAGGCGAAACCCCCAGCTACTGCACCCCCTCAACGACTGTCGTATTGGAACACATTGTGGATCACCATGACGTATTGTGGGATAACTATGTCCGTGCGTTTAAGATGTACTCATGGCAAGGCGACGGCATGTGGATTTTGAACGGCAGTGGCTATCCCGCGCTGGATACCATCACCAACGCCTTATTACTCATGGGGTTGGGCATGTGGGTAGTGCTCATCATCAAACGCCGCGACGTTGCCCTGCTGGCTATTCCTTTAGGGGTAATTGTGATGCTGCTGCCAAGCACATTGGCACTTACCCAAGTTACCGAAAATCCATCTTTCACCCGCACCAGTGGCACCATCCCGTTCATTTTCCTGATGGCGGCCTATCCACTGGGTTTGATGGCCCATGAAGCGACCAGAGCAGGTTATTCACGTAAGCCCTTTGTCGCCAGTTCTGCCCTGCTTGTCACCCTTTTGGTTGGGCTAGCCATCCCGTCCAACTACGATACCTACTTCAACGTCTATCGGGAAGGTTATGAAATTTCATGGAAGCCCTATACGCAGATTGCCACCCCGCTGCGTGATTTTGCCGAAACACGTGGCAGTTATGGCAATGCGTTTTATGTACATTCTGAACACTGGCTAGATCATCGAATTTTGGGTACTGTAGCTGGCGATTTTGCTTGGCCCAATGGTCTGCTCAAGGCCGAGGATGTTTACCAACACATCGCTGGCAATCAGGGTACAGTCCATCAATATGACCCCACCAAGCCGCTGTTGTTTATGGTAAACAAATCGAACGTTGCGGGCCTAGAGTGGTTGCAAACCTATTTCCCCGGTGGTGAAGTGCGGGAAATTCGAGTCAAATTCAACAACAATTATTATGTCTATGAAGTGCCGGCAGGATGGCAATGGCTGATTATTCGGGTTACGGAGCAAACCGCCCGATGGTCATGTATCACTAACTGTCCCCCCGGCCCCAAGTGAAACACCCATGACTGACGCCGAGAACCGATTCCCAGAACCGATTGAGACATCCACCGGCCTCGAACCGGATTTAGAACCTGACACCCCATCGCCAGAATCCTTATCTGATGAGGGTGATGGTGCGTCTATAGCGACTCCCCAGTTTGACTACCGAGAAGCCTCTACTTCGGAAAAAGCCGCCCTTGCCCGTCGCTATGAATGGGGGATCGCAAAAATCCCTTGGGCAGATGTGTTCTGTGCGCTAGTTTTGGTCGCATTGATGGCAGGTGGCTATTGGATGCGTTCGGTTGGACGTAACTGGGACGACTATACCCACCTCCACCCCGATGAACGCTTCCTAACACAGGTCGCCAGCGAAATCCACTCCGATTCTCCCTTGCGCCTCAGTCAAGGCGATACGATTGCCGCCAAAGCCGCCTGCGACAAAAAATATCCTCTGCCCCCAGCAGATGTCTTAAATGCCATGTCCCCCGCCGATCAAGCCGAAGCCTATGCCGAAGCGGGCAAAGGGGGCTATTTCGATACCGCCTGTTCCAACCTCAACCCGCATAACGTCGGTTATGGTTTTTATGTCTATGGCGAATTCCCGACCTTCAACACGCGCATTTGGGCCGAAATTTATAATGACCTCACTGGAGAGAGTTGGTGGACGAGTTATAACGCCGTCCAGTTGGTTGGAAGGGCGGCCAGTTCCGTCGCCGACACCTTAACGATCTTGCTCATCTTCTTGATCGGGACACGCCTATTTAATCGCTGGGTGGGTCTGTTTGCGGCGGGTTTTTATGCCTTTGCCGCCTTCCCTATTCAGCAAAGCCACTTCTGGACAGCCGATGTTTTCACGTCCTTCTGGGTGGTGCTGACCATCTATTTCGCCGTACTGGTCATGGACAACAGCAGTGCCTATCGCCAGCGGTTTGCGGCACTCCCTTGGGTCGTTGGCGGAATTGCAATCTGGGTTTGGGAGATTGTCGCCCAACAAAGCGATTCCAAATGGCTGCATAACCTTGCCAGCACCGATACGGAATTTTACGTCCCATTGTTGATCTATGGTGCAGTTCTGCTCACGATGGGATTTGTCACCAGTCTTGCCGCCGAACAGCGCCGCACGGGTCTTGAAACCGCCACCTTCGCTGTGAGTGTGGCGGGGCTGTTCATCTTAGCCATATCCGGGATAATCGGTTGGTTCGGGGCGATTGCAACAGCCTTTGTCGCCCTTGTCCTCATGCTGCTCTGGATTAGCGGAGTACAGACCTTAGGCGGCTATACGGGCTTTTGGACTTGGATAGCAGCAGCTTATGGTCTGTGGGTATTCGATGGCTTGGCCCATTATGACCAACCAACACTCACCCCACTCGCCGTTTATCTGGTCTTCTTCGTGATTCTAGCGTTTATTAGCTCAATTATCCGTCAGCTAAAACCCGCCTCAACCCAATACCCCGCCCATCTCGTCATCATCATATTTCTGCTGGTTTTACTGGCGGTATGGAGTGCTGCCGCGCTGATTGATGGCACGATTTCCGTCGAGGGCTTTTTCGCCTGTCTGGTATTGGGCGCGATTATTGCCGGAGCGAATGTGGCCGGCTTGCAAGATTATGCCGGGTTCGGGTTAGCGTTTGGGGCATCCCTAGCCGGACGTGTCAATGTTGCACCCCTGCTTGGTTTGGTATTGCTGGCCGTCATCATTCGGGGCTTGTTTACGATTGACCGTCGTGCCCTCCATTTTGAACGCCAACAGCAAATCGCCCGTTTGATGGTCGGTCTCATTATCGCCGCCGTATTGACTATTATGGCCTTCCGCGTCTTGCAACCTCATGCCTTTAACGGGCCACATATTTACAACCTGAGCATCAACAGCTATTGGCAAGATGACCTGTCCGAAGTCAGAGGTCAGGTATCGGGCAAAAGCGATTCGCCCCCTAATCACCAATGGGCCAATCGTGTGCCCTATCTATTCCCCCTGCAAAACATTGTCCTATATGGTCTAGGGGTATTGCTTGGGGTATCCGCCGTTGTTGGGGTGATATGGGCGGTGGTCAATATATTGCGCCGTCAGCCCAATTGGACGCGGGTTGCCATTCCGGTTGCGTGGGCCGTCGTCTACTTTGCCTATTTTGGCAAAAATTGGGTCACGACCATGCGCTATTTCTTGCCCATTTACGCGGTCTTGACCCTGATGGCAAGCTGGGCACTGTGGGAAGCCATCACCATTTCCTATCGCCGCCTTAAAATCAAACCGACCACGCTGCGTCGTCTTGCCTTTGGCCTTTCGACCCTTACGCTTGCCATTGTCACGGGCTACACTGCCGTCTATGGCTATGCCTTTACCAGCATTTATCGCCATCAACTCACCCGCGTTGCAGCCTCGCAGTATTTCCAAGAATTTGTCCCCGGCGATTTTGGCCTGTGGGTCAAACGCAGTGATGGCTCGGAGCGCATGATTAATGTGGGGATTTATCCAACCGCCCAATTCCCCCAAATTGCCCATATCGCCGATGGGGAATCTATGACAGTTGAAATCGCCCCCGAAACCAATTCGGAATTGGTGAGTGTGGTACTGCATCGTTTGGGCGACCCCAACCGTGACCCCGACCTCGAATTGGTCTCGTTGCAAATTTGGTCAAAAGATACGGTGCAAGGCCGTGTCTTATTGGGCGAAAAGACCATCAATGCCGACCTGAACGCGGCGGGGGGTGATTTTGGAACAGAGTACAGCTTGGAATTTAACCCGCCCCTCATCCTAGCCGCCACGTTGGATTCCGTCACTCCCATTACCTATGAGGTGGTGATTACGGCGGAACAGGGCGGCCCGATTATGCTTTCGGCCAACATTTCCGATCCCATCCTGCCGATCAATCCATCGCATATTTCGATGTACCTGCGCGATCCTATTGCGGACAGTCTCAATATCCAAGAACTCGATTTGCCCGTGTTGGATGAGCTTTCCAACATGGCCTATTTCACTGCCGGTTCACGTCAGGAATACAGCTTCATCTCCAATTCGAACGGTGTGATTGACCGTATTGAGATGCCGCATGTCGGCGACCCAATAGCCGACCCCGACCCCGAAACCATGCGCGTGCTGCTGGTGGATGATTTGACAGGCCTACAAACGGGTGGGCAGGTCACAGGCGATTTCAACATGGTGCAAGACGGCCTCCGCACCTTTGGCGTCCCCGCCACCATCGAATTTGCCGAACCCTTCCCGGTAATTAAAGGCAATGTCTATAAACTGGTGGTCATGCCGGATGATTTCTTAGGCATATTCGGTCAGGTCGTCGTAACTGAACTCCCGTGGGACGACCCCGTGCCCACCAAAGTCTGCCCCCTGCCGTCTGACATAGAGTTCTCAAAAAACAACGCTTCCGGGTTGTGTGACATTACCGACGCGGGTATTGACCCCTATGGCTCCCATTATCTCGGTGTCGAAACCCATATCGGCGAATGGGACGATGTTGAACAAAAACGGGACTTGCTGCTGCACTACCTCAACATCGGGGATTATTTCACCATTTCCAGCAACCGTTTCTATGACACCCTATCCCGCATCCCGTCCCGCTGGCCCATGACCAACCGCTACTATGAGGCATTGTTCTCCGGCGAACTGGGCTTGGAACTGGTTGAGTCGTTTACGTCCTATGCCAAAGTTGGCCCGTTTGAATGGCCCGACGAGGTATTGCCCACTGAAAACACTTGGCCCCCCAATTGGCGCAATGAATTTGAGGCCGAAGAAGCCTTCCATGTCTATGACCATCCCGCCGTTTTCATTTTCCGCAAGACGCCGGAGTATTCACCGGAAAAAGCCGCTGAAATCTTGGATGTCGAACTGCGCCGCGCCGACCAAGCCTATGGTGCATTACTGACTGATGCCGAACCGATCAATATCATCAAATGGGACGCCTTCGACGCCACCCAAAGCCCAACTGCCCTGCAAATTCCGCAGTTCCAACAGGAGACCCAGCGCGAGGGCGGCACATGGTCGGAGATGTTTAACCATAACTCCATTCTGAACAAATATCAGGTGGTCGGGTTAATCGTCTGGTGGCTGTTGATGGTCGCCGTTGGGTGGATGATTCTGCCTATGCTGGCTCTGCTGTTCCCCGGCCTGCCAGATCGTGGCTTTGGTGCGGGCAAACTGCTCGGTTGGATTTTGGTGGCGTGGGCCTCATGGTTTACCAGTTCGCTTGGCATCAGAATGTGGAATCAAAGCGGCCTGCTCGCCCTGTTGCTCATTTTGGCACTCATCAACGCAGGAATTGCCTTTTGGAAACGGCGTGACCTGCTGGAATTCATTCGGGAACGCCGCCGCCACCTGCTGATTATTGAAGGCATCTCGCTGGCACTTTTCCTACTGCTGATTGGGGTACGCCTCGGCAACCCTGACCTATGGCATCAAAATCTCGGTGGCGAAAAGCCGATGGACTTTGCCTACCTTAATGGCATCCTCCGCAGTACCACCTTCCCCCCGATTGACCCTTGGTTCACGGGTGGCTACATCAACTACTACTATTGGGGCTGGGTGCTGGTCGGTGCGCCAATTAAAGCGCTCGGCATCGTCCCCACCATCGGCTATAACTTCGCCGTCCCCACCATCTTTGCCATGACGGGTATCGGCGCGTTCAGTGTCGCCTACAATCTTGTGCAGTGGAACAACGAACGCCATCGTCAAGAACCCAAATCACGCGAACCGCATGGCCCGTTAGGCAATGCCTACATCGCCGGGGTCGCCGCCTTGACGCTGACGGTGCTGGTGGGCAATCTTGATACGGTGCGTGTGTTTGGCAACGCTGTGGCCCAGCAAGGCGGTTGGAAAGGCCCGCAAATCCTCAGTACCGTGCGTTATAACAAGGCCGTCAGCGAATTTGAGGAGGAAAATGGCCGTCTCCCCGACCCCGAAGAAGACAAAGACCTGCGGGAAGCCGCCGAAAATTACAATTTGCTAGATGAGATTAAATTTGAATTTGACAAAGCCTCCGCGTGGCTAGATGGCTTCCAAGAGGGCCTACCCGATATACTTGATGGCAAGCCGCTCCCAATGGCATCCAACCGCTGGTATTGGGGGCCAACCCGTGTGATAGGTGATCTTCCTGAACAGCGCGGCCACAACGCCATCAACGAAATGCCCTATTTCACCTTCCTTTACGCCGACCTGCACGCCCATATGGTCGCCATGCCCATGACATTGTTGGTGTTGCTGCTGGTCTTAGGTGAGATTTTCGGCGCAGGGCGTGGGTTACGCGGGCCGATCACCTCAGTTTTTGCCATGTTGTTGCTTGGCCTTGTCGTCGGCCTACTAAAGCCCACCAACACATGGGACTGGCCCACTTATATGGGGATTACCGTCGCGGGTCTGACCTTTGCGACATGGTTAGGGCAGGGTCGTCTGCGTGGTGAAGGTGAACCTGTCGCATTCTATTATCGCCTGCGTCGCCTGCTCGATTTACGCAATATTTTATCGCTGTGGCCTCTGCTCTTGGTCATCCCAATGGGCATGATGCTCCGCAGCGGCTTATATCTCTATCAAAATCGCAGTTACGAAAATAAACTGCACCAAAACCTCATCCCGACCTATTGTCAGAACCTGCCCGAAGATATTCTCCAATCCCAAATCCCGCCAGCCTGTGACGGCCTCTTGAAGCCAGAGATTACCATCAACAGTATTGCCATGTGGGGAGTTGGGGCGGTAGGTCTTGTCATCGTGCTCTATATCGCCGCGATGGTCTTGATGGGCAACCGCTTTGATCGGCGGGGCATCCTCGGTTGGATCGGGTCATTGGTGGCTTTTGGCTCATTCAGCCTGATTGCCATCTACCCCTATGAACGTTTCTTCGCCACCGCCTATGGCAAAATCCTGCCGTGGGAAAGTGATAAAACGCCGCTGTGGGCCTATGTGGATATTCACGGCGTATTCCTATTTATCATCTTTTCCTTGCTGCTGTGGCAGACCATCCGCTGGCTCAAATCTTATAAAGTCGGCGAACTGCGCCAGTATGGGTTGGCAGCACTCGGAGGTTTGTTATTCCTGCCTACCGTTCTATTGGTAACATTGGTCATGGGGGTCTTTGGGGAATATCGTGTCTTGATTGCCGCCCTGCCCCTCTTTGCGTGGTGCATTTTCCTATTCCTGCTCCCCGGCCAAAGTGCCGTCGAACGTGCCATCTACACCATTGCCGCCCTCGCCCTTGCCTTAACGATGGCCGTCGAACTCGTGGTACTCGAAGGCGATATTGGCCGTCAAAACACCGTCTTTAAATTCTATATTCAGGCATGGCTATTATTCAGCATCGCCTGTGGTGTCGGATTGGCATGGCTCGTCCGGGCCGCCGAACAATGGAGCATTCCGACACGCGGGGTTTGGCAAACCGCTACCGCCATTTTGCTCAGTATCGCCCTGCTCTATCCCATTATGGCAACCCAAGCCCGTTTCCTTGACCGCATGAACGCAAGGGAAACCCCGCTGACCCTTGACGGCATGGCCTATATGGAAGTCGCCCCACATGGCGAATATGCCGACCCACAAGATCAAACCACCAGCGTTTGGTTTAATCTCAGCGGTGATTACAAATTGATTCGCTGGATGCAGGACAATGTACAGGGCACGCCCACCATTATTGAAGCGCAACTCAGCGAATATCGTTGGGGTAGTCGTGTCAGCATCTACACGGGCCTGCCAACGATTTTGGGCTGGAATTTCCACCAGCGGCAGCAGCGTAATATCAATCTGCTCAATAATATGGTCTGGAATCGCGCCAACAATGTGCAGGCATTTTATACCACTACCGACATTCAAACCGCGTGGGATTTAATTCGCTTCTATAAAGCCGAGTATATTGTGGTCGGCACGTTGGAGCGTATTCAATACCGCGACTTCCGCAGCGACCCTGATGGCACCTTCCAGCAGCATCAAGTGCCGGGGATTGCCAAGTTTGACACAATGGTCGAGATGGGCCTGCTCGAAGTCGTTTATGAAAATCCGGTGTGTGTCATGCCCGATATTCGAGACGTTGAAAAATGCCCGCCGGAACGCATCAGCACTGACAAAATCTATCGCGTCATATCCGACGTTCGCACTGTTTTGGATTTACCCGCCAATCAACAAATTTTTGGCAAGGTCACACCCTAAAAATGGCACAAATTCAGCAATCAACTTCATCGCGCCGCAATTCCAGCGCCTTCAATCCACTTTGGCTGTTATGGCTCGTCCCGGCAGCAGCAGTGGTCGTGTCTATCGCCAACTATTTTGGCTGGTTCTATTTCGATGGCGTCATTCCCAAATTTGACAGCCTGCGCTGGGAATTATTCACCAATTGGACTGGACGTGAATTGGGGGATGTACTGGTCTGGTGGCTACTGGTGACATTAGCTGGCGCGGCGGTGTTCCCCTTGATGTTCCGCCTCATGTCCGGCCTCTCCGATAGGGGTTACACATTGGCGCGGGCCGCTGGTTTGATGCTGATCGGTTATATTTTCTGGTTTCTTGCCAGTATCGGCGTCCTGCGTAATGAAGTTGGCGGGATAGTTTTTGCATGGATTGTGGTCATTATCTTAAGTTTGGTTGCATGGTTTCGCGGGTCAGATTGGCCTGCGAGGGCGGAATTCCGCGCATGGCTACGCGAACATCTGCCCCTAATTGTTTTCACCGAAGTATTGTTCCTCGGCGCGATGATTATTTGGGCCTTTGTCCAAGCCCATAACCCCGAAATTACCTCCACCGAAAAACCGATGGAGATGGCTTTTATCAACGGCGTCCGCAACTCTGCCACCTTCCCACCCAAAGACCCTTGGATGGCAGGCTACGCCATCAGCTATTACTATTTTGGTTATGTCATCACCGCCTCGCTTGCCGATTTAAGTGGTGTGACTACGGGAATCGCCTTCAAATTGGTCAATCCGTTGCTGTTCGCCATGACCCTCACGGGCATTTTGGGCATTACCTATAATCTCGTTCGGGCGGGTGGACGCACATGGCGCGTGGGCAATCGTCATGCCGCCCTTGCCACAGGCCTATTAGCCGCGTTTTTCATCACCATTATGGGCAATCTAGGCACGCTGTTGGTCGAAATGCCCTATCGCGGATACACCGCCGAAACTCCGCTTATCAAAGATGTAGTAAACGCGGATTACTTCGATTTTTGGGATGTGCGGGATCGTACCGGGCCATTTATGGTGCAAAATGTCACCGATCCCCAAACAGGCCTGCCCGCCGTACATCTGCTGGATACCGATACCTATGTCAGCCCTGAAGACCCAATAACGCAGAATTACGTGTTTGCCCCGGATGAAGACCGCGACGGCATTCCCAATTGGGATGACACCGACGATACCGAATTAGAAGAAGCAGGCAATCACTGGGATTACTGGTGGTGGTTTAAACAAAGCCGCCTTGTTTATGACAAAAAATTCAGCGGTGGCTATGAGGAAGCCATTACCGAATTTCCCCAATTCAGTTTTATCTTGGGTGACAATCACCCCCACGTGTTGGCCCTGCCCTTCACCCTCCTAATCATTGGCCTAGCCGCCAGCCTTGCTATGCGACCCACCAAACTCGCTAATTGGGAAATCATCGTGTATGGCGTATTTTTCGGCGGCATCATCTTTATGAATGCGTGGGATGCCCTCTATCTAGGTCTGCTAGTTGGGGCGGAGGCCTTGCGCCGCTTGATGCACAATGGCGGTTTGAATGGCTTTGGGGAATTAGGCCGCGTCATTACCCTTGAGACCCGCCGCAGACAAAATCTCTATCTACTTGGGCCAGTGTTCATCGTCCTGCTGTTGTTTTTCGCCACCTCCGATACCTTAGGTGATGGCTTATCCATTGGTGAAATCCTTATTGGCCTGATACTGGTCGCCCCCGTCACCCTGATCGTCAATTGGGCCTTAGATGACAACGATTGGGGATCCGTCGTTCGGCTCGGTGGGTCGCTGGCGATTCTATTTGTCATGCTGTACCTGCCGTGGCTGGTCAGCTTCACCAGCCAATCGCAGGGCATGTCCGTCAATTTGATTTACCCTACCCGCTCCCAACAGTTATTTTTGCAGTTCGGCATTTTCGGTCTGCTGATTTTGCCCTTCATTTTCCAGCAAATGGGACGAGCGGGGCGGCGTATTCGGTACGGTGCGGTGATCGGGTTAATCTTGCTCGGTTTGATCTTTGCCATCGGTGTCCCGTTGTTCTCTGCCGCTATTGTGGACAGTCGAACCTGCCCTCTGCAAAAAGGTCAAGAAGGGTTAATCGGAACACTCGCTGAACCCGCACGTTCCAATTGCCAAGCACGTTTTCGGCTGTTTAGTGAACTACGCGACGACAATGAAATCCGCCAAGTCAAACTTTTGGGGCAGGACTTAGGCGAACTCTCCAAGACACGCTTGACCCTCTATACCGTCTATCAACGCCGCCTCGGAGCCTTGATTGGTCAAATAGTGCTGCTGACCATCGCCACCATTATCATGATGCGCCTGTTTGCCCGCAATCTGAACTCCCATGACACCGATAAACCTACCCCGATTATTGATTACAGCCCCGGAACTGGGGTCGCCCTCTTGCTCATTGCGATGGGCGTGGTCACGACTTTTGTTCCCGATGTCATCTACCTGATTGACAACTTCGGCAACCGCATGAACACCATCTTTAAGCTCTATTATCAAAGTTGGACGTTATTCAGCATCGGCGCGGCCTATGCCGTCTTTGCCATTTTAAACGGTGCTCCCAATCGAGCCGATGAGGAAAATCGCATCGCCCCGGTATCCGTTTTTGTGCTGCGCGGGGTCTATGTGGTGGGCCTGCTCTATCTTTTGTGGGCCGGCGCATTGTATCCTTATTATGCGGTGCGTTCGCGGGCACTATACGAAACCAATCTAGATAATCAGTTAGCGATGATAGAGGCTTGCCAATCCACAGGTGCAACCGACTGCCCCGGCATCCCCGAAATTTCACTAGATGCTGGCCCGACCATCATACAGGCGATAGGTACAGACGAATGGAAACTCATCAACGAATGTTTTATGAAGCTAGAACCCCGCAAAAATGATGCGATTTTGGTCGAAACCCCCGGTGGCGGTTATACAGCCCATCTAGGCCGAGTCAGCATGTTGACAGGGATTCCCACCCTGCTCGGTTGGGACAATCATGAGCGGCAGTGGCGCGGCGATACCTACAACGATGTGGCAGGAAATCGTGAAGGCGATATTTTTACCCTCTACACCACTGAGGATTGGAACACCGCGCAGGATATTATAGATAAATACGGCATTGATTATGTCATGGTCGGCAATTCGGAGTTTAATGCCTATGGCGGTCAAGACTCCGACGGCCTCAGCAAATTTAGCGAACTTTTAGACCCGGTTTGTCATGAAGGCAGTGTGGCCCTCTATCGGGTCAGTGCGGAATAGGATTATTTTGCATGGAAGTACCCATGAATTTAGAATCCCGTCCTACCGTCAGCGGAATACGGCTCAATATTTCCGGCGAAGTGCTGGCCTATCTTGTCTTGCTGCTTTTGGCGGGTGCGTTACGCCTGATCTCGCTCGATCACGCCCCCCTAACCAACCGCGAGGCCCATGAAGCCCTTGCCGCCTTGCGTTTGGTCAATACTCGTGTGCCGGGGGATGCGATGGTCGCCGACAGCCCTATGATGGCCTTTGTCAACATGCTCCTATTTGTTTTCTTGGGCAATGCCGACAGCGTGGCACGCTTGGGTACAGCGATAGTTGGCACATTATTGGTCTTAGGCCCACTGCTGTGGCGGGGTTTTTTGGGGCGCGTCACGGCCCTAAGTTTCGCCTTACTGCTGACCTTTTCGCCGGTAGCAATGGCGGCTTCCCGCACAATGGGCGCGGCAACATGGACGATGGCGGTGGTGTTTATCGGTGGCTGGTGTCTCTGGCAGTATATCCAGACCCGCAGCAAAGCCTATGCCATCAGCACGACAATGGCCGCCGCCGCCATTTTGTTATTGACCGAAACGACGGGCATCATCACCGTCATCGGCCTTGCCTGTGGTTTGGCGCTGGCCTTGTGGTCATCCCGCAACCTGATTTCTGAAGCTGACGCCAAATCCCCCGCCGATACCCTGCGCGAGATTTCCAAATCATGGCCTTTAGTCGAAGGCCTGATGGGTGCATTAGGCTTGGTATTGGTGGTTGGCACGGCCCTATTCTTCGCCCCATCTGGTCTCACCGCTGTGGGTAACACCATCAGCCAATTTATTGATGGCATCAACGAGCGCACGCCGGGTGTCCCCTACCCTTACGCTTTTGTCGTCAGCCTGCGTTACGATCTCGGCCTTGTGTTGTTTGGGTTGGTTGGCCTCTACTTTGCCTTGAGTGAGGGCAATTTCCTAACCCGCTTTTTTGCTGGTTGGTTTATCTGGGCCATTCTCGCCGCCATCCTTTACCCCGGCGCGACGCCTGATGCCGCCCTATGGATTACCATGCCTGCCGCTGGTTTGGGGGCGTTTATCATCACCCGCATGTGCCACAGCGCCCAAACGGGTTATTGGATTGTGCCAAATTGGGGCATCCCGGCTCATGCTATCGGGGTAGCGCTCTTACTAACGGCCCTCTCAGTGAATGGCTTGGTCGTGGGGCGTGCCTTACAGCGCGAAGCCTTCCCCGGCAATTACAAGCCCATCAATTTTACTGCCACCGAAAAATCACAGGGGACACTGACTTCTGGCGCACGCATTGGATCATTTTACGATCCGCAAAACTCTCTCAGCACTTTCCCGCTGTATGTCACCGTTCAGCCAACCGCGCTGGTAGTGCAGATTTGGCGTCTCGATGGCAACATCGCCCCCCAACTAACCGTTCTCGACGAAAACCAGCAGGTCATCTATGGCCCATTCGCCTACCCCGCCGACAGCGGCAAGGGCATTGTGGAACGCTTAGATTTACCAACAGGCAATTATTTCCTAAATGTCACGCCTTCCGCTGAGACCTTAAACGAACGTGGGCAATATCTGGTTATGACCTATCCCGCCGATTACAAAGAACGGGACAGCTTCTACTTGGATATTCCCTATATCCTTGCCACGTTCCGCATTTTGCAGGCTAATCCCCCCTTGCCTGTCACCGCACCACTGGTGTTGTTGTTCTCTCTCCTCCTACTGATTATTCTATTTTTCTTGGTGGGCAGTCTATGGGGCAGCCGGGCCGCGTGGCGTGGATTGGGTTTTGGTATGTTGGCCTATTTCAGTTTGTATGGTATTGGATTGGGCTGGCAAGCAAGCGTGACCTTTGCCGATGACCCACGTGAACTTTGGCAGAGCCGCGACACCGCCGAGAATTATGATGCGCTAGTGGACACCTTGAAATTTATGTCGCGTCAGGACAACGGTGAAGAATATCGTATTGACATCACCGCCCAAGCGCCGGATGATGGTGCATTAGCATGGGCACTGCGTAATTTTGAGCGCACCCAGTTCGTCGAAGGGATAGGCATCGAAATCAACTCCGCCGTTGTCATCGCGCCCCCCACTCCAACCGGGCAACCGTTGGACATCGGCGCGGATTATGTGGGTCAAGACGTCATCCTGACCCGTCATTACGAACTCAGTTGGCTCAATTGGGTGGATGCCCTCGGTTGGCTGACCCTGCGCGAAACTCGTTATCCAACCGTGCCAGATCAACAGATGATGTTATGGGTACGTAAAGATGTGTATGGGGTGGATGAAGTCCCCCTCGGCCAGTGAGGGATTTCGCCCTCCACTGTGTAGTATAGGATTTATGGACACAAAACACGACGACCCAATGCTCAATCCGTTGATAACCCGCATTCAACGCGGCGATCAAACGGCCTGCACCGACCTGTATGACCTATATGCGCCGGGTGTCTATCGCTTGGCCTATAGCGTCTTGCTGCATCGTCAGGATGCGGAAGATGTAGTACAAGAAGTGTTTGTCTATGTCTTTCGCAATCTCAAATTGTATGATCCCAATCGGGGTCAATTCCGCACATGGCTTTATACGATTACCATCAGTCGCTGCCGCAATGCCCGCCGCCGCAAGATGCTGCCCACCGTCGCCCTAAGCGATTTATTATTACTCGGCCTTGAACCGCACGGGCCAGAAAGTGAAAATCCGGAGGCCGCCAGTCTGCGTGAGGATGCCAACCGCGTCTTGGCCCAAGCCCTCAAAACGCTTTCATCCCGTCTGCGTGAAGCCGTCGCCTTGCGTTATGGGCAGGGGTTGACCTATCGTGAAATGGGGGAGATTTTGAACATCCCACCCAAAACCGCTGAGTCGCGCATTCGGCTGGCCCATGAAGCCCTCCGCAGTGCGATGCAGCCCCATGATATTGCCTTACTAGAGGAATTTTTAGGATAGCTGTGGACATCAAGGAGCAACTTTTAGCCTATCTGGAAGGGACTCTCACCTCGGCTCAACGGCGCGAGGTCGTGCGGCGTTTGGCTACCTCGCGTCAATGGCAGGCCGAGCTGGAGGCCATCCAATATTCCCAATCCCAACTCAAGCGCGAAATGCCTGCGTTTGGCTGTCCTACCCACAAGCAGTTAACCGCGTTGCTGCCGGATATATTGGAAAAATCCAAACAGCCTTCCCGCCTCCATGAAAAGATGGATTGGACACAAGGCGGGATGCTGTTGTGCATGATCGCCGTAATGTTGATGATGGTTCCCATCTTGATTAAGGCCCAAACAGCAGTTTTGGCTTCGACCAATCTTAAAAATATTCCGGCGACCACCAATACGCCTGCCGCCATTCGGGTCAACACGCTCGAAGTGCCCCGCGCAGTGGTAGCGTCGTCCAGCGGGGCGAATGTGGTCGAAGCGGTGGCCTATCGCATCCAAGCGGATTTCCAATATTGTGATCTAAGCACGGGCCTCTTTTTACCCATTTCATCCCGCACCCGCTCGGATGTCCGGGTTGTTGGGTTGACCCCTGCTCCTGTACCCGGTTCGACACTTGAACCAAGCCGCGAGGCCGCCCTTGAAACTCGTCAGTAATTCGTCTTAAATCTGCTATACTTGGACGACCATCTTATACCAGACCAGAGAAGAACAATTTTCGACTTATGGCAACATTAAACCCAACGGCCCAAAACGACGGGCCACCCGTCTTAGAAAAAGCGCTTCAGCGACTCTATACGCTCAACTTTGAAACCATTGCCTACCTCATCATCTTTGCGGTGGCGGTCATCAGTCGGTTTTGGGATGTCGGCGCACGTGTCATGAGCCACGACGAAAGTCTCCACACCTACTATTCGTGGAAGCTCTATGACGCAGGCGATTTTCAACATACCCCCCTGATGCACGGGCCAGTGATTTTCCATATGGTCGCGTTTTTCTATTGGCTGTTCGGCCCCAGCGATTTTAGTGCCCGGGTCTACCCGGCGGTGCTGGGGGTGTTGCTGGTCATGTTCCCGCTGTTGTTTAAGCGTTGGATCGGCAGAACCGGGGCGATCATCGCCAGCATCGGCCTGATTATCTCACCAATGATCTTGTTTCACAGCCGCTATATCCGTGAAGACGTCCCGTCCGTTTTCTTCACGCTGGTCATGTTCTACGGCATTATGCAATACATAGATGGCGAAAAACCGCGTCGTCCGGTCTGGCTGGCGGTGATTGGCGGCGGTATGCTGCTTTCGCTTGCCAGTAAAGAAGTCGCCTTTATGTATATTGCCATTATTGGCAGCTTCTTCACCCTCTATTGGATTTTGCGGATCATCCAAGACCTGAACTTCAAACGCCAAATTCCGGTTGATGATGTTTATGTACCCAACCCAACCATTGACGATGAACAAGAGGGAGTCAAAGCTACCCCCGTTGAAGCCCCTACCCCGCTTTGGCAATTGCTGTTTGGGCATCTTGTCACGCTCGCCTTTGCAGGCATTTTGGGGTATCTGGCAGGTCATCTATTGGGCATCTTTACCGAAGCACTGCAACCGGGGAATATGATGCTTGGCCCACTCAGTCTCACTCAAGGCCGATTTTTCACACTGGTTTTTGCTGCCGTCTTTTTTATCTTGGCAGAATTGTTTGGCCCAACACGCGGGCTATTAGTCTTCTTCCTCGGTCGTGGCGCACGCCTCGTCAAAACCCGCCCCGAACCCAGCGTCGCCCAAATGGTTGTCAATTTGCTGGCCGATGCTCGTAGCACCATTATTTTGATTACGGCGGGGTTGGTGATTGGTGGGGTTTCGGCGTTGTGGGCCTTCAGCATTTTGGACATCATCAAGCCCGCAACCGTCTTTGAAGAATTCACCTTTGCCCAACGCATCCAAGAGCAGGCCGCCACTAACCCCAATATTATCAATGAGCTACCCGGCCCCGGCCAAAAAATGGAGGCCATTGATGTTCGTGTCAATGAAACCGAACTCGGTCACGCGGCAACATGGTTGCTCGTCCCCATCGGCGTGATATGTTTCTTGACAGTTTTGATTGCTGCCCTCAAAACCCCGACCTCTTTGCGATTTACACCGGGGGATGCGGCTGTTGTGATCGGCGGGGTAGCGCTCAACGTTATCGTGCTATTTTTGAATGTCGTCGGGCCAGATTTTGGTCTACCCAAAGCCGCCCTATGGATTCTGCTGCCCATTGACCTGATGGTGGTGGCCTTCCTGCTGCGCCCCCCTTGGCAAGATGTCTTAATTATCTTCCTTGTAGCCACGATCTTTTTTGGGGTGCTCTTGGTAGCTGAACGGCGCAGTTTGAAGACCGAAGAAGGCGAACAGCAGTCCCAATTTGCCGCCGACCCCAACGCCGCTGAGATTCAGCAGGATGTTCAACACGACAACAAATATATATGGTTCACATGGCTGGCCGGGACAATGATTACCGCAGCCGTACTATTGACCCGCATGTTCACCAACTGGTGGGATTTCCTGAATCGCCAACCCGTTTTTGATGTCTTGATTGTGATTGGCACATTAGCCTTTCCGTGGTTGGCGGCCTTCCCGCTGTTTTGGGCCGGCTATACATTGGACGCCGCTCCACTCCCGGATGACACCTTTAAAGCTGCCATATTAGTCGTCATTCCATTTTTCTTGGTGAGTGCTTCTGTCGGCTTGGCATGGAATTATCGCCTCTGGCCCATCCCACTAGCAGTATTTGCCTTGTTGTTTGTCGTCTTCTTTACAACCTTTTTTACCAATGGCAATGGCGTCGGAACAGGTTTGATCGGCTCACTGGGTTATTGGCTAGAACAACAAGGGGTGCGACGCGGCAGTCAACCGCAGTATTATTACACCTTCCTTGAAATCCCGGTCTATGAATTTTTGCCGACCATCATTGCCAGCATCGCGGGGTTTGCGGGTCTATCAGGTCTCTTTGAGTTCCGCCAAAAAGCCAACCGCTATATTCGTGAGGTCGCCTATCGCCAAAACGCCCAATCTGTCGGGGAAACAAGTAGCGTTGAAGCCGCCCTCACTCCCGAACAATCGCGTTCCCTTTATGAAATGATGGGTAGCGAAGGCGAAACACTCACCAGCATCTCAACTGAAATGATTGAGATGGCCGAACGCAGCTATTCTGCTGGCGAGACACAACTAGGGTCTCCCACCGTCGCAACCAATGTAGCAAGTCCAGCCTCCCCAACCGAAGCAGTAGCTACAGATGAAAATGGAAACAATCCCGCCCTGCCCGATTTAAGCGATTGGTTGGCCGAGCATGGTGAAAATGGCAATTATAGCCTACCCAATTGGGCACGCCCCTATGACCATGACGAAGAAATGGCTAAACGCACTAATGGCGACCCGACCTATTTAGGCGGCTTCCCCTTCCTGCAATTCATGGGCTATTGGAGCGTGATGATTATCGTTGCCCTCACGATGGCAGGCGAAAAGATGCCTTGGTTGACCACCCATATCAGCGTGCCATTGATCTTTGTGGGCGGCGCTTATCTGGGAACGGTTATTGATAAAATCCGCTGGTCAAGTGTCAAAGCCAGTGGTTGGGTATTGTTGGCCCTCGTCGTACCCGTATTCCTAATTGCCCTTGAACAACTATTGATGCCAGCCTTCACAGGTGGGACTGACCTGCCGTTTCAAGGCCGTTCTCAAATGGAATTGGAAGCTACCGGGCAGTGGATCGCCGCGCTTATTGGCGTCATCATTACAGGCTATTTCATTGTACAGTTGACCATCCACACTGGGTTTGCACAGGCCCGTAAACTCATCTTCGTTTCGGCGACCATTTTGCTGGCGGTTCTGACCGCACGGGTGGCGTGGCTCGCAGCCTACATCAATTACGACTACCCCACCGAATTTATGGTCTATGCCCACTCCGGCCCAGCGGTCAAGACGGTCATGGAAGATGTCTACTACCTAGCCGAACGCCACCCCGACGGCATGAACATGCGCATTGTCTATGATGATGAGTCGTCATGGCCCTTCACATGGTATCTACGCGATTTCCGCAATTACGGCTTTATGGTAGGCGAGGCCACCACTGTCAGCAGCAACCCTGCCCAGTTAGACGGCGCGGAAGTGGTCATCGTTGGCAACAAGAAAAACGCCGAAGTCGAACGCATCCTCGGCAAAGATTACTATCGCTTCGACTATATCCGGTTGTGGTGGCCCATGCAGGCCTATTTCAATCTGGATTACAACCGTATCGCCAATCTTTTTGAATCCGACACCACCAACCCTGCCGCCAGCTATTATCGGCGGGCCATTTGGGACATCTGGTGGGCACGCGACTACAAAGGCTATGGGCAGGCTGAATGTATTGAGCGGGATATGCGCCAATGTCTGATTGAAGGCAGCGAAGACGCCTATGACCCAACCTGTATCCAGCGCGTCACCAGTGAATGTGCTACTGACAGCCGCTATAACGTTGAAAACTGGCCCGTCTCCGATGCCCTGTATGTCTATGTCCGCAAAGATTTTGTTGCCACCATTTGGGACAGCGGTCTTGATGGACAAAGTGTCACCGAACGTTTGGTTCCCGATCCCGAAAACGTGGTACAGCGCGAAGTTGTCCCCAGTGTCGCATTTGGTCAAGGCGAAATAACCGAGCCACGTGATATTGAAGTAGACGCCGAGGGCAACCTGGTCGTGGCGGATAACAAGAACCGCCGTATTGCCATCTACTCCCCCGACGGCACCTTCCTACGAGAAATGGGGGTTGGTCAACTGAATGAACTATGGGGTGTCGCGGTCAGTCCGGTGGATGGCAACATCTATGCCGCCGACACGTGGAATCATCGCGTTGTCGTCTTTAACCCCGCAGGCGAATTGATTGATACCTATGGCCGTAATGGGGTCATTGTCGATGGCACGGACTCAATCGAAGGTTTCTATGGCCCACGCGATGTCGCGGTTGATAAGAACGGGTTCATCTATGTGGCCGACACAGGCAACCATCGTATCCGCGTCTATGACCAAAATTGGAACTATATCCGCGACATTGGGTCACGGGGCACAGGCGCAGGGCAGCTTCAAGAACCTGTGGGCATCGCCATCCACCCGATTTCTGGCGAACTCTACATCGCCGAAACGTGGAATCAGCGTGTTTCTGTCTTCAAGCGCGACGGCATCTATGTCCGTAGTTGGGATGTCAATATGTGGGAAGGAACCCAGTTCTCGCCCAATCGTCCCTATCTAACCATTTCACCAGATGGCACCCTCATTTTTGTCGGCGATATGGACAGCAGCGGCGGCAACAGTGGGCCGCGCATCGTCGGTTATGATCTCAGTGGTCAAGCGATGATTGCCTTCAATGGGGGTCTCGCCGTAGACGCGAATAATCTCGACCAAAACGGCAATATCGCAGGCGTTTTGATTGTAGGAGGTCTGGCCTTCGGTCAAAACGGGCAACTATATGTGGCCGACGCAGGCACATCGCGCATTGTCGTCTTTCCGCCGACGGGTATCACTGGCAACCTCGCCCCCATCCAAGACCCCAGTTATGGCACGGGCGAGAACACCTCCACAGGCAGTGATACCACGCAGGGTGAAACCTTCCTGACCACCGCCGACATGGAATTTTTGGATGCGTTTGGCCTATCCTATTGGCGTATCCTCAGCACAGGTGATTACGAAGGTTACAAAACCCTCTTCTGCCCGGAAGTGCTCAGTTATATTCCAAATCGAGATACCTTCCTCAACACCATCGCCAAGAATTATTTAGGTGTGAACGTAGATCAGACCGTCTCGGTGCCTGAAATCGTGGATGGCAAAGTCGTCATCCGGTGGAGCGGCTACATCGTGCGGGGTGTTGGTTCCGGCAATGAACAGGTCGAAACCATCAACACCGTCGCGCCCCTTGAGATGCAGCGCAGTGGTGCGGGTTGGTATATCTGTCCCGAACGACCCGTTTTCCGTCCCGGTGGCGGTTAAATTTGGTAAGGACGAGGCTTCCAACCGCGTCCTTTTTTATGCAAACATAAAATTTGCACAAAAATTTCCGCCACCTGCTTGATTACATCTCAATAGAATTGTAGAATTTTATGGTGTATCATGTGCATGTGATCTCTCGTCAGGTTATTTAGAGTGATGGTGAAACGCCTATGCCCCTATATGCCTATCAGTGTCGCACTTGCGGCCATGAATTTGAAACCCGCCAAAGTTTTCATGATGCTCCGTTGACGGATTGCCCCAACTGCCAGACCGAAAACACCGTCTTCCGCGTCATTCAAGCCGCTGGAGTGGTCTTCAAAGGTTCTGGTTGGTATGTCACGGATAGCAAAGGCAAAAAAGACAGCGTGTTGGGCAGCGCGAAGTCTTCTAATAACAATGCTTCGACGACAACTGAGACCAGCACCCCCCCCGAGACCAAAGCCAAGCCCGCCGAGGCTGCCGCCGACTAACCCGATTCATTATCGTGTCGAATTTTCCTGCCTGAGGACTGTTTCTCAGGCGTTTTCGTTTATGCTCGAAATTGCAGTACCACTGACTTCCCCAAGCGAATCATATCGCCATTCTCAATTGGCACAACTTCACCTTGCAGCAACGGCTTATCATAAAACACTGTGCGTTCGCGCACATCTAAATTTTCCAGATAATAGCGCCCTGTCTCGTCATCTAAAAACACCATACACTGACGTCTAGCAATCGCCCTGTCCCGCAGCGGCACATCCACCTTTACCCCCCGTCCAACCGTCAGCGCAAAATCATCCATCGGCCAAATCTGCCCCACATCACGTTTAGCCTTGCTTTGAATGACCTCCAAATAAACTTCCGGTGTTTGGGCGGCCTCCTCAGCCTCAATTTTGGCACGGGTCTGAGCCATCTGACGCCGCTGTTCAAGTCTCCATTGTCGGCGCTGTCGTTGAGTCACAATTCGCCCAATCAATGCAACGGCCACTACGACAATCAACAAGCTGACCAGCCACGCTTCGGCAGAAATTCCACCAGTCGTGGAGTCGCCCGATTCCGAGGCGGCAAAAAGCAGCAATACCACCAGCATCAACCCAATCAATACCCCAATCGTATTAAGAATCATTCGCAAAAACGTGGGTTTTGGGCGAGGGGGTAAAGGCTCTTCTGCTGGCTTCGGCTTAGAGGGGGTTGGAGGTCGCCGGGGGGGTGCAGCGATCGGGCGTGGTGTTGGTTCGGGACGTGCTGCCCGACTTGCCGCATCTGCCCGCGAGAACATTGGCTCAGAAATTGGCTGGCCCTCATTAGCAGCACTCGGCGCAGGCCCAATCCATTTCTGCAATTGTGCCATACCATCCGGCTCTCGAAAATCGGCCCGTCGCTGACGGAGTAAATCAAATGGCATCCAATGTTCTGCGCCGGGGGGTGCATCAGGGGCTATGCAAGCAATAACCGGACGCCCTGTCCGTAAAAAAGGTCGCCACCACGCCTCAAATGCAGCGGCGGATTCCCCCAATGCGCTTTCTTTGGAGACCACTGCCAGCAAATGGGTAGCTTTTTGTAACGCGGCGGTGGTTTTGCGCTGCAATATGGCATCCTCAGGGTCGCTCTCCGGCGGCTCCATATACAGCGTATATCCCGCCTCACGCAGTTGTTGATAAAACCCTTGCGCCCATTCCGCGTCAATCGGCGCGTAAAGGAGAAATAATTTTGGACTGGTCATGTAATCAAACGTCCCACGACCAATGCAGGGGTATCAGCGCGGCGCAAGGTTTGGGCAATTTTGTTGACCGGATTCCCCATCGGCGTCACTCGTCGGCGCTCCACCTCAAGACCCACCTCGCGCAGCACCTTCTCCGCTAGGCTAACCAAATCTGGCTTGCCATTCAACTCGTCATCTAACAGATCTAGCATAACCACCAGATGTCCCCCCGGTTGCAGCAGTTCAGCCGCCTCCCGTAATGTCCGTTCAGGTTGAGCATACTTCTCTAGGCTAAAACTGAACACCACCAGATCAAATACCCCCGTTTTAAATGGCAGGCTTTCCCACGCCGTCTGCACACGCAGATACCGTGCATACGGATAGGCCGTCAACCCATATGGCCCAATGTGCTGACTCATCCCAATGGTATTAAAACCCGACACATCAAGACAGTAGGCGAACCAGCCCGTACTATCCGAAATATCCAGCGCATAGCCCATTGAACCAATCGGCAGCATTTCAGCATCCCGCCGCGCTGCTTCCAAAATACGCCAAAATTCCGCCGTGACATTCGCCCGCCGCTGCCAATAGAGTACAGGCCACCCCGCCAATCCTGTTTGGGGTAACTGCCGAAACGTATCCACATCGGGTGGCAACCATCCCTTCGACTGAAACTGCTGCGCCATCGCCGAAGATTGCTGATTAAAAACGACGGTCTGCTCGGGTGTCACCAAACGATACACCCCCTCTTGGAGTGGATAGACATGCCCCGCATCTTGTTCGCATACTAGGCCACTAACCGTCTGAGTTAATGCACTTCCATCCACCGGGCAGCGTAAAAAGGAGAGATGAATACCCCCGCGCTTTTTGAGTCGTTCTTGGGTCAACTGGTGTGGGGTTGACCCATTACCATTCCCATATGAATATGAATCACCCATGCGCTGACTTGCCTCGCTGTATCAATACCCACGCCCCAAAGGCCGCCAAACCCAACAGCGGCCCCACACACATGGCCGAGATAATCCGGATAGAATCATTATCCCAGCCCACCGCCCCTGTCAGCAAATAAACCAAGACGGCCCCAATCACAAACAACACCAGCAGCACCCCACCCAACATGCTGCCTTTAATCACGGCCTGCTGCACAATGACCTGTGGTGGTGGATTGGTCTCAGCTACTTGGCCTTGAGTTACATCTTGAGTTTGGCCCTGATCAATTTCACTCACCCTGACTTCTCCTCATGCGGAATATCTGGAAATAAAAGAACCCCACAGTTAACACAGCGCCGCGCTTTAGGGTCATTTGGCGACAAGCAATTAGGACAGGCCCGATAGTACCCGCTCAAGATTCGCTCCGGGTGATTCGGCGGCAACCGCGACAATCGCTGAAGTATCGGGTCTTCTTTGGGGATAATCCGCTCCAAAATAAGCACCACCACCAGCATCAGCAGCGACGAAGCCGTAAGCCAATAGCCCACACGTAAATGACTGACCTGCGTCCACGCCATGTCGTCGTCTACACCAAACGCCGCATAAAACCACGCCATCGAAATAATGGCAAATAAGCCCAATCGCCATGCCAATTTGTACCACAACACCTCATCATAAAACATCATCCCCATCACCCCGCGTACCATGCTGACAATCGCGGTGATCGGCAGTATCGCCAACAAAGCCCAAGGCGAAACCAAGCTGTAGGGGAAGTAAAAATTGTCAAATATTCGCTCAATTAAATCAATAGCCGTTCCACCACGCACATGCCATGGCAAAAATAGCGCCACCAACAAACTCAGCGCCGCCACAAATTGCATCGCATAGGTCGCCCGAAAATACTTACGCATGGCCGGAATGCCTCCATATCTCAAGTATACCGCAGGCGGGTTTAACCAAATTGCCCATATTGCAAGGTTGCCTTTTTTCATGGCGCGGCTTATGCTGGTGAGTGACGCCTATTTTCTCTGCGTCTTTTGTGTCTCTAGCATCTTGGTAGCTTTGCAGCTTTATTGAACAGGTTCTATTATGCAAATAAAACACAGGAGTTCCTCACGACGATGATTCGCCCTGTTACAACAGTAGAAGTCTCTCCTAAACTCCCGCCCGAACTGAAACCCCTCCTTGATTTAGCATACAATTTACGTTGGTCTTGGGATCATGAATCTGTAGAACTTTTCCGTCGCCTTGATGGTGAACTATGGATTCGTTCTAACTACAACCCGGTCTGGATGTTGGGCCTGATTCCCCAACAAACCCTTGATGCGGTTGCCCGCGACACCTCATTCCTGAATCAACTCAAGCGGGTCGTTGAGGGTTTTAATGAGTACATGACAAGCGCCGATACATGGTACGAGCGCACGCATGGCAAACCCGAAAAACCCCATATCGCCTATTTCAGTATGGAATTTGGTCTAACCACCGCCCTCCAAACCTATTCTGGCGGTCTCGGTGTCTTGGCAGGCGACCACCTCAAGAGTGCCTCAGACTTAGGGTTGCCATTGGTCGGCATTGGAATGCTCTATCAAGAGGGCTATTTCCAACAGTATCTCAATCAAGATGGTTATCAGCAAGAATCCTATCCCATCAATGACTACGCCAATTTGCCCATTCGACCCGTGATGGGGGCCGATGGTAAACGCCTTGAAATTTCCGTACCGTTGGGCAAAGTCAACGTCTACGCCTACGTCTGGAAAGTAGCGGTAGGTCGCGTCAATCTCTACCTGCTCGACGCCAACCATCCCTTAAATTCAGGCGACCTCTATAACCTGACTGACCGCCTCTATGGGGGAGATCGCCGCACCCGTATCCAGCAGGAAATCCTGTTTGGCATCGGCGGCATCCGTATGTTAGAAGCCCTCAATCTACGGCCCCAAGTCATCCACATGAACGAAGGCCACAGTGCCTTTAGCGCCCTCGAACGCATCCGCATTTTCATGAAAGAAAATCCCGGCATCACATTTGATGAAGCCCGCAATATTTTGGCAACCGCCAGCGTCTACACCATCCATACCCCTGTGTCGGCGGGTCTGGAACGCTTCGGTTACGACCTGATTGACGAATATCTGACATGGCTGTGGCAGGAATTAGGCCTCACCCGTGACCAATTCCACGATCTAGGCCGCGAACGCATGGGGACTTATACCCTGTTCTCGATGCCCGTCATGGCCCTCAAGATGTCTGCCGCCACCAACGCCGTCAGTAAATTGCATGGAGATGTCTCCCAACAAATGTGGCAGTGGCTTTTCCCCGAAGTGCCCCAGTCCGAAGTCCCGATTCAACACGTCACCAATGGGGTACACGTCAAGACATGGGTCAGCCGCGACATGGCGAGCCTCTTTGACCGCTACCTTGACCCCTCATGGCGCACTAACGCCGCCGAAGAAAGCGTCTGGAATGAGGTTGATCGTATCCCCGACACCGAAATCTGGCGTGTCCATGAGCGTCGTCGTGCTCGTCTGGTCGCCTTTGCCCGCACCCGTCTAAAAGAACAACTGGTGCGGCGTGGTATGTCACAGGCCGAGGTGGAATCCGCCGAAGAAGTGCTGAACCCCGAAGCCTTGACCATCGGCTTTGCCCGCCGTTTTGCCACCTACAAACGGGCCACTCTCTTGTTCCGTGACCCGGTGCGTTTGGAACGGATGCTCAACAATTTTGACCGTCCGGTGCAGTTCATCTTCGCTGGCAAAGCCCACCCGCATGACCAACCCGGCAAAGAATTTATCCGTCAGGTCGTCAAGTTCGCCAGCGCCCCCGAATTCCGCCATTCCGTCATTTTCCTTGAAAATTATGACATGAACGTCGCGCACTATCTGGTTCAAGGCGTGGACGTGTGGCTGAATAACCCCCGTCGCCCCCAAGAAGCCAGCGGCACCAGTGGCATGAAGGTGATTTATAACGCGGGTCTGAACTGTAGTATTTTGGATGGCTGGTGGGCCGAAGCCTACAGCCCTGAAGTTGGCTGGGCCATCGGCAATGGGGAGGAGTACAACACCGAACAAGAGGAGCTTCAAGACTACATCGAAAGCCAAGCCCTCTACAATATGTTGGAGAAAGACCTGATTCCGCTGTTTTATGATCGAGGGCGCGATAATCTCCCGCGTGAGTGGATGCGTAAGGTCAAAGCCAGCATGAAAACCCTCTCCCCCTTCTTTAACACGGATCGCATGGTTGAAGAATACACTACCAAATTCTATCTCCCCTCTCGTGACCGCATCCAAGCCCTGACCAAAGACAGCCTCAAAGATGGTAAGCAGTACGCTGACTGGCTGATTGATGTCCGCCGCGCTTGGCCCAATATCAGCATTCAAAAAGTGCAGACCTCAGCCGAGCATGTGACCGTTGGCGAAGCGCTTAAGGTCGAAGCATGGGTGAATCTAGGGGCACTCAAACCCAATGACGTGGTAGTGCAACTCTATTCCGGCTCACTCGACAGCAAGGGCATGTTGCAAAGTGGTAGCGCCGTTGATATGGAAGCCAATGGCAAACCTCAAGGCTCACTCTATCATTTCGAGGCTACCCTCAACTACACCCAAACGGGCGAGCAGGGGATTTCTGTCCGTGTGCTGCCCAAGCACACCTATCTCGCTGACCCCATTCTGACCGGCCTGATCCACTGGGCTGACAGCGAATAAAAATCAAAAAGGAGGGTTGATGGCCCTCCTTCTGATCTACCCATTTTTACCAATACATCTCAACGAGGATAACACTACATATTAGCCGCTACGGGTTCAACCACTAAGGCCGCTTCGACATCCAATTCAATCTTGATTTCCTTGCCGACCAGCACGCCACCCGTTTCCAGTGCGACGTTCCAAGTCAGGCCGAAATCTTCACGGTTAATCTTGGTGGTGGCATTAAACCCAATGACCTTCGCCCCCCAAGGATTCGTGTTCTCGCCCAAAAATTCCGTCTCCAAAACAACCTGCCGGGTCACACCATGAATGGTCAAATCGCCGTAGATTTTGCCCACATTGTCACCCTTGACTTCAACTTTGCTGCTCTTAAAGGTGATATTGGGATGATTAGCCACATCAAAGAAATCGGCACTCCGCAGGTGGTTATCGCGGTCATTCGCCCCAGTGTTGATGCTGTTGGTATCAATCGTGACTTCTACCGACCCCGCCGCCGGATTGGCCGGATCAAAATCAATCGTGCCGCTGAAATTTTGGAATGAGCCGCGCACGGTAGTTACCATCATGTGGCGGACAGAAAAATTGACGCCGCTGTGTGAATTATCAATGTTCCATTTAGCCATCGGAAAGGTCTCCCCAGTTGTTCTCTCGATATTGTCATCATCAAACGGACTATAGTCCGAATAAATAAAGAGTAACACACGACTGGGGAGTTGTAAATTAGAATCGCATTAGAAAGGGACTGGTGTCCGTTTATGCCAAGAGTCGCATCACGGTACTGAGGAGACCATTGAGAATCTGGGTCGAGCCGTACCCCATGACCTTACGTTGAAAATAAGCCACATGGACATCCAGCATGACATACAGCATGTCCGCCACATAATCCACATCCACCGGACGGCCTGTTTGAACGAGGAGTGCGCGGATAGTCTGCCGCCACCACAGATGGGCCGGGTGTCCCAAGCCCATCGCTTCCATTTGGCCCATTCCCTCACACAATAGCGAACCGTTGTCCTCGACAAATTGCGCTACCTCGACCAGAAACCAGCACAACGCCTCAACCGGATCGCCACCCTCACTCAATCGAATCAGGGTACGTTCTTGCAATTCACGCTGTTCATGATCCAGCAGCGCATGACACAAATCTGCCTTATCGGTAAAATGGCGATAGAGCGTGCCCTTGCCTACCCCGGCAGCATCCGCGATAGCTGACATCGAAACATGTTCAACGCCTTGTTCCGCAAATAACTGACGGGCGGTTTTAAGCAGTAGTTCTCGATTTTTTACTGCGTCGGCACGGGTCGGACGTACTTCTTCCTGAAGCAGTAGGTTATTCATAGGGGTGTTTCACGTTGTTATTGCTAGTCTGCCGTTATGGAATCATTCTATCATTATAAGTCAACGTCATAAGAGTCTTATTTGTTCCGTTCTATTTTTTCGACCTTATCCGCTTTTTCAGCCATACTCCATTTTTTAAGCAATTCGATCTCACGAGTTTCCAATTTGATCTTACCAGTTTCTTCTGCCACATCCGGCATTTCAAGGGTCACAGGTGAGGTCAGCGGCAGCGACATTTCCACAATCGTGCCCTGCCCTGCAATGCTTTCGAGCGTCATTTCACCGCCATGTGTCCGCACAATTTTGCGCGAAAGATAAAGTCCTTGTCCCGTCCCCGGCGTTTCAATCACTTTGCCATCCGGCAGGGTCGGGGTTCCACGATAAAACCGTTGGAAGATATTCGGCAGGTCTTGTGCCAAAATACCGACCCCTTGATCTTCCACTCGAATCAGCGCGGTGCTTTTTTCAGCCTGTTCAATCGCCGTGATCTGAATGGTGCTGTTGGGTGGGGAATACTTAATCGCATTATCCACCACATTTCCGATGGCCCAACGCAGTCGGCGCTCATCCCCCAAGACATAACATGCCTCAGTCGGTAGTTTAACTTCTAGCAATACCTCGGCTGCGGCTGCGGACTTCTTCCATTGTGCCGCCACCCGCCAGATCAAATCACTCAACAAAATAGCCTTTTGCCCACGCTCCAAATCCTGCCGATTAATCGTATTCAACTCACGTAGTTCGGCAATAATTCGCTGCATAGCCCGAGCGTTCCGTGCAATTTCACGCGCAAACAACATCAGGGAATCACTGGTCGGGGTTCCGCGCAAATCCACCGCTCGCAAAGCCGCATCTTGGGCCACATGGGATACGGGCAGATGAATTTCATCGGATAATTTCTCAACCAATTCTTCATGCCGCTGTTCACGCCGTACCGTCTCGGTAATATCCCGTAGCGTAACCAATTTTCCAAGCCGCCCCCCGGTCACCGTCACAATCGCCGCGACTTGAGCCTCCAAAATGCGGTCTTGATGCAGCACAGGGACGGGCTGCCCCATCGCATATAATCCCGGTGCAAGGGCAGGCCCCAGCGTTTCGGTGGTTGCCGCCGTCAATTGCTGAAACGATGCCGAGCGTAACGTTCGGATGCCGCCAATCAGATTACGTGCCTGCGTATTCATCATCAACACCCGACCATCACTATCTAAGACGATCAGGCCATCCGGCAAACTTTCCAAAATCGCGGCCAGTCGATAATTTTCACGTCGTTCGCGCCGCAGACTCTTGACCATCAAATCGTTCTGCTGCCCCATCACATCCGCAAAATGGTCGAGCGCCCCACCCAACACCCCGATTTCATCATTGGCACGCAAACGGCTTCGGGCATCCAATTGACCTGCCGCCAACGCCTCTGCTGTCCGCCGAACGCGATTGACACGGCTCAACAGACGCACGGTAAATAGATAGAAAATAATCAAAATCGCTGCCGTCAAGGTTGCAAAGGTTAGGCTGGTCAATTGACGGGCCATATCACCGTTGTATGCCACATAGGTCGGTTGATAAATCCCCAGTACCCCAATCGGTTGTGTATCTACGGTAAAGGGGATATACGCCACCTGATAACGCTCGCCATCAAGCGTGATATTTTCTGTTGGCACTTGCCCCACCAAGCCCAATGTCTGGTTCACCGTTTCCAGTGGCAAATGAAGCGCATTCAAAACCGCCTCATTATCTGGCAAGGTAGTACGCAGCAAACGACCATCCCCTGCGAACACCGTCAAGTTCTCGGTTGAGGGGTTATCCAGCAAAGCCAACACATGGTCAAGCCGTCGCCCCACCGTCACAATCCCCATCATCTGGTCAGTCGGGCTAAAAATCGGCCCACTCGTCACCAGCATCACGCCTTGCCCGGTCTGTACAAAACCACTGCGCGGCTGCTGGCTCATGGCTTGAAAAATGGGTTCAAGGCTGGAAACATCGCTCTTTTCCGCAACAGTATAATCCACCAGCCCGTCCATTTCGACGCGCTGTAGGCTGAGGATTTCTTGGGAATCTGCTCCGGTCACGATCACGAGGTCTAAAGCTGCCAGTTCGGCAAGGGGTTCAATCAAGGTTTGTAATATTGGGCCATTCTGTGCGGCGACATTTTCCCGTACCCCGCTGGTAAACGTGATACGGCGGATTTCTTCTCGCATCTCCACCCCAATTTGGGCGGTTTGGGCGGAGAGGGTCTGGCTTCGCACCAGCACATCCCGCACCTCGTCGTCCTCCTGTGTGCGCATGAGATTTTGTGATACCAGATAAGCTCCGGTGGTCACAATGACCAGCATCACGGCAAACAGGGGGACGAGCAAACGGGTGCGTAAACTCACATAATCGGCAGATGGCTGGATCGGCTTGGCGCGAAAAGGAATAATGGGCGTGGTCGTTTCATTCTCAAAATCACGCGCGACCACGATTGATTTATTTTTTCGCCCCATAGATTGCCCCACAGAACAATTGTGCTTACCTTAAAGAATGCCCCAAGAGGCATCGGATTGCAAGTCACCCAACAACATTCTAACCAATAGGTTTCCCATATGAAACTAATTGGTTACTCTCTACGTCCTTTATAGTGAGAAATGCAATGGATAGAGTTTTCAAACAAGGATCATTATGCGCTCAAATCAACTCCCTACACGTTTCGGTCTTATCGCCATTACCCTGAGTGTGGTATTGGTGACAATTATGCTCAGTACCGTCGGTCTACAAGCGACGGCTCAATCTGGCCCAACTTCTACTCCTACCCCCAGCGGCGCTGGAACAACCGCCCTCATCGCGGATGATGCCAATCCGTATGATGAACCCGCCGAATATACTGGCGACGCGGAATGGACACTCACCGATCTGACCTTCCAAAGCAATTATCCCAATGGCTTTGAATTCCACGCCAAACCCACCAGCACCAAAGGTACAGTCGTATCCGCCTCCGTCCAGTGGTCACACAATCCCCATGCAGATCGGGCACGCGCCATCGGTGAGGTAGACGCCAATGGCATCGCCACCGCCATCTGGGACGCCACCAGCAACCGCGTTCCCCCATGGGTCGCCGTCAATTATCGCTGGTCATTTACCGATAGCGCAGGCAATAGCTATCAAACCGAGTGGATTTTGGGCGCGGAATATGAAGACACCACCCGCCAATGGACACGCGCCGAGTCTGAGGACATTATCGTGTTTATTGAAGACGGCCTCACTCAAGAAGTGATTGATATGACCTTCGACGCAATGGAGCAGCGCCGTCCCGATTTTATCGCCCTATTTGGTCGTCAACTCGCCTACAAACCGCGTGCTATCCTCTTCTTCGATTACGACACATTCCTAGAATGGCGCGGCGTCACGGTCAACACCAACAACACCATCCTCGCAGGTCAGACCACCGATTATTGGGGCGCGACGGTGCAAGCCTTCCTGTTTGGGGATTTGGAAGAAACGACCTATGGCACTGTCCCGCACGAAATCGCCCATCTCTATCAGGCCGACCTCTATGATTTCCGTGCGCCGGGGTGGTGGATTGAAGGCAACGCGACCTACTTTGAAATCTCCAAAGGCTACGATTATGAGCAGCGGGTGCGTGACCTTGCCTTCTTCTATGACATCCCCCCACTGCTGCAAGGACTTGGCCCCGTCCCCAACGACCTCGGCCCGGATGAACGTGGACGCTTGGGCTATGACATGGGTTACACCTTCAACGAGTGGCTGATTGATAACTATGGCCCGGAAGCCCATTTGAAAATCGTGCAATTGCTCGAAGAAGGCGTCTATCGCAATGAATCCGACGAATTTAATGTGATCTTGGAGCAGGTAACGGGTCTGTCCATTGCCGAAATTGAACGACGTTGGCGCACATGGCTCGGTGCATCTCCCGAAGCCCCCACTCTGATTCCAACACCCACCATCGAGATGCGCTTCCCACCCACTGTGACACCCTTTATCTTCCCCACCGCTGCAAGCCAGTAATTTCCACTAGGGGTGTAGCATCGCGGTGATATACCCCTATCCCAATTCATTCTCATCGTCATATTCGTCAGACTCTTCATCAAATTCCTCGAGCGGGGACTTCTGTAAATTGTAAGTTCCCAGTAATGCCGCCAGCAACATGACAAACGCACCACCAAACAACAAATACCATCCCCAGCTGGGAACCACTCGAAAGCCAACGTTGTCATCTTTATAGTTAAATTGATAAAGATAAAAATATACGTTTGCCACCAACCCGATGTTTGTGAGTGCAACAATCCAAAGGCTCATTGCTTCCTTTGGCCTCGCAATCAGAACAATGAGGGTAACTATTCCACCAACTAATATATTCACCCCCATGAAATTCAGCGCGATCCCCTCCGCAAAACTATGCCGTGTATCTTTCTCATATACCCAAAAATCAAACAAGGCACCCTCGTTTATGTCACCTTTACAGGTATCTACTTCCCTATAACCAGACTGAGGTTCAAATTCATAACAGCTTGAAGAAATAAAAACCCCTGTCACCATAATCACGAGTCCGATAAACAAAATGATGAAAGGCCATTTGCCCATTGCAATCCCTCCAAAAGTTTTACTTGAGACGAGTATATTACGATTCTGCGAATCCCACTTGGAATTTGCATTCCGCGCCAATCTGATGCACTATATCCCCTGCCGTAGAGCATTACTATCAAAAAATTACCCGCTAGGATTTTTAGGAGCTTTTGACGCGCCATGAGCGACTTTAACATCAACACCCATGAGTGGTATCATCCTGCCCCTTCTATCGTTGAAAACGCCCATATTCGTGATTACGAAGAAGTCTATAAACGTGCTGCCGCCGACCCTGAAGCGTTTTGGGCCGAACGCGCCAGTGAACTCCATTGGTTCGCCCCATGGGAAAAAGTCCTCGACACCACCAATGCTCCCTTTTTTAAATGGTTCGTGGGTGGCAAAACCAATATTGCCTATAACGCGCTTGATCGCCACGTCAAAACATGGCGCAAAAATAAACTGGCCCTCATTTGGGAAGGCGAACCCGGCGACCAGCATACCTACAGCTATTGGCGCTTGTGGCAAGAAACCAATAAATTCGCCAATGTCCTCCGCAGCATGGGCGTTCGCAAAGGGGATCGGGTCACCATTTACATGGGGCGTGTGCCCGAATTGGTCATAGCGATGCTTGCCTGTGCCAAAATCGGCGCGATTCACTCGGTCGTCTATGGCGGTTTCAGCGAACATGCCCTTGCGGATCGTATCGAAGACGCCCAAAGCCGCGTGGTCGTGACCCAAGATGGCTCATGGCTGCGCGGTCAAATTGTCGAACTGAAAAAAGTGGTGGATGAAGCGGTTCATCGTCAGCCCATTGTCGAAACGGTGATTGTCTTTAAGCGCACCGGACACGGCGTCAAAATGGAGCAGGGCCGCGATTATTGGTGGCATGACCTGATGGGCCTGCCCATCGCCAGCCCTCAATGTGAAACCGAAGTCATGGACGCCGAAGACCCCCTGTTTATCCTCTACACCAGTGGTACAACGGGCAAACCTAAAGGCGTCTTACACACACATGGCGGCTATCAGGTCTATACCAGCACGACGCTTAAATGGGTTTTTGACGTGAATGATGATGATCGTTATTGGTGCGCCGCCGACCCCGGTTGGATTACCGGACACAGTTATATCGTCTATGCCCCACTGATTTTAGGCGCGACAGGTTTCCTGTACGAAGGCGCTCCCAATCATCCCTATCCCAATCGTTGGTGGAAGATGATTGAATATTACGGCATCAGCATCCTCTACACCGCCCCCACCGCCATTCGGGGGTTGATGCGTTTTGGTGAAGCATGGCCCAATCGCCATAACCTCAGTAGTTTGCGTTTGCTTGGCTCGGTGGGTGAACCCATCAACCCCGAAGCGTGGAAATGGTATCATCGTGTCATCGGCAAGGAACGCTGCCCCATTATGGATACATGGTGGCAGACCGAAACAGGTGGTTTTATGATTACCCCCTTACCATCGGTTGGTCTCAAACCCGGTAGCGCCACCCGCCCCTTCCCCGGTATCGAAATTGATATTGTGGATGATAACGGTAATCCTTGTCCGCCCGGTGTGGACGGTAAGCTGGTTATCAAGAAACCGTGGCCCAGCATGTTGCGTACCGTTTATGGCGATGACCAGCGTTACGTGGATCAATATTGGAAAGCCTATGCCAAACAGGGTTGGTATCTGGCAGGTGATTCGGCCCGTTTTGACGAAGATGGCTATGTCTGGATTATTGGCCGCATTGACGACGTGATCAAAGTCAGTGGTTATCGTCTAGGCACTGCCGAAATTGAATCAGGCTTGGTCAGTCACGCCGCCGTATCCGAAGCCGCTGTTATTGGTGTACCCGATGAAATTAAAGGCAGCGTCATTTATGCCTATTGCATTCTGCGGCAGGGCTGGGAAGCCAACGCCGAATTGGTGGATAAACTAAAAGAACATATCCGTCACGAAGTTGGCCCGATTGCTGTCCCAAGCAAAATCGAATTTGTGGATAAACTTCCCAAGACCCGCAGCGGTAAAATTATGCGGCGTGTGTTAAAAGCACAGGCACAAGGTTTGCCGTTAGGCGATTTGAGTACACTTGAGGAATAAACCAACATGCAAGACCCAAATCGGGGACGGCGAACAACCCGTTCCCCCAAATCTTCTCCACCAGCCAAACAGTCGTATCGTGACCCACGCCGCGACGAAGCACCAGACGAATATGACGATCCGCGCTATGAACGTTATAGCGACAGTGAGCCAAGCCCAGCTCGTAAGAGAGGTGGTTTCAGCATCAATTGGCAGGATATTCTGTTTGTTGGGCTACTCGTTTTGGCAGCGGCACGCGGGGCAAGAAACAAGGACGGCGATGGTTGCCTCCCCGGTAAGGGCTGCCAACGGGTAACACTTTTGCTCGTCACCAGTGCCGCACTTATCGGCGGTGCGATCTACCTTTCCAGCATTGACCAAAACACCTTTAGCAATCAGTTCATCGGCGGGATGGCCTGCGTTGGCACGTTGTTATGTTTTGCAAGTGCGGGCGCCATGTTACTTGTCCTATTTGGCATCGTGCGTCTCGTCAATCTTGACCTCACACCAGACAATGCCATGAATGAAGCGGGTGGACTCTTGGGCAATATCTTTGGCGGCATTTTGGGTGATGGCAGAAAACGTTAATCTGTGATTTTGGAACACAATACCAAAAGAAGCGACGGATTTCCTTGCATCAGTTTCTTGCAGGTGAATTGCCTCTTGCGTGCGTTTTTCCACTCCTTAAGTGGAAAAATACGAGATGCCTCGCCAACTTGAGGAGTCACAGCTAGTGGAAGATAATCCAGCTACTGCCCTGTTTCTCGTACTCGGTATCATGATTATCGCCTCCCGTATTGGGGGTACACTGACTCGCCGATTCCGTCAACCCCGTGTCTTGGGCGAGTTGATTGTCGGCATTTTGCTTGGCCCGACCCTGCTCGACCTCCTCCATCTAAATCTATTCGGTCTAAAACAGGCCGAACTCAGCGAGACTATTCATCAACTCGCTGAGTTGGGTGTACTACTGCTAATGTTCAAAGTGGGCTTAGATGTCCATTTAAAGGAACTTGCCATAGTTGGTAATGTGGCAACTGTGGCGGGTTTGGTTGGCGCAATTCTCCCTGTTTTGATGACTCTACCATTAGCAATGGCATTTGGTGAAAAATGGCAAGTTGCCCTACTTGCGGGGGTTGTGTTATCCGCCACTTCGGTGAGCATTTCAGCACAGGTACTGCTCGAAATCGGCATCCTACGTACCAAAGAAGGTAATGCCCTGCTTGCGGCAGCATTGGTAGATGATATAGTCGCTATTCTGCTGGTATCATTGGCAATCCCCATCACCAGTGGCGGGCAAATCCATGCGGTAGAATTGGCCGAAATCATACTACGCATGGTGCTTTATCTAGTGAGTGCTTTGGTCGTAGCATGGTTCAGTATCGCCCGTCTCATCAACTGGCTCAATCAATGGCCGGACATCAAAGCGTCGTATGGGATACCAGCTATCGCATTGGTTTTGGCACTCTTTTTTGGCTGGTCAGCGGCCTATTGGGGGGGAGTCGCAAGCATCACCGGGGCATTTATCGCTGGTTTAGGCCTTAGTCGCGCCCATGAAAGCATCAAGCATCAGATAGATGTCGCTATCACCAACATCGCCTATGCCTTTTTAGTACCCGTCTTTTTTATCAGCGTTGGCCTTCAAACCGATCTCAGCGCCTTTCCATTGAGCGCCCTCCCCTTTGCCATCCTACTTTTAATCGTAGCTGTTGCCTCCAAAGTCTTGGGTTGCGGCGTCGGGGCGAACCGGACAGGGTTCACACGCAAAGAATCTCTGCGATTAGGGGTATGCATGGTTTCACGTGGCGAGGTCGGCCTGATTATCGCTTCACTAGGTCTAAGCAGTGGGGTTTTTATCGCTGATGATCCACTGTTTGCATCGCTATTTTTGGTAATTATACTGACAACTATCATGACGCCCCCGCTGGTGCGTCGCTCTTTTCACGAATCCGCACCCGTTCGAGAGGTCAATCGAAAATATGTCCAAACTGGTAGTTCTGATTACCGCCCGGATTGAAGCAGGTCACACGGTTGGGGAGGCATGGCAACAAGCAGGTGCGCCGGGCGTGACACTCATCGAGGGTCACGGTTTGCGCCGACTCCAAGAAGCCACCCAGCACACCGAAATTCTATCTGGTACATTTGCACTCCTAGAGGTCTTTAAACAGGTAGACATCAGCAGCCTGATTATTTTTACAGTGCTGGATGAGGATGAGTTTGTAGATCGTATCCTTGACGCCACCGAAAAAATTCTTGGTGATCTGCGTCAGGCCAATAATGGTATCGCCTTCGTTATCAATTTGGAACGCACTGTCGGGATCAATCGCTACTGAAAATGGGAATCGTAAATTAGTTATATAACCCACCCTTATGATCCGATCACAGACAACCTCTCACTAGGTTGTTTTTATTTCCCCTGCCCATTGATATGCATCACAAATAGCAAAATCCTTTAATTCCACACCCAAAGAGCCTATTGTCTTAAAAATTGAATCTGAAACCTCCCATATCTTTACAAATAAAAGTACACTGTTACCTTTTCAATCGCATGATCTTCAATGTTGATCAACATTATTTGTGTATATTGACAAATCAAGTATAGGCCATTTGTGCATCTTGCCAAACAATGATTTTTTAAATTTCTTTACCATGTTTCTATCAAAAAAAATTAACACCTTGAGCCATCAGCGCCAAACAAAGTTATTTGGTTGAAAGATCATTTTAGGCGCTCACCCAAAGCTATACTGTCGTACCCATTCCTCTGTGAAATTGCTGACCGATCAACATAGTAAGGTGGAGCCATATGTCAAACTATTTAGAACCTGAAAAAGTACCATCCGCCAATCTCTTGATGGGTTATATCCAATCCATCCCAACTGAAACCCTTACCAAGTGGCTCCCCGACAACCCCTACGCTAGAAAATTAACCATCTGGGCAACCAGCGTGATTATCACGGGGCTGTTCGCGGCGATGATGCTCCCTAGTGGGGAAATGACCGTTGCCTTTACCGCTTTGATTACTGCCGTCGTCGGTACCATTCTGTTTGGCGAAGAGCGGATGCCGTTGGTTGTTGTAGGTCTAATGATGCTCCCATTAGGTGGCCTCGGCGATTTTCACGGTATTGTCGAAAACATGGAGTGGGTGCTGTTCATTAAACTGGTTGCCCTGCTGACTTGGGTAGATTTTTTGAACCACACGAAATATTTTGAACATCTAATTGAACGCTATTTGCCGCGTCAATTGCATGGCTTCCCCCTGATTGCCCTTTTATGTGTACTAGCCGCCTTCTCCGCCGCTTTGATTGATGAAGTCAACTCCATTGTGCTGTGGTACTTTGTAACCAAAGCGATTATTGGCTTCACCCCGAAAGGAAAGCTAAGATTAAAGGCCGCTTCGTGGACAGCAATTGTGATTTTGTTGGTGAGCGCGACCAACATCGGTTCGCAATTTTTACCATTGGGGAATCCCGTAGGTATTGCCATTTCGGTCATTTCCGGCTTATCGGCAGTAGATTTTATTACCTACGCTTGGCTACCGGGAATCGTAACTCTCATCTATTTCAACTTGCGAGTTCGCTATAAATTCCGAAGCCTCATCTGGGAATTTAAATCCGTCACCGTTGAAGACTCCGATTTTGAAGTATTAGAAGAACACATGGATCAGTACGAAGTCATCGAATATGAGGAAACGCCGACGAGCAATGCAACCCATCCTGTCGAACACAAAGCCGTACCGATTCCAATTCTGCACAGTTTATTCGGCATCGGGGTCATCGGTTTGGTGCTGGCAACTCCAGTCTCTAATCTACTCAACTACAGCCCAGAGACTGGCTTAGGTATTTTTGTTCTAGCCCTCTTCGCTGGCACGCTGTCTGTTGGCAGTAGCTTCGGGCGGCATACCGAGCTTGTTCTGCGCGAACTCCCGTGGAATACCTTGTTCTTCATTGTCTTTCTATTCGGAATCGCACACGGCTTAGAAACCAGCGGTCTAACCGAATCAGCCGCCGAGCAAATTTATTCCACTTTTGGGACCAATGAGATCGCCGTCAGAATTGTCATCGTGTTGGTCGCCGCATTGGTGACAGCCTTTATGGACAACGTAATCGCCGTCGCTGTCATTGCACCAATCATTATTGCACTCGGAGATCGGGGTTTTGAAACGCACGGCTTGTGGTTCTCGTTGCTCTCAGCAGCAGTCGTGGCGGGCAATCTGACCCCCATCGGCAGCACCGCCAACATTATCGCCAATGCCAAAGTGAAATCAAGCTGGGGTAGCTGGTGGAAAACCGGTGGCATATTGGCGGTGGAGTGTCTAATCGTCAATCAAGTGCTGCTTTATCTATGGGAACAGGTCATCCGCTGATTAATCCGCCTGAAACAAGCCCATCTTAGCAAAGGTGGGTTTCATTCATTTCTCCTGCCAACTTCCATACGAATGCGAATTCACACGATAATTGATGGGTTAGCAAATCCAATACGCTTAAAGATTATCGCTGGGTCAAAGTTGCTGAAAAATTGGGGGTTTCTGGATTTTGGGGAGGGGATTATGGGTAGAGCAGATAAATGCTCTGCTCCTTTTGTTTAGCTGTGGGACCTGGACTCGAACCAGGACTAATGGATCCAGAGTCCACTGTTCTGCCGATTAAACTATCCCACACTATTTGGTTGTAAACCGCATTGTAGCATGGTCAGACCCCACTGACAAGGGTGTTCACGCTGGCTATTCAGGCCGATACACGAAACCGGGACTACCCAAATACATCCCCCCATCCATATTGATGCACAACCCTTCCGCATAAATATACGGGGTAGAGATCACCTCCGATGGTTGGCCCGACATCTTGGTAATGGGAGTGTGCCCATGAATAATTTGTCGGGTGCGGCTGTCTCCATACCGCTGCATGAACTCGGCGGCTCGGCTGAAATCCCGAAAGGTGAAACGCTCGGCAAAATCTTCTAACAGCCGATCTAGGCCTTCGGTAGCTTTGTCTTCAAACAACTGGTGAAAAACAAAATTAACTTCATCAATCGTTCGACCATAGCGGGTATAAAACCACGCGTCGGCGTGAACTACCAGCAGCTTGCCCAGCGTCAGCATGGCGGGCAACTGCATCAACCAATCAATATGTGAAACCTTTAGCCGTTCCAGATCAGAGGTCTTGCCGCCGTTACGCCGCCAATTCGCCAAAAACGTTGAGCCATCATACGCCAGCACCGCTTGTGGAAAAAAATGAACGGCTACCATAATGAGGTCATGGTTGCCTAATACAGCCAATACTTGGCCGCCTGCATCAGACGCCTCATGCTGCAAGCGCATGACAAAATCAATTGCCCCAATGCCATCCGGCCCGCGATCTACAAAATCCCCCATAAAACATAGGGTCGCCTCTTGGCCTATCCAATGCAACTTTTCATCCACCAATTTCGCATTGCGCAGCAGTGTTGTAAGTTTGTCCAAATGTCCATGCACATCCCCGACAAAATAAGTATTCCCCATATCCACCTCAACATATTATGCCAATACTGGTGACTGTCCCTCTTTGTGTCGTTCATAGGCTTGAATTTCGGCCTCCAAACTCGGCGGAAACAGGCGCTTCCGAAAAATCAACGCCAGAACCATCCCAACCATCACCCCAAACCACACTTGGAAAATGCCAATCATCAAGACGGCGGCACCTGTTGCGCTTTTTTCCATCGCCACAATGCCTGACAGCATCGCACCAACCGTCAGTTCGCGTCCACCTGCCCCACCCGGCAACGCGCTCAACGCCGAAACGACCACTGAAAAGCCGAGAATAAACACCGCTTGTACAAACAACACTGTCGAAGCTGTTTCACCCAGCCCCAGCAACATCAAGTAAAATCCCACGCAGTCGCAAAAATAAGCTCCGATGCCAAACCCAACCGTCCGGGCGATATGGCGTAGACGGGCCATTTCATAGCTGCTCTCATAAATAACATGTAACGGCTGCTGGAACCGGCCTATGAAGGGCAAATAGGCTATCCATTTGATAAGGGTCAACGCTAAAGGGCGCACCTGCACCACTGCAATCACCAACGTCATAAACACGATCGCAAATACGATGAGGCCCTGCACGTAACCCTGACTGATGGCATCCGACTCGAATAATTCACTGCCACCAATCAAGCCCGAAACCATTACCAACAGCACTACCGCGAGTCCATCTACCAGCCGTTCCGCGATGATAATGGGGACTGTCCGGGTGGCGGGTACTCCCGTCATATTTTTAAACACCAGTGCCTTGATGACCTCGGCGGCCTTACCCGGACTCAATGCGAGGGGCAGACTTGCCAGCCACAAAATGAAACTGTCCTGTACCTTTACCGTCGCAGGTTGGGTTTCGGTTGCGGGTCGTGTTTCCCCGCGCAACGTCGCCTTAACACCAATCACGCGCAAAAAATACTGCCATTCACAATAGCGCAGCACCCAATTGACAAATTTGAGGCCAATAACGGGCAGGAATATCCACAATGGAAATTCACCCAATTTTTTTGCTAGGTCACGGGCATTGAAGAAAACAATCACTCCAACCACCACTGCCAGCATAAAAATGAGGCTGCCAATGATTTGATTTCGATATTTTCGCATTTTTGCATACTCGCATATTTGCCTATAGATGCCTTTATCAGCATAGACGACCTTGCACATAAGCGTCAATGTCTAAACTTCTCAGGCGGGTAGATAGAAAGTTGCGAAAAGGCCCATTTCTCGCCATACTAGACATCCAATGAGTGTTATCCTTATATTATTTTTCTTTGGTAAGGAGTCAGGTCATTCATGGCAAGTCGCCCTATTACAGTCGGCACGTATAACGTCAATAACCTGTTTGACCGTTTTGACGATCCCTATAGTTATAGTGATGACACATGGAGTCCACGTGCCACCAAAGCCAAAGACCTTGACCAGCTATTCCAATTAGGTCAGCGCCTACGTGAAGATGCGCCAGACGTATTGGCGATGCAAGAAGTAGAAGACAAAGGCGTCCTGTATGAATTTAACGTCTCCCAGTTAGGACGGCACTTTAAGGATTTGGCACTGATTCCGGGCAACGACCCGCGCGGCATTGACGTGGCCCTTGCCAGCACCCTGCCCCTCGGCCAAGTGGTGTCCTATCAATTTATCCGTGACAAAGACACTGGACGCAAGCTGTTTTCACGGGACCTGCTCGAAGTCGAAGTGATGCACCCGGATAACCCTTATCAGCGGTTATTCACCATTTTTGTCAACCATTTCAAAAGCAAATTTATTGACCCCAAGGTCAAAGCGGCAGATCGTCCGGCAGAACAGGCCGAAAATGACCGCTTGCGTTGGAAACAAGCCACCGCCGTCGCCCAAATTGTCAAAGCACGTTTCCCCAACCCCAACGACTTTTTTATCATCGCAGGTGATCTAAACGACACTCCCGATGCGGCGACCCTTGCGCCCCTGCTGCGCGACCCCCAACTGCGTTTATTTAACGTGCTGGATTTGGTTCAAGATACTTCCAAACGCTGGACACATTATTGGAAAGCCCAAAAGGAATATAGCCAGCTAGACTATTTGCTGCTTTCGCCTGCCCTTGCCCAATACATTGTGCCGGGGTCAGTACAGGTCGTTCAAAAAGGATCTATCGGGGGATCAGATCACCGCCCAGTGTATGTCAAACTACAACTCTTTTGATTGCTTCTTTTTTATGTCGTCTTCGAGCTTGGGAGATTCTGAAACATGAGAACTCGCGCTGTATTGTTGGCTGGTGGTGAAGGCACACGTTTGGGGGTATTGACAGCAAAACGCGCCAAACCTGCCGTACCTTTTGCCGGAAAATATCGTATTTTAGACTTTGTGCTCTCCAACTGCGTTAATTCCAATATTTTTGACGTTTTGGTGCTGACCCAATATCGCCCCCACTCTCTCAACGAACACATCGCACGCGGCGAGCCGTGGGACTTAGACCGATCTTTCTCCGGTGGGGTGCAGTTACTTCAACCCTACAAAGGGCGCAAATCCACCGACTGGTACAAAGGCACAGCCGACGCGGTAACACAAAACCTGAATTTTGTACGTCGTGGCGCACCCGATAACATCTTGATTTTGTCGGGCGACCACATCTACAAAATGGATTATTTCGAACTGATTGACTATCACGAATCCAACGACGCCGATTTGACCATCTGTGTCATCGAAGTACCCATGCACGAAGCCAGCCGCTACGGGATTATATTTACCGACGACAAAATGAATGTGCTAGAATTTTATGAAAAACCCAAGAATCCCCCCGGCAATCTCGCCAATATGGGTGTGTATGTCTTTAAAACCCCAGTGCTAGATTATTATTTGCAGCAGGACGACGCCGATGAAAATTCCGATCACGACTTTGGCAAAAACATTATCCCCAAGATGATTAGCGACAAACTCCGGGTCATCGCCTACCCCTTTAAAGATTATTGGGTAGACGTAGGGACGTTGGGTGCTTACTGGGAAGCCCATATGGACTTACTGCGTAATCCCCCGCTGCTCGACTTGAATGACCGCAGTTGGGTCATCCACACCCGGTCTGAAGAACGCCCCCCCGTCAAGGTCGAACGCGGCGTCGAACTCATTGACAGTATGGTCACGAGTGGTTCAATAATTTCCAGCCGCGCCTATGTTGAACGCAGCGTACTTTCGCCGGGAGTGGTGGTTGGGCCGGGAGCAATTATCCGCGAAAGCATCATTTTGACCGATGCCTATATTGAAGCGGGTGCGGTGGTCGAACGCTGCATTATTGATAAGCAGGCCGTCATCGGCGAAAATACCCGGATTGGTCGCCGCAGCGAAGAAACCAACCCGGAAAAATTGCAGCTCACCAGCGTGGGCAAAAGTGCCCGTGTGCCCGCCAATTTCACCATTGGCGCAAATGTCATTATCGGCAGTGAGGTGGACATTGAAGATTTCGATAAATTCCCTGACCGAATTGTGCCAGACGGCGCACGAGTAGGCTATCTGGGGCCAGATAAATCGTAATGATGAGACAGATTTCGAAATACCTGCTGATGGGTGTCGTTTTGCTGGCGCTCGTCAGCAGTCCCTTTACCAATCTTTCCAACCACCCCACTCCGCACACGGCCCACGCCGATGATCCCATTGAACAGCGGGTAGACAACCTGATCCGCAAGATGACGCTGGAGCAAAAGGTTGGGCAGATGTTCATGGTCAGCATCTATGGCACCCGCATGTCTGACCCCAACGAGCGTTTTCTGCGCCAATATCAACCCGGCGCGATTGCATTGTTTGGCTCGAACCTCGACTATCAATCCACCACCGAAACCACCGACTACATCAATGTCTTGCAGCAAATCGCCATCGAAACCAGCGGAATCCCGATGTTGGTCGCGGTAGATCAAGAAGGTGGACGGGTATGGCGGCTGGTCAATGGTTTTACCCATTTCCCCGAACCGCTTTATCTTGGCGCGGCGGCTGATCCCAATATCGCCTATGCCGTTGGACAAGCGTTGGGCCGCGAAATTAAAGGCGTTGGTGTCAATATGAATCTTGCCCCGGTGGTAGATTTGACTACCCGCTTTGATAACCTCACCCCCACCAGCGTGCTGTTTCAGCGCACGATGGGCGAAGACCCGGTTGTAGTGGGTGAACTTTCCGGGATGCTGGCACGTGGCATGGCCGATGCTGGCGTGATTGGCGTCGTCAAACATTTCCCCGGTCACAGCCCCACCCGCACCGACAGCCATACCGATTTAGCGGTGGTAGATATTGACCGCCAAACCTTTGAGGAGCGAAATCTATGGGCGTTTCGGCTGGCAATTGAATACGGCGCGGAAGTCGTGATGGTCGGGCATCTGTATTATCCAGCGATTGAACCCGTCGAAAATCTACCTGCCTCGCTGTCTCCTACCATGATGAGCATTCTCCGCCACGATTTAGGCTTTGATGGCGTCATCATGACCGACGCCCTCGGCATGGGTGCGATTCTCAATCATCATAATGCTGAGGATGCGGCACTTTTGGCAATTGACGCTGGGGCAGATATGCTAGCAATGGGGCCAAACATGGCTTTTGCTAAACAAAAATCCTCAATGGAGGCAGTCGTTGCGGCTGTCAACAATGGGGAATTATCCGAACGGCGCATTGATGAATCAGTAAGGCGCATTTTATTGCTAAAGGCCCGCCACAATTTATTGGACTGGGAACCCCTCGATTCCTCCGACCCTGCCACCCGTATCCAGCAAGAATTAACCTCCCCAGTCATGACACAGGCGTTTGAGTCAGCGGTGACGGTGTTGCAAGATAAAAACGGTCTGCTGCCCCTCCGTCCCGCCGATAACGTTGCGCTGATCTTCCCCGCTATCTACAGTGACATCGGCAAAACGTGTAGCCAATATCTGCCCGATGCCGAAATTTTAGGCTATACCTATTTTGTTGCCGATTGGGAATATGTCAGCACCCGTAAATTGGGCGAGTCGGCGGATAAAATCATCATTTTTGTGGAGACGCTCTATGTCAACACCGAGCAAGCGGCCTTGATTGAGCGCCTGCCGCCTGAAAAAACAGTGGTGGTTTCACTAGCGACTCCCTATGATTGGGAATTTATCACACCGGAGTTCAGGCCAAGTGGCTATGTAGCAGCCTATGCCAACATCCCCGAAGCCCAACAAGCGGCCTGCCGGGTATTGGTGGGTGTCGTGCCGACACGCGGAATGCTGCCCTTGACCATGACCGATTTTAATATCGGCTCAGGCTTGGTCTATGATGCCCAATCTGTCAGCACGGCCTCCAATCCGACACCGCAAAGTGATATGATTGTGACCCCTACACCATAATTCAAAGGGGCGATTTTTCACTATCGCCCCTCCTAAATATTCATCAACTTAATCTTTCAATAATCGTCCCCGTGCCCAAACCGCCGCCACAACACATGGTTTGCAGGCCATAGCGTTTATCATGGGTCTCCAATGCGTGCAGCAGTGTCGTCATCAATCGCGCCCCGGACGCCCCCAACGGATGCCCCAATGCAATCGCCCCGCCATGTGCATTCACCCTGCTCATATTGGGGTGATATTCCTTCTCCCACGCCAGCACGACGGTTGCAAACGCCTCGTTAATTTCAATCAAGTCAATATCATTCAGCGTCAATCCGGCCCGATCCAATACCTTGCGTGTCGCGGGTATAGGCCCACTCAGCATCAACACCGGGTCAACCCCCACCAGCGTTTGGGCCACGATTCGGGCGCGGGGTTTAAGGCCGAATTTTTTAGCCGACTCCGCATCCATCACCAGTAATGCCGCCGCGCCATCTGAAATCTGGCTGGAATTTCCAGCGGTCACAATGCCATTTTCCTTAAAGGCGGGTTTCAGGGTTGCCATTTTTTCGAGTGAGGCATTAGCGCGGAAGCCCTCATCATTACAGATGGTCACACGGTTGCCATTTTCATCTACGGTTTCGACGGGCACAATCTCGTGTGAAAACCATCCCTGTTGTGTGGCATTTGCGGCACGTTGATGACTTTGTAGGCTGAATTGATCAGCCTCAGCGCGGCTGATGTGCCATTTTTCCGCCATCATCTCGGCTGAATCCCCTTGATGGGTAATCGGGTAGACATTCAAAATTTCGGGCGTATAGGGAAATCCCGGCCCATTTTTGATGGTCGAGAGCATCGGCACACGCGACATGCTTTCCACCCCGCCGACCACCATCACATCGGCCTGTCCGCTGGCAATCATGCCATGCGCCAAATGGAGCGCCTCTTGGCTCGATCCGCATTGGGTATCAAGCGTCGTAGCGGGAACATCTATTGGTAATCCGGCGTGCAGCCACACCTGTCGGCCCACATTGACGGCCTGTTCGCCTGCCTGTGAGACACACCCCCATAGCACCAACTCAATTTTTAATGGGTCAAGCCCCGTGCGGTCAAAGATTGCCTTAACCGGAATCGCCCCCAACGCCACCGCGTGGAGCCGACTTAGCCCACCGTCCCGCTTGCCTGTCGGGGTACGAGCTGCCTCAACAATCACCACTTCCCGTGCCATAAAATTCACTTCCTTTGCTTGCTCTACCTTGTCAGGGATAATAACCGATGTACTATAGTGGTCGCCAAAAATAGTGGATTTTCCGAGAGGTTTCTCTCCCACCGATGAAAAACAAAACACCTATGCCCACTCTAGACGAAGAACGTGCCCTCTATGCCGAAGGATACCAACGAATTGCCGGAGTAGATGAAGCCGGACGTGGCAGCATCTTTGGCCCGGTCTGTGTCGGAATAGTCGTCCTGCCCTCGCAGAATTTGGATGAATTAGTGCAAGAACTAAACGAGGTACGCGATTCCAAAAAAATCTCGCGGCGCAAGGTCTATCGGCTGTCGGATAAAATCAAAGAGGTCGCGGTCAGTTGGGGTGTAGGAGCGGCTTCGGCCCAAGAGGTAGACAAAATCCGTATCACAGCGGCAGTTTCGGAGGCAGGGTATCGTGCCCATGAGGACTTACAGAACCGCGCGTCGCTAAAAATTGATTATTTGTTGACCGACAGTCGCATGAATTTATCGAAACTCGCACTCCCCACTAAAGCGATTGTCAAAGGCGATATGCTGTGCCTCTCGATTGCCTGTGCTGCTATTCTTGCCAAGACTCAACATGATATTTTGGTGCGGCAGCTTGCCGAGCAATATGACGAGGTGTATCAGCTACAAAACAATGTTGGCTATGGCACAGCCGCCCATATTTATGCGGTTCGGAAATATGGTCACACCAACGACCACCGCAAAACGTTTATTCTAAAGGCCCGTCAACTACCACTGCCTGAATAGGGTTTATTTAAGTCCAGCGCCAATTCAATCCCCACCGGGCAGTGATCCGATCCCATCACATCCGCCAAAATGACGGCATCTTTGAGGGCGGGTTTCAGTTCAGGCGACATGATGAAATAATCCAACCGCCAGCCGATGTTCTTTTCGCGTGCGCCAGATCGCACCGTCCACCATGAATAACGTCCGGTCATGTCGGGATAGAGATGGCGGAAGGTGTCTATATAGCCCATTGTGCCAATCACTTTGTCCAGCCACGCCCGTTCTTCTGGCAAAAACCCTGAATTCTTCTCATTCTGCTTGGCATTAGTTAGATCAATGGCTTGATGGGCGATATTGACATCTCCGCAAAAAATCACGGGCTTCCCTTTGCTGCGGCAGTTTTCGCAATAACCAATAAATGCCTCGCTGAACGCCAACTTAAAGGCCACACGCTCCGGGCCAGTCGTACCACTAGGGAAATAAGCATTGATGAACGTAAAGGCCGGATATTCAACCGTCAGTACCCGCCCCTCAATATCGAACTCAGACAGACCCATTCCATATGACACTTCCAACGGCTCGACCCTGCTATAGACCGCTAGGCCACTATAACCTTTTTTCTCCGCTGCGACCCAATAGGATTTATAGCCTGTGACCTCGCGCAGAGCAGCCTCTAATTGGTCAGGATGGGCTTTGGTTTCTTGCAGTGCCAAAATATCCGGGGATACCGAGGTGAACCAATCTAAAAAGCCTTTTTTGTAGACGGCGCGAATGCCATTTACATTCCACGAAAGCAGTTTCGTCGTTGGGCTAGTCATTGAATTTTCTCCTTCAAATAGGGACTGTCGCATTTTAGCACAAATTTGCGGAAAATCGAACACCTGTTTGCTTGCATATTGCTTAGGGTGGGATGGGTTCGCTACAATGTGGCACGCATCAGAAATGGAAGAATCAATGACGAACACAACTTGGCAAAAGCATTTGACAACTTGGTATCAAGCCGCCCGTCCGCGCAGTCTGACGGCGACCTATATCCCGGTAGCACTCGGCGGCGTGATGGCATGGGAACACGATCAATTTAATCTATTTCGCTTTTTATTGGCGTTAATCGGGGTGCTGTTTCTGCAAATCAGCGCCAACCTGCTCAATGAATATTTTGACCACAAAAAAGGGGCGGATGAAGGCAAAACACACGGCCTCGGTATGATTATCGCACGCGGCGTCCTCACCCCCCGCCAAGTTTTAATCGGCGGTGTGGTCACACTGGCGCTTGGCTGCTTGATCGGCCTCTATTTTGTCGCCATCACCGGGCCGTTGGTGTTATGGATTGGCGTTGCCGGAGCAGTCGTCGTGATTTTATATACGGCTGGCCCACTGCCATTGGCCTATATTGGATTAGGCGAACTGGCCGTCTTTATTTTCATGGGGCCACTCATTGTATTGGGCACGTACTATGTGCTGGCGGAGGAGGTCAATAATGACACCATTTGGGCCTCCCTACCCATCGCGTTTTTAGTCGCTAACATTCTGCACGCCAATAATCTGCGTGATTTGGACGCCGACCAAGCTAGAAACAAACGCACGCTGGCGGTTATTTTTGGACGGCGTTTCGCGGTCTTGGAATATCAATTCCTGATGGCGGGGGCGTTTATTTCAACACTGATTCTGGTCATTTTAAATATCGCGCCTGTGACAACACTGATTGTTATTTTTCTGCTGGCAGAAACATGGGTACTCGGCGTGATGGCCCAACACAAAGATAATCCCGCCGAACTGCATCAAGTATTTGTGCGTACCGCTCGGTTACACCGCTGGTTTGGCATCGCGTATGTCATCGGGTGGCTGATTGGTGTTGTTTTAGATTAAGGGCAGTATCAAAATGCAAAATCCCACCTCCCGCCAGCCCTCGCTTTTCCCGGAATATACTACCAAATTCCCCTCGACTCGGTATCAAGGAAGCAAAGCAAAGTTGGCAGATTGGATTTGGCAGCAAATCGAGCATTTGCCATTTACCACCTGTTTAGATGCCTTCGGCGGGACAGGAGCAGTTGCCTATCGCTTGAAGCAGGCCAATAAACAAGTGACTTATAATGATCTTTTGCGCTTCAATTATTACTTTGGCCTTGCCCTCGTCGAAAACAGCCATACTTTCCTAGAACCATCTGATATCGAATGGATACTCACCCCCCATACCAATATCGAATATCCAAGTTTCATCAGCCAAAACTTTTCGGGCATCTACTTCACCGACGATGAAAACGTTTGGCTTGACCAGACAATCAGCAACATTCGACAACTGCAAAACCCATATAAATTCGCGTTGGCCTTTTTTGCCCTATGCCAAGCCTGTATTGTAAAACGGCCCTATAAGCTGTTCCATCGCAAAAATTTGTATGTCCGGTTGGCAGAAGTTGAGCGCACCTTTGGCAACAAAACCAGTTGGGATAAGCCGTTTGAAGAATGGTTTAGGATATTTGCCGCAGAAGCCAACCAAGCCATCTTCGACAATTCCCGGCAGAATTCTGCGATTAATTACGACGCTAGTCAGATTCCGGGTGATTTTGACCTTGTTTACATTGACCCGCCTTATACTCACCCCAACGGAACAGGGACAGATTATCTAGGGTTCTACCATTTTTTGGAGGGCCTAACCCTATATAATGAATGGGAGCAGTATATTAACCGTAAATCCAAACACCTGCGCCTCAAAACACGGCCTAATAAGTGGGTCAACAAAAACACGGTGACAGCAGCGTTTGAGGAGGTATTTAAACGTTTTCAAAACAGCATTCTTGTGGTCTCCTATCGCAGCGATGGCATTCCATCCGAGTCTGTTTTGGTGGATTTATTGAAACAGTATAAGTCCGATGTGTCGGTGAGACGCTTCGGGCAATATCAATATGCGCTCTCTAACAACCCCTTATCTGAGGAAATCCTCTTGATTGGAATTTGATGACATAATGGCACCTCTTGCATACTCAGAGCAACCATTTGAAGGGACAAAGACAATTTCAACTCATTCCAAGATTTGGAGTATTTTCAAAAATATTCTGCTCGTTTTACTGGTGCTGATTTTTGCCGGACATCTCTTCATCTATCTTGCCTTTGGCATCAACCTCATCCAATTCCCGTTTGACTATGACCAAGCGGAGGGCATGGAACTCAACAATGCCATATTGATCGCGGACGGCCAATGCCCTTACTGCGATAACGATCCCTTCCCCTTTTATGCCAGCGGCTACCCACCCTTTTATCATGTGGTAATGGTACCCTTCGTGTGGATTTTTGGGGCAGAATACTGGTACGGGCGGCTGATTGTGTTTGTGGGAACATTGGTCACGGCGGGGGCAATCGGATGGGCCGTACACCACCAAACGCGCCATAAAACCGTTGGTCTCATCGCAGGGTTAGTATTCTTAGCCTCCAACTACGTCTACCACATTGCTCCCTTGCTCCGCCAGCATTTATTTATGGTCATGCTAGAAACCATAGCCGTTGTGCTGATAACAGTAGCGCACGAATACGCCGATGCAGAAAAACATAAACGGCGGCGATTGCTCATTCTCGGATGTGGGCTTCTCCTCGCAGCGGGTTATACCAAACAACTGGCCTATGCAACCGTCGTGGCGGCCTTTTTATGGATGTTCCTGCGTAATCCCCGCCGAGCCATTGTCTATGGGATGGGGGTGATTGCGGCAGCAGGGGCGATTTTTGCTGTTCTCTATCTCATCACGGATGGTTACTGGTACACCAACATCATCGCATCGAACGTCAATCCCTTTGTGCCGGGGCAGTTTTCTGGCTTGATGAAACAATATCTCCGGCTACACTGGCCTATATTGACTTTAGCGGGGTTGATGGTCGTCTACGAACTCTATTTCACGCGCCTATCGCTGTACAGCCTATGGTTTTTGGCGGCGACGGCGAATACGGCTCTTGCTGGCAAATGGGGAGCAGGCGACAGTTATTTTGTAACCAGTTTGGCGTCGGCCTGCATCCTTGCGGGGATTTTTGTCGCTAAGACGTTGCACAGCGATTGGCAATTCCCCGAAAATTATCTGACCCGTCTGTTGGGGTTCTTGAAAAAACCGCTCACCAATAATCGCGCCCGTGTGACCTCGGCAGCCGGGTTTTTGTCGCTTGGTTTGGTGTTGATTTACAGCCTGACCGTGCTTAAGCTGCCGACCAGTGGCCCAATTTTCGGAAAGTTGAGCGATATACTTGGCATCGAACCGAAATTTGGACACCGCTATCCCCTCTATGATTCGGCGGGCTGGACAGTTGGGTATGCCGTAACAGGTCATTTCACAAGTGACGAAGATGAGGCGAATGGCTGGAAAATCGTAGATCGTATCCGGCAGACCGAGGGGCTTGTCATTTCGGAGGATGCCGGGTTTACCATTCAGGCCGGTCGGGAAGTCATCACCAATGGCGTGCAGCTAAAAAATCTGTATGAACAGGGCAAGTATGATCCCACTGAACTGATTACTATGCTGGAAAATCACGAATTTGGCTTAATCGTGCTACGGGCGGGTTTCTATCCTCCCCCCATCCTCGAAACGATCTATGATGCCTATACCGTCACCGAGGCCATCCCTATGAACGGCTTTAATTATGAACTTTGGACACCCAGTCCGATATGGAACGAACGCCGCGCCCTCCGCGATTATCTTAAATCTGCCAATCCCGATGCCGAGCCATTTGCGGTGCAATTCAATATCCCCGAAAATGAAAGGGTCTCAACGTGGCTGCAAAAACAAATGAATCGGTGGGGGTGGCAGCCAGAAAATTTGCCCGAAACTGCCGAGAATCCTTGTGCGGACTATCCCTTTATCCGTCAAAATCGCCGCGCCATTTTACATATCTGCCAAAATTCAACAGGCGACGGAATGCAGCAGCTAGAGCTTGAGGTTTCGCCACCCAGCCCTTATTGATTGGAGCAAAAAGATGAATGTTCTTTTTATCGCCGCCGAAGCCGACCCCTTTGCTAAAACAGGTGGTCTAGGCGATGTGGTGGGCAGTCTACCCAGCGCACTCCGCAAATTAGGCATTGATGCGCGGGTGCTGATTCCGCATTATGGCACCATTGATGGCGAAAAATACGGTCTCACCTACAATTTTCAATTCCGCCATACCCGCACAGTGGGGACAGCCGACGTGCTGGTCAGCAAAACCGACTATAACGGTGTGCCGATTTATTTCCTGCGGAGTTGGCCCTTCTTTGGCGAGCGTTATGTCTACACCGATACCAATTGGGACAATCAGCGGTTTATCTTTTTCTCACAGGCGGCAATGGGAGTAGTGTGGGAATTGGCGAATGGGGCGGATGGCGACAATTGGTGGCCGGATGTTATCCATGTGCATGATTGGCACACAGGACTCATCCCCTTTTTGCTGCATACCACCCGTTTCGTGGATGGCTGGAACAAGGTTGCCTCGGTCATTTCGATTCACAATATGGCCTATCAGGGCAAAATGGCAGGTGTCTGGCTGGATACCGTTGGAGTGCCGCCACGCGACCATTGGGCCTTAGAAATGACCAATCACGGCGGGGATTTGCTGGCAATTGGCTTGGCCTATGCTGAAAAATTGAATACGGTCAGCCCGAATCATGCCACCGAACTACATTATCCACGCTTTGGCGAAGGGCTTGAGACCTTAATCTGGGTACGTGACCGCGATTTCTCCGGCATTTTGAACGGGTTGGACATGGAACTTTATAATCCCGCCACTGACCCGCGTATCTTCCGAAAATTTGACGCCGCTAATTTCCGCACGGAGCGCATTCATAATAAGCGCAGTTTGCAAGAATTGGTTGGCCTGCCTGTCAGTGATGATATTCCAGTGATCGGCTTGGTATCGCGGTTGGTAGATCAAAAAGGCATAGACTTGGCGGTTGATGCCCTGCGCTGGCTATGTGTGGATTCGGATGTGCAGGTCATCGCGTTGGGGTCGGGGGAGGACAAGTTACAATTTGCGCTATGGAAGCTGAGTAATGATTTTCATTGGAAAGTGCGGGCCTACACAACTTATGACCCGATTCTGGCGCAGCGCATCTATGCAGGGAGCGACTTTTTGTTGATGCCAAGCCGCTATGAGCCGTGTGGTACGTCACAGATGATTGCCCTGCGCTATGGCTGTCTGCCGATTGTGCGAGAAACGGGTGGGCTAAAAGATACGGTGACGAATTATGACAATGGGTCTGGCAGCGTGGGGACAGGGTTTTCATTTTTGTGGGAGACACCGGAAGCTGTCTTGGGGACGATGCGTTGGGCGATTGACACTTATCGGCATAAACGCAAGGCTTTTGAACGGATGCAGGAGCGCGGAATGCGGATAGATTGGGCGTGGGACAAGAGTGCCCAACAGTACATTGACTTGTATGAGAGCGCCATCCGCGTCAAACGCAGTTGGCTGAAGGGCTAGGCATCTATCCGGGACATCTTGGCTTAAAATCAGGAGTTCCAGAAAATATATTTAAAAACAGAATACGTACTCTATGATTGTGAATTATATAAGCCAAAGGTGAAATTCGTAATGGCATAGTCTGTTGAAAAAGTCCGGGTCCAACAATTTTGATACGGATTTTCGCCCCTAAACTAGGCAATTTACTCTTGAAATGGAGTAGAGAGGCTTGATTTTGGCCCCCTTGTAGCTCTCTTGTCGACTTTTTCAACACGCTGGGCAGTTACGCTTTCGGTGAGTTTTGGGCATGAAAGAAGGTAAAAGGGGTTAGGTGGTTTCATAGCGGTTAATAAACGGAGGCGGGAGTAGGCGTTGTGAAACGGTATGAACTTGTCAAGTGGTGACACTTGATATGGACGCAGGTTATATTTGGCCGTAAACCTCAAGAAAATGTGCTAAGGTCGCTCACCCTAATTTCTAGGATTATTCTAACGTCCATCGAACAGTATTATGTTAGGATACTTAGAAGAATGTTGAAATGGATGAACGATGCTCTCTACTAATAAATCAAATCCCCCAACAAATGCCATTGACTTCTTTGTAGTTGGCCCATTTGCGTCTGGTAGAACACAGTTTATAAACACATTATGTGGACGAATAGAAAACTATTATCTAGATACAATGCCCGACGGCAAATCCCTTATGTTGCCCTTCAACCCGACTTTCAGCATAACCGATGACAAATTTTTCTACTTTTTTGATAATCCTAGTGCAAAGCGACTCTCAAGTGAATGGCTAACAGAGCAAACACAGAATATCCCACCATCTATACCCTGTATAATTGTTCTGTTTGATCCCTCTTTCCCTCCAGCCTTTCGAGACGCTAAATCTCAAATTGATGTAGTGGCAAACACCCAAATCCCATTCTTAGTGGTCGCTAAGGTAAGAGAAAACGAAGATATTGCTTTTCAATATGAGTCTATCGAGGCTATACAGAAACGTTGGGGGATAGACAAAATAAATGTATGCAACGCATTGGACAAAGAAAGCGTAAAAAAGGTAGTGGTAGAATTGTTGCAGATGCTTCCAGCCGAGCCATTGACTGAACAGGCCATTTTGCGCGTGCAGTCGTTATAGAGGGATAAAACAATCATTGGATAGCTTCCCCATTGGCATATTTCTTTTTTTCACCCTCGTGGTAGTCGGGCTGTGTATTGGTGTCAGTTTGCTGATTATGGCCCGTATTTCGGATGATAAAGAAACCAGTGTACTTAAACAAGTTTGGCAGACTTTTTTTGGCAAGCCCACTCCCCCACATGAAATACCGGATGATTTAGGGAAACACGATCACGAATAGGGTAAGGGTTCTAACAAAGGTGGTATTGGGATGACATCTTCTTCGATACGGTTAGGGAAATTTCTGGGGATTGAAGTTGGCTTAAACTACAGCCTCTTGCTGATTGCTGCATTGGTCACATTCCAAATTTCGAGTCTGGTCTTGCCCAATGAAGCCCCCGGCTACAGCGAAGTGTTCTATTGGACAATCGGGATGGCGACGGCGGTGGTCTTTTTCCTTTCCATCCTCTGGCATGAATTCGCCCACGCGCTGATGGCTCGATTCTTCAAAGTGCGTGTCCGTCGAATTGTGCTGTTTTTTATGGGTGGGGTCGCAGAAATTGAGGACGAACCGCGCACACCGGCACAGGAATTTTGGATTGCGCTAGTTGGGCCATTGAGTAGCCTATTTTTAGGTGGTATTTTTATTGCGCTCTTTTTGCCATTGGGGCACCATGATATTTATGGTGAGGTGTTTTTCTGGCTGGGTGAGATCAATATCGTGTTGGCAGTTTTCAACATGATTCCGGCTTTTCCATTGGATGGAGGGCGAGTATTCCGGGCCATTTTCTGGTTCTTCAGCAAGAACTATCTACGCGCCACCCGCTTGGCAAGCTATCTGAGTCAGGGAATCGCTTATCTTGCCATTCTCAGCGGCCTGCTTTCGATGTTTACGGGGCGAGTGTTGATGGGCAGCGGCTTGTGGGGCATCCTGTTAGGCTGGTTTTTGTTAGGGGCAGCCAAGAGCCATTTGCAGACCGCTCAGGTGCGTGAGAGCCTGCGGGGAATTCCATTGGGGCGTTTGGTGCGACAAGGGCAACCGCTCAATCCTGATTGGCCGCTGGCGTATGCGATTGACCGGATGGCAATCGGTGGCTCGGCCACTTCCTCCCCGGTGATCCGGGATGGGCATACGATTGGCTATCTGTCGTTGGATGTCCTACGGCGTATTCCCCGGATTGGTTGGGGCGGGGTGCGGGTTGAAAACGTGATGACGCCGATTAACACGGTACGGTCAGTGGATGCCTATCAAGATTTATATGATACCCTGCGGAATGAGGATTTGCAGCGTGAACCTTATTTGCTCATCACCGCCAATCAACAGCCGATTGGGTTACTGTCACAGCGAGAATTGATCGCATTCGCCGAACAGCAAGCACGCGGGATTTAACATTTAAAGATGCGCTTTAACAATATAAGGCGGGTCGCCGTGCTGCCTGTTTTTAGGATGGCACAGGGCCATCTCCTACACACCCGATCTTTGCCTGCATATTAAAACGCAGACCGGACACAGGTTGTTTTCCCGGTCTGTTTTTTGTATAGTTCAAGTCGCTTGGAATTAATTGAAAATTGAAAGAATAGTGGGCAAGTCCCTTATGCGATTTTCACGGAAAGTCAGAGTCCTTTTGGCGATTCTGGCAGTGATTGTTCTAGTATCAGGCGCGTTGGCGGGGTATGCCACTTACTCCTTTTACTTTAGCCCCATCCCCAAAACCGACGGCTCACTTGGGGTTGCCGGATTACAAAGTGAAGTCGTTATCTACCGCGATAATTGGGCAGTGCCGCATATTTATGCGGATAACACCCATGACCTGTTTTTTGCACAGGGGTATGTTCATGCCCAAGACCGCTGGTGGCAGATGGAAATCAGCCGCTATTTGGGGATGGGCCGACTCAGCGAATTGGTCGGGACCAATGAAACGATCCAAAATGCAGATCGGGTGATTCGCACATTGGGCTGGTATGACGCGGCGCAACGGGATTTGGATGCTGCCTCGCCCGAAACGCTGGTCATTCTTGAGGCCTACAGCGCCGGGGTCAATGCTTATATTCATGACCAAAGCCCCAAAGACCTTGCGACTGAATACAGCCTATTAGGGTTGGATGCCGTGCTGGGGATTTTAGGCGGCGATTTTGAATTGGAAGCGTGGCAACCTATTGATTCACTACTGTGGTTCAAAATGATGGCGTGGGAACAAGATGCCAGTTTTTGGTCAGAAATTGAACAAGCCGAACTCTCGCGTAAACTCGAACCCGACCTACTCGAAAGTTATGACGGCGGGTATCCCTATAATTTACATCCGACGGTGTTTAATAATGCTGAATTGGGACTGACCTCGGCTAATTCACCATCGCCGACCAAGCCACCTATTTTGCCTGATGAGACGACGTTTGAAGGGCCAATGGGGGCACTCGATATGTCGCTGGTGGGAGGATTGTCGCCCGAATTAATGACGATACTCGGCTTTACGACCAGCCCTGCGTCGAGCGCATGGGTTATTCAAGGGGCACATACCGAAAGCGGTTATCCGCTCATCGCCAATGATTGGCAGCAAGCACCGGAAATCCCTTCGGCATGGTTTGAAATGGGCCTACACTGCATCGCGTTTAGCCCCGAATGCCCCTACAACATCGTTGGTTTTACTCGCGCAGGCGTGCCGGGGGTGTTGATCGGGCATAACGATCAAATCGCGTGGGGCATGTCGAGTTTGGGGGCGGATACGCAAGACCTGTACTTGCTGCGCTTGAATCCTGAAGACCCCACCCAATATGAATTTGAGGGTGAATGGACACCACTGGAGCAGCAGACCGTCCAAATTAAGGTACGAGACGCCGAACCGATTGAATACACCATCTATCAAACCCACTTTGGCCCGGTCATCACGGATTTGGATATCGCCCTGCTCGATGCGAAGATTTTTAAGAGTCCACATCAAGGCATTGCGTTGCATTGGACAGGATTGCAGACGGCGAGTGATCCGGTGGGGGTCGTCTTACAAATTAACCGTGCCCAAAATTGGGAAGAATTCCGCACGGCACTAGCGGGCTGGCAAACGACCCCGATGGATTTTCTGTATGCCGATACACTTGGCAACATCGGCGCTCAGGTGGCGGGATGGCTGCCAGTACGCCGAGTGGGACACACCGGACAAGTACCCGTAGCCGGTTGGGAAAATCGTTATGAATGGCGCGGGGCTGTTCCGTTTGACGCCCTGCCTAACGTGTATAACCCACCGGATGGCATGATTATCAGCGCCAACCATGCACCCGTCCCGCTCAGTTATTACGGCGAGTTGGCCCAAAAACTGAACGCGGATGACCCGGCTTTGTTTGGACGCATTGAGCAGATGAACACGGTATTCGGGCAACGGTGGAATGTCGGCTATCGTGCCGCCCGGATTGAAACCATTCTTGAATCTATCGAACGACATACCCCTGAGACGTTCGCACGGATACAAGGGGATAACCAGAATATCTTTGCCCAAGAATTGATGCCCTATCTGCTGAATATCACATTTGACTCACTGGAACTGACCGATGCGCTGAATTGGCTAAAAGAATGGGATTTGCAAAATCAGATGGACAGCCCACAGGCCATCTTGTTTGCCCTATTCTGGACACGGATTGCGCAATTGACCTATGCCGATGAATTGGGGGAAGACCCGTTATTGGATGAACAGTTGATGTGGTCGCTGTCGCAGATTGCCAAAGACAAGCACCATCGCTGGTGGGATGATACGCGCACGGAGTATACCGTCGAAACCCGCGACGATATTTTTGCCGCCGCCTTCCAAAGCGCCTATGACACGCTGGCTGAACGGCTTGGCCCAGACCGCCTCCAATGGCGCTGGGGGGATTTGCACGCCGTCACGTTTATCAGTCGGGTGATTGGGCAGGAAGAGTTTTTGGGGTTCAGCAACATTTTGGACAACGGCCCCTTCCCCATCAATCGTGGGCCACAACCCGTCAATGGCGGCGCGGCCTCGGTTAACCTGACGGCATTTACATTGGTCGAGACCGAAACCGAACTCGACATGGTGATTACCAGTCTGCCGTCCATGCGAATTATCATAGATTTGAATGATTTTGGCAGCAGCCGCGCCATGCACAGCACGGGACAAAGTGGACACCCTGCCAGTGGTCATTATGATGATATGATTCCGGCGTGGCAGGCCATTGAATATCACGATATGCGCTGGGACGCGGAAATCATCCGGCAAAGCGCGGCAGACCGTCTTGAATTGCAGCCTTCCAACGAAACGGAAAACGAATAGACAATCGAAAAGCAGGATAGCCCCATGCGAAGAACCCTTATTATGCTGATCGTCGGAGTGTTTTTATGGGTGGGTGTGCCTGCCCATGCTCAACCTCAAACGCAAGGCCCCATTCCACCAGATGAACCTGACACAGCCGCGTTTATCCATACGAATTTTCATTTGCAGGCCAGTTATCATGCGGTGTTGTGTGTAGCAGGGGATACGGACTGCCCAACTGAAATTACGACCCGTGTGCCGTGCTTGACCGCCGACTGCAATAACGCCGATCAAGGCTATGCCATCAGCCAGACGTTCGATACCATCCAAGCGGCGTCGGATGCAGCCCAAGCAGGTGATCTGATTATCATCATGCCCGGTCATCATGCGGGAGTAGAGGTGGACAGCATCGGGGGTGATGAAGGGGCGTATATCCATTTTCTGGGTTGGGGCGATCCCGGCTCGGTGGTGATTGATGCACCCGCTGACCCTGACAAGGGCTACCTACGCCATCACTTTTATTTTGTGGATGCCCACCATTATATTATCCAGAATTTGGCGCTTGAGGGGGCAGAACGGGCGGGTATCTTCTTTACAGGATATTTTGAGGCGACAGGACATTTTTCGCATCATTTTGTGGTGTTGGATGTCTACAGCCATGATAATGGATCATGGGGACTGCACACCACCGCAACCAATTATATTCTCATTCAAGATTCGTTTTTCACCAATTCTGAGGAAGAACACGGCGTCTATATTTCTGGCTCTGGGGATAATGTTGTGATTCGACGCAATGTGGTTCAAGGCAATACGGCAGCAGGAGTACAGGTGAACGCCGACCCCCTCAGTGCCGGGTTGAACGTGTTCTATTGGCTGCAAGAAGCAACGGGCGATACGTGTGACGTGTCCGAAGAAGCTATTGATTCTGGTGGGTCAGCCACATGGGAGGATATCAAGGCTTGCTACGACAGTCAGGGGTTGCCAGATTTAGGTGAATTTTTCGAGGATGGCATCAGTGAAAACGTGATAATTGAGCAGAATATCATCACTGGGAATGGCGAGGCAGGTGGTGCGGGAATTAATCTGGCGTCGGTGCGAAATTCAATCATCCGCAACAATCTCATCTATGGCAATGACGCTGCCGGAATTACGTGTTGGGACGATGCCTATGGCGAAGACAAGCGTTTGGATCCATCCCCATTTGGCTGTCAAGATGTCCATATTCTGAACAACACAATGGTGGATGAATCGGGTGGACGGGGGGCGCTGATTTTCAGCAACAATGCTCGCAACATGGTCGTGTTCAACAATGTAATTATCCGTGAGCGCGACGATGCCTATGAACTCGCCAATCATGCGGGGGAAGGCCTGCAATCTGGCAACAATTATTATTCTGCCCGCTATGATGAAGAATCGCCGGAAGCATCGCCCGAAAGCAATTCGATTACCGGGTTCACGGTGGCCGAGGGGTTGGCTCAATTTAGCAATGCCAATTTTGAGGCATGGATTATTGAGGATGGGGCGTGGCCTGTACTGAATCCGAATCGGCCTGATTATCACCCCGTTGCCGGGTCGGTTTTGTTGACGGGGGGTAATCCCGACTATCGCTCGGTGCTGGATTTAAATGGGCAGCCGTATGCGGGTACTGAAATTGGTGCATTCGCGGAGTAACAATAAGGAAGTGAATGTGAGTAAACTAGCCCGGATTTTCATAGAGGGGGTACTACTGATTTCGATATTGGGAATTTTGATTCCTACCACCCACGCCCGCCAAAATGATGAAGGGCCGATTCTTTTGGTGGCAGGGGTTGATTTAAACGGTGAAGGTTATCCGGTTACGCGGGTCAATCTGGGGGATGGATCAGAAAATACACTGGTCACGTTCGCCAGCCGTCCGGTCTGCCCCCCGTCGGTTTTCCAAGATGGCACGGGGTTGATTTATGAGATGGTCGAAGCCCAACCCCCTGCGCCGGAAAATGTCTATCATGTCAACACGCAGACGGGCGTGCGCGAAACCTTAAATGGCATTGATGGCCTGAATTGTCCGGTGGTTTCACCCGCTGGGGATAAAATCGCGTGGGTGCGAAATAACCCGGAGATAGACGGCGGGCAAACGCTGGTGGTGACGGATATGCAGGGTACGATTCTCCACGAAATCATCACCCACCCCAACATTTATGATGTGGAATGGTCGCCGGGGGGAAGTGCCTTGATTTATAACGTTACCAGTGATGAACTCCCCTTCCCAGCCTTGTATAGTATTCCAGTCGAGACTGACGCCGAACCGCGTGCATTTTGGAGTCGCTATCTAGGTTTAGCTGACGAATACGAATGGATACCGGACGGGTCGGGGGTGTTGGTGGCCTATCACACCGAAGACAGCGCCGCCTTGAGCGTGCTTTCAACCGACTGCGTAATCGGGCTTGGGCCAGCCTGTGAAGCCGAACCGATTGCTACATTTTCCGGTGAGGATGTCATTGATTTGCTTGGGGCATATTCCCCCACTGTGCAGGAAACGGTCATTGCTGTGCAGGCGGAGGATTTGAATGGCAATCTCACTACCGATCTGTGGGTCGTTGATCTTTTGGGCAGTACCCCGGCCCTGCAATTGACCGACACGCCCGATCTTGCCGAGACGGACGCCTATTGGTCGCTAGATGGCGAAAATATTTATTTCATCGGCAGTCAGTTCGATGCCGACGCCGGAACGTTGACCGGGGGTATCTATTCGATTGCGGCGGATGGAGGCAGCTCGGCGGGGTTAAGATTTGCCTCGCCTGTTTTTTCACCGGGGGCGATTTTGTGGGTGTATGAATAGATCGCAACCGATGGAAGCATCAATATAACCTGACCTCACCCCCCAACCCCCTCTCCGAAGGCTTTCAGCGAGGGGGAGCAAGAGGTTTATCTTTATATTCCCTAAAACACCCGGATTTAAAACACGGATGCCTGCCTGACATCCGTGTTATACTGGATTGACACACCCTTTTCAGCAGAGTGGTGTACAGCCCCGCAGCAATTTGATGGGGTTTTCTGTTTAGCCCGCC
>JAJTXY010000018.1 GCA_021463865.1 Anaerolineae bacterium
GTAGGGACGCAACATGTTGCGTCCGTACCCCAATCTGCACGTGCTTAGGGGAATAAGCCCTGTGGCAAAGGCCTAAACAAAATTCGGGATGACTCATGTTTTCTTTTAGCATAAAAGTCAAGCCATGTCGCCAAAGTCAAATGGCAATGCGGAAGCCTTTACCGACTTTAAGAGCGTGCGTAACAAAATCCGTGAATCTTATGCCTTCTGTACGGCGCCCCAAAACTTCTCCCTCTCGGCACGGTATACTGTGGGATGGGTCGGCGCGACATTACGCTGGAAATTCAACTCAACGACTTGCTGAAAATCGCCAATGCGCACGTCGACTTGATAATCAAAGCGGAGTGACATAATGTTTAGATCACTTTGTTTTATAGTTCTAGCGATCCTATATACCCCCCTATCTGTTCAGTTTCAAAAGTTACCGCACAGAGCAGTTCATGTGATGAAACTTCAGCACATCCGCTTGAAGAGCAGCAGAGATTGGAAACGGGAGGTTTATTAACTTGGAGCCCCAATGAAAACCAGTTTGCGGTAATTGCTACCGATGGGAACCAGATTTTGGTAAAAGATTCGGCCTCTGGTGAGTTAGTAACCAACTTTTTTATTTCGGGACGGCCATATGTAATCCACTTCAGCCCTGATGGAAAATATATTGCCAACTTAAGTGATTTTTGGATAGAGGTTTGGTCGCTAGAAAGTGGGGGAAATATTGTTAACATTGACTTTGATACCCTCAATCCTGACGAGTCCCATTATGGCATCGCAAGTGGACTCGCATGGCGTCCTGACAGCACAAAACTTGCTTTCGTATATGACTATAAGGTTGGCATTTTAGACCTCGCTACAAAAGAGGTAACAAATAATCCCTCAAGAGAAACTTGATAATAAACCAATCATCTCAGTGGCTTGGTATCTAGGTATTGAGCAATTGGCTCTGTATGCTTCAGTAGCCAGCATAATAATCTTGGATGTAGTAACTTTTGATATTGTAAAAGAACTGTCATGGGATAGCGACAACTTTGGCCTTCCTTATTGGTATGGTAGTCAATCACTTGCTTGGAATCAGGATGGTCAAAAATTAGCTGTAATCGGCTATCACCCTACTAATTCCAACATACTCATCTGGGACGTGAATACCAACAAAATCCTCACCAGACTGCCGAATTGCGATAGCGTGATTACTTCTATTGCATGGAATCCGAGAACAGATGCGTTGGCTATAGGTTATACGACTGACTCTTTAAACAAATTAGGCGAAAATATGGTACGCATATGGAATACTGAAAAGTATACAATCGTGGCGGATACACTTATTGATGGTGGTGGCCCTGTATTGCTTGCTTGGGATTTGAAAGATAATTACCTTGCTACAGTCAGCCAAGATAATCTCACCCAGATATGGAAATTCCTAGACTAAGGATCATCCTAATTCTTTATTCTGCATATCCGGTTCGAACATTATGGAGAAATATGATGCAACACGAACGTTTTACCCGCCTGCAACAAATTGTGGCGGATGCTGGCCTCGATGCCATTGCCCTCGTCCCCGGCGCGAACCTGCGTTATCTGACCGGGGTCACATTTCATCTTAGCGAACGCCCCCTGCTGTTAATTGTGCCAAAACAAGGCAACCCCGGTGTGATTATCCCACTGCTTGAGCAGGAGAAAATAAAAGAACACGGTTTTGCAGGCGATTTATTTGTGTGGAGCGACGCGGAAGGCTATCACGGCGCGTTTGGCAAGGCCATACAGGGCATGAAATTGGCTGGTAAGCGGATTGGCGTCGAAGGTTTGCAAATGCGTGTCTTGGAGGGTCAACTGCTCCAAGAATTTGCCCCCAGTTCGCACATCATCCCCGCCGATGAAGAACTGGTCAACCTGCGGATTATTAAATCAGCCGAAGAGATTGCATTGCATCGCAAAGCCATCGAAATCAGCGAAGAAGCCCTACGCCGTACCCTGCGTGATATAAAACTGGGCATGACCGAACGCCAAATCGCCCAAATCTTGACCCAACACCAAACTGAATTAGGCGGTGAGCAAGATTCGTTTGCACCCCTAATCCTGATTGGCCCGCGCAGCGCCTTGCCACATGGGATGCCGGGAGATACTCGGCTTGAACGTGGTCTGCCCCTGTTGATTGATTATGGCACAGTGTATGGGGGCTATGTGTCCGACATCACCCGCACCTTTTTTGTTGGTGAGCCATCGGAAAAATTCAAGGGGTTATATGCGGCGGTCTTGGGCGCAAATGAAGCCGGACGGCAAAAAGTTCACCCCGGTGTGCCAGCCGAAGAGGTGGATTCAGCCGCCGCTGGTATTCTGCAACAATCGGCCTTTGCTCAATATATCATCCATCGCACCGGACACGGTTTGGGCATTGATGTTCATGAGCATCCCAATATTGTGCAGGGGTACAAACGGCAACTTGAACCCGGTATGGTCTTCACCATCGAGCCGGGGCTGTATATCCCCGGTGAATTTGGTGTGCGGATCGAAGACAATATTGTGGTCACACCCGATGGTGGTGAGAGTCTGACGAGTTTCCCGCGAGAATTAATGATTTTGGATCTATAGAGATAGAAGGTGGGGGCTGGTTTAGCTCTGGGGTTGCAAGGCCATATCTGACCAGTTCCACCACTTCAACAATTCGCGTTCATGGCTCTTGTTGGAGGCATAATAAACCGCACACCGCAGCACATAGAGCATACAACGATCCACTTGATGGCGCTGCTGTTGGCACAGGCGCTGATATAAGGCCTCAGGGTCTTGATCTTTTAATTCGTTGACAGAACGGAAGCCCAGATTCCACAAATCTTCGGCTACACGCAGGCCAACACCGGGGATACGTTGCAGTTCTCGAAGGGTGTTTAGTTTAGATGTCGCGCTCATTTTTTATCCCTCTTGGTATTGAACACATGTTCTCATTATACCAAGACTGCAACCACTCTGTCAAATACGAGGATGGCTTATTCATGCGATTATAACCCTTAATTATTGGGGGTTTTGAAGTGGCTTCAGTAGGTCAAATTGAGAGGCAAATTTCCCAAATTAATCATCGGATGATTTCGGTTCTTCAACTTTTTCGGGTAATTGGGTTACCAAAACTTTGTCCACCCGGTTGCCGTCCATATCCATCACTTCGAAGCGCAGTCCTGCTGACTCCAAATAATCGCCTGCTTTTGGAATACGCTCCAAGTTCATCACCAAAAAACCGCCAAGTGTTGAGAAAGTATTGTTTTCTTCACCCTGCAAGTCAGCCTCAAGATCAAACATTTCTTTGACCTCATCAATCGAGAGTAGGCCATCCAACAGCCACGAGCCGTCCGCACGTTGGAAAGGCTGGGCCTCGGCAATTTCACTTAAGGAGGGCAAATCTCCCACAATGGCCTCCATAATATCAATGAGTGTCACCAGCCCCTCTACCCCACCAAACTCGCTCAAGACGAGCGCAACATGTTCGCCCGACTCCTGAAAAATATCAAGCATCTTGAGAGCAAAGACGGTTTCGGGTACAAAGGTGGGTTTCCGAAGGCATTCCTTCAAATCAAGTATCTCGCCCTTAATCGTCTTAGCCCACATATCTTTGACGGAAGCGATCCCAACCACGTTATCTGGCGAATCTTGATAAACCGGATAATAGGAAAAACCACTGCCCGCGATCTTCTTTAGATTGGCTTCAATAGAGTCATCCACATCTAGCCAAATTACCTTCGTGCGCGGGGTCATCAATTCTTTGACGCGAGTCTGATCTAGGCTTAGGATGCTGTCCACCATATCCTGTTCGGCTTCATCAAAAACCCCGGCTTGCGTGCCGTGTTCGATCAAAATCCGAATTTCATCTTCAGTGACAGGTGGCTCAATGGAGGGTTTGACTCCCAATAGTCGCAGGGTAATATCCGTCGTGAAACCAATAGAGGTAACAACGGGGGCAGTGATCTTGGAAAGAACATTCATCGGCCCGGCCACCAGTGAAGCAATGCGCTCAGGATTGTTCAAGGCCAATCGTTTAGGAACCAATTCGCCCAAAATCAGGGAGAGGAAAGTGATGGTCAAAACGACCAGCACCAACGCGACGCCGTCACTATAAGGGGCTAACGGTTCAATCTCATCCAATGTCTCGGCCAATTTTTCAGCAACCGTAGCACCCCCGAATGCACCTGCCAAAATTCCCACCAGCGTGATACCGATTTGGGTTGTCGAAAGAAAGCGCGTCGGGGCTTTGGCGAGTTCTAAAGCGGCTTTTGCTCCAGCGTGTCCCTCATCTGAAAGGCGTTCCAAGCGAGCCTTACGCGCCGAAATGATGGCGGCTTCAGACATCGCCAACACGCCATTTCCCAAAATCAAGAGCAGGATTATCAGAATTTCGAATGCTACGTTAGACATTCAAGCACAGCGCCTCTGGTTTTTAACAATTGGAATATAGAGTATAGCGGGAAATCGGCTAAAATTGTGAATTTCGAAACTTTGTACAATTACGTAGAATCAACAAGGTTTGTTTTGGAAATACGGCACGCTAAATGGCAACTTCTCTAACATACGACGCAGTAGTCATTGGATCGGGTCCAAACGGATTGGCAGCAGCGATTACCCTTGCCCGTGCCCAAAAATCGGTGCTATTGATTGAAGCCGCTGGCAGTATCGGCGGGGGGATGCGTTCAGCAGAATTGACCCTACCCGGTTTCATCCATGATATATGCTCGGCCATCCATCCGCTAGGTGCGAGTTCCCCCTTTTTCCGTGAATTGCCCCTGCATGAACATGGCCTTGAATGGATTCACTCCCCTGCTCCGCTGGCTCATCCCTTTGATGATGGCATGGCGCTCACCCTCGAAAAATCCATTGATGCCACCGCCGATCAATTAGCGCGGGATACCAAAACGTATCGCCGATTAATGACCCCACTGGTCAATGATTGGGGTACATTGGTCAATATGACGCTCGCTCCCCTGCTCCGCTTTCCTCGCCATCCATTGGCCCTAACCCGTTTTGGAATTCCGGCCCTGCTGCCATTGCAGACCTTTGCCAAAACCCTGTTTCGAGAGGAACGTACTCGTGCCTTATTCGCCGGATTAACTGGTCACTCCATGCTGACAATGGGGCATATCGTCTCAGCTTCATTTAGCCTAGTTTTGGGGATTTTAGGACATTACGTCGGTTGGCCCATCGCAAAGGGCGGATCGCAGAAACTGGCGGATGCGTTGGGGTCATATTTCCAATCACTGGGAGGAGAAATTGTTACAGATCAGCGCGTCACATCCATCCAAGAACTACCGTCAGCACGGGCGTATTTGTTTGATACCTCCCCTCGTCAATTGGTCGAAATCGTTGGGGATAAGCTACCTATCCCTTATCAAAACCGACTGCAAAAATATCGTTATGGGATGGGAGTGTTCAAACTTGATTGGGCGTTGAGTGAACCTATTCCATGGAAAGCCGTCGCATGTTCCCGCGCCGCCACCTTACACATTGGGCCGACCCTGCGCGACATTGCCACATCTGAAAAAACGATTTGGCAAGGGCGTCATGCGGAGAAGCCTTATGTAATTGTCGCCCAGCAAAGCCTCTTTGATCGCACCCGCGCCCCGGATGGTAAACACACCGCATGGGGGTATTGCCATGTACCGAATGGTTCAACGGCGGATATGACCGAGGCCGTAGAAAACCAAATCGAGCGATTCGCCCCCGGTTTCCGCGACTGCATCCTCGCCCATCATCGCATGAACACCGCCGACTATCAGACCTATAATCCCAACTATCTCGGCGGCGACATTAACGGCGGCGTGCAAGATATTTTTCAGTTGGTGATGCGGCCCACCTTACGCCTCAACCCCTATTCCACACCCACCAAAGGCATCTACCTATGTTCATCCTCGACTCCGCCGGGAGGTGGGGTACATGGCATGTGCGGTTATCATGCAGCAAATTCGGTTTTAAAAGAGATGTTTTGAGAAAGGGGCATATTAGGCCAATATACCCCTTATTCCTTCGTTATGGCTCTTGTGTGCCAGCAGTTGGCGGTGGTGGCGGAGGCGGATTGTTGTCCCCGTTCCCCGTGTTGGAACTGGTTGTTGGAGTAGCCGTCGCGGGACTACTTGGGCGCCGTGTGCCATAGGGACGGGACGCCAATTCATTCAATTCCAAGTCGGGCAAATCCGGCATATCTTCAGGGTCAATCACGGGTAGCGCCGTCACTTCCTCGTCTTCGAGCAGCAACCCTCGGCGTGGCGACTACCCTGCTTTCAACACCCCTCGATCAAAATAATAGATATAGAGCCATTTTTCATCTTCACTACGGCCTACCACGTGCGGCGCGAATGTCCCTACCACAGCCGCGAAAATTCGACCCGATTTGCGGTCTGGCAGCGGAAAAACTTCAATGCCGCCACGCGCAACGGGTACGTTTTCGAGTAGAAGTACAGCGGTAGGGCTAGGCGTTCGAGAGGCAGTCCGGCTTGGGGTGGCGCTGTTTTGCTGGGCTTGCAGGGGTGCTGGGACGGCAATAAACAAAATAACGGTGACAGCCAGAACAGCCATCACGAGCAATAGGGCTAATGGCTTGTTCATCATAATGGCCTCTTAATAATTTGAATATTTCCACCATCCATAGTATACGGCAGGATTGTGACAGAGCAAACGGGCCGCCCTATCGTTTAGGATGGGCACAAGACCCCTTGTTTTTCAGCAGGCCCGTTTTCAAAATTCAGCAGCAGTTGAACCCTTAGGCGGGTTCAAGCGTCTTTTCGTGCTGAAACATCACCGTGCCTCGATGCAAAGCCGGGTTCAATTCAACGGCGCGTTCGATGCCATGTTCTGCCACCAGTTGAATGAAGGGCCAAGCTGCATTCAGGAAAGCATGGGTAGAAGTGCGCCCAACAACTCCCGGTAGGTTTGGCACACAATAATGGACGACTCCTTCAACCATAAAAATGGGGTCGTTATGCTGCATCGGACGGCTGGTCTCGATACATCCCCCCTGATCAATACTCATGTCAATAACGACTGAGCCGGGACGCATTGAGGCAACCATCTCCTTCGTGATAATCAGTGGGGCAGGTTCGCCGGGAATTTGCACCGCACCGACTAGCACATCCGCAAATGTGCAGACCCGTTTCAAATTGGCATCGTGCGAGACCATCGTCGTGATGTGTCCGTCAAAATACTCATGGGCAGCTTGGAGTTTCTGCAAATCGTGATCTAACAGGATTATCCGTGCGCCCATCCCCAGAAAAGCCTGCGCCGCATTTATACCCACCACGCCAGCCCCAATAATCACCACATCGGCGGGTGGCACGCCAGCGACTCCACCGAGCAGTATCCCCTTACCACCGCGATTATTTTGGAGATATTGGGCCGCAATTTGGGCCGTCATGCGTCCACCAATCTGGCTCAAGGGGTACAAAACAGGCAGCATTCCATTACGCTCTTCAATCCGTTCATACGAAACGACAGCTGTCCCTTTTTCCTCCAATAGGCGAATCTGGTGGGGTGGGGTAACGGCCAACATCATAAATGCCATGATGGTCTGATGATCCGCCATCCATGACATTTCTTCTTCGGTTGGGCGCTGAACCTTGAGGATTACATCGGCGCGACGAAAGACCTCTGCCTCATCATAGGTGATGCGTGCCCCAGCCTGTTCAAATTCAGTATCACTGAAATTACTGCCAATGCCAGCGTCTTTTTCGACATAACACTGATGGCCCCGTTTAGTCAAAATTGAAACACCGACTGGTGTTAGACCAACCCGAAATTCAGAAGTGTGCCGTTCTTTGGGAATGCCAATTTTGAGGGGCATAGGAAGTCCTCCTTTGTGGTGATAGGGCTGCTTGGTTTATAGAATTCGTTGTAACATGGCGGCTACCGCTTGATACACCTGCGACTGATTGTCGAGGTCTACTAGCGGGCGGCCTTCAAACTCAACCTCCATCATCTGGGTGTCATAGGGAACACAGCCTAACAACGGAATATCGAGTGCGTCAATCCGACTCTGCAATGGCGTGGGAATGGTCTCCGTTCGTAAGCCATTTAGAATCAGATAGGTATGTTCAATGTGAATATCCAGCGCGTGACGGAATCCCGCAATCCGTTCGGCGGCCTGAATACCGCGTTGAGTGGGATCCGTGACCACAAAAAGATGTTGTACATCGCGGGTCGTGCGGCGGCTGAGGTGTTCCATCCCTGCTTCGTTATCAATGACCACATACCGATAATTTTTACTGATGCCGTCCACGACTTCGCGCAGATTATGATTGACCGCGCAGTAGCAACCGGGGCCTTCCGAACGTCCCATCGCAATGAGGTCAACCTGTGTACCTTCAACCAATGAGGAGCGAATCTGATAGTCCAGATATTCGCGCTTGCTGATTCCACCGGAGAGGCTGCCCATCGCGGCACCCCCCTCTAGCAAGGATTGTTTGACCTGACTCAACAAATCTTCCCGAATATCCCCAACTGTCCAATCCAATTCCAGCCCCAACACGACGTTTAAATTGCTGCTGGGGTCGGCATCAATCGCCAGCACCGCACCGGATTGCGTCTGGATCAAATATTTAATAATCATGGCGGAGATGGTCGTCTTGCCCACCCCACCCTTACCCGCAAGAGCAATTGTTGTGGTCATCCATGTTTCTCCTCAGCTTGTCGTTGTAAAGCACTCACGAGTAATTCCGCCATTCGTTCCGCTTCCAAGCGCAGTTCCGGCACATAATCATAAACGGGCACGCCGAGACGATCTGCTTCTTGCACAGTCAAGGCAGCAGGCAAAAATCCAAGTACAGGAATATCGGGGGTCTCCGCTTCCAAAAAGGCTTGTTCTTCGGCGCTGCGAATCTTGTTGCCGACCAACCACAGGCGAGTAAGGCCTATGTCGGCGGCTAGTTTTTTGATTTGCATGGCCGTGCCGAGACTGCGGCGGGTAGGTTCGACCACCACCAGCATCGCATCCACAAAATCGGCGGTGGCGCGGCCTAGATGCTCCACCCCAGCGTACATATCTAAAATCAGCACTTCATCCGAACGAAACAACAAATGGGTGAACAGGGTTTTAAGCATGGCGCTTTCGGGACAGATGCAACCCGATCCACCCACATCAACCGTGCCCATTTCCAACAAACGCACCCCGCGATGTTGAATGCTAAAACGCTCCGGTAGATCATCCACACGGGGATTGAGGGTAAAAAATCCTCCCACCGTCCCCGGTTTTGCGCCTGTCCGCTCTTCAATCAATTCATCCATGCTGGAAATGGGGGCGAGTTGGGCACGTAGTTCCATCGAAAACCCCAATGCCCCCGCCAGACATGGTGAAGGGTCAGTATCTACTGCCAGCACATCGCGTCCGGCATTGGCATATACTTGGGCCAACAAAGCGGAGACGGTGGTTTTACCCGTCCCCCCTTTGCCACTGACTGCGATTTTCATCTTCGACGTTCCTTTCAATGTCAATACCTACGGTTCAACTATGCGACTGCATGGCTCGGTTCTGGGCTAATAGGGGCGCTGAAGTCGGGTGGCAATAAACCTGCCTCAGTAACGATGCGTGGCACGATTTCTTCCCATCCCACCGCCATGATATGAATACCATTCACCCCCTGCTTGCCTTTGATGGCCTCAATCAGTTCGAGGGCGATTTGCACCCCTTCTTCCTGCGCACCATCACCCGCTGCTTCCATACGCTTGAGCAGTTTCTCTGGGATGAAAACGCCGGGCACTTCATTGTGCATATACAGCGCCATCTTCAAACTCTTAAGCGGGGTGACGCCAATTAGAATATAAACTTTGCCGAGAATGTCCCGTTTGGCGAGTTCATTCAGCCAAATTTCCATCCCCTCCGCGTCATACACCAAATTGGTCTGGAAAAACTGAGCGCCCGCATTGACCTTCTTATGCTCACGTAGGGCTTGGAAACGTGGTTCGGATGCAAACGGCGAGGCAGCGGCTCCCAAAAAGAATTTGGGTGGGTGTTTGATTTCACGCCCGTCCAAGAACTTGCCTTCATCGCGCATCCGGCGCAAAATCCACAACATTTGGATGGAATCAATGTCCAATACATCGGCCCGGCCCATTGGCGGCGGCCCCATTCGGCTGTGATCCCCGGACAGGCACAACATATTCCGAACGCCGAGCGCACTTGCCCCCAACACCTCGGATTGCAGTCCAGTGCGGGTGCGGTCACGGGCCGCAATTTGCATGACGGGTTCGACCCCATGCTCCATCGCCATGATGCTGCACGCCATGCTTGCCATACGTGCCGTCGCCGATGGATTATCGGTAAAGTTGACCGCTGCGACATACGGTTTGACCATCTCGACATTGGTGCATAATTTTTTCGTCGCTGTGCTAAGGGGTGGCGCGACCTCTGCCGTCACCACAAATTCGCCAGCTTTCAGACGGCGTTCCAATTCTGAAATCGGCTCGGTATAGGCGGGTGCATGATATTCAGCATCCCCCTGCCACCAATCGGGTTGTCGCACCGGATAAAAAACGCTGTCCCATGCTTTGGCCCGACATTTGACATTACCCGATGTCATTTCCCGTGCAAAATGGCGTACCCCCACTTGACGAAGCTGTTTCATCACATCCCACCAAGTTTCCGTGCCTACCCTGTCCCAATCTAGCGGGGGCATAACCTCCAACAGCTTTTCTTCACGCCCCATCGCAAAGGCCCGTGTATAGATGCGATACCAGATGCAAGGGCGCGTTTCATCTACGTAGCAGTGTTCCGATGTTGAACCCCCACAAGGCCCATTCCGCGCACCTTTGGGGCATTCCATCGGGCAGATAAAAGCCGTCTCTTGTAACAAACAGTTCCCACACATTCGACAACCAAACAATGGGCCTTTTACCATGCGTTCCATACGCTCCAACAACCGATAGCGCAGTGGCTCATGTTTAAAGGGGTAAAAGGGCGGTTGCCAACGACGTCCCGGAGTAAAGTTCGGCATAAGATACCTCTCCTCTCACGACGTTTTTAGGCAGTCATTTCCTGTTCCAAATACGAATCGGCATAAATCACCTTATTGAGCAAAATCTGCACGGTCTTCCAAATGGCGACCTGCTCAGGGTCGGTCATATCCACGTCTTCTGGCATCAGTGTTTCCATTGCCGCATAACGATCAAACAACTTCAAATAGAGGCGTCCAACAGCCGTGCTGTCATCACGGGTTTCGATAATCCGAATGGTGTCTTTCAGGGCTTGATCCAGCGGATCAGCAATCATCGTCTGCAAACCCACCCCCATCAACATGACACAGTAGGTGCGGTTGATGAGTGGACGATTTTGACGCGGGACGGCATTGGAAACGTTGGATAGGCCCACTGAAATCATCGGAGCGGGATCCCACGCATATTGTAGGGTGCGGATAGTCTCGATTAATTGTGGGCAATACTCTTGGCAACCAGAGACGGTCAAGACCAATGGGTCAATGATGAGGTTCTGCATGGGGAAATCTATCTCGATCATACGTGGGATGAGTTTTTCCACCGCGATATTGACCCGCTCGTCCGCACTGACCGGGATGCCGCTTGCCCCCATCGTCAACGCCACCAGACGAGCATTATATTGTTTTGCCACCAGCGGCACTTTCTCCAAGCGTTCCGGTTCAGCCGAAGTTGAATTGATAATCGGTTGGGCTTTACGGATTTTTTTCAGCCCCGCCTCAATGCCTGCCAGATTGGTGCTGTCAAAGCTGATGGGTACATCCACCACCGCCTCAATCGTTTCCACCATCCATGGAAAGATTTCCGCACCGTCTTTTTTGCGCGGGCCCAGATTAATGTCGAGCGCTTGTGCCCCGGCTTCGACCTGCTTGACCGCCAAATTCTGGAAAAACTTGCTGTCGCGGGTTTCCAATGCCTCTTTCACTTTTTGTGAAATGATATGGATATTTTCGCCAATAATGTACATGAGCCTGTTCCTTTAGGTAACTATTGCAGCCTGCACCGTTGGAAATCGTGAGAGATCGGTGTGGGGCAGGAACAACGCAGACATAAACGCTTCATAAAACGAATTGTCAGCCGAAAGCTCGATATACGTCATACGCGCCGCAATCTCGCTGAGCCGAACACGCGCTTGGTGATCGAGCAGCGCCAGATAAGCCCCGCGTACTGAGGTATTACCGAGAAAATGGAAATGACCCCAAGGCATATCAGGCAGCAGGCCAATTTCCACCGCCTTTTCGACATTGATGTACTTGCCAAATGAACCGCCAATCAACACCTGCTCAACCGTCTCTAGGGGCACACCCACGCTTTCGGCAAGGATGCTCACCCCCGCATAAATGGCGGCTTTGGCCCGTAGCAGGTTATCAATATCCACATTGGTGATGGCAATATCGTGCCCCGTTTTGCTTTCGCTGGCCCATGCCACCACATATTCCGACCCATGTTCACCTTGACGTACCCGTGCATTCGGCAGATGGGTGTTGATATGACCGCCTTTGTCCACCACCCCCGTCAGGAACATCTCCGCCAGCAGCGAAATGAGGCCACTGCCACACAAACCACGCGGTTTATTGCCCCCGATGACACGATAGGTCGGCTCAAAGCTGGTGCTGTTGATCCAAACTTCTTCAATCGCCCCCTCAGTGGCTCGCATCCCGTGTAAAACGCCGCTACCCTCAAACGCGGGTCCAGCCGAACACGCACACGCCACCAGCCATTGGTTATTACCCAACACCAGTTCGCCATTGGTGCCGATGTCCATAAACAGTGTCAAGGCTTCGGTAGCATCCAACCCAGACGACAGCACCCCGGCTGTGATGTCCGCCCCAACATAACTGGCGACACCGGGCAGGCAATCCACAATCGCTGCTGGGTGGATATTGAGGCCGACCTCATACGCTGTCAGGGGGGGTATATGATTAGCAACCGTCACAAATGGGGTTAAACGAATGCTGTCCGCCGGGATGCCAAGCAAGAGGTGAATCATCGTGCTGTTGCCCGCAATTGTGGCTTTCATGACCTCACTCGGATGGGCCAACACCCGCTTACAGGCAGATTCGAACAGGCTGTTGATAGTATCGAGAACCAACTGGCGCAGCACCACCCTACCGTTGTTTTTGCCAGCATAGACAATGCGTGAAATCACATCTTCGCCGCGTGCGATTTGACCGTTATATTCGGCGACCTGTGCCCGAACCTGTCCGGTCATTAAATCCACTAACCACAGCGTTACAGTGGTCGTGCCGATGTCTATGGCTGTTCCCCACAGTGGTACATTTTCGGAGGTGTGACCGGGTTTAAGGTCAATCAACCGTGACGGACAATCCGAGCAATTTTCGACAATCGCTGTCACCTGCCAATTACCTTCACGCAAAATCTCACCCATTTTTTGGAGTTGGGATAAAGAAGCAGTCACATTTTGTAGCTGCGTTTGCTGACGGAGGGCAGTCTGTAAACGACTCCAATCGTCGCGCTGGTCATCCATCGTCGGGATTGGCAAAGTCAGGCAAATACGTCGCACTCGCTGGGCTACATTCGGGTCATAACCGAGAGGAACAGTGACTTCGGCAGCGGTCAGGTCAGTGGTTAGACGGCGTTCGATTTTTTCCTGTGGGGGAACGATGATAGACACATCGCCTTCGACCACCGTCTGACAGGCTAGGGCATATCCCAATGTAATATCTTCCGCCGACAGCCGCAGGGTACTGCGCCGCCGCACGGTGCCTTGATTGACCAGTACCGCACACCGGCCACAGCGCCCCTGCCCACCACACGGCTGCTGAATCTCCACCCCGACTTGATGAGCGGCTTCGGTCAGCAGTGTTCCGGTGAGGACTCGCGCCGATTCTTGGGCAACATCAAAGCTAACAACGTGTTCCGCCATGATTTTTATCTCGTTTCAGCAAACCCCCTCTAGGCGAGGACTTGCTTCATAAACGCAGGAATGTCCACTGCCTCACGCGGGCCGACCCGAATTTCCCACCCGTGCAATTCCTCTTCAAGTTCGCCTGAAAGCACCGCGACATGGCCCGGAATCACAATCCGTTTGCGGCTCACTTTGTCGGCGACCCCAAATTCTTTAACGGCTTTGGCAATACGTTCGGCATCAAATTTGCCAGCGGCCCACGCCGTCAGCACACTCATGCCTTCCGCGTCTGTCACCAATAACCAAGCTGGCAGGCCCGATCCTTCGATCTCGTTTGCCACACTGAAATAGGTGATGCTGAAATTGGTCGTGACCAGCACTGGATCATCCGCTTTCGGATTATTGATTTCATAGAGGCCGGGTTTGACTTGAATCGGCTTTTGCGGGTCGGTATAGATGTTCTCGCGTAGCACCAACAAGGGATACACCACTTCGGGCTGGAAGTGACCGAGCACGATAAATCCGGCATATTTGGCAATCGCCTGTGCTGCCAGCATCGCTTCGTAGGCGGGGTCGGCTGCATGAAGGGTCATAATCGGATACCCCAGCGGACGGAAATTCTTCTTCAGAGCCAAACGGCGAATCTGGGTGTTGAGGGTTAAAGTCGCCCCAAGATCATGACTGGATGGAGCCAATACCAAATCATTGACCCCTTTGTCTTTCAATTTCTCCGCCAAATCGGTTAAGCCGTCCAGCGTATCGGCGACGACAACCAGCGCCGCGCCATGCTGTTTGGCAAGATCACCCATCGCGGCCCAATTATTAGCATCTGCGCCACAAATCAGCGGGTGTTCGCCGTCCAACAAGCGTAATCCAGCACTAATATGGGCGGGGTCATGGCTTATCAGGATGATAGGGCGGTGAGTCACATCACGTACCGCCGCAATTGTCGCCGTAAACTTGTTGACATCCCCTGTCACTGCTTCAACTGCGAACCCATCTAACACGAGATCACGCCCAACATAATTCACTTGAAAACCAGCGGCCCGTGCAATTTCGGATTTGATCGTTTCGGGCGATTCATCATCCTGCACACGTAGGAAAACCCCCGGCTTGTGATAAAACGTCTTTTCGTGACGGAACAAGACCACCTCATTGCCCGCCTGCACCTCATAACCATTGGATTTTACGGAAATCAGGCGCACTGGTGGTTCGGATGCCTCGGCTAACTGTGCTTTGGCAGCATCATTCACATGCGGGCAGGAGGAAAGTTCAACCTGCTTGGCGGCAAGTTTCATCGCAAAGGCCAAACAAGTCGGGAAGCCACAATCTTTGCAATTGGTCTGTGGCAACAATTTGTAGATTTGAATTCCGGTCAGTGCCATTTTTCGTCTCCTAGCTCTCCTAGCCGCTATGCTAATTCAGGAAGGGCCATCAGTGACCGAATGGCTTGATGCAGGCGTGCGACGCTTTCGGGATGACGCAGCACCACAATATCTGCCCCGGATTCGATGAGAGCAACAGCGGTCAATGTCTCCCAAGCAATCCCACGTTCACGCCATTCACCCCACGCAGCAGGGACATCTTGCCCCACTTTGGCCTCTTTGGTTTTCCATGTCTCAAAACCGGGGGTGACGATCATCGGCATTTGGGTCATAGCATCGCCCTGCAAGGCCGCTAAACGCAGTCGTTCCATCACCGAGTAGCCATATTCAATCCCATACCCAAGCGCACCAGTAGTGGGGTCCATCAAAATACGATCCAACGGCAGGCCCATATCTTTGATGAGGATATTTAACTGCTTGGCAAGATTGACATCCATCGGTGAGCGGGCGGTGATAAGATGTCCGTTTGCCATCGCCGTTGCCACAATCGTTCGATAGTTTTTATCTTCGCAAATCCCCAACACCAACCGTTCCCCTTTGGTGGCTTCGGCAACTGCAACCAACAGAACGTTATCTACCTCAGCCTGCCCCGGACCAAAAACCATCAACGGCAAAGCGCTTGCTTTTAATACAGCCTGAGTCGCCGCCACTGCTGCTTCGGGTGTGGTGGGTTGACCATTCGTATCATTCAGACTGAGGGCCAGCACCAACACATCCGCCCCAGCAACTTCAGCGGCCTTTGCCCAACTCGCCGGGTCATTCGCTGCTTCACCCCATGCATCCAACAGCAGCGGCGACCAATCATCGGGACGGTGGTCTTTAATCTCAATCGCCACGAGGGGGGGATACGGGGTTTCGTGTTCAAAATGCAAAAAGGGCAAGGTCTTTTGACCACCCACCGTCAAGGAACGGGCGCGTGTACCGCCCTCGCTGGCAGTCGCGCCAAACGTCACGGTACGGACTGACCCAGCCCATGTTTCTTTTGGAATCTCGACAGTCATAAATCTTCACTCCTGATGCGGAAAATCGGCTCGTTTGCGTGCTGCATCGCGCTTTTGTATAAATTCATCGAGGGGTGCTTGGCGGGTAGCTTTGATTCCCAAATCATTCAGTTCCTCATCACTGCGGGCCGCCAGATGCCGCAATAGATGTTGATAGGACAGCACAGCTGCTGGATAGGTAATGCCGCCAGCGTGGTGCATTAAATAAACCACCCGTAGGTCCTGATCTTGCATAATTTGTGCAGCGGCGGGCAGTGGAATATCGGGTGGCACGGAGGGGACACCATCACGCATGACGGCTTCGGCGGTCAATTCTTGGCGATTATCCCGTGTATACGCCTGTGCCAATTCTTTCTGGCTGACCACCCCAATCGCGTGCCCTTCTTCATTCAAAACAACCACCGCCTCCAACTGCTTTTCGAGCAGCAGGCGGGCGATTTCGATGATGGGGGTGTCGGGCACACAGGTCGCCACCCCCACCGACATTAAATCACGGACGAGCAGCCGTTCAGCCATCGCCGTGCGCCTTAAAAGATGGGATCCATCACCAGCGCCGGATGGTTATGTTCTTCCATCCACGCCAGCAGTTCATCAACGGTGGTGGCATTGCTGCCGTCAGCAATCCGGCTAATTAAATCCGGGTCGCCTTCACGGATGGCAACGGCTTGCAGTTCATCCGCCATCGAGTCTTTGAGATAGCCACTCATCCAGACGATTCGCTTAAAGCCGCCATCGGCCTTAATAAATTTCGGGCTGACGAGGTAGTATTTGCCGACACCCATCACACCGGGGGTTTGCATTCCACCCCCCGCGATACCAGCGAGGGTACTAAAGGTCATTCCCGCCGGGGTCATGGTGGTGTCTTCACGGCTGACGACCATCACGCCATTCGCTTCCGGGACCAGCATGACAATACACTCAAAACATCCACAGGCCGTCATCGGATTTTCCATAATGGAGTACATGGCGACTTCATTAACGACCCCATGCGATCCCTGTTTGGCATAATCATTCGTGCCCGACCAATATCCCTTTGTCGCATCTACCACATTACCAAGTTTGATGGGTTGATTCGGGCCTGTCGGATTGATACTGTAGGACGCTTTGCAGTCCAACCAATTGTAAGCACCGCATAACCCCAAACGTTCAGGGCTGACGATACAGACATGATTCGGCGCGAAGGACTGGCAAAGGGTACAGGAATAAAATTCATCTACCGCGTGGTCAGTCAAATCGGCAAGGCGTTTATTGCGATAGTCGTAGGCTTCGCGTGCCCTTGCCAACCATGCCGCCAGTTGATCGGGGTCGGTATAAATCGTGATCTGCACTTTGTCCACAATCGCGCCAAAATCGGCATGGAAACGGGCGTGCAAAATCTTGCCAAAATGTTCAAGGTTAAAGCCCTTGTCGGCGGCAGCGTTGGAAATCCGAATCCACGCGATGTCGCGCTGGCCGATATGCTGAATCCCCGATGCCCCATTGACAAAATAGTGAATCTGGCGCTCTAGGACAGGCTCAAAATCTTGCTGCATAGCCCGCCCCGCGACCTGCACCACAATCCCCATATCCAGACAACCCTGTGCTTCAACGCCTTCCATACCGGGGCCGACGATTTCTACCTTGCCGTCCACAATATCATCTAGGCCCGCCATGGTGAGATATTCAAAACAGCGGGAATTCTTGCCGCCGAATTCAATTCGCATGTCAGTCTTACGCACGACTTCGCCTTCAAACGCCGAACCGTAAGGCACAGGCACAGGCACATCCGCGACCCGCACCTTGACCCCACGCACCTCAATACACTTCTGCACTAGGCGTTCAGCGCGTTCCAGATCATCTTTGCCGTCAATCTCATTAAACGGCATACTCACGACATGCTCATAGGTGGTAACACCCGTCGGCAAAATTTCGGGGATGATGGTGTCGGCGATGACCGGGAAGCCAAAACTAATTGCCCCCGCCGCCGCCGCATATTTCAGATCATCCACTTCACCCAGCGCCAGCACAAACGCGAACACCCGATGTTTGTTATAGAGCAAGATGTCGCGGGCCATACCGCCTTTCATCCCGCCGAAGGTCAGCGCCGAACGCACCGCAAAACCGAGGGCATACACGGCGCTCAGGGTATCTGTGCCAAACGGAACAGTATAGGTGTCATAGCCGAGTTCAACGCCTTCTTCGACCAATTGATGAATAATGCTGCGTCCATTGACATTGCCGGAGAGGAAACACAGGATATTGCGCCGCTGCAATTCGCGCACAATCTTGACGGCGACCTCATTGGATTTTGCCGCCCCCACAATCGCCGCAAACCCCGGCATACGTCCATCTACCAATTGAATTCCCCATGAGCGCAGTTGAATATCATCAATTGGCCCGTTGAGGTGTCCATCGGCTTTACTACTTCCCCCATTACCATTCCCGGCATCGGGGCTGGTAAAAGCCGTGCCACCTGCCAGATGAAAACCGGGCATGGGTTCGGGTTGCAGCCCATAGACAAAACGAATGGCTTCAATCGTTTCGGCAGCCAATAAAGTCGCCATGCCGCTGTCCAGTGTTTCGCCAAGATAGGGTGTCCAATGGCGACCTGCTGGAATAGGGTGCAAGAGTTCGCGGGCATGTTCGAGGACAGACCCCAACTGCCCAATCGTCTCAACCTGCTGTCCGGTCATGCCAAAAATGAGGGGCAGATAGTAGGCTGTGTTTGGAAAAGCAACCGGAGTATCCGGGCCTTTTTCTGCCAATGCTTTGCGGAGCATAAACTCCGCCTCTGTAACCAGTGCATTCGAGCCACGAATGGCACGAGTCGCAACATATCGGGACATTGGCTCACCTCCTACTTTTCAACTACGCCATAGAGCGCCGCCCGTCGTTCAGCCAACGGAAGCTGCTCTAATTCGAGGATACGCGCATCGCCGCTGCGACCAAACCGTTCTGGGTCATAGGCGGGCAGACCCAACGCAGCTCGTTTGCGGTCAATGTGTTCCAGCGTCTTTTGAATCATACTGTCGGGGTCTACATCAAATTCCATCTTGCCGCCATAGAGTTTCTCCCACCCTTCGGTAAGGTAATGCAGCACCGCGTCACTATCCGACATACGATCTGGCATTCCACTCACGGGGGACGACCCGCCGAAAATGACATACGCGCCGGAAGCCACACAATACGCCCCAATTGAAAGGGCCTTTTCGCTCATCCATTCGGGAGCCAAACCAACTGCCGGAATCTGGTCAATATCATCACCCAAACCGCCGTCTTCAACCATCTGGGTCAGTACGGTCAAAATACGGGTGTTATCCACGCATGACCCCATATGCAAAACGGGTGGAATTCCTACCGCCTCGCAGACCTCGCGCAGCCCCGGCCCGACTTGATTTAAGCCTGCCTCACCGAGCAATAGACCCAATTTCGCGCTGGCAATCGCCCCACAGCCTGTCTGAACAACCAGCACATCCTGTTTAAGCAGTTCCTTAACGACATAGGTATGCAGATAATCTTGGGTACTGCGTGGGTTATTGCAACCGACAATCGCCGCTACTCCGCGAATACGCCCCGTCATAATCGCGTCATTGAGGGGTCGGAACGACGCGCGATAGCTGCCCCCCAACATATAGTTGATGTACTCATGCGAGAAACCGGGGATGAGATTCTCACGTGCATTCGGAATTTGAACTGGGCCACGATTCTTAAAATTATCAATCGCCGTCCGCAGAATTTGTTTAGCAATCGTCAAGGCATGGTGTTCATCAAATTCGATGTGGGTCGCCCCTTTGATTTTCACTTTCGGCGAAGTAGTAATGACAAGGGTATGGAAATTCTCCGCCAATTTGACAAGGGCCTGCATGATGCACTGCACATCTACCACCATTGCCTCAACCGCGCCTGTCAAAATGGATAACTCTTGGTGCAGGAAGTTACCCGCCGCCGGAATGCCTTGACGCATCAGGATTTCATTCGCCGTACAGCAAATCCCTGCCAAATTGACACCTTTCGCCCCGGCTTGTTTAGCATATTCGATAATTTCCGGGTCTTGGGATGCCGCCACAATCATTTCGCTAAGAGTTGGCTCATGCCCATGTACAACCACATTCACCATATCTTGTTTGAGTACCCCAAGATTGGCTTGACCCAATATCGGCGCAGGTGTTCCAAACAAAATGTCGGAAATGTCGGTGGCAATCATGCTGCCCCCCCATCCATCGGCCAACGCGGTGCGAATGGTGTGTTGCAAAAGATGTTCGGGGTCTTGGTCATCGCCGATATGGGTGCGATGCAGGGATTCCACAACTTCGCGGTCAATGCCACGTGGAATTACCCCCTGTTCCTGCCAAATTTTCTGACGTTTTTCGGGGGCGCGAATGATAGGGGCAATGTGACCCCGCTGCTGTCCAAATTGGGCGATATACAGGTCAGCGAGATCGTTGGCAATTTCTGTTGGGGAACGTCCTTCAATGGGAATATTGTAGTATGCAGCAACCGTCCGCAGCTTGGCGACATCGCGGATCATATAGCCCTCGGTTTTGCCCTCCGCAACGGCCTTGAGGGTAAACGCCATATCCCGACCATGATCGGAATGAGCCGCCGCGCCTGCCGCCACCGCCCGCACAAAATTACGGGCTTGGATGGTGTCAATGGTTGCGCCGCAGACTCCGGTTTGACCCTCTTTGGTGAGGCGACAAGGCCCCATGCCACACAATTTGCAGCACATCCCCGCCGCGCCAATATTACACGGCGTCATCGCATCGGCTCGACTAAAGGCTGTGCTGACCCCGATTTCATCCGCCCGGATGAGCATTTCTTGGGCAGCCGGATCAATACTCTGTTCAACGGGAGTGCGTTTATCTTTAGGCATGATCGGTCTCTCCCATCTTGTGAACTTTACCTAGACCGGGGCACGGCCAGAGTGCATGGGCAGCACTTGGGACATGCTGTTCAAAATTGATCGTCGAGCCGGTTTGTTTATAAGCGATGGTGTGTCTGAAATAAGGAGGTGAGGAGAAATCGTCGTTCGTGGTTGTGGCGTTTTCTACAGGTATCGCCATTGTCTCGGTGTACCCCGCTTGTTGCAGCGTGGTTTTGATAGTATCGGCATCCAGCACAGTGGGGTCAAACGAAATCTCGATGGTGCCGAAACAACTACTGGCATAAACTTCCGTTATACCCCGCATCTCCAGCAAGATGCGGCGGACTTCAAGGACATGATGATCCCCGTACATCGTCGGGGCATCTAAGATAATAGTTTCCATAGTGCTCTGCTTTCATTTGGGAAACTTTAGCAACCATGACCCGTCCATTTATGATGTTGTCAAGCACAAAAACTCGAACAACACTAGCTCTAAATAATGCTGATAGTCGTTTAGGGGAAGAATAAATACAAGTGATTTCCTTCCCTTGTTTTCTTTCTAATTGTCATGCTGAGATTCTTGATAACAGACTGCTTTGGTCTAGCGGTGCAGCAGTTCACCTGTCGCCACCAGCATATCGAAAACCTGCTCCGCGACGGCAATATTGGCCGAACCCAACCCGCAGCTTGGGGTTAACAAACTGCGTGATTGAAGCTCCTGCACTGTGATGGAAACACCGCTGGCCTCCGCCTTTTGACAAATCAATATCAGGCCAGCATCAAGTCGCGCTGCCAATGCTTGTGGCGTGGTCTTAGTGACCAATTCATCATTGGGAACAGCCCCCCACGCAATAATTCCACCACGATCTAAAAAGGCCCGTAATTCAGCCGGATAAAGGGCCAGCGTTTCAAGATATCCATTGCTATCGAGATTTAGAATATCTACTGAGGTTGCTAACAGCACCGACCAATCCGTATTGGCACAGCAGTGAACACCCGCCAGCGCCCCCTCTTGATGAATCGCCGCGAATACCTCATTCAGCATCTCAGTTACTTGTTCACGACTCAGGCTGATAAACGCCGACCCGAACGATGCCATATAGGGTTCATCCACAAATAAAATGACATTGGGACGTGCTGTGCGTAAATGTTGAATCTGCCAGCGGGCAATCATGGCAGTGTTTTTGACGATGGCATCAGCAAGCAGGTCATGATAGAGGCTGGCCCGCAAATCTTGGTCAGTCACGGTCAGCCCAAAACTGATTGGCCCAGTCACCTGCCCTTTGACCCATTCGCCGGAGATTTGGCATAGCTGATCGAGCAGGGTCTGAAAACCCGCTGAATAGGCTGGCCGGAGATCAAAATACGCGACCTCATCTGCCAAATAATGCTCGTAAAAAGTTTCTAGCGCGGGGGTAAGGTCGCCAGTGGTGTCAAAATAAATTTTCTCTTTTTGTTCGTCTACCATGATACCGGGCAGATGAGCGCTGTATTGAGCATACATACTCTCCCGAAAGTCACGGCGCGGCAGTTGCAGCCATGTTGGAATATCCAACCGTTTTGCCAAGCGCTCACCGAGGGCCTCTGGTTCAAGGTGCGGGACGCTACCCACATGGGTCGTCATAAAATTTGGCTCAAATACCATGCGTACCTCCTCATTGAATACACATGGATATATCGTCCCCCAATCCTTGAAAATGAGAACGTGTGAAATGTAATGGAAAATCCGTGAGTCTAGCTAAAGACCTTGGGGCTATTCCACCCGCCACACATGCACGACGGGTTGAGCGCCATCCGCAAAAAGTTCCAATACATAAAGCAATTGGTTGGCTCGGTCATAAGTTGCATCGCCAATCCGCCCGCGTCGCTGCACACCCGTCCCCAACATCTCCAATTCCACTTGGTCGGGATTGAGATAGAGATATTCATCTATATCCAAGCGGGTATAGGGTTGAGGCTGGTCGGGGGATAAATGACCCTGTGCGACCTGCGCTAGATCATCGGGATTATAGAAAATGAACTGACCGACAAACGCTGAACTCCACCACCCACGATAATCGTTATGCCCCTCACACCCCTGCAAATCTTCCGGAGGGCATGGCGTCCCATCGGCAAGGCGGCACACCTCAAATTGGCCGACCAACGTGGTTTCTACACAGGGAAATGCTGGCCCCGCCGGATTGACCCACCCATACCAATATTTTTCGCCGACGCTTTTCGTACCCACAAACACCACCGCCGACCTGCCATCGCTAGTGGTCAGCCAAGCTCCTCCTTCCCATTCATCAGGATGTTGGTATCCATTCATATTGCCCTCAATATTCGAGGTGGTATCAGACGTTTGATACAAAAGCAGTGGAATGGCATCCAAAACTGTACCATCCGGCGCTGGATTACCTCGTTCATCCCATGCACGATAGGCAAACATGGCTGGCCCCATACCCGACCATCCCCCATCACGGTAGCGCCCAGTGGCGAGATAACGCCCACCCACATAGGTATCGGCCCATCCAGCCGGGATTTCAAACAGATAGCCATTGACGCTGTAGGGATACTCGGTGCTGACAAACCATGTCCCCTGCATGTTGGCGTGGGCAAGGTCGGGGCTAAACCACCCATGTGAAGGCGCTTCTGGTTCTGGATGAAGATGCTGCCCCCACGCGATATGAATCAACGGCCCGGTTTCTGCGCGATTGAGGTATTGCAGGCCAATACGTGGAATTTCATCCAAGCCTACAAAGAAACCTGCGGCGACATCGGTAAGGGGCTGCAAATAATCGGCGCGATTGAGATCACTCACATTGGGGGCATTGATGGGAACGGGGATATTGATTTCGGCAACTCGGCTACCATCTGGTAATTCCCCATACGGCAGGCGATCATGCCCGGTGATAAACAGCGACCCCGGAAAACCATCCTCCATCCCGTTATGATCACCATCGGGGTTGAATGTCATCGCGTTGCCACCATATTCAAACGTATCAGGTCGCAAACCCGCTTCAGGCAAACGAAATGCCCCCAAATAGTGGAGGTCATCGGGTTGTATGAGAGGACTAGGCGCTTGGGCAAAGGTCGTGGTCGAGAGGCCAAGCATTAAAATCACAGTAAAAAACACAAGCGGTTTCATCGAAATCCTCCTTATCATGCTCATGGGGAAAACGACAACGGTGTTTTATGTCGGTGTTATGCACATTTTGGGTTGAAGCCACCATATAATGAGAACAACGTCCTAGATTTTTAAGACATAAATCAAGCCATTAAAAACACCAAATTCGATATTCCTCATCAGTAGCCCATTTTTCTTTTTTACCGTTGAAACTCTTGCCAATGTTGTAGGGTGGATCGAGAAAAATGAGGTCAACGGATTTGTCAAGAATTTCGCGGGCGAGAACATCTAAAACATCACCCCAATGTATTTTTTATGATTCTCTTTTTCAAATAACTCAACCATTACAACGAATTGCACTTATTTGAGACAGCCTTATTTGACGATCAGTTCAACCTGCGCGTTCGCAACTTTCAGCAAGTCGTTGAGTTGAATTTCCAAAGTAATGTCGCGCCGACCCATCCCACAATATACCGTGCCAAGTGGGAGTAGGTTTTGGTCAATAACGACCTTCACATTTTCACGGCTAGAAAGCGGCCCCACACCCCCGATTTCTTGACCAAGATCGCCGAGAATTTCCTCTGGCGACCCCGCGACAATATTGCCCCGTTTGACGCCAAACACCGCCGCTAATTTTTTGTAATCGGCACGATCAGGGGCGCGAATCCCTGCCAAAATCCAAAACGAATGTTTGACCCGAAAAGCCATCGTTTTAAGCCAAGCCTCCGTTGGAAAAGGTAACTTATCACCCATTTCCTGATAGGTGGTAAAGGGTTCGTGTTCGTGAATGGCAAACGGAATACCCGATTCCTGTAACAGCCGCAGATTTTCATCATAGCTGGGTATACTCATGTGGATTTCCCTCAAAAGCCCTGAAATATGAGATCAAACACTCAGGCGTCGTGGGCGATATTGAATGGCTTCCGCCATATCTACAACTTCAATACGGTCATGGTCAGCGAGGTCGGCGATGGTGCGGGATAACTTCAAAATACGATGATACGCACGGGCGCTGAGTTGCATTTGGCGTAGGGTAGCATTAATCAATTTTTCGGCGTCGGGCTGCATCTCGCAATAATCGCGGATTTCACTCGCTCCCATATCGGCATTGGAGTGGAGACGGGGGCTGTTTTTAAATCGTTCACGCTGCCGAGCGCGGGCCGTCTCGACGCGATTTTGTACATGCGCGGAAGGCTCACCGCGTCGGGCATCGGTCAATTTATCATAATCCACGCGCGGCACATCCAAATGAATATCAATGCGATCCAGCAGTGGGCCTGAAATGCGTTTTTGATAGTTGCGAATCATCGAATCACTGCATGTACAGCGGTGAACGGGGTCGCCTAAATAACCACAAGGGCAGGGATTCATGGCCGCGATAAGCATAAAACTAGCGGGGAAAGTCAGGGCGACTTTAGCCCGACTGATAGTGACAAATTTATCTTCAATCGGTTGGCGTAGCACTTCTAAGGTATGTGTGCCGAATTCCAAAAATTCGTCGAGAAAGAGAATTCCCCTATGAGCTAAGGTGATTTCGCCGGGGCGGGGATAACTGCCGCCACCCACTAAACCGGCCTCAGAAATCGTGTGATGGGGAGCACGAAAGGGCCTCGATTGAATTAGGGGATGGTCACCGGGCAGCAAATCGGCAACGGAGTAGATACGAGTGACTTCAAGGGCTTCGGAAATTGCCATCTGGGGCAAAATGCCGGGGAGGGCACGGGCTAACAGGGTTTTGCCAACGCCGGGACTCCCGACCATCAAAACATTGTGTGAACCAGCCGCAGAAACTTCGAGACCCCGTTTGACATGCTCTTGTCCTTTGATGTCTTGGAAATCCACCAAACCCTGCATCAATTGACTTTCACCATATAGCCCAGAGCTATCGCGGTTGTAGGGTGGAATTACGTTAAGGTCGTAGAGGTGTTCGACCAATTGACCTAGGGTTTCAACGGGAACGATTTCAATATCGGGGACAAGGGCGGCCTGCGAAGCATCATCAGCGGGGACATAGGCACGTTCAAAACCACTTTCCCATGCCTTATGCACCATCGAAAGAATGCCACGCACATGCCGGACACGTCCATCCAAGCCCAATTCACCCAGAAAAACCGCACCTTCCGTGGTTGGAATGGGTAGTTGGTCGGTGGCACATAAGACCCCAACCGCCATTGGCAAATCATAAGCAGGGCCTTCTTTGCGGAGGTCGGCGGGTGCGAGGTTGACGATGTAGCGCTGATTATTGAAAGTTAGGCCTGTGTTCTTGATGGCGGCCCGAACGCGCTCCCGGCTTTCTTGCACAGCGGTATCCGGTAGACCGACCACCTGAAAAGCAGGTAGACTGGAGGCCGAATAGTCTACCTGCACTTCCACAATTTCACCCTCTAAGCCGAGCAGGGCACATGAGTGAACAACTGCCAGCATGTGTTTTTATCCTGAGTCATGCGATGATACTAGTAACGCAGTGTATTATGAACGACGTTGCCATCCTGCGCTACCAATGGAATCATCTAGGCCTCAGCGGGGGTTAATTCTTCTTCACTGATTGGAAAATCGCGGGTCACTTCCCAGCGCGGGAGGTGATAGGTGCGTTCGGCTTCCTCAGCAAGTTCGGCGCGGAAATTGGGATGCGCAATGTCTACCAGCGCCATCGCTCGTTCACGGATGGTACGTCCGTACAAATCGGCAATCCCATATTCTGTCGCTACAAAATGGACATCGTTGCGGGTTGTGACCACACCAGCGCCCGATTTCAAAACTGGCACAATACGACTGACCGTATCATCTTTCGCCGTACTCGGCAGGGCGATAATGGGCAAGCCACCTTTGCTGCGGGCCGCGCCACGAACGAAATCTAATTGACCACCGACACCTGAATAGAAGTAGGGGCCAATGCTGTCCGCACAAACTTGCCCGGTCAAATCCACTTCAATCGCGGAATTGATGGCGACCATCTTATCATTTTTGGCGATGAGGTAGGGGTCGTTGACATATTCGGTGGGGTGGATTTCGACAATCGGATTGTCATTTACGAAATTATAGAGGCGTTTCGTACCAAGCATGAACCCCGCGATGATTTTGCCGGGGTGGAAGGTCTTGCGTTCGCAGGTGATGACGCCTTTATTGACCAAATCAATCACACCATCAGAAAATAGCTCAGTGTGGACACCCAGATGTTTGTGATTGGTAAGGTAATGCAGCACCGCCGTCGGAATACCACCGATTCCGGTTTGCAGACATGCCCCATCTGGAATCAGGGCTGCAATATGACGGGCAATACGGTCAGTGATTTCGCCGCCAGCCGCCATATGGATTTCGGGCAGTTCATAATCTACTTCGACAATATAGTCGAGTTTGGAGACGTGAATGAAACTGTCGCCGAGGGTGCGCGGCATCTTGGGATTGACTTCGGCAATGATGATTTTGGCAGAATAGGCAGCGGTTCTGGTAACGCCGACTTCAATGCCAAACGAGCAGTAACCGTGATCGTCGGGTGGACTGACCTGAATCAGCGCCACATCAATCGGCAGGCGGCCTGATGAAAATAGCCCCGGGATTTCCGAGAGGAAAGCAGGTGTAAAATCGGCACGTCCATCATTGACGGCTTGACGCACATTCTCACTAATGAACAAGGTGTTGACGCGCAGATGGGGGGTCATTGCGGGCGCGACATACTCACTGCCTGCCATTGCCAAGACCTGCACGATTTCCACATCGCACAGATTGGGGGCATAGTCTACTAATGCTTTGAGCAGGGTTTGGGGAACTGAGCAGTTGCCAGTCAGAAAAACACGATTTTTGTTTTTAATCATGCTGATGGCTTTAGCTGCGGATACAAGTTTTGGCTGATATTGGTTAAGCCATTCCATTTGTGTGGCCTCCGGTAACTTCATCTGATCGGTAAAGCTGGTGAGTTTTAATTGGCAAAGTAAGTCTCACTCCTTCTGTCAGACTTGATACTAAAAGTATTGGGCCAGATTTGTCAGTTCAAAATGAGACTATCCGCGTAGGCCGAAAGTCACTCTTTTTTCGTTAGAGGGGTATGGGGTGGTCACACATCCGAATGCGGGGTAGACTTCAAGGTGCAATTTTCCCTCCAAAGGAGCATTTTACGTGTTGACTCGTGCAGCCACTTCTAACACTCTACAGGCGATTCTTAAGCTGACCCGTTGGCAAGAATTTTGGGCTTTTACGTCCATCCTAACGTGGTTAGGAGGGCTGTTGGCCTATGAAGTGCGTGGTGCGACCCTCGACTGGCGTTTATTTGTGGTGTTTATCGCCAATATGAGCGCAATGGCCTATGCCTTTATGATTAATGATATTGAGGACGCAGTGGATGATACCCACGACCCAGATCGCGCCCGCCGTAATCCAATTTCCAGTGGCGAACTTTCCAAAAAAGCAGGCTGGACAGCCTCAATTATCATGTTTGTCTTGTCAGTGATTTGTTACGCGCTGGCAGGCTGGCGAGCTTTCATAGTAGGAGCGGTTATTTTGATTTTGGCGCATCTCTATTCGTGGCATTTGGTACGCCTAAAAGCACGCCCACTGGTGGATATTTTGTCGCACGCCATGTTTCTGAGTACCCTGTTATTTTTGGCTGCGTTTTTTATCTACACCACACATATTGGCTATTTATGGACGATGGTCTTGGGTACGTTTTTGATTTCGGCCTATGGTCAACTCTATAACCAAGTGCGGGATTATGAAGCAGACCGAGCAGCCGGACTTCATAATACTGCCAGTATTTTAGGCTTGCGCATCACGCAAATCTTAGCTCCAGCTTCGGTGGTGGGGGCATTACTCGGTTTTTTGGCGGCGATTTTGATGGGGGCATTCCCAATTTGGCTGCTGCCGATTCTGATTGTGACATTTATCGTGGTGCATATGGCCTTGCGAAATGTAAAAACGGATATGCGGGGTAGTGAGACTGATGATAATATTGCATTAGTACAACGTGAGTTCTTGACTGTTGTCAATACCTTGATGTTAGTCTGGTTGATTGTGGCGTTGGTTTCATGAATTAGTGCAAGCTCAAATCTATCTATGGAAGCCCTGACCCAAATTGCTTTAGATGCTCTGCCGTGTAAATTGGTATGGTTCATTGCGCGTCGTGAACAATTTTTGTATACCCATTCAATCAGCGCGAGTGGTGGCCCCGATACCGAAAATTTGTTTTTGTGGCTTATTTACAGCTATTGGCCTGATAAGCGCTTCCCCTATAAGCACAGTGATAACCCGCTGGCTGAAATCTTGCTCAACAATGTGTCACTGGTCAATCTCCACGCCGATCAATTAAAGACGGTTAATGGAGGAGCGCCCATTGCAAAGGCCCTAAAGCAGCTTGAACTGGATTACATCAGTATTTTTCCGGTGATGGGGTCACATGACGAACCGCTCGGCCTGCTGGTGACGGCTGCCTCCCAAGATGAAATATTGGATGACGGGCCATCGCAAAAAATGACCCAACTCCTATGTCGCCAAGCCGTTTTGCAGCTTGAAAATGAACGACTGACGGAGAAAAGCGACATCACTGAGGCCTATCGGCGTGAACAGGAATTGGAGCAACAGACCAAACGTCTCGAAGCTCTCAATCAAGCCTCCCGTGCGATTAGTTCCGCGCTGTCCCTGCCAGAAGTTGTAGAAACGATTCTGTCGTCTGCAAAACAGGTTGTGCAAAGTGTAGTCGCTTCAATTTTGCTGCGAGATTCAGATAACCCTGATGAGTTGATTTATGTGGCGACAGTTGGACCCTATGCCGAAACACGACACGGCCAACGTATCCCATTGGGGCACGGCATACCGGGGTGGGTCGCTTTTCAAGCCCAACCACTGCTTATTCAGGATGTCGCCAACGATCCCCTGTTTGGCCCCGATACCTTTCGTGATCCCCATCTTAATATCAATTCCGTTGCGGCTGTGCCATTAAAAAGTTCCGATACCGTGATTGGTGTGTTAGAGGTCATCAATAAGGAATTGGGGGTTTTTAACGAAGGGGATTTGGCCGTACTGGAAAGTCTTGGGGCGTCCGCTGCCGTAGCCATTCACAATGCCAGCCTCCATGACCAAACTCAACGTCGTCTAACAGAACTGGGTATCTTGTTGGAGGCGAGTGAAGCCGTCTCGACAACGATGGAATTTGAAATCATCTTGGAACACATCATTAGTCGTCTGCGAGAGACGCTTGATATCCAACGCACGTTGCTCATTACCCACGATGTTGACCGAAATCGTTGGATTAGCCGGGCGGAAGTCGTTATCTCTATCCCCTCGAATTTGCATGATACGGTAGAAATACGCCGTACCACATGGGATAATACACAGGGGCCAGCTTGGGATTTGGAACAATATCCCATCATGCAATCGGTGGTGTCGGAAGGCCAGCCCTATTTTGTACTGGTGGATAATGACAAAAACCTGCCGGGGGATCAGGTTTATTTGCGAAGCATGGGAGTCGGGGGATGTCTGATCGTGCCGCTCATCACTTATGGGCAGATTGTCGGTCTATTGTTGTTGATGACTCACGAACGTCGTCCCTTTGATTCCAGCGAATTTTCCTTGTGCCAAGGGATCGCCAATATCGTGGCGAACGCACTGGAAAACGTGAATCTCTATTCCTCTCTGGATCAACGGGCTAAGGCACTCGAAAAGGCGTATCGGGAACTTGAGGATAATGACCGTATTAAAGACCAACTGCTGCAAAATCTATCACACGAACTCAGTACCCCGCTCACGCATGTGTTAGGTTACATGAGTCTGTTGATTGACGGGCATTTTGGCGAACTGAATGTTGAGCAACTCAAAACCTCCGAGTTGGTAATTCAGAAATCACAGCGAATTGCGGATTTGGTCAAGGACATTATCGCCGCACATTCCACCAGCAGTGGGATGCTCGATTTCGCTACTGCGCGGTTGGAACAAGTGGCTACCTTAGCGGCCCGTTCGCTAAGTGGAAAGGCTGAATCTGCCAATATTCGCATCTTGCTACGTGCCCAACCCAATTTGCCATCAGTCACAATTGATCGGGTCAAGATTACCGAAGTATTTGAAGCCCTAATTGACAACGCTATCAAATTTAGTGAGGGCGGTTCAAGCATCGAAATTACGATTGTGGACACCAACTCGCCAATGGTGCAAGTCAGTGTACGAGACGAGGGCATTGGCATTCCTCCCGAAGAACATGAGCGCATTTTCCGCCGATTTTATCAAGTGGATGGCAGCACTACTCGGCAGTATGGGGGTACAGGCTTAGGGCTTGCCATTGCTGCCAACGTCATCAAGGGGCACGGCGGTAAAATCTGGGTGGAGAGCGAAGTGGGACAGGGCGCCTGTTTCTTTTTTACCATCCCCAAAGCAACCTCACTTGCTCCGGTTGACCGTCACAAGGCATTGGCCTAATCTGCGAAACTTAATAATCGAGAAAAACGTATAATGAATTTAGACCGATTTTTTGGCTAAAGGCGGGTTTATTTATGCACTCATTTGGAAAATTCGTTGCGACCATGACAATTTGGTTAGCATTTTTGGGCGTGATGATCGCGGTTTTTGCCTCGGATGCCGCTACAACACTGGGAGGGGGTAATGTCGTAGCCGTGATCGCCATTTTAGCCATAGCTGCTGTATTGGGTACTGCTGCCGTGAACACTACTAGTGAACACGACTCAAGGGAGCAGGCCGAGCGCAAAAAACTCAAACGTACCGAGCAGGGCCGTATCGAACGTCTGATGCAGTTGATGGACGAAGATGATATTGTCGAACTGGAAGAGGTGCTCAAAGAGCGCGAGGTTGCTGCGATTCGACGGATGGATAGTTGACAGCGGCAGTGATGATGGATTGATGAGTTTCTCAATTCTTCCAAAGAGAAATTTGCCCTCATCAATTAAATACCTGAGGGAGTTCGCTTTGACACTCTTTTAAAAAGTGTTGAGAAAAGACAAAGTTTTTTGTTTGAGGATTCGAATCGGAGGCGATTGTTTTCTCTAAATTAGTATTGTTATGTAATACCAGATTCGGGTAAAAACGCACTCCATCCCAAACCCTTCCCCTAACAAAGAAGGGCATCAAAACCGCCTTTACTCCCCTCCCTATGTTTGGGGAGTAGCCGAGGGTGGGGTTGAACAGCCATGAATTACCCGATTTCCGTATCACACGTAGGATTATATGGTGTATACAGCAAATTTGGCTTGGCGGTAAACCAAAAAGGCTGCCTCCCCAAAAATCATGGGAAAACAACCTCTTTGACGATGCTACAATTACGGTAAAACTAGGAAAGGAACTCGTTCAAGACAAGCTGCTGGGCCGCAAGCGCATCTTGATGATCTTGTGCGGTTTGGAGGGCCTTGAGGTCAATGCGATCTAGGATAGCATCCAAGCGACGAATGGTATTTAGGCTGGCACGGGCAGCACGCACGGGGTCTTCACGGAAGGGGAATTGATCGAGCAAGATGGGGTCTTGCCAGCCGATTTTGCGGAGCGCCAGCATATATTCCAGCGATTCAATCAAATGAACCGACCCAACCGCCATATCGTCGTCCCATTCACGCCAATTATCATTAATTTCCACACTGGTCAGCTTGCCAAACCGATGTGCCAGTTGCACCGCTTCGGCAGGGGTTTCTTTGGCAAAAAACGAGTGACCGACATCCATGACAATCCCAACATTCGGAACTCCCATATCCTGAATCGCCAGTAGCGTCGTGGCGACATTGCAGAACGGGGTAATGTGGGTGCGTGGCTCTTTAAATTTGCACTCAATCGCAAATTGCAGATCAGGGGCAAATTGGGCCAATTCACGCACGGCACTAACCGAATAATCCCATAATTGGGCATAGTCGGCTTGAAATGGATAATCATAGCCATCCTGACCGGGCCAGAACTTCACATATTTGGGGTTCAATTGGCGGGCCGCATCAATCGCCGCCTTGCACCGATCAATCGCCTTGCGCCGCACACTCGCATCAGGATTGGTGAACGCTCCCCGTACATATTCCTGCATATAAATATGGGGGGTCACGGCATAGGCGCGTAGTTTGGCCTTGTCAAACGCATCCTTGACCTGCTGCACAGTGATGTTATCCCCAAACGGATAATTGATGTCCACCACTTCCAATCCCCCCACCGTTCCGGCAAGGGCAATCGCTTCGAGTGTATTGACGGGTGGGCCATAGGCATCCGCCGCATAACGATCTACAAATTGACCAAACATCCATAGACCCGCACCGAATCTCAAATCTGACATAGGGTATTCCTTTTCTACTGGTTCATTTACAGGACGCGCTGTACGGCTGCTTTCCAGCCCGAATAATTTTCCTCGACTGCCGATGCTGCCATCCGCGGAACGTAATCTTCAAAATGATGTGGCAATCCATCCAACATAGTGGTTGAATCGTAAACCCCCATCCCCAACCAAGCTGCCATGACCGCCCCTAACGCCGATAGCTCTGGTAAACTGGAGGCACGCACCGTCATTTGGGTGATGTCGGCCACAAATTGCATCAAAAATCGGTTATGAATCATGCCACCATCGCCATAGATGTATTGTAGGGCAATTCCCGCGTCGGCTGACATCAAATCCAGTACATCCCGAATTTGATAAGCGATGGATTCTAGGGCGGCGCGGACGATATGGTTTTTGGTGCTGGCGGCGGTCATACCCACAATCGCGGCCCGCGCATTCGGCTGCCAATAGGGAGCGCTTAACCCCACAAACGCCGGAATCAAATAGACACCACCATTATCTGGTACGGCTCGGGCAAGGGCCTCCGTCTCTTGGGGTGCTTCAATCAACTTCATCTGGTCACGCATCCACGCAATCGTGCCACCCGTAAAATTGGTAATGCCCTCAAACGCATAGGTGGGGCGTCCTTGATACACCCACCCCACCGTTGTGACAATGCCATTGGGGGAAAGTCGCACCGTATCGCCAATATTGAGCAGCACCGATGACCCCGTGCCAAAGGTAACTTTTGCCATGCCCGGTTGAAAACAGCGCTCGGCAAAAAGCGCCGCCTGCGAATCTCCCATAACTCCGCAAATGGGAATGGCTTTATCCAATAGCCCGCCCAGTGTGGTCTCGCCAAATTGGGCTGTGCTATCTATCACTTCCGACAAGGCATGGCGCGGCACATGGAACAATTCACACAGGGTATCGCTCCACGATAGGCTATTGATGTCATATAACAATGTGCGCGAAGCATTGGTCTGGTCGCTGAAAAATGAGCGTCCTTCCGTCAGCCGATAAATCAAATAGGTATCAATTGTGCCCAGCAGCGCCGAGCCATCCGCCAGATGTGCCCGAATTTCGGGGACATGTTCAAGTAGCCATGTAATTTTGGAGGCGGGGAAATAGGTGTCAATTTTAAGACCCGTCAACTGCTGAACGGTCTCGCTGTGGCCCGCATCCGTCAAGCGGCTGCAATAGGGTTCACCTCGACGGCACTGCCACACAATCGCATGGTGAAGCGGCTTTCCGGTTTGGCGGTCAAACACCACAATCGTTTCGCGCTGGTTGGTGATGCTGAGACACAGCAGATCATTTTGGATGCCGGGGTGCTGCCGCAGTAAATCGCCACAGGCCCGCAGCGTATTTTGGCAAATTTCCTCGGCATCATGTTCAACCCACCCCGGCTGTGGATAATACTGCTGATGGTCTACCGCCGTCTTGCCAAGTAGTTCACCCTGCTCGTTAAACAACATGGCTTTGGTCGAAGAGGTGGATTGATCTACCGCAAGAACGACACTCATGATGGCTGCTCCACCTGCAACAAGGCTTGGGCGGTTGCGGCCAATCCCTCGGCGGATATGCCATAGTGATTAAAAATTTCGGCTTGGCTGCCCGTTACCGTATCCTCATCCGGGATACCCACAATATTAAATGGCACATGATAACCGCCCTGCATCAATATCGAAGCGCACGCCTCACCTAATCCACCACAAATACTGTGTTCTTCAACGGTGATAATGGCATGGGTCTCGCGGGCAGCTTGTTTGACAGCTTCGGTATCAAATGGCTTGAGGGTGTGCATACTGAGTACACGGCACGAAATCCCAACCCCCGCCAACCGTTCTGCCGCCAGCACTGCCGGAGCCACTGTCTCGCCACTAGCAATAAATGTGACATCGCCCCCCTCACGGAGTTTTATCGCCTTCCCAATCTCAAATGGAGTATCCGGGGTGTGCAAATCATAGACTGCCCGTTTACCAAAACGCAGATACATCGGGCGGGGATGGTGCATCGCTGCCAAGACGGCCTGACGGGTTTCAAAGTTATCGGCAGGCACCATAATGTCAATATTATTGACGGTACGCAACGCGGCAAAATCGTGCAGCGAATGGTGGGTTGAACCCAATGCCCCATAGCTAACCCCTGCACTAATGCCAACCACGCGCACCGGATTGTTGGAATAGGCCACATCGTTTTTAATCTGTTCGAGGGCGCGGGTGGTCAAAAAGCAGGCGGGTGAGACGGCAAAAACCTTCTTGCCTGCTGAAGCCAATCCAGCCGACACCCCCACAAGGTTCTGTTCCGCAATACCGACTTCAATCAGTTGGTCAGGCAGGGTTTGACCAAACGGCACCAGCTTACCCGACCCACGTGAATCACTGGTGACGACCAGAATATTGGGATCGTGTTGGGCTAGTTCCAAGAGGGTCGCCGCAAAAACATCTTGATTAGGTTTGCCGAGTACAAGTTCCATCACACCGCTGCCTTTAACTTCACTTCTGCCAAGTTCAATTCCTCAATCGCCTTTGCAAATTCTTCGTCGCTTGGGACACGGTGATGCCATTTCGCCGTATCTTCCATGAAACTGATTCCTTTGCCTTTTACCGTATGCGCGAGTATCAGATTTGGCTTATTCGGGACAAACGGCACTTGCCCAAAAGCATCAATCAGAGCGGTGATGTCATTGCCGTCTACATGCCGCACCGCATACCCAAAGGCCGTGAACTTATCCTCTAGCGGTTCAAGGCCGTTGACTTCTTCGGTACGACCAGTAATTTGAAGCGTGTTGCGGTCAATAATCACCACTAAATTATCCAGTTGATAGTGTGCCGCCGTCATGGAGGCTTCCCAACTTGACCCCTCGGCCAACTCACCATCACCTAACAGGGTATACACGCGATAACTGCGTCCATCTTTTTTGGCGGCGAGTGCTGTCCCGACAGCCAACGAAAGGCCATGTCCCAGCGCCCCGGTGTTTTGCTCAATGCCATATACTTTACGTGTCGGGTGTCCAATAAATTTGGACTGATATTTATTGAGTGTCGCCAATGCCTCGCGGGAATAAAATCCTTTATCCGCTAGAACGGTATACAGAGCCTCCACCGAATGGCCTTTGCTTTGAATGTAACGGTCACGATTGGGATCGGTGAAATTTTCGGGGCTGACATTCATGACGTGGTTATAGAGGACGTTCAAAATATCCACACAAGAGAGGCTTCCAGCAGTATGCCCGGCCCCGCTCTGTTTAATAATTTCTAAGATTGTCTTGCGATAGGCCACTGACTTTAGCTGCAATGTTTGAACGTCCATCTTTCCTTATCTCCCGATTTAACGTGCTTGGATTACCCCAATAGTCAGCAATATACAGGCCCATGTGCGTTGTTCACCCGTAGCAATGACCAACGCCGTATTGACCGAGCGGGCTGCCTCATAAAAGGGGAATCGTCCTAATGTTTGAATTTCAACACCCGGCAATAATTGGCGATATTCCTGAAAAATAGCAGGTTCTGGCCCACTATCCGGCGCGATAGCATGGGCCGCCTCGACGGGAATGGTCGCCGCCAAGACCCGCACGACATCCGTTACCCGTACTAAGCCGGGAGCGAGATTCAGATAAACCCGTTCCGCTGCCGGATGCGCTCCGGTACTGAAGGGATAATTGCTGTCGGCAATTAACACCACCGAGCCATGCCCCGCCGAGGCCAGAGCTTTTAAAATCGTTGGGTGTAACAATTCGCCATGTATCATATTTTATTCCCTACAACAACATGCTATAACTTAGACTTCTGTAGTGTTTGGAGAGAGAGCTACTGTTATTCAGCCCTCTCTCCGGTAGCACTTGATCTGAGGAAAGTGCAGGTCGCTTTCTCTCCAAAACGACCTGCACCCAACTCACCTAATTATTCCAGCGGGGCAAAGACGCCATACTCGGCCACATTTTCAGGGGTGATGAGAATGCAGTCAATGGATTGTTTTTCTTCTTCAGGTAGTTCGCCTGTTTGAATGTAGATGCTTGCCAAATTCACAGCAATTTCGGAGAAGTTGGCAACGGGTTGCAAGACAGTCGCTTGAATCGTGCCTTGACGAATGGCATCCATCACGTCCGGGCTGCCATCGAATCCCACCACGATTACGTCGGTCATGCCTGCCGCCTGCAATGCCGCCGCCGCACCCAACGCCATCGTGTCATTACCTGAAATCACACCCTTGATGTCCGGATTGGCCTGAATGATCGTCTCCATGACATCAAACGCTTCGGTCTGGCTCCAGTTGGCCGTTTGCTGCGCCACCAGTTCCAGATCAGGATAGTCGGCAATCACGTCGTTGTAACCCTGTGAGCGGATGGCTGCATTGGTGTCGGTTTCACGACCCAGCAACTCCACATACTTGCCTTCACCACCCATCAAGCGCACGAATTCTTCACCACCGAGCACCGCGCCTTGATAGTTGTTGGACACCAACTGCACTGCTGCCACACCTGTCTCATTGATCTCACGGTCAATCAAGAAGGTCGGAATCCCGGCATCTTTGGCCCGCTGAATCGGCGCAATCGAGGCATCCGCTCCAGCGTTGTCCAGAATGATCGCCGCCGCTCCCTGTGAAATCGCTACGTCAAAATGCTGATCTTGCAGGTTCGGGTCGTCGTCATGAATCAGCACGAGGGTGGTGTAACCGAGTTCTTCAGCACGGGCCTGTGCAATATCGGCTTCGGCTTTGAAGAAGGGATTATCATGTGAGGGCGTGATAATCACAATCAATTCGCCATTGCCCATCGGCACTTCGGGTTCTTGTAGCGGGGCAAAGACGCCATACTCATCCACGTTTTCGGGGGTGATGAGAATGCAGTCAATGGATTGTTTTTCTTCTTCAGGTAGTTCGCCTGTTTGAATGTAGGTATCAGCGAGATCAACGGCGATTTCGGAGAAGTTGGCGACGGGTTGGAGGACTGTGGCGGCAATCGTGCCTTGACGAATGGCATCCATCACGTCCGGGCTGCCATCGAATCCCACCACGATCACGTCCGTCATGCCTGCCGCTTGTAGAGCAGCAGCAGCACCCAACGCCATCGTGTCATTACCTGAAATCACACCCTTGATGTCTGGGTTGGCTTGAATGATGGTCTCCATCACATCAAACGCTTCGGTCTGGCTCCAATTGGCTGTTTGTTGGGCCACCAGTTCCAGATCAGGATAGTCGGCAATCACGTCGTTGTAACCCTGTGAACGAATCGCCGCATTCGTGTCAGTCTCACGTCCCAGCAGTTCGACATATTTGCCTTCGCCACCCATCAAGCGCACGAATTCTTCACCACCCAGCACTGCGCCTTGATAGTTGTTGGACACCAACTGCACTGCTGCCACACCGGTCTCATTGATCTCACGGTCAATCAAGAAGGTCGGAATCCCGGCATCCTTAGCACGCTGAATTGGCGCAATCGAGGCATCTGCGCCGGCATTGTCTAGAATGATCGCCGCCGCTCCCTGCGAAATCGCTACGTCAAAATGCTGATCTTGCAGATTCGGGTCGTCGTCATGGATTAACACGAGTGTCCGATAGCCCAATTCCTCGGCACGGGCCTGTGCGATGTCGGCTTCGGCTTTGAAGAACGGATTATCATGTGAGGGTGTGATAATCACAATCAATGGCGCTTCGTCTTGGGCCTTAAGCGTATTTCCGTTCGGGGTAAGCCCACCCAGAACAATCACCGCTAAAATGAGCAGTTTGACTAATTTAAACCAACTTCTCTTATTCATTCTTGAGACCTTTCCTAGTACATCTCTAGCTTGTTCTTGATTTGAAAATTCTACAGAACCCGATTCAGCTTTTTGTCCCCTACCACCCCCTTTCAAAAAGCACTGATGGGCTAGACATTACGTTTTTGAAGGCGCTGTTGGAATTGGTCAATCATAACTGCCAAGATGATCACCACCCCTTTAATCACGGTCTGCCAAAACGAGCTAACGCCTTCGATAATCATCCCATTACTCAATACGCCAATCACAAACGCACCAATAATCGTTCCACCAATTGTGCCGCGTCCACCGGAGAGAGATGTTCCACCCAATACAACCGCCGCAATCGCATTTAATTCAAAACTTTCACCCGTCGCGGGGTGGGCCGAAACCAACTGCGAGGTGATAATCAACCCAACAATCGCCGCGCAGAAACCCGAAATCACATAGGCCATCAACGTCACCTGCTTGACACGTACCCCCGAAAGGCGAGCCGCGCGTTGGTTGCCCCCAATCGCATAAATTTGCCGACCAAAGGGGGTTTTCATCGCAATAAAAGTACCGATAATCGCCAGAACCGCCATAATCCAAATTGAGTAGGGCAGATCAAGCAATTCTCCAGCGCCTAATTTGGGAAATCCGGTGTTCCCTAGTTCAGGATCACCCACTAGATTGGGGAAGGTCGCGCCACTGTTGCGCAGTAGGGCCAAGCCGCGTGCGATATAGAGTGTCCCAAGCGTGGCGATAAATGGGGCGACACTGAAGCGCGTCACCAACACTCCGTTGAACATGCCGATCAACATACCGCAGAGAATCGTGAGGCCCATCACAATCCAGATGTTGAAATAGATCACGACATCAAACACCGAGAGCACAAGCCCTTCGTTAATCAATCCGCCTGCGACGATCCCACATAGGCCAACAATTGAACCTACCGAAAGATCAATCCCGCCTGTCAAGATCACATAGGTCATCCCGATGCCGAGAATGGCATTAATGGCAACCTGCTTGGTCAAGATAATGAGGTTATTCGTCTGCATAAACGAGTCGGAATAGATCGCAAAAAAGCCGAACAATATCAGCAGCGCAATAAAAGCCCGCAGTTGTAACAAGATGGCTTGTATCGGGGCGTGGTTTGACTCTGCTGTCTTGGCTGGGGTTGCAGCCGTGCTTTGAATATTTTCCATTTCCATCCTAAACTCCTGCTTTTACTAGCTCATGACCAATAGCGGATGCCGCGACCAATGCCTCCTCAGTCGCCTCCGCACGGGGTATCTCGGCGGTAATGCGACCTTTCGACATGACCAAAATGCGGTCAGCCATCGCTAGGACTTCTTTTAATTCTGTTGAGACAAACAGCACACCCAAACCGCGTTGGGCAAGTTGTACCATAATCGTAAAAATTTCTTCCTTAGCGCCAACATCAATGCCGCGTGTCGGCTCATCCATCAGCAGGACTTTGGGTGACGTCAAAAGAGCTTTGGCAACCACCACCTTCTGCTGATTGCCGCCGCTGAGGGAACCGATAGGGTTATTGCGGTTAGACACTTTAATGGAGAGTTCTTCGATATGGCGCTCAACGCTGTTTTTCTCTTTACGACCCGATAGCACAACCCTCGAAAACAGGTGATTACGTAGGCTTGCCAACAGCATGTTATGGGCCACCGAAAGCGTCTGTACCAAGCCTTCCCGCTGGCGATCTTCGGGAATGAGCATCATCCCGGATTGGATGCGTTCACGGATGGATTTGCCTTTCAGGGATTCGCTATAGAGCAAAACATCACCTGTCGCATCAGGATAAAGGCCCATCAGGGTTTCAAATAATTCAGTGCGTCCGGCTCCCATCAACCCATAAATACCTAAAATCTCGCCTGCTCGCAGCGAAAACGATACATGATCCAGCAAATAGCCTTGTGCCTTGCCGGGATGTGGCAGTGTTAAGTTTTCGACTCGTAGGGCATCATCCCGAATTTCATGGGCGGCTGGGGTATACGCAGTCGCACTGCCCCGCCCCACCATGTTCTCTACAATCCAGCGCAGATTAATTTCTGGCATGGGGGCGGTTGCAATCAATTGCCCGTCACGCAGCACCGTGATGTAATCGCCGATTTGTAGTAGTTCTTCGAGTTTATGCGAGATGTAAACAATCGAGACCCCCTGTGTTTTCAACTCGCGGATGACCCGAAACAATACTTCAACTTCCGTATTGCTAAGGGCCGATGTTGGCTCGTCCATAATCAAAATTTGGGTATTGCGGGCCAGTGATTTCGCAATTTCAACGATTTGCTGCTGCCCAATCCGCAAATTGGACACGAGCGTGCGCGGTTTAATCGGCTGTTCAAGACGTTTCATCAACTCAGCCGTTTGGCGTTCCTGCTCTCGATGATTCACCAGCGACCCACCCACCGTCACTTCATGCGCCACAAAGATGTTTTCGCTGACATTGAGGTTGGGGAAGAGATTCAATTCTTGATAGATAATCCCGATTCCCAATGCTTCGGCTTCACGTGGCGACTTGGGGGCGATTTCTTTACCATTCAGGATTAATTTACCGCTGGTTACTTGTTCCACCCCGGCAAGAATTTTCATCAGCGTAGATTTGCCCGCGCCGTTTTCACCCACCAACACGTTCACCTTGCCACGATAGATGTTAAAATCCACATCTTTAAGGGCCACTGTGCCCGGATAGACTTTTTGGACTTTTTCGGCGTGCAGGATAATGTCGTCCGTAATTGGGTTCATGGCACTATTCCTGAATCTCGATGGTGACCGGCACAATTTCGATTTCGCTGCGGTCTACCAACGTGAATGCCCCATAGAAACTCACGGTTTTGCCTGTGATTGTTTCAGGGTCAATCGCCGCGACTACATCTTCCAAAACACGGTTTTTCAGGGCATTCGATACTTCAGCAAACTCGGTCTGATTGACAAAATCGTTGAATTTAATGAAACCCACCGCATCACGCACCGCGTCGTTCCGACGAGGAATCAGCGGCCCGACCAGCATCACTGCGTCAGCGGTTCCATCAAACGGCGCAAAATCGAGGCTTAACGTGCCAATCCGCAAATCTACAGCATAAGCCAGCACTTTGGCTTCCCCATAGGTCATAAAGCTGTATGCCCCCGTACCAGATCGGTGCCCATGATCTTGAATAGCCTTATTTTGATTAGCATCAATCTGGCCTAGCAAATCGGTGATTTCGATAGCCTGATCGTGGAACGTCGGAATCAGTTGGCTATCCCAGATGCTCTCGACGTATTTATTGGGGTTAAAACCAGCTTTGGCCTCTTTATCTTCCTCAAGGCTACGAATGGTGGCGATTTTGCATGACAGAAGTGTCATCATCAAAAGCACTAGCACCACGATTGATTTTTTTGAAAAAGGAACCCGATTAGTCATGAGGGATGCAATAACCTTTCCGCCGTAAACCGATCTGTAATCAGGATATTTATCCATTTTCCTTGTAGCGCACCGTGAATAGCCGCTGTTTTGCGTTGTCCGCCTGCCAGCCCTACTGTCCGCTCCACGCAGCGCAATTGATCTAAACTGATTGCAATCACGCGGTCAGTTAGCCCTGTGCGAACGGGGTTTCCATCCGCATCGAAAAATTGCAGACAGATATCTCCAACGGCCCCGGCGTTTTTCAAAAATTCCAACTCATCCGTCGAGAAGGTATTCCCGCTGCTGGCAAGCATGTATGATGGTTCAACGCCACCAATGCCAACCAAAGCCAATGTCATATGGTCAAATAAATCCACCACTGCTTTTACATAGGGGTCTTCCAGCAAAATTTGTCGGGCTTCCATCGAACCCACCACACCGGGTGCCAGTAAAAAACGAGCGCTGCCATTTATTAAGCGGGACAAGCGTTCGTTTAGACGATTGGCGTGGATCGCGGCTTCAGGATTTCCCAAACCGCCCAAAATTTGGACGACCTGTACATCCAATTTGCGGGAAAGGGGGTGCATCGCCTCAACCATTTGCAGCAACGTTGAACTCCATGAGGAAATGCCGATAATTTCATTCTTTTTGAGGGTACTTTCAACATAAAATGCGGCTGCTCCGCCAATAGCCCGCTTAATATATTCATCGTCATCTTGCAAACAATGGGCAATAATGACTTCTTTTAGGCCGAATACCGCGCGGAGTTCTTCTTCCAAATCAGCATAAACGCCCACTGGCATACTGACCGTAGTACGCACAATTTTTTCATCTTCGGCGCGTTTGAGGAGGCGTGAGATGGTCGCTTGCGAGACATCCAGTTGTTGAGCAATCTCGGATTGCTTCATCTGGCGCTCATAGTAGAGATGCGCGATTTTTGCCATCAAGCGCAGTTCTTCAAGCTGAGTCATCGCGGTTAGTCTTTAATTTAAACTCTTAGCTCAATCTTGAATAAAAATTCACAACTGAAAATATATTCAAGATCATTCAACAATATCGCGCTTCATTAAACTTGTCAAGCAAAAAGTAATCTATTTGGGGTGCAAAATGTCACACTAGGCTACGACCAAATCACGCATTACCACATTTCTCCGCTCTAACGGTCATCCGAGGTCTTTCCATTATGGTTCTCAACCATAAATTGATAACTGCCCAGTCTGTTGAAAAAGCCCGGGTCCAACAATTTTGATACGGATTTTCGCCGCTAAACTAGGCAATTTACTCTTGAAATGGAGTAGAGAGGCTTGATTTTGGCCCCCTTGTAGCTCTCTTGTCGACTTTTTCAATAGGCTGGGTGGTTACGGATTCCCTTGTGGCTTATATAATTATAGATCGTATATTCTGAAATTTTTACCATCCCCTCATGTGAGAAATTTGGGCCAAAAACATCAATTCCGAAAGATTCTATGCTACAATGACCTCTATACAGTAAATCCGTCATGCAATTTGTGAACGAACTATGGAAAATCAACCACTGAGAATAACTGGAATGATGATGCAAAGCCCGCGCTGGTTGGGGTCGAGAAATGCTCGACGCTGGCATTTTGGGCGTGGATAGCCCATCACCAGCTAAGTCAGTGCGGAACCGTCGGACAAATTCTCCGGCGGTTTTTTATTTCCCATAGGCGTGGTCGTCCATTTTCAGGCCCGCCACATGTCAAGAGGACAAATCATGGTCTGTTCGCAAAGCTGTTCGTTCGTTAAAATGCACAGGAGACTTGCAAAGGAGCAACCCAACCCATGAGTGATTTTATTCACGTTTCCGTCGCATGGCCCTATGTGAATGGCGATCTACACGCCGGACACGTCGCGGGGTCGTTTCTGCCCGCCGATATTTTTGCCCGCTATCATCGTCTCAAAGGCAATCATACCTTGATGGTCAGCGGCTCTGACACGCATGGCACACCGATCATGGTCGAGGCCGATGCACAGGGCATCACTCCCCGCGAGTTGTTTGAGAAATATCATGTGCGCTTTCTAGACACGCTCAAGCGTTCTGGCATGAGCTTTGATTTGTATACCCATACCGACACTGAGAATCATCACCGCATCGCACAGGATATTTTCACCCTGCTGCTGGAGCGTGGTTATCTCTATCCTGAAGAACAAGAACGCCTCTACAGCACCACCGAGAATCGCTTCTTGGAAGATCGGTATGTCGAAGGCATCTGCCCGGTCTGCAGCTATGAAAATGCACGCGGCGATCAATGTGATAACTGTGGTAGCCTACTCAACGCCACTGACTTGATTAACCCTCGCAGCAAACGCGATGGTAGCACCCCCGTCCGTCGCAGCACCACCCACTACTTTTTTGACCTCGGCAAATTCCGCGAACCCCTAACCGAATATCTGGAAAAAGGGCGCGATTACTGGCGTGAGAATGTGCTGAACGAGTCTCTCAGCAAAGTACCAGAGCAGCGCGGACGGCCCATGACCCGTGATGTAAATTGGGGTATCAAAGTGCCAATTGACGATCCTGCATGGTCGGAAAAACGCCTGTATGTGTGGTTCGAGGCCTTGATGGGCTATTTCACAGCCAGCATTGAGTGGGCGCATAACAATGGACAGCCGGACGCATGGAAGCAGTGGTGGTATAACCCGCAAGCCCGTGTCTACAATTTCTTGGGCAAGGACAATATCATCTTCCATACGATCATTTGGCCTGCCGAATTGTTGGGCATCAGTGGTATTTATAATGAGGGCGACCCGACCCCCATTAACCTGCCCTATGATGTACCTGCCAATCAATATCTCAATTTGGAAGATCGCAAACTCTCCAAGAGTCGCAAGTGGTTTATCACCATGCCGGATTTGTTGGATGCTTATGATCCTGACGCGGTGCGCTACTATCTAACGGTGGTCATGCCTGAAAATCGGGATAGCGATTGGAAATGGGATGATTTTGTCGCCCGTAACAATAACGAACTCTTGGCAAAATGGGGCAATCTGGTCAACCGCGTGCTGAAATTCGCCTATAAACATTGGGAAGGTGTCGTGCCCACCCCCGACGACCTGCGTGATTTTGACCGTGAAATCCTCGCCAAGATCGAAGCTGGGTTTGAAAGTGTCGGTCAGCGCTTGGAGGCTGTCAAATTACGGGATGCCCTGAGTGAAGCGATGCGCTTGGCATCAGAGGTCAATGCCTATCTCGACGGGGCACCATGGTTCGGCGACGCGATTAAGCAGGATAAACAGGCCGCCGCAACGACGATTTATACTGCCCTGCGCTGCATTGATAATCTGAAAATCCTGTTTGCGCCGTTCCTGCCATTCACCTCCGAGAAGGTGCATAGCTATCTGGGGTATGATGCGCCGCTGTTTGGTGAACAGATTATCACCGAATACCAAGAAACCACCCGTTCGCACCAAGCCCTGATTTATGATGGCAGCCGTGCGGTGGGTCACTGGGAAAAGAGCACGCTGCAACCCGGTCAAAAACTGCGTGAACCGGAGGCACTTATCAAGAAATTGGATGCCTCGGTCGTCGAAGCCGAACGTGCGAAACTTGGCTGACGAAATTAGATGGAATAGGGGCGACGTGCCCCTATTTTTTCAAAAAGGATTGCCAATTTGCTCGATATTATTTTGGGGCTGGGGTCGCGCCTGCTGTGTATCTGTGCCTTCTATGCATGGATTCCCGTATTGATCGTTGCCTATATCCAATGGAAAATGCGCGGCTCCCCCACTGATACACCACCCACCGGAAAACCGAAATCATGATCCTAACCACTCGCCGCACTCAATCAATCGAATATGGCCTCTTGGCATTGATTGTCATTCTCTATCTGGCCCTTGCCTATGGATATGCCACCCGCACCCCCGCATGGCAAGTCCCCGACGAACCGGCCCATTACAACTACATCCGCCAAATCGTGGAGACGGGTGATTTACCCGTGATTGAAATGGGGGATTGGGATTCGGCCTATTTGGATCAACTCAAAGGCAGCGGCTTTGACCCCGCCATGACTCAACATATTGACCGCGTGCAGTACGAAGACCATCAACCGCCGCTTTATTATCTGGTGCAGTCGGTTGTCTATCGCCTATCCGATGGTGATCTGGAAACGATGCGTGTATTTTCGGCGATCATGGGCGCAGGGGTCATTATCTGCGCGTGGGCCATTCTGCGACAGTTGTTTCCCTATCATGAATGGATTGGGTTAAGTGCGGCGGCTTTTATCGCCTTTATCCCCCAACGCTTGGCAATTATGAGTGGGGTCAGCAACGACTCCCTTGCCGAAACGATAGCAGCACTGGTACTGCTGGTGATCACAATGTATCTGATTCCTCGCCAGTCCGATGCGAAACCCGCTTCACAAAATTGGGCAGGTCTTAGCCCTGCCCCTACCCACGAACAGGCGCTTCGTAGGGGTCAGTCTGAGCCTGACCCTGCTGATAGATACTTGGCAACAAAGCATATCAAGCTGGCTTTTGGGTTGGGCCTATTGGTCGGGCTGGCCTTTCTGACCAAAACCACTGTGTATTATGTTGCGGCAGTGGCAGGTTTAGCAGTCCTGTGGCGCTGCTGGCATGAAAAATGGCCGCTGAAGAAATCCCTACCTCACCTACTGGCATTCGGTCTACCCGCCTTAATGCTTGGTGGCATCTGGTGGGTACATGGCATCCAAACCTACGGCGGTACGGATATTTTAGGATTACAACGCCATGATAAAGTCGTAGTAGGCCAGCTTCGTACCGAGGATTACATCGAAAAAGAATTGGGGGGTAGCCAGCAAGAGTATTGGGAAAACCTCGTCAAAACGACCTATCACAGCTTTTGGGGCCAGTTGGGTTGGATGGCTCTGCCTATGTCCAATCGAATTTATCAGGGGATTGGCCTTATGCTGCTGGTCGTACTGCTTGGCATATGCCTTTATGTGTGGCAGTCGGTGGGGTTCAAAAATCGGCGGTTTATTTTGGGGCTTTTTGCTCTTGGAACGACCCTAGTATTCGCACAATTTCTCATTTATAATAGAACATTCGTACAGTTTCAGGGGCGTTATCTGTATCCGGCCTTAATTCCGATGGCGATTGGTACAGCCGTCGCGTTCTATGGATGGGCAGCATTGGCAGCGCGGTATACCAAATGGGCTTGGCTGCCACGTTTGGCGTTTTTAATCCCCCTCAGCCAGCTTGGGTTGGCGTGGTACGCGTTAAAACAGATTGTTCCCCTAATTCCATAGCTGCATTAACTGGCAGCGGCATATTGATCAACGAGATTGAGCAGTTGCGCCATCTCAAAGGGCTTCATTAAGAAGTCGTTACAGCCTGCTTCCAGCGCTCTCTTCTTATCGGCCATCATGTTAAAGATGGTGACTAGAATGATGGGAGTATCAACGCCGTCATGACGAAGCTGCCGCACCAAATCTAAGCCAGAGGTTTTGGTCTTGAGATGTACATCCATAAAAATCAGATCAGGTTGACTCTCATGAATCGCGGTATACCCATCTTCAGCATTGTCATACAACTCAATTTCAATATTGCGTTTACTCAACATCCGGCACAGCAACCGCTGATTGTTCGCATTGTCCTCGATATAAACCACTTTCACGGAACGACCTCCACATTGTTTTACCGTTGTTTCACATCCATACATCAACTCTATCTTAATTCATTATACTGGAAACTTATGCGTTCACCTAGAGTATTCACAATTTCTTCATAAATCATCAATGGAATAGATGTGAGGAAATCATGTCAGAGCTAAAACACACCGATTTTATGAAGGGCCTAGCAGAGCTTATTCCAGAGTACCTGCCCGCCAAATATCGTCGTTTCCGTTTAGGAGAGACACGCTGGTTCTTCCAAGTCTATTTTGGTCGAGATCGCCATATTCATTATGAAGTATCCCGTGCCAATGCAGTATGTGGCAGGATGTTGGAAGTCGGACTGCATTTTGAAAGCCGCGATAAAGCCCGCAATCAGTTTTTGCTAGACACCTATAGGCGTTATATACTCGAACTACGCGAGACATTAGGGGAAGGATTGGTGGCCGAGGAGTGGGACAGAGGCTGGACAAAAGTCTATGAAGCCTATCCCAGCGAAACCTTGACCCCAGAGATACAATCCTTCGCCGCCCAGCGCTTGGCTGCGGTTATTGCTGTAATGCAGCCTTTATTTGAATTCATAATGGTGGGAGAAAAACGTTAATTATGGCCGACGAACCACGTGAAGTTTTTAAAGTGAATGTCGCTGGGGTAGAGCGCGATTTACCTTTATTTGAGGTCGCACCGGGAATTCGGATTGCCATTCTCAATATTTTGGGAGACAACGAACTGGTTGAGGCCGCCTCCAAAGGGCTTGCCGAAGAACTTGCCGATCTTGGCCCGGAAATGTTGGTAACGCCGGAAGCCAAAAGCATCCCACTGATTTATGCCTTAAGCAAGGTTATGGATGTGCCTTACGCAGTATTACGTAAGGACTATAAGCCTTATATGGGGAAAGCACTCAAGGCCGAGACGCTGTCCATCACTACCGGAAAAACCCAGACGCTCTATTTGGACGAAAGAGACATCAAAAACATCACCGGGCGACGGGTAGCGCTCATTGATGATGTCATCAGTACCGGCAGTACCCTTCAGGCTATGCGCATCTTGATGGAAAAAGCTGGGGCCGAAATTATTGCCGAGGCTGCCATTTTTACCGAAGGCGATCAGGCCAAGTGGACAAACGTCAAAGCACTAGGCCATCTGCCCGTGTTTGTAGATAAAAAATAGCTTTTAGAGAGGCAACGTCAGCAAATCACTAAGTCGCTGAATGGTGTGGTGTGGCCTAATGGCAAGATCATTCGGCCACGCGAGATGGGCCACCCGCCAAATGGCCGTCATACCTGATTGGGCTGCACCCATCACATCTCGAACTGGATGATCGCCTACAAAAATGCAGCTTGGGAGTGGTGTGGATAATTGTTCAGCGGCTTGTTGAAAAATCAGTGGGTCGGGTTTGCTGACCCCCACCTGCTCCGAAATCAGTGCCACGTCTACAATTTCTTGCAAACCCGTCGCTTCCAATTTGCCACTTTGCATGGTGGTTGACCCATTGGTAATGATGCCTAGTTTGTATCCACGCTCCCGAAAAACCGATAACACATGCCGTGCATCCTCGAATAGCTGCGCGACTTGCCACGTCTGGCGGCGATAATCCCACAACATATCTTCTGAATCAGCCTCTATTTTAAATTCGGCAACCAGTGTTCGAAACAATTGATGCCGATCCGCATAGCCATGATCATCCAATGTTTTAAAACGTTCTACATACGCTGCCAGAGGAGCATATTGAATCCCATACTTTTTGTATTGATGAGTCGCAATCGGTTCGATAGAGCCTTCGCGGTCAAGGAGAGTATCATCCAAATCAAAGAGAATGGCTTTTGACATGCAGGTGCTTTCTAAACAGTAAACTGTCCCAATTGTTCGGCAATCAATTCTTCCAGATACGGGGTCACGCGCCAAAAATTCTTGAGGTCAAGATATTCTTGGATGAAGCGTGGATCGCCGGGCTTGCTGGCTCTTACGGCCCGAATCATCAGATTTTTAGCGGTATGTTCGCTGGAAACAAACTGCACCACGTCCGTTCGGTAGCCCATGATGCGCAGCAGCAGTGCCCGCAGCGAATCGGTCAAAATATCGCCCATGCGCTCATGCAAAATACCGTGTCGCATAACAGGCGTAAATGGTGACGGCGAAGGGTGAAAGCGAAGTTGCTCCTGTAAATGATGATGGCAGCAAGGGGCACAGATAATCAGGCGGCTTTCGGATTTAATGCCAAGCGCAATCGCATCGTCCGTCGCAGTATCACAAGCGTGCAGTGCCAACACAATGTCCGGGGTGGCTTCTGGCACAAATTCGCCGATACGTGTGACTCGAAAATTTAAACCCTCCCATCCGAGCGCTTTCGTTTTTTGGAAATGGCGGGTCAGCAGTTCGCGGTTAACATCAATCCCGGCCATCTCGACAGGCAGTTCCAAAACGTGGGTCAAATAATAATAGGCTGCGAACGTCAAATAGGCATTGCCACAGCCACAGTCCACCACGTTGATAGTACGATTTAAATTGATGAGTTTGTCGAGTTCACCGACTTCCTGTACTAGGCGCAAAAATTCGTTGATCTGGCGGTATTTGCTCTGCATATCCGAGCGGATTTTGCCATCTTGGGTCATGATACCGACTGCTTGCAAATAGGGCGTCGCGGAATCGGGCGAGAGCATCACCGATTTTTCGCGGTCATGGCTGGTTTTGATGCGGCGTGGTTCATCGGCGCTAGAGCGATAAATTTTGGGTTTACCCTTTTTGCTGAGATTAATTTGGACATCGCCGTTAGTGGTCTGGACATTAAAATTACGGAACGGCAGGGTGAGAACCTCATCCAATGTAACAATGGCTTCCTCACCCGCATAATTCTTGGTGATGTCACGTTTGTCATCAAAATAGGAGAATTGCAGATGGCGGAGGTTTTTGAGTTCGACGGGACGAATTACAATTTTTTGCCATCGTGAGGCCGCGCCAGTCTGATGGCCGCTAAAGGTCGCCCGAATAAAAATGGCCTCGTTGAGGATATTTTCGCGGATAATTTCACGATAATCTTCCATTACGCTAATTTCTCCAACACCAACCAATGTGATAAACCGAACCAGCGGAACGGTGTTTTTTCCAATGTATAGAGGGTGTTTTGAATCAACTTACCCAGCGTGGGAGCACGTCGCACGATGTTGTCATAACCGCCGAAAATGCGGGTATGATGCACCACACGAACGGGCTGCCCATCAAATAGACGCCGAATCCCCCGCGCCGTATACGTGCGAACATGGGGGGCAAGTTTATTACGCCAGAGATCCGGCAAATAATTAATTAGAGGCGTGTTGCCAAAATGATATTGGCCCTTCCAATAATGCCCGTGCTGCTCCACCGGATACCAGCGATTGGGGCAAAAAATCATAATGCGTCCGCCGGGTTTGGTGACACGTACCAATTCAGCCGCCATCTGCTGGTCGTTATCCACATGCTCAATCACTTCGTTGGAGAATACTGCATCAAAGTAATTATCAGGATAGGGAAATGCTTCGCCGCGTGCCACTACCGCATGGGGGACATGATATTGCGCCTCGGCGACACGCGCGAACTCGATTTCAAAGGCTTCAGCTTGGGCGTGGCAGCGTTCAATAAATTTAGCGGCATAAACGCCATTGCCACAGCCAGCATCCAATATCCGTTTATTTTCGAGATTAACCTGTGCCAAAACCATTTGCAGACGGCGTTCTTGCCCGCTGCGCCAGACATATGAAGGTTCGCCGCGTCGGGCAGCGAGGGGTGAAGGGTTGTGAATATCGTTCATAGGGCAACATTTTGCGCGATGGGCGGGAATCTGACAAGGGCATTTGTCTTGGTCTAGTAGAGAATTAAAAACAGTGTTATCGCTCCCGTGCCCTACGACGAGAGAGATAACACCGTTTAGAGTCGAGTAAAAGGTGTTGATGACTGTTTTCTGGATGGAACTTCTCTTAACTAACCACTGGCTTCCCTTTTACTCTGGTTTCAAACTACTTGCGCTTGTTTAATTCTTCTTCCAAGAGACGCTGCACAGCTTGGGCATCGCCTGTACCACGCATGGCTCGCATCACCTGACCCATTAAAAACTTGATGACCTTTTCTTCGCCATTCAACCAACGGGTCACTTCGCTGGGATTTTGATCCAATACTTGCATCACAGCGGTGCGTAAAACACCTTCATCAGATTGTTGGGCAAGCCCCTCTGATTGAATGATATGTGATACCTCACCACCTTTATTATACACGATTTCCAGCACTTTTTTACCAGCATTGTTGTTAATTGTCTTTTTCTCAATTAACTGGATCACCTCAACTAATTGTTCAGGCTTCACGCTGATTTCGTTTATTTGCTCACGCTCTAGGCCGGATTTATTCATCAGGCGGAATAGTTCACCCATCATCCAATTGGCGATGATTTTGGCGTCCCCCCCTGCTTTGACGGCATTTTCAAAATAATCGGCAATCGGGCGATCCGCTACCAAGACACTCGCATCATAGGCGCTCAGACCGAGAGCATTCATAAAGCGTTCGCGTTTAGTATCCGGCAGTTCGGGCATATGGGCACGGACACGTTCCACCCACTCCCGCGAAATTTCCAGAACAGGCAAATCGGGTTCTGGAAAATAGCGGTAGTCGTGGGCGGATTCTTTGCTGCGCTGGCTGAACGTCTTTTGTTTTTGCTCATCCCAACCGCGTGTTTCTTGTACTACCGAGCCGCCCGATTCCCATACTTGGATTTGGCGCTCAATTTCGTATTCGGTAGCGCGGAACATATTGCGGATGCTGTTGAGATTCTTGACCTCAGTACGATTACGAAACTCATTAGAGCCAACAGGCCGTACCGAAATATTGGCTTCGACGCGCAGCACGCCCTTGCTCATATCGCCACTGTTAACCCCAAGATATTGCAGGATAGCGCGAAGTTTGCGGCAATAGGCTTCGGCTTCTTCGGCGTTTCGAATATCCGGCTCAGTCACAATTTCCAACAGCGGCACACCCGAACGATTAAAATCCACCAAACTTGTGCCATCACTGAGGTGAGTATTTTTCCCCGTGTCCTCTTCCAGATGGGCGCGGCGAATCCCAATGCGTTTGGTGCTGCCATCGGGTAGGTCAATCATGACATAGCCATTGACCGCCAGCGGAAATTCATATTGGCTGATCTGGTAGCCTTTGGGCAGGTCAGGATAGAAATAATTCTTGCGGGCAAACTGATTGAACTCCGCAATTTCGCAGTTCAGGGCCAGCCCGACCATAATGCCATATTCAATGGCTTGTTGATTGATGACAGGCAAAACACCGGGCATCCCCAAACAAACCGGACAAACCGCTGTGTTGGGTTGGGCAGCGGTCAAATCCACAACGGCACAGCGGCAAAACATTTTGCTTTCGGTCATCAATTCCGCATGGACTTCCATGCCGATGACTGCTTCATAAGCGGGGGTTTGTATCTTAGTCGCCATTCGTATTTTCGATTGATTGAATTGGATAGGTGATGGCTCTAGCTTAACAAAATTGGGCCAAAACCTCAACCTTATCTATCCGTATCTCTGCATAAATCGGTGAAGCCGCTCAAGGGCCTCCTCGATTTTCTCATAAGAGGTGGCATAGCAGGCCCGCACAAAACCTTCGCCACTCACCCCAAAGGCACTCCCCGGCACAACCGCCACTTTTTCCTCATAGAGCAGTTTTTCCGAGAAGGTGTTTTCATCCATGCCACTGGCTTTGATACGCGGAAAGGCATAGAACGCGCCACGTGGCTCAAAACAATCCAAACCTAATTGATTGAGGCCATTCACCAACAATTTACGGCGGCGGTCATATTCAGCGACCATCGCCTGCACTTCTTCTTCGTGTTCAAGGGCTTTTAGGGCGGCAAATTGGGCAACCGTCGGGGCAGACATAATCGTATATTGATGAATCCGGCGCATGGCATTAATAATGGGTTCTGGCGCGGCAGCATAACCAATACGCCAGCCCGTCATGGCATGGCTCTTGCTGAATCCCCCCAATACAACGGTGCGCTCGCGCATATTGGGCAGGGTCGCAAACTGGGTGTGTGGCACGCCATACACCAGACGATCATAAATTTCGTCGGAAATGACCAGCAGATCATGTTTTTCAGCGATCTTGGCGATCTCTAACAATCGTTCGCGGGTAAGGACTGCCCCGGTGGGGTTGTTGGGATAGCCCAATAAAATCGCTTTGGTACGCGGGGTAATGGCTTTTTCAATATCCGCCGGAGATACTTGAAAATCTTGCTCAAAATAGCAGGGCACCATGACCGGAACGCCACCCGCAAACACCACCTCTGGCATGTAAGACACAAAGCAGGGTTCGGGGATAATCACCTCTTCACCGGGATTGATAGTCGCTGTGACCGCCAAATACATTGCCTCGCTGACACCCACCGCCACCAATAATTCATGCGCAGGGTCATATTCAATGCCATACAGCCGATTGATGTACCGAGAAATTGCCTCGCGTAGCTCAATCAGGCCGTTGTTGCTGGTGTAGTGGGTTTCGCCGTGCTTGAGGGCTTCAATCCCAGCCTGAATCACTCCGGCGGGCGAAGTAAAATCCGGTTCTCCAATTCCCAGCGAAATCACATCATCCATTGTGGCGGCAATATCGAAAAATTTGCGGATGCCGGATGGTGGCACCATCTCAATCCGGTCTGCGATAAATTTGGGCATGAACCTCTGTTTTCTCCTAAACTTTTGGTCAAAGTGAGGGTTTGAGTATAACACTTGTTGGGCCTTAAATGCGTTCAGAAATTATGAATTTATGAGAGTCTTATGCCTTCTCGATTTTGTCCCCTACCTCGATTCCTGCTACAATCGCATTTATAGAAACATGAATTTTTGGGGATTAGGCCGTGCATATTTTCATCAGCTACGCCAAAGTAGATACACAACCCATTGCGCTCAAAATCCGGGATGCGCTTCGTTCCGTCAATGGCCTGACCGCGTGGATGGACGAGTCGCTGGAATCGGGTGAAGATTGGGCCGTCCAAATCCAAGACGAAATTGACCATTGCGACCTAATGCTGGTCTTAATGTCTCCAGATGTTAACCGTGCCACTGAGCCACGCAGCTTTGTGTTGCGGGAAATCCATTATGCCCAAGATAGCCAAAAACCCATTTTGCCCATCATGGCCCAAAAGACCAGAATTCCCGTGCAGTTGGCAGGGATTCAGTTCGTTGACCTGACCCAAAATCAAGCCGCTGGCATTGAGGGCCTTGTCGAAAATGTGTGTCGCCGTGTCGGGATTCCGAGTCCCACCGAACTCAAGCGCCAAGTCGAAGAAGCCGAACGTCAGCGGGTGGCAGAAATTCATCGGCAGACCGTTGAAGCCGAGCAAAAGCGGCAAGCGCAAATCGCGGCCCAACGTCAAGCCGAAGAGGAAGAACGTCGGCGACAGGCACAGATTGATGCTCAACGTCGTGCCGATGAGCAAGCCCGTCAACAGCAAAATACACAGACCGCCCCGTCTATTCCCGTCATGCAGCCCCGCCCCAATGCGCCACAAGACTGGAACAAACAGTATTCTGAAGGGTCGTCCGCCGCTTACGAGGCAAAAGTTAGGGTAGCCGGCCCGTCAAAAAGCAAAGGTGCATTACCTCTATTGGCAGGCGGGGCTGTCCTTGCGGCGTTGATTATCATTGTGATTGTTGGGATATTGCTGTCAGGGGTGTTGAGCGAAGACGATAAAAGTAATGCTAATGATGGAGTGGGCCGCTATCTATTGGAGTTCTCATCTAATCAAACAGTGAATTTTACAGAGGGTGAAACTTCGAAGTTATGTTTATTCCACAACATCACACTTGGCGATAGCGCAGTAGGTAAATTGATTGACATTTCTTGGGACAATTGGGCTGAGAATTATTACAATTTAGTAGAGCCTCGATTCATGCGTAGCTATGCTGGCAAATTTCAGAAGGATAAGGAAATCCAATACAATGAAGTAGAGGCTATTAGCCATCCTTGGACAGTGACTGAGGCAGGCGAATATGTTTTTTGCTTTCTTGTATATGAAACTGACTATGAAAAAGTTAAAGATTTTTCAACTTGGATAAATGTTACGCTAACCAGCAGTAACTAACCCCGCGACGATAACACAAGCCAAAAACAAAGGTGTTGAGTGCGCCCATCCCCTCTGCTACAATAACATATTGCATATTTCTCGTAATTTGTGGTGATTGGAAGAATTGGTCGCTATGGCTGCGATGTCGCTTGAAGAAAAACTCAAAGGGATTGAGGCACGGTACACTGAAATTGACAATCTGCTGGCAGACCCCGCCATCTTAGCCACTTATGAACGAGTGACGGCCCTTGCCCAAGAAAAATCGGGGATTGAAGCCGTTGTAACCAAGTTTCGAGAATATCGCAAAGCCCTCAATGACTATAAAGATGCCAAAACAATGCTGAGTGACCCCGAACTAGGCGAAATGGCCCGCGAAGAATTTGAACGCCTCGACAAGCTCATCCCCATTTTCGAACAAGAACTCAAAAGTCTCCTCCTACCCAAAGACCCCCGTGATGACAAAAACGTCATTGTCGAAATTCGCGCCGGGGCGGGTGGTGATGAAGCCGGAATTTTTGCCGCCGACCTGCACCGGATGTATGTTCGCTATGCTGAAAGTCGCCGTTGGAAAGTGAATATGCTGTCCAGTAATGAAACTGGCGTCGGTGGATTTAAAATGGTGGTGTTTGAAATCAAGGGACAGGGTGCATTCAGCCGCTTGAAATATGAAAGCGGCGTGCATCGGGTTCAGCGTGTCCCCGCCACCGAAAGTCAAGGGCGTATCCACACCAGCACCGCCACCGTCGCAGTTTTGGCAGAAGTGGATGAAGTCGAAGTCAATTTGAATATGAATGACGTGCGCGTGGACGTGTTCCGCAGTCAAGGTGCGGGTGGTCAAAGCGTCAATACCACCGACTCGGCTGTACGTATGACCCACATCCCGACAGGCTTGGTCGTGGAGTGTCAGGACGAGCGCAGCCAATTGCAAAACCGCGAGCGGGCCAAACAGATTCTGATAGCCCGTCTGTACGAAATGGAAATGGAAAAACAGCGCAGTGAGTTGGACACTGAGCGACGCAGTCAAATCGGCGGTGGGGATCGCAGCGAGAAAATCCGCACCTACAACTATCCCCAAAATCGTGTCACCGATCACCGCATCAATATGTCCAGTCACAATCTCCCCGCGATTATGGAAGGTGATCTCGACGCCTTCATTGATGAACTCGCCACCCGTGACCAAGCTGAACGTTTGGAAATGGGCGAGGCGGTCTAGCCCATTTTTCCTGTTTTCCCATGCCGACCATCGGAGAGGCGTTGGCAAGTGCTCGTCAGCGCCTTACACTCACCAGCGAAACTGCCCTCCTTGATGCCCGACTGCTGCTCAGTTTTGTGATAGACCAGCCAACGACATGGCTCTATGCTCATTCGGACAGCCTCCTTTCCCCTGAACAAGCCGAAAAATTCTCCCACCTGATTGACCAGCGTGCCGTTGGACGGCCTATTGCCTATCTGACAGGTACACGCGGTTTTTATCATTGGGATTTTGTGGTGACACCGGATGTTCTGATCCCCCGCCCCGAAACCGAACACCTGATAGAAGCAGCACAGGCATGGCTAAAAAATCGGCAGGGGGAGCAGTTAAAAGTCGTGGATGTCGGCACAGGTAGCGGCATTATCGGGGTGTCATTGGCCCTGCTTTTTCCAGAGGCATCCGTCACAGCGATTGATGTTAGTCCATCGGCATTGGAAATCGCCCAATTGAATGCCAGTCGGCTTGGCGCGGGGAATATTGAATTCCAAGAGGGTAATCTGCTCAATGGCCTGCCCTCCGATTTTCAGGTGGATTTAATCGCCGCAAATTTGCCCTACATTGATCATGATGAGATGCTAACACTTGAAGTCGCCAAATGGGAACCACACCTAGCATTGGATGGGGGTATCGGCGGATTAGACCTGATTCGTGATCTGCTACATCAAGCACCCATCCATCTCAAGCCGGGGGGATTGATTTTGCTGGAAATTGGGGCAGATCAGGGTGAAGCCACCCAACAATTGGCATTATCGGTTTTTCCGAATGCGGGAGTCAAAATCCAACAGGATTTGGCGGGATTAGATCGAATCGTATCCGTTCAAACCCTCGAATAGCACCGCATCGCCCTCTCAGGTAGAATAAGCGACGACTTGAGAAATTCAACGATTGGTAAAAAGGCGGCCATGTCCGAAAACCCACGCCCCCACGACGACTATATTCCAGACGAATTTGATGACAACGGGTTTGATGAACCCTTTGATGAATCCATCGCCGACGAGCCATTGCCCTCTGCCGCTGAAACAATGGTCGGGCAGACCACACAGCAATTCGTCATGCCCGATTCCCAACAACAGCACGCATGGGAAGGGGTTGAACCGATTCCGGCTGGCCCAGATGAACTTTATGACGAAACGCCACAGGCCGATGACATCCCGCCGATTGTGCGCCCCGGTGAAGAAACTGAAACACCCCCAACCGAAACCCGTCGCCGCCGTGTACGCCAGCCATCGGAACGGACAGCCGAAGAACGTGACCGTGTGCGCGAAATCCAACCCGAACTCATTCGTCAGCAACGCCCCGGACGTTTGGCAATAGCGCCACTGGCCTTTGGGTTAATTGGGCTAGGCGGCCTATTATTAGCCGAAAATTTTGTTGAGGAACTCGAAATCACAGCAGGGGCAGCCATCATCATTTTATTAGGATCGTTTGTGCTGACCACCGTCTTTCGATTTTTTGAATCCGGCAGACGGCAGCGCGGTCTCTTTTTTGTGGGTAACGTGTTACTGATTTGGGGTGGCGTCGTCGCATTGAATGTTTTGCGCGAAGATAAATTCCCATTAGATGAATTTTGGCCTCTCACTATCGCAGGGGTTGGGGCGGCTTTTTTCATCACCTTCCTTTTTGAGCGCAATCACCAAGCAGGATTAGTGTTCCCCGGCATCATTTTGATGTTTGCCAGCGGGATCGCCTTTTTGGTAACGCTGGATGTCATCGGGCCAGACCTTACCGATGGGGTCAAAGATTTTTGGCCGCTGATAGTCGCGGTGGTTGGTTTGTTATTGTTCCCGGCTGCCTTCCAAAAGCGATAGACGCATGGTACATATTGCGGTAGATGCCAGCCGAACCACCCGATTACGCCGTACAGGGACGGAAAATTACGCCCTACAATTGATTCGTCAATGGATCGAAACGGTTAATCAGCACCGTTTAACCTTATATTTTCGTGATGCGCCACCGCCTGATTTATTTCCCGTGCAATCGAATTTTGTACAGCAAGTAATTCCATTTCCGCGCTTGTGGACACATCTGCGATTCGCGGCGGAATTATGGCGCACCCGACCCGACGTGACCTTTGTACCCGCCCATACGCTGCCTTTTGTATTTCCCGGCAAGGCAGTCGTGACGGTGCATGACCTCGGCTACCTCTATTTTCCCAACGCGCACCCCCCTAAAGAGCGGCGTTATCTGGATGCGACCACCCGCTTTAGTGCCCGACGCGCTACACTCATTCTTGCCGATTCATTGGCGACTAAAACCGACTTAATCAGTCACTATGGGGTGTCAGAGCAAAAAATCCGTGTGGTCTATCCCGGTGTGGATGAAAGTCTCGCCCCTGTATATGATCCCTCCGAATTAACACGGGTACGGGCGAAATATGGTCTGCCAGAACAGTATTTATTTTTCTTGGGCACACTCCAACCCCGCAAAAATATCGCGCGATTGGTGGAGGCGTTTGCGAAATGGCGCTCCTCATCAGGCAATCGAGGGGTGGCGTTGGTGCTGGGTGGTCAAAAGGGTTGGCTCTATCAAGAAGCGTGGACATCCGGTGTTGAGGGGGTAATTTTGCCCGGATATATTGCCGATGAGGATGTTGCGGCGCTTTACAGCGGGGCACTGGCATTGGTGTTCCCATCACTTTATGAGGGTTTCGGTTTTCCGGTGATTGAAGCCATGCGCTGCGATACGCCTGCCTTGTGTTCCAATACCTCTTCCCTTCCCGAATTAGGTGGCGAGGCGGCAGTGTTGGTGAATCCACTGGACACGGATGAAATCGCACGGGGCATCGGGCAGTTGGTTGAAAATCCCGAATTGCGACGGCAGTTGGTCAAAAAAGGCCGAATACAGGCACAACAATTTAGTTGGGCAAACGCCGCAAAACAGACAATGCACGTTTTGGAAGAGGCAGCAGGCAAGTGATGACTTCCCCCGAACGATTACGCATCTTGGGTGTGCCGATTGATGCCTATACCTTTGAGACATGGCTGGCCCAAGTCGAAACATGGATGAATGAACCCGACGGGCTGCACCATATCTGCACGGTGAATCCCGAATTCGTCATGATCGCTCAACAGCATCCGGCCTTTTATCAGGTATTACAAAAAGCCGATGCCTGCCTTGCCGATGGATCGGGGATACTGTTAGCCGCACAATGGCTCGGACACCCTCTCCCCCAACGAGTGACAGGGAGTGATGGCCTACCCCAGTTAGCCGAATTAGCCGCACAAAAAGGCTGGCGTCTATTTTTTCTAGGGGCGGCGCCGGGGGTGGCTGACTTAGCCGCCGAAAAATTACGAGCGACCTATCCGGGGTTACAAATTACGGTCAATCCAGCGAACCCCGATGAGGCTGACACGTGTATCGAGGCGATTAACCAAAGTGGAGCTTCAATTTTATTGGTGGCCTATGGTGCGCCGATGCAGGATTTATGGATTGACCAGCATCGAGATCACTTGCCCAACATCAAAATAGCGATGGGGGTCGGTGGGGCGTTCGATTTCGTGGCGGGGATTGTGCCGCGTGCGCCCCAATGGATGCAGAAATTGTATCTGGAATGGCTGTATCGCCTGATTCGCCAGCCGTGGCGCTGGAAACGGATGCTGCGTCTACCCTTATTTGTGATCGCCGTGCTCCGTTATCGCCATCAACCCACCCCCAAATTAGTACAAGAGATGCAATGAGTAGCCCGATTGAAACACTGGAAAAAATCGCATTGGATAAAGCCAAGTTTTATGCCAAACGTCCCGATACAGTGGCAGTAGCGATTACGGGTTCAATTGGACGCGGCATGACATGGGAAGGCTCAGATGTAGATTTATGGGTCTATCGCAACGGGGAACGCGCTTTTGAGGATGGATGGGAACAGGGCATCTATTGGGAAGCCGATATTGAATCTGCCACCCTGCTTGATATTCAAATAGACGACCACACATGGCTGCGGCCACAGGGTCTTGATGGTGATGAAATCGGTCTATTGGAAGCATTGTGGGGCTGTCGTGTCTATTATGATCCGACGGGCAAATTAACCTCGCTCAAAAAGGCCATTGACAGCCGCGTCGCCAATAAACGCTGGATGCGTCATCGAGCCGAATTGTTTATCAGCTATGGGCGGGGATGTTTGGCGGGGCTGCATTATGCCGATGCCCTCACCGCAATTTTGATGGCACGGGTGGTCGCTACAGATTATGGCATCACCGCCTATTGGATGCGAAGGGGCAAATTGTTGACCAGTGCCCTACGTGTGCCAGAACGATTAGCTGATGAACCCGAATTGCAGCGCCTCTACTGCGAGGTTTTTGGTCTAAAAGGCAAGGCTGGGGCGGATGAATTTTTAGAAAATTTGAAGCGACTGCCAATCCATATTCAGGATGCCATAGAAGGGGATGTCGAAGAGTGTAGACCCGCAATGGCATTGGGTTATCATGATGGTGCGATTCGGCATTTGCGCCAAATCATGGCTGCCGATTTCCGACCAGAGGAGATATTGCCCATTTTGGTTTTGGGGGATGATTTGGAAGTACAAAAAGGGGAGCTACTTGAAAAAGTGGGGGTTATTTTGGACTTGTGTGAGGCACTATGACAACCAAACGAAAATCGTTCGATTTCAAGACATATGTTGAGGAAATTCAGACCCGGCCCTGTTTTATATGTGAGATTATCAAGGGCAACCCCGAATATCGGCATCATGTGATCTATGAAGATGACATTGCTATCGTATTTCTAAACAAATACCCATCCCTCTATGGCTATGTCTTGGTCTGCCCCAAAGAACACCGCGAAATGGTCACAGGCGATTTTTCACCAGACGAGTATTTGGCGCTGCAACGAGTGGTCTATCAAATGGGTGAGGCCGTGCGAAAAAGTGTGCCTACTGAACGGGTCTATATTTTGAGTTTGGGCAGTCAGCAGGGCAATAAACACGTCCACTGGCATATCGCGCCATTGCCGCCGGGTGTGCCATTTGAAGATCAGCAGTTAGCGGCGTTGAGTGTGAGTAATGGGATTTTGGATCTGAGCGAGGAAGAAATGGCAGCGATGGCCGACCAAATACGCGCCAATGTTGGGGGATTATGACACTCTATTTGGATGTCTCGGCGGGGGTGAATGTTTCATCGGGCTTGGGGCGCTACAGCCGATCCTTAAGCTATGCCCTGATTCCCCATCTCGCAAAGCCCCCGGCCCTGTTTTACAACTTTATTGAGGGCCGCACCAAACCCATCGAAGGCTTACGAGAATTGCCTGCTACACGGGTGAAACTGGGCTACAAAGCATGGCGTATGGCGGTCTGGATGGGTCAGCTTACTGGACGCGATTTTCGGCGGCTGACCCCCAGTGTCACCGTATTTCATGCAATGGAGCATCTGCTGATGCCACTCAACCGCCAACCCAAAGTACCCACCGTGATGACCGTGCATGATCTGATTTTTGAATTGTTCCCCGAACATCACAAAAGACTCAACCATCTTTTTTTAACCCGCGCCATGCCGCTGTTTGTCAAACGCGCCGACGCGATTATCACCGTTTCCGAAGCCAGCAAACGTGATTTGATCGAACACTATGGCACACCCGCCGAAAAAATTACAGTGGTCTATGAAGCCGCCGATGCCCATTTTCAGCCACCCACTCCCGAAAAAATGGCTGAGGTACGAGCGAAATATCATCTCCCAGAACAATTTTTGTTGGTGGTTGGAGCCATCGAGCCGCGCAAAAATTACAGCCGCTTGGTCGAGGCGTTGATGATTTTGCGGCAAAAACATCCTGACTTGAAATTGGTCGTCGTCGGCAGCAAGGGCTGGTTATATGAACCGTTCTTCCAGCGAATAGAAGATTTGCGAGCGGGGGAACACGTCATTTTCCCCGGCTATGTGCCCGATGATGACCTGCCTACTGTCTACAGTGCAGCGACGATTACCGTGATGGCCTCCATCTATGAAGGTTTTGGCTTGCCGATTTTGGAAGCAATGGCATGTGGGTCGCCTGTGGTATGCAGCCAATCCTCCAGTTTGCCAGAATTGGGTGGCGAGGTCGCTCATTATTTTGACCCCCTCAGCCTAGATTCAATGGTCGCGGGACTAGACACCATATTAAATGACGGGGCGCTCCAACAAAAAATGCGAGTTGCAGGGCCAAACCAAGCGGTGAAATTTTCATGGGAACGGGCCGCCAAAGAGACCATTAGTCTATATGAACAAATCTCCGGTCAGCGTTTGAGCAAAATCCCCTAAATTTTAAGGGGTGCGGTAGAAACATCGGCCAAGCAACAGACGTATAATAAGAAATAAGACTCTATTCGCTAAGGAGAAGTTAATCCTCTGCAACGGATTTCAAGGGGCATTGATCTTGTTAAAGCAAGTTTCGGCGTGCTGCGGGCCGATAAGGAATTACTGATTTTTCCCATCATTTCCGGTACCGCGCTGTTCTTGGTCAGCATTGGCTTTATGATTCCCATGTTTTTAGCGGGGGCATTAGAGAGCGAGGGCATGGGGCCAGTAACCTATCTTGTACTATTCTTCTACTACTTGATCGTCTATACCATCGGCCTTTTCTCTAGCACCGCCATTGTTGGCGCAGCGATGATGCGGCTCAAGGGGCAAGACCCAACGGTGCAAGACGGTATCAACATTGCGAAGAGCCACTTTGCCGATATTTTAGGTTACGCCGCCATTTCTGCAATTGTGGGGATGATTTTGCGGGCCATTGAAGAACGTTCGGGACTTATCGGCGACATTGTGGTAGGCATTATTGGCGCGGTGTGGAGCGTTGCCACCTTCTTGGTTGTGCCCGTCATGATTGTAGAAGGTTTGGGGCCAATCGAAGCGATTAAGCGCAGCGCTAGCCTGCTCAAACAGACGTGGGGTGAACAGATCGTTGGAAATATCAGCATCGGAATTGTGTTTATGTTGTTGTTTTTGGCGGTACTGCTCCCTGGTATCTTTTTAGTGGTAATTGCTGCCAGTATCTCTGTCGTCCTAGCCATCTTGGTCGGGATTGTACTGGCGGTGGCAATTGCGGCGCTGGTTGCCATGCAGTCGGCTATCGGTGGCATTTTTACAGCGGCAGTCTATCTCTATGCGACGGATACCGTACCCAGCAACCCCTATTTCAGCCAAGATATGCTGCAAAGTGCATTTGTACCAAAGACCGGGAAACGCACTTTGGGCATCTAAAATTCAAAGCACCCATAAAAAGAGGCCGGGGGAATTCCCTCAGCCTCTTTTTCATGTCTCACTCCTCAATTTCGCCCGCCTCAAGGAATTCGCCTTGTGCTTGGGCAATGTATTGCCCATATAGCACCAAATCTGACCACAAAACGGCATTGCGCGTGTGCAGTTCATAATAGCCACTGTTGCGGCTGGTACGGACATGGTGAGCCATATTTTTGGACTCCAACGATGCGTACAGCGTGTTAAACAACTGCACGTCGGTTACACGAATAAAATACGATTTCTGCCCCTGAATACTCACGTCACACACCTCCAGTTCCAGTACAATCTCCAAATTGTATTGAAATTGTCAACGACCTGTCAATACAAACGGGGGGTTTTTTAACACTTTTCAAACCAAAGCAGCGGGTACTAATTATCAGGGTAGGATAATCATCGAAAAATACAATGAGGCGGTTGTACTATGCAAAAATCGAGGCGTGCTATAATTCGCTTGTGCGATAGCGTCTAAAAATAAGAGGATGACCCCAATGAAGCGATTTTGGCCGCTTGTATTGACCGGATTTATTTTATTGGCGCTCATTTTGCCAATCCTGCTTTCTACTCAAGCCCCAATGAAGCGGGTCATGGCGCAAGATGGGGCCCAGCCACCCTATAGCACAACCGCTTTTCCGCGTGCGATGGCCTTTGATGGTCAATGGGTCTGGATTGCAAATTGGGCCGATAACTCCATCACTCGTTTGAATGCGGCGGACGGGGCGTATATTGATACCATCGCAGGCCCACTCACCGTCGGCAATCAGCCTGTGTCACTGGCATGGGATGGCACGCATATGTGGGTGGCGAATTATCAAGACAACACAGTCTATCGGCTGCCCCGTATTGGTGAAAATGGTGGCGTCCCTGAATCCAATGCCCAATTTAGCGCAGGACAAGGTATCCAGAAGCCAATCGCGCTGTTCTACGATGGCTCCGCCCATATCTGGGTGGTCAATCAGCATGATGGCAAACGGAATGGCACGGTCACAAAAATTGTGGCGGATACCCTTGAAATTCTAGGCACCTACGACGTAGGCCGCTTCCCGACTGCCATCACATGGGACGGCATTAACGTGTGGGTTGCCAACGGCCTTGATGACAGTTTAACGGTACTCGACGGGGCGACTGGGGATGAAGTCGGTGTGGTCAGCATTATAGACGACCCTGCCAAACTGCATTTCCCCATTTCGCTGGCCTTTGATGGGCGTTTTGTGTGGGTATCGGGTTATGACCGCAGTGTCAAAATTATCCGCAACAATTCATTGGATGTTTATGATTCTGAAGAATTGGAAGTGGCGGATATGCAGGTACAAGATGAACTGCCCAATCGTCCCATCTACTTATATTATGCCTTTGAGCGCATTTGGATTTCGAGCGCGGACGAAAAAGAAAAGAGTGTTTTGAATTTACGGGCCATCAGCGGGATTGAAGTCAACACGATTGACACAGGTGAATTTCCAGCGACCATGATCGCAATCCGTGTAGTTGGGCCAGACGGCAGTGCTCAAGAAAATTTGTGGGTGGCAAGCTGGCTGAATTACAGCATCCAATTGATTTCTGTCCCTGACAATGAGTTGATTGATACCGAAAATGGGCCCCAAGCAGTTGCAGCAAATCCGTTAGTTTGGCTACCCACCGATGTCCCGACTCTAACACCTACTGTTGCCCCCACCGCAACACTCCCCGCGTGTAATCCTGCACTACCCTCGCGGCTGCGTCCGGGTGATGAAGGTCGTATTGAGGACAAAGAAGACCCGACCCCGCTGCGTTTGCGTGATGCGGCTGGCACAAATTCAACCATCCTCAAACTCATTGATGTTGGGACGGAGTTCGTCGTCCTCAGCGGGCCAGTCTGTATTGAAAACAAAGCGTGGTATGAAGTACGGCTGTCGAGTGGTAGCTCCGCAGGTGAATCAGGCTGGTTTATCGAATCTATTGAGCGCGATGGGGTAGAAGGCTATACCATCGAACCCCGACCATAATCCACCTCACCTAGAAACTAAAGGGGATGTTGGGTGTTTCTATCCTGTAGCCAATAAGGTTGCTTATAGAACATTCTGCAATCCCCTTCCCCTCACTGCTCTATTGCATCATCTTCGGCTTATGACGGGGCCAGCAGTCGGAAATAAACGAACCTTATAGGTGTAAGACTCAGCTAGCCTTAGCCACAAAAAGAGACGGGTTTATTCCCAAAAACATGACTTTTGGCATATTAGGCCACTTAAAATTGTACTAAGCTGATAGGGTCTAATCCACACATTAAATCTAGTTTGCAGAAGGTGAATTCGATAATGACATTGCCGATGATTATTCAAGGTGGAATGGGTGTCGCTATTTCCAATTGGCGGCTTGCCAAAGCTGTTTCGCAACAAGGGCAGCTTGGCGTGGTATCAGGCACAGGCATGAGCCGTATTTTGGTCGCACGGCTGATGGAAGGCGATAAAGAAGGCCATGTGCGCCGCGCCCTATCCCATTTTCCCTTTCAAGACGCGATTGAGCGCATTTTAGATACCTACTATGTCGAAGGCGGCAAAGACCCAGACACACCGTATATCAATGTCCCGGCTTATAGCCTCAAACCCACCAAAGCGCTTGATATTCTGACGGTTGTTGCCAACTTTTTGGAAGTGTTTTTAGCAAAAGAAGGCCATAATGGCGTTGTGGGTGTCAATCTGCTGGAAAAAGTCCAAATGCCAAACTTGGCGTCACTCTATGGAGCAATGCTGGCGGGTGTGGATTATGTCCTAATGGGTGCGGGTATCCCTATGCAAGTTGCTGGGGTTCTAGACCGCTTGGTCAATCATGAATCCGTTAGCTATCGAGTTGATGTGACCGGGGCAACGGCTGAAGATGATTATCGCATTCACCTGCATCCCGAAGAATTGTTCCCCGGTATCCATGAAAAAGTCGGGCCACTGAAGCGTCCAGCGTTTTTGCCCATTATCTCCTCATTGGTGTTGGCTCAAGCATTGATCAAACGCAGCGAAGGCCCAATTCAAGGGTTTGTAATTGAGGGGCATATCGCTGGCGGACACAACGCCCCACCACGCGGTACCGTGACCTATAACGAACTTGGTGAACCCATTTATACCAGTAAAGACAGTGTTGATCTCGATAAGATGAAGGCGTTGGGTCTGCCCTTCTGGTTAGCAGGCGGGTTTGGACATCCCGAACAGCTCCGCACCGCATTGGAGCAAGGCGCGGCGGGTATCCAAGTGGGTACGGCCTTTGCCTATTGCGAAGAATCCGGCATGGAAAGCCACAATAAACAAAGGGTATTGAATAAGGTATTGGACGAGGACATCATCGTTCGTACCAATGCTGTCGCCTCCCCCACTGGATTCCCCTTTAAGGTGGTGGATTTAGAAGACACGATGTCGGAACAAGAAGTCTATGAAGTCCGTAACCGCATTTGCGATATGGGCTTTTTGCGGACGATCTACAAACGCCCCGATGGCAAGATTGGCTATCGTTGTGCATCCGAGCCAGTGGACGACTATGTTCGCAAGGGTGGCACAGCCGAAGACACTGAAGGGCGCGTTTGTTTATGCAATGCCCTCGGCGCGGCGGCGGGTCATCCACAAATTCGCAAAGATGGCTATGTCGAGAAAACGATTGTCACCTCCGGCAACGATTTGGTGAACCTCAAATCCGTGATGAAGGACGGGACAATCCATTACTCCGCACGCGATGTGATTCAATATCTAATGCGTGAAGTCGCTGAACTTCAGCCTCAATAACGTTGGCAAACAAAAGAGCGATCGTTGAATCGCTCTCAAATTTCTGAGGATGGTGGGGAAACGGTCTAGGTCGCTTCCCCGCCTTCTTTATCGGGTATCACCAAACGCGGCTTGGCCCCACTTTCGGCTGGGCCGACCACCCCACGTTCTTCCATCAAATCAATCAACCGGGCCGAACGGGTATAGCCGATGCGGAAATGTCGCTGCAACATCGAGATGCTGGCTTTGTTGCGACCCCGTACCAGCTTAACGGCCTCATCATACAGATCATCCACGCCTTCCAGTGCGTCATCGTCACTGTCCATCTCGGCCTCTTCGACTTCTTCCCAGAAAGTCTGCTGACGGTCTTGGCGGTGGTCGCCATTGCCTCCCGGCGGAACGGGCTGACCTGTGGCACGGCGATCATTAATCACCGGGCCACCATCGGGGCGGCGTCCTATCCCCACAGGCTTGGCAGGTTCATCCAGCGGCGAGGAGGACATGGCAGGACGTTCGGGTTGTGCCCCTTTCCCACCCTTCAAAGCACGGGTACTCTTCCAATAGCTGGTGATGCGATTGATTTCGTTGTCCGACAGATACACCCCTTGCATACGAAGCGGGGCGGCGGAATCAGGTGCTTGGAACAGCATATCCCCCCGACCCAGCAGTTTTTCAGCACCGGGTTGGTCAATAATGACGCGACTATCTACTGATGAAGCCACCGCGAAGGCGATACGGGCCGGGAAGTTGGCCTTAATCAACCCTGTCACCACGTCAACCGAGGGGCGCTGTGTCGAGATAATCAAGTGGATACCCGTCGCACGGGCCATCTGGGCAAGGCGGGCCACCAACCGTTCGGTTTCATCGGGGGCCAGCATCATCAAATCGGCCAACTCGTCCACAATCACCACCAGATAAGGCATCTGCGGCTGTTCTTGAGGGCGCTTGCGATTGAAGTCTTGAATATTACGGGCACCAAGCGCGGCAAACCGTTTATAGCGGTCATCCATTTCGCGCTGCACCCATTTCAAAACTCCAACGATGCGTTCCAAATCCACCACTACTGGCGCGACCAGATGTGGAAGCCCGTTATAACCTGCCAATTCGACACGCTTGGGGTCAACCATAATCATCTGCAACTCATCGGGTGTGTTTTGCAACAGCAGACAGCTAATGATGGCGTTCACGCAGACCGACTTACCCGAACCTGTGGCTCCTGCAATCAGCAAGTGTGGCATCTCGGTGAGATCGGCGGAAATTGGCGCACCATCCACCCGACGGCCCAAACCAATCGCTAATTTGGATTTGGCGACCTTATGTTGATGATGCTCGGAGGACATCACATCCCGCAGGCTGACAACGGCGGTTTCGGCGTTGGGCACTTCAATTCCGACAAAGCCTTTTCCGGGGACGGGCGCTTCGATACGGATGGACTTCGCGGCTAGGGCTAACGCGAGGTCACGGTCTAGGGCAGCGATAGCCGACACCTTCACCCGTGAGCGTTGACCACCGCGCTTTTCCACATAATCTGGCTCAACGCCAAACTGGGTAATCACCGGGCCAGTATTGACCTCGACCACCTTACCCGGTGCGCCAAAACTCTCTAGGGTTTCTTCGATGACTTGGGCACGTTCTAACAAGATTTCTTGGTCAATCTTTTGCTCTGACCCCTCTTCAAGCACCGTCATAAAATCGGGCCGCAGCCATTTGGAACTGCCATTACCATCATTCGCATGTGACTTGGTTTCAGCAGGTTCAACTTCCGGCTCATGATGACGAGCGACAACAGGCTGTGGCACGACAGCAGGCACTTCGTCCTCATCCTCGTCGTCATCCTCATCGTCTATATCCTGTTGCACGACGGCTGGGCGATCACGCCGCGCTGTAAATGGCACCAACGAAGCACGGGCGGGTGTCTCGGCCTCTTCACCCTCGGTAATTTCGGTCTTGTCCAAATCAGGATTGGCCCCACCAATTTGCGGAGGTTGTGAGACTGGACGACCCGTCGGTGCAGGCCGCGCAGCACGCACAGGCGGCACAATATTTTCCGCCTCACCCTCAGGGTGGTCGAACGGATTTTGACGAGCAAAACGTGGTTGAGCAGGCTGCATTGCGCCTGCATCTTCATCTGTTTCAGCCGGAGTGGGCGTCTCGGTTGATGCGGGTGGCGGCGGGCTGACAGCGGCCCTTTCCCCGGTGGCACGTCCCACAGGTTCACGGCGCGGCACAAAATTGGCCCGCTGGGGCTGTTCCCCCGCTGGTGTTTCCCCACCAAAAGCCCGCTGGAAATGCGATAGACGGGCAGTGGCTTCATCCTCTCCTTGACCTTCATGCCGTTCACGCGCAATCGGTTCATTGATTGGGCGAACAGGCAGGCCACGTGGTTGGGCGGGTTGATCGGGCAAAGTCGGTGGTGGTTCGGGTGTCTCTGCTTTATGTTCAGCCAAGTCACTGGCAAGCGCCGCTCCCGCTAATGCCACCCCTATCGGATTGGGCGAAAGTTCGGCTGTGGTTTGGCCGGATTCGGCTTTTACTGGCTCGGCAGGTTTTTCTGTATCATTAGATGCCGCTGGCGCTTCGCTGGTTGCACGCGGACGGAATAGCGGTGCGTCACCAGTGGATCGCGCAAACGGTGAAGAACGGCGCGGGGTCTCAGCCGCAGGCGTGCTTGGTGCATCCGATGGGACAGCAATCGGCTGCGTGGCGTTGGTTTCAACCACCTGCGTATCGTCATTCGAGGGGCTTTCAGGTTGACCTAGTCGCACTGATGGTGGTAGAGTGCGCTCGGCATTGCGTCCAAATAATCCACCTGATTCAGTTGGTTGACGTCCCGGCAAATCACGCGGCGGCGTGGTCATAGGTCGGCGTCCTGTTGAAGGCGGTGTGGCTTCGGACGGCGTTTCGTCTTTCGGGGCATCGCTGGTCGTTGCAGCCGCCACCCCCATCATTGCAGCCTCAGCAGCGGTAAATTGCGGGAAACCTCGTCGGACGGGCGCTAGAGTTTCAGGCGAAGCGGGTATTGCAGCCGGTTCAACTGGCGCAGATTCAACCGCTTCAGGAGTTTCCGATTTCGGGACTTCAGGCGCAGTGGAGTTAGAAACAACAGGCGCTGCTTCCGCCACAGGTTTTTCTGATGCTGACTCGTTTGATTTTTCAACGGGAGCAGTTTCCCCACTGAGCATAGCTCGTTCAGCCGGAGTCAGGTCTGGCAAGCCACGTCGAGGCGCTACTGGTTGCGCTGGTTTTTCCGCGGCGGGGGCCGCTAATTTCTCAGACTCAGCCGCGACAGGCTTACGGGACGCTGTGTCGGATGAAGCCTCGGCGGGTTTAGCCTCTTCTGGAGGTGATGAGCCACGCCGACCAAATGCCCCAAATCGCCCCGGTTGTTTGGTGGTATCAGCGGCTGCCATCCCTGCCACTACTGCCGCGGCCGTGCCAGCTGCACTGGTGGCGGACTCGGCAGGTTTCTCCGGCTCAGATGCTTTCCTACCGGGCATTCCAAAACGACGACGCCCGGCCTGATCGTCAGCAGTAGGGGCGGCTTCATTCGCCACAGCAGGTTTCCCTGTTTCGGCACTATCAGCAGACGAGGCTTGTCGCCCCAGTGGAGGACGCAAAACGGGGATGCGCCGACCACCCGATGATGCTTCCTGTGTTGGGGTGTTGGTGGCAGCAGATACGGGGCTACCAGTTTCACCCGTAGCCGATGTTGCAATTGGGCCTGTATCGCCAGATTCAGGGTGACGTCCGGGCAAACCGGGCAAGCGACGGCGCGGACCCTCGGGTTCCGTCGAGGCGGGTAATGGGCGACGCGAGCTAAGGTCTTCCCCTTCGGGTTGAGGGGGTCTAGGTGGTTCACTGCCTTGTTTTTCGACGACCTCAGCGGTTTCACGCGCCGCCGCTATACCAGTGGGTAAGGCACGCTTAGGAGTATCCCCATCCGTATCGGCAGTAATTGGCTTATCAGTGGGCGCTTCTTCCTTCTTGCGGCCAAACATGCCACCCCGTTCGGCGCGTTTGGGTGCATCGCCATCCGTGTCAGCGGTAATCGGTCTATCAGAGGGCACTTCCTCTTTCTTACGCCCAAATAGGCCCTCTTTTTCAGCGCGTTTGGGTGTGTCCCCATCCGTCGCTGCCGTAATCGGTCTATCAGTCGGAGCTTCTTCCTTCTTGCGCCCGAACATACCGCGCTTTTCTTTAGATTCCGCTGGCGCTTCGGCGACTGCTACCGGGGCAGCGACAATAGCGGGTGCTGGGGCGGGTTGAGCAACCACTAGGGGTTCAGGGGCAGCCGTTCGTCCCGTAGTTTTACCGGGCTTGCGCTGTGGGCCTGTACTTTCGTCCGTCGCCAAGACTGCCGCTGCCACCGCCATTGCTGGAGCAGATGGGGTCGGGACAGCAGTTGCGGCTGAGGGTACAAGTCCTTTGCTTTCCGCATATCGCGCAAGGGCGGCTTCGCGTTTGGCTTGGCGATTGGCGCGGGTTGTCCGAACGTTGGTAGCGATCTTCTCAAATGAGAGATCAAAAGCAAACAGCGTACCTAGCCCCCAAAATATGACCAACACCACCGGGACACCAATATCCCAGAATAAATGTTGAAGGAATATGTAGATGGTATGGCCGATTAGACCGCCACCGCCACCATCTTCCCAAAGTGCCCTGCTTTGCGCTTCAAGGGCCTCAATGGTGGGAACTTCGTTCACTTTAGGGAAGTCAATCCACATCAACTCCCACCATTGGAGGGTTGTCAAAAGCGTACCGAGGAGTACCACAAAGCCCAAAATGCGGAAATAGTCAATTTCAAGGACACGACCGAAATTCCGAAGGATGAGCCATACACCGATGACCCCACATGTAATAGGAATAACGATCCGCCCTAGCCCAAATATCTGCGCCAAGAACTGATCGAGGTCATAAGTAAACCCCTTCGGATCCGAGGAAAAGATAGATTCAAACGCCCCTGCAAACAAGATCAGAGTCGCACCGACCAACAGCCAGCCAGCCATATCCAATTTGCGGTTGTAATCCAATCCGCGCGTCACATTACGAACACCGGTATCCCGCTCTGGTAATTTGGCGGCGGTAGTCGTGGCACGTGAGGTCTTGGCAGCAGCTTTGGGGTCTTTCTTAACCTCAACCGTTCCTCGTTTGGGCGGCTCTTCTCTTCTTTTCTTCTCGGCAGCCTTTTTCCTATCCTCTTCAGGAGCCGATTTACGACCTATCGCAGGTATCCCAAAACGGCGACCACCCTCGTCTTTAGGCTTGGCATCGCCTTTTCTCGGAGTATCAGCTGGCGTTTCTTTACGGCCACCAAAACCGGGCAAAGCACGCTTGGATGGTTCTTCGGCTGGTTTGCTACCGGGCCGAGCAGGGGACGGGCTAATACCCGGACGACCCAGCGGGGGACTAGAACCGGGGCGTGCTGGTGCGGCTGAACTGGATGGTGCCGCAGGTCGCCCCCCTGACCCCTCACTTGGCCCGCCGAACGGCGAACGACTCGGTGAAGATGGGCCGCTAGGACTGGATGGACTGCCACCGCCGGGGCGACTACCGCCTAACGGTGAACTGCGCTCTGGGCTACCCGTTGAGCTTCCACCCGACGTGCGTCCGCCACCACTCTCCGCGTCTCGGTCTCGACTAAAGGGTGAGCCTCCACCCGGACGATCTCCACCGGGCCGTCCACCACTCCCACTATCCGCATCTCGGTCTCGACTAAAGGGTGAGCCTCCACCCGGACGATCTCCACCGGGCCGTCCACCGCCCCCGCTCTCCGCGTCTCGGTCTCGACTAAAGGGTGAACCCCCTCCCGGACGATCTCCACCGGGCCGTCCACCACCCCCACTATCCGCATCTCGATCTCGGCTGAAAGATGAGCCTCCACTGCCGGTTAAACGGCTACCGGAACCGCCGCTTCCACCGCTGTCGGCATCACGGTCTCGACCAAATGATGATCCGCCTCCCGAGCGCCCACCACTATCCGCGTCACGGTCACGGCCAAACGACGAGCCACCGCCGCCAAAACTGCGACCCGAGCCGCCCTCATCTTTTTCGTCCTTATCCCGGTCACGGTTGAATGGTGAACCACCGCCACCGCCAAATGGACGGCTACCGGATGAGCCTCCACTCCCTTCACTGTCACGTGTCGCGCCAAATGAGCTTGTGCTGCGCGGGTTTTGTGGCGATGCTCCGGGCCGATCACCGCCGGGTCGTCCACTATCGGCATCGCGGTCACGGCTGAAGGGTGAACCACCACCACCTGAAGGTCGGTCACCGCCAAAACTTGGGCGCCCTCCCGATGAACCAGCGCGGTCTCCCGGCTTATCATCTTTTTTCTCATCCCCTGTACGACGGAAACCGCCAAAACCGGGGCGTGAGCCAGAATCTTTGTCTTTATCGTCTTTTTTGTCTTTATCATCCCCGCCACGCCCAAAACTAGGCGGCCCAAAACGACGGGTACCCCCTTCATCGGATGATCCACTACTGCCACCGCCTAGACCAGACGGACGGCGTGCGCCACCCGCAGGCTCATCAGGGCCACCACCGCCGGGAACGCCAAAACGACGTTGGCCGGAATCACCCGGTTTGTCGTCTTTTTTGTCTCTATCATCCCCACCGCCGCGCCCAAAGCTAGGCGGGCCTAACCGACGCCCTGACTTATCGTCGTCTTTGTCGGGTGGGGGTTTGCTACCGGGGCGACGATCCTTTGGACGGTCATCCCCTTCATCGTCTTTGTTACCACGTCTAAAACGATCCACCATTGTTACAACCTACGTCACTTGTTCAACGGTAGGGAAAAAAGGAGTGTGCTTGAAAAAATACTAAATATTGGATAAATATCACCCCTCATCCTCAATTTTACCATACAATCAAATTCGCACATGCGATTCATGTGGACTTCTAACAATTAAGAGAACCCCATGCTGGTGCGGTTCTTAGAGGAAATCACGGATGCCTTCATCATTACCCATTTTGGAAGATTTATCGGGTGATTTTATTTTGCCCCTGCTGACATGGTATGAACAACACGCCGCCGACCTGCCGTGGCGACAAACCCGTAATCCCTATCACATCTGGCTTTCGGAAATCATGCTGCAACAAACCCAAGTCACCACTGTTATCCCCTATTACGAACGATTTTTGGCAAAGTTTCCCACCATTGCCGCGCTTGCCGATGCCCCCCAAGATGATTTACTCAAACAATGGGAGGGTTTGGGCTATTACAGCCGTGCCCGAAATTTACAGGCCGCTGCCCAACAAATCGTGAAAGATTTTGGTGGAGAATTGCCGCAGACAGCGACCCAATTACAGACTTTAAAAGGCATTGGTCGCTACACCGCCGGGGCAATTGCCAGCATTGCCTTTGATGAGCATGTCCCCGTGTTGGATGGCAATGTAATTCGAGTGTTCAGTCGCCTATTTGATAATGGCGAAGATGTGACCCGACCTGCGATTATCGCCCAATATTGGGCAATGGCCGAACAATTGATGGCGGGTGTCCCAACCGGGCAAGCGGGCAATTACAATCAAGCCTTGATGGAGTTGGGGCGGACGATTTGTAAACCGCGTAATCCCGATTGTGAACATTGTCCGGTAGCAAAATATTGCTTGGCACGAGCGAATGGCACACAAAATGAGCGTCCGGTCAAAGCCCCCAAAGCCAAAACGCCCCATTATGATGTGACATGCGGATTGATTCGCAACGCCAATCGGGAACTATTGATTGCCAAGCGGCGCGATAAGGATTTGTTGGGTGGGTTGTGGGAATTCCCCGGTGGCAAAGTCGAAAGTGGGGAAACATTGGAGGCATGTTTGGCGCGGGAACTGCATGAGGAATTGGGTATTACGGTTGAGGTCGGTGAGTTTTTCGCCAAAGTGCAGCACGCCTATACCCATTTCAAAATCACCCTATTTGCCTTTGAATGTGTGCTTGCCCCCACCAGCGCCGACCCGACTTGCCATGAATGTGCCGATTTCCGCTGGGTCAGTGAGGAGCGATTATCCGAATTCGCGTTTTCAAAGGCGGATCGCAAGATTATTGAGGAACTTAATGAGCGCCCGCGTAGATTGTTGTAGTGTGGTGGTCAGTCAGACGGCAGGCAGGCGTATCTTTCAAATGAATTTGGCGGCTGTTAAATTATTTTAGGAGTTCATAGATGACAAAACTTATCTGGTTGGCTGGTCAAATCAATGATGGGGTAAAAAATTCCTCTGCTGTAGACATCAAACATTGGCTTGATGCGATGAACAATGAGGAAAGATTTTACTTCAACGTCGAGACACCAGCAGCTTTTATCACGCTCGCAAATGTGTGTAATGACCGGGTATGGTTTCATTATAAGGATTCTTCAAAGGGAGGTATCTTGACTGATCCAATGTATACAGTAGACGATGGTGAAATCGAGTTTGAGGGCGATACCACAAATGAGACGATCCATCTATATGCGACAGTCACAAAAGCCAAAGCCTACGAGGTGATTGTCTATTTTTTGGAGCAGGATTCATTATCGGAAGGCTTAAATTGGATAGTGACTAGCGGGGTGTTTTAACACTTTGACTACCAATACTCCTCCAAGTGTGGATGCCCATCCCAATGATTAAAATTGGATCGCTTCTATATCAACAAAAGATTATTAAACGACCCAACCGATTTGACGCCATTATCTTAGGGGTGATGGGGGCGCTGCTGGTGGTTATCGCGGTACTGATTTTGTTGGGCGATACCACAGGCGTGCAGGTCATCCATCACACCCCCGACGGCCTTACCAATGCCGATGCCGTCATCGGAGTGGAATTTGACAGGCCGATGGTGGCACAGTCCGTCGAAAATCGGTTTAGTATCACCCCAACCATTGAAGGTCGTTTGGAATGGGTCAATCGCCAAGAACTCGTGTTTCGGCCCAATGCCCCCCTAAATCCGGGCCAAAAATATACCGTGCAAGTAAGGGCAGGTGCGGAAAGTGATGAAAACAAAACACTTGCGGAGGATTTTCAATTTAATTTCACCATCCGACTCCCCCAGATGCTCTATTTAGGGCCATTTACCCAGCCTATCCGTAATCTGCAATTTTATGATTTACAAACGGGCCACACCGAGCAATTAACCAATGAAACAGGTGGGGTGGTTGATTTTGCGATCAGCCCTGACGGGACATGGGTTGCCTATACGGTGGAGCGCACCGATACCGCGTCTGATATTTGGGCATTGAATTTAAAGACCCGCGAACACATCCAGTTAACCAATTGCGTTGAGGGGCAGGCGACGTGTTATGATCCGGCGTGGGGGCCGGATAATCAAGTGGTGGCTTATACACGGCAGGAACTAGCCACCGGACTCAACCCCGCCACCGCGAAACGGGCATGGGTGGTGGATGTCAATACAGGGGAATCCCACCTATTAATTAATGACGAAACGCTGGTCGGGTTTGCGCCGAAATGGTCACCGGATGGCAAATGGGTAGCGATTGTGCTGGCAACAGCTAACCCGCCGGGGATATTGTTGTACGAGTTTGCGACGGGGCAATCCGCATTTGTCTCGACTCCGCAAGGCGTACCCGGGGTGTTTTCGCCGGATGGGGGGTGGTTCGCCTATTCCAAATTGGCGTATGGCGCGGCGGCGACCACCTATTATTCGCATCTGGCGATGATTAACCTCAATGACCTCAGCAATCAGGCCGAAATTTCGATCAGCGGGGAAACGGAAAATCCTGTTGATGATTTGCAGGCGGCGTTTGCTCCTGATGGCACACGGTTAGCGGTGGTGCGGCGCTATCTGGACAACCGTTATACGCAGGGTGGACAATTGTATTTGTTGGATATGACCACCTTTGCAGAGACGCCTCTCGTGGTGGACGCGGCGTACAGTCATGGGTCAATCAATTGGAGTAAGGATGGTCATTTGCTTCTGTACCAACGTTATAATCTGGAAACGCGCCAAGACCCGACGGAGATTTGGATGGTGAATGTCACGACAGGTGAATCACAACAAGTCGTGGCGGATGGCTTCTTGCCGCGCTTTTTGCCATAGGGTTTGGAAATTAGAAGATGGAAACCGGACATTCATTTTTTCGAGCATGGATGGTGCTGTTGATTCTGCCTGTGATCGGCATTGTCGGCATGGTATTGATGATTGCGAGCGATGATGACAGCCCGCCAATAAGCCAAAATCCCATTTCTGACCGTGCCACGCCCCTGCCACAGACGTTTATCCCACCCACCCCGCCAACCGCCACCGCGCAGCCCTCGATTATTGGGCAACCCGCTCCAGCACTGGAATTGACGACATTAGAGGGGCAAGCCTTTACTTTGCAAGACTATGTGGGCCAGCGGATTGTGCTGAATTTTTGGGCATCTTGGTGTGTGCCATGTATCGAGGAAATACCTGAATTGCAACGTTTTAGCGATGCACAGGGCGAAAATAATGGCGTGCGGGTCATTGCCGTGACAGACCCCGACAATGGGCAGACTTTAGCCGATGTCCAGCGGTTTTTGGATGAATATGGGCTGACCTTGCAGATTGGGCTGGATAAGGACATGGCTTATCATTACGCGATGGGGGTTTTCGCGCTCCCACTCACGTTTTTGATTGATGAGGCGGGTGTGGTGCGGGCGTATTTAATCGGGCAGTTGACGGTTGAGCGGTTAGAGGATGAAATTGCACGGGTGTTTGATAACCCATAATAAACTGAAGTGAGAGCAGGCGGTACGAAACGGTATGCACTTGTCAAGTGCTGGCACTTGATATGGTTAAGCACCATAAGTATCCGTAAAGAATGAAAAATTCTGATACATCCCCACCCCTAATCCTCCCCATTGCATGGAGAGGGGAAACGCATTGGACAGAAAGGCTATGTGTGCCAGAGCTAACGATTGCCCAATTTTTTGGACTCCAATTTAGCATTGGGATATTGGCAGGGCTGGCGGCGATTGCTTGGTCAGCGGCGCAGCACCCCACCCCACCCCAGCGCATCGGCGCATGGTTGGATGTGGCATTGGCAGCATTGGTCAGCGGGTTAATTGCGGCACGGGTGGTGTACGTGCTAATGGATTGGAGTTACTTCCGCTATTTCCCCGAAGATTGGATAGATGTCTGGTACGGCGGGGTGGAATGGCATAGCGGGATCATCGGCGGTCTAGTGGGGGCGTGGGGAATGGCTCGACTGCGAAAAGTGCCGTTTGGGGAATTTAGTGATGGGCTGGCGCTGGCACTACCATTGGGGGTCATAGGGGGATGGTGGGCGTGCCGACATGCGGGGTGTGGCTGTGGAAGGGTCGTTGACCCACAGGCCGATGTTCCCATTTGGCTGACGGGGCATTTGATTGATTTGGCGGGGGACGTCACGCTGCGCTATGAAACCCAGATTTTTGGCATTGGGGCGACATTGATTGTACTGATTGGAGTGACATGGCTAACGGTGCATGAACAATGGACAGGGTATCGGCTGTGGGGGGTGTTATTCTGCATTGGCTTGACCACCTTTTGGCTCGGCTTTCTAGCAGGCAATCCATCGGATAAACTAGGGGGTATACGCATCGGCCAGATTTTGGACATAGCCCTGATGATGATTAGCACAGGGTTCGGCTATGGGCTATATAGAAGGGGCATAGGGGATGGCTGAAGAAACGATTCTTATTGTGGATGACGAGCAAAATATCATTGAGCTTGCCAGTATGTACCTGAAAAAAGAGGGGTTTCAAATCATTAGCGCAGGGGATGGGCTGACGGGTTTAAATATGGCCCAAACCGAGCAACCTACTTTGATTGTGTTGGATTTGATGCTGCCGGGGTTGGATGGCTGGGAAGTTTGCAAACGGCTACGGGCCGAATCGAATGTGCCGATTTTGATGCTGACGGCGCGGGATGACGATATTGATAAAATTGTCGGGCTAGAACTCGGCGCAGATGATTATATGACCAAGCCCTTTAATCCGCGTGAATTGGTGGCACGGGTCAAGGCGATTTTGCGGCGGCTGGAACCACGCTCAACCCAGCGCAGTCCGCAACAGGCGAATCAAAAGATGTATGTCGGCAATGTTACGATAGACCCGGCTTCACGCACGGTTTATGTGGGAGATCGTTTGGCAGATTTGCGGACAAAAGAATTTGATCTGCTGGTGGCATTGGTTGAAAACAAAGGGATTGTTTTGAGTCGTGAAAAATTACTTGATCTGGTGTGGGGCTTTGATTTTTATGGCGAAACGCGCACAGTGGATGTGCATGTGGCCCATCTACGGCATAAATTGGAGGGTAGCAATGCACCCATTGAAACCGTGTGGGGTATTGGCTACAAACTGGTAGAACCTTGATGTCACTCTCACTCGAAAAACAGAATGCCTATCGCCAACGTTATGCCCAATTAACCCCCGGCTGGCAGCCTGCCACCGAAGTCTATGCGTTTTTGATCCGCCAGTATCTACAAATGGGGATGCGGGTGCTGGATGTTGGGTGTGGACGCGGCGGGGTATTTGAGCAACTCGGTACAGTGGTTTCATGCCCGATTGGGTTAGACCCCGATTGGCAATCACTGGCGGAACACCGTCTGCCCGATCTGCCACGATTTGCTGCCACCGCCGACCATTTGCCGCTGGAAAATGGCTGTCTGGATATGGTCTTGAGCAGTTGGGTGTTGGAACATCTGCCCGACCCTGAACATACCTTTCAGGAAACGGCGCGGGTGTTAAAGGCGGGCGGCTATTTTTTGTTTATCACGCCCAATGCGACCAGTCCGGCAGCGACGCTCAATCGGTTGTTACGGCCTTTGCAGCATCGGTTAGTTCCTAAACTGTATGGGCGGGAAGAAGCCGATACCTTTAAGGTGATGTATCGGGCCAATACGCGGCGGCAATTGCGACGATTGGCACAAAATACCGGATTTGAAGTGGTGACGTTGCGAAGTATCCAAGACCCCACGTATTTCGCGTTTCATCCGGTGCTGTTTCGATTGAGTGTATGGTGGAGTCGGGTTGCGCCGTTGGGCATGGCGGAACATTTGGTGGGGGTGTATCGGAAAATCTGATTGTGCCAAAACGAAGCCAATTTAACCTCACCCCCCAACCCCCTCTCCAACATGGCGAGGGAGAGCAGCCTCTTTGTCGCAGTTTTTAAGATTGGCCTATTATCACGCTAAAGCCACCGTGCTGAAATTAGGGATTAGGGCAAGTCTGAGACGTCGCCCCTACAAAGCGGATCCTTATTCCTCGATGGGGAGGACGACCATAAAGGTGCTGCCTTTGCCGGGTTCGCTTTGGACTTCGACATGCCCGCCGTGTTTTTCCACAATGGCTTTGACAATGGCAAGACCCAACCCCATGCCCTCTTTACGGCGTTCTTCGCCGGGAACGCGATAAAAACGATCAAAAATAAAGGGCAGATATTCAGCCGAGATGCCCGCGCCATTATCGGCAACGGAAATGGTGACGAAATTGCTGGCACGCGAAGCCGTTACATAGACCGATTTGCCTTTGCCCGAATATTTGATGGCGTTGGTGATAAGGTTGGTAAATACTCGCTCCAACCGATGGGCTTCCCCTTGAACGACTGGTAAATCCGGGCTGATGCTGATATGCAGGGAGACTTCATGGGACTTGGCGCGTTCTTCAAGGCTTTCGGCGGTGGACTGTACCAGATAACCGATATTGATAGGCTGCCGATCTAAGGATGCGCCGGAATCAATCCATGTCATGTCGAGGAGATCATTTAGAAACAGATTGGCGCTGCGAACCGCTAACTGTACCCGATCCATAAAGACCTGTTGCTGGGGGTTAATCGGGCCAACTTGGGTGGCGAGTTCGGCAAAACTCTTGATGGCAGAAATGGGCGCACGGAGGTCATGCACAACCATTGATAACACATCGGTACGCAGTTGGTCATGCGCGTAAAAATCCGTCAAATCTTCAAAAGTATAGATAATCCCGCCTGCCTTGACTGGTTTTAGGCGAACGCGGCAAAACAGGCCCTTGAACAATGCCCCCTCGTAAAACGGCGCAGAAAAATCGAGCGAGACCAGTGATTTTAGGCCATCCACCTCGATCAGCCGACACCCAACTAACTCAGTCGAAGGTTGAAAGAGGCGAAAAAGGGTTTGGGCGCTTTGATTGACCTTTTTGATACGCCCATTGTTGTCACAAACAATCGCGGCGATGTCCAATTCATCCAAAAGGGCAAGCGCCTGTGTTGGATTCTCTATCAATCAGATTCATCCTCGTGGGTGTGGCCCAATTTCTCATGCACTTCTTCAATCATTGGCGGCAGTTCGGTGAGGGTAAAGGCAAAACGGGTGCCGTGCCAACTCAGTAGTGAGCCGTCTATCAGGTAGATATGGCCCAGATGGACGGCAGGCATATCGAGTTGGTAAAGTTCCTCGGCATCCGTTTCTTGAAATAAGTACGGTTCATCGGGCAATAAAATAAGTTCGGGTTGGGCGGCGACAATTTCATCAAGGCTGATACGGGGATAACGGGTATCGCGTCCGGCAGCACGGCTGTCACCATTGGGTAA
>JAJTXY010000019.1 GCA_021463865.1 Anaerolineae bacterium
CAACCCCCACTGAATTTGAAGCTGCTTATTGGGTTGCTCAAGTGGCGGGCGGCACCTTACAAACCTGATTTTTGTGTCCAGATTTTGGGGTGCATTACAGGCAAATAGCATAATCCCGGCTGCGGCAATCCCCGGTAAGAGGATCATCTAAAGCATCAAGTCATAACTACCGAAGAAATCATACAACCACCCGGCTCCGACTGGCGCGACGGTGGCCGCCAAGGTCAGGAAAATAACCATCACGCTAGAAATCCGGCCATAATGGGAAATACCAAAGACCTCGGCCAGAATGGAAGGCCGAGCAAGGGTGCGAGCGCCATAGGCCGCGCCAAAAATCACGATGAATAGGCCAATGCTCCAGAGGGATGTCCCTACCATCAAAAACAACATCGCCACGGCTTGTAAGGCGAATACGCCACTCACCATCACCCGCGTAGAAAATCAGTTATCAAGTGGAGCAAAAACAACACACCCGACTACCTGCATTAATCCAATCGCCCCGCTGGCATAGGCTGCAACGCTGGCATCAACCCCTGCATCAATCAGCAATGGGATGAAATGGACACGAATGGCTGCTGCTGCAAGGTAGGACAAGCTGAAGACCAACGTCAGGATCCAGAAATAACGGCTATGCCACGCCTCCGTAAGCGCAACGCCTGATGGTTGCGGTTGAGTTGTAGCCGTAATGGACTGAACCTCGCCATCGGGCATATAACCCAAATCATGGGGATGTCGCCGCAGTACAAGGGCGTGCAGAGGAATGGTGGTCATACCAAGCAGAATACCTAACCCGAATACCGCATCGCGCCACCCCAAAGCATCGAGCAAGGCATCGGAGAGCGGGAGAAAAATCGTGCTGGCTAATCCGGCAGCAAATGTCACGGTCGCCAATGCCATGCCACGCTACTTGACAAACCAAGTCGAGATCACAGCGAAGGCGGGTTCATATAGAATGGCAGCTGAACAAGCTCCCAAAGCAGCCCAGATCAGATAAATAGGACTTACGCAAACTGCATATGGACAGCAGGTGAACGCAATTGAGCACGCATGTAATCATCCAGCAAGCTGGGTTTAATATGATAGAGAGTGGAAGCAGTTTCTTGGGCGACTTGCTTGAGCCGAACCCATACTAAGATGGCACAGGCGATGTGGTTACGTTGCATACGTGCCAAGCGACATTGGCAACCTTCAATCCCGGTGGTTTGTTTGGTTTCTCGATGAAACTGCTCAATCTTCCAGCGCAAGGCACACACCTCTTGTGTGTCATGGGTGGAATCCTGAGCCATGTCGTTGGTCGCCACATAGTCCGTGCGCTTGGAGGAAAGCACTAACCGGAACAGTTTCACTTGATGGTCTTTGGGGAAGGTCTTGAGATGGACGACTTTGCCGTGCGCTTGTTCAAGGTCGGTCCACGTCAGGCTGTCCACGCGCTGATAGCCAGCTTCGCCGCCCGTCTCGTCTACCTACCGATTATCCTTCAGTGGACAGTAGTAGACCTTGTTCAAGCCTTCGATATGCAGCATCAGCTTGCGTTCGGCATACCAGCTATCCATCAACACCCCTCGGAACGACAGTTGTTTATCACTGAACGTGTTGTCCAACATCTCGCGCACATGGTCGAGTTTAGTCTTGCCATCCTGATCCGGGTCATAAATGCGATAGTCAATCAGCCAGCATTGATCCAGTTCTGGGTTGATATACACGCAGGTGACCACCCCAATCCCTTTGATGAAGGCATGGGCATTACCACTGTATTGTCGTCTGACCAACTCGATCTTGAACGCGCTGTTGTGATCCAGCACCGTATCGTCAATCGAACTCCGTGTCAATCTACGGCGTCAGAATGATCAAGCGGCGTTGCAAGAAGAATTGGACAAGCTGGCAAAGTACGAAAAACTGATCTACATGGATCATCTAAAAGGCAAAATCACTGAGGCACTCTATACTGAACTCTGGCGTGATTTTAGCGATCAGTACCAGAAAACCCGCGCCGCATTAGAGCATTTAGGGCGCGAAAAGCAGTACTATTTTAAAGGTTTGGATGATGCAGTACAGTTACTCGTAAAAATTGGTATACTCTATGGCAAATTGGAGCCAAGCCAGAAACGTCAATTACTGCTCCATCTTATTGAACGTGTAGTGGTAAACCGTGAGGGGATGATTGTAAGAATGGATTTGCGGCCTCCGTTTGGATACTTGACCAGTTTTAGACCCACTGGCAAGGGCGACGGACAGACCACGCCTACCGAAGATGCTTGTTTAGAAACAAAAACCAGCAAGATTGATCCCGCTGGTTTGATAGAAGTACATAGGTGTGACTCAGGAGGGACTCGAACCCCCAACCAATTGATTAAGAGTCAACTGCTCTGCCATTGAGCTACTGAGCCGAATTTTGGGTGCAAGTATAACAAAGAATGCTTGGGTGTCAATCCTTTTTAGGGCAGTGCAATGGCATAAATATACCCTCTTGTATACATCAATTCGCTTCAGCACCCTTACCCGAATAACCCGCCTCATGGATCGCCTGCAAAATGTCGGTCTCGCTCACTTGGTTTTCGTCATATTCCACCACCGCCACTTGGCGTTTATAGTTGGTGGAGGCCGATTTCACTCCCGGCAAATCTTCAACCGCGCCATCAATCGTCATGGCACAGCCGACACAGTGCATCCCCTGAATTTTGAACTGCTGCTTCACCATACATAAGTCCCCTTATTGAATCTCAATCTTGCCCGTATACATGCCCATACTACACATAAAATTGATTTCACCGGGTAGCTGTGGCGGCAATTCCACTACCTGTTCATCCGTACTCTCCAAAAATTGTACTACGTCATATTCGGGAATAGTAAAAACAAGGGTACAGCCATAGGTGTCTTCGGTAATCAAACGAATCCGGAGAGGTTTGCCTTGTTCAGCGATCCAGTGATTCGGTTTATAGGCTTCCGCTTCCACATGAATCGTCATCTCCTCAACCCCATCTACATCTTCGGCATAGACAGGCTTCGGCGTCAAAATCCCCAACGACTCAAGGACCGATGTCACCGTATAGCTGGGCACAAATGGCGAATTAAGGACTTTGAGCGCACTGTCGGCGGATAACATACCCACCAAAATAATCAAAGTGGCCGCGGTGTAGTTGAATGCTCGTTTGACCCAATGCTGTAATTGGGTCGCCAGAAAACCGAGGACAAAAAAGGTCGGGGATGTACCAAGCACAAAAATCGCCAAGATCGCCGCGCCCAAAACCGCCTGCCCTTCGCTAATCGCCAAAACCATCATGGCTTGGGTTGTGCCGCAGGGAATCAGCACGGTCATCGCGCCTAAAATCGCAGGCGTGTAGAAACTTTGCTGACGGGCCTGATTCCGCACCCGTTTGGTAAATGATTTGGGGGGTTGAATCACAAAATAGCGGAAAACGGGGTGGACTTCTAACATATTGAGAGCCGTCGCCAGCATATAAAATGCGGCGAGAAGTTGCATGACTGCTTGGGTCTTGGGGGAGATTTGGAGAGCCGATCCTACCAGACCAAGCAAAAATCCCAATGCGGTATAGACCAATAATTTTGCACCTAGAAAATAGACTACGGGCCAAGGATTGGCAGCGACTTGCATCTGCAATACTTCATCGTGGAGTTTTTTTTGGCGTCCGGTGTGGCTCTGTCCTGTGATAGCAGTTGCCAGTAGCCCCCCCTGTACCGCCAAGCACGATAACCCACCAGTAGTAAGGCCTGTCAGAAAAATTACCCATAAGTTCATTGTAGCGATCCTTCATTGCGATGAAACGTAACAGCCAAGTTTGGGTCAATAGTTCTATTATCGGCGACGTTTGTCTCCTGATACATCGCGTCTGGCACATTTTTTATATGACATTGCGCGTGAATTTTCAAAAACGGCTTGACACCCTGCTACTATTTACTAGAATAGGAGTATAGCATATCCCACCCCAGAGGGGGGAGGGGTAAATTGAGGGGACTATGGAACATCACAATCACACCAACCTCGTCAACCGCCTCAAAAGCGTTTCGGGGCATATCAACGGCATCATCACCATGTTAGAAGAAGATCGCTATTGCATTGACATCATCAAACAAATACAGGCGACCCAAGCCGCCTTAGCCCGCGTCAGCGAACTCATCTTGGAAAACCACCTAGACACCTGCCTCACCACCGCCATTCGCGGCGACGACCCGAATGAACGGGAGCGTGTCCTAGCCGAAGTTATGGAAGTATTCCGTACCGAACACCGGACAAAGTAACCCATTCATAGGAGAAATCTCAATGTCTACCAAAACCTTCAACGTTCCAGCCATTAGCTGCGGTCACTGTGTCCACACGGTAGAACGCGAAATCAAGAGCATCGCAGGCGTAAAATCGGCCCATGCCGACGAAAAAACCAAGCAGGTCGTCGTCGAATGGGACAACCCGGCGACATGGGAACAAATCAAAAACGCCCTCGTCGAAATTGAATATCCCCCCGAAGAAGTAAAAGCCTAACGCATTCCCATGCCCTGACTCTCAACAGGGCTTTTTTTTCGGTGCATGAAACGACATTCAGAAAGGATCATAGATGTCAGACGCCACTGTCACACCCAACAACTTCATTACCATCGAACTTCCCATCACTGGGATGACTTGCACCAATTGCTCAAAAGCTGTCAATCGCGCTCTACGCAAAGTGGAAGGCGTGGTTGAAGCTGATGTCAATTTCGCTACCGAGCGGGCCGTTGTAAAGATTGCCCCAACCGTTTCCACCAACACCCTCGTGACTGCGGTGGAAAACGCTGGTTATGGCGTGGTCGTGGCTGCCGAAGAAGAAGATTTACAGGACAAAGAAGCCGAGGCCCGTGCCGCCGAATTGAAACATCAACAGCGCCGATTTTTAGTCGGGGCGATTTTTTCCTTCCCGTTACTGGCCTTCAGCATGGCCCGCGATTTGGATCTATTGGGCATGTGGGCGATGGAAAGTTGGGTCAATATCCTGTTCTGGATTATCGCCACCCCTGTCCAATTTTATGTTGGCAAGGATTATTACGTTGGCGCATACAAAGCGCTCCGCAATGGGGCCGCCAATATGGATGTATTGGTGGCAATGGGGTCATCTGTCGCCTATTTCTATAGCATCCCGATTGCGTTGGGGATTGAAGGTCTCGGCGAACACGTCTATTTTGAAACCGCCGCCATCATCATTACCTTGATTGTCCTCGGCAAGCTGCTCGAAGCACGCGCCAAAGGCCGGACGAGTGAAGCCATCAAGAAATTAATCGGCCTTCAACCCCGCACGGCCCGCGTCGTTCGTGAGGGAATTGAGGTGGATGTGCCGATAAGTGAAGTCCGTTTGGGTGATCTAGTGATCGTGCGCCCCGGCGAAAAATTTCCGGTGGATGGTGTCGTCAAAGAGGGCATCAGTTCCGTAGATGAGAGTATGCTCACAGGTGAATCCCTCCCCGTCAGCAAATCCCCCGGCGAGATGGTCATCGGTGCGACCCTCAACAAAAATGGTCTGCTGAAATTTGAGGCCACCCGCATTGGCAAACAAACCGCGCTCGCCCAAATTATCAAGTTGGTGGAACAGGCACAAGGTAGCAAAGCCCCTATCCAAGCGATTGTAGATCAGGTCGCGGCGGTGTTTGTGCCTGCGGTGATCGCCCTTGCCCTAGTGACCTTTGGCGTTTGGTATGCTGTAGATGGTGATTTCACCCACGCCCTCATTCGTACCATCGCCGTGCTGGTGATTGCCTGCCCGTGTGCAATGGGTCTTGCCACCCCTACCGCGATTATGGTTGGCGTCGGCAAGGGGGCGGAAAACGGTATCCTGTTCAAAAACAGCCGTTCACTGGAAAGTGCCCATAAATTGCAGGCGATTGTCTTGGACAAGACGGGCACGATTACCAAAGGCGAACCCACCGTCACCGATATTGTTTTAAGCGAAAACACCCAGATGGACAAAAATCGGGTGCTCGCCCTTGCCGCCAGTGCCGAACGTGGCAGTGAACATCCATTGGGTGAGGCCATCGTCCAAGCCGCCCAAAATCAGGGATTGGCCCTGAGCGAACCGCAGCAATTTGAGGCCATTACCGGGCACGGCGTTTCAGCCCAAGTGGAAGGCCAACAGGTTTTGGTCGGCAATCGCAAATTGATGAAAGAACGCCATATTGCGCTTGCCAATCTTGAAATTGAAACTGAAAAATTGCAGTCGCAGGGCAAAACCGCCATGTGGGTTGCTCTAGAGAACCAAATCGTCGGGGTAATCGCCGTCGCCGATACCATCAAAGATGGCTCGCGTGATGCAGTAGCCGCTATGCACGCAATGGGCCTACAGGTCATTATGCTGACTGGGGATAACCACGCCACCGCCCAAGCCATTGCCGCCGAAGCAGGCATTGACCGGGTATTGGCTGAAGTGCAACCCGCCGAAAAAGCCGCCCAAATTCAGAAACTGCAAGCCGAGGGGCTGACAGTAGCAATGGTTGGGGATGGCATTAACGATGCTCCGGCCCTTGCCCAAGCCGACGTTGGCATGGCGATTGGCACAGGTACAGACGTGGCAATGGAAACCGCCGATGTCACCCTGATGCGTGGTGATTTGCGTACCGTCCCGACTGCCATCCAGCTTTCACACCAAACCATGCAGGTCATTTACCAAAATCTGTTCTGGGCGTTTGGCTACAATGTCATTCTGATTCCTGTCGCCGCTGGTGTATTAGCCCTGTTGGAATTTGGCCCGATGATGTTGCGCGAACTAAATCCAATGTTGGCAGCATTCGCAATGGCCTTTAGTAGTGTCAGCGTTGTTTCCAATAGTCTCCGCCTCCGGGGTAAGACCCTCAACAAAATCATACGGAATGAGCGGCACACCTCAAGGGATACACGTACTACAGCCCAGCAATCTGCCTAAACCCTATCGTTGAGCGAAGAGGCATTCAAATCCGTCTAAGCTGTCTAATTGGCCTCTTCGCCGCATTTTGCCTATCTACCCAAACGACATTTAAGCACGCATTGGCAATGGTTTCTAAGAGGTTAAGACTTCGTGGAAAAATGATCTAGGGAGTTTGTGGAATAGGATGAGATTCACATGAGCCATCCCAAAACAGGACCGAACCTAACGTAAGGCCTAGCAAACTTTGGTAAAAGAGGTCTGCAACTCTCTTCTACGGGTGCTATACATGGCCCACAAATCTGAGGATAACTTGAATACGCTAGGATGGCGGGGTAAAAAAACAGGCGAAATCACGGCCTCTTCCCCACGATAAGACAGGTGATTCCTTGTAGGGATAGGGCGGTGCAGCCTTCTGTACCACCCCTCTCTTGAAATATAGGTAATATACAGCTTACAGACGAGCGCCACTCAATCACCACTCTGAAAATTCGGGATGACTCATGTTTGAAACAAACCCAATGTCAATGCGAACCGCTAGATTGTTTCTAACTAGCCTTTGGAACCTGACCCGCCACCGTACCGCCATCAATGGGAAACGCAACCCCAGTGATAAACGAAGCGGCATCTGACCAGAGCCACACAACCGCGTTTGCAACTTCCTCAGGTTGACCAATACGACCAACGGGGTGCGTTGCAAGCAAATAATGGTAAACCTCGGGGTATGCATCTTTGACCTGATCAATCATCACGGTATTATCAATGACGCTTGGGCAAACAGCATTCACTCGTATGCTAGACTTGGCATATTCGAGGGCGGCACATTTGGTCAATCCTATAACCCCATGCTTACTTGCTGTATAGGCAGCAATACCAACAGAGCCAACCAATCCAGCTGCAGACGACATGTTCACGATACTACCGCCACCTTTAGCAAGCATCGCCGTCAATTCATACTTCATACATAACCACACGCCTTTGAGATTCACATCCATAATCTCTTGGAAATCCGACTCAGCAAGCTGGAACAAAGGGCCTGCTGGACCGGATACGCCAGCGTTGTTGAAAGCATAATCCAATTGCCCATATGTCTTCAGTGTTGTTTGGATCAAGTTCTCCACGTCGTCAGCGATGGAAACCTCAGTTTTGACAAAAATTCCATCACCACCAACCTCTTTGACCATACGGAGCGTTTGTAAAGTGCTTTCCTCGTTACGGCTGGCAAGCACGACTTTAGCCCCCTGTTTAGCGAACGCAATTGAAGTTGCTCGACCAATACCCGAACTCGCCCCAGTCACTAGGGCAACTTTGTTTTTAAGGCCTTTGTACATAATTAGAATCCTCTCCCAATTGGCTTATAGGCACGTGTTTTCAGAGTTGATATTACACGCGCCGTAAATGTGTCACCTTGGTGTTCCCGCTTCAAACCCAAATGAATACGGTGTTTCTTCTTTGCATTGCTTCACATACCACAACCTCCTTGCCGATTATCCGAGGGTTGTGTCAACAATATCTGATCGTGTGCTCTCGACGATAACCTTTAGCTCATCCTGCTCCTGCTGTGGAACCTTGAACTTATCCAGTGTCTGCTGAAAATCATCCATAAAGGCTAGCCACTCTTGATTCGAAATCAAAAGATGGTGATGAGAATCAAACATTGTCCGACCTGTATATTGTTGTGGGCCACCTGTTACTTGACAGACCAACTCCGTGACAAGGTACTTGAACCCTGACGCCGTTACCCGATGATGCGCTTCGTCCACTCGCGGATTTATGTTCAGACGTGCATCCACCATGATTCGGTCAATAAAGTCATCCACGACGGCGGCAATGCTGTAAACGCCTCCAAGTCGCTCATAGAGGGTGCTATTGGCTTGAGTGGGCATAATACATCTCCTGAAAACCTATAAACTCTTCCATTGATTCAGCCCCAGACCAATTTTGATTACACTGGGATTGCAGTTTTTGTTGATGGGGGTTATTCACTATTTGCTTCTCCTCATAGGAATGACCGTATATCTGAGCAACTACACCAATATAGAAGATTAACATCACCATATAGTCACGAGAACATCACGAACACAGTACATCCCTCCTAAGAGAAAAAGTAAGTTAACTCCGACTAAGCCTGTCTCTATAAAGATATTTGTGGACAACATAAAGAGTGAGAAAAACATGGCAGTTGCAACGAACACGCCCAAGCATGAACGCCCCTTTGAGTTAGGGCTGCACACTTTTGTCGAGCGAATGCCCCACCCCACAACAGGCGCGAAAATCAGCCCAGTGGAGCGGATGCAAAATCTACTGGAAACCATTGAGTTGGCTGACCAAGTGGGTCTGGATGTCTTTGCGATTGGGGAACATCATCGAGAAGAATATCTGGCCTCATCCCCGCTGGTAATTTTGGGGGCCGCCGCTGCACGCACCAAATCCATTCGTCTCTCGACGGCAGTAACAGTATTAAGTTCAGACGACCCGGTGCGTGTCTTCCAAGATTTCGCCACCCTGGACTTACTCTCCAATGGGCGGGCGGAAATTATGGCGGGGCGTGGCTCGTTTATCGAATCTTTTCCGTTGTTTGGCTACGACCTTGATGATTACAATGAGCTTTTTGCCGAAAAATTGGAACTACTGGTCAAACTCCGTGAGTCCGAGCGGATTACATGGTCAGGTCAATTCCGCTCCCCCATTGATAATCTTGGCATCTATCCTCGACCTGCCCAAGCAGAAATACCGATTTGGGTCGCGGTGGGTGGCACACCAGAATCCGTTGTTCGGGCGGCGTCATTGGGCCTGCCGATGGCATTGGCGATTATTGGCGGGATGCCGGAACGCTTTGCACCATTTTTTCATCTCTATCGGGAAGCCTCCAAACAAACCGGGCATAATCCCGACCACATCCCATTGAGTGTAAACTCACATGGCTTTATTGCGGATACGACACAGGAAGCGATAGACGAATATTATCCGACGGCCCATATGTTGTTCAGCCAGATTGGACGAGAGCGTGGTTGGTCGCCAACCAGTCGCCAACAGATGGAAACAGGTCGCCATTTGCGCGGGGCAGATTTTGTCGGCACACCAGATGAAATCATCGAGAAAATCCTGTTCCAGCACGAGTTATTTCATCATCAGCGTTTCTCGCTCTATATGGGCTACAACACCATCGAACACAAAAAGATGATGCACGCTATCGAGCTTTTTGGCACCAAGGTCGCCTCCGTCGTCCGGCAAGAAATCGCCCGTCGTAATGCCGTCGCTGTGCCAAAATAATCGCACCAGACCCTGTGAGTTTGACCCAACGATGGTAGTATTGATTCCAGTATTTTTGTCATTCAAGGAGTCAAATCCATGCGTTGGGAAGAACTCACCGGCGATGAATTTCCACAAGCCGTAGCAACCACACAGGGCGTTTGCCTGTTGCCCCTCTCTTGCATCGAACGCCATGCCCACCACTTACCTCTCGGCACCGATATGTACATCGGGCGCGAAATTTGCCGTCGTGCCGCTGCAATTGAACCCGCCCTCATCTTTCCTGATTTTGTCTTCACCCAAATTTTAGAGGCCCGTCACTGCGCAGGCACGATTGCGATTGACGCCGATTTGATTGTCCGCCTTATAGACAACCTGTGCCGCGAAATCGCCCGTAATGGTCTCAAGAAAATCATCCTTGTCAATGCACACGGCGGCAACGAAAACCTCATCCATTTTTTCTTGCAGATACAACTGCAAAGCCCGCGCGATTACGTCGTCTATGTGGCACAACCACACCTCCACCCGGATGATGAAGTGGCGATACAAAAACAATGGGAGTCCAGCGTAGATGGTCACGCAGGGGAGGTCGAAACGAGCGCGATTATGGTGATCCGCCCTGATTTGGTTCACGCTGACCAACTCCGCAGCGATGGCGAAGGGATGCCATTGAAACGCATGAAAGCCTTACGGGATGCGGGAATCAGTACCGGCACATGGTGGTATGCCGATCACCCAACCCATTATCGGGGTGATGGCAATGTGGCAACTGCCGAGAAAGGCGAACGTTGGCTGGCGGCACTGGCGAAGGTCTTAGCACAAGCGATTCGATTGATTAAGGATGACACGGTGACACCTCAACTACAAGCCGAATTTTTTGCAGCGTCCCAAAAACCTATTGGATGACAGGCAGCCGCAGATAATCCTCCGGCACAAAAAACGAGCCTTCCGTCGTCGGGATAACTTTTCGTAATCGCTGGTCGAGTTCTGCCGCCGTGATTGCGCGTGCAAAATAGGCTTGGAATGCCGCCGCGACCTTTCGCACCTGCTCCGGCGACTCATGCACAAATTCCAGCCGATAGTCGTGGATGCCGCTCCGCAAAAGCTGATCGAGGTGACGACTGGCGACCTGTGCCTCCGCGCCAAACACCGTATTGCGACAACCAACATCGGCCATGACGGGATGACTGCGACCTTGCCCATCACGTAGGGCGACCTTGTGGCTTTCGCAGGGTTGCCCACAATCCACATGGCTTGTTCCACTGGACAGGAAACGGCAAAAAACACAGTGTTCGGTGTGGAAAACGGGTAGATGGTGATAGGCGATTACTTCAAAACGCTCACCCCCGATAGACTGCGCCAATTTGCCAATCTGCTCGGCGTTTAGGTCATGCGTCGGCGTGATTTTGGCGAGGCCGAGTTTAAGATAGGTATCCGCCGAAAGTTGATTGGCAACATTCAGACTGAAATCCCCGATTAATGGATGTTGATGCCGGCCCTGCAAGGCTTCTAACAACCCTCCCGAACGCACTACCAGTTCGCAATCCAAGCGTAGCAGAAAATTCACCACCCGCTGTTCGTCTGGTTTCAAAATGCGTGGGCTGGCGACACGTGCCGTAATTCCAGCCGCCTTAATGCGCTCAACCGCCGGACTCAGGCCGTATAAGTCCAAATAATCGAGCGTGATACTGGCGGGCTGAATTTCCAGTGCTGCCTCCAACTGCTCCGGCGTTCTCACCAACAAATGCAGTCGGGGGGCATCCAGCGACACCTCCTCCGAACGGTATCCCAGTGCGAATAGGGCATCTTCCAAGACGCCAATGGGATCAGCCGTAATAATTTCCGGTGCATCGGCCTGCTGCTGGATCAGCGACTCAACCGCTTCTTGACGTAGCCGATTCAGCAGCGAACTAGGAATAAACGGGTCGCCCTCAATATCCGCTGTCAAATTTTCCAGCCGATACGCTGTATTCCCCAAACGGCCTAGCTGCTGATGCAAATAATCGGCGGTGACACTGCGGCTGTTAGCGCGAGTCAGAGATTCATCGGATTGAACAATGACTCGAATTTCAGGATTTTTCACCAGCACCCATATCAATTCAAGCGGTTGTCCCTCCCGTGCCACCACCTGCACATCAACAGGCTGGCGATAAACGGGGGTATTGGCTTGAGTGAAGGGTTTCGCAGCCTTATCAACCGTCACATCATGCGTGCGCCACACCCAATCGCCAACGTGGATACGTGCAAAGTGAATCGCCCCTTTGCCAAAACGCAGTTCGAGATTTTTGCCAAGCGGCTTGACCTCATACAACCGTCCACCCTCTTCTTCGATTTCGGGGCTGCGCCAATCGGCAGCATCAAAAACAACCCCATCCCCGGCCTTCAATGGCGCGACATGTTGAATCTCGGTTGGCTCAACAACGACAGCATCTTGACTTATCCGTACCACCCTGCCACACAACACCCCCCGATGACGCGGCGAACGGCCCAGCACAACCGCTTGGTGATTGGTGCCCGTCAGGAAATGCGGCCCCAATCCCCGTGAATAAACCTGCTCGATCGCCACTTCCTCTTGTGGGGTAATGGGAATTGGTCGGTTCGCCCATGCCGCATCCACCGCTTGCCGATAGGCATTGGTGGTCAGGGCCACATAATTTTCATCTTTATAGCGCCCTTCAATCTTGAGCGTTGAAATCCCAATATCTATGATTTCGGGGATTTGATGTAGGGCATATAGATCGCCGGGGGATAACAAATAACGGACGTCTCCTAACGGCCTCATTTCGTCATCCACTATTAAGTCATAGGGCAAACGGCACGCTTGGGCACACTGACCCCGATTGGCACTCCGTCCACCCCACGCCTCCGATGAAAAACACTGGCCCGAATAGGACACACACAGCGCCCCGTGTACAAAGATTTCCAGTTCACAATCGGTCTGCTCACGGATGGCTCGAATTTCTTTAAGCGAGAGTTCCCGCGCCAGTACCACCCGACTGACCCCAAACCGCTGTGCCAGTGCCACCCCTTCCGCGCTGGTGATGCTCATCTGGGTGCTGCCATGCACATCGAGATTCGGCGCGATCTGCTGCACCAATTGGGCCATCCCGACATCTTGCACAATCACCGCATCCGCCCCGGCAAGAGCGATTTGTTCAAGTGTCCTACACGCCTCACGCAGTTCATGGTCAAAAATTAGGGTATTAAATGTAACATAACCCTTGACGCCACGCCGATGCAGCGTTTGCATGACATCCGGTAGTTCGGTCAGGGTAAAACCGACTTTGGCACGTGCAGTAAAGTGTTTAAGTCCAAAATAGACGGCATCCGCCCCCGCCTCAATTGCGGCATTCAGTTGGGGCCAATATCCGGCAGGACTCATGATTTCGGGCTTGATAGGCATCGTTTAATCTGTGGTATGGGACTAGGCTCGGATGGGAAGAAAATTATCGCACAAAAAACTGCAAATCTCTACGATGGCCTGATGATACCAGGGCTTTCACATTCTCGAAAAAAAGATAATCTCACCATTTGAGACCACTCAAAAGAGGTGAGATAAGATGAGCAACGAAGTGCCCGCCTTACTGGAAATTCTAGCGGAGATTCCCGATCCCCGACAGGCACAAGGGCGACGGTACCCATTGGCAGGGATGTTGACCGTGTTATGCGTGGCGCTGTTGTGCGGGTATGAAACGATCCATGCGATAGCGGAGTGGGGTGAGAATTACGGGGAAGCCTATCGAGAACGGTTGGGGTTTGGGCGGCATGGGTATGCGTCGCGCATGACATGGTATCGGGTATTAGGACAAGTGGATATGGCAGTGGTGGAGGCGAAGTTGGGCGCGTGGGCCGAACAAGCACTGGTGGAGACGTTGACCCCGGATGAGTTAGTGGTCATGAGCGTGGATGGGAAGACCTTGCGCGGGAGCAAGAAGCAAGGGGCCGCAGATAGCCATTTACTGGCAGCCTATGCCTCGCCGAGTGGGGTGGTGCTCGGACAGGTGGTCGTCAGCGACAAGACGAATGAAATTGGGGCGGTGGAGGACTTGTTGACTGGGGTGAACCTTGCCGGACGCTTGGTGACTGCCGATGCCATGCTGACTCAGCACAAGGTCGTGGCACACATTCTGGCAGCAGGCGGCGACTACCTCTTACCGGTCAAAGGCAATCAAGACCTGACCTACTATGCCCTCCGCACTTGGTTTGCCAAAGCCCCACCGCCCGGTTTTGTTAACCGCAGTGCCGAAGTGGTGGAAAAATCGCATGGACGACTGGTCAAGCGTCGTCTCAATGTTACCCCGCACCTCAACCCATATTTGGATTGGCAGGGCATGTCCCAAGCCTTTCAACTCGTCCGCACCACCACCTATCTGGCCCCCGGCAAACAGACCTTTGAACTCGCCTATGGCATTACCTCCTCACATGCTGACCCAGCCACTTTACTCGCCTGCATCCGTCAGCATGGGGCCATCGAAAATCGCCTCCACTATGTCCGCGATGTCACTTTCCACGAAGACCTTGCCACCCTACGGGTCGGGCGTACTCATCACTGTCTTGCCACCTTTCGCAACCTCATCCTCTCCCTCCTACGCCTCGCCCAGTGGCAAAATATTGCTCAAGCCCTGCGTTTTTATGCCGCCCAACCCCACCATGCCTTTACCCTTCTCGCCTCTCCCGCGAGAATGTGAAAGCCTTGGGGACACCCTTGCGGATGCCCTCCCCCATTTCGACTAGAACTGATTCCAGTAGTATTGATTGGTGACTTCGTGGTGGAATTGAATTTCGGCGGGCTTGATCTGTGAACCCAACAGGCGTGGGCAGCGATCAGCCGAGGCTTGCTTCAATGCCGCATAGCGTTCGCAAATCTCGTCTCCCAATACTTGTCGGACAAACACCCCGCCACAGAAATCGGAGATGGCGTCATAGATGTTGTCGGGCAGGATCGCATCCGGGGAGAGATGAGTGCTAATTTTTCCTTCGAGGCCTGTGCGGAACAATGTGTAAACCGCGAGGTAGGGATTGGCGTCGGGCGCGATGGAGCGGACTTCTATACGGGCCGAACGCGAATTACCGATTGGAATACGCACCATGCTGCCCCGGTCAATCGGTGACGCCTTGATTTGATTGGGCGCTTCATAGTGGGGGTCGAGACGGCGGTAGGCATTGACACTGGGGTTCAGAACCAAGCAAATTTCGCGGCCAACGCTCAAAATACGTTTCACAAAATCCCATGCGAGACTAGAGATGCCATCTTGACCATCTTTTTGATAGAACAGATTGGTGTCGCCTTTGGAGATGGACATATTGGTGTGCATCCCGCTGCCATTCACCCCAGTTACGGGTTTCGGCAGGAAGCTGGCGGTCAAATCCATTTGCTGCGCGACTTGGCGGGCCACCAGTTTATACAGTTGAATCTGATCGGCGGCAATCACGGCTTCCGAATAGGAGTAGTTCATTTCAAATTGCGACGGGGCGACTTCAGGATGATCTTTTTCATTCGCAAACCCCATCGCACGCTGCACTTCCGCAGCCTTGTCAATAAATGTGCGCAGTGTATCGCCGGGGAGCGAATGATAGTAACCACCTGTCGAAACAAACTCAAATTGACCCGTTTCAACATAGCGTTGTTCAGCATGGCGACCCCGGAAGATGAAACCCTCAATTTCATTGGATAAGTTGAAGGTATAACCGTTCTTTTGATATTGGTCGGCAGTATACAACTTCAGTGCCGAACGCATGTCGGCAGGATAGGGGCCACCCTCACGCTCCAAAACTTCACCGAAGACCAAGACTTTGCCGGGGCCAAATACATCGGAGGGCAGCCAATAGAACGCCGACCAGTCAATGCCCAAGCGCAGGTCGGATTCGGATTGTTGGCTAAAGCCGCGTACTGATGAACCATCGAAGGTGAGATTATCGGCAGCTTTCAACAGGAATTTCTTGTCATAATCCAGCATGTGGAAGCGGCCTTCGAGGTCGGTGAAGCAAACCGTCACGGCCTTGATACGCTTTTCATCCGCCAAATAACGCATCCGTTCTTCACGGATAGTATCGGCTGAAACACGATTTTGGCGTTTTGTTTTTGCCTCAAGATTCAGCTCTTCTAGCTGTTCATAGGGAATTTCGAGGAAGTTGCGGAGTGATTCAGACATAACTACCTAACCTTCTATATGTTTTGACGAACGACATGGCGTTGGAATAATATCGGGCAAATTGTATTCACTTCTCAAATTTCTGAAGCCTATTTTGTGAATTTACACAAGGGTCAATTTTTTACCCCCTCACTTTGGGGGTAATCCACAAGAGTTTCGCTTGACATTTTGAATTTTTAAAATGCGTTAGAATGGGTATGACGGATTCAACCTATACGTGGAGGCATTCATGAAACGGCCTAAACATAAGCAGAACCCCAAAGCAACCACTATACCGTTGCCAGCGAACCACACATGGAAAGCACCCGAAGGCTACAAAATCGTGGTATTGGAGCGTGGTTTGGTGAGTTTCAACGTGCCGGATACATGGATTGTGGCAAAACTCGAGCCGTTTGAACTGCATGACGCCGACCCACCCAATGATAATGCCCGGTTGACTACCTCGTTTTGGCGGCTACCTGTTGGGGTAGATTGGAGCGGACTGCCATTGGATAAGATGCTGGTTGATTCCACCAACGATAGCAAAATGAAAGTCCTTGCCAAAAGTGAGCTATTCCGGGTCAGCCGTCCGGGTGTTGAAATCGTGTGGGTCGAACACCGTTTTGAAGACACCGAGAATGACAATCGTGAGGCCTTTACCCGTATCCTAGTCGCACGTGGGTGGAATGTTCAGATACTGATTACATTCGACTTTTGGGTGGACGAGGCCGCGAAATATGAGGCCGCGTGGGAGGAAGTCATTCGTTCGCTGATACTGGGCCGTTATATCCAAGACCCAACCAAGCCACCACTCGACCACTAATCTGAACCAATCGTACCTGTCACTATGTGAAACTAAAGTAGTGACAGGCGCTTTAGTCTCACCGTTGAGCGACGGGCCAGCCGTTATCGAAGTTATAGTAAAAATCCTGCATGGGCAGGCGGAAATCTTCCACATCCCGCCGCACCGATTGTGAGTCTTCGCCATTCACCAATACCCGCGCCATAAACTCGGCAATCGTCTCCATGTCCTTTTCCATCATTCCCAAGCGCGTCACTTCAATCGTCCCCATTCGTAATCCGCTGGGACGATCCCAATCCGCCGGAGTATCACCGGGAATCAGGTTCTTATTGGAGATGATATTGGCCTCCGCCAAACGATGAGCCACTTCTAATCCACCTCCAAATTGGCGCACGTTGGCAATCACTTGATGGGTACGGGTATAGCCACGATGGGCCGCTAGGACTGGAATACCGCGTGAATCTAATGCTTGGCCGAGGGCTTGAGCGTTCTTGACGATCTGCGCCATATAAACCCGTCCAAATTCAAGCATCTCTGCGGCGGCGACGGCCAATGCTGCCACACGATTGACCTGATGTGTCGCCACCAACACTGGAAATATGGCCTCGGTTATGGGTTTGGTCAACGATGGGTCGTTCCACATGATCATGCCGCTCTGTGGGCCACTGAAGGTTTTGCCCGCCGAGCCTGTCAAAATTGCCGCGCCTTCAGCTAATGGGTCTTGGAATTGACCACCCGCGATAAGGCCCGCTTGGTGCGCCCCATCAAACACAAATTGACCGCCCCACTCCGCAATAATCGAGGCCATCTCACGCACGGGCAGGGGAAAGAGGGTCATAGACATACCCATCACCACCAATCTGGGACGAATGCGTTGAGCTTCTTCGGCAAATTTATCTAAATCTACTTCAAGTTCATCTGGGTCATAGGGAATATCGTAGATTTCGAGGCCACGTGTACCCGCTGGCCCGTCGGGGCGATTGCTCGAATGCCCGCCAAACGGCTGCGACGCGGTCATCACGCGATCACCCGGCTGGACAAGCGCATGATAAACCGCCATATTGCCCAACATGCTCCCCATCAGACGATGATCGGCATAGTTGCAGCGAAAGACCTTCTTGAGCAACTCGACGCACAATGACTCGACCTCATCAATGTACTGTGTCCCCGCAAACCAACGATTGACCCGTCCGATATGTCCTTCGGCGGCGCGTGTCCCGATTTCGGATGCCAATAGCCGACGTACAGTAGGGCTAGTGGGAGCTTCGGGAGCTAAGAGATTGATACAGCGTTTGCCGCGCCATTCTTCATTGCGTTGCACCGCCGCAATGACCGCATCGGCCATGCCTTTGGGAGAATTTGCTTTTTCGAGGATGACCCGTGCATTTTCCAGAATCGTAGGATCATGCACTTCAAATTGGGATGAATTATTTGTCATCGTAACCTATTCCTTTACATTTCTGACCTTAGAAAAGTCGCTAAGGTGGTGGAGGCCGATTGGAGATGCTGGCGAAGTAACTGAACGGCTTGTGGCCTGTTTCCAGCACGGCAGGCTTGCAAAATCGCGTAATGTTCAGACTGGGAAGTGGTTTGAAAACCGAGGTCATTGAGATAGAGCACCAGATAACGCGCCACATTGATATGCAGGGGTTCCAAGATACTTATCAATCGGGGCAGTTGGCCGGCTTGGTACAATTGGGCGTGAAATTGCCAATTGAGTTCCGTCCAACGGGCCACATCGGTCTCAACATCCATCACCCGCAGTGTGTTTTCGGCCTGCATCAATTGGGCTGGTGTATGATGTGGAATCGCCGATTCAAGGGCGACGGTTTCCAAAGCGATGCGGATGGTATAAATCTCACCTGCCTCTGCTGCATTTAAGCTCGAAACAAAAGCGCCGCGATTGGGGTGCAATGTTACCAACCCTTCGACTTTGAGTTGCACCAAAGCCTCGCGGATAGGAATCTTGCTAATGCCTAGTTCTTCAGCGATTTTGTCTTGGCGCAGGGGTTCATTACTTTTGATCTCCCCGCGTAGAATTGCCATCCGAAGATATTCCGCCACATACTCGGCAGTGTTTTTGGCTAGTACCAATCGTCCCCTCCAATAATCTACACTATTCGTATAATTGTATAATCGTATACGATTTTCTGTCAAGATATACAGAACAAAGTCACCTAAACCAGTGACTTACTCGCTTGCCGCCCCAAAACATTTCATCTACAGTCATTTTTAGAGTCAAAACTCGAAATTAGGGAAATGACCCTTGATGAGCGAATTACCCAAAACGAAGCGTATTTTGGTTGTCTATGCCTCACGCGGCGGCACAACCCGCGAAATAGCCGAGCAGATAGCCGAGACTCTCCGTCTTAAGGGAATAGGGGTAGAAACCGCCGCAGTAAAGAAGGTGTCAAACGCAGGCGACTATGACGTGATTGTGTTGGGTAGCGCAATTTACTTCCGGCGCATGATGCCATCCGCTGTTCGTTTTATCCGACAAAACACGAGCATTTTGGAGTCTTGCCCAGTCGCAGTTTTCAGTGTTGGCGCTCAAATGAGAAAGCCTACTCCCCAAAATCATGCCCTTGTCGAGAAGTGGGTTCGTAGAGGCTTGAGGCCCTATCCCAACATCCAACCCATTGCAGTGGAGCATTTCGCCGGGGCAGTCGCATTCAGACGACTGAATGTATTGTGGCGTGTGCTGCTGATTATCACCTTTGGGGAACGGGGTGATTGGCGGGATTTAAACGCGGTACGCACTTGGGTGAATCATATCTACCCCCTATTGGTTAACGAGATTTAGCGGAATCTTGCCGATCTTCGCGGCTCAGTAGCTGTACTACAAACAAAACACTGGCAGCAATACCAATCAAAATCAGAGCTGTCCAAAGGGCTGCTGGAATATTCTGCTGATAGGTCTTATAAATCAACAGCGTCATGGTTTGGGTACGTCCCGGCGCACTGCCCGCGAACAAAATAGTCGCCCCAAATTCACCCAGCGCCCTTGCCCAACTCATCAAAGCCCCTGTCAGCAAGGCCCGACTGGAAAGCGGTAAGGTGACTAACCAGAAACGACGCCAGCGTGAAGCGCCATCCACCAAAGCAGCGGCCTCGATTTCACGATCCACATGATTAAACCCGACTTGGGCTGACCGCACATAAAAAGGCATTGCCACAAAGGTTTGGGCCAAAATGACGGCATAGCGGGTAAAGGTCAGTCGAATGCCTAAATCCATTAGTGTCGGGCCAAGCAATCCACGTCTGCCGAACGCAACCAACAGTGCAAAACCAGCCACCGCTGGAGGCAACACAATAGGTAGCTCAACCAGCACATTCAACAGCCGCCGACCCCAAAAGTGACCGCGTGACAGAACATAGGCCAATGGCGTTCCAAGTAGCAAAATCAGCGCGAGGCTTACAGTGGTGGTCTGGAAAGTGAGGGAGATGGCTTGGGGGAGAAGTGGATCGGCTCCCGCTTCCCATGCCTGTTCTTGGTAGACGCGGTAAATGAGAGAACCTAAAGGCAAGGCGATCAACAGAATCGCCAACAGAAACAACAGGGCAAGACCGCTTTTCCCCAAAAGGTTGATTAGCCAGCGGAAACCCTGCAAAACATAGGGGATTTTGTGAAAAGGGGTGACACGCACATCACCCCGACTCCCTTTCGTCTCTTGGATATCCATTGAATCCTATTCTACAGGTGGAGCGTCACGCACTTCCAAGCTGACCAAGCCACTTACATAACGGCCACCCCGATCATCACCGGGAACCACCAATTGTGGTGCATCCAAAGCCGTCCCATCTTTTTCAAAAGCGACTAAGATAGGTTGATTGCCAAATTCAGGGTCAATCTCACCCCATGCGATGACGGCCTGAAATCCATTGCCACCTGTCGCCACGATATAGAAGCCCAGTTTATCATTGCCTACGTCGGCATTAAAATTGACCTGTGCGCTACTCAAAATATCCCATAACAACACGCCTGTGAAACTTGCACTAACAGTATCCTCGCCGCCGAGATACATCACTTCAGCTGTTTGGGAGGGATAAGCGCGTAGATTATCCATAGTCAAGATGAGTGGGTTATAAACCTGTCCCCCCACATGCAGGGTGCCATCGCTTGGAAGGCTGATAGTGTTAGGGATTTCTGGAATTCGCACTGAAATAAAATTCCAAGCCACTAGGATATCCTGACCCGCATCCGACAGCACGTAATCAATAAACGCTTGGGTCAATTCTTTATTGGGTGAATCGTTGGTGATGCCAATTGGATAGGTCGCCAGTGTGTTATAGGCGTCCGGCACACTTATCATTTTGACATCTTCGGCAATATCCGGCGTGACATCCGAAACATAGACTAGGCCCGCATCGGCTTCCCCTAATGCGACCTTTGCCGTAACCTGCCGTACAGTGTCCTCTTCAGAAACGACATTATTAAAAAAGGCTGTCTTAAACTCTTCGCCATAGCCTGCCACGTCGACCAGTTTGTCGACCATCGCGTTAGTGTAATCGCGTACTGGAACACCTTCGGCTGCAATCACCAGCAACACCCCATCGTTCGATAAATCATGTAAAGTCTCGATGTCAGCAGGGTTATCGGCAGGCACAATCACGACTAAGCGATTTTTGGCGAACGTATACGTTTTGCCTTCAATCCGACCCGCATCTTTCGCCACCTGCATTTGCCGATTATTGGCACTCGCAAAAATATCGGCAGGCGCACCCTCGGCTAACTGGGCGGCGAGATCGGATGATGCCCCAAATTGAAATTCGACGTTCACTCCCGGATTGGCAGCCTCAAAAACCCTACCGATTTCCTCGAAGGCATCCGTCAGTGAAGCAGCAGCTAGGACGGTCAGGGTTGTGTCTTGGGCATAGGCATGGTGTGGAACAAAAAGCAGCAATAATGCAACAACTAAAATAACCGACAAAGCACTACGTTTCATCTAATTCCTCCTCATTGAACGGGACAAGTTCGCAGCGATCAATCCACTGCAAAATTGCACCGAGTTGGGCAATCTGCAATTCTACTGCCAAAAAGCCAATCCCCGGTGCTGTTTGGTCACGTTGAGTCAGCAAATGATGATGGGCTTTCATACACGCCTTTTTTTGATACTCCACCAATGCGGCTGTTGGCCTATTCTGCAAACGGGCAATATACAATCGGCTCAGAAATTCGACCCGCACACACCGGATACTAGATAGGGGAGACGGGTTGTACAGCCATGTTTCAAAACGATTCTTTCCCTGTGTCGTAAGCGTATATTCGGTGCGTGTTGGCGCATTAATGACCTCAATCGCTTGCCCCACAATCAGCCCCTGCTGTTCAAGACGTTTTAGTACGGCATACAACTGGCTGGTGCTTAAATTCCACACCTGCCCTAGCTTGGTTAGGTCTCGGAAATGTTCCAACAATTGATAGCCATGGCTGGGTTGGATTGCCAATAAGCCTAACAGCACTTCGTCGGGTGTTAACTGGCTCACAATACTGCTACCTTGACGTAACCACAGCCCACTATTCTAACATGGAATAGATTACAAACAAATAACATTAGGGTTGTAGTGGCTTCAGGTATACCGTAATTTCACTGCGATTATGAAACAACTGACGTGCCCCGGCAATGCCATAGGCTTTGCGTAAAATATCGAAGGTCTGTTTAAGAACAGGCTGTCGATCTTCTTCGGGCAATTTGAGCGTCATCAATCCTGCCCCGTGAGGATAGAGAAATGTGGCATAGGAAACCATGACACGGGCTGAATCACGGGCATCCATCCGCATATCGTTGACAATCAGGTCATAAAAATCTGGTTCATCTTTGAGATAGGCTTGGGCAGTCATGCGTAAATAGCGAATCCCGTCATCTCCCTTAAGCCGAATATCTAAGCGGGCCGGGTCAATCGCGGTGACATACTGCCCCTTTTGGCGTAAAATGCGTGTCCACCCCCCCGGCGCAGCACCTAGATCAAGGGCCAACCCGCGCACAGGCAGTTCAACTTTAAAGACCTCTAGCGCCTCTAATAACTTAAACTCGGCACGGCTGATTTGTTCGTCTTCGTGCATAAAACGGCGCATCCCCCCGGCCCAATCCGAGATATTCAGCATCGTTGGAGAAAGGCCAAGATAGGCAATGGCTGGATTTTGGGCGACCACTACTGACAAAATTTGCAGGGGCTTACGGACATCCAGTGGGGCATCGGTAGACTCGTGAATCAGATTGGCAAGGGCGGTATTCACATCAAAGGGCTTAAGCGGATAGTTCTTGCTCAAAATACGGGTTTGCACTGAAAAAAGCAGTTCAGGGTCAATTAATTCATTAAATTCCACCGCGACAGCCTGCAATAGGTCGTCTAAATCCTGCGGATTGGAATGTAAGGATACGGTCACTTGGACGGGGCAAAGATGGCGCACAAAAATGGGTGGCTGTTGATGCCATTTTTCGGCAAACTCCCAATAGGAATCCCCTAACTCAACTAACAGTACACCGGGGGATAAAATTTCTTCAATATGGGCATTTGCGGCAGCTTCTTTTAATTCATGGCGGGCAAGGTCAACGGAATCCGGGTCACAGGTCAAAATGGCTTGAGGCATAACTTGTCTTTCATAAGGGGCGATTGATTGAACCAACCACCCCACACTAACCACATGGGTAAAGATTTACTGGGCCGTACTGGTCGAATATTGGAAGGGCGTCACCGTCGGTGGGAAGCGATAAGGTTGCGTTGGAATCAGTGTCGGTGGCGGGCCATCCGCTCCCAACGATCCACGCCACGCCGTTTCCATATCTACCAGCGACATGCTCGTAACAATCTGCAAGGCATCATTACGCGGTGTACCTGTCGCCAATTCATGGATAAGTTGATGATGAGCTTCCAATCCAAAAGTATCGGTCAGCCACACAAAAAACGTGTAGCCAATATCATACCCCAAGCGCCCTTGTCCGTCTGGCCCTGTTTCAAAAGAGATCGGGCCGTCACCTTCCAACAAAATGGGCAATTCGTCATGCTGAGCCAGATTCCGCACACGCCGGACATAGCTGTACTGCTGATCGAGTTCAAAAAAGGTAGCATTGCCTTCCGTAAACCATGAACCAGCCGGGAAAGCATCCGGGGCCATATGAAATTGATAGAGATGCCCAATTTCATGCAGCACCGTGCCATAGGCAAGGCGACGGGAATCCTCATCCGAAATAACCTGCACCGTCGCACCCCAGTCATCGGAGGTCTGTCCAATCACACTACTGCCACCGAACGCATCCCGCCACCGCTGGAAATCTGTTTGGTTGGAAAAGAGAATGACGCGCGGAATATAGGGCAGAGGTTCCCCCCACGCCGCGATAAAGGTCTCGTGTTGTTCTGCGACTGCCGCCACCGTCAAATCCAAGATTTCTTCAGGCAGGCCAGATTGAATATAGACAATCACATCCTCGGATTCAGTGCGCTCCCATTCATCCCCAGAATCCGCATATTCATTGCCCAAAATCCAGTCGGTGCGATAGCGGTTGCCCTCACTATCGGCAAAACTCCAATAGAAATTGACGGCGACCCAAGGCGGCAAGGATTCATCCGGACGCCAGCGCATCGAGACATGGCCCGTTCGAGTATCAATCTCGGCATCGCGCCGGGTCAGTTTACCGGGGACATGTGACCAAATCACGGAGGCTTGGACGATCTCCCCCTTATCACTGCTGGCAACCGTCGAAAAACCAAATCCGTTAGGATAATAGCTTTCAAAATCACTTTCACTGACTGTCCATGTGGCATCACCCTCACTGGTGCCGGGTAAATAGTAGGGCAAATCCCATTGTGTGGTTTGCGTATACCAATCATCACCAAACGGTGTAGGGGTCGTGGTTATGCCCCCCTGAGCAGATGCGGTCAAATTAACCACCAGCAGCACGGAGAATAACAATCCCCACACCGCCAGAAGTGCTGGTATGATAAGGCGGCGTTGACGAGCAGGGTTACGATAAGATTCAGGTGTCACCACAATATTCCTTTCCATCACAACTCGACATGTTAAAGTTTAAGCGAAATTTCAGAAAACTAAACTCAGAAAAACTACCATCATGGCTGGCTCTCCTTGGTTCAGTGCTTGTTCTGCTATTGGCAGCATACCTGCGTATACACCACCTCGACGCAAATGGCTTATGGGGCGATGAGGGTTGGTCAGTCGAATTTTCCGAACCCAGCAGTCCGGCGCTTGTCACCCGTAATCTAGTAGATGATTTACACCCCCCATTGTATTTCGTAACACTCAGTGCATGGCGGCAGGTTGCGGGGGACACCGAAATTCCGATGCGGTTTTGGGCGGTATGTCCGGCTCTTTTGTCTATCGCGCTGGTAGACCGGATTGGGCGGAAGTTGTTCTCACCCTCTGCCGGAATCGCGGCGGGATTGGTCTTGGCGATTGCCGATAAACATATTTTGCTCTCACAAGAAGTACGGCATTATCCCCTTGCCTTTATGTGGATGGCAGCCAGTAGCCTCGTATTTCTGCTGTGGCTGGAAAACCCGACCCGCCGACGCACTTTGCTTTATGCGATGCTCATCATCGCGGGTGTCTATACCCATTATTACACCACCCTCATCTTGCCGGTTCAGGTCATCTACGCCACGCTGGTACTGTCTCCACGAAGGTGCATCTGGCACTTACTCGGCATTATGGGTCTATCACTGCTGGCCTTCGCGCCTTGGGCCATTGTCGCCGTGCATCAACTATTGATTCGGCCCGAAGGCATCCTTCATTCCATGTCCCTGTCGTGGGAGACCGCCGATACCTTGACGATTGATTATTTGGGTAGACCTGTCATCTTGGGCATTGGATTAATATTGGTCGGCAGCTTGGCGTTCAAAAATCGTCTGCAATGGAATCAATCCCCTACTGTGTGGTATCCGGTGTTATGGTTGGGTGTGCCGATTGCCATTTCAATTGTGGTCTATCCGCTGGTGACAGTGCTGACAGATCGTAATCTGGCCCTGCTGCTGCTGCCGATTGCCATTCTCGCGGGGCATGGCATCGTGTCTTTTCGTCCACCCGGACGTGTTATTCTTGCGGTGTTGGTATTGGTGAATGGGCTTGCCAGTACCGATTCGCGCTATGTTCAACCCGATTGGCGCACCATGGCCCGCTATGTCACCCAAAATTACCCGATTGGTGAACCTGTTTTGATGGACGTGCGAGGCGGTGACAAAGCTCTCGCCTATTATCTACGGCGCTATTTACCCCCTGACACGCAGGTTATTTCACTGAATCAATGGCGTATTGACTACGGCATCTATTTTCAAGGGCCTGTACAAGATTTGCTTCAGGCCAATAACGGTTTCTGGGTCGCCTATTGGGGGGATGGCCCATACGAAATGGACAGCACCTATCAAAATTATGGTTATACCCAAACCGCCATGCACCGTTTTTATCATCTTGGGGCACCGATTGACTGGTATCATTATGACCGTCTGCCGACGAGCGATGAGGTTCTGGGAATTTTTGGCGATTCCATCCAACTGCATCGGGTCAAAACGACCTTTGAGGTTAAGCGAGGAGAACCATTAACCGTCAGTTTGTGGTGGAGCACCGCCGAAAAGCTCACCATTAGCTACAGCGTCTCCGTATTTTTGCTCGATGGCAATGATGTCCTTCGCGCTCAACACGACAGTGCCCCACAAAATGGACACTCCCCCACCAATTCTTGGACACCGAATCAGGTGGTGCTGGACAGCCATGCGGTAAAAATTCCCAAAGATTTGCCACACGGCGACTATTTATTGGCCGTCAAAGTGTATAACTCTGCCGATGGGCAAATCTTGCATATTCTGACAGATGGTGCTATAGAGTATCTCATTATTGGGACGGTGCAGGTGCGCTGACCACAATTTGCGGGAGAGAACCATGCGGATAACCAGATTTCTTTCGATTGGGGCAGTCATCACCCTGTTGATGCTGACATTGGTCGCATGTTTGGAGGATGATGATCCAACGCCCGGCCCACGTCGCACCCTCAACGTCCTCGATAATGCCGTGCAATTGGGTGAAACCCAACAAGCCGCGACCCGTAACGCTGTTTCTAATGCCACCCAATCCTTTGAACAAACCTTAAGTGCTTACCAAACCTCCATCGCCCCACCGACGCAAGCCCCTATCCGCCTGCGCAGCCCTCAACCACCCCCAACAGCCACTGATGCGCCTGAAAATGATATTCTTGGCAACATCATTTATCCGGGAAATTGGTTGGAAATGCCCTTCACTACCATTGAGGGACAAGAGGAATCATTGAGCAGTTTTGAGGGCAAGATTATCGTGCTATTGCCCATGTCGTTGGACTGCCTACCTTGTCAAGAGCAGTTAGCGTTTGCCCGTGACACTGATCGTCAGTTCCGCCTTGATGGTGTGGCATATGAAGTGGTCTACCTTAATCTCAATGTCAGTCCATTGGATGAACTGGATAACCTCACCGTATGGGCAGAGGGACAGGGATTTGAATCCACCGAACAGTTTACATGGGTAACTGGAAAGGCCTCCCCCGAATTGGTAACAGCCCTCAACGCGGCATTTGGTGGCAGTGCGTTAAATTTGCAGCGCACCCCAATACTCATCGTTGACACAAAGGGACAAGGGCACACAGCGGCTGAAGAGGGAATGCTAATTAGCAGTCGTCTGCGGGATGTGATTGTGTTTTATAGCGACCAAGCCACGCCAGCAGAAGTGAGTGGAGGCGAAACAGAAGCAACGGAAGAAGTCACGTCTCAATAAGCTAGTTTTGACTGCTTGGGCGACCTCGGGGGCCGCCCCGGTCATTTTGAATCAACCCAAGCCAAAAATGCTTTGCAGTTTCATCGCCAAGCCCATATTGCCCTTGACCTTGATTTTGCCAGCCATAAACGCGGACATGGCTGAAAGTTCGCCATTCACCATCTTAAGATAGTCATCGGCACTTGAAATCACGGTAATCGTGGGACTGCTGGCTTCACCTTCATGCAGTTCCATCTGCTGATTGGCAATCTTGACCCAATATTTTGCCGCATTGTCACCTGTCAGATCAAACTGAAAAATGGCATCCACACCAGAAGCAGCATTGGCATTGAAACGGCTGGGCATTGCGTCAAAAACCTGTTGAATAGAGGTCGCTTTTTCCATGAGTGCTGAAATTCTCCTAAACTATTCAAATCACAATTTGATTAAGTATAGACGATACTCAGGCGTCATGCCATACCGTTTGACACATTTTGCGAAACTAAATATGGCGCGAAGCCACCCGAATGAGGGTTTGCAGGTAGTCCAAATTATTGTGGAAATGCGACCATTGGATCCGCCCCTCCGCCACATCGGTCACACTCAGTGCCAAGACATGATTAACAGGTGCGGGGAGTTGTAATCCATAGGCCGCCTGTGCCACAGCCCCATTGAGATAGGCGGCGTCACTATGCCCCGATTGGTACTCAAGGTCAACACGCAGGCTTGGCGGACGAACCCCCCGTTTCAAAATTTTGGCTAACCAAGACGGGGGCAATAATCGCACGAGCCACGCCAAACGCGGCACATGAATCCCCGGCAGATTCACCAAATTGATGTTTAGGCGATCAATCACCGCAATTGCTTCAAGCAGTTGGCGATATTCAAGCTGCCAAATATTGGGGTCGTCATAAACACTGGCGGGGGCGATATTCAACAAAGTGGGCAGAGCATTGGCATGGAGCCGCCAAAAGACATCACTCCATCCCAATGAATCAGCAGGAGCGGTTCGCGGTTTTCCTAGCCCTGCCTGTTGAAGCAATCCACCGACGAATGGGGCTTGGGGGTGCTCACTGACGACAAACCCACCTGCCCCACTTGTCATGACAGCAGCATCCATCCATGCAAAGTCGCGGGTAACGACAGCACGCAGCGATTTTTCCACCCCTAAGAGGCTGATTAATTTTTCGAGGCTACCGATTCCCGGCTGCAAGGATAATACATGGGGCAATTTCTCTGGCGTGGCAGTCATGGCAAGCGTGGTCAAAGCACGGCTCAGACCCCACCCCGGCATCGCAAAAATAACCCACTCCGGCAATGGTGTCAGAGCCTCGTGTGGTTCAGTTAATACACTTAATCCAGTTACTTGCTGGTGTGATTGGCCTGCTACCAACTCGAAATCGTCTGTCAATGGAAAGGGGAGCGGTGTATCGGCTAACCAGATAACGTCATATTGAGCTTGGTGCAATCGGGCGGCGAGCCATCCCCCCAACGGACTCGCCCCCCAAATCAGTAATCGCATAGGCGATAGGAACTAGCGCTTCTTGGCAGAAGTGGTCTTGGGTTCCTCACGCAGCGCAAACAGATCGCCGTGCAGCAACCCCGCCAGCGCACCACCGCCTAAAATCCCAATGGCATATTGCAGCACTTCGCCGAGGTCTTGGGTATCTTTTGCGACCAATGCAGGGCCAAGTGTCCGCGCAAAATTAGCCGAACCGCCGGTCAATGGGCCAGCAAGGAGGATAGCGGCAGCCAGCGTGAAACCGATTAAAACCGGGGTCGCAGCACCACCCTTGTTATAGACCGATGCCTGATAGATTGTCCCGACCAAGAAGAAGGTGATAATGGCTTCAATCAAGATCAACTGCCCAGTGGTTACACCTGAACCCGGTGCTGTTTGCCCGAGGGTGCTTACACCCGCCTGACCACTTGGCAACGCAATTCGCAGTACAACCGCCGCCAACAACCCGCCCGCAATCTGGGCCACCCAATAGATGACGGCTTTGCGTGGGCCAATTTTCCCCCCTATCAGCAGACCAAGTGTCACAGCGGGATTAACGTGTGCACCAGAAATATGCCCATAGGTCGCTACGATAGCGGCCAAAATTAGCCCGTGTGCTAATGCTACGGCAACCACATTGCCGGGGGACATTGCCAGCGCGCCTGCCCCGACCAAAACGAGCATAAATGTGCCAAGTGCTTCAGCAAGACCTTCGCGTGTCTCTTGTGGACTCATTTCTCCGTCCAACTCCTAAAATGGTGAAATTTTAAAATGGATAACAACGGGCAATTATAGCGCGTGCCACCTACCCGCAAAAATAAAAACAGCGCACATCAAATGTACGCTGCTGATTTTTTCCCTAGTGGGTCAAGATTTATTGGAAGACATTACCCAACAGATCGTTATAGCTGGGGTCGCTGGGTGTACGGTCTTCCCAATCGTCACGGCGCTGAATATCAGCATTGGCAACCAGATCGGTTTCCCATTCTTGATAGGCCGTGCTGCGATTTTGCTGCAATTGGCTGCTCGTAATGTCGCGCAGTTCACGTTCCATCACCTGAATCACATGGAAGCCAAATTGTGAGCAGACCGGGCCAACAATGGCACCAATGTCAGCAGTCTCAACCGCCGTTTTGAATTCGGGCACATAACCACTGCTGGCACTCCAACCGAGACCCCCACCATTTGCGCCGCTGCCATCGTCTGAAACCGCCTGCGCCAACGCTGCGAAGGGTTCACCCGCATTCAAAGCCGCCAACACTTGCTCGGCTTCTTGTTTAAAGGGTGCCCATTCTTCAGAATCGCAGGTTTCGGCTGTAAAGACGCGGGCCGGGTCTTCAGGGACTTTGATAAGAATGTGGCGGGCATTGACCCATACCTCTTGGGTAGGCTGGTCTTTGGTCACATCTTCGAGCAAGGCCGCACGCAACGCACGCAATGTAAAAATATCACGCACTGCATCTCGATCAATGCTGGCAACTTCTTTGGCATCATCATAGAAGCTGTTTTCCAGTTTGGTGACAGTTGAACGGATGTCGTCGGGTGCGACAGGGGTATCGCTTGGCGTCGGTGTATAGGTCTGTTCCAACGTCGGGGTTGGCGTCAGGGTCAGGGTATTAGTTGGCAGGGGTGTCACCGTCGGGCAATCCGTCTGGCCCTCTACACAACCCTCTGCTGTCGGCTGAATGGTTTCAGTTGGTGTGTTGGTAATGGTCGGTGTGTTCGAAGCCGTTGAGGTAATAATCGGCGTCGAAGTGGGTGTCGTTGGCTCCGTCGCGGACGGGCTAGGCGTGGGGGTCAGTTGGTTCACCAAAAACGACGCCACATATTGATCCACTGATGCATCAATCGCCGCACGGTCAATTTCAATCCCGCGTGCTTCGGCCTCTTTCTCTAACAATACCTGCAATTCCATATCATCCAGCACCTGCCCACCAAACAGGGAGGGTTCACGCAGGGCCAAAATGTCATTGCTGTACTGATTGACGGCTTCATCTACGCCAACAACCGAGGCATAGCTCCGAATTTCATTAGCAATAAACCAACGCTCGGTCTTTACCCGTTCTTGGAAGTCTTTGGTTTTGATCTCCGTGCCATTCACCGTCGTAATGGTTTGTCTAGGCACGAACACGTAGTCGTTGGTCAGCGCATACACTAAAATGAGCGCTGCAATCGCAAAACCGAAAGCCGCGACATACAATACAATCCGCTGAATGTAATGCTCCTGCTCGGCCTTTGAACGGCGGGCTTTTAACTCTTGTTCGCGCACCTTACGGGCACGAGCTGTTGTATCCTTTTTGCTCATAATTCCTCGTAGGCACAAAAAAGGGGGACAGTCACTCTATCCCCAAAGAATTTTTACAACTTAACCACGACCACTGTTGACGTGCTGCGGCGCATAGGGCAGCAGGGCCAAATGACGGGCACGCTTAATCGCCAGCGCCAACGCCCGTTGACACTTGGCACAGGCCCCGGTTTGACGGCGCGGACGAATCTTGCCCGAATCAGTTAGATAACGGCGCAGCGTCTCGACGTCTTTGTAATCAATGTTGCATTTACCATCCACAAGGAATGGGCAACCCTTACGACGGCGTGCGCCACCCGAAAACCGACTGGGTTCACGGACATCATCATCACCGTCATCCATATCATCAAAATCAGGCCGACGCGGGCGACGGCGCTCTTCCGCAAAATCATCCATATCGTCACGTTGACGTGGATCGTCACTCATCTGAATACACTCCTCATAGTTGCTAGTTGATTGACCGCTGCGACGCGGGCATAGTGCTATTTGGGGAGCTACAGCCTAGAAGCCATAGCTTTCGTCATCCCCTTCAGGATAATCTTCTTGTTGTTGAGTAAAACGGGGGCCAACCCGATCACCGAGAATAATCATTTCTTGGGCCACCAATTCTGTCCGATAGTGCCGCTTGCCGTCGTCATCTTCCCATCCGCGTGTTTGCAGCCGACCTTCAATGTAGACCTGCTGATTTTTGCTAAGATGGGTATTGCAGATTTCGGCGAGAGGCCCCCACGCCACCACATTAAACCATTCGGTTTCTTCACGCCGTTCGCCTTCATACGAAGTCCACGTGCGGGTGGTCGCAACATTAAAACTGGTGACGGGACGACCACTGGGGGTGTATCGCATTTCCGGGTCGCGCCCCAAATGGCCTATAATCATGACTTTATTGAGTCCTCGGGCCATGTCATTCACCGTTTCAACTCATACATTTGGACGGGATGCACTCTACAACTTCACGGACGGGGGTCTTTCAACCCCAACCCGATCATTCATCCTTGCGTATAACCAAATAACGCAGAATATTGGCTTCGATATTCATCTTACGTTGGAATTCATCCACTGCTTTGGGTTCAATATCCACCTCAAGCAGTACATAATAGCCTTCGCGGTTGGTGCCAATTGGATAGGCCAAGCGGCGGCGGCCCCAGTGGTTGGTGTTTTTGATTTCACCACCCGCATCTGTCAGCCAATGCGCAACCTTTTCGATGAGGCCTTTTTGTTCGGCATCAGGGATACCAGTCGGCACAATATACGTTATTTCGTAAGGTCGTTTCACAGGTTCTCCTTCCCTTGGGTTTGTCCGGTTTAAGCAAAAGAAGGCTTTGGGTACCGGACGGAAAGTGATGAGTTATCACTAAATTCGGCGGGCAACATCTTACCGTAAAGGGATAGCATTGACAAGGTACAACCCAAATCCAATAATTAAGAGAACGTCGTAGTGGATGGAGTGCCTTATATGACCCTCCTTGTCGTGATGTTTATGGGAATGGGCCTTTTGTTGGTTGCGCTGGCGATTCCGTTGATGCAGCGGCGCATCAAACCCAATGGATGGTATGGTTTCCGCACCCCAAGCACCCTACGCGATGCTGATTTGTGGTATGATGCCAATGCCTACTCTGGGCGATTGTTGCTCGGCTATGGCGCGGTGATTGTGATAGCAGCGTTTTTAGGGGCGCTCATACCAGACATTACGGTGGATAGTTATAGTAGTGTGATGTTAATTGTCACACTGCTTGGAATCGTTATTTTGCTCATCCTGTGCTGGAATTTTCTACGCACCTATCCCCATAAGGATAAAACTCGTCCATGACAAGTCCTAGCCGAATTGATATGCTGCCGATTGAAAGTGCTGCCCTCAAAGACAATCGGCTTGGCGACTCTCACCGGCGTGAATTAATCGTTTATCTCCCGGCTGGTTACGATGAGCAGACCGAACGGCGGTATCCCGTTTGTTTTCTGTTGAGCAGTCACGGGCGAACTAGTTATTATCATATTAGCTGGAATCAATGGGACGAAACCCTGCCACAGCGTCTTGACCGCCTGATCCAAACTGAACAAATGCCACCCGTCATTGTGGCGCTACCAGACGCTTGGACACGATTTGGAGGTTCGCAGTATTTAGATTCAGCCATCGGGAACTATTCTAGCTATTTAATTAACGAACTTGTGCCGCTGGTGGATGCCACCTATCGCACGCTGGCGAGTCGGGAACATCGCGGCATTTTGGGCCACAGCAGCGGGGGTTATGGTGCGTTAGTAAATGCCATGCAGCACCCGGAGGTGTTTGGGGCCATTGGCTGTCGGGCAGGCGATATGTATTGGGAATACACTGCAATACCCGGCCTATCGCATTTCCATCAACAGCTTGAAAAATGGGGCGGGATTGAAAAATTTATCGCCTGTATCCCAGAAATTCAGCCCAAGAGCGGGGCATTTTGGGAGGCCATTCATACTGTCATGCAGTCAATGGCCTACGCGACGAACCTAGACTCGCCATTGGGCTTTGATCCACCGATTGACCTTGAAACGGGAGCGATAATCCCGGAAGTATGGGAACGCTGGCTGCAACTCGACCCAGTACGTATGATTGACCGCCCAGAATACCGGACCGCGTTGAAAACCATGAAGAGCATTTTTATCGAGGTCGGGCGCTTCGATGAATATCAATTACAGGTTGGTTCACGCCTGCTGCATCGTAAACTTGACCAGTATGGCATCATCCATACTTATGAGGAGTTTCCAGACGGCCACCGCGATACGAATTATCGGTATGATGTGGCGTTCCCGATGATAGTCAAAGCATTGAGTGAGTAATAGGATAGTGGGAAAACGACCTTTTTACATCTTACTGGCGGTGCTTAGCCTGTTGGTCGCAATCTTGGCCTGTACTAGACCGGGTTCGGAAAAGGTAGTGTATGTTACAGCCACCTTTCCCGGCGGAGTATTGCTGCCAACTGAGACATCCAGTGCGCCAACCGATACCCCCATCAAGCCGACGCCCAATCCGGCCAGATTTGATACTCCGGTGGCGGTAGCGGCCTCTGGTGGCGGTGGTGAGCAAAGCTATACCGTACAATCCGGTGATACTCTGAATGTCATTGCGGCACGCTTCGGCACAACCGCCCAAGCTATTATGTCACTGAATGGGTTAACCAATCCCGACATCTTGGAAGTGGGTCAAGTCTTGCGGATTCCGGCCAATACCAGTGCCCCACCACCACCAAGTTCTAACTTCAAGACTATCCCCGACAGTGAATTGGTGTACAGTCCTGCCGTAAAGGATTTCGATGTCGCGGCCTATGTCAAATTGAAACCCGGTTTTCTGCGGGTCTATTCCGAAGAAATCAGCGGGGAACTGTGGAGCGGGGTCGAACTCATTAATCAAGTTGCGCTGGACTACAGTGTCAATCCACGTCTGCTATTGGCCCTAATCGAATATCAAAGTAGCTGGTTATCCGATCCTAACCCGTCTGAAGATCAGCAAAATTACCCAATGGGCATCATTTCGTTAGATCGTGTTGGCTTATGGCGTCAATTGTTGGCGGCGGCGAACGCTTTGAACGCGGGCTACTATAGCTGGAAATATCGCGGGTTGGAGACCAGCAATTTTGCGGACGGCACGCTTGTGACCTTCGCCCCAGAGTTAAACGCGGGAACCGTCGCCGTTCAATTTTTCTTCTCGCAATTCAGCACCCCGGCCCAATATCAGATAGACATTAGCGAACAGGGCTTTTTCCAGACGTATTTATCGTTGTTCGGCGACCCGTTCCGCACCGCAGTCGAGCCGCTCGTGCCCGATAACTTGCAGCAACCCACCCTCATGTTCCCGTTTGGGCAAGGCGAAACATGGTATTTTACAGGGGGGCCACATGGCGGTTATAACTCTGGCAGCGCATGGGCCTCAGTTGACTTCGCGCCCCCCACCCCCTCCGATGAACTGGTAGCGCAGCAAGGCTATTGTTACATTTCCGTCCATTGGGTAACTGCTGTCGCCCCCGGCGTTGTTGCGCGAAGTGGGGAAGGCTATGTTATCCTCGATCTCGATGGTGACGGAAATGAACACACCGGGTGGACAGTCGTCTACTTACATATCTCCAGTCAAGAGGTCGTCAAACCGGGCACACGGGTCGAAACAGGCGATAAACTCGGCCATCCCTCCTGTGAAGGGGGTTATTCAACAGGTACCCATCTGCATTTTGGGCGGCGCTATAACGGCGAATGGATTCCGGTGACGTGTGACAAATGTCCCAAAGGCGTATCTGTTCCCCCGCTGGTGCTGAGTGGCTGGACAGTGCTGGGCTATCCAAATGCCGAATATCAGGGCTATATGGTCAATGATAAACTGGGGGCCGAACGGCGGGCTAATGTTGGGCGGGAAGACCCCATCAACCAAATTAGCTGGTAGGGGCGAAGAACTGCCCTCTCGCCCCATTTCTTGCCCTACTGCAAACTAATCAATTCCGCCGACAGCAGTCCTTTAATCACGTTGCCTGTTCGCGCGGCGATGTCCTCCGTAAAGGTAACTGTATAACTAGATTGGGTTAGATCAAAGGTATATTTTGTGCGTTCCGTCTGGGATAACACAGGCCAAATCAAGTTCGGTTGGGAAACCGTTCGCCATTCACCATTGTCGGATGGGCAGCGCACCTCATAATTTTCCACTGCCGAATAGTCAGTGGGCGTGATCTCCACGTCCATTAAAATCCGTTCACCATCCGGTCGCAACGAACCCTGCATTTTGAAAGCAAGCCCTTCGGGGTCTAACGAGCGAATTTCGCAGGCAGGGTCAAAGGGGATTGGCATCAACATGCCCGATCCTGTCACTAACGCATAATCAGTGACCTCAAGGGTGGCGGTTGCCGAATAACCCAACTGCTGTACGATGGCCGTGTTATTAAGGTCAAAGCGGACATATAAATACCAAGTGCCCGCTACTCGATAAGCTGGAAAATCGAGAGTAGGGGTGATACTTGGGGTAATCATGGGCGTCGGCGTGCGCGTCACCACAACGGTAATGACCTGCTGTGGGGTACTTGGTATAGGCGTCGCCACCTGCACCCCCGATACATCATCCTCGTTATTCGGCTTATCCTCTTTACACGCGGTCAACCCCAACAGCAGCAATACCATCACCCCAAAGGTCGCCGAAAGCCGATAATAATTCCCTTTCAAGTAGATGTCCCTTTCCGTAATTAATTTGCAGGCGCAGGGCCAAGTTCAACAATTTTCTCTCGGATCGTCTCCTGCATTTCCTCTTCCTCGGCCAAGTCCAATGCGATAAGCAGTTCAGCCCGTGCCCCTTCAAGATCACCCGTCTCGATCAACACATCAGCCAATTCGAGGCGAGGGGTCAGCCAGCCGTAATATCGCTCAAGCGCACGACGATATGCAGCAATCGCCGCATCGGGTTGTTCGAGTGCAACATAATTCCGAGCGATTTCAAGGTCAAGCGAGTGATCAAAGTCGGGATTGAAAAATGGATAATCATACTGCCACACCTCAACCTCAAGGAGCGACTCCAACCGAGCATTGGATTCCTCATATTGCCCATCTAGTTGCAGCAGCAGTGCGTTCATGAGAATGACCTTTGGCTCTTCCCGATAGCCCACATTCACCCGATTGAGGAAAGACCTTGCGAGATCGAGGTCTTCATCCACCCATGCGATGAAAGCCAAATCAGGGTAATAGTTGCTGGTGGTGTCTTCACTCATCTGGATGTTTTGGTATTGGATGGATAACGCTACAGCGGATTCGAGGTCATCATCTCGCAGATAGTATCCCGCCAAGCGGGTCACAAGATATGGATCGTCCGTCCGAATTTGCATAAGCGCCAAGACATCTTCGATAGCCTGATCAAGATCACCGATCTGAGCCGCATAATTGGAGCGCTCATCCAGCACTACTGCCCGATCTGCCCCAAGTTCCTCAGCATCATAATAGGCCTCAATCACCGCGTCACCCAAATCGGCATCATTAAGGATTCGAGCATACTCAAGGGCGATAATGGGGTCTTCAGGCGCACGGTCAATCGCCTGTTGAGCATAGGCCAGCATCTGCTCGTCGCTGTCCTGTTCCGTCCGACGATAGTAATGTGCCATCACCAAATAACCTAGTGGGCTGTCAGGGACAGTTTCAACTAGATACTGACCTTCTTCCAGCGCAGCATCATATTCCTCGCGCAGCACGTGTACCTCGGCCATGTAGAAAAGCAAGAGATGGTCATCTGTAAACTTTGCCTCGGCTTCGGCGGCAAAATCATGGGCCAAATCGTAGTTACCATCCTCCTCAATCCACTGGCGGATGACGGCTCGAATGACCTCCACTGGTTGGGTCATCAGTGCTTCAACCACTCTTGCGTGTGAATCGAAGCCTTCCGTTATCCGATAAGCCTCTCGGAAATCCCTAGCGGCAGCATCCCAATTCTCTTGTTCTACAAACAGGCTGGCCTGCTCCACATAGGGTATCTCCCACCACCAACCCGTATCGTCTATTGTCATTTGATAGAACTCAAGAGCCTCATCAACTTTACCCAACCCACGAGCAGTGCGGGCTTGATCAAGCGGTAAAAGGCGGTCAAACGTTGGATTCAAATAGGGATATTGATAATCCTGATTTCCGGCGTCGGCCACTTCTTGGAAACGGGCTTCAGCCACTTCAAACTCGCGGCGACCAAACGCCAATAACCCCAACACATAGCGGGCAGTGGTCATGTCACCGTCCAAAGCGAGGGCCGTGTTTGCCCACTCTTCAGCTTGCTCACCATCACCAGCCGAATGCGCGACATAGGCAGCATTGGCATAATAACGTGGCTCGGTATCATAAAACTCAAAGCCGCCTTCAATCACTTGCATGGCCTCCTTTGGACGGCCCGTCAATAAGTATGTACCAGCCAAATTGTAGCGAATTTCCGGGGTCTCTTGGATTTCTAATAAGCGTTCAAGGTCAACACTCGCCGAGGCGTAATCGCCCTTTTGCCAGTAAGCATCTGTTCGTCGTGAAAGGATTTCAATTAACGGAGCGCCTAACGCCTCAGCACGGTTAAATTGCTCAATAGCCTCATCCACCCGAGATTGACCGAGTAGGGCCAATCCATAGACAAATACGGTCGTGCGATTATCAGGGGCGAGACTCAAAGCCGTTTCAACATTTTGAAAGGCAACTTCATAGTCATAATCATCTGAACTATAGTAGTAATTGGCAAGGGCCAAATAGCCTGCCGGGTGCTCTGGAAAATCCGCGACCGCCTGTTCAGCATCGGCTAGGGCTTCAGGGTCTCGATCCAATCGCAGCAAGAAACCCGAACGCAGTGTTAATAAAATCGGATTGCCGGGGTAGGTCTGTAAGGCCGTTTCTGTCAGAGCAAAAGCCGCATCCAGCCCTTGAGTAGAATCCAACGTGTCAATGGTATTGGCAAGCTCAATCACCGCCGGGTCGTCATTCAGCAAGAACTGAGTATAACGGCCTTCACTCTCTGCATTGGCAGGCGGGGCCATCACGGGTTCTGTCGAGGATGGAGGGTTGTCAGGGTTGCCACCTGTACCGCTGGACGCATCCAAATCAACCGTTGGGACGATCCCAACCTGAGTCTGTGAAACTGGAACAGTAGGTAATGGAGGAGCCTCGGTGGTCATCACACCCGCAAATACCGTTGGCTGTGGCCCTACTTCAGTGGCATTTTCAGTCGCGCCGGATGGCCCGGTTCCCGCTTCGGTAGCGATTTCGGTGATGGCCTCGGTTGGTTCGGCAGTCGGCGCAGGGGGTAGGCCAGCCTCTGCTTCGGTAGTGTTGGTTGGGGTTGGGACACTCACATCCTGCTCGTCGTCGCCATCTTCCCCACCACCAAACACCAATATCGCCGCAATCGCCACTACTGCCAAGATTAGGGCCACGCCACCCCAAAGGACATAGGGAATTTTGGGTTTGGCTACCGCTACTGGAGGTTGGGTTTTCTCTTTGGCGAACGTATCCGGTACAGCGGCGGCATGTTGTGGGCTGATGGTCGGCAGTTCTTTGTCACTGGCGGTATCGGGTATATAAGTCGGCATTTCAGTGGGGGATTTACCACCAACCGCTGTAGACAACTTGTGACTGTCTGCCGTTGGAGCTTCGGCTTTGGCATCTTCACGGGCTTTTTGGACAGCTTTGCGCAGATCACCTGCGGTCTGATAACGATCTTCAGGGTCTTTGGATAAGGCTTTTAATACAACGATTTCCACCGCATTTGGCAAGTTCACATTAAAGCGGCGTGGCGAAGGCAGAGGGTCGTTGATATGCTTCATCACAATGGCAAAGGGCGTATCGGCATCGTAAGGGACTGTGCCAGTCACCATCTCATACAACATAATCCCCATGCTGTAGATGTCGGATCGCTCGTCCACCTTGGTCCCCCGCCCCGCTTCGGGACTCATATAGGCAGGTGTACCGATAAATGCCCCGCTCATGGTAATGCCTGACTGCCCCAATATCCGCGCAATACCAAAATCGGTTAGGACAGGATGGGTAAAACTGTTGTCGGTAAACATAACATTGGCAGGTTTGATGTCCCGGTGAATCATGCCATTTTGATGGGCATAGGCCAACGCATCGGATAACTGTCCGGTTACCCGCAGGGCTTCGTCAACAGGCAATGCGCCTTTTTGCTGAATATAGGTCTTCAGCGTGCCGCCCTTGATATATTCCATTACCATATAATACACATCGCCTTCGACATCAAAGTCAATTACTTGGACGATGTGCGGATGACGCAAGTTGCCGACACTCTGGGCCTCGCGTTTGAAGCGCACCACAAAATCTTCTGATTCGGCAAGATGTCCGTGCATCACCTTTACGGCGACAAAACGCTCCATGCCGCGCTGAATGGCTTTATAAACATCGGCCATGCCACCACGTCCGAGGCGCTCCACCAGTTCATATTTTCCGAGAGTACGCCCTGTTAAGTCGCTCATATAGAAACTCCTAATATGGGAGATCATCCATTGTCAATGAGGCTGTGTTTTGGTGTCCTATTTAGCAGGATAACATCAACTGAGACACAGTACAAGCATTCGACCAACTGTGCTATAATATCACTCTGCGCCTCTCATTACACTAGAATGGAGTATTGGATGCGTGGTGAGATCGTCACGCTCGACCTTGAAACCACAGGGCTAGACCCCACAACCGACCTAATCATTGAGGTGGGAGCAGTCCGATCCGTTGATGGCAAAATCCTTGCAACCTTTAGCACACTCGTAGACCCCGGTATCCCAATTCCGCCTCGTGTCACCGCGATTACAGGCATCAGCGATGATGATTTACATGGTGCGCCAACCATCCGCGAAGTTTTGGATGAGTTAGGCCAATTTATTGGTACTAGCCCGGTGATGGGCCACCGCGTCGAGTTTGATCTGGGGTTTCTAAAGCGGTATCGCCTTGCCGAGACCAACACTGCCATTGACACCTATGAATTGGCGGCGGTGCTGTTCCCAACCGCCCCACGTTACAATCTCACCAGTCTAACCGAGTATTTTAATCTGCAAGACCTCACCAACGCCCACCGCGCATTAGATGATGCGATAGCAACTGTCAATCTGTATCAGCATTTGTGGGGAAAATTACTCACCCTTCCGCTGGCAACCCTTAAAGAGATCGTGCAAGCCTCACAGGATTTGCAGTGGAACGCTAAAGCGCCATTCATTGAGGCGCTTAATCTACGTATCAAAACCTCGATGGTGGAGCAGCAAAATGAATCCGAATTGGACACAGGACCATTCAAAAAAGCCGAAAAAGGCTGGAAGCGGCTCAAGCCCAACGATGACCGCACTGCCCTGAATCCCAAAGCGCTAGGTTCACTCATCGAACCGGGTGGACTGCTCTCACAAAGAATTGACGGTTACGAAAGCCGCAGACCTCAAGTAGATATGCTGCGAGCCATTACGCAGGCTTTCAACAAGGGCAATCACCTGATGATTGAGGCCCCCACAGGCACAGGCAAAAGCATCGCATATTCGATTCCTGCCATCTATTGGGCCTTCACCAATAACGAACGGGTGGTAATTTCAACCGCGACGATTGCATTACAAGATCAACTGGTCAACAAAGACCTGCCTACGCTGCAAAATGTTTTGGATGTGCCGTTCGAGATGTCGGTGGTCAAAGGGCGCAGTAATTATCTGTGTCCCCGCCGCCTTCATACCGTGCGCCGGCGTTCGCCAACCTCCACCGAAGAACTACGTATGTTGGCGAAAATCTTAGTGTGGCTGTTGGAATCCGACACCGGGGATCGTGGCGAAATCACGCTGCGGGGGCCTGCCGAAGAAAAAACATGGGCACGTCTCTCGGCTCAAGATGAAGGCTGCACACTGAATCGCTGCGAATCCCAAATGGGGGGCGCTTGTCCATTTTATAAAGCCCGCCAACAAGCCGAAGCTGCCCATGTGTTGGTCGTCAACCATGCCTTACTGTTGAGTGATGTCAACATTGGCAACCGTGTCTTGCCAGATTATCGCTATTTGGTGATTGATGAAGGGCATCATTTGGAAGCCGCCACCACCGATGGCTTGTCATCACAGCTGGATCGGAATGGCTTGCGCCGCCGTTTTGCCGATCTGGGTGATATGAAAAAAGGGCTGTTGGCTGATATTCTCAATGCCATCAAAGACAAAATCCCAGAGCGCAAGAATTCCCAAATCAAAGATTATGTGCGGAGTGTGGCCGAGGCGGTCAAGGCCATGAACCACCATGTTGACCAATATTTCTATACGCTGGTACTGTTCCTTCGCAGCAATGATGAATTTCAGGGCAGTGAGTATTTCGTTAATGTTCGCATCACGGAACAATCGCGTGACCGCGAGGATTGGGGCGAAGTGCAGCGGGTCTGGTCAAACCTAAGCGAATTTACGAGTGTCATCAGCAAAGCAATGGAGAATATTGCACGCGCATTGGCGACCCTCGAAGAGTATGAAATCGTGGATTATGAGGATATTCTCAGCAGCACCCAAACCGCCGCCCGCCATCTGCAAAGCATTCATCAGCAGCTTGACCAATTTACCGATAACCCCCTACCGAATACGATTTATTGGTGCGAAGTTAACCCCAGTGATGATTATGTATCTATCAACGCTGCCCCATTGCATGTTGGGCCACTGATTCAACAGCACCTGTGGGAGCCTAAAGAATGCGTGGTATTGACCAGCGCCACCCTGAGTACGGCTGGGTCATTCGACTACCTGCGCGAACGATTGGATGCCGCGCCTTCGGAAGTGGATGAATTGACCGTAGAATCCCCTTTCGACTACAAAAACTCGACACTACTCTATATCCCCACCGACATGCCCGACCCAATTAATGGTCGCAATGATTATCAACTGATGGTTGAACGTGGCATTATCGAACTTGCCACCGCGCTAGATGGCCGCCTGCTGGGGTTGTTTACCAGCTATACCCAACTGCGCCAGACCGCCCAAGCCATCACCGCCCGTCTTGCGTTGGGAGGCATCACAGTCTTTGACCAGACCAGCGGCAGCAGCCGTCAACTGCTCATTGACAGTTTCAAATCTACCGAAAAAGCCGTGCTGTTGGGGACACGCTCCTTTTGGGAAGGCATAGACCTACCGGGAGATGATTTGCAGGCTCTCGTGATTTCCCGCCTACCCTTTAATGTCCCCACCGACCCGATTTTCGCGGCCCGCTCCGAGACGTTTGAAAATAGCTTTTTGGAATATGCCCTACCCGAAGCTATCTTGCGTTTCCGACAGGGTTTTGGACGACTAATCCGCAGAAAAACAGATCGGGGTGTTGTGGCAATTTTTGACAGCCGTATCACCAGCAAACGCTATGGCAAACATTTCATTGAGAGTTTACCTGAATGCACCATTCAACGTGGCCCATTGGCAAAATTACCACTGGCAGCAAAGGACTGGATGAAACGTGCGTAATAGTTTCGTGGTCGAAATGCCAATTGAGGCAACCCGTGATCGGTATGTAGCAGAATTTGTCAAACGTGGCCCCGGCAGTGTCGGGCTTGAAACAAATCTGGCTGGAAAAGCCGATGCCCGCCGTCGTTTTGTGTTAGCGATTCAGGGTTGGGAGAAAAACGAGTGGATTCGGCCCTTTTTAACACGACTTGAAGGGCATTTTGAAAAAGTCGAGGGTCACGAAGAAATTTCGCGGGTGGTCTTTGTTTCACGCGGCATCGGCTGGCCTTTGACGTTTATCTCATTACTGTTTCCCTACTGGGTCGCTATGCAAATCCCGCGTTGGCCCCCACCCCATTTTACATGGACGCTGCTCATCAGCGTGGCCTGTGCCGTAGTTCCAGTGGTGGGTGCAACGTTCTATTTCATCGAACGGCGCATCTATCGGTTGCTATTGGATGCTTTGCTGGCGGCCTATGATCGCCCTCCATTAGAAGGAATGCGGCGTTAGGAAAGGCATTTCCCACGCAGTTGAACCTTTTCATCCATGATTAGTATATATAGTGTAGGGCCGGGGGACGGGGACTCACTTGATGCAAATTCCCCCCGGCTCCTTGTTTTTTCGCACAAATCGGCCTTGACGCCTCTGACTTCCCTTTTGCTATAATAAAATCCGCAACGCAAAAATCAAAACCTAAGGCATAATTGAAAATCCCATGATTGACGTGAATCAACTACGTAAGGGCACAACCTTTACTTTGGATGACGAAATTTATAAAGTGCTTGACTATCACCATCACAAACCGGGCCGTGGTAATGCGACCATTCGTACCACCGTCCGCAACCTTCGCAGCGGCTCGGTAACCACCATGACCTTTGGCTCTGGTGACCGGGTAGAAGATATTCGGGTAGAAGGCCGTGAAGTCGAATATCTGTATGCCGACGATGAGTTTCTGACCTTCATGGACTTGGAAACCTACGACCAACCCCATCTGCGCCGCGATATTTTTGGCGACGACTACCTCTATCTCATTGAAGGTCTGAAACTGGTCTTGAACCAATGGCAGGAGGAAATCATTGACTATGCACTGCCCAGCACCGTTGAGCATGAAATTGTAGACGCTGAAATGGCGATAGCCGGTGATACGGCCACCAATGCCAACAAGCGGGTAAAAACGCAGACAGGCCTTGAAGTGATGGTGCCGCTGTTTGTGAATGTCGGCGACAAAATCCGCATCAAGACTGAAGACGGCAGTTACGTCACCCGCGTTTAAAGCCAACTTTTCACTTCCAGCGTATAGAAATGTAAGCAAAGGGGCAGTCAATGCCTCTTTGTTTTTGCTTAGAGACGCGGTGATTCGTTATATTGGTACAAGCTAATTTTTCGGGGAGGATAAAAAGCTGCTATGAGAACACCCGATGGCCGTGAATGTGCCTTTTACTACAGTGACTATTTTCGTGGGCGTGAGGTGGAAGAATGCCGTATTCCTAAAAATGAAGCCTCGGCCCACTGGAAACCTGAATACTGTGTCAAGTGCCCTGTGCCAGAAATTTTGCGAGCCAATGCCAGCCCCTACCTTAAAATGGAACTGACCATTAAACAGACCCTGCTAGGCTTTGGACGCAAAATGCTGGTGCAGGCATGGTGTGATCGACATGACATCCCTATTGAAGACCCCTACGTCGGCTGTCCAAAATGCAATGAGGAGCGTCCGGGGTTAAAACTATTCGCACAGGCGTTAGAACAGGATGACAACGATGATTAAAGCCATCCTGTTTGACTTGGATGACACCCTGCTGACCAATCCTGCCAATGAATTTGTCCAACACTACAAAAAAGCCTTGCTGCCCTTGTTGACAGAAGCCTTTCCTACTTTGACAGTGGATAAATTGGAGGCTGGGATTATTAATGGGATTCGCAACGTTATCAAGAATTGCGACCCACTGCGGCTGAATTCAGAGGTCTTTTATACTGCCTTCCAAGAGGTCACTGGCCTATCACTTGCCGACCACCAAGACTTAATGAAAACCTTTTTTGAAAAAGTGCATCCATCACTGAAGCAGGTAACGACTCCTATTGAGACAGCACCGCTAGTTGTCAAATGGTTATTGGATCATCGGTTTGCCGTCGCCGTCGCCACCAATCCCCTATTTCAGCATCGAGCAGTAGAACAACGCCTCGAATGGGCCTGCCTGCCAATACCAGAGACGGGCTTTTGGTTTGTGACCTCGCTGGACAATATGCACTATTCCAAGCCATGGCCCCATTACTACGAGGAGATTTTGACCCGGCTCGGTTTTGAACCCGATGAAGCCGTCATGGTTGGGGACGATTGGGTCAATGACATGGTTGGGGCGTCGCAAGCCGGTCTCAATACCTTTTGGATTCGCAATCATCATAATGAAACCCTCGATATTCACCAAGAACCTGTACAGCCAGATGGAGAAGGTACACTCGCCGATTTTTTCCGACTCGTCACCGAAGAAAATTGGCTGCAAAGCCTGACCCCCAAGCCGCTTATACCAAACCAAATCGCCCCGCGCATGATGGGCAATATCAGTGCCTTGTTAGGCATGGTCAGCGAAATCCCATCCCGTTATTGGCATCAACGACCTGACCCGAACGAGTGGTCGCCAATGGAAATTGTGGTGCATCTACGAGATAGTGAATCCCGCGTGCAGAGGCCCCGTCTGGAACGGATTTTACGAGAAGATGACCCGTTTCTTGTGCCGCCGCCTTCCCCACCCCGCCCCGGTGAGCAGCAATTACAAGGCTTGGACGGAACACAGGTCACCCTTGAATTCGCAACGGAGCGAGCCATCACGTTAGAATTGCTCAATGGCCTATCCGCCGAGGCGTGGGGGCGTCCAGCGCGACATAGTGTGTTTGGCCCAACCAACTTTTTGGAGATGGCATCCTTCACCGCCCGACATGACCGCCTGCATATTAACCAACTTTGCCAGACACTTGGTAAGTGTGAGTAAGCCATTTTCAAACGAAAAGGAGTACGCTAGGGGTATCGTTTTCCAACGAAAATTTTTCGGCATACAATACATGCTCTAAATTCACGCATGGTTACAAGGTTAATGACATGGTACAAGTAGTTGCCACAAGCCTAGAGGATGCTGTAATTCGTGATAAGCCACCTCATCTTGTCATTGTGGATGATGACCCCAAAGAAGCTCACAACTTACAGGCATACATGGAACGGATGGGATATAAGGTCAGCGTGGCTTATAGTGGTAGCGATGCGCTCGAAATCATCTTTCACCTGCACCCCGATTTAGTAATCCTTGACCTCTCCATGCCCGATTTAGACGGCCTAGCCGTCTGTCAACGGATTCGCGGCGATGCCTCGCTTGGCTATTTGCCTGTTATTGTCGTAACGGAAGTCGAAGCCGAACGCCAGCGACTGGCTGGGATGCTTTCTGGTGCGGACGACTATTTGCGTAAACCGGTTGTCGAAAAAGACCTCTTACTGCGGGTACAGGCGCTGCTGCGAACGAAATTTCAACTAGACGACCTAATCCAGAAAAATCATGATCTAACCGAAGATCTGCGCAAACGAAACCTTGAATTAGAACGTGCCCTTGAGATGGCCCAACAAGCCGAAGTCTTAAAAAACCACATCATGGAAAGCGTCAATCACGAATTACGGACGCCCATGCTGCAAATCAAGACGGCGGTCTCCATGTTGGTTGAAGTGATTAAAGAGGTATCAAGCTTTGAGCGCGATCAGACGATTGCCCGCATGGCAACTGGGGCAGTCACCCGTATGGAAGAGCTGGTGAGCAACATTTCGGAACTACATCTGGTCGAAAATCTCAAACCCAGTCCAACCATGCTTAATGACGCGATTCATCAAGCAATCAACAATCTGCGCCGCAGTTGGTCACACCGCGACGATTTTAGGCGCGTCCAGTTTGTGCCAGAAGAAATCTTACCTGTATTTGCAGATCGCCGAGCCGTCTCTCGTATTTTAATCTTGCTGCTGGATAATGCCCTCAAATTCAGTCCACATGATACCCCGGTCTATATCTTCACCAGCCTCGAAAATCATCTGGGACATTCGTTTGTGCGCGTCAGTGTCAAAGATGAGGGTATTGGCGTTCCCAAACAATATCAAGAAAGAATCTTTGAGCCGTTCTTTCAAGTGGACAGCGGCACCGCCAAACGCTATAACGGTGCGGGGGTGGGTCTGGCATTGGCACGCATGTTGGCACGCGGGATGGGCAGCGATATTGAATTGAAAAGTCGCCCCAAACAAGGCAGTACATTTTCATTGCTGCTGCCAATTGCCGACCTAGATTCCGACGGTATCTAGACAGGGCTGTCAGCCTAGACAGGGACAGGGGTTTCTGCTATAGTGTTACACAGCCACGCGGGAGTGGCGGAATTGGCAGACGCGCATGACTTAGGATCATGTGGAGTAATCCGTGTGGGTTCGAGTCCCACCTTCCGCACCATACTTTTTTCTAGCCCTCTTTTAGCTCTATTCACCCCAATATAAAAAGTTTATCAGAACGCAAAATCGCGCTAGATACCCCTTTACAGGGCGTGTATAATACTGAATCCATTAACAGTCAATAGACCCCATTTTTAAGGATTGCAAACGTTGGAACTGCAAGTCGAACACCTCGCTGATCATACCGCGCAACTCAAGGTGAAGGTTGACCCCGAACGGGTCGAACAGGCCATGCGTGGGGCCGCCCGCAAAGTCTCAAAAGAGTTACGCATTCCCGGTTTCCGTCCCGGCAAAGCCCCTTATCATGTGGTACTCAATTTGGTGGGCCGCGAGGGATTGATTCGTGAAGCCATTGAAGATATTGGCGACGATATTTATGGCAAAGCCCTCGACGAAAGTGGTATTCAACCGTATGCAGCAGGTGAGATTACCGACCTCAACGTGGAAGATGGGCTAACCCTGACCTTCATCGTCCCCAAGCGCCCCGAAGTTAAATTAGGCGATTATCGTGCACTGCGTCTCGATTACAACGAACCCGATGTCACGGAAGAAGCGGTTGAAAATGCAGTGGATCGCACCCGTGAAACTCTGGCTGTGGCCGAAGCCGCCGGACGCCCCGCTCAAATGGGGGATAAGGTGATGCTCAAGATTCGTGGGGTCTTTGCCGACAGCGAAGGCCATGAACATGAGCACGACCATGAACACGCTGAGGGCGAAGAACATGACCATGACCATGCCGAAGTGTTTATGGATGAGGCCAATTATGAAGTGATTTTACGTGAAGACCCCAAGCGCGATTTGTTGCCCGAATTTTCGGCACAGTTGGTGGGTCTGGCGGAAGAAGAAACAAAATCATTCTCCCTCAGCATCCCTGAAGATGAAGAAAATAAGGAATTGGCGGGCCGTCCTGTCAACTTTGAAATCACCATTAACAAAGTCGAAAGCATGACGCTGCCGGGTAAAGACGATTTTCTGGCGGAACTTGCCACCAACGGCGAAGTGAAAACCTTGGATGGACTGCGTGATAAATTGCGCGTAGATCTGCGCGAAGCAATGGTCAGCATGGCCGATGAAGAATATTTCGTCAAAGCCGTTGACAAGCTGTTGGAAACTGCCGAAATCACCTACCCCAATTTGATGTTGGAAGACTACATTGACGACATGCTCAACGACGTAGATCAAAGCCTGCGTCAACGGGTGGGGGTGCCATTGACCGATTATCTCAAGCTCATCAACAAGCCTGAACATGAATTTCGCCAAGACTATAGCGAACGAGCCGTTGATCGGTTGCGCCGCTCCCTTATCATGAGTGAATTGGCAAACCAAGAAGGCTTGACGGTGGATGATGCCGCTGTGGATGCCGAAATTGAAAAACGCCTTGAGCAATTTGGCGTACAAAGCGAGATGTTCCGTCAATTTCTGCACCAAGACGAAAATCGGCGCAATCTTGCTATTGACCTCGTGTCGCAGCGCACTATCCGCCGCCTGATTGACATTGCTAAAGGGTTGAACCCTGCAACTGGCCCAGATGAGGCCGACGCGGGCCAACATGAATCTACCACCGGGCTGGCTGAAGAAACCTCCGAAGTTGCTGAGAGGGCCGCCAGCGAAGCCACTGAGTAAGGTGATGTAACGCTAGAGTGTCTATAGGGTATCAACAAGAAAGGGAGAAAAGCGTCGAAGTTTGCCTGTTTGATTACGGCAACGACGATGCGGTAGACGACATATGAACCCAACGCAAATCTATAATGGTGTTATTCCAATGGTCATCGAGCAGAGTGGACGTGGTGAACGTGCCTACGATATTTACTCACTGCTCTTGAAGGAACGCATCATCATTCTTGGTTCCGCGATCCACGACCAAATCGCCAACTTGATTGTGGCCCAACTGCTCTATCTGAATCAACAAGACCCTGAAAAAGAGATCCAGATTTATATCAACTGCCCCGGCGGTGTGATCTATTCCGGGTTGGCAATTCTGGATACCATGCGCTCGATTACCAATCCCATCCGCACCGTTGCCGTCGGGTTGACTGCCAGCTTTGGCACCGTCCTGCTAACGGGTGGCACCAAAGGCCGTCGCATGGCCCTGCCCAACGCGACCATCCATATGCACCAGCCATGGCAATCCGGTGGTGGTGGTCAGGCAACCGATATTGAAATTCAGGCCCGCGAAATCCTGCGTCAGCGCGATTTGCTGAACCGCATCTTTGTGGAAACGACGGGTCAACCATTGGAACGTATCGAACAAGATACAGATCGTGACGTGTATTTGACTGCTCAACAAGCTCTGGAATATGGCTTGATTGACACCATTCTCGAACCGCCAACCAAGAATAATCATAAATAAGACGGGATCATGAACAAAGAAAGTGGGCCGCCGCGCTGCTCCTTTTGCGGCAAGTCGCCTGATGAAGTCAACCGCCTGATTGCAGGGCCAGATGGCGTATTCATTTGCGATGAATGTGTACGTCTGTGTGAACACATCCTCAGTCAGGAAGTAACCACCAGTGAATTTCACATCGAGTCTATTCCGACTCCACGTGAGATTCAAAAATATCTGGATGATTATGTCATTGGGCAGAACCGCGCCAAACGCATTCTCAGTGTAGCGGTCTATAATCATTACAAACGCATCAACTCTGGTGGCAATTTCAATGATGTTGAGATCGAAAAAAGCAACATCTTGATTGTTGGGCCAACGGGCTGCGGAAAAACGCTACTGGCTCAAACCTTAGCCCGTCTGTTGGATGTACCTTTCTGCATCGCCGATGCCACTGCCCTCACGGAAGCGGGTTATGTAGGTGAGGACGTAGAAAATATCCTACTGCGTCTCATCCAAGCCGCCGACTTTGACATCAGCCGAGCCGAAAAAGGCATCATCTATATTGACGAAATTGATAAGATTGCCCGCAAGAGTGGCGACAACCCCTCCATCACCCGCGATGTGAGTGGTGAAGGCGTCCAGCAGGCCCTCCTCAAAATTATTGAGGGGACATTGGCGAATGTACCGCCGCAGGGTGGCCGCAAACACCCCCATCAAGAATTCATCCAGATTAACACGGACAACATTCTGTTCATCTGTGGTGGAACCTTCTCCGGTGTCGAAGAAGTGATTGCAGATCGTATCGGGGTGAAGGGGGCAATGGGTTTTGGCTCGACCAGCGGCCCCGGCAGTTCCGGCAACAAATCGGATGTATTGAAGCACATTCGGGCCGACGACCTGATGGAATTCGGCTTAATTCCTGAATTGGTGGGACGCCTCCCCGTATTGTGCCATATTGAACCACTGGAAGTAGACGCACTGATTCGCGTCCTGCAAGAACCCAAGAACGCCCTAATCAAACAGTATCAAAGCCTATTCGCGCTGGATAATGTCGAATTATCCTTCACCGACGAGGCCCTCCGTGCTGCTGCCGAACTCGCCATGAAATATGAAACAGGCGCACGTAGCCTGCGTGGGATTTTGGAAAGTGTCCTGCTGGATGTGATGTTTGAAATTCCCTCAAGCAAGAACATCGCCAAAGTCGTCGTCACTGAAGAAGCCGTTCGCCACGAAGCCCGTCCCGTGATTGTGGACACCAAGGGTACTACCCTGAAGTGGACAGACAACGGCCTAGAGCTTGAGACTGCTACGGCGGCCTAGAGCCAAGTCAGCAGTCATCTAAGATTCCCACTGTAATTATGTTAGCCTAACAGTTAAATATACTGTTTAAATAGCTCTATGCAACTTGTCGTCTTTCGATAATGAGTATAGAGCTATTTGTTTTATGAAGCCATTTTCGCATAACTTATTATTAACATACAGGATTTTGACATTAGTAAAAAAAAAGATAATATCGACATTGGGTGCTTCTCAAGGCAAAATTCAAACCTTAGAAGAAGAGAGGGAAAAATGAATAAGCTGTATAAATTCACAGTCTCTGTGCTGGTAGTTTTGTTCATTTCCTCCATTGTGATAACTGCAATAGCAATTTTTCAAGAACCCCATATGGCTCATGCAGATCAAGAACCACCGGGTCCGGGTTGTGAAGATCGCCAAATTCGCAATCTTTTCTTGGATGTTTGTGGTACCTGTTCGAATCCTCCATATGGCAGATATACCTCAGGTCAAATAAGAATTTGTAACAAGTGTACCGGCTCCTGTGGGCCTTGGACAGATTTTACTTCTTGTTCTCCTTGCTAATATTTAGCGACTGATTTTCTTTTGAGAGGCACACAATTAATGATGTTGTTGGCAAACCGTTTTGGGTGACACGGGGCTAAAGACACCGTGCTGAATCTAGCGTGTATCCAAACCGTTTGGGACATTCGCCAACAACATCATTAATCCAATTGGCTGAATTTTCAAAAGGGGATTCCATGATACCTCGAATAAGAGTTTTAACACTAATGTTAATTGTACTAAACATAATTCCCCTGTCTTATCAAATAAGTCACGCTCAAGGAGATTCTGGACACCTATATATTAGTTGTGCAAGCGACGGCACTTTAAGTTTTAGGTATCCACAAGGCTGGTCAGTCGATGAACGAACACTAGAGGTAATGATGGTCAACATTACCTCTGGCGATCTATCAGAAGTTGGTTTCACTGAGAAGCCTGTATCTGAAATCAGACTAGTTTCACTTGATCGCAAATCTAAAATTTACATTCGTGAAATTGAACCAATGTATAGTCGGGCATCAACTACAGCAGAATGGGAAAGAACAGCCCCTATTGATCTAATAGGTAACTTTGGCGACCCCTCATTTATGAGTCGAAACTCAGGTCGTAGCGAATACACATGGACAGATATAAATATTAATCAGCAACGAGGGGTCATGACCTATTTTACTCGTAACCAATACGGGTTCATCAAGGAAGGGTTACTCTTAGTGATAGAAGTGGGCAATACAGATGTTATGATAGATGCCGAGACCCGTGACGAAAATGCGACCGATTTAGAATCTGTCGTTTTTTCCTTAGCTGAATCTATGGTGTCAACACGTCCTGCACCTAATTTTGACGAAACAGGGTATGTAGCCCCACCAGCAACATATTTTGAAAAAAATTGTGTTTTCACTTTCAATTATTCTCCAGAATGGCGTACTATAGTACGTTCGGAGCAGGTACAACTTTTCAATAACGAGGAGGCGAAAAGAGTTCATTCCCTCAATGATACCCTTTCTTCAGAACAAATAGCGGTAGAAGTAATCTCCCCTACCCAACTACCATCCTTCTTCATTGGTAATTTTGACCCAATGGCAACCCCTGAAGAAATCTTGCAAACATACGCAATAGCCGAAGGGCTGTATCCTAATGGCGCAATCGCAGAGATGACCATTAATGGTATACCCGTCTACCGATTGACAGTTATCACAGAAGATGAAAAGGTAGAGGGGTTTATCATGGTCTATGATTTTGGGAATGGAGCATATGCCCTTTTATCAGCCCGCAGCGGAGAAGGCGGACTTGTCAACTTTGAAGAACAGGTAACACAGATTGCTGAATCCATCGAATATAACCCTGAGCGACTGGAGTCTGAATGATGGCAAGTCGGCAAATCACCGTGTTTTTCGGACTCATTGTTGCTCTCTTGTTTGTACAAGTTGGATTCTCAGCAGCCCTTATGAGGCGGCTAAATGATTTAGAAGAAACTATCAATCAACGAACTTTCACCGCCCAAAGTATCAATCAAACCGAATCATTGCCAGCGTATGTCGAAAACGTCTCAGTGGATGATGACCCTAGCAAGGGAACTATCGGTGCCCCCATCACAATCGTTGAGTTTTCAGATTATGAATGTTCCTATTGCGCTCAAGCCGCAGGGGATGTCGAAGAAATATTGGCTCGCTATGAAGGCAAGATACTATTTGTCTATCGAGACTATCCCCAATTTCCGAACGCTCCCAAAGCAGCAGAGGCCGCCCAGTGTGCAGGCAGTCAAGGGAAATTTTGGGAAATGCACGATCTTCTATTTGCCAATCAAAATCAGCTTGCTGCCGAATTCTTGCCAGAATATGCTAACCAATTAGGGTTAGATGTTGATCAATTTAATGAATGTATGGGGAACGGCGTATTTACAAATGAAGTCAATCGAGATAAGGTCGACGGTGAAACCTATCAAGTTCGTGGGACACCTACCTTTTTTGTAAATGGCTATCGTATTCCCGGAGCAAGTTTTGATGCGTTAACTCAACAGATTGATGCGCTTCTCCTAGAGATTGAAAATTAGATAGTGGCTCGACGGCACAAAGCGGTAGACAATTGTGCCGTTTTTCATTATCCCCCTATAATTGCATTCTAAAAACATGATAGGGAGAATAAACGATGGCCTATCCCCTTATTGGCGTTCTGTCCGATTCGCATGATCAAGTACATTGTCTCGATCAAGTAGTGGCTTATTTTAATGAACAGCAGGTTGGCTTGGTCATCCACTGCGGGGATTGGGTCGCGCCCTTTACCCTGCGCTATTTCACCAAGCTCAATGCGCCGCTGTATGGGGTCTTTGGGAACAATGATGGGGAGAAATGGGGGCATCGCGGGGTTGGCGTTCAGGTGAAAGAAGCCGGATTACGCTTGATGATGGAAGATGTTTTCTTGACCCTCAATGAATATGGGAAGCGTATCGCGGTCTATCACGGCACAGCCCCCAAATTGGTGGAGGCATTGGTCAAATGTGGGGATTACGATGTGGTCTTCTATGGTCATAACCACATCGCCAAAATCGAGTTGGTGGGCAACGTTTTGAGTATGAACCCCGGTACGCTCTTGGAAATGACCAATCCCGGTACAGGGGTAGCGTCTTTCGGGATTTATGACCCCAACACGCACACGGGGCGTTTGGTCAACTTGGCAGACCTAGCCTAGACCGTTGCCTGTAACCAGACCACTTTTGCCAAGTCACTCAAAGTAGTCTCTAATGCTTTCGCATCTAAGAGTGTGCCGCCTTCTACCGAGCCAAAATGACTTGGGATGACATATTTGGGGCGCATCGTTTTTACGAGGTCTTTGGCGCTATCCATTGTCATAATGCCGTCTTTACCGCTGACTGGCAGAATCGCAATGTCACAGCGTACCCGCTTGAGTTCCGCAACGAAATCGGTATCTCCGGCATAGTAGATGTCTTGAAAGTTCATCGCAAGGACAAAGCCGAGATCACCCCGCGCCGCCGGATGATGATTGGTATAGGTGTAGGCGGGAACGGCTTTGATGTTGGCCCGACCCACATTCACGCTCTGCCAATGCCGCAGAACCATCACCGGGTATTCATCTTTTAGAAATTCGGCAACGCCCTCTCCTCCAATGATGCGTGTGTGGGGTGCGAGGATACGATCAATATCAGCGGGTGAACAGTGATCATAATGTTCATGTGTGAGCAAAATAACGTCAGCAGGCGGGCAGTCAGCAGGAATACGGAAGGGGTCAATATAGATGCAGGTCGGCCCGTCAATGCGAAAACTGGCATGTCCTAACCAATGGATATGCTCGATCATAATGACCTCTCAGGATAAATTTACCGATGAATATCCCCCTGTGGATAAAGGCGGTTTAGGTTATATCAGAGCAGCGCGTTAAAATCAATGGCGCAAGCTCAACTCTTGGCTGACAACGAAGGTAAATTTTGCATGACGATCTCTACTTCTATAACCCCCGTTTACAATATTACTGCCCTACGCCACGACGAATTCCCATTGGCCGAAACCGTCACCTACCTCAACCATGCGGGCATTTCCCCCCTACCCGAACGCAGTCGCCGTGCTACCCAATATGCGATTGACCGCATGGCTCACAATGCCAGTAAATTTTTTAGGACGGACGCCATCCCCATGTTAGAGCGTTTTCATCATGAATTGAAGGCCTTTATCAATGCCGAACATGCCTCCGACATTTGTCCGGTGCAAAGCAATTCGCTCGCGTTTAATCTGGTGGCAGGTGCGATTGATTGGCATCCCGGCGATAACATTATTTTTTGCAATGTCGAGTTCCCCGCCAATGCTTATCCTTGGATGGCGCTGGAACGACAAGGTGTGATGTGCAAAATCGTCCCACCGCAGCACGGCACATTAACCGTTGAGGCGGTAGATGCAGTGGCAGATCAAAACACGCGCTTAGTCGCCGTCAGTTCTATGCAATTTTTCACCGGGGCACGCGCAGATTTAGCCGCCCTCGGCGCGTATTGTCGGGAACGTGGCATCTTGTTTTCAGTAGATGCGATCCAATCCATCGGGCATATTCCAATTGACGTACAAGCCATGAATATTGATATTTTGGCCTGTGGTGGACAAAAATCACTGCTGGCCCTAACCGGGATTGGCTTTTTATATATCCGCCCCGAAGTCGCCGAACAAATGCAGCCCTCATTTGTGGGTGGTAATAATGTGGAGGGATGGGAGCATTGGCTGAAATACGACATGACCCCGCGTCAAGGGGCATTACGGTTCATGACCGGAACGTTTAATGTGCCGGGGATTTTTACTGTCGTCGGTAGCCTCTCGCTTATCAATGAACTGGGGGTTCACCATATTGATACCTATACCACTCAATTAGCGGCGTATTTCATGGATGAATTGGATGCACACGGTTATGAAATCCTCACCCCACGCGACCCTGCCCTACATGGCTCGATTGTGACGTTTAAGGTTGCCGAGACAACCGAAGAAACAGATCGCATTGTGAAATATCTAGGCGACCATGACATCCCAACGGTCATCCATTTGGATGCGGCAGGTCATCCATTTTTGCGTCTGTCGCTACATTGCTATAATAACCAACAGGACAGCGCACGATTCTTTGAATATTTATCATCTGCTGTCCAGTCATCATAAACCCATTACACAGGAGAGCCGCCAATGAGTTCACCCGGAACAGGTTCGCTTGGCGCTAAAAAACAATGGAATCCGCCAGCCATGCGGACGGTGGAAGATACCGGACTCAACATGGGTATCTTGACTGACCTTGCCATTAAGACGATTTATTTTTCAGGTTATCTCAGTGGACAGCAGCTCGCTGACCGAATGTGTTTGCCCTATACCGGCGTCGTGGATCGCGTGATTGATTTTATGAAGCGCGAAAAATGGATTGAGGTGCGCGGTGCGGCGGGTATCAGTGAAGCCTCCTACGAATACCTCATTTCCCAGAAAGGCTCATCCAAAGCCCAAGAAGCCACCGAACGCAATATGTATGCTGGCCCGTGTCCAGTTACGTTGGCACAATACGTATATGCCGTCAAAGCTCAATATAATCGCCCATTGGTGCAGCGCGAAGGACTAATCAAAGCCTTCGACGATTTGGTCGTTGGGGACGCCATGCTAGACAAAATCGGCCCGGCCATCAACTCTGGCAAAGCCATTTTTATGCACGGGCCACCCGGAAATGGGAAAACCACTTTTGCCACTCGTGCCGCCCGTTTTGTGTTGGGCGAAGATTTGTGGCTACCCTATGCGATTGACGTAGATGGTCAGGTGATTCGGGTCTATGATAACGTCAATCATGAGATCATCGAAGTCCCCGAAGAAATCAACCGCACCCAGACAGGCGTCCGGCGTGACCCGCGTTGGATCAAAATCAAACGTCCGGTCATTATGGTCGGGGGTGAATTGACGATGGCTGGGCTTGACCTTGTATATGACCCCATCAATAAGTATTACGAAGCGCCCTTCCAGCTCAAAGCCAATTGCGGCATGTTCTTCATTGACGACTTTGGTCGCCAACAAATGCGCCCCCAAGACCTGTTGAACCGCTGGATTGTCCCGCTGGAAAGCCGCATTGACTTCTTGACACTCAGCACTGGCCGCAAAATCGAAATCCCCTTTAACGTGCTAATTGTATTTAGCACCAACCTCCCACCCGCCAATCTAGTAGATGAGGCTTTTCTACGCCGTATTCCGCATAAGATTGAGGTCGGCGACCCCACTTTTGAGCAGTTCCGCGAAATCTTCAAACGTATGTGCCAAGTTAAGCGTGTGCCCTATGATGAAAAAGCGCTGGCCTATCTCATCCAAGAGTGGTATCTGAAATATAACCGCCCACTGCGTTCCGTCCATCCGCGTGACATCCTTGACCAATTGCTAGACATTGCCCGTTATCTCAATCGCCCACCTCAATTGACCAAAGATTTGATTGATAAAGCCGCCGACGCCTACTTTGTGAATCTATCGGGTGAATACAAGCCCGTTACCACCGGAGGCAGTAATTGAACCCGCGTTCTGCCCCGATTCCACGCCACTATTTTTTCACCCTAGAGGATGGCACATGGGTGGTACAGCGTGGCATGGATCGTGTCCAAGAACTCTTAACCGGGGCAGAACGCACCTACAGTAGCCTTGACATCAGCTTTGAAATCGAGGATTTGGAACTTGAACTCCTCAAGGCGCAGGGCGTCATAGACCGTTACGATGATTCATTCGTTTGGCTGCATGAAGACCCTCAGAATGAGATTGTCGTCCCCACCAGTACACTGCAAAAGACATTAGGGGTGGCCGTTTATTATCTCGTTCAAACGGGCTTGGGTGTCAGTCAATTGGAAATCGTGCAGGAGCGGTTGGATGAAATTGGGCTTGCAGACCGCTATCGGGCTTCAGAGCGTCAAAACAACGTCATTATCATCCACGCCCATGATGAGCCATTCTCTCGGTTGGGTTCGGCGGAAGACGCTGAAACATTAGTCATGCCTGCCTTAACCAATCTGGGGGCAAAACTCAAGGTGGAGGCGGTGCGCTTCAATGCCCAAGAACTGCCCATGCTGGTGTCGGGTCGCCTATTGAGTGACATTCCCAACCATCCCCTTGTCCGAAAACTGGAACCCAAGATCAAGCTGCAAACGGTGATTTGCGTAGATCACGAAATGGAGACCCACACCACCGTCCGCGAGGTAGTTGAGGCATTGGGGCAGGAAATGGTCTCGGCGTTCACTGTCCAAGAGGCCCTTGCCCTGCTCCAAGATGTTGACCCGGCACTGCTGCTCATCAGTCTCGATATGCCGGACATGCACGGCTACAAGGTGGTAGCAGCGGTACGGAACGATCCCGAACTCTCGCGCATCCCAATTTTGATTCTGAACACTTTGGATACAGACAAAGACCGGACATTGGCCTTTAATGTTGCAAATGCGGTGGATTTTGTCATGAAACCCGTTTATCCTGAGCGTATTCGGCGCAAAATCTGGCGGGTATTGAACCAATACACGACATTAATGGTATGAAACGCTAAAATAGGTGATGTGCTAGTTTTATAGGAACAAATCATGATCTGGGCACTATTTATTATGGGCCTCATCGTGATAGCAATCGTGCTTGGCTTTTTAGCCGCCTCTAGCCAAAGTGAACTTACGCCATGGCTGGATAAAATGCGGCGGGCCAACCCCGGCAAACGTCATAAGAGTGAATGGATGGCCCCAACCGAAGTGGTGGATCAAGTCGTACAGCATTATCTTGAAGGGGTACAATACGCCATCAATACCCTGCCCAAAGGGTATGTGTCGTATGCGCGTGACCTTGATAAATATATGACTGGTGCGTATCTAAGAAATCAGCGCACGACGATTGATGCCCGTCTGCGTCAGGATACCCTCCGACTCATTGATATTTTGCGTGCCGATCATCGGGTACGTGTGCGTTATTTTGCAGATGACGGCCTTGCCTGCATTTTGTTGGATTATCAAACCGAGCGCCGTCTGGCAACCTATCATTATTGGTCAAAACGGCGCGTGCATACCCAACACTTGGAAGATACCGTCATCGTTTATAGAATGGAATATGATACTCATGCCCGCCGCTGGAAAATTGCGGAATATATTCAAGAACTGCCTGCTCACTATGGCCCGTTGGCGATTGACGGCCCATTGGACAAGCTCCATCTTACCCTGCCCCCCCATTCTGGGCGCGACGACTAAAAAGATAGACAATCCATGATTCTGGTCACAGGGGGGACTGGGTTTCTCGGTCACAATCTGCTGCCGATGTTGGTTGCATCGGGTTATCATGTACGGGTCGTCACACGCCACCCAAAAGACCACACTTGGCTCAAAGACCTGCCTGTCGAAATCATCCACGCCGATGTCACAGACCGGGTTGCGATGTTCGAGGCCGCACAGGGCTGTCGTTTTGTGGTACATGGTGCGGGCCGTTTCCGATTTTGGGGCAAGCGTGAGCAGTTTGAACAAACGAACGTGCAAGGCTCCAACAATGTCATGGATGCGGCCCTCGCTGCCGGGGTGCAAAAATTCGTCCACATTTCAACCATCGTGGTCATCGGTAAGCCCGAATCCACCCACGAAATTGATGAAACCCACCCGGCCCATCCAATGGACGCCTATCAACGCTCCAAATATGCCGCCGAACAATTGGCACTACGTCATTACACTGAAAAAGGCCTGCCAGTGGTCATCCTGCGCCCCGGTGCTTTTTACGGCCCCTATGGTCGCTATGCCTTTAATCGGCTGTTTTTTGAAGACCCCCTACGCGGCCTACCTGTCGGGGTGAATGGGGGCAAGCTGATTACCTTCCCAGCATATATCAAAGATGTTGCCAAATCGGTGATTCTGGCAGTTGAGAAAGGCCGCCCCGGTGAGATTTACAACATTTGCGGCCAATATTTGCACCACCGCGAGGTAGATCAGATATTGGCGGAGGAAGCTGGAATTTCAGCCTTCCGTTTATACTTCCCCGGCTCTATCATGATTCCATTCGCCCGATTGTTAACCGTACTGGGTTATATCACGGGCCGCGAACCCTACTACCCAATCACCTTGAGATCGTATATTTTCAATAACTGGCGCGTATCCACTGCCAAAGCCCAGCGCGAACTTGGTTTTGAGCCAATCCCTTTTCGGGAGGGCGTGCGCGAGACGCTGGCATGGTATCGTGAGAGTGGTGTCTGGAAACCAAAGGAGACAAAAAAGTAATGGGAATTAAGATCGTATCGGTTGCCGAGATGCGGGCGATTGAAGAAGCCGCCGACAAAGCCGGGCATTCGTATGCCGCAATGATGGACTTAGCGGGACGAGGCCTAGCTGAACAAATCCCCTATAGTGGTGCCAGTATTTTGATTTTGGTTGGACCGGGTAACAATGGTGGAGATGGCCTAGTCGCAGCTAAATACCTCGCTGGCGAGGTTGGGGCCAACGTGACGGCCTACCTGCTTGAAACCCGCAAAAAGACCGATTCCCTTATCAAAGCTGCCCAAGAAGCAGGCGTCACATTCGCGGATTATCCCAGTGATGCCAAGAATAAGTTTCAGGGCCTGCATGAGTTGATCGCTGATACTGATTTCATTGTGGATGCGCTGTTTGGTATTGGGGCGCGGCTGCCAATTGAAGGCAATGCTGCCACATTATTAACCCAAGTCCATGCCGCAATAAACAAATCTACTGAACGCCCTGCCATTGTGAATCCCGCCGGAAGCGCCGCGCCGAATCAAAAGCCGATCATCATCGCCTGCGATTGCCCCAGTGGTTTGAATTGCGATACGGGCGAACTTGATCCTTTGGCCCTCCATGCCGATGTCACTGTCACTTTTGCAGCCGCCAAGTCCGGCTTGTTCATATTCCCCGGCGCGGAAGCAGTTGGCGAATTGGTGATTGCCGATATTGGCCTGCCGCAAGATTTGCCAGAATTGGTGAACGTCGGTCTCGATTTGGCGGATAGCGAATTCGTCAAAAGCGCCCTGCCTGTTCGCAAGCGCAATTCACACAAAGGCACATTTGGCAAGGCGATGGTTATCGCGGGCAGCCTCAATTATATCGGCGCGGCCTATCTTGCGGGCAAAGCCGCCTATCGCACGGGGGTCGGCTTGGTGACAATTGGCGCACCTCAAGCCATTATCCCTACCCTTGCCGCAATGCTGCCAGAAGCGACATGGCTGCTTCTGCCGCACGAAATGGGGGTAGTCCATGAAAACGCCGTACCAATTCTACGTGAAGAAATCGAGCAATATGACGCCCTGCTGATGGGCCCGGGATTCAGCACGGAGGACAGCGCCAAGCGGTTCATTGAATTGGTGCTGCAATCTGCCAAACCGCAACATCCCGCTATACAAAAACACATCGGTTTCCGCTTCAATGTACCTGAAGAACCCAAAGCTGTCGAAGCTAAAGATCAGGTCAAATTGCCCCCAATGGTGATTGACGCCGATGGTCTCAACTTGCTGGCGGAAATCCCCGATTGGTGGCAATTGCTGCCCCCCAACACCATTCTGACCCCCCACCCCGGTGAATTTGCGCGATTAGCGGGTCTCAAAGATGAAGAAAAGGGACCAAGTGCCATCGAACAGATACAGGCCAACCGAGTCAGTTTTGCTGCGAAGTATGCTCAAGCATGGAACGTGGTGGTGGTACTCAAAGGTGCATTTACCGCCGTTGCCGAACCGAACGGACATGTCACGCTGCTGCCCTTTGCGACAAGCGCCCTTGCCACCGCCGGAACAGGCGATGTGCTGGCAGGGATTATCGTGAGTCTTTTAGCACAGGGTGTCGAACCTTCCAAAGCCGCGATTGCCGGGGCATGGCTGCATGGCTACGCAGGTGAGGAAGCCGCCGAAGGAAGCCACTTCACCGCAGCGAGTGTTATTGCTAGCGACGTATTAGAAGCCCTACCCAAAGCACTTGCCGCTGTGACTCAGTAATTCATTTTCGCAGGGGGTCAATGTTGAAAGATTTTATTTCCCTATTGGACTATACCCATCAAGACCTCGTCCAGATTTTGGATCGGGCCGATGTGTTGCGTACTCTTTGGAAACAAAATCAGATGCCTCCTGCCTTGTCCAACCACCAAATTGGTCTGTGGTTTTTGGGGCAAGGTTTTCGAAATCGCCTTGCCTTCGAGATTGGGGCGCGGGCAATGGGTGGACAGGTTGCCTATATTCCCGGCGACTTGGGCGTACAGGAACCGCTGGAGGACATCGGTTATTATCTGGAGAACTGGTTTATGTTGCTGGTTGTTCGGGCCGCGCGTCATGAAGACCTAGTTTATCTTGCCAAACATACCCGCATTCCAGTGATTAACGCCCGAACAAATTTCAGCCACCCTTGTGAAATCATGGGAGATTTGCAGTTCATTCGGCGTCATCGGGGCAGTCTTGATGGATTACAGGTGGTGTTTGTAGGCGAGGTCAGCAATCTAGGGATGAGTTGGTTCGAGGCCGCCGTCCGTTTCCCGATTCAGGTAATACAAGTCGCACCAGAAAAGTTCCTTGCCAACCCAAGTGTGATGGCTGAATTGAACGGCCAAGCAATGGGGTCAATTAGCTGTACTACGGATTTGGCGTCAATCATTGCCAATGCCGATTTGGTTTATACTGATTGTTGGCCCAAACCCAATGACAACATCACAAAAGAGCAAATTCGTGCCTTGTTCTTGCCTTATCAAATTACAGAAAATTATCTCTCCCAGCTAAAAACGAATTCGTTATTTCTGCCCTGTCCGCCTGTCACACGCGGCGAAGAGGTCTCCGCCGAGGCCATGCGTTCGGCGTTATACCAAAACTACGCTGCAAAAGAATATCTGCTCCACAGTCAAAACGCGATTATGGAAATGGTGGCGGCAAAAAGTTAACCACACAGATTATCCTTTTTTGTTATTGCCATTGACCTGCTCGGCTAAGGTGGCCCTTTTCTGATGGGCGATGGCTTTGCCCTGCTCAATCGAATCTTCGACACTTTCCCCCTGCACCTTCTCGACGACCTGCTTCACTGAATTGCCTGCCCGCAAACGCAGGGTAATAACATTATGGCGTATCTCGTCGCGGGTTTTTCTACCACTGCGCGGGGCCATCCACACGGCGAGGACACTCCCAACCACAAACCCCATCATCATGCCCACGACAAAAGTCGGGGTATCATTCGGCTGATTCACAGATGATTGATTTTCCATGTGGCCCTTCCCTAATTTGAGGCCTGATCCGACTCTGAACGCGAAACCGCTTTGGATGAGGTTGGCTTGGTCAAGCGGCTAATGGCCCTCATCTCGCGTATAAAAGCCCTTGCCCCGGCGAGATAGCTACTCGCTTTGATGGCTGGGGTCGTGACGTTTTTACTCATAAATTCCGCCGTACCCTTGACCGTGCTGACGGCTTCCTGTGCGCTGTCCACAATGGGTTGAATCTCATTTTGCAGAATATTGACCAGCTTGGCGAGTTGAACAATCAACACAATCAGTGCTACCCCGATGAGAATACCTTCAAGGGTCAGCAGGATAATAAACAGGTCGCGGACAATCGCAACTACTGAAGCCGTATCGGATGTTTTGCCAGCAATCCAGCCAATAGCAATTGCGACGATCAAAACGAGCAGTAAAATGGCAATAATCCCACCAATTCCCAAAATGACATAAAACTGCCATCCGCGATTCTTGAAAAATCCCTTAGCTTCTTCGGATACAGAATCAGTGCTGCTGGTCGTCGAATTGTTCGTTTCGTCCGTATTGGCGGAGGTGTTATTTTCAGGCATAGACTGTCCCCATCAGGTTAAGAATCGGGCCACGACAAGAGCCACGACAGAACCAAGAGTCGCATTCAACATATTGAGTGAGCCAATATCCAAAAAGTTGATATTCAAGAGGTCACCCGTGATGTGGCCCAAAGCAAAACCGATCCAACTGGCTAACAAAAACACTGCCAATCGCCGCGCATCCCCTCCCGTTATAAAGTGAAAAATCGAGCCATAGAGGGTAGCGATTATAAAACCAAAAACAATGGAAGGACCGGGCATCAGTTTGACTCTTGTTTGATAACGGGTGTTCCTATAAAAGACTGCGGCTCGGAAAGTTAATTAATGGTACAATGCGGATTTAGTGTAGCACAGACCCGCCACACCAGCGACTAAATAGATAGAGCAATTTTATTATGTCACTTTTGGAGCAACGAATGTGTTGGTTCCCCATCTAATTTTTACCCACCTCTTGACCGATTATGTGCTGCAAACCAATTGGGTCGTGCGGATGAAAACCAAAGGCTGGCCCGGCCTTATTTTGCATGGCGGGACTTTCTGGGTCACATCCTTACTGGTTCTCTATCGCTATTGGGATGTGGTGTTTATCCCGCTGACGATACTTTCGATTGAGCATATTCTGCAAGATTCCGGCAAAATCCGCATCACACGACGTTTTCCCACCAATGGTGTCGCTTTTTATTTTTTGGATCAGCTTTTCCACCTTGCCGGGATTTTGATTGTCCAATGGATTGTGGGCAACCGACTTGACCCCAAACCTAGTGATTTTGAACTATTTCTGTATATTTTTGCCAGTTCTTTCATCACGGTTACGCGGTTTTTTGAAATTACCCTCATTGCCAATTATCCCGGCCTACGGGCCTATACAAAGCGTTGGGCCTTGTGGGGCTATATCGAGCGCACAGCTATCTTATTCCTAGTTGGTGGGCTTGGCCCACTCGCCATCATGCCTGCGCTGTTGTGCCCCCTCCCACGCCTATGGAAATCCAAACAAGAAGGTCAACCTATCTGGCACAATCGCAGTCAAATGACCGAGGTCGTGGCTGGTTTTTCGCTGAGTGTTGTTTTGGGGTTGGGATTATGGAAGATTTTAGGATATATTTAGATGGTGTTTTAGAAGAAATTATTGGATAGGATTTTTCCCGTGACGCTGATTGATCAGCGCATTTTAGTCCCCGCGCCCATTCAAGTTGTATGGAGCGTCATCGCCAATCACAGTCAACTCCCCCGCTGGCGGCAAGATTGTAAAGCGGTGTCTCTCCTCAGCACCCGCGCTGATGGTGTGGGAATGCGCCGCCGTATCACCCCGAATAAGGGCAAAGACATCATTGAAGAAACTATCGCTTGGTATGATGGGCTGGGTTATGAATATCGCCTGATAGATGGGGCGAGTATGTTCAAAAGTTACACGGCCCGACTGCGTTTGCAGCCCACCCCTGATGGCACGATTGTACAATGGACAATTTCCTTTGAGACGCGCGGCCCATTTGGGAAATTATTGGGCAACCGCCGACGTCGTCGCAAACTCGAAAAAGCGTCCGCCGAAAGCCTACGTCAATTACGCCGTTATATTGAGGGGATGGGCGTCAAGGTTGACGAGCAATACCGCGAAAAAGTAGGCGTGCGTCCCAGCCCAGATGCGAATTCACGTCAGGAATATGGCGCAAAATTGATAGCCCAACAGCAGACACCCCTCGGAACGCCGATTGTCGAAGCGCCTATCCCGCCTCAGTCGAGTACACCAACACAGCCAGCCCAAACAACCAGCAACAGCTTGGGTATTATTGAGCCGCCTATCAAGCCCGACGACACACCGAGTATCCGTCCGGTAGCGCCACCATCATTTATCGTTGAAGCACTGATGACGCCGCTGCCAACTGAAAAACCCAACACTCGCAAGAGTCAAGAAACCCCCGTCGTGAGTGTGCCGCCTGCCGACGAGAATGAGGATACACGGCCTAACCCAGCAGTCGTGGTTGGGCAGTCCCCCACCCCTCCAGCATCCAAGGAACCATCCGCGAAAAAGGAGGCCGAGCTAATACCACCTCTCAAGCCTACCGCGTCACCTGTTGATCGAGCGAAATCGGATGAATTGAAAGCGGCTTTTACCACTGCCAAAGTCTCAAAACCCCCGTTGCGCCCGATTGCTGAAGAAGTCGAACGCGAGACCCCGCCACGACCCGATTTGCCTCCACCAACAGGCAAGCTAGATACTGGGGAAGTGAGTATTTGGGAAGTCTTTGGCATGAGTCGGCCTGCTGGCGAATCACCATCGGCGACGGAAACGTCAAAATCAGAACCACCTATTCCGTCTGCCCTGCCAGAAACTATAACAGATGCGGTTGTGACCGCCTCTCCAATCCAAACGGCTCCGCGCCTGACCCCGCTAGATGCTTGGTTAGCGGCGACGGAACCTCCTCTGCCCCATAGTGCCAGCGGCACGATCAAAACTTTCGCCCGCGTCCCCCAGCGTCCCAATGCCGGATTGCGATTACGTCAGCGCCAGCGTCGCCTAAAAGTTCGCCCACCCGTTGCGCCAGATGCGACCAATAACAACAGTCAGACGGAATAATGAGTCACAAAAATAAAAAGACCCCTCATGTAGAAGGGTCTTTTTTCTGGGGTGGCTGATGGGATTCGAACCCACGCTCCTCTCATCCACAGTGAGATGTCTTAGACCGCTAGACGACAGCCACCATGCGATGTTTAATATAACACAATATTGAAGGATTGTCATCCCCCAATTTGGAATTTTATGATAATTTGGCGGCGAAATCACGGGCTGTTTCTTCCGCCGACAACCATTCACCACCATAATTATCCCGTAGCGCTCCCTGATGCCGAATTAACCATACATACAGGTCAGCTTCAGTACGGTCAGGGAATTCGCGCAGCAGGTCATATTTACGGATGGCCTCAATCATTGGCAAATACACGTTATCATACCAACTGGCGACGGCCTCGTCATAGGGGACTTCCCGGTCTTCATCTATTCCTTTGAAATAGCGATGGGCGTCAATATGCTCAAGGATTTGTGGATAGTAACCCGGTTCAGTCAACAGTACATCGCTGTTGGGTCGAACCAAATTTAACCGCGTTCGGCGCAAAAACTCAGCGTATGCCCCCTTAAGAAAAATCTCCTCTGGGGTGTCATCCGGGTCAATTGAAACAGGGGTCGGAATCTCCCGCACGTAGGCTTCAATCGTTTTGGCTTTTAATTGACGAGCCACTGATACACGATGGTTGCCATCAATGACAAAGTAAACATCCCCAACCTTATAGGCTTCAATGGGCGGCAATCCATAGGCTCCACGTGCCAGCGCATTGACCCGACGCCAGCGATCCTCATCTACACTTTTGCGCGGCAGGAAGGAACGTGTAAAGTCATTGTAGCGCCCCACACTCCCCACAATTTTGTCGAGGGGGATATTTTGTAGGCCGAGCCAACGCTCTCCGCCCTCTAGTCGCAACTTTTGTTTGACTTCCTCAAAATCGAGCAGTTCATTCGGCTTGCGATTGACCAGCGACCAAACTCCCTGCCAAAAAGCCTTCATACGCGCGTCAGCGAAATCGCGTTGTGCGGCTGAATTAAGCACCGCATCTTGGGCGTCCATATCGTTCATGATGTTCACCTTCCTAGACCGCTTCGTCCTCGATGGTAATTACTCGGCTTGGATTAATGTTAACGACACTCGTCTTCAAAAATTGAGCTTCGCGGGGGACCCGCTGATCGTATAGATCAACATGACCATGAATTAAGTAGCGTGGTTGGCCCCAACGAATTAACCATCGAAAAGCACGGAAACCCCGATGGGCATAATCTTTCCCATCATTGATGTTGCGGGGTGGACTGTGGGCTGCAAAAATATCAACTCCATAACCCTTTGCTATCCGTCGTGCCAGCAGCCCCGGCATCATACGGAGCACTCTTGTCGTCATTTCAAGCTCTGAATACTGCAAATCGCCTTTGTTATAGCGTATAGACCCTTGCATTCCTGCCATCACCACCCCTTTATACTCGGCGGTTCGCAGATGGAGATCAATACCGCCGGGTGTCTCAGAGGTATATTGATGATCATGGTTGCCTTTTACATAATACAGCGGCAGTGACAAAATGGACGCGATAAAATCTAAATAATCCGGGTCCATGTCACCACAACTGATTAACATTTCTACATGGCCGTAGTGCTGTTTCAAGAACTCACTATTTAGAAACTGTGGCTGCCGATTATCACTCACTGCCAATATTTTCATTATGGTTTATAGTTCACTTCATGGCTATAGGGGAGAATTAATTTTCGGAATTTTGTACAAGCCCGTCTCAATTCAATCAGCACTTTGCACAAATTGAATTGTGAGGATTTTGACGATTCAACATCCTAATAATTATGGAACAAATTCAAACAAAAAACGAGCCTTAGCCCGTCTTTTGAAAACCCTATAAGGCCAGATTTGATAATTATTGATAGCTTTGGCGTGGTTTAGGTAGTCGAGAAGTATCGCGCTCCCCACCTTCCCAACCAGCCGGATATAGCGCCACATCAAGCGCCGCCCACATCCGACGAATTTCCATCCCATTAACTGTTACAATCCATCTATCGTCACCTGCCGTGCCTTTGATGTCATAGGTGTCATCTTGTGCGGCGGCTACCTCAACATGCGTTGTCACAGATGGCAGACTCCCGGTTGGGCGAAGCGGCGCAGTGGAAACACGGGCCGTCACCTCCGAGGCACGCTCTGGAAACAGAAGCAGTGTGAGGCGATACCATAAAATTTGACCCGCACGATGGCTCAAAACCCGCGTCCATTTATTGGAATCCTCATTGGGGGTGGTCAAAAGGGTTCCCCCAACAATAATTGAGCTTCCGTCTGGCCGGCTTGTCACAAATATCTCGTTGACGATCCCAAGCTCTTGTATATTCATTGCCCCGTCCCTTTTTGGCAGCGCCTATCATATCCCACAGGCACGCACCCTAATCAACGACTATCAGACCATCACCCTCTGTCACTTCTCCTATACGCTGACCATGGATCCCCTGTTGTGCTAGAGTCCTTAGCAGCAAATCGGCCTGTTCGCTTCCCACCGCGATGAGCAGGCCGCCCGACGTTTGTGGGTCAAACAACAATTTGCGGGTTGTCTCATCAATGCTGTCCGCAAACTGTACCCATTTACCATAAAAGCCACGATTACGGCCCATCCCACCGGGGAAGATGTTCTGCTCCGCATAGTCCCATACTCCGTCCATCCACTGAAGAGATTCGGGATGGATATGCAAGTTTGCCCCACTTAGATGTGCCATTTCTCGCCCATGCCCCAACAAGCTGTAACCAGTCACATCGGTCATGGCATGAACACCAATTTGTTGGGCCGCCTGTGCTGCCGCGCGATTGAGGGTTGCCATAATCCGCATGGCGTTTTCCACATGGTCATCATGAGCTTTGCCCTGTTTAAGCGCCGTCGTAATCACCCCTGCCCCAAGTGGTTTGGTCAAAATCAAAGCATCACCGGATTGCGCCCCGCCTTTGGTCAACACGCGATCAGGATGCACTACCCCGGTTACAGCCAGACCATATTTTGGCTCGTTATCCATAATAGTGTGTCCACCTGCGATAACGGCCCCGGCCTCACGCACTTTTTCCGCCCCACCCCGCAGAACCTCACCCAGAATGGCTAGATCAAGGCTGGCGGGAAAGGCACATAGGTTAATCGCCATTAACACTTCGCCACCCATCGCATACACATCACTCATGGCGTTGGCGGCGGCAATAGCCCCAAACCAGTAGGGGTCATCTACAACTGGTGGGAAAAAATCAGTGGTGCTGATAATCGCTTGGGTGTCGTTCAGTTTATAGACCGCAGCATCATCGGGTTCAGCCAGACCCACCATTAAATTGGGATGGGCAGCACTATCGAAGAGTTGTCCCAATGGAAAAGCGACTTCCGATAAATCACCTGCTCCCAACTTGGCAGCACAACCCGCTGCCCCTGCAAGGCTCGTTAATTTAATGATGTTGGTTGAAAATAATGTCACGCGATCATACCTCTATTGATTAAGAGGAGTATAAGGCCCTCTGTTTTGTTGTTCAACGCAATTTAAGAGCTTTTAAAACATCCTAACATATTTCTGACAACCATCTACAGCCCCAAATTTAGGGTTATTAGAAGGTTAGTTTTCGCCGTCGCGTCGAATCCATTCCACCACGTAATCGCAATACGTCTCCCATATTTCTGAGAAGCGCGTAACGTTGGGAATATGGTTGACCTCAAGCAGGTGTTTGGTACCATCCTCGGCCACAATATAATCATTCGCCATGATTTCTAGCCCAAACCCGTCGCGCACATTCAGGGTATCGTCTAATAATTCCTCATCCAGTTCCATAAATGCGGCGTCGGCATGGTGAATAGACTTTAACCAATCATCCCCTTCCAACCGAATCTGCCAGTAGCGATCCCCGATGACCACAACACGCACCGCCTGCCCCTTGAGATAATGTTCAATGATGGCCGGGTTTTGGCTTGACCATATCCCAGTAAAACGAGCCTTATTTTCACCACAATGCCAATTGCCCCACTTCGCTACCCGTTCGGTATCGGAATCAAAGCGCACATATGGCCCAACATAACCACGCGGCGACGTGCCAAAGCGTGTATAATCGAATGCCCGCACCAAACACGGCAATTTCAGGCGGCAGTCCATCATGGCCCGGGCATTGGGTAAACACGGCCCACCCCACAATGCCAAGCCCGTCAAAAAATCGAGGTCATTTTCAAAAATGCCATGAAATACCATTTTGGAGACTGGCAGCATCCGCGCACTGCGTCCACCCTCCACCCACAACTGCCCATCCTTCAGCATCATCCCCGGCAAAACATCGTGGGCGATAATGGGAATATCTAGGCGCCTTTGCAAGACACTCGATTCAGGCTCATCTAATCCAACAATACAGGTATATTCACGCATAGGTCACCTCGTCTAATTTGTGGAATAGGCAAACAAAAACAGGGCCTTTGACCGCCCTGTTTCGTATCCAAGCTATGGTTATGCGGTCAAAAAATTTAAAACAGCCCCCAATCATCGGCAGCACCTTCTTCCATCATGGAGGGGTCCCAGATTTCGAGGCCCATCTCGATGGTTGTGGTCAGTCCAGACACGGTTTGAGCCGTGCGGCGCACCTGTTCCATCAACTGTGGCGCATAGGGGCAGAAGGGGGTCGTCAAAATCATAATCACATGCAAGCGATTTTCACTAACATCCACTTTACGGATAAGACCCAATTGAATAACATCCATGCCAATTTCGGGGTCAACCACTGTCCGTAGGGCATCCCGAACTTTATCTTCTATTGTTTGAACAGCGTCGCTCATCACAAAATGCTCCAAATAGTTTCCGGCATTGTTATGGTCAGTCTACCACTGCTCAAGCCATGTGTCAATTATTTGAATATTTTTTCAACTTATTGACAGATAGCGCAGCAACGTGCTAAATTAGAATTAGTTGAACGAATTTTTCACTTATTGATTTATGTTGGGTAAACTGGTATACTTTTCCGCGAAATTAAGGCATAGTGATAGGTTTCCCCAACACTACCCAAACGAAATTCCCAACTCGGTACGCGAGTTTGACTAAATTTCCAATATCTCAGGAGGACTTCAAGTATTATGGGTGCGACCCTCGAAATCCGAAATTTACACGTCAGTATCAATGGTACACCTATTCTCAAAGGGGTGAATCTGACGATTAATCAGGGCGAGACACACGCGCTGATGGGGCCAAACGGCTCTGGCAAAAGCACACTGGCTTATGCACTGATGGGCCACCCCGCCTATACTGTAGACGCGGGTCAGGTTATTTTTGACGGCGAAGAAGTGCTGGAACTGGAAGCGGACGAACGTAGCCGCCTCGGTCTATTCCTTGCCTTCCAATACCCAGTTGCCGTACCGGGGGTCTCAGTCGCCAATTTCCTGCGCAGTGCCATTAATGCCCGCCGCAAATCACAGAATCCCGAAGATCAAGGGATCAGCATTCCCCAATTCCGCAAATTGCTGACGCAAAAAATGGATTTGTTGGGTATTGATCACAAATTCGCGGGTCGCTATCTCAATGAAGGCTTCTCCGGTGGCGAAAAGAAACGTAACGAAATTTTGCAGTTGGCTACCCTTGAGCCGCGCGTTGCCATCCTTGACGAAACCGACTCTGGCCTCGATATTGATGCTTTGCGGATCGTGGCCGATGGTGTGAACAAGCTCAAAGGGCCTGATCTCGGCATTTTAGTGATTACCCACTACAAACGCATGTTGGATTATTTGCAACCGCAGCACATCCACCTGATGATGGATGGGCGAATTGTCGAAAGCGGTGGGCCAGAATTAGCAGAAGAAGTGGAACTCGCAGGTTACAAGCCGTTCTTTGAAAAACATGGCGTTGAAGCAACTGAAGAATAAGCGGAGAAAAGGAACTGGAACATGAGTGACCGGCTGACCCCCGAAGAGCAGGCGTTACGCCATCTCAACAACGAATATCTCACCAAATACGGCTTCCACGACCCGGAGGATTTTTACGCCATCAAGCGTGACAAAGGCCTCAATGAAGACGTGGTGCGCTGGATTAGTGCCATCAAAGGTGAACCGGAATGGATGACCGAATTTCGTGTCCGCGCCTATCGCACGTTTATGAACAAACCTATGCCGTCGTGGGGGGCTGACCTTACGGGTATTGATTTCGACGACATTCGTTACTACGTCCGGGCCACTGAAAAGCAGGAAAGTTCGTGGGATGAAGTGCCCAGTGAAATCAAAGACACTTTTGATAAGCTAGGCATTCCTGAAGCCGAGCAAAAATTCTTGAGTGGGGTCGGCGCTCAATATGAATCTGAAATGGTCTATCACAAAGTCCGTGAAGACCTTGAAAAAAAGGGCGTGTTGTTCCTCGATATGGATTCGGGCCTGCGTGAACACCCCGAACTGGTACGGGAATATTTCGGTACAATCATCCCCCCCACCGACAACAAATTTGCCGCACTCAACAGCGCCGTCTGGTCGGGCGGTAGCTTCATTTACGTCCCGCCGGGGGTGCATGTAGATTTACCGTTGCAAGCCTATTTCCGCATCAATACCGAAAATATGGGGCAATTTGAGCGTACCCTCATCATTGTAGATGAAGGTGCATTCGTCCATTATGTCGAAGGTTGCACCGCCCCCATTTGGTCAAGCGACAGCCTACACAGTGCGGTGGTCGAAATCATCGTCAAAAAGGGTGGACGTTGCCGCTATACCACCATTCAAAACTGGTCGAGCAACGTCTACAATCTCGTCACCAAACGCGCCGTCGCCTATCAAAACAGCACAATGGAATGGGTGGACGCCAATCTCGGCTCGAAAGTCACCATGAAATATCCAGCGGTCTATCTGTTGGAACCGGGCGCACATGGCGAAGTGCTAAGTATCGCTTTTGCAGGCAGTGGTCAGCATCAAGACGCGGGTGGCAAGGTCGTGCATGTCGCCCCCAACACCACCAGCCGCATCATCAGCAAATCCATTTCCAAAGACGACGGGCGAGCCAGCTATCGCGGACTGCTGAAAGTGCATGAAGGCGCGCACGGTGTTCGGAGTAACGTCGTATGTGACGCTCTGCTGCTGAATTCAGAAAGCCGCTCTGACACTTACCCTTACATCGAAGTCGAAGAAAACGACGTAACGATTGGGCACGAAGCCAGTGTCAGCAAGGTGGGTGAGGAGCAGTTGTTCTATCTGATGAGTCGCGGCCTCAGCGAGTCCGAGGCGAACACGATGGTCGTCAATGGCTTTATCGAACCACTGGCGAAGGAACTACCCATCGAATTTTCGTTGGAACTGCGCCGTCTTATCGAGATTCAGCTAGAAGGTAGTGTCGGCTAGTTGTTAGCATATTTTACAAGGGCGGTTGACAAAATCGCCCTGCTTGTATCAGACATCAGGAGTAATGAATAACTGTGACGACAACAACTGTTAGTCGCCGAGCCAAACGTGAAATTGTCGCCCCGCCCTTCCAATGGTCAGCCATTTTGGAACGTGCGGAGGCCGCTGGCGAACCCGATTGGATCATTGAACTCCGCCAGCAAGCATGGGCCATTTATGAATCCATGCCGATGCCAAACCAACGCGATGAGGCATGGCGGCGCACTGATTACAGCCATATCAATTGGAACAGCGCCGGACATTATGCCATCCCCAACGGCGCGACAGTGGAACATATCCCCGCCGAAAATCGCGCCCCATTGATTGGCGACGAGCAAGGCGGCCTGATTGCGTGGGTAGATGGCAAACTCGTTCACCGCGAACTGAACGAAAAAATCACTAAGCAGGGTGTGATCTTCACCGATTTGCATACCGCCATCCGTGAGCATGGCGATCTGGTGAAAAAGCACTTATTCCAGAAAGCGCTAAAGGCAAGCGAAGGCAAATTTGCCGCCCTACACGCCGCCGCATGGACACATGGGTTATTTATCTATGTACCGCGTAATGTAGTGGTTGAACTCCCGCTGCACAGCATTTTCTACAGTGAACAGACGGGTGCAACTTTGGGCCATGTCTTGATCGTGTTGGAAGAAGGCGCACAGGCCACCATTTTGCATGAATACCTCTCCCCAGAAGGCGATAACCATACCAGCTATATCGGCGGGACGGAGTTATTGGTTGGACGCGCCGCCAACTTGCGTTATGTCAGCCTGCAAAGCTGGGGCCACAACATGTACGAGTTCAGTCATGGTCGAGGTCACGTTTCCCGTGATGGTCAACTCGACTGGATTGTGGGCAGCATGGGCAGCAAACTCACCAAGTCATTCATGCAAATCTCGCTGGATGAACAGGGTGCATGGGGTCGCATGAGTGGTATGTTCTTCGCCGATGGCACACAACTGCTTGACCATGACACCTATCAAACCCACAGCGCCCCCCATACCACCAGCGATCTGCTATTCAAGGCCGCTCTCAAAGATGAGGCTCACAGTGTTTGGCGTGGCAACATCCGTGTCATGCCGGGGGCGATAAAGACCGACGGCTTCCAAGCCAATCGCAACATGCTCATGAGCGACACCGCCCGTGCCGACAGCATCCCCGGTTTGGAGATTGAGGCCGACGATGTGCGCTGCACCCATGCCGCTACGGTTGGACAGATGGAAGAGGAATACATCTTCTACTTGATGACACGCGGTGTCCCACGCATTGAGGCCGAGCGCCTGTTCCTCAATGGCTATTTCTGGGACGTATTGGAGCGCATCCCATTCGAGGACGTGCAAAATCGCTTGCTGGCGGATGTAGACCGTAAATTGCTCGGAATGCACACCGCCAAAAACAAATAAGGGTTGTTTTTTATAGGGGCAGGTTAATCACCTGCCTTTATACATGCTAGGGAGAACCAATATGTCGAATTCTGGCTACGCTCACCCGGATGCTCTGGTCAGTACAGAGTGGGTCGCACAGCACTTAAACGATCCAGCCGTGCGCATTGTCGAGTCCAACGAAGACCCCCTGTTGTACGCCTCCGGTCATATCCCCGGTGCCATCCAAATTGACTGGGTAACCGACTTAAACGACCAAATCCGCCGTGATTATCTTGATCGCAAATCTTTTGAAAGCCTGCTATCCAAACATGGGATCAGCAACAATACCAAAGTCATCTTTTATGGTGATAAAAACAATTGGTGGGCGTGTTATGCGTTCTGGGTGTTCCAATTATTTGGGCACGCCAACGCCGCGATTATGAATGGTGGACGGCTCAAATGGGTCGAAGAACAGCGCCCCCTGACCAAAGAAGTGCCACATTATCCGACCTCGACTTATCATGCCCAAGAACGCTCCGATTATAAGATACGGGCTTTCCGCGATCAGGTATTAAGCCATGTGAACGGCCACTTGCCTTTGATTGATGTCCGTAGCCCCGGCGAATTTAAGGGTGAATTGACCCACATGCCGGATTATCCGCAAGAGGGTGCGCTGCGGGCCGGACACATCCCCGGGGCTAAGAGTATTCCTTGGAGCAAAGCGGTTCAACCGGATGGCACATTTAAACTACCCGATGATTTGAAAGCGCTCTATGAACAGGATAATGGATTCGCCCCCAGCCAAAATATCATCACGTACTGCCGCATTGGGGAACGTTCGGCGCATACATGGTTTGTCTTGACCTACTTGCTCGGTTATCCTACAGTACGAAACTATGATGGCAGTTGGACGGAATGGGGTAATTCTGTCGGCGTGCCAATCGAAAAGTAGTAAGGTGAATAGAAGATGGCAGACATCAACGAATATCCCGAAGCCCTGCGCGACGTAATGGAGATGTTCGAGGATATTGACGAACATGGACGGGCTGAAATTCTGTTGGACTACAGCAGTCGGTTTCAGGAAGTCCCCAGCTACATCGCCCAGCGTCCCTTTCCCGAAGATCACCGTGTCCAGCGCTGTGAGTCGGAGGCGTATGTTTTTACCGAACCCAACGCCGATGATGGGGTCAATTTCTATTTCGCCGTCGAAAATCCGCAAGGGGTATCGGCGAAAGCGTTAGCTGCCATCTTGCAGGAATCCTTGATGGGCGAAAAAGCCGAAACTATCAAGGCCATCCCCCACGATATTGTGTTTCGGCTGTTTGGCAAGCGCATCTCAATGGGCAAAGGCGAAGGACTCTTGGGCATGGTCGCTCTGCTCAAATATTTTGCTGACCTGACGCAAAAGGAACAGAAATCCGAATGACCACATTAACACCCCCCACCACATGGGATATTGACGCTATACGGGCTGATTTTCCGATTCTGGATCAGGAAGTTCACCCCGGCAAACCGCTGGTCTTTTTGGACAGTGCCGCAAGTAGCCAAAAACCCGTCCAAGTCATTGAGGCGATGAATCACTATTATCGCCACACCCATGCCAATGTCCACCGGGGGGTACATGCTTTAAGTGAAGCCGCCACCGAACTTTATGAAGGGGCACGCGATAAAGTCCAAAAATTCATCAATGCCGCCTCGCGCAAAGAGGTAATCTTCACCAGCAACACCACCGAAAGCATGAATTTGATCGTGCAGACGTGGGGGCGCATCAATCTCGGCCCGAACGATGTGGTCGTCTTGAGCGTAATGGAACACCACGCCAACTTGACCTCATGGCACATCTTGCAACAAGAAAAAGGCTTTCGGATTCGTTATGTCCCGGTCACGCCAGATTTCCGGTTGGATATGGATGCCTATCAGCAAATTCTGCGTGATGATCCCGTCAAAGCCGTCAGCATTATGCACGTCAGCAACGTCATGGGCACCATCAACCCGATGGCCGAAATTGTGCGACTGGCCCATGCCGCCGGGGCGATTGCGATTGGCGATGGGGCGCAAAGCGTTCCTCATATGCCAGTGGATGTGCAGGCGCTTGATGTAGATTTTTATGCCTTTAGTGGACACAAAATGTGTGGGCCAACCGGGGTGGGTATCCTCTATGGCAAAAAGGCCCTGCTCGAAGCCATGCCCCCGTGGATGGGTGGTGGGGATATGATTCGCCGCGTCACGTTGGAAGGCTCAACGTTTAACGACCTGCCCTATAAATTTGAAGCAGGCACACCCGCCATCGCCGAAGGGATTGGGATGGGGGCGGCGGTGGATTATCTGAGCAATCTAGGCATGGATCGGGTTCATGCCTATGAACGGGAAATCGCCGACTATTTGCATGACCGCCTTGCCGAAGTGCCCGGTTTGCGTTTGTTTAACCCGGATGCCCCCTATCGTAGCTCAGTTGCCACCTTTACCCTCGATGACATCCATGCTCATGATATGGCTCAGATTTTGGACAGCGAAGGGGTTGCCGTCCGCGCTGGACACCACTGCGCCATGCCGCTGCATCAACATTTCAATGTCCCCGCCACCAGTCGCGCTAGTTTTTACCTCTACAATTCTTTAGCAGAAGTGGATAAACTGGTAGAGGCACTGTATGTCGCCAAACGACGTTTCAGTCGGAAATAGGGGCGAGGAAAACATGGATTTTTATCAAGAAAATATCATAGATCACGGTCAGCATCCACATAACTGGGGGTTGCTGCCGGAGTATCAACTGCACGCCGCAGACGAAAATCCTTTATGCGGGGATCAGCTTGAGTTGACCCTCAAGGTAGACGAACATAATATCGTCCAGCAAGTCGGTTGGAACGGTCAAGGTTGTCTGATTAGCCAAGCCACCGCCTCAATGCTGGGTGATGAGTTAATCGGCAAATCGCTTGACGAAATCAAACACATCACCAGCGATGACGTCATGGAATTACTTGGCATTCCCATAACCATGAGCCGCCGCAAATGTGCTTTGTTATCACTCAAGGTCGCCAAAGCCGCTGCCTATAACGTAGAACGCTGGACGGGTGATGATGAGTAGCACCTTTTTGGATGCCCTCACACCCGATGCCGTGCATTCGTTAGAAATCTCGGTCAATGCCGCCCGTGCTCGCCATAATCCCTATTTGGATAGTGAGCACCTGCTGATCGGGATATTAAGCAATGAATTAGCACGCCAAGCCCTTCAAGTGGGTGGTCTGGCGGCTGACGAAGTGACGGCAGCAGTTACCAGTCAATTGAGCGTTGTTCGGGATGAACCCCTCAATACCACCAAAGGACTGACCAGCGAGGCCCGCTTAAATTTTGCCCAAGCGGGACGTGAAGCCCATCAGATGGGGCACAATTTTTTATGCAGCAGTCATATCCTGTTAGGGGTATTAGAGCGCCCTAGCGGTTTTTTGGAAAATATTTTTAAAGACCTTCCCAAATTCGATGTGGTGAAAATCCGCGCCTACATCCAAGCCAATGTGGAAGAACCATCGGGCATCTTTAGCAAAAAATGGCGACCCAGCACATGGGAATTCGCTGATGTTTTTACCGGGCTTGGTATTCCTTCCAATGCCAACTCACAAGCACGGGGTATAAGTTCCCTCCGTTCAGCTTCAGCACCACAAGGAAACCGCGCCAGCGTGACGACTGCTGCCCGCCCGGCCAGAACCGTCCCACGCCGAACAACGGCCCAACCACGTGGCACAGGTCTTTCGACGTGGCAAATCGCGTTAATAGGGTTAGCTATCGTGGTAATGGTCGCCTATGGATCCGTCATCCGGCCTGATGTAACGGTGCCACTTGTGATTGTGATTGGGGGATGGATCATCTCACTCACCCTACATGAATTTGCCCATGCGTTAGTAGCCTATTTCGGTGGCGATCACACAGTGGTCGAAAAAGGCTATCTAACCATGAACCCGCTTAAATACACCCATCCGCTTGTAAGCATTTTTATCCCGCTTGTCATCTTATTGGCAGGTGGAATCGGCCTTCCGGGTGGAGCAGTCTATATTGAACGGCATCGTCTTCGCAGTAAATGGTGGGGCAGTGCTGTATCCGCCGCAGGGCCATTTGCAAATTTGATCTGCGCCATTGTTTTTTCCGCGCCTTTTTGGTTGGGGTTGGTCACACCAGAGCAATTAAGTACACGGGGCAATTTATGGTATCCACTGGCTGCCCTCGTGTTTATCCAAGTTACGGCGATTATGCTCAATTTGTTACCAATTCCACCGCTAGATGGTTTTGGTATTATCGAACCATTCTTACCCGAAGATATTGCCGCAAGCCTGCGACCTATGGGGATCATCACACTATTATTGATCATTTTTATACTGCGTGTGCCAACCAATAGCACAGGCTCCACTTTGGGACGTGAATTTGCTAATCAGGCCGCCACGTTGACCGAAAATTTTGCCATTGAACGCGATGAGATGCGTGAAGGTCTGCAGCAATTCTATACTATTTTTGGCAGTACAGATTAGAGAGGATTGGTTAACTTGTCCGATTTCAGAACGATTGCCACCACCGAGCAGCTTCCCCCCGGTGAACGCATCGTAGTCACAGTAGATGAAATCTATATCGCCGTTTTTAATGTGGGGGGTACGATCTATGCCATTGAAGACGCCTGCACGCATGACGACGGCCCATTGGCAGAGGGAATGCTGATCGAGGACGCCGATAACCCTAAAATCGAATGTGATCGGCACGGCGCGACCTTTGAACTTAAGACGGGCAAGCCAACTTTTCCGGCGGTAGTCCCCATCAAGCGCTATCCTGTGCGCATTGAGGGCAGCAATATCCAGATCGATGTTCAATCGCCTTACTAGACGGGTCAATACATGGCCCGTTTTTTCTTGGCATAATCCCCTGCAACTTATTTGGTCGTTTCACGCGACTATCCATATAAATAATTTAGCGAATTTATTGAGGGTCTATGTTGAAAAACTGGCGGTTTTTAGGGTTACTCGTAGTGGCATTCGGTATTGTATGGGTCATTCGTAGCCAACCCACCATCTCAATGGCGCATCCCCCCGGCAGTTCTCCCACCTATTATCACGACATCGCACCCATCATCGCGCAGCATTGTCTGATGTGTCATACCGAAGGCGGGATAGGAACCATCGCGTTGGATACCCCCGAATCGGCAGTTGAAAACTCAGCCAAAATCGCCCTGACCGCCGCTGTTGGCGATATGCCCCCTTGGATGCCGGGGCCAGAATCCCCTGCTATGCTGCATGAGCGCAAATTGACCGAAGAGGAAATTACCTTACTGGTAGAGTGGGCCAGAGCCGACGCCCCCCTTGGTGACCCCAGCGAAGCAGTCGAGGTCATCCCCACCGAAGTCCCCTCCATTCGCCACGATGTCATCCTCACTATGCCAGAATACACCCCTGATGCGACACTGCGCGATGATTACCGATGTTTTCTAATTGATCCACAAGTCGCTGAAGATCGCTATATCACGGCCTATAGGGTGCAACCCGGTCAGCCGAGTGTGGTGCATCATGTTTTGCTCTATCAGATCGAAGGTTGGGGGCGTGCCCACGCAGAACGCCGCGATGCCCAAGATGAAGGATTGGGTTGGCAGTGTTTTGGCGGGCCGGATGTCGCTGGGGTAGATGGCGGCCTTGAAAATTCTATTGGGTCATGGACACCCGGCACATTCCCCACCATTTTCCCGGAGGGTACGGGTGTTCGCTTGATTGGTGGTAGTCTCATCATCATGCAAGTCCACTACAACCTTTCGGCTGGCGCACTACCTGACCAAACCAGTGCGATTTTACAGCTTGCCCCTGCCGATGCTGAAATCCAACCACTGACCACTTACAGCCTCTATG
>JAJTXY010000002.1 GCA_021463865.1 Anaerolineae bacterium
GGGGCACAGGATTATCGTATGCCAATAATTCCCCCCAATCGTTACAACAAATTCCAGATCAAACAAGCTATAGGGACGTGAGTATTTTAGGTCGTGGTAATGCCAATAGCATTGCATGGAGTCCCGATGGCGATAGCTTAATTGTGGCAGGTAGCTTGGGTATTTGGCGCTACGATAATGATTTCCAGACAGTCAGCCATTTATTGAAAACTTCTCAAGAGATTACTTTGGCTGCTTGGAGTCCTGACGGAACAAGGATTGCTGGTGCAACGAGCAGCAATGGTAAGTTAGCAACGGCCAGTTACGATCAAATCCGAGTGTGGGATAGCCTGTCCGGTCAATTGTTAGCGGCACTACCTGAACAAGTGAATTCAGTATCCACCGTTGTTTGGAATCCTAGTGGCTCACAATTTGCAGGTGCTTGGGATGGAACAATTTACATCTGGGATAGTACCACCTATGAACAGGTGGGTACTTTTAGCCTACAAAATGGACGATTTAAAAGCATTGATTGGAGCATCACCAATAAGATTGCCGTCACAAATCTAAATGCTCAACAAATACTTCTACTTGATGGGGAAACAGCAGAATTGGAACGAAAATTCGACGGGGAAGCCAATCAAGTGGCATGGAATTCTGATGGCATTTTATTGGCAGGTACAGTAAACAATGACATCCAAGTATGGGATGTAAATCTCTACCAGAAATCTACCTTAGTAGGTCACTCAGGAACCGTTCAGGAAATCAAATGGAAGCCGAATTCTGAAGTATTGGCAGCCTCTAGCATAGATAACAACGTTCGTGTCTGGAATACGATGACGGGCCAAATCATCACACATCTTGATAACCACACCAGTTCCGTCGAAAGTGTCACATGGATGTCAACTGAATCTCAAATTGGCACTGGTTATAAGAGCGGGGAGGTTCGGCTATGGGATTCTCAGGTCAATGATTTGCTTAATATTATTCCCCTCAGCAGCAGAAATAGCACATGGAGCAACAATCGAACTCTTCTTGCAGGAAACACGGATTCAGAAACTTTGACCGTTTGGAATTGGGCCGATTTACTCAATGATAGTCACCGTCAGGAAACATCATCGGAATTTGACATCATTTATTACAAGCTATAAGTTTTAATGACATCACAGCGATAGGTTGGAGTCCTGATGACCGATTTTTGGCTATCAGTTCCAATGATTACTTTGCTAGAGTCATAGATGCCTCGACAGGGGATGTGACATTTGGCATAGAACACGAGTCTCAAGAAGTTTTTCAGATTATTTGGAGTCCAGATGGTCAACAGGTGGCAACAGCAGCCGATAATGTCAGAATTTGGAATGCGAGAAATGGAACTTCAATAGCCATGCTGCCAACAATATCACAGACTGTGTGGCGGATAGGGTGGAGTCCTGACGGCAAATACATTGTCGGTGGAACACTTGAAAGAGACATCATTCTGTGGAATGCCTCGACATACGTATTGATATTCAAACCGTCGGGGCACACAGACCGAGTTAACGAACTTGCATGGCATCCGAGGAGCAACATTCTTGCCAGTGGCAGCTACGATGGCACAATTATCTTGTGGGATGTAAATACCGGAGACGTGGTTGCAACCCTGACAGGTCATAATGGGCCAGTGACAGCGTTGGCATGGAATTCTGACGGTACTCAATTGGCGAGTGGGGGTGAAGATGGCACCATTCGGATTTGGACAAATGAATAGCACCGGATGTGCCAAATCTTCATGCTGTAGTTTATCCGCCAACTAATGCTACAATAGGTCACGAGTGCCTGAGACGAAAACCGATTGAGGAAAACAATGGAACAACGGGAACATACCCGCCTGTGGTGGAATCAGCTTTGGCGTGGCATTGTCATAGTGGCGTTGGTTAGCGGCGGCTTTCTCGCTGGCTTTATCGCACGCGGCCACGAATCTGCCACTGCCCAAGAATCAGGCGATTCCGAGTTTAAGATTCTGAACCAAGTGGATCAATTGGTACGGGATAACTTCGTGCGTGATCTCCCGCCCGATAATACACTAGAATATGCAGCGATTCGCGGCTATCTGGCCTCGCTTAACGACAACTATACCTTTTTTAATGACCCCCCTGTCGCCAGCAGCGAAAGTGATGCCCTAGCAGGTCGTTATGGGGGTATCGGTGTGGATGTGGTACGCAATGAAGCCGGGATGATTGTTTTATATCCCTATCCCGACAGCCCCGCCGCCCGTGCTGGGGTTTTAGATGGGGATATTTTGCTGGCGGTTAATGACCAACCGCTTGACCCGAATGAACGATTGGATGTGGTGCGCCAGATGACACGTGGCGAGATTACAGAAGAGGGTTCGGGAGTCAAAATTACGGTGCAGCAGCCCAATACAACCGAAACGCGCACCTATGACATCCCATTTGAAGAAATCATTATTCCGTCCATTGCATGGCGGGTGCTGGCTGAGGCTCCAGAACTGGGTTATATCCAGATTAAGAGTTTTACGTCCCTAACCCCTGAAGAAGTGGAGAATGCGATAGCCGACCTGCGAACCAAGAATATCACGGGTCTCATCCTAGATTTGCGTTTTAACTCAGGTGGTCTGCTACAGGAAAGTATTGATGTCGCGGGTGAATTTTTGAACGGCGGCACAATTGTCATTGAACAAAGCCGCACGACGGGCGAAATGGTGCATGAAGATACCCCCGGCGGAGTTGCCACTGATTTACCAACCATCGTCTTGGTGAACGGTGGAACTGCCAGCGCCGCTGAAGTAGTCGCCGGAGCGTTGCAAGATAATGGTCGAGCCATTATCATCGGGCAGCGCACTTTTGGCAAAGGCTCGGTTCAATTTATTTTTGGGCTAGAGGACGGCTCATCCGTGCATATTACCGCATCACTGTGGTTGACTCCCAGCCGTACCCCGTTGGACGGAGTTGGCTTGATGCCCAATATTGAGATGATTCCTGACCAAAATGGGCGGGATGTAGAGCTAGGGGAAGCGATTCGTCAATTACGACAACTTTTAGCAAATTCATGAGATGGGATGTATTGGAACAACGTGGAGGCCGATTGTGAAAGACGAATCTTTGGAGATGAATAATTTGGAGATCGCGGAAAAAGAACCTGCTCGATCTCTGACAAAAACTGCCTTGCCCCAGACACGGGCACGATTAAGTTCATTCCAAGTATTGACCATCGTGGTCGCATTGGTCATGACCAGCACCGTATCGTTTCTAGGTGGGGTCATTTATGACCGTCGGACAGGCGACGCCTATTCTGACGAATTCCAAGTGTTTTGGGAAACATGGAACACCGTGGATAAAGAATTCTACGGCGATATGCCCAACCGCCAAGACCGTGTGTATGGCGCAATACAGGGTTTTATCACTACGCTTAATGACCCCTTTACCGCTTTTGTGGTGCCAGAGCAGGCCGACATCCATCGTCAATTTATGTCGGGTAAATTTGGCGGCATTGGGGCATCGGTCAGCATTGATGCCAACGGCGAACCCTATATCACCCGTTTGCTACGCGGCAACCCAGCCGAAAAAGCAGGCTTGGAACCGCTGGATGTGATTAGGAGCGTAGACGGTCAATCGGTACAGGGGTTGACATTGGACGAGGTGGTAGATTTGATTAAGGGGGATGTCGGCACAGAAGTGGTCTTGACCATTTATCGCCCCTCCCAAGACACCACCTTTGACCAACCGATTATGCGGGCCGTGATCGAGGAATTGACTGCCTACTCTGGCATGATTGGCGACATCGGCTATCTGCGTCTATCCAGTTTTAATGCCGTCTCTGCCAGCCAGACCGAGCGCGAATTGCAAAATCTACTTGACCAAGACCCGCGTGCCATTGTCTTCGATTTGCGGGGCAACGGCGGCGGCCTATTAGATGAAGCGGTCAAGATCGCCGATATGTTCCTTGACGAAGGGCTGGTTTTGACCGAGCGCAGTCGCAGCGGGGATGAAGAGCGCTATGTCTCGGATAGTGGCGATTTGGGCGAAAGAGTCCCGGTGGTCATTTTGATAGACGGTAACAGTGCCAGTGCATCGGAAGTGGTCGCGGGGGCGCTACAAGATCGGGATCGGGCCGTTCTCATCGGGCAAAAAAGCTATGGTAAGGGGTCGGTACAACTCGTGCATGATCTCCCCGGTGGTGAGCAACTGCGTGTGACCATCGCGGCGTGGTATACCCCCGATGATCGCCGCATTCATGGCACCGGTCTAGAACCGGATGTGGTGGTTGAGGGCGATCAATTTGATGCACAGGGCAACGACCTGTATCTAAATGCCGCTATTGACTATATCAATGCAACTTATCCTCGTGACCCTCACATTTTTGGAGGATGAAAATTGGCAGGAGAAGGTATCAAAATCATCACCCGTAACCGCAAGGCCAGCCATGAGTATCATCTATTGGATACCTATGAGGCGGGCCTCGTCTTGGTTGGGTCAGAAATCAAATCCATTCGTGCGGGCCATGTCAATCTGCAAGAGGCCTTTGTAACGGATACGAATGGGGAATTATGGGTGCTGAATATGCACATCAACGAGTATAAACAGGCACATAAACGTGGACATGAACCGCTACGTCCGCGCAAGTTACTTTTGCACCGCAAAGAAATAAACAAAATCATCAGCGAGATGGCTCAGAAGGGGTATACTGTAATACCAACGGCTCTCTATCTAAAAAATGGTCGCGCCAAATTGGAAATTGCATTGGCAAAGGGCAAAAAACTCTATGACAAGCGCCAAGATATGCGCAAGAAAGACGACCAACGACAGATGGAACGGGCTATGCGTGATTATCGTTGAACAAGATGATAGGCGGTCATGAAACACCACCTCCCCGACAAATGGCCTCACACGATCCGGGAAATAAATGATCTGCCCGATGAGCAGAAATGCGCCATCTACCAGACCTTGATCCCGGATTGGATTTGTGACCAATTTGGCATTGATCGTGATACGCTAACGATCAATGGTAAGTCAGTTATCAAACTGCGCTGTCCACATGGCAGCCGAGCAATGGAAATGAGTGTTTTTCATCAACCCGGCAGCCGCGACCCTGCCCTCTATCTAAACTTAGCGGATTCGTTTTTGGGCCAGTTAATGGTGCTGTTGGTGATGATGAATGACCCCTATTCGCCTCGCTATAATGTGGACATTGACGAATTGGGCCATCCTACCAATCTCGGCACCTCAGGTCGAAATTATCAGGAAGAAATACGGGCTTTTGAGGCGGGGCTGGCACCGGGCCAAATCCGCTCAGGCTTGCGCGGATTTCGTCGGGCTGTGCCTGTGTTTGAGGAATTTGTGGGTCGGATGGGACATGACTTATTTTTGATTGAGCCGCTGTCCTATCACAATGCGATTATCTTTGAACGCTACGGCTTTGGATATACGGTTGGACGACAGGAAATGGAGAATATCCATACCCAGTTTATGCCGGGAGGCAGTCTACACCAGCGTTTGGATAATCGCAACATTTTTAGACGTGAAGACGCATGGGAATCTATTCGTGGGCGGGCATGGGCAATTCATGATGGCATTTTAGGACACCCATTTACGGGGTTCCATATGTATAAACGCATCAATCATAATGCCGGAGTCAACACGTTCCCCAATGGGGCTTGGTAAGTAATTTAGGGAGTGGTGCCGGGGGGCATCGTTGAAAAATAGTAAACCTTCTCTGTATTATCCCTCGCTGGATATAAACACATTGCAGGCCAGCTATGATATGTTAGGGCGATGGGAAGATGAAACGCTCAGTCCGTTGGCGGGTCTCGTCTTGGTGCAACAGCGACTAACTGCACCCCACGCACTGCGCAATATCATCGCCTACAATGAGATTGTCTATGAAATTCTATCGTCCCTCTTGCTCGACCAGTTTTCACTGCTCAGAACTCAAAACAATCTACCCTCGCTTCAAACTGACCGCAATCACACTGTGCAATCAGATGAGGCTATTAATGATTTGCAGCAGTGTGGCACAAAAGCCAATCGCTATCTCATCGGTTATGCTGCCCTATATTACCGCTATATGCGGCCTGAGTTGGAACTCTCTGTTGAGGAAATCAGCCAGCACCTGAATCAAACTGATCGCAATCTCCGCCGTCATGAAAAAAAATGTCTAGGAGTGCTGCTCAGTGAGCTAAATCGCCTTGAATTGGAGGCCCGCGCAGCTCAAAGGCGACTGCGTTGCTTGTTGGCACTACCACAAGACAAGTTACTTGATTTGGACAGCCAACTCGTGCGTGTCCGCGAGATTAGTGACCGGATTGCGAATAAAAATGCGATCTCCCATTGGTATATTTATGGCCCGGCTGGCGTCGGCAAATCCAGCATAGCGCTCCAAATTGCGCGGCAGTTGGTTGACCGTAACGTTGTTGGGGATGTAATCTGGCTCGATTTGAGATTAACTCACCGTAGCAACCAACCGCTACCACGTGAGGCACTGGCGGACTTGGTTAGTGAAAATTTGCGGCTTCAGGGAAGTCACGAAGGTACCTCGTCTAGCCAATTGATTTATAACTACTTAGCCTATCTGGCAAACGACCATCAACAGCTATTGCTGATCTTGGACAATGCCGATGGATGGCAGTTCATCATCGAAGAGAACTGGGCGTGGCTTCAACAAACCCTCCTTATCGTAACAGCACGGGTTCCGCATGAAAATTGGCAGCAAGGGGAGGTGAAATGTCAGGAATTGAGCAAACAGGAAAGCCTCTACTATCTGCAAAATCTTGAGCGGATCTATCCTTTTCGACGCGAACCCCTCTTTGAGGAAATTATCCAGCGAGTAGGGGGCAATCCCGCTGCTTTAAAACGAATATTTCGTTTTATGGAGATGCTTTCACCACAGGAAACGCTTGATGAAGCGGCTTTCGTTGATCATCATCGCTTTCAATGGGAGCACTTACCTGCGTTCTCGCAAGAAGTCTACTGGTGGCTTGCTGGTCTCACAATTCAGCAGTATGTAAATAAAGAAAGATTACTGTTAGCAAAGAGATACTTTTTCGCGCCACAATCTCTTACTCTAAACCAAAATCTAGAATACCTTATGGCGAGTGGTTTGATCGAATGTAACATCATCCAAGAGCGTCATGCGTACCGTGTTCCGGAGGACAGTTGGCAAATCACGGCCCATATTGATTCGGCTGCCCAAAAACTACATGAAATTATTCGCCAATTTTTAAGGATACCCAATGAAAACGCCGAGGAACGTGCTGAAATTGCGGGTAGTTTCCTAATGCTGTTGCAATCCCTTGATTTTGATTGGGGGGATGTTACCGTACCACTGGCGAAAGTATGCCAATCTGGGTTTATCTATACACGCCAGTGGCGACGGTATCTGGGCTTATTGGATTGGATAAACAAAAAAACACCCCCATTGACCGAGGAAAAAATGTGGCTTGGTATCGAGCGGGCCAGTATTTTGCGCCGCCTCGGAGATTTTGAGGAAGCGAAAGCCCAATTGACATCTGTATTTTATACAGCCCAGCAATTTGAGGATATGTTGATGCTCAGTGATACGCTAATGGAACAATCCATGCTGCTGTTCTATCAAGATAGTGACCGGGCCGCATTTGAGAAGGCGCAACAGGCTTATGAAATTGTGCGAACCACTACTGATAACACCCGTCTTGAGCGAAGCATCTACCTAGTAGCGCAGGCCCTCAGCCGCACCGATGCCTTAGATGCACGGGAATGGGCGCAGGTGATCACCCGTCGTGATGCCGAAGTTTGGGATTTGATCGCCCGTATCGAACTAAATTTGGATAGTCAAGCCGCGTTGATTGCTGCCGAAAAAGCGATTGCACTCTTGGACCCCGACAATCCAGCATATCCAAGAAGTTTGGGGCTTTTGGCACGTGCGCTCGTCGCCAATGGAAAAAATTTAGAGGCGATTGAGAAGTTCCATCTTGCCATTAACCTACTCCAGCGCCAGCACGACCCGGTGGGATTAGCCCGGATGCATAATAATCTAGGGGTGGCATATTTGGAAAGTGATCAAACCGAATACTTGAAGCTGGCGCAAAATGAATTTGAACGCTCGCTCCAAATCGCCCAGACGATTCAGGACAAGCATAATGAAAATATCGCCATCCAGAATTTGGCGCATTTGCGAAGTCGGCCCACAGATCGGCGACGCCATCAATGATATTGCGAACTCGGGCCAGTCGTGCTAAGATAAACGCATCATTGCCCTCTTAGCTCAGTGGTTAGAGCAGCGGTCTTCGGAACCGGAGGTCGGGGGTTCGAATCCCTCAGGGGGCATAACACAGTACACCTGTTCCCACCTCCCCTACCCACAAAATAAGAATAATTTGTTACAAGACCCCCTACTCACTCAGTGAGGTGAGACTTGTCATGTATTTCGTATGACCAACTAGAGTGACCACAAATTGCCGATGTCGGTATATTGGTAAACAATTTCGAGGTTTAGGGGGAATTGGATTAATTTGCAGCCATAAGATGGCTTTTTTTGAATGTTTTAAGCTAGCGTTTGGGACAGTGGAGGCCACTGTTCCCTATTCAATTTCTACAGACCGCCCAGTTGAGCAAAAACAGATTGGCTCACTTACTGTGCGGCATTTTTGTCTGACGGGGAAAGAAGGGCAAGGATGCTAAAACGTATTTTTAATATCAATGGTGCGCTAAAGACCGTGATCGTTGACCCGGAGGCCACGTTGGGCGATGTGCTGCGTAAGCAGTTAATGCTGACTGGCACCAAAGTCTCATGCGATGATGGTCACTGCGGGGCCTGCTCCGTAATCGTAGATGGCAAGTTGACCCTAGCCTGCATTACCAAAGTCAACCGCGTCCCCGAAAATGCTAAAATCATCACGGTTGAAGGCATCGGTCAACCTAATAATCTGCATGTCATCCAAAAAGCGATGATGGCACACGGCGCGGCGCAGTGTGGTTTCTGCACACCCGGCTTTGTCGTCTCTACTAAAGCCCTACTAGAGAAAAACCCCAAACCTACCCGCGAAGAAGTCCGGGCATGGTTCACCCAGCACCACAACGCCTGTCGCTGCACAGGGTATAAGCCAATTGTGGACGCGGTAATGGATGCAGCAGCGGTGTTACGTGGCGAAAAGAAAGTGGAAAACCTAGAATTTAAGATGCCTGCCGATGGCCGCATCTGGGGCAGCAAGTATCCACGCCCAACTGCTGAACAAAAAGTCACCGGGACGTTGGATTATGGGCAAGACCTCGGTCTAAAGATGCCCCCCGGCACACTCCATCTCGCATTAGTACAGGCCAAAGTTTCGCACGCCAATATCCTTTCAATTGACACCTCCGAAGCCGAGAAGATGCCCGGCGTCTTTAAGGTCGTGATGCACAAAGATGTGTTGGGCAAGAATCGCATCACGGGCCTAATTACCTTCCCGACCAATAAAGGCGACGGCTGGGATCGGCCTATTTTGTGTGATACAAAGGTTTTCCAATATGGCGATGCCATTGTCTGCGCCGACACTCCTGAACAGGCCAAAGCCGCCGCTGAGAAGGTACGGGTCGAGCTAGAAATCCTACCCGCCTACATGAGTGCCCCGGCTGCGATGGCCCCCGATGCGATTGAAATTCACCCCGGCACCCCCAATGTCTACTTTGAGCAGAAGATCGCTAAAGGCAAAGACACCGCAGCGATTATGGAAACTGCTCCATATGTGGTAGAAGACAGCTTCTATTTGCAACGTCAGCCCCACTTGACCATCGAAAGCGATATGGTTCGCGTATTATGACGAAAACGAATGCCTGACCATCCATACCAAATCCATCGGTCTATATCTGCGCCTATATATGATCGCCCCCGGCCTCGGTGTTGAACCCAACAAGCTACGTTTAGTGCAAAATCCAGCAGGTGGTACATTCGGTTACAAGTTCTGCCCGACGATGGAGGCCCTGCTCGGCGTGGCCTGCATTGCGACCAAACGCCCAGTTTACCTTGAATATGATTATGAACAGTACATGACCTATACAGGCAAACGTTCACCATTTTTTGTGGATTTGAAGATGGCTGCCGACAAGAACAGCAAGATCATTGCGATGGAGAGTGACTGGACGGTAGATCATGGTCCCTATTCAGAATTTGGTGACCTGTTGACATTGCGAGGTGCCCAATATATCGGTGCTGGCTACAACATCCCGAATATTCGCGGTGTAGGTCGTACCGTATGCACCAATCATGCGTGGGGTGCGCCGTTCCGTGCTTATGGTTCACCGCAGGCCTTCCTCGCCTCCAAGAGTCTGGTGGATGAACTTGCCGAGAAGATGAGCATTGATCCGCTCGAATTTCGTTATAACAACGTCTATCGCCCCGGTGACACCACCCCCACCGGACAGGCCCCCGAAGTCTATTCGCTGCCCGAAATGTTGGATGCGCTGCGTCCGCTGTATAAGCAGGCTAAAGAAAAAGCCGCTCGTGAATCCACACCTGAAAATCGCAAAGGGGTCGGCATCGCCATCGGTATTTATGGCAGTGGCCTCGACGGTGTGGACGGCGCGGAAGCCAAGATAGTCTTGGGCAAAGACGGTGTGACCGTTTACGCCACATGGCAAGATCATGGTCAAGGCGCGGATGCAGGTGTGCTTGGGACCGCCCATGAGTCGCTACGTCCGTTAGGATTGCGACCCGATCAAATTTTCTTGGCGCTTAATGACACCGGAACCGCCCCGAATGGTGGCCCATCAGGTGGCAGCCGCAGCCAAGTGGTCATCGGCAATGCCATCAAGAACGGTTGTGACCAACTGATCACCGCGATGCGTAAACCGAATGGCTCATTCCGCACCTATGACGAAATGATTGCGGAGAAACTCCCGCTGGAATATGTCGGCAAGTGGGTCGCTTCGGAAAACAGCAACTGCGATGCCAATGGTCAGGGAAATCCCTTCGCCGTCTATATGTATGGTGCGTTCATGGCCGAAGTCACGGTCAACACCAAGACAGGCAAGACCACCGTTGACGGCATGACCATCATGGCCGACGCGGGTGTCATCAACAACAAACTCGTGGTAGATGGGCAAATCTACGGCGGTATCGCGCAGGGTATTGGATTGGCGTTGCCCGAAGACTTTGAGGACATCGAGAAACACAATAACATGCGCGGCGCAGGTATCCCGTATGCCCGTGATATTCCAGATAAGATGGATATTTACTACTTCGAGACCCCACGTCCCAGCGGCCCGTTTGGAGCAGCGGGTGTGGGCGAGCTACCCTTGACCTCACCACATGTTGCGGTCATTAACGCGATTTACCATGCGACAGGTGTCCGTATCCGCCACTTGCCCGCCCGTCCTGAAAAAGTCCTAGACGGTCTCAAAGAAGTTGAAGCGATGCCCGTCTAAGTGATTTAATGTGGAACAACATACGGGTAGAGAGTTACTTTACCCGGATGGATATTTATCGAGTATCAATTATGGCCGCCGACCAAGTTTTTAATCAGCTAGGACTCGAACTGCGCATTCGCCAGTTGACCTCGGTGATCGCGTGGCTAGAAGAATGTCACCTACGCTTCGCTACACCCGACCAAGAAAAATAAATCCCCCTTCGATAGTCAAGAGGGATATTTTCGGCTTTATAACATCATGGCGTAAATATCAAGAAACTGATTTACATAGCAGCACGAACGTGCTGATGGGTTCTGACCGTTTCCTCACCCAACACCTGCTGCAAGGCCGTCTCAAATTTCGCCATCGCAATTTCTTGGCTATTGTACTGCTGAATAAGTTCCCGACCTTGTGTTGCGATGGAGTGCCACAAAGGTTTGTCATAAAGTAGCGTGGTAATAGACTGAGCAAAATCACTGGCCGTGTCAGCCACTAAAACGTGCTTGCCGTGTTCCAAATTCATACCCTCAACCCCCACAACCGTCGAGACACTCGGCGTACCAACCATCAAGGCTTGCAGCAGCTTCCGCTTGGTACCAGCGCCAACCTTTAGCGGCACAATCGTAATACGCGAGGCCTCAATATATGGAATCACTGATGGCACCCAGCCGACCATATGCACATTCGGGATTTTCACTAGGGCCGATTTGCCGAGGAAACGCTGCATATCATTGCCGACAATGTACAGAGGATGATCGCGCAGTATATCCAAGTCCAGCAGGGGCAGAATATCTTGCATCAGATAATCAAAGGCCTGAATATTTGGTGGGTGGCGGAAATTCCCGACGAACAAGATACCCCGCCGCTCTTCATAGCGAATAGGCGAAGTTTCCAGCGACTCCATATCGGGGATGCAGAAGGCGTTCGGGCGATGGATGAACATCTCATTGAGCATATGGGCTTCTTTTTCGGAAACCGTTAAGACTGCATCCGCCTGTCCATATACATTGAGTTCGCGGACGATATTTTCACCTTGATCGGCGTCAAGCCCGATATCCTCACCCTCGACAAACGCGCCGCGCACATTCCGTACAAAATGCAAATCTACAGTGTCCACAACCAATTTGGGCGCAGGTGACAACTTTTCAACAAACTTCAACAAGTATTCGCCAAATTCCCAGAAAACGCCCATCACCAGATCAAAATGTCCATTTTCGAGGAGCATTTCGGGGTCGGTAAAGTATGGATAGCCTCCAAAGACCGCGACTCCACGCTGACGCAGCAAGTGAATATAGCGTTCCCCATGATTCGGATTTTGAATCAACAGCGTCACCGTCCAACCCAATTCTTGAAACATATCCACAAAATGGGCAAAACGGCGTGAACCACTTTCACGGTCAAATTCTGGCATCAGTGGCGCACAGATTAAGACTCGTCGTGTGCCAGTCCGCGAGCCGACCAGCGTTGTCCGCAGCACAGTCGCTACGGTCACATCAGGTGGCGAAGGTGGCTGCTTTTCCAGCATATCCTTCCATTTTTCAAGAAATTTCTCATGATTGAGCGCCTGATAGTGCTTCAATGTGCCTTTTTTGCTGGGGTCGGTCCCACTCGTGACACCCTCAAAATGAATCACGCGGCAATCCGGCTGAAAATAGACTTCGTAGCCTTCTGCCCGCACAGCAAAACAATAGTCGGTATCTTCATAATAAATCGGGCGGAAACGTTCATCGTACCCTCCGATTTGGTTCCACAGCCAACGGGGTGTCGCCAACAGCGCCCCAGAGACATAATCCACCTTACGCACAAAGTTGTACTCAGGGCTGTCGGGGTCTTCCAACCGACCAACATTCCATGCGTTGCCAATGTTAAAGACCGCCGCCCCCGCTTCTTGGAGACGGCCATCCGGGAAAATCAACATGCCGCCAACAACGCCAGCATCAGGAAAATCCACAAAGGTGCGAGCAAGGGCTTGAATCCAACCTTCTTGGGGCAGAATGTCGTTATTTAAGGTAACAACAATGTCTTTGGTGGCTTTCGACGCCCCAAATTTGCAGGTCATGAGATAACCCATATTTTGGGGATTTTGTAAAACCTGAATCCGAGGATCACGGGTTTCCCATTCCTTGATTTCCTCGTATACCCCTTCCTCAGTTGAACAGTCGTCTACCACAATGATTTCGACATCCATATCCGAGGGGATGGTTTTGACCATTTGCTCTAGGCAATGGTTAGTATAGTCGCGGTGATTAAAACTTGGCAGCACTAATGAGACGCTGGGTAGCTGCTGCTGGGTAGTTTCAACCGCCTGTATGAGCACATTTGTCACCGAACCATCATCTTCCAAACAAATCACCCCATGCTTGGCAACCCGTCGCGCTTCATCCAAGCGCTCATGCCCTCGAATCACAACCAGATCCGCCGTGCCATCCAAATAGGGCAAGGTGTCTTCCTCAACTGGGGGGACAAAAAGAGCATGAAGGGGCAGTGCCTCCGTTAAATCAAAATCCGCCGTCCAATTGAGGATAGATAAATAGCGATGGCTAGGCGTGACATATTGTTCCACCAATTGCTCCAATTCATGCCGGGTTTGTTCCGGTAGCTTGGAGGTGGGGAACACCACATTCATGTACACCGGTGCGGTTAATGGAGGGAGTTCCCCGGCTGGCTCAGGCATTGCAATTGGCTCAGGCGCGGGATTGGGAGGCTCAACAGCAGGCATAAACGATTGACGCTCACCTTTGAACGTCCAACGATACAGCCGTTTTGTTAAAGTGACAGGGCCTTCCTTGCGCAAAAGATACTGCGAAGTCATCAACAAATGATAGAGCCGTTCTAGCCGCGACCCGTCAGGCATCAAACGTCGTTTCCACCGATACCAACGTTGAATCATTGACCAAGCACGGGTATTGTGGAATGCGGTCATTTGATGTTCAAGCATCAAAGCATAATGTTGGGCCGAGGCAAATTGATGCTCGACCCGTTTGGCATGTTCTTTGACCGAATCTAGTTCTAATTCGATTTGTTCAATATGAAACTGCTGATGATTCAATAGAAGGTCAGACTCGCGGTTATCAAGCGCAAGCTCGCTGATTTGTTTCATCAAGCCTTGCTGTTCAGCAATACATTGATCTAGCTGGGTTTCATATTCGGCTTGTAGTGTATGGGTTAGATTTAGCAGGTCATTTTCGTACTTGGCATGTAATGCCTGTCTCAAAGTGTTTAAGTCATTCTCATGTTGCCGACCAAAATTTGTCAAGTTCAGGCGATAATGCTCCTCAGCCTTGGCCTGAAGCTCTTGATAGCCGCTTATCTGTTCCTGCAAACCGCGAATTTCGTACCCATGTGCCTCAGCCAACGCCCGTCGGTCTTCGGCAGCACTGACCCTTTTACCTAACTGGTAGAAATATTCAATGACCGTCACTTTTTCGTCTTCGGACAGCTCAATTAACTCACGCAGGCCCGCTGGAATATCTGGCCCAACGGCAACAACGCCCAGTCCATACCCATAGGGGATGTCAAAAGTGGGGTATTGTTCTTGTAATTCCTCCCATAGCTTCCAAACCTCAAAACCGCCATTCCGCAAATGGGTATCATGAAACAGTACCACACCCTGATTGCTGACTTTTGGTCGCCACTGCATCCAATCTTGATACACCGCATCATAGGTGTGGCAGCCATCAATATGCAGCAAATCAAGCGAACCATCACTAAATTGATGCGTCGCTTCAGAAAATGTGGTTTGCAGCAGTTGGGAAAATCCTCCATAGAGAGGATCGTGGTGCTTGCGCAGATTCTCCAAAACCTCAGGGCCATAGAAACCCGCTTGATCATCGCCCTGCCATGTATCTACCGCGTAAGCCTGTGTCCCCGTCCCTAAGGCTTTAATGGCTTGGCAGAAGGCACAATAGGAAACGCCATGATGGGTACCAAGCTCGACCAAAAGTTCTGGGCGAACCGCATCAATCAAATACATGGCAAACGGTACATGGTGCAGCCACCCCGAGGGGGCAACACGGGCTGGTTCGGTCAGCGCAATGGGATAATTTAGCGGATTAAACTTAGTCATGCCTCTGCAATTCTTTCTTTAAAGTTTGCGCCGAATCCAAAAACTTCCACCACCCCACCATGGGGAGTTAGGGAAGGTCTTTTTCATAGCTGCTGGATACTTATTTGCAAGATAGGTATTGCCAAATATCACTTCAAATTCGTTATTCAAGATCAAAAACGCCTGTAGAAGGTATTGTTCTGTCCAGAAGCGATGCAAATCCATAACCCAATCTTGCCGATATTCATGCGGCAAAAAGATGTCATGAATATGCACAATCACACCTTTGTTGAGGCGCGGCAGGACTTCTAGGAAAAGATAATTGACATCCCCACCTATTTTGACAACATGCGTCGTATCAATAAAGAAAATGTCACCGGCTTGAAGTTTTTGGAAAACGCTTAAATCAACTGCTTCGATGGGTTTGACGATGAGCGAAGAAAGGCCGGGAAAACCTTTTTGCAGAAATTCATTTGGATAGGGTTCAATGGCGATTACCTTTGTATTGCCGTTCAAAAGGGCAGCCTGTGCACTTATCCTTGTGGACATCCCCGATCCGGTTTCTAATACTAATTGGGGTTTATAATGCCTTATCATACAATACAAAGCAAGAGCATCTGTCCCTGAAAACATCGGATTATTGAAATAAAACAGATGGGGTTCAGAGGGTGGATCGTGGGGTATGGCATTGTATTCATCAGCGTAAGTAGGGAAAACCTCTCGTAGCAGACGAAGTTGTTCCACATCATTCATATCCACACCGGGAAGCTCTGAATTGCGCTTCCATAAAGATTCGCTTAATGTCCGTGTGTCTGGAATAGGTTCATAATAATGATTTAGGGTGATATGAAAGCCCCGCTCTTGCCAATATTCAAAATGGTCGTGTAGTTTCTGGTTGGACACGAAATATTCGACGAGGGCCGATAGATAACTTGCAACCCACTTCTCGCCGTATTTTTCAACTAAGGCATTCGGGGAATCCACTGGGGCTTCTACATTGCCAAGACTGGCGTCTGGATACAATGCCGGGGCGGGGGCAGATGCGAAAGACCGTTTAGGCAGTTTTGAGGCCACATGTACCATTGCATTAGCACCCAAAATGCCCAACATGCGTGACCACAGGTGATAGGTTACAAATTCACAATCGAGGGCTGTAAACCGCTGTTCCATATCTCGTTGCGAAAAGACCCGATAAACCAAGACCCCTTCTTCAGGGCGCACCGGATCACCATGATATTCAGGTGGCGCATGGTGAACGATATTCCCATCGCTATCAAGGCTGGCGCGGATATTATCGTGCTCTGCATAGGGTGCAAACGGAACGGTAAAACAATATATTCCGCCTTTTTTAAGAATGCGGATGATTTCGCGCTCGGCTTTTATCGCGTCAGGGATGTGTTCAAAGACCTCAGCGGTCAGAACAATATCAAATGTCTCGTCAGGAAATGAGGTCTGCTGCAAATCCTCATGGCGAACCCCATTGACCATCTGGCCCGATTGATAGTCTGGGCCAAAGTATTCGGAGTAATAGAATAATTCTGGTCGTAGCAGCCGCTTGAGATATAAAAAGAGGGCAGCATTCGCCTCCGCCGTAAAAAGTTTGAGGTTGTAGAAGTTAATATGGGCGGCGATTTCATCAATGGTTGCATAGGGATGACCAAAAAGCCCGATGGAAATCGCACAGACTAACTGACGCTGCCGATTATAGGAATTCGATGAGGTTGCGACTACGGTTTCGCGGAGATTATGATGTGCAATGCTAAATTCAGTTGGGGTTCCGCTGAGGTTACAAAGGCCAACAAACTTGCCGCTTTGCAGAATTTCGTGTTCCATGCCAGCCGCGTAATCACTATAGACAGTGGACGGCAGATTAACATCAAGAGGGGACCATGTAATCAAGATGTCATTAAATTTAAATTTTCGAGTGGCTGTCACGCTGATAACCTGTTCCAAAAGACACAAGACCTTAACGATTAAAGAGGCTTAATTGTATTGATCTATATATAAATTCGACTGGCTAGTATAAACGACAATAGGGCAGTTTGCAATGACAAAATTGATGCCGTCCGTCTTGCGGAGGGGAGAAAAATGACAGGCGCTCGAAAAGAACAAGACCGCTATGGATCAATAGCATAGCGGCCTAAATATTCGTCAAATACGGGGTAGGGTAATGCTAACTTGATCTTGATATTTGCCCTTGCGATCTCCATAGGAAGTTTCACAGGGTTCATCGCTTTCAAAGAAGAGCAGTTGGGCAATGCCTTCGCCTGCATAAATCCGGGCAGGTAGGGGAGTCGTATTGCTAATTTCAAGGGTGAGGAATCCCTCCCATTCAGGCTCGGCGGGCGTTACATTGAGGATAATGCCGCAATTGTGGACAAAAACGCCAGCTTCAAGAGCAAAATTGCCAGCTTCTGGCACAGTCAGGCAATATACATCATGGTCACCGGGGATTTCTCGAATTTCTTTAATCTTGTGATTTTTTCCAGACTGCCCCTCAAAAGCCCCGGCAAGTGTGGAAATTCGCTCACTATTCTGGTCAATAGGGTGAGCAACATCCTCATAAAGGACGTTCCGCAGATTCCACTCATCCGCCAATCGGTGTGTAGGATAAAGATGACCATTGATTGGCTGATAAACCATCTCATAGCCGCGTGCCAGTTTGCGATAGAGTGGCATCAATGAATCGCCGGGGCGTAACTGATCCGCAATTAATGAGCGGCCATCTCGCATTACAAATTGATGGTCATGGGTGCAATAAATTGTCTCGTCATTGTCGAGGGTGATTCCCACAAGCGCATCTCGACCAATGTAACGGGGCGCTTCGAGCAGAGTCACAATAATTCGTCCTTGCTGGCCCATGCTGTATCCCCAAAACATCTCGCCATCATCCGCACGTCGTGCCATTTCTTCTAGTGTGGGCGCTGTTCCATCCACAAGCGCAACGCGGGTATCCCCTCGAAAACAGCGGGCATAGGTGCTTTTCCCTACACAGACTGCCATAACATTGCGAGGAATACGAAAGTGTTCGACGGTACGGGCGAGGGCAAACGAATTCGGCGGCACAATACAAATATCACCCTTAAAATCTACAAATGAGGCGGGGTCAAAATGCTTGGGATCAACAATCGCGCTGTTGACGTTGGTGAAAATTTTAAATTCATCGGCAACCCGAATGTCATAACCATAACTTGACACCCCATAGCTAATCACACCTGCACGAACCTGTTTCTCAACAAATGGCTCAATCATGCCATGCTCAAGCGCCATCTTGCGTATCCAATGATCGGCTTTAATGCTCATAAGTGGATATAGTCTCCTATTTAAATTGCAGTGCTAATGTATTACCCAGATGAATTGCGCTTTCCACCAGCCACGCCTCGCTGTTTTTTAATGCCTCTTCGAGTGAAGCTGGATGCGGTACAATGCTCCACGCCGATGTAAACCCCCATGTCTGCAGATTTTCAGCGGAAGCAGTCACACTCCCGGCCAAAGCAATCACGGGAATTCCTAGTTTACTGGCAGTCCGTGCAATGCCCATCGGCCCCTTGCCGCCACCCGTCTGATCATCCAATTTTCCTTCGCCTGTAATGACTAGCGCGATAGACTGCTCTGCCAAAATTTTATCATAACCACACGCCTGAATAACCACATCTGCCCCAGAGACTAGTTCCGCCCCAGCCACTGCATAAAGTCCCGCGCTCAAACCACCCGCCGCCCCGGTACGCGGAACGTCTCCCATCTCGATTCCGACATCCCGCTGGATAACTTCAGCATAATGGTCAAGATTGATTTCCAACTGCCGCACTGCTTCCGCATCAGCCCCTTTCTGTGGCCCAAAAATCGGCGCTGCTCCCAATGGCCCAAGCAGTGGATTTTCAACATCACACAGCACTCGAATGGTGACACCTGCCAATTTTTGCCGCAACGGAGTTGCATCAATCCCGGCCAGTCGACCCAACGAGCCGCCACTGCCTTTGATCGCCTGATGATTTTCATCGAGCAGTCGCGCCCCTAATGCCAATAAACATCCCGCACCCCCATCCACTGTCGCACTACCCCCCACACCAACCAAGATTTCAGTCGCGCCACGTTGAACAGCATCCAAAATCAACTGGCCTGTCCCAAACGTGGTAGTATGGAGAGGATTGCGGTCAGCCGGTTTTAATAATTCCACACCCGATGCGCGTGCCATTTCAACCATCGCGGTTTTTCCGGCAAGGCCATATTCGGCCATCACCATTTCGCCCAATGGCCCTTGTACGGGAAGCTGTATCCGCTGACCTTGCACAGCATAGAGCCACACATCTAATGTACCGTTACCCCCATCCGCTAGAGGCATCAACAACGGTTCACATGGCAGACGGCTTTTTCGTAGTCCTTTGGCTATTGCTTCTGCTGCTTGTAAAGCGGTTAAGCTCCCACGAAACGCATTCGGGCAAAGCGCGATTTTCATTCATATTTCCCCGTGCTCATCCAATTTTGAACAGTATAGCCTGTTTTGCGTAGCGTATACACGTTTCATGTTTGCTGTATACTAGAAACGGGGTACTCATTGTTCCATTAATTTACTTACGGGATATGCTCATGAGCGATCAAAATGCAGGACAAGTGATCGGCGATTACCAGCTTCAAGAATTGCTGGGTGAAGGGGGTATGGGGTCGGTTTACCGTGCAATTGATATTCAGCTTCAGCGTCCGGTTGCCTTGAAACTTATGCACCCGGAAATCGGACGCCAAGAAAAATTTCGGCAGCGCTTTATCCAAGAAGCCCGCGCCATTGCGATGCTCGACCACCCCAATATCGTGAAGGTTTTCTCATTCCACGCCGAACAGGGCCTTTTGTATTTGATTATGGAATATGTAGCAACGGGCAGCTTGCGTGGTTATCTTAATCGGATGTACCGCGAAAGCAAATTTGTCAGTCTCCTAGAGGCCATCGCCTTAATTCGGCAAATCGCCTCCGCATTGGATTATGCCCATCAGCAAGGTATGGTTCACCGCGACATCAAGCCTGACAATGTGCTGCTAAAACTTGCCACCAGCACAGGGATTGGCGATACGACTTTTAACGCCCTGCTCACGGATTTTGGCCTTGTCAAAATGGCCGAAAACGCGATTTTGCAGACACAGGGCGGGCATCCAATGGGCACACTCCCCTATATGTCGCCAGAGCAGATTAAAGGGGAGGAGGTGGACGGGCGCACCGACCTTTATGCGTTGGGTGTCATGATGTACGAGTTGATCGTCGGCAAGCTGCCTTTTATGCCGCGCAACATCCTCGAAGCCGCTGAGATGCACATCAAGACCCCGCCCCCGCAGCCAAGCAGTGTGCGCTCCGGAATTGCGCCCGAACTTGAAGCCATTATCATGAAGGCACTTGCCAAAGAGGTCAATGATCGTTACAAAACTGGACGCGACCTGATTTTTGCGCTGCAACGCCTTGATCTAAGCGAAAACGGCAAAGTCACTCTTTTGGACACCCAAGCACGGGCCAGTGACCAACTCGACAGCCTTGGCACCTATCTAGCATCTATGCCGGGGATGCCGCAGGGGGTCAATGTTGCCATTCCTCAACTGGGAATGCTCACTAGTGATGAATTGGTGATCGTGAAAGAGGGGGCTGCGCCGGAACGCTATAAACTTTCCAAACAATCGTTGACGATTGGACGGGAAGATCAGGACATCACCCTACCAAGTACCCGTATTTCACGGCTACATGCTCGTATTGATAAACAATCGAACAGCAATTACACCATTACCGACCTCGGCAGCACCAATGGCACATTTTTGGATGGGGCCAAGCTGTTGGCAAATGTCCCAGAAAAATTAGTCGCAGGTCAGGTCATTAGCATCGGGGAGTATCGGCTCAGTTTGCAGCGGGCAGGCGGCAAAAAAGATACCTTACCAATGGGCCTTCCCAGTGTTGGCGATGTCCGCGCGGCTGGGCCTTCGGGAACAATTTTAGATGTTCGCGCCGCACCACCCGGCAGTACCCCCCCAGCCTCTACCCAAAAAGTGACCGTGCAGATGATTCCACCCTCTTTACGTGTGGAACCGGGGATGCGGACCGATGCCCAAATTGAAATCTTTAATCAAAGTGAACTGGTTGAGCATTTCCGCGTCATGGTGCAAGGTCTCCCAATTGAATGGGTCATTATGCCACAAAGCACCCTCCAACTCATGCCGGGAACACGTGGCACGCTGCCCATTACCATTCACCCACCGCGCAACCCAAGCGCCACCGCCGGAACGTATAATCTCGGCCTGCGTGTGTCGAGCGAAGAACGTGGCATGGAAATTGCACGTGGGACCGCCACACTTTCGGTCAACTCATTCCACAATTTCTCGGTGGATATGTCCCCCAAGCGCGTGCGCAAAAATGGCAAGGTTCGTATCACCGTCAACAATACAGGCAATACCCCCGACAGCTATACCATCAGTGGGCGTGACCGCGAAGAAGGCTTAACCTTTATCCCGCCAAGTTCCTCGCTTTCGGTTGGGCCGGGTCGGTCAGATACTGTCGAAATGGAAGTGCGTCCGCGCAAAACAGGCTTATTCGGAGCGCCGACCATTTACCCACTCGAAATGCGGGCGGTTTCCAGCACCAACGATTTCCATACGGAAAATGGCGAACTCGCCGCCGCGCCGCTATTGCCTTATTGGATTTTGGGGGCCGCAACCCTACTGTGTACGCTCTGTGTAGCGATTGGCCTGTTTGCCTATTCGCAGCAGGTCAACAGCAGTAATGACCACAAAACCGAAACCGCGCAGGTCGTCCGCGAAGCCCGAGCCGAACAAACCGCTCTTCAGCAGACCCAATCCGCTGCAACCACTGGTACGTTTATCGCTGGGCAAAATGCCGCTACTCAAACGGCCTTTTCAGTTACAGGCACAGCCCAGTTGGTGCAAAATTTCGCCACCCAGACCAGCATCGCCGACCAAAACTCGGCGACCCAAGCCGCGATTTTTGGAAGCCTGACCGCCGCTGCCATCCAGACACAGAATTCCGCGCAGCAGACACAAAATTTCGTTGCCGGAACCGCGATTGCGCAAACGCAATATGCCGTGCTTACCGCCAATGCCGTTATTGCAGAATCCAATAACATGACCTCTACCGCCCAGATGCAACACGCCCAAGCCACAGCAACGGCCCAACAAATGGCTGTAGATATGACCATGACTGCTGATTCAATGGCGGCGGGGGCGGCTAATCGTGAAACAGCCCTGAATTCACCCTATCGGATTGTCTTCTATAATACCGAGTTCGGTGGGGGCGAAGTGGGCGCATTGGCCGACGACAGCACCTATTATTCCTTGCAGTCTTTTGGGGAAGCGCCTTTGTGGACACATCTCTCAATAGCCCGGAATAGCCGTGCCTTGTTTTATAACCAAGTTTCGGGGGATGCCCTTGTAGGCACAATTAATCGTGACGGCTTCCTGACAACCTCGGCACAACCCACATGGTACGCAGGGTGGGCTTTGACCTCCACATCGAATGATTTGACACTCAACTACGAATTCTCCACAGGTCAATGGTGGATTGGCTATATCAATGAAACCGATTGGGATGATTTGGATTACTCCGACCCCTATTTTTCCCCTGACTGGACACATATCGAACGTTCACCCTATGGCTGGATTTTCTATAGCAGTATATCGGGTGGCGGTGCGGTAGGAAACGTCACAACCAACGACCCCGGCAGTTGTGCTGCAAATTGCTTCGTCACCTATTCGGGTTCAATCACATGGCCGACTGGTTTTACGCATATGCTGGCACCTATCGTGGATGGCAATCAATTTGTGTTTTTCTATAATGCCAGTGATGGGCATTACCAGACCTATCAACTTTTTGTGGATGAAGGGGCACAAACCGCATCCGCCAGCCTGCTGCAAGACAGCATTATTGGTTCGGGTTGGTCACATATGGTCATGGTCGGGGATCGTGTGATGCTGTATGATCGCATGACTGGAGCGATTCAGATTGGCCGCATCTTGAGCGATGGCACCTATCAAGCCGAACGCGATTTACCCCCCATCAGCCCGAATTATACGCATGTTACTGTAACCGGCTGGCAGTAAAAAGGATTGATTGGCCGATGAATTCTACGATGCCACTGTCCAAACCCTCCCCACAGGAACGGTGGCAGGCTTTTTCTCAGACCAGACTCCCGAAGTTGACCCGACGGCAAAGATGGGGAGGTGCTGCCGGGGGTTTTACGACGATTTTGCTCTTTATCATTTTGGCGCTGCCCTACCTTTTGCCTTTGACTGGACCAGAAGCCGTTGACCCCCGCCAATTAGCCGACCCGAATGGCGCGTTCGTGGAGATCAATGACTGGCAACTTTATTTTGTACATCTGGCGGGCGATGGCGAAACAGTCTTGTTGCTGCATGGACAAGGTGGCTCAACCCTCACATGGCGCGAAACCATGCCCGCCTTACAGGATGCCGGATATAACGTCTATGCGCTGGATTTGCCGGGAATGGGCCTGTCCGAAAAAGGGCTGGAACTCGATTACAGCCATCCCGCTATTGCCGAAATCGTTATTGCGTTTATGGACAGTCAAAGCATCGAACAAGCCGATTTGGTAGCCCATGCGTTTAGCGGCAATATTGCTACCCAACTTACCCTATCCCACCCTGACCGCGTGAATAAGCTGATTTTGGTTGCCCCGACCTTATTTTATAGTCCCACCGCTGAAGTACCGCCTTTCCTATTTGACTTAGGTTTTCTGAAACGCTGGTCACGGGTCATGCTGCAATTGGTGTTACCGGAAGCCGTTGGGGAACAACTTCGCAGTGCCACCAAGAAGGATGAGGTGGTCACTGACCAGTTGATTGACGATTATTCGCGGATTTTGCACACGCAAGATTGGGATCTATCAATCCTCGGAATGCTGCGCGATAGTTCACATAATATGCTCAGTGGGCCAATTCAAAATATCCGAGTGCCTGTCCTGTTACTATGGGGTTCAGGCGACGGATGGGCTACCCCAAACGCGGCAGATGGGATGCTGCGCGACTTTCCCGATGCCCGCCTAGTGAAATTTGAAGGGGTCGGACATCTGCCCATGCACGAAGTTCCTGCAGATTTTAACGCGGCTCTTATTCAATTTTTGGATAATTGAAACGAACCTCATCATATTCAAGGGAGCAGCCTAAAATGCCAGTCGTCAAATTGGGGCAGGAAGCACCAGATTTTGCGGTCAAGACCAACACCGGGCAGGAAGTTCGACTCGCGGATTTTCGTGGCAAGAAGAATGTCGTGTTGGTGTTATATCCCGGTGACCAAACTGCTGATTGCTCACGCATGTTGTGTGCTTTCCGCGATGAATTCCCGCGTTTTACGGATACGGATACTGTAGTGTTTGGGGTGAATCCCGCCAATGCCGACAGTCATCAGCGTTTTGTAGATCGGCTTGGCCTGCCCTTTGAACTAATTGTGGATGAAGGCCGCGAAGTTGCCCGCAACTATGACGCCTTGATGCTGATGGGCTATGTCGTTAAACGCACCGTCATTGCCATCAATAAAGACGGAAAAGTGGTTTTTTATGAACGCGGCTACCCCTCAAATGATTCAATTCTAACCGCCCTCAAGGGGAATTAATTATTGGCGGGGTCGTCTGTCGAAGATGGCCCCATCCATGTGAACACAATGACGCCAAGCGACGCGACCATAAACCCAACAATCATGCCAAACGCCTGCCATTTTCCCAACACAGGCACAATCTGATTGGCCGAGTCCGGTGCATGGGAACCGAAACCCAACACATCCGCCAAGCCTGCCGCCCCGGTCATCAACAATCCTGTTAAACTGAGACGGACGCCGATTTGCTGGGCTAGGTTGGTAGCCTGATGTGGATAAAACATGATTTTAGAAAATAAGAGTGCGCCACTAATCAACAGCGTCAATCCGATGCAGGCCACTAAAATCTGCAAGACCCCAATCCCTGATTTTGGTTCAAGGCCTGTAATGGTTGGAAATAGACCAATTAGCACCAGCATCAAACCAAGCGTGCCAATCAAAATCGCCAATTGGCCTACCCGTTCGCGCTCCATTGCGTCATCTTCACTGGAACGAGTCACTTCTATTGGATAATAGTTTTCCATCGCCATCCACCCTTTGTTATGACGGCAGACTTTGTTCGAGAATACGCAAGAAATTTCCACCCAAAATGGCCTGCACATCCTCAGCGTCATAGCGTTTTGCCAGTAGGTCTTTGAGTATCCATTCATCGGTGATGGTATTCATCGGATAGGGAATAGACTCCGCACCAAACCCGCCATCCATATCGCTGCCAATTCCCACATGGCGGGCATCTCCAACCAATTGGCAAACGTAGTCAATAATATCCACCAGATGTTCAATCCGTACTTTGTCGCGGGGGTCAGTACGCTGCCAACTGCCATTGATAAATTTATTAAGCATGACCACGCCGATCACGCCGCCCCGTTCGGCCAAGCGCCGAATCATATCATCCGATAAATTGCGATCACTTTCATAAAAACGGCGTGGATTACTGTGGCTGGCGATAATTGGCCCAACGTATTCATCTACCGCTTCATAATAGGCTTTTTCGGCGATATGGGATAGATCGAGAATCATATTAAGATCGCCCATCGTTCCCAAGAGTTCATATCCTAGTTTGGTAAGAGGGCCGGGGTGACCTGTACCGCCTGCATAGCGTGTATTGATCCAAGCCAAACCAATCGCCCGCACCCCGCGTTCATACCATTCTTCGACCTGCTTCGGCTCGATGACCGGGTCAGCGCCTTCCATCGAAATCATCAGACCCAGCCTATGTTCACCGACCTGTTTATCATCAGCCCAAGACGCCAACGCCGTTTTTAAGTCGGCCTGCGTTTTGATTAAAATCACCCGATCATCTTGGTCAGCCAAACGATGATAGTAGTCCATTTGGGACATCGCAATTTGATAGGCTTGCGCTGCATTTTGATAGCTAATCTGACCCGTCTTTATATATGGCGAGTTGGCAGGTTCGGCAAAAAGCGTGCCAAATGCTACCCCAATGCGTCCTAACAGCACATCCGGCAGCCCAACCGTTGCCAACCCACGATCTTTTAATATTTCGGGCCGATTATCTTCCATTTGGCGCGTTTTCAGGGCGGGTTGGCGAAAATCACGCCGATGGACAACATGATTAAACGCAATATCCAAATGGGCATCTACGATAATCAAGGGGTGTTGGGTGGACATTCACAACTCCATAAACGAGCAACCCTTCTCAGATGAGTATCCAAGAGGGGGATTTTATTTGTTATTGACCGGCCATAAGTTCATTGAGGGCCGCCACGATGTTGTATGGATTTTGCTGATAGACGTTATTCAGCAGCACGGTTGGGGTGCCGTCCGCATATTGGCTCATTTCATCATAGCCCCGGTTGGCCTGCCGTCGGGCATCGCCGGAATTATAACAATCGTTAAAGTCGTTTTTATCCAATCCCAGTTCCTCGATAGCGGTGTCAATCCGGGCTTTAGTAATGCTCACACGATCTTGCCAGTAAAACAAAATATCGTGCATTTCCCAAAATTTACCCTGCTCACCAGCACAAATCGCCGCCTTTGAGCCTTCTTCACTCCCCGGCCCGCCGATTTGCGCTATCGGTACAAATTCAATCCGTACATCGCCAGATTTCACCATCTCTACGACGTCACCCATCGCCTCTTCATGCAAATCTTTGCAGTGGGGGCACAAAAAGCTGGAAAACTCCCGAACCACATATCGAGCATCAGGATTGCCTAGATGCCCAACCCCATCTTCATCAACTGATTGGGGAATACCCGCATATTTTTCTTTCACCCCATCTGGCATAGGGGCATCTTTGGGTCGGAGCAGGTAGATCGCGGCCACCGATAAAATAATGACCCCAACGATAATTCCTCCGATAAGCATTATTTGGCGTTGTTGTTGTTTTTTGCGCTGTTTGGTAACTTGTCGTTGAGCGCGACGACTCATCTTTTAAACTCCTTGTGACCAATTCCGGTACGAAGTTGTCAGTATAACGTGCGCTTAGGAATCTGGCGACCCTCCTGTGTATAGGATTAAGGTTGGGTTGGTATTTCTATTGTGTGGCTGAAAGTTGCGTGTTATTCTGATACACATATTGGGATATAAACGCGCAGAAATGGCAGGATTGAACCGTTGGGAACCGATAACCCGCTTGTGCCGCCATCTCCTGAAAATCAAGACCTTGAAGAGCCACCAAAGGATGAGGGATCGCTGACGACACCCCCACCCATCGAATTGGAGGCCAAACCAACGGTGGAGGAACGTCGCATCGAGTTTCCATCGCCGCTGGTCATTGAAGAAGAAACATCACCGCCGATTGACGAAGCTCCTGCTCCTGTTGAAGTCGTGGTTGAGTCACCTAAGCAGTCGCGCCGAGCGGCCAAAAAAGAAACCAAACGCCTTGTCAAATATCAGAATATTCGGCGGGAACAATTTGAGCTACTTAGTAAATTGCTCGATACACTTGGCAGAGTGGATGATTTCCCCGAAGCTCAGTTAGAGCAAGTTCGTGATGCTGTGTTCCACGCCGATCACCCTTTTTTGCTGACCCTCGTTGGTCCCTTTAGCTCCGGAAAATCAAGCGTCATCAATGCTTTGTTGGGGGAGATCGTATTGGAGGTTGGCCCGGTGCCGACCACCGACCACATTGCCATTTTACGATATGGCCCAACCGTGCAAAAGACCCGCACAGGCGACATTAGCACGGTTTTCTACCCAGCCGAATTATTGGAACGCCTCAGCTTGGTAGACACCCCCGGTTTGGAATCGGTCTTTAAAGAACATGATGATTTGACCCAGCGATTTTTGCATCGCGCCGATATTGTGCTGCTAGTGATGATTGCCACCCAAGTATTGACGGCGGGCAATCTGGAATTTATGCAGCATCTCAAAGAATATGGCAAGCGCTTGATTATTGTGGTCAACCAAACCGATCTTCTTGAACCCCAAGACCAAGCCACTGTGGAAGATTTTGTCCGCGAGCAGTCGCGTATCCATTTAGGCATTGAGCCGATTGTATGGCTGGTCTCCTCGAAACTGGCGATGACCGCTTTTGAGACCACTCCCCGCGACGAAATTATTTGGGATGAAAGTGGCTTTGCCGACATTGAAGAATATCTTGATGAAACGCTGGATGATGCTGAACGGGTACGCCAAAAATTAGAGACGCCTCTACAAGTTGCCCAAAATGCCAGCCACGAAGCCCTCAAACATCTGCGAGAGGCCCAAGCCGCTCTCAGTGAACACAAAAAGACGGTAGATAACATCGAGGTCCAAATCCTCGCTTCCGAAAAAGAACGCCAGAAAATTGTCGAAAAATCATTTACAGATATTGACCGTGAGTGGCAGGCCACCGTCGAAAATGGCTCTAAGGCAATCAGTGAGTTATTTCATCTCTCACGGGCTGTCGGTCAAGTGGGAGCGGGTTTTGGTGAAATTATCGCGCTCGGGGCGCTGATTCGACGGTTCCGCAAGCAGACCACTGGTGAAGAAGCCTTTACTAGACACGAAGTCCGCGAGAGTTTGCAGCGTGCCGCCACTGCTGCCGAAAGACTTGGCCCTGCGATTGAAGGCCGTGATTTGGAAGATTTAGATCATCTGGTGGACTATACCCGCGATCAGATGCGTCGTCTGCCCGATACGCTACAGCAAAAAGTGATTGGCAAGGTGCAGTCGCCCTTAAATTATGACCGAAAATCCCTGCGCAATATCCGGGGCGAATTGGATGAATTGGTCAAAAAAGCCAGTGTTTTTGAAACCAATCGCCTTGATCGTGCCCTTCGCAGCACCATTGTCTTGATTGCCTTTTGGGAACTTTTGGTGATTTTGCTGGCGGTCTTGGTTGCGACAGGGCAATTTAATGCAACTGGCGGGACGGCGACGGGCATTATCCTAATTATGGTTCTCGCGGTGGTTGGTTTGTTGTTCTTGCCCATTCGCGGACGGATTTTGCAGGTGACCTATGAAAACCGTATGAATGATATTCGGGATCGCTACAAAATCATCTTGGAGCGTGCGGCCAAAGAACAGCTTGCTTATGGAACCCAACTTCGGCGTGACAGTGTGTCACCTTTTACACGACTCATTAGTACCCAAACTGAAATTACCGATGAATTGAAACAAGAACTTGAAATTCACGAGCGAGCGATTACCCGCTTGCAGCATAGCCTTTCTGCTTTGTTGAAGGATTAACGACCTTGACCAATATCGTACTTGAAGGCCCGATTGTCCAAATCCGGGAACGCGAAGTTAAACTGTTGTTTGATCTTGCCGAACGGATAGCGACGTTTGGTGGGGACTCTCCCGAAGATAAAAGCCGTCTCATGCAGAGTGCCAATGATCTGCGTGATATGTTTTTCCTTGTGGTGGTGGTAGGTGAGTTTAATGCCGGAAAATCCACATTTATCAACGCTCTGCTGGGCGATGAATTGCTGCCAATGGGGATTACACCCACGACGGAAGTCATTGAACTTATCCGTTATAGTGACCGCAAGAGCAAAGAGCCAAAACTTCGGGAGCAGGATTCAATTCGAGAATGGACACATCCCAATACGGGTGCCCCCGGCGTGGCGATTGTGGACTCGCCCGGTACTGGATCGGTGTTTGCCAAACATGAACGCATTGCCAAAGGGTTCCTTAGCCGCAGTGACCTCGTCATTTTTGTGATGTCCGCCAAACGTGCCTTCGCGCAGACTGAGCGCCTCTACCTCGAATTGGCTCGTGACTATGGGAAGAAGGTCATTCTGGTTATCAATCAGGTGGATTTGCTAGACAAAAAAGACCTCAAAGAAGTAGTCAGCTTCGTAAAGCAGCAGGTTTCAGAATTAGTCAATCTTGACCCGCCGATTTTCACCGTCTCCGCCAAAAAAGCCTTGCAGGGCAAGCGTGGCGGGGGTCTCTTTAGCGGTGGTGGTAGTGATGACACGGGCATGAATAACCTGCAAGATTATCTGCGCGACACGTTTACCCGCGTCCCCCCCGCCAAGCAAAAATTGGTGGCTCAAGTAGATTTTGCTGATAGCATTATGCGAAAATATCAAGGCAAGGTGGGCGAGAAACTTAGCTTAATTGGGGCTGATCGCCAATATGCCGAACAGTTACGTGCCGAACTTGAAAAACAGGCCGAGTTGCTGGCAGAACAGCTTAATACCACCATGCGTGAGCTAGATCGTATTTTTGATACCTTGCTCAATCGTGGGCGTGATTTTGTCAATAAACATCTGACGTTAGGACGTTCACTGCGACCCCCGGATCGAGAGGCTATGCGTCAAAAATTTGAAAAAGAGGTCATTGGAACCTCACTCGACCAGATCAGCCGCCTTTCGGAGGATTATGTCAGCGCGGTGGTGGATAGCAGCCGTCGTTATTGGCGCAGCATTATTGACCGCCTGAACAAGCTAGAGGCATTGATTGAGCAAGAGGTCGGGGGCGTGGATGCTGCCAGTTATGCCGATCAACGCGCTGCTTTGCAGCAAGCCATTGCGATTGCCGATACTGAACTCAAGACCTATACTGAAGATAATCTTGCCGAAAGCCTGCGCGATACCTTTGCCACCAATATGTTCGGCTTTACGGCCAGCGTCACGGGTTTGCTCGGTGGGATTGCGGCCATTATTGTGGGTAGCGCCGCCCCCGGTGCGATCACCGCGACGGTTGTGGGTGTGTTGGGTGCGATGGTGGTTGGCCCGGTCATGGCGGTGGGTGGCATGGGCGGGGTACTGCTCTATGGTCGCAAACTGCGCCACGACGCCATTGATGAACTCGAAACCCGTCTGGAAAAACTGCGCGACAGTTATCGCCAATCATTGGTAGACATAACCGATAGAGAACGGGCACGGTTGCTGCAATACGGCCAGCAAATCTTATCTCCTGTTTTTAGCCATCTCGAAGTCATTGCCAAGAAATACCAAGATCAAAAAGTCGCACTCGAGGAATTACAAAAAGTGTCGGCGGATTTGCGTCGAGAAATTGATGCGCTGCAAGTAACAATTGAATATTAGAAACAGGGCACTATCCGGCTGTCGTACACCAAATTAAGCCGCCCTTCCCAGAAAAAAAATGCCAATGATCACTGGATTTTAGGCACGGTTTGAGCGATGATGAAAGTAAGTAAGGAGGGCCGTATGTACAATAAAATACTTGTCCCACTCGATGGCTCAAATCTCGCAGAACAAGCCTTACCTCATGCTATTGAACTAGCCCAAAAATTTAGCGCCGAAGTCCACCTCATTCAAGTCATTGTCCAATATTCCGGTGCCATCACCCCCTATGAACTCGACTACAAAATGACCGAGACCTTTCGTGAAGCAACTATCCGCGAAGCCCACGAATATCTCCGCCGCATCGAAGGACAATTCCTCACAAAGGGAATCAAGCCTGTCGTTACCAAAGTCATTGAAGGCATGGTTGCGGAAAGTGTCTTGGAGTACGCCGTCCATCATGGGATTCAATTGATTGTAATGGGCACACACGGACGCAGCGGCATCGGACGATGGGTCTTTGGCAGCGTAGCCGAAAAAGTTCTGCGTGCCTCGGAGTGCCCTGTGTTCCTGATTCGTGCTACTCAAGAGGCCGCTTCCGAAAAACAGGGTTAAAGAAAACAAAAAGGGACACGGATTTTTTCCATGTCCCTGTCCTAACCTACTCGAGTCTTGCCCTAGAACGGAATATCTTCCGGTTCATCGCTGCCACTATAGCCACCACCATAGTCCTCACCTGACCCGCTGCGTTCGCCTTTAGAACTCAGGAACTTAACGTCACGGGCTGTAATTTCAATGCTTACCTGTGTTTGACCATCGTTGCCTGTGTAAGTCCGAACATCAAGTTCCCCAACAACTAGGACCAGCATTCCCTTATGGACATATTGGCTGCAAACTTCTGCAAGTTGCCTCCACGCAGAAACACGAAACCATGTGGTTTTTTTCTGCTTCTCATGTGTATTCTTATCGGTGATGTTTTTGTTTACAGCTACACTGAAAGAGCATACGCCAGCCCCACTTGGGGTATAGCGTAATTCCGGGTCTTTTCCAACATTTCCGATAATGGTGATTTGTTGATACACGGGTTATAGTCCTTTCCCAAGTTACAGTCTCAGCATGTGTATCGTTTGGAATAATCTATTATAGAACAGGCGTTCATTTAATGCAAGAGACTTTTGATCGTCTGTAAGAGTTCGTTCTGGTCAAAAACTCCTTTCACAATATAAGCGTCTGCGCCAGCCCTAAAGCCCATTTCTTTATTCTCTGGCGAATCCAACGACGTAACTAAAATAATCGGCAAATTTTTATACTGCGGATGCTTGCGAATTTGTGCTGTCAATTCAAATCCGTCCATCCAAGGCATCTGAACGTCCGAAATCACAAGTTCTACCGGGCCAGTCTCCAATTTTTTCAGCGCCTCAACCCCATGTGTCGCGGTGATGACTTCATAACCAGCCGCCTCCAAAATATTCTTCTGTAGGGTACGGGTCGTAATGCTATCATCTACCACCAAAATGCGGCGCTGCTGGGGGGCAGGCGGTGTCGGCGCGACAATCTGGCGGCGGCGCACGGTACGACTTTGGGCACTTTTCATGAGGTCGCTCACATTTAAGATAATCACCACGTCGCCGTTGGCTAAAATCGTGGCCCCACTGATATTCCGCACCCTGCTGAATTCTGTGCTTAGATTGCGTACCATAATCTCTTGTTCGGCCAGAATATCATCTACGACTACTGCCAGTCTTTTTTCTGCTGTCGCCAGCACCAGCGCGAACTGGGCAGACATGTTTTCTTGGGTAGGTCGTTCCAAAAGGTCGTTAAGAAAAGTGACGGGCATAACCTGACCATCCAGCGTCAACATCGGCTGGCCTGTCATGCTAAATTCACTCTCTTGGTGATAATTGACCACCCGTGCCACCGAAACGCTGGGAATGGCATACGTTTCTTCACCCGATTTGACCATAATGCAATGCAGGGTACTTAATGAAACGGGCAGCGTAATCTCAAAACGGGTACCATCCCCCGGCTTGCTTTGGATGGATAATTGGCCCTGCAACGCTTCAACAGCCTGTCGCACCACATCCAAACCGACCCCACGTCCCGAAATTTCACTGACAGTATCACGGGTGGTCATACCCGGTTGTAGCAAGAGTTCATAAACTTCGGACTCGCTGAGTTTCTCCACATCCTCACTCGAAATCAGCCCCATTGTGACGGCTTTGCGGCGGGTACGTTCAGCATCAATGCCCCGGCCATCATCCGCTACCATCAAATGTACCCGGCTACCACGCTGCACGAGCGACAGCAAAATCAGTCCCTGTGCGGGTTTGCCAACCGTACCTCGCATGTCAGGGGTTTCAATGCCGTGATCTATCGCATTTCGGAGCAGGTGCATCACGGGGTCTTTGATTTTTTCCAAGACCTGACGATCTAACTCGACATGTGTGCCCGTCGTCTGGAACATCACTTCTTTGCCCAAATCACGCGCAACATCACGCACCATTCGCCGAAAACCTGCGATCAGAGTCTCAAAGGGCAACAATCGCATCGCCCGTACCCCAGATTGCAACCCCGCTGCGGTTAGCCCCAACGCAATAGCGTCGTCCCGCAGATTGTGCTCCAACTGCTGAATCAGTTGGGCCGAATTTTGCATATAATTCTGGGTGTCATGCAAAAATTCCAATAAATCGGCCCAACCACCTAATGCTTCTGGTTTATCACCAGCGATGCGTAATAATTGAATATAGGCCGTCTGAACCGAGCGCCATTTTTTTTGCCAACGGCGGTGTTTATCGCGTAGCGTTCGTAACTGATCGGTGCGCTCTTCAATACTCATGTGCAGTGAGAGCAAATTGCTGGTTTCGTTGAGCAGTGTATCCAGTTTACCTAACCCAACGCGGATGGTCTCATCACGGCCTAGCGGGGCATCCGGCGCAATAGGTTCAAGTTCGTGGGTGATAATGGTGACATTTGTATTGGTCGAGGTAACTGTCGGTTCTGATGCTTGAGATTTGGGATGAGTCAATCCCTTTAGTGAGGCCAATAGATTTTCTAGCTGAATTTCGCCTGTGCTACCGAGCAAAATTTCAATGGCATCTAAACCGTCATATAAAATATCGGCGGCGGATGGAGTCAGGGCCAACGTCCCGCGCCGGAATTCCTCAAAAACCTCTTCCAGTGCATGTCCGATTTGCTCAATGTCGGTGCTACCGACAGTACGGGCCGCACCTTTGATACTATGCGCTACACGAAACAATTCACGCACAGTGGCTTCATACTGTTCACGCGGCATATCGGCGGCAGTTTCAAGTTCCAACAGCAGGCGGTTCATGGTATTAAGGTGTTCCGCCGCTTCCATCTGAAATAACTGCTGTAATTCGATGGTTTGGCGCTTGGATGATGGAGAGGGGTCAGTCATGCGTTTTTTTCCTCAGCACCAATGTCAAATCATCCCCCGGCACGCCACGCAAAGGCCGTTTATCCGTACTACCGAAGCATTCCACTATTTCAAATCCGGTTATCTCAGCCAGCAAGGTAATTTCACTCAGGCTAGTATGCCGATAGCGCATCATTTGGCCCGATGATAAGCGTGTCTCAATCTGGGTAATGGGATCAAACGTTCGCCCAGTACCTGCCCATTCCAATCCAATGCCTGAATTGCACGGCGTCAACCCTAACTGACGCATGGTTGGGAAAATCGTATCAAAGGCAAAATAGCCGCCGGGGATGAGATGGTCAGCCAATCGCCGCAAAAAATTCAGTTGGTCAGCCTGCGTCAATAGGGCCGGGAAAGCCCAATCCGCCATCAACGCCAACGCGAACCGCTGACCCAAGTCCAAAGTTACCATATCTTGCAGATAAAATTCCGCTCTGGCCCTCACATCGTCGGGTAGTTCACGAAGATGCTCAACCGCCCGACTGAGAAAATGGGGATTAATGTCCACTGCGGCGACGGTATACCCTGCCAAAGCCAATTGGCGGGTAATCCGACCATTACCACAGGCTAGTTCCAAGACAGGGGTCTGATGAGCATAACTCGCTGCGCACCATTCCCAAAACGGCCAATCATCCAGCCAATCAATTGGTTTCCGCACATCCCATATTTCGGCTGGATAATCCTTCCAACCGGATTGTTGACCGCTGTCACTGCTGGACATCTACAACCCCTATGTGCGATAGCCCTGTACCATCTCGTTTAATTTCCGCGCCATCGCTCCTAAATCACGGGCGGCACGTTCTACTGCCATTGTACTCGCGTTCGTTTGTCCGGTGGCTTGACGAATCCGATTCATAGCCGCGCTCAGTTGATCCATCCCCACCGCTTGTTGACGGGTACTCGCAGCGATTTGCACAGCAGCATAGGCGGCTTCTTCAATCAAATTCGCCAGCCCACGAATACTCTCCCCGGCACTGTTGACCAATTGCACGCCAGCATCTACCCCTTTGGTGCCTTCCTCGGTGACCATAACGGCGCTGTTGGTGGCCTGTTGAATCTCGCTTAGAATATCGCGCACTTGGGCAGTGGCCTCACGGCTTTGTTCGGCTAGATTACGCACTTCCATTGCCACAACAGCGAACCCTTTGCCCTCTTCCCCCGCCCGTGCCGCCTCAACAGAGGCATTCAGCGCCAGCAATTTACTTTGATCAGCCAGTGCTGAAACCGTCGCAATAATCTCCCCAATTTGCTGCGTGTGCTCCGACAACACCAAAATGTTGTCGGCGATACCCTCCACGCGCTGTCGAATCAACGCCATCCCATTGATGGCCTCGGTAACGGCCTGCTCACCTGTTTTGGAGACTTGCACCGAATTTTGGGCCATTTGTGCAACGGCGGCGGCACGTTCGGCGGTTTCCGTCACAGTTGCCCGAACTTCTTGGACGGTACTGCTGGTTTGCATGACACTGGCATCTTGATCGCTGACCGTTGCAATTTGTTCGTTGGTCGCGGTCAAAATATCATCGGCGACTTTGGCAGCATTTTCGGCAACCGATTGAATCTGGTGGAGGGTCGTTTGCAATTGGGCCACCACCGCGTTCATGCCCTTTGCTAAACTGACAATCGGCCCGTTCTTGGCCTCATCCGCCGCCGAAAACTCAACTCTGCCACTTAGGTCGCCCGACTGGACACGACGAGTAAACTGGTCAATAGCTCCCCAAAGTTGTTCGGGCGTTTGGGCTTTTTGCATCATCGCTTCCATGCGCGGACGCACCAACCAGCGTGCTGCCGCCCAACCTGTCCCGATACCCGCCACTGCCAATGAGACCGTCCACCCCAGCAAGCGGCCTTTTATGTCGTCGCTGATATTTGACCCCGTAAACAAAATCATGACGACTGTCGTCAGGAGTGAGGGCAGTCCCCCTAAGACCATTAAAAGGGCACGGGTCAAATTCCACAGACGGGTGTGCAGGACTGCATAAGAACTTTCAGCAACGGGCAGCATCTAACTTACTCCTGCGTGCGATTCGGATTGAAAAATAGTTGCCATTAATTTGCCGGATAGACGGCTCAAATCCTGCGAAATATTTTCGGCCATGCGGGTAGAGGCTTGATTTTGCATCGCCACTTGGTCAAGGCTCTGCATGGCAGTTCCCAAACGGCGCACACCATCCGATTGTAGGTCTATCGAGCCGAGGATCGCTTTGGCCGCCAGATCACCCCGTGCGATGGTTTCATAGAGACTGGCGATCACCGCTCCAGCTTCTTCGGCTTGATTTAAACCCGCCTCAACCCCCTGTGCACCAGATTCAGTTGCATCAACCGCCAATGAAATGGCCTGTTGAATCTCTTTGAGTACCGTCCGTACATCGCCAGTGGCCCGCCGCGATTGTTCGGCAAGGTCGCGTACCTCCTCAGCCACAATGCTAAAACCGCGCCCCTGTTCACCCGCTCGTGCCGCTTCAATTTGGGCATTCAGGGCCAGAAAATTGGATTGGGTCGCAATATCCGAGACAGACGTAATAATCTGGCTGATATGCCGTAAATGCAGCGCCAATTGACCAATCGTTTGCCCAACCATTAAGACCGATTCACGAGTATAACGCATTCCCTGCAGGGCCGCCTGAATGGTCTCATTGCCATTTTGAGCCACACTAACCGCCTGTTGTGCCAAGTGGGTCATTTCGTCCGCTTTTGAGCGTGCTTGCAAAGCCAGATAGCGAAAATCATCCAATTCACGATTGGCTTCTGCTACCACATTCGTCTGCTGATCGGCCCGCGAGGACTGCTGTGTTGTAATCCCATGAATTGTTCCGGCGGCTTGGTCAAGCTGTTTGGCCGTGTCGCCAATCTGTTCCGCCAAAATCGCTAACCCAGCATTGGTGACAGTAGCCGTTTGTGCCGTCGTAAGGTGTGGGGCGATGGTCGGGATGACAAGTCGCCGCCGTTGAGTAAACAATCCGAAAATCAATATCATGCCTGTGAACAAAGCTAGTGGACTTAAAACATCAGCAGAAAAGTCGAGCGATTGATTGAGAAAGCGGGTCACAATAATCCAACCCATCCCCAAGAGGCCCGACCACGAAACGAGTGACGCTATACCTCGCAAGAGGATAATATAACCCCAAATCAACACGCCAAACGGCACCACCGCCAGCCAATCTGCCGCCCCGACAAATAACAGCGCAAGGCTATAGGTCACAATTTGTCCACCGATCAGGGCGTCCGGGGCATATGCTGAAAAACGCGAATAATTAAGCGCGATGGGGGCAATCGAGATGGTGATTAACGCCAGCACTGCCGGAGCAAGGGTGACATGATCCAACGCAATCATCAGGCACAGCCACACCAACAGGCCGTTTAATGCGGCGACATCTACCAAAAATTGACGATTTTCCTCCCCGTTTCGCCATGCTGCCAACACTTGAGACCAGCGCGGCGAACGTTGGGGTGTATCTAATTGATTTTTTGGGGTCATGCGGGTTCCTCAAAAATCCGCAGGCGCGGGTCACGGAACAAACGATCAATATCTAACAAGATTAATCCCGTTGGCATCACTCCCGCAATTCCGACAGCGGATTCTTGGTTGGCAAAAGCACTCGGCGGGAGCATATGGACAGCTTCAATACTTTCGACCAATAACGCGATTTCCAATCCTGCCCCTTCGACCACAATCAGCATGGCAGGCGCGGCGTCAGCAATATCCAGTTCATAAAAACGGCGTAAATCAAGAATGCTGGTAATGCGGCCATTGAGATTGGTAACTCCCCGATAGTAACTTGGGACACAGGGCATCGGGGTCAAACGGCGTAACGGCGCAATGGCCCGCACGTGTCTAACAGAAAGGGCATAATGTTCGGCGGCAAGTCGAAATGTCAAATAGGGTTGCTGTGTTTGGGCAGCGGTTGGGGAAATAGGCGCTTTAGCAAATTGTTGGGCACGGCGCTCAAGCACTTTTGTACGCGCTTCGGGGGTGGTTTCACCCTCATCCAACAAGGACGAAATTTCAGCGAGGGTCTCACGAATAATATCCCAATCAGGTGCTGGCTGGTTCACGACATAATGCTTTCAATAGCTCGACACTATGGTTGCATTATATCCAATTTAGAAATTTTCTGGTTTCGACACCCGCAGTGTACCGGCAAGCTCTGTTCCAATCACCTGTTCACCACGCCCCACCCGCAAACGCAGCGGCCCATTAAACGGCGCTCGTGCTACCAATTCGATTTTTTGCCCCGGCATAAGTTCCAGTTCGGCCAGATAGCAAAGTTTTTCAGGGTCGTGGGTATTGACCCGGCTAATCACATATTCCGCTGGCGGCGTGCATTCGGTGAGGGGTTGGTCATGTAAAACGGGCATTATTCCCTCTTCGCTTGGAATCGGTTCGCCATGCGGGCAGCGTTTCGGATAACCCGCCATTTTCTCCATACGGGAGGCAAGACGATCTGTCACCACTGCGCCAAGCGCATCGGCTTCATCGTGGACTTCATGCCAGCCAAAGCCCATTACACTCACCAAAAAGGCTTCTGCCAGACGATGCCGTCGGATAGATTTCAGCGCCTCTCGCTCGCCACGCTCGGTCAATTTCATGCCCTGATACGGTTCGTGGTCAATGAAGCCTAATTCGCGCAGTCGGGATGCCATGCGGGCAACGGCAGGCGCAGAAACACCCAATCGCTCGGCCAGAGCAGAGGTGCTAACAAAGGGTTCATCTTGATAAGCGGCAATCCGATAGGCTTCCGCGAGATATTCTTGCATGACGGGGCTTATGGACATGATTGTAATTTCCAGTACAGCGTTGTCTAAACTACCACAGCCCCTATCATAATAAATTTACTGATTTTTTGCAAAAATATTTGCTTAATTATTCGTAAGAGCTTGTCGAATGATTTCCGCCACCCGTTCCGGCCCTTCCCACTGCGGAAAATGCCCAATTTCATTCATCGGGACATAGTGGGTATCGGGGCGACGTTCCAAAATCGCGTTGGCGATGCTTGGTACCGCTACTGGATCACGTTGACCCCATATCACCGTCAGTGGTGCGGTATGAGCTTTTAGTGCATCAAGCCAAGTGTGTTCGTAAATTTTTCGCTCGCGCAGATACCGAATCAGCAGATGATAAATCCCCATGCCATCGTTATATTGAATCAGCGACCAGAATTCATCAATTTCAGTGGTCGTCAAAGGAGTTGCAAACAATTTCCCAAATTGTCGGGCAAAGGCCGGTTTACGGATCAAATGCAGACCAGTCACGATTGGCCCAATAACCGGATGCAAGAGTAATCTTTGGGTGATGAGAGGGTGATAATCATCCAGCAACACACTCCCATTCAGCATCACCAGTTTGGTAATTTCAGGCTGTCCACGCCGCATCACCTCCAATGTCACCGAATCACCCATGTCGTGTGCAACCAAAAGGGTTTTTGTTAGGCCAAAATGCTGGGCCACTGCTTGGGTAATCTCAGCCTGCTCAAACAAAGAATAAGGATGCTGACGGGGCTTATCCGAAAACCCGTATCCCAAAAAGTCCAAAAAAATCAGCTTAAATTGATTATCGAGCAGTGGGGCGATCCGCGCATAGTCGTAGCTAGAAGTCGGGAAGCCGTGTAGAAACAGAATTGGCTCGCCGCTACCCTGTGTTCGCACAAAAATCCGATGGCCTTTGAAAGAGATGTAGTCACCTGTTTGTCGCCATTCAGTGGGAGTTAGGATACTCGTCATTGGGCATTCTCACGTGGCGGACGGGTGGGCGTCGGCGGATTTAGTGTTAACCAGATGCTGGTAGCCCGCTGCTGCTGTGAATCTATAATTACGGCGTTGGTTCCGCTGATGCTGGTCGCAGTTTGAGCATTCGACCCCAAAGGTTCATCACCACTCGTCAGCAGTACCATCGCCAGCAGCGCCACTGCTACGATGACAAAAACGCCCACCAGCGTAAAAGCGATAAATCTACGTCGGCGTTTCGATTTTTGTTTGCCTTTGAGCGCATCTTCCTTAACCTCGCTACCGACCCAATTGGGCATGGCGAATTCCGACTTTACATCCACTTTGACTTTGGAGGTAGGCGGACGGGGGGGCAGCAGTTGGGTCGGATGTGCTTCTTGGGTCGGATAGGGGTCTTCGGTAACTTCTGTGGTTGACTCCATTTCTGGCTCAGGTTTTCGCAGTGGCGATGTTGAAGGTTTAGCCAAAGGTTGTGCAGGTTGGGGACGTGGGACAGCAATTCTGTGTTGAGCGGCTAATTTTAATGCAGCAGTGCTCTGCGGATTGACCTTGAGGGCATGGCGCACACTGGCAACCAATTCTTCCCGATTGGCCGCGCACAATGCCATATAGACCCACGCCCGTTCGTTGTCGCGGTCATCAGCCAAAATGGTCAGCAACTGCCTGCGTGCCTCCACCTTTTTGCCTGCTTTAATTAACGCCACCACCTGCTCTAAATCACTCAACGGACCCACTCCTCACGAATTTTATGATTTCGCCCATTTATTATAATCGGCTTTGCGTTGCCGTGCAGAAAAAGTTATCCTTGCTAATCATGATTATGCTGTTATGGACTGGTGGGGAAAAGCTATGACCCAAATTTATCTCGTGCATTCTACCGAAGATGCTGTTTTTGCCGAACGCCTCGCCGCCGATTTGAAGGCCGCAGGCTTAGATGTACCGATAGGCGACCCCGATACCAACGCCCAGTTTGCTGCCCTCCACCGCGCCACGCATGTGATTGTCGTACTATCGGAAGCCGCGCTCAAAGACCCCCAACTAATTTCAACCCTAAGTACCACCGCCGACCTCAAGCAGAAAGTGGTGGCAGTTCGGACTGGTCCAATCAAAACTATGCCCCGACAGCTAAAGGGTATACCGCTCGATTTTTCTGACGCCGAAACATATCAGGACTCATTTGAGGCTTTGATGGACGACCTAAAACCACCCGTCAAACAAGAACCGGCTCTACCGGAAGAAATTCAAGCAGCATTGCGGAATGACGATCCGGTAGCCCGTCGAGATGCTGTTTCCGCGCTCGGCATGTTACGCAACAGCCATGACCTCGATGTCCGCGACCTTGCTGAACAAACCCTGCGTGATCTCGCTTTCAAAGACCCGGAATCCAATATTAAAGCGGTTGCTCGCAGTACCCTACAGTTGTTTCAAGGGATGACGCCCGAAACCGATATTCCACAAATTATTACCCACCCGGATAGGTCGGAAGCGATCACCACCGAAGCGACTCCGGCCAGCAGTCCAGCACCTGCTGTTCGACCACCCTCAGCAGCCAAAACTGTCAACACCATCGCCCTATGGAAATCACCCCAGTGGAAAATCGTACCTGCCTTTGGCTTGGTAATCGCCATTTTGGAAGGATTAGCAGGTCAAAACATCGGCTATGCCATTGCGGGCGCGTTGGTCTGGTTGATCTTCCCCTATCTAAATGTGGTCATTCGGGATGAAGGGCGTATGGAATGGGATATGCCCGCCCCGGTAGTTGCGGGAAGCCTTATCGGGTTGGTTTTTGGGATTATCGGGATGCTAATCGGTAGTCTCTTTAATGGGGTGGAGGGCATGGATGTGGTGATTGCAGCGGTCAGCGGTAGTGTTTCCGGTGGGTTTATTGGCTGGTTATCTTCCCTGCACTGTGTTAGCGTTTAGGGGTCTATTGGCACTGACTTTGTGAATTGACCCGAATGGAATTCCCGACTCTCAATAAGCAACAAACGCGATGGCTACTGATCGGCATTTTATTGCTGGCGGCGGCTGTTCGCATTCATGATTTAGGCACACGCAGTCTGTGGGAGGATGAAGGTTGGACACTGGTTCTATCCAAAGGCCCAACGATTCCAGATATTGTGCAACGCATGGCCTTTGACCAGCATCCCCCACTCTATTTTGTCGCTATTCATTTGTGGCGGGACGCAGCAGGCAGCAGTGAATTTGCCCTGCGGATGCTCTCCGTTTTGACGGGTATCATCGCCGTCGCGGGTATCTATCAACTGGGTAAAAGCATGTTTGGCCCAATGGCAGGTGTGCTCGCGGCCCTATTTCTGGCGCTCTCCGATCATCATATAGACCTTTCTCAAGATGTGCGTCATTATGCCCAGATGGCAACCTTTATCATTTTAAGCTGCTGGTTCTATTTCCGCTTGATTAAAACCGATACTCCTTCACGCGCCATCCGTATTGGCTATGTGCTGTTGTCGGCAGCCCTGCTCTATTCTCATTATTTAGGTGGTTTTGTGCTGGTCTGCCAATTCCTGCACCTCTGCCTATTCGTCCGTCCCATGCGGCGGTTGCGCTGGGCCATGTTTCACCTCATCGCGGTGGGTATCGCCTTTAGCCCGTGGTTGCCTATCATGTACCGCCAAAATCAAGTGCGATGGGTGACACCGCTCTATTATCTCAATGCCCTGCCCAACACCCATACCACCTATCTCATGGTGCGGGATGCCCTTTTGGGCAAACAGTACGCCATTACCCTGTTTCTCCTCACCCTCGGCCTCGTCTGGATTCTCTCTCAGTCGGGTCGCACCTACCTGAAATTTCGTCCCCTCGGTTCCACATTTTTTGCCCTGTTTTGGCTCGTGGCCTATACCGCTATCACCGTCTATATGAATCAGGAACGCCAGTTCCTAACCGTGCGTAATTTCTTGGTTGTCACCCCCGCCATCGCATTATTGGTCGGGCATGGTCTCGCCAATCTACAGGCAGGATTACGCCTATTCTTGGTAGGGATTTTACTCATCATGAGCCTTACTACTGTGGATACCCGCCAGTTGAAACCCCCTTGGCGCGAGGTCACGCAGAATATTACCGAATTTCACAACCCCGGCGAACCCATTTTGATGGATATTTGGGTCGGTGATTTTTCGGTGCGCTACTATATCGAACAGCAGATGGGGGAGGACACCCCTTGGATGTCTATCCGCGAGGCCACCGATGAATACAGCACGCAATTTTTGCCCTATCTGTTGACCTACGTGCGCGATTTGGATGCCTTTTGGCTGGTCTATTGGGGGGATGAACCCAGTAAATCGGGTGATTATTTTGGCATTTTTGAACAGGCAGGCTTTCAACGTACCGCCGCTCCCTATGTTCTGCATGAAGGCGCCCGGCTCTATTCCTATCGCTATGACCGTCTAACCGAAGCCATTTTTGCTACCTATCGGGACGACACCCAAGCGATTTTTGCCCTGCGCAAATTTGCCGTGCAGGGAGATTTTAAACTGGGGGAAACGTTGAACGTCACGCTATGGTGGACAGCCGAAATTCAGCCCCCATTGGATTACAGCGTCTCTGTTTTTGTTTTAAACAATGACACGGGCAAATTGGTCACACAACACGACGGCCCGCCATTGGATGGCAAAGCGCAGACTTCCACATGGACACCGGAGCACTTTCAATATGACCAGCACCGCCTTGAGCTACCAACGGGTTTGCCCCCCGGCAGCTACAGTCTAGGCGTCAAGGTCTATTACTACGCCACGGCCGACACCCCCTTGCAAACGGACTGTGCCGATGAGTCGGAGGTCGCCTGCAATTGGGCTACTCTGCAACAGTTTACGCTTCATTAGCATTGTTGCTCTAGCGCGGTTTCCATGTATCTTATCGCCGTGACATAGGTAACTCTTTTCGCCCGTTTTGTCATTATTTTGGCTGCAAACACACCCATATCATCTTTTAAGCAACCATTTGGCGCTAAAATAGTCTTAATGGTAAAAATTGATAAGTCGAATTCATTGAGGAAATTTTATATGGCAACCATTTTGGTAGTAGAAGACGAGACCCATTTACGCGAAGATATTGCCGAAATCCTTGCTTTTAAAGATTACTCGGTCATCACAGCCGAAAATGGCCGAGAGGGCCTAGACCTCGCCCGCCAACATTTCCCCGACCTCATTGTTTCAGACATTATGATGCCTGAACTAGACGGCTATGGGTTGCTGTTAGCCCTACGCGAAGACCCAAACATGGCATCCATCCCCTTTATTTTTTTGACGGCCCGTACTGACTATGCCGACCAGCGCAAGGGGATGTCTTTTGGAGCGGATGATTATCTCCAAAAACCCTTTAATCCGAATGACTTACTAAACTCGGTCAAGATTCGCCTAGAAAAGCAGGCCGAATTACAGCGTCGCGCTCAAGACGAGGTTAATTCTCTGCGTAATTCGGTGGTCAATATGATGCCGCATGAACTCCGTACCCCTCTGACAGGCATCATCGGTTATGTAGATTTGCTGGTCAACGACTTTGAAGCCTTTGACAGCCGACAGGTTCTCCAAATGCTGCAAACTGTCCAAAAATCGGGTTATCGTCTTTATCACATCATCCAAAACTACTTACTATTCGCCCAACTTGAAATCATGGGCCTCGATCCTGAAAGGCGTGCTCTCATTACCGAGCATCGAGATCAAATCGAGGCAAATCCAGTTGAAATTTTCACCCGAATCGGTCATGAAAAAGCGAACCACTATAATCGTGCCAGTGACCTGATCTTAGAACTTGCACCCGGAATGGCCCACATCTTAAAAAATGACCTAGAAAAAATCGCGGAAGAACTGATTGATAACGCCTTCAAGTTCTCAAAACGCGGGAATCAGGTGTGGGTGACAGGTCTAGCCGAAGCACAGGGGTATCAGATTTGTATTGCCGATCAGGGTTGGGGAATGCGCCCCGATCAACTCAAGAAAATCGCGGGCTTAACACAATTTGATCGTCATGTGCATGAACAGCAGGGGGCGGGCTTGGGGCTGACCATTTCGCGCCGTCTGGTCGAAGTCTACGAGGGACAGTTCTTTATCGAAAGTGAGGTAGACAAAGGCACAACCGTCTGCATTTTGGTATAAGACAAGCCTAGACAGTCACAGGCACTTGATTGAGCCGCCGACGGTACTCGCGCCAGTCGGGTAGAATCTTGTCCATCAGCGCATAAAACGCCGGACTGTGGTTCAGTTCCTTCAAGTGGCACAGTTCATGCAAGATGACATAATCAATCAAATCCTCGGCTACCTGAATCAAGCGCAGGTTTAGGGATACTTTTTTCTTGGCGCTGCAACTTCCCCAACGCGATTTCATATCGCGAATCGTCAATTTGGGATAGTCAACCCCCATCCATTCTACTTTTGGAAAACAAGCAGCAAGCCGCTCCGCAAAAACCCGTTGGGCTTGTTTGCGATACCAGCGCTCAATTAAAGCCGCAAGCCGCTCTTTGTTAGTAGCATCAGCAACCATAACGATCAAAAATTCTTGATCGAGCCATACACCTTCTTTATTTGCCTCCCGTATTTGGAGGCGATATTCATGGCCCAGATAGCGAAAAATCTCATCCGATACATAGCGGCGCGGTGTGGGGACGGCCACCGGATTTTCCTCAAAGCGTCGCTGATGTTTGACCACCCACGAGGCCCGTTTCAGCACAAATGGCTCAATTTTGAGTTGCTTGACGCCGACAGGTGCGCGTACCACCACTCGACCATCTGGGTACACCTGAAGCGAAATGGTTTTGCGTTTGCTGTAAATGACCTCATACTCAATAATGGAGGTACCGAAGATGACTTGATGGCGCATAGATGTTTATACCATTCTGGGCTTATCAATACTTCAAAAGTATAGTATGACCCAACGCCAAATGACCACCATCATTTTTGAATAATGACTCTAAATTTTGTCCTAAATTTAGCACGGCGGCTTTAGCCCCGTGTCCCAATCTATAGGAGGCTTATATGCTCAAAGTAGGCTTAATCGGCTGTGGCAACGTCGTCAGTTATGGACACAAACCCGCCTTGACCACTCTGCCCGATGTAGAATTGGTCGCGCTGGCGGATATCACCGATGCGCGTCGCAAAATCGGTCAGGAGTGGTTTGGCTTGGCGGATGCGAATCTATACAGCGATTATCGTGACGTTTTGGCCCGTCCCGATGTGCAGGCCGTTTGTGTGACCGTGCCACAGCAGTTTCGCCGCGAAATTATCCTCGATGCCCTTGCCGCTGGAAAACACGTCCTCAGTGAAAAACCCATCGCCCGTACCCCTGCCGTCGCGCAAGAGGCCGTGTCTGCCGCCGAAAAAGCCGGACTCATATTGGGCATGGTGCATAACTATCATTTCCTACCCGAATATCGCCAGATGAAGGCCCTGTTAGATGCTGGAACAATCGGCGAACCGCGTGTTCTGACTATGCACTATCTCGGTGTAATTGACTACCCCGGTGCGCCTGAATTTCAAAAAGATTGGCGGCATACGATAGCGGCGGGTGGTGGTGTATTGATGGATATGATTCACGCCGTTTATCTCGCCGAATGGTTGATGGGTCAGTACGCCACACAGGTTATGGCGTTTGTGGACGCCCCGACCTATGCCCATCGCAATCCTGTTTTGGAAGACCTTGCCCTCCTGCAAATCGCCTTCCCCAAAGGCTATGCCGTCATCCATATGGGCTGGGGGCAGGGCGTTGGTGGGGTAGACATCAGTGGCAGCGAAGGCCAAATTCGGATGCGCTATCATCAATATCAAACCAGCGGCTTTAACCAACCGATTGAACTGTACAGCGTCCGCGATTGGCAGCGCACCGACCATGTACTCAATAATTTGCCGACCCATATGGATAATATTGGGCGTTCGTTTACCGAATTGTGGGCCAACTTCCGCGACGCCATCCAGCAAAAGCAGCCGACCATCGCCCCCGGTGCGGCGGGTAAACGTGCTCTCGAAATCGCGTTGGGTGCCTACCTATCCGGTGCGACAGGCCAAGTTGTAACCCTACCCCTCGCCGCCGACCATCCCGTGTATCTGGAAGGCATTGACGGCATTGTGAAATCCGATGTTTGGGCCGCAAGCCGTACCAAAGCTGCTGGATTATTTGGATTACGGGGGTAAATGATGGCACGTCACGCCGAACTCGCCGAACTTCAATTGCCCGATTTTGGAATGCCCACCTTTGAACCAGAAATCCCAGCGGAGGTGTATCGAAAGCGCATCAATCAGCTTTTAGATGAGGCCGAAGATGACCACGATTTCCTAGTAATTTATGCAGACCGTGAACACTCAGCCAATATGGCATATCTCACAGGATATGATCCTCGATTTGAGGAAGCGTTGCTCATTTTAAATACAAAAAATCGAGACAGAAAACCTCTCTTATTGGTGGGAAATGAAGGTATTGGTTATACAGAGATCAGTCCAATCAAGAATCTTCTTGAAATCGAGTTATATCCAACTTTCAGCCTATTGGGGCAGCCTCGTGGTGGAAGGTCACTACAAGAGATTTTTGAATCTGCTGGCATTCGGAAACAGACCGATGTCGGAATTATTGGCTGGAAGCATTTTGACGGAAGGCGGGAGGCAGGGCTGACCTATTTTGACCACGAAACTCCAAGTTATGTTGTAGATACCCTGCGCTATTTGGTTGAAAGAACTGATTTGCATAATTCGAACCCGTCCCTCATGGGGGTTGATATGGGCCTCCGCATTTTCAACGAGGTCGAGCAATTGGCCCGATTTGAATTTGCGGCCTGTTTCACCTCCCAAGCCCTCCGCAATGTACTTTTTGGATTGAAACCCGGCATGACCGAATTTGAAGCCGTCGAACTCATGGGCCTGAATGGATTACCCCTCTCCTGCCATTTGATGCTCTCGGCTGGCCCACGTGCCTTTATGGGATTACCCAGCCCTTCCATGCGAAAAATCGGACGAGGTGAACCATTCACAATGGCCTATGGCGTATGGGGTGCGTTGAATGCCCGTGCGGGGTGGGTGGCTGAATCCGCCGCCGAACTGCCTTTCGATATTCAAGATTACGTCGAAAAGTTGGTTAAACCCTATTTTGAGGCCATCGTCGCGTGGTATGAACATATCGGCATCGGCGTGACAGGCGGCGAACTCTATGACATCATCCATGACCGTATCGGCGACCCCTTTTTCGGCGTCACCCTCAACCCCGGTCACTATATCCATTTGGATGAATGGGTACACTCGCCCATCTATAAAGGGTCAGACATCCAATTGAAATCAGGCATGGCCTTGCAGGTAGATGTCATTCCGGCGACAGGCACACCCTATTTTACGACCAATATTGAGGACGGCATCGCGTTGGCGGATGAAAATCTGCGACACGAGTTTGCTACGAAATATCCCGAAGCATGGGGACGGATTCAGGCTCGGCGTGCTTTTATGGAAAACGTGTTGGGCATCCATCTCAAACCCGAAGTTTTGCCATTTTCCAATATCCCGGCCTATCTACCGCCGTTTTTGCTATCACCCCATCAGGCAATGCGAATGGCCGATTAAATCAAAAGGGCGGATTGGAATATGTCCGCCCTCCATAAAAATGCACCACTTGACAAGTGCATACCGTTTAATTGATTCAGGTATCAGCCTTGATCAAACTGAAATAATGAGCAGCCGCCGTCTAACACTAACAGTGATCCCGTCATATATTCGGTGTGTGGCCCTGCCAGATACACCACTGCCTGTGCGATTTCCACAGGTGTCCCCGGCTCACCCAGTGGGATAACCTTCGATACGCGGGCAGCATACTGCGGCTCTTCGACCAATTGACGACCTGCCAAGCCAGCTTTGACAATCCCCGGCGCGACAGCATTAACCCGAATCCCATAATGAGCCAATTCACGGGCCATCTGCTTCATCAGCATATTGACCCCGGCCTTGCTGACCGTGTAGGCGGTAATTTCGGGCCACGGAATCTCGCTCACCCAACTGGATGTAAAGATTATCCGGCCTTTGGTTTTGTTGAGCACCATGCGTTGGGCAGCGGATTGGCCGACATTAAAACAGCCTGTCAGATTAATATCCAGATGCCGCTGCCAGTTCTTTTGGGTAATTTGTAGAAACGGCGCAGAATCCACGATTCCTGCATTGGAACAGACAATATCCAACCCGCCGAGTGTGGAAATCGCCGCATCAAGAGCACTGTCTACGGCCTCTCGATTGCGAACATCCACCTCTTGATAGAGTACCCGTTTTCCAGTGGCGGTTACACGGTCAATACGGGGTTTGGCCTGCGCTTGGGGCACAATATCCCAGATGATGACATCAGCCCCGGCCTGCGCCAGATGCAGCGCCATTTCATTCCCGAGATCACCCGCGCCACCTGTGACCAATGCGATTTTGCCTGTCAGCATCATGCAGTCCTCATTACCCTGCGATTTGCCGTGTCGCTTCCGGTGTGGCGTCAGAGGCTTCTTCAGTAGCGACCTCGGGGGGTTCGATTGTTGCATCTGTCGCGGGGACGGTTTCTTCCGTCGGGACAAGGCTCTGCTGTAGAAATGCCGCCGCTTGTTGGGCTAACTCCGCAATCGGGTCCCCTTCGGGAATCGAGGTTGTCTCCAGTGAAACCACGATAACAAACACCTCATTAGACTGGAAAACACCCGCCGCGATATAGGCCACTCCGGACGCAAATACGTTCGGTTGCGGGAAATCATCGCGGGTTTGACCCTGCCCGGCAGGATTTAGCCGAAGGGAGGCCGATAAATTCTGGCGACTGGTCTCACTATAAAAAGCGGCGGCATCATCCGCATTATCAAACACCGCATAAGTAAAGGTCGCTTCGCGGCCACCCTCGGCGTTGTATATGGCACGGACAGAGAGGCCATTATTGCCCACTTCCAACGGTTCGGGATAATTTTGGCTGGCGTCGCGCTCCCACACCACATCGCCAAGCGTGAACTCAGCCGGAAGCACAACATCAACTGCTTCGATACGCGCTGGTTTTAAATCAGGGGTGCTATAGCGAGCGATACCCGCATTTAAAACATTGATAGCCTGCCGCGCTGAGGCCACCAGTGGGTTTTGACCGACACTCGAATAGACTTCAATAAAAACCTCAACAAAATAGTTGCCGTCCTGAATAAGGGCTACTGAACCCGTAGTCGTCCCTAGACCAAAGATATTGGGGGTGGGAAAATCGTCCCGCTGCGTACCTGCTCTCAGTACAGTGCTGCGAACTTCCCGAAGCCGTTCATAGTGGGCTTGGGCGAGTTCGGGGGTATCAAAAACCGCATAGGTAATCTGCATCTCACTGGCAGCCTGCGTACGATAATAGACCCGTCTCCCAATGCCATTTTGGACGTTGGGTGGATTTTCAAAGCCTTTGTCACCCCGCGAGGTATTAATTTGCCATTGTTCAGCCCCAGCAGGCATATTGACCGGAATAGAGGCAATAATGGCATCCAACTGGGCTTGTTTGGTGTCCGTAGATGAGGTATCTCCACCACCGGAATTGGTGGCGTCACCCGAAGCGGGAGTTGGGGAAGGGGTGATGGTTGGGGGTGGCGCGGTTGGTGTGTAATCGAGGTCATCTGGAGCACATGCACTTAAGATGATGATACCAAACATGCCGATGACGAACCCAATATGGATTCGGGTATTTTTTTTGAATTGAAACATCTATATTTTCTCCCAAAAAAAGCGCAACCAATAATTTGCGCGAGAGGATGGCATAAAAGACCCCGCTCAGCACGGGGTCAGACTTCATCAACCGGCTTCAACTAGGCCATCATCTCTTCTTCACGACTAATTCGCAGACGCTCTGGCACTTCGCCCGTCATCACCATATTGGCGACTTCTTCTTCGTCCACCTCATCTTTATAAAAATCCCCGACCTTTGTCCCATGACTAATCACGGTAAAACGATCCGCAATTTGGTGAATCTGGCCGATGTTGTGAGTAATGAAAATCACGCTCATGCCTCGATCTTTGGCAGTACGGGTATATTCTAGTACCTTCCGAGTTTCGCCAACAGACAGTGCTGAGGTGGGTTCGTCCAAAATCAGCAGTTTCTTGCCGAAGTAGACCGCCCGACCAATCGCAATAGACTGGCGTTCGCCACCTGACATCGTACCTACTTCTTCATGAGGATTACGAATGGTGATTCCGACATCCGCGAGGGCTTTGCGTGCTTCTTCGCCCATTTTTTCATCGTCCAAAAGGCGGAACGGGCCAAAACGCTTGGTTGGCTCTTGGCCCAGCCAAAAATTCCGCGCAATACTCATGAGAGGTACCAATGCAAGGTCTTGATACACAGTCTCAATGCCTAGCTCACGGGCTACATAGGGGGATTCAATATTGACCGGACGCCCTTCGAAATAGATTTCTCCGCGAGTCGGGGTATGAAAGCCTGTCAGGGTTTTGATCAAAGTAGATTTGCCCGCGCCGTTATCACCCAACAGGCCCACAATTTCTTGACGATCTACGTGAAAATCCACCCCCCGTAGGGCTTGGACATGACCAAAGAACTTATAGATACCTCGCATTTCAACCAGCGGGGTTTCTTTTGATGATTTTCTACCACCCATTTTTCTTCTCCCCCTCTAGCTACGAGATCGCTTAACCGTATTGTTCAAAACAACGGCCAAAATCATGATGACGCCGATCACGCCTTGGAACATACGTGAATCCATGCCAACCAGCACCAAACCAGTACCCAGCATCCCAAAAATCAATACACCCAGCATGGTTCCAATAATGCTGCCATAACCACCCGTCAAAAGTGTCCCGCCAATTACGGTCATTGCAATCACGTCCAGTTCCCAAGTATTGCCTTTAAGGGGGTCAACGCCGGGGTTACGCGCAACTTCCATAATTCCAGCAAGGCCAGTTAAGAATGAACAGAGGACAAAATTTAGCACTTTTACACGATTGACATTGATACCTTGTGCGCGGGCCGCCCCACGATTTCCGCCTACAGCAAATACACTGTTACCATAGCGAGTACGGAAAAGAATGACTTGGAAAATGGCTGCCAGAATGACCCACCACGCAATGGCATTCCGCAGATTTGCCTGATCAGGAATATTTACATGGATGAGGCCACGAGTGACCTGTTCGCCCGTGAAGCGCCACTGACCATTTGCCACATCAAAAAAGCCGATTTTGAGGGGGCTATCCACATTGCCAAAACGGTCATAGGCTGTTGCGAACAGGAAAGCAATCAACAAGCCAAACACCGCCGAGATGGCGATATTCAGCAGGCCACGCCTTTGAAGATAAGACCATACCGGAATTACTTCCATTTTCTCCCCAACAGCCACGACTTGTTGGCGAGCCATCCGATACTGGTGGAATGTAACAAACGTCAAATGCAGAAATGCGAGGCCTGCAACTACAATCAGAATCGGCAAAGATTCATCGGGATTGCTTAAACTCAGTTTAAGGTTATAGACCTTTACAACCAGTGCAAATATTGCAATCCATAAGATGGAGATGCTCACACCAGTGGGAATACTATAGGCCTCACCGGGTTTGATTTTGCGCCATGTTGGGAACAGATTTATGGCAGCAATCACCACTGCACCAGCTAGACCCAGCACAATCGCCAACCAGAAATCGCCTTTACCAAGAGTGTCGCCAAGGTGTACACGTTCCAAATGATAGTAGGCAACCAACGCCAACCATGCGAAAACGATTGCGAGCGCCGCCGCAGAAAGGACCGACCAAATGGTCACGCCCAGCGCAATCACCGTTCCCATCTCACGTTCTCTAATACTTGACCATGCCTTCACAGAACGACGCCAATATTGCGGTATGGCTTGCGCGACAGTCACCAGAATTAAGACAGCCCCAACAATTGCTAGGCTGGCAATTGCCCATCGGCTGATGTGTACCTGTGGAAATTCAGCCGGAGGCGGGAAATAATCACGATAGCGCAAAATACGCCCGCCGCCGATAAAAACAAGCGAAATTGCACGATAGGCAAACAGTGTACCTAACGTCACGATAAATGACGGTATCTTGGTCGAGACCAATAGAATCCCATTGATAAGACCCATAACACAGGCACAGATTAAGGCAAGAATAGCGGCGACGACGGTGGGCTGTTGTTCAAAACTGAGGGGGCCAATCCCCTGAAAGCCTTCGCCCATAAAAATCATATAGGCCATCGCGGTGACACCCAATACCGAACCTACCGACAGATCAAATTCGCCTGAAATCATCAGGGTGGTAATGCCGATAGCGATAATGCCTTTACTTGCGTTGTTGCTCAAAATTGAGGCAATCGAAGTAGTCTCAAGAAACAAGTCCGATGCCATACTAAAGCCCATTAGGATTACGATCAAGCCAATAATCGCACCCGCGCTGGGAGATTCGGCAAGCTGAATACGCAACCGTTGATCGGGAGTATAACTTGATCCTTGTACAGCAAAACGATAGACCACTGCGCTGAGGCAAAAGCCAACAAAGCCAATGATGACACGTTCAAGATTAAGGGTATCGGTCTGGGTAGCCCCGAGAATGGCACTCATGGCAATGGCAAAGCCAACCAAAAGGCTAACAAAGGCCATCCATTGCAACCATGCCCAACTTGCTCGCTCACGCTGAACCAACCCCCACGCAGTACGTAACGCCCCAATGCCTAACAAGGCAGCACCGATGGCAACAACCGCTTCATTGAAGTTGATATCTCGACGGCTGATATTGGCACGATCCCCGAGGGCAATCCAACCAGTGAGTATGAGGATGGTCACAGCCAGATAGCCGAGACCAAGCACTCCCATAATGAGGGTATAGAATCGCCCGGATTGGGCGCTTGATTGACGGTTTTCAAAATAGGCCTGCATTTTAAACTCTTCTTAAAGGCACAAAAATTTTGTCTATTAAAGACAGGCGGAGCATTACGCCCCGCCCGTTTATTGACTGAAAATTACGTTTACGAATTAACGATAGCCAGCGGCGGTCAATTCAATGATCGCGTCAACATTGCTACCATCAATGACGCCGGGGCCGGTCAGAATGTCACCACCGGGGGCGAGGGCATAGCGGCTGTTCAGATACAACCACATAATGGTTTCAAAGCCTTGCAGGTAGGGCTGTTGATCAATCGCCTGCAATAGATACCCGTCTTTAATCATCTGATAAATTTCAGAGCTGGTGTCGTGCGTGGTTGCATAGATTTCACGCGGGGCGCGACCAGCTTCTTGTAGATACAGATTGAAGGAACCAGCAGGGGTTGGGCCAAGGAAGAACGCGGCGTTGGTGTCGGGGTTGGCCGTGAAATAGTCCGCCAACACACCAGCGCTCTCGGTTCCATCGTTGCTGATGGTCAGGCCGTCCAACGGAATGCCAGCTTCTTCAAAGACACTGCGGACACCCGCGCAACGGGCTTCCAAACCACTGTGACCAACTTCTTGGATCGGGCACACACCACGATTAATGGTGACGCCATCCGCCGCAGCCTCAGCCAGAACGCGGGTCGCATTGGAACGCCCACCGAGGAATTCGTTCGCGCCGATGTAGAACAGGATGGGCAGGGCTTGGTCGGTACCAGCATTAGGGTCGGCGGTGTTGAAGGCAATCACAGGGATACCAGCTTCGGCAGCACGACCCACCGCGTCACGGATTACTTCCGGATTGGGAACAGTAGTGCCGATCCCATCGGGATTAGCCGCGAGCGCATCATCCCAGTAACCAGCCATGTCATCGACATTGTCCACTGGGTCGGCAAGCCAAGCGCAGTCCGCACCGAGGATAGCGCAAGCATCTTCCATACCCTTGATCACGACGATCCAGAAGGGATTCCCGACGCCGCCGTGCGACACCATCCGGAACACATCTTGGTCATCTTGGGCGCTTGAGGCCCCTACGGTGGCAATCAAAAGACCTACTACTAACAAAATAACGGGGGCAATACGTCTAGCTCTACGCATTTAAAAGTTCTCCTTACGGGCTAAGATGTTTATTTTTTGTAGGCATAACTAAAAACGATCGGAGGGTTTTACCGATGATGCACACCTACTAGTAATTAGTTCGGCCTCACAACAAAATTCTTGTAGACTGGGAAATCATCAGCTACACTGTATACTATATACTAATCTCGGTAATTTTGCACAAACTTTTTTTCCATCTAATTTGTAAAGATTTTGTCAATGAAAATTCAATTCCTCGTAAGGTCTTATCATTTTTCATCTCTGTCGTGTTACCCACCTCGTCAGATGAATATCAATTTACTCAGTTTAAAGGAGCTACAAAATGGCTAATTATGAACCACGTCCCGAACATAAATTCACCTTCGGGCTATGGACTGTCGGCAATACTGGGCGTGATCCGTTTGGTCTACCCGTCCGCAATGCCTTGGCCCCCCATGAACTCGTTCATTTACTTGCCGATGTAGGGGCTTACGGGGTCAATTTTCATGATAATGACCTCATCCCGATTGATGCTACCTCCTCAGAACGCGACCAAATCTTGAAAGACTTCCGGGCGGCCCTTAACGCGACGGGTCTCAAAGTCCCGATGGCGACGACCAATCTGTTCCACGATCCGGCTTTCAAGGATGGCGCGTTCACATCGAACGACCCCAATGTACGCGCTTATGCGCTGCAAAAAACCATGCACGCGATTGATTTAGGGGCGTCGTTGGGTGCAGGCATCTATGTATTTTGGGGTGGCCGCGAAGGGACGGAAACCGATGCCAGTAAGAATCCGCTTGATGCAGGTAAACGCTTCCGCGAGGCGATCAACTTCCTGTGCAATTATGTTAAAGATCAGGGCTATGATCTGAAGTTTGCATTGGAAGCCAAGCCCAATGAACCGCGTTCGGATATTTATCTGCCAACGACGGGTGCGATGCTTGGGTTTATCGCCACACTCGATTATCCGGAGATGGTCGGTGTCAATCCTGAAGTGGCGCATGAGCATATGGCCGGACTGAATTTTATGCACGCTGTCGCCCAAGCGTGGGATGCAGGCAAATTGTTTCATATTGACCTCAATGACCAAAAGTTTGGGCGCTATGACCAAGACTTCCGTTTCGGGGCGGATATGCTTAAGCAGGCGTTCTTCCTAGTCAAGTTCCTAGAGGATGTGGGCTATACAGGTAGCCGTCACTTTGATGCACACGCCTATCGAACTGAAGATATGGCGGGAGTCAAAGATTTCGCGGTGGGCTGTATGCGCACCTATCTGATATTGAAAGAAAAGGCGCAGCGGTTTAGTCAAGATAAAGAAATTCAGGCCCTGTTAGCTGAAATTAATGCCGACAACGGGCATTTCAACTATCTGGCAGGGGGTTACAGTCGTGACAAAGCCAATCGTCTGAAGGGCGAATCCTTTGATCGTCCGGCTCTCGGCGCACGCGGATTAGGTTATGAGCGGCTCGATCAACTTACCGTTGAAGTGCTGTTGGGTGTGCGGTAACGATGCGCTACCTGCTTGGCCTCGACATTAGTACCACCGGGGCGAAGGCGTTGCTGATTGACGAAAAAGGGGGAGTGGTGGCAAGTCACACCACCCCTCAACCCATCAGCACCCCCAAGCCGTTGTGGAGTGAACAGAATCCTGCCGATTGGTGGGAAGGCATGGTACTAGCAATCCGCGCCGTACTCCAAAAAACGAATGCCGCTGATTCGATTGCCGCGATTGGCCTAACGGGTCAGATGCACGGATTGGTGTGTTTGGATAAGGATGGCAATGTTTTGCGCCCCGCCATCTTATGGAACGATCAACGCACCCAAGCCGAGTGTGATTGGATTACGGAGACCATTGGGCCAAAACGCCTAATTCAATTGACAGGCAATCGTGCGTTGACGGGCTTCACCGCACCCAAAATTATCTGGGTTCGCAACCATGAACCGGAAGTATATGACAAAACGGCTCATGTCCTGCTGCCCAAAGATTTCATCCGCTACAAATTGACAGGCGACTACGCCACCGATTTAGCGGATGGAGCAGGTATGGTGTTGGTGGATGTCGCCAACCGCTGCTGGTCAGATGCTGTGTTGACCGAATTGGATATTCCTGCCGAATGGATGCCGACCCTCTATGAAGGGACACAAATCACGGGGGTTATCAACTCAGCCGCTGCCCAGTTGACCGGATTAAAAGAAGGCACTCCCGTAGTTGGTGGGGGGGGTGACCAAGCGGCGCAGGCATTTGGCGTTGGGGCGGTGACTCCCGGTGTCATCGCACTGACAGTTGGCACATCGGGTGTGGTTTTTGCCCCGCTTGGGAGCTATGCCTATGAGCCAGAAGGTCGTTTGCACGCTTTTTGTCATGCCGCGCCCAGATTATGGCACTTTATGGGGGTCATGCTCTCCGCTGCTGGCAGTTTGCAGTGGTATCACGATACCCTTGCCCCAGATACCAGTTTTGAGGCGTTGATTAATGAAGCCGCGAATATCGCCCCCGGCAGTGAGGGCTTGCAGTTTTTACCCTACCTGACAGGGGAACGAACCCCGCACCCTGACCCATTAGCACGCGGTGGATTTATTGGGTTAACCGCTCGTCATTCCCGCGCTCATTTGACTCACGCTGTGCTGGAAGGGGTCGCATTTGGTCTACGGGACAGCTTTGAGTTGATTAAGCAGAGCGAGGCGGGCCGTGATATTCGGCAAGTTCGGATTAGCGGAGGCGGTGCTAAGAGTCCTATCTGGCGTCAAATTATGGCGGATGTGTTGAATGTGCCACTCGTGAGCGTTGAGGCTCTTGAAGGGGCGGCATATGGGGCTGCTCTACTGGCGGGTGTCGGAGCAGGCATTTGGGGAGATGCACAAAAAGCCGCTTCGGTAGTACATTTAGGGGAAGAAACACTGCCGGGTAAAAATGTAAAGGCCTATGAAGATGCCTATCAAATTTACCGGACATTGTATCCCTTACTTACAAACACCTTTAAGGAGTTGGCAAATTGAGCAAAATCCAGATCGCCAATGCGCCATGTTCGTGGGGCATCATCGAAATTGGGCCAAAAGGGGAAACCGTTGGATATGCCCAAATGCTGGATGAGATGCAAGAATCTGGTTATGCCGGAACGGAATTGGGGGATTGGGGGGTTATGCCCACCGATCCCGCCAAATTACGGTCTGAATTGGCAGCCCGCAATCTGAGCCTGATGGCGGCCTTTGTACCCGTCGCGCTTATTCATCCTGAAAAACATGCCAAGGGGGAAGAGGTCGCCCTACGCACCGCTGGATTATTAGCGGCAACGGCGGGAGAACAGTGTTTTATTGTCCTATCGGATGACAACGCCACCAACCCCAATCGCACGCTGAAAGCTGGGCGGATTCAGCCCGAAGATGCCCTTACCCCCGATCAATGGAAAATCGCCGCCGATGGGGCCAACCACATTGCGCAAGCGGTCAACCGAGAAACCGGATTACGCACCGTCTTTCATCATCATGCCGCAGGTTATGTTGAAACCCCAGCAGAAACTGCAACCTTTTTGGAACTGACTGACCCGCAGGTGGTAGGGCTATGCTTCGATACAGGCCATTATGCCTTCGCGGGGGGCGATCCGCTGCAAGGGCTACGCGAACTTCGCAGTCGGATTTGGCATGTCCATTTTAAAGATTGCGAACCGAATATTGCAGACCGTTCGCGCCGTGAAGGATGGGAATACTTCAAGACCGTCGGGAATGGAGTATACTGCGAATTGGGCAAGGGCATGGTAGATTTTCCGGCGATTGTCGCCGAACTACGCGCTACCGACTATGATGGATGGATTGTGGTCGAACAAGATGTGCTGCCGGGGATGGGAACACCATTGGAAAGCGCCAAACGAAATCGGGAATACTTACACAGCATCGGTCTTTAAATTTTGAGCTTAAGGAGAGGACGGGATGAGCCTTAGAGTTGGGGTCATCGGGGCGGGGCGTATTGGCAAGCTCCACGCCGAGAATTTAGTTTATCGTGTTCCTGAAGCCGAAGTGCTGGCGATTGCCGATGTTAACAAAGCAGCGGCAGAGGAATGTGCCCAGCGATTGAAAGTTCCCACAGCGACGGGACGGTATCAGGATATTATAGAGAATCCGGCGATTGAAGCCGTGCTGATTTGTTCCTCCACCGATACCCATTCCCAAATTATTGAAGAGTCAGCAGCGGCGGGCAAACATATTTTTTGCGAAAAACCGATTGATTCTGATCTTAAACGCATTGAACATGCCCTTAAAGCGGTTGAAAAAGCAGGCGTAAAATTGCAGATTGGCTTTAACCGCCGCTTCGATCCCAACTTCCGCCATGTACGCGAACAAGTGGCAGCAGGCAAAATCGGCGAACCCGCCATCTTGCGGATTACCAGCCGCGACCCTGCACCGCCACCCATTGAATATGTTAAAGTATCTGGTGGCATATTCCTCGACATGACCATTCACGATTTTGATATGGCACGTTACCTAATTGGCAGTGAGGTGGTGGAAGTTTATGCCGTTGGTGGGGTGACGGTTGATCCAGCCATTGGTGCCGCCGGAGACGTAGACACAGTGGTGATTACATTGAAATTTGCCAACGGGGTCATCGGTACGATTGATAACTGCCGTCGCGCGGTCTATGGCTATGACCAGCGTATCGAGGTCTTTGGGTCGGCGGGATGCTTGGTCGCGGCAAATAACACCCCGCATAATGTCACCTTAAGCGATGGCGACGCGGTAATCAACGCCAAGCCCCTGTATTTCTTCTTGGAACGCTATACCGAATCCTTTGTGGAAGAAATGCGCCAATTTATCGCCGCTGTCACCCAAAACAAGCCTCTACCTGTCACCGGGCGTGATGGCCTTATCCCGGTTATCATGGGACTGGCCGCCAAAAAATCACTCAGCGAGGGCCGTCCAGTCAAATTGAGTGAGATAAGCTGATGCGATACACAGCGGAAACGATGTTAGTGCGGGCTAAATCAGACCCGCACTTTTTAAATAAGGTCACTGCTGATGAAGCGGGTTGGGAATATCTCAACATGGAGGTGCGGCGTTTTTCAGCGGGGCAAACGTGGCAGCACGATACCAGTTCCAATGAGGCCGCGCTGGTCATTCTAGGCGGTCAATGTCGTATCGAATCGGTACATGGCACTTGGGAAAAAGTAGGACGGCGACCCAATGTATTCAGCGGAATGCCCTATGCCGCCTATTTTTCGCGCCATACCCAATTTGAGGTGACAGCCCTCACCGATGGGTTGGAAATCGCGCATGGCTGGGTCAAGACCGATGAAGATCACCCAGCCCGCCTCATAACACCGGATGATTCCCCTATTGAAATTCGCGGTGGGAACAATGCGACCCGTCAGATTAACGGCATCATTCCACCCGGTTTTGATTGCCATCGTCTTATCGTGGTCGAAGTCTACACGCCGGGGGGAAATTGGAGCAGCTATCCACCTCACAAACATGATGTGCATCGAGTGGACTCACAGGGCAACATAGTGGAAGCCGACCTTGAAGAAATTTATTATTACAAACTGGACAAGCCAGAAGGATTTGCTTTTCAGCGGGTCTATAACGACAGCCGCAGCATTGATGCCGTCATGACTGCCCAAGATAACGATATTGTGCTGGTTCCAGAGGGGTATCATCCTGTCAGCGCGGCCTATGGCTATAACTGCTACTATCTGAATATTCTGGCAGGCTCGGCGCAGTCATTAGCGAATTCTGATGACCCGGCACATGCGTGGGCTAAAACCACATGGACGACACCAGACCTACGTCTGCCGCTTGTCACCCATGCGATGGAAAGGTAAATAGGCATGACAAATCAGCCAAACTGCACCTATGACCTTTTGACGATGGGGCGCAGTTCCATTGATCTATATGCCAACGACGTTGGGGCGAAATTTGTGGATATTCAAAGTTTTGCGGCGTATGTCGGCGGTTGTCCCACCAATATCAGTGTTGGGACACGGCGCTTGGGGGTGCGTTCGGCCCTGCTGACAGGTGTTGGCGAAGACCCAGTTGGCGACTTTATCCTCAATTTTCTGAAGAATGAAGGGGTAGAGACACGCTATATCGTGCGGAAACCGGGCAAACGCAGCAGTGCCGTTGTCTTGGGCATTGAACCACCCGATAAATTTCCACTGGTCTACTATCGGGATAACTGCGCCGACATCGAACTGACGATTGATGATGTGATCGCCTCCCCGATTGCCGACAGCCGCGCCTTGTTGATTTCCGGCACGGGCCTCAGCAAAGAGCCTAGCCGTAGCGCCACCATTTTTGCCGCTGAATTAGCGAAGGCCGCTGGCACAACCGTTTATCTGGATATTGATTTCCGCCCTGACCAATGGCACGACCTCCGCGCTTTTGGCGTGACTATTCGCTCCGTTCTGCGCCTTGTAGATGTGGCGATTGGCACAGAAGATGAGGTAAAAGCTGCCATTTTGAGCGAGGCCAGCCAAGTGACAGTCAAAGATTTACAAATCTCCGGTGCGGAGGTCAAGGGTGACGTGCAGCAAGCCATCCAGACGCTATTAGCAGGTGGGCCACAGGCGTTGGCCGTCAAACGCGGCGCACACGGAGCCGTCATTCATCTTGCCAACGGGGATGTGATTGAAGCACCCGGCTTCCCTGTCGAAATCTATAATGTGCTGGGTGCGGGGGATGCCTTTGCCAGCGGGTTTATCTATGGGCGCTTAAAAGGCTGGGATTGGTATCAATCGGGTCGTATGGGTAACGCGGCAGGTGCGATTGTTGTCACCCGGCATGGCTGCGCGAATTTCATGCCCTACGAACAAGAGGCGTTGGATTTTGTCCAAGCGCATGGCGGATTCTAAAGTTAAAAAATGAGTTCACCAACAATGCTATGAATTGTCTTACTCTTTGACAGCGACAACTATATCCTGCCAGTCCACGACCCCCTGCCGTCCTGACCAAATGCCATAACGGATGGGGTCTTCGATTCGCAGGCCATAGTTCGCATACAATCCCCGGATGTAGGTTTCATCGAATGCAATGGCCTCTTCGGGGACGTGTTTGTTCCGTGCCCAAAACTCCGCCGTGCGATACTCCATCGGGATATTATTCTGGCCTGCCTCAATTAATTGACGCGATTCGTCATTCAACAAAAAGTAAGTAATCAGGCAGTGTCCACCTTTTTTCAACATTCGCGCAATCTCAGCCAGATAATTTTCGAGTTCGGCTGGCAGCATATGGGTAAAAACCGAGACCAGAAAAACTAAATCGAAGGTTTCAGCATCGAACGGAAATTTATAATCCGCCGCTTTGCCGTGCCCTTTGGGGCTATACATCTTGTTATAAATATCTATGAGTTGAAATTGAAAATTTGGATGCGCGGTGGTGATGTGCTGCTGACACCATGCAATACCGTCCGGCACAATATCCATCCCGACATATCGCCCCTCAGCATCCAACGTTTGGGTTAAGGCCAATGCCATGCGCCCTATGCCTGAACCGATTTCCAAAACGGAATGGCTCGACTGTAAATGTCCCAACTCTTTGAAATAGCCCACAAAGGTCTGCCCCGCTATATCAAAATGATTACGAAGATCGTGTCCCGCAAAACCATAAATAAAGGCTTGGGAACGCGATGGCATCGAAGAGTCAGTCTTCCCACGAACCCTATCTGTGAAATCTAGGGTGCGATAATACAATTTTGCGCTGTACTGCCAAAGATAATAGCGGGCCTGACCGGGGATTAAACTGCGAACAATGCGCTTCATGAATTGGATACATCTCCCAATTGAACGAACCGGAAAACACTAATCATCCCGATCCCATCTGTTTCTGTCAATTGGGAAGTTCAGGTTAAGGCGTCGGCGTGCCAAAAGGGGAGGGGTGCGGGGGTCGTCACAATCAGGTTAATGGATTACCTGTTATGAAAATGCCCCCATGCAGTGCAATGAGAGCATTCCCTTTGTTCCAGCAGCAGTTGCTAGACTCTTACGTTACGTTCCCATTCCTCAACTTGACGGCTCGCCGCCTCACGGGTGATGCCATAGGTCTCTTGGATTTTGCCAATCAACTTATCGCGGTTGCCAGCGATTTGTTGCCACTGATCGTCGGTCAGCTTGCCCCACTGAAGGCGTGCTTCCCCCATCAATTGTTTCCAATTACCAGCAATCTTATCCCAGCTTGAAGGTTGAGACATTTTGTTCCGTCCTTTCCATTCGTTTGAACGCTTTCAGAATAAATTCAAATGAGGTCTAGAACATGGGACAGGTGGTCAAAACATACCCCACCAACTAGGTATCCTTCAAAGGCGCTAACGACCCAGAGCAAAACCCGCTCATTCACCCATGTCAATCTTGCTGGTTGCTTCTAAAGTAAGATGGCCTGTTGAAATCTGCCTACACCCAATCGGGGTAACGGTAGGCAATCATATATGGAGATGGTAAGGAGGCACATCATGTTAAGTTGGGCATTGATTTTCTTGGTCATTGCGCTCATTGCTGGGTTAATGGGATTTGGAGTGATTGCGGGGACGGCTGCTGGTATTGCCAAAATCCTATTCTTCGTCTTCTTGGTGTTGTTTGTTCTATCCCTGCTGATGGGACGGCGGCCTGTTGTTGAGTAAAACCACTAGTTCCCTTCTCAGTGAAAGCCGTGTCGGACTAGACTCGGCTTTCTACACTTACTTGGCCTCGCACACCGTCATACCTAGATGGGTACGGCGGCATCCCATCAACACCTCATCTGATTTTGCTGGTCTAGTTACAGGCTGACCCTTCGAATCCTTTATGACTCATGACCCAAAATGACTCTCCAGCCAACGAATGGCATAGGCTGACAAATCAGCGGCATCTAACAGGTAGGAATCGGCTTGACCCACTTGGCCGCGCCGACCTTTGCCTTCGTCTAGATAGGCCATCGCAATCTGTTCAAACGAATAGTCATCATGAACTTCGCCAGTAGCATAATCTTCAATGTCGAGCCATAGCTTCTGACCATTTTGCAGCACGGGGCATTGGTAATAAATGATCTTTTTGTGGCGCAGTTTTGCACAATATTCGGCGTAATGCAGCAACGTGATGGTATAGAGTGGCGCTCCAAGCATCAAGATCCGCCCGTTGAGTTGTACTAACTTCTCCAATGGTGAACCCGTTCCATACCCATAATTTAGGGGATGGTCTTGAGTAAGCTGGACAGCGAGTTGGCCTAATGCCACCATCGAGGCTTCAGGGTTGGCGCTACGCTGAGTACCGGGCCAAGTCCGCAGGAACTCCACCAAAACACTGTTTTCGCGTACCGAGCGGGCAATCGCAGCGTCAAACGCGGGGTGCTGTTCGTAGTAGACCTGCCGAACTTCCGGCGATAACTCCCCCACAAAATCTGGGATGTCCTGCCAACCTGCATACATCATCACCGTACCAGTGGGTGTCAAGGCATCTAAAAGAGCCTGCAAAATAACGTTGGGGCCGCCCATGACGTGGCCTACCGATTTCACTGAGGCGTGCAGCATTACGACCTGTCCGGGGCTTACCCCCAGTGCCTTGAACCCCTCGACCAATTGGGTCTGTGTATAAGGGATAGAGTCACTCATTACTTGTTCTAATCCTTCTGCTCTATTCGTTTGTAATAAGGGCACTGAATCCACACTGCGGAATAGGCCGATGGGATTATCCTCCGATCAGGTAATGCGAAAATCATGGATGTGAGCGGTTTTGAGTCCCTCTGGGAGAATATAATGCGCCCGTCCAACCCGCTCATCTGGCCCGATCCCGATTGCATGAAAGCCACCAGCAATTGCAGCATCCACACCCGCTTCCGCATCTTCAAACACAAAACAACGAGTGGGCCATAGCCCCAGACGCCCCGCAACCCAAATAAACAAATCCGGCGCAGGTTTATGATTAACCACGCAATAACCATCGCCGATTGCGTCAAAAAGGGGTTCAATCCCCAAACGGCGAATGACAGTCATGGCATTTTTACTAGCAGACCCCAAGCCTAGTCGAATACCTGTAACTTTGGCCTCCGTGAGGAAAGGGAGCACCCCGGGGAGTAGATCACCCGGAGTGATGTTTTCAAGCAATGCCTGATAGTAGTTGTTTTTGCGGGTTTCCATTTCAACCAATTTGTCTTCTGGAAAAACCCGCCCTTTGAGGAGTAGCTCGAGGCTGCGGCGGCGTGGCACCCCCCGCAGGGCCTCATTATCTTGGCGGGTAAAGGGGATATTTTCTTCATCCGCCAACTGCTTCCAAGCCTGATAATGATATTCGGCAGTGTCTGTAATGACCCCATCCAAATCGAAGATGAAACCGAGTTCCATGTTATTCCACCGTGATTGTCATAGGTGTGCCCCGATAGAAAATGCGGAAGGTTACACGCTTCCAATGCTCCGGCAAATGTGGACGGGTGATCGGGCCGTTCTCGGTCAATTCCAATCCGCACAACCCCTTCACAACCGCCTGCCATACTCCACCACAGCAGGCCGCATGGATGCCATCACGGACATTCCCTTTATGGTCATCCAGATCAAGGGTGGCAGCATAGATGAAATAGTCGTAGGCTTCTTCATTTAGACCTAAATGGGCTGCCACAATCGCGTGCATGGCCGGACTAAGCGACGACCCGTGATCCACCACGCCGGAATATTCATCCCAGTTGCGGCGCAGGAAAACATCATCACCTAACTGATTTCCAAGCAGGGCCATCAGCATCACTACATCCGCCTGTTTAATGACTCGTGACACTTGGGTTTTGGTATGACCCAAAATCATGTCCATATTGGTGGTGCGCGGAGTATAGTCCTCCAAGTTGATGGGTTTGAGTCGTTCAAAGAAGTTCTCAAATTGCTCAAATACACCATTCCGCATTGGAATCCACATTTTTTCGGTAACCGATTGCCAGTGGTCAAAAAGGGCATCGGACAGACCAAGCTGTTCAACTAATCGGGCTGCATCGGCAGGGTAGTGCTCGTGCAAATACGCCCAAACACCAAGCGCTTCCTGCAAATGCCAAACCACCATACGGTTCGTAAACACGCTGTTGTCAATATTTTCATGATATTCGTCCGGGCCGATTTGCTGACGAAGTTCATAACGATCAAGCGCTTGGTTATATTCGACGCGACTACCCCAAAATTTGGCCGTATCCAGCACGATTTCTGCTCCATACTGCCGGAGCCAATCATGATCGTGCGTCCAGTGCCAATAGTGCAGAATGGCATAGGCAATGTCTGTCGAAATATGCTGCTCATGATCCCCTGTCCAAATGCGAATTGGATTACCATCCAATCCTGTCACCCAGCGCGGCGTGGTTTCTTCACCTGTATCAGCGCTTTCCCACGGGAACATCGCGCCCTGATAGCCCAATTCAGCCGCTTTGTGGCGAGCGCCCGGCAGATTGTGATAGCGATACATCAATAAACGCCGTGCCAAATCCGGCTGGGCAAGGGTAAGCGGTGGCAGGATAAATAATTCGGTGTCCCAAAATACATGCCCCTTATATCCGTGCCCGCTCAGTGTCTTTGCGCCAATACTGACCCGTTCCTCATGTGTTGGGCTGGCGATTAGAAAATGATAGGTACAGAAACGCACGGCACGTTGGGCTATTTCGTCGCCTTCAATTTGAATGTCGAAATGCTGCCAATAGACATCCCACGCTTTAACGTGGTCGGCGTATAGGGTCGCGTAACCAGATTGAACCGCTGAACGGAGTGTACTCACCGCATTAATAACGGGGTCTTGTCCTTCGCGGCTGGTATGAAGCGATGCCAATTTGGTGAGCACCACTTTTTGGTTTTGGGACACCTCAAACTTGCCCTGATATCCTTCCGCATCCATTTGGATGGTCGCGTTTATCCCCTCAATTTGCAGGTGGGCGGCCATACCAATTTCGTATCCACTTGGCGCGGTCTTCCCATGCACGGTCACAAAGGGCTGGTCTTCTACGGATTTGAGAAAACCCCAATGATTCACGCCTTCGTAATGATATGAAGTGCCTTGGAGAGGGGCATTTACCTCAATCGTATGTTCGCCTTCATTCAGCACCTGCACCAAAACCTGCACGCCCATCACATGGGGATTTGCAAGGCTGGCAAATCGCTCGAAAGCAAGACGTACCGTATCACCATTTGGGGAACGCCACAGCACCCCCCGCCGCAAAACCGCCTCTTTTAAATTCAAGGTGCGGTCATAGCCGAGGATTTTGCCTTCACTGAGTTGAAACCAAGCGCCGTTCACGGCAATGTGGAGCGACAGCCAATTGGGAAGTGGCACTAATTCTGGCACAATCTGTTCCGAGGTCTGGTTAAATATACCCGCTGCCAGTGTTAAGGCACTATCATTGGGATACCCCTCCTCAAAACTGCCGCGCACCCCTACCAAGCCATTGCCGATGGTATAAATCGTTTCTGAATGTAATAATTGACCGGGTTTAAAGGGATATTCGGTCACTTCCCATTGTCTGCGTTCAAAAGACTTCATTGACCAAAATCTCCAAGACTGCTTGCTCGAACGACAAGCGTGGGTAAAAGTAGATGCTGTTGCGGAACAAACGACTCATCATCAATTTGTTGGATGAGCATCTCGACCATTAACGCGGCAACATCTTCGATGGGTTGACGCACCGAAGTTAAAGGTGGAGTCAAAAATTCGCCCAGCGGTATATCGTCAAAACCTGTGATCGCGGCCCGGTAGCCCCGGTCACGTAGCGCCTGCATTGCGCCGAGCGCAATCGTATCGCTCATGGCGACAATTCCGGTTGGGCGCGTTGGTAAATCTAACAAGACTTGAGCAGCCAGATAGCCATCCGACACACGATGTTCCGCAACCACCACCAATTCCGGATTATAGGGCACACCAGAGTCCGCGAGCGCCGCCACATAGCCTCGGTAGCGGGCATCTCCAGAGACCGAGCCCTCTGGCTCACGGATTAAAGCGATTCGGCGATGTCCCTGTTCAATAAGATGCTGGGTTGCCATACGAATACCATTCATTCCATCTACGTCCACCCAGCACGTTTCTTCATCGAGAAGCGAAGTGCTCTGCCCAAATGCCACAAACGGAAATTTGATCTTGTGCAGGTGCTGGATGCGCACGTCATAATGTACGGTATGCGACAGTATAAATCCGTCTACCCGCTGGCTCTTGATAAGATCATCGTAAACAGCTAATCCGTTTTCGGCAGGAGCACGTACCAAAAGCAGATGACGGCCACGCTGTTCGATATAAAACATTGTGTAATGCAAAAACTCTTCTAAGATAGCGTTGACATCACCCGGGCTTGGCCCAAAGTTCCAAGGATACCCGACGATACGAGCGCGGTTATCACGCAGGCTCTGAGCGCCAATGCGCGGCACATAACCTAAGCGTTCCACCACGTCCATAACCTTTTGGCGGGTTTCCTCACTAATGTGGCCTTTATTGTTGAGCACATACGAGACTGTTGTGACCGACACACCAGCTTCGCGTGCTACTTCCCGAATTGAAATCATGAGTGTTTTTCCTGAGATGATCGAAACTCCGCAAGGCGATTTAAGACAGCCGCCGTGCCTACGGCAGCAACAGTGCTCCATGTCAACAAAATCCATAACATGGGGAGCACCGTACTGATAGCGGATAGGAGCATAACGCCTAGCACAACAGCGAATGTAAAAAGTGGGTTCTTGAGGGTCATCACCAATGCGTTGCGGGTCGCCCCCCAAACAGACGGGTTTTCCATTTCATAATACAATGCCCACGTATACAGCACGACCCCGCCCCATGCGAATGTGCTGCATAACCATGCAAGTCGCAGACAGTAAACCGCAAAACCCGGCACATCATTATAGGCCAAAAAATTGGAAAATGTGACCCCCACAAACAATACATTCACCATGCCCCACGGCAAAGCACGCCATAAATTCTCGCAGAATGTTTCCCAAAACAGGCCGAGATCAGCAGTGGTGGGTTCGGTCTGTGTTTCATACGCCATCCGCACCAATGCACTGTAAGCAGCAGGGGCAGTGACAATCGGCAGGGACAATAGCAAAAAAGCCAGATTGCCCCAAATATAGGCATAGCCGTTTCGCCGCACACTGTTGATGCCTTGCAATACCACACGCCACCCCTGCCAAATTGCCATGTCGCTTTATCCTTTTAGTCCTGTATAGCTGACCCCCTCTACAAAATATCGTTGAAACATAAAGAAAATCAAGGCTAAGGGCAAGGTGGTAATCACCGAACCCGCCAGAAAAGAGTGCCAGCGGAGTTGCTCACCAAATTCGCCACGCAAGAATGACAACCCCAAAGGTAGCGTCCACAATTCGCTCTTGGATGAAACCAGCAGCAGTACCTGAAGAAACTCATTCCACATGCCCTGAAAGCTGAAAATCGCTAGGGCAGTCATGGCAGGGGTGGAAATGGGCAGAATAAGGCGGAAAAAGATGGTAAAACGACCTGCACCATCTACCATTGCAGCTTCTTCGAGTTCCTTGGGAATAGATTCAAAAAACTGCTTCATCAAAAACACCCCAAATAGGCTGGCCGAAAATGGAATAATCAGGGCGGGATAGCTGTTGAGCAGACCAATCTCCTTTAGGAGGATAAAACGTGGCAGCAGCAGCACAATTCCCGGGATCATCAACAGGCTTAACACAAAAAAGAAAATGATGCGATTGCCGGGAAATTTGAGGCGAGCCAGTGAATATCCGGCCAGCGAATCAAACAAAAGGCGTAGGAACATCACCCCCAATGACACAAAAGCAGTATTAAACAACCAGCGCGGTAACTTCTGATCAAAAATTTCCCGATAGCCGTCGAGTGTTGGGTTAAAAGTAACTTGTTTAGAAGTCTCGTCCGCTGGGAGAACTGTTTTCCGTTCCCGCCCTGTGTCATCAATAATGGTGGGTTCGCACGTTACATCCATCGGCGGGACAGGCACCAGTGATTGCGGATAGGCTTGGATAGCAGGTAAGCATTTAAACGAATTACTGATCGTAAAAAGAAACGGCAGGATTTGTATCAACGCGAAGATGACCAGAACAGTATAACCAATCGTCGGCATGGCGACATTCATCATTCGTCGGGTGCCACTGCGAGCCTGTTGGGTTTGGGTGGAGGCAATGGTTGTCATTTGAAGGTCTCCTTTACCAATTGGCTCGTTCGCCGCCGAAAAATCGGCGCTGCACGACGGTGAAGATGAAGATAATCACAAATAGAATCATCGCGGTGGCAGTTGCTAACCCCATGTTGGAGCCAGTACCAAACGCATTGCGATACACCAAAACAGCCACCGTTAACGTCGCATCACCTCCCCCGATGATATACACTTGGTCAAACACTTGAAAACAACCGATTAGCCCGAGGGTGATGACAAAAAATGTTGTAGGCTTGAGCAAGGGAACTGTCACTTTACGGAAGATTTGCCAGACATTCGCACCATCAATCGCGGCTGCCTCATATACATAGGACGGGATGTTTTGGAGGGCGGCAAGGAAGATCACCATCAGCGTACCAATGGTTGTCCACGTATTGAGGATCATAATCATCAACATCGTCACACTTGGGCCGCTGATCCAATCCCACGTCCGCAACCCATAATGTTTCTCGCTGGCCCAATCACCCACATCGGCACGGGTGACCCCGAATTGTTTCAGTACCCAATGAAACACACCTGTTGAATCATCTGTCCAGTTGATGGCTTTATCGCCATAGGCGGGATACAACAATTCAATAAAGGCGTTCACCAAGCCCCCGCGTGAAAACAGCCAAAGGAACACAATCGAAATCACCACCGAGGATGTGATCGAAGGTAGATAGGCAATCGTGCGAAATGTGCCGCGTGCCTTCAGCCATTTCTGATTGACGATAACGGCCAAAATCAGGGCGATAAGCGTTTGAGTCGGCACTACCCCAATCACATAATAGGTCGTGTTTTTGACGGCGGTAAAAAATCGGGTTTGACGGCGACCTTCTTGGGTCAACAGTTGTTGATAATTGTCATCGCCAATGGTTTCAAAGGCATCATCATCTCGGAGGGGGGTAATACCATTCCAGTCGGTGAAACTGATATATACAGCTATGACCAGCGGAATCACCAAAAACACGATGAATATAATCAAAGCTGGGGTCAAAAACAGATAACCCGCAACTGTTTCCTCAAACTTGGTGGTGCGCATGGTCGTGACTTTTTGGGGAGGTATGGCGGGGACAGCCCCGCTGGTAGGGCTTTTTTCTTCAATCATGGGAACCCTTTCTGTCAATAAATCTAGTTGAGGAAGCGCAAAAACAAAAGGGAGCATCCCGTCTGTCAATCACAGATGGAACGCTCCCTAAGAAATAGTCTTTATTCGGCGAGAATTTCCTCGGCAATTGCTACTGAGTCTTCCAAAACCTCTTCCGGCAGCATATTGCCAGCCATCGCTTCTTTCAGGCCATTGTTGAAGGTATCAATGAAGTCACCAAAACCAACAGGGAATTGCCAACGATGTGCATTGGCCGCACCTGTGACGAAGGCTTCGAATTCAATGCCACGAGTTTCCAGCCAGACTGCGGCGGCATCTTCACGGGCAGGCATGACACCAAAACCAGCTTCAGCAACCATCGTCGCACCTTCAGGGCCAGTCAGGAAGTTCGCCAAAGCCCATGATTCTTCAGGGTGATCGTTATCCGCAGCCACACCATAGCACACAGTAAAGGCCATCGTCGCTTCGCCAGCAGGGCCAGCAGGCAGTTCGACGACACCATACTCAATGTCAGGATAATTCTCTTCGAGGGCACCAATGACCCAGTTGCCTTCCATCGCCATGGCAGCGCGTCCAGTACCAAAGGCTTCACCACCCCAGCCTGCATCGAGTTCGGAAGGGGGAGCAGCAATGCCATCTTCCACCATCCCCAAGTAGAGTTCAAGGGCGGTCATGGCTTCTTCACTGTCAAAGGTTACTTCTGTGCCATCTTCGCTCAACACCGAGCCACCGGCCTGATAGAGGAAGGGTAGCCAGCGCGGCAGTTCAGGCGGAACCACCAACCCTACAGTGTCACCGCTGGTGAGGGCTTCAGCGGCGGCGGTCAGATCGTCCCATGTCCAATCGTTAGTTGGGTATTCCAGTCCAGCGGCATCGAACAGGGCTTTGTTGTATTGCAAAGCCATTGTCGAAAAGTCTTTGGGTGGGCAATAAAATGTGTCATCAATGGTGAACACATCCACTAGAGAGGGGAAAAAGCCTTCTGGGTCAACGATCATGTCACCCCCAGCGGCGATTACACCAGCGTCCACAAAATCGGGTAGGCGGCTGCTATCCACGTAAAAGACATTCGGCGCATCACCACTGGCAAATGCTGCTTGGAGGGTGGTGTCATATTCGGGGACAAGCTGTAAATCAACATTAATATTCGGATTGGCCTCTTCAAAGGCCGCAATCATTTCTTCGAGCGCCGCATTTTCGGCTGGGGAGGATGACCAACCCATCAATTGGATCGTCACGGTATCTTGAGCGCGGCTGGAGGGAACACGGGCGAAAAATGCGAGAGCGAGGGTTAAGACAAGTACGAGTGCTAGTGAGCGTTTCATCAAAAACCTCCTAAAAAATCTCACTTGTTCAAGATGCTCTAAGGTGAAACGATTTACTGAAACGTTTCACTAAAATCATATTTTGACGCATCTCCCAAACCTTGTCAAGTAGGTCGCAAAAAGTCGCGTCCGGCTGCCCTTGCGCGGTTATCCATAAGCGATTGAGAGGTATTTTGTCGAATTGCGGGCAAAACCGCTGGGTGTGTGTTAACTATCAATCATCGTCACTATCCTCACCACCCCCGTTGTCATTGCTATTGGTGTTGTCGTTATCGTCGCCTTCATCACTGTCATCATCGTTGTCATTTTCACTGCCATTATCGTTATTGCTTCCACTGTTATCGTCAAGCGTCGGTGGTGGATTTTGAGGTGGCAACGGCGTCGAGCCGGCAGGGAGCCGTGTCGGTATTAATGAGGTATTGGTAGGAGTAGTGGTACGGGTCAAGGTTGCGTGAGGTGTACTCGTGTGGCTGGAAGTTATACTGGGCGTGCGAGAAGCAGTTCTTGTACTTGTCACGGTCAATGTGCGGGTACTAGACGTTGTAGCTGTCGGCGTTGAAGAACGCGACGGACTAGCCGTTGGGGAACTGGTGGAAGTACGAGTCAAAGATGCTGTAGTAGTGGCTGTGGGTGTGCCCGATACCATCGGCGAAAAGGTTGCAGTCGGTGAATCAGTTATGGATGGTTGTGCTGATGGAGTGCCAAACTGAACATCATCATTATCTAGGTCAATAATACCCGTAGCGACCAATCCTGCGCCGCTACCAATGATACAGAGGCAGGTCAGCATTAGGGCGGCGGCAATATTTAAGATAGGGGGTAAAGTATAGATTCTTCGACTTGGGGTGGCATGATACTCGCGCAGCACCTCGGATCGTATGCGGTCTTGCGACTCAGCAATCTCGGCTGAGGGGACTCGTAGCTGCTGGATGCCACGTGTTATCTCGAGCATAGGTCGCAGTGTATCTGCATAGTTGGGATATTGGCGCAAAACATCCTCAATTGGCTGACCATCGTGGAGACGCTCTACACAATCGTTGAAGATTTCAGGCATGGGCCAATCAGCCATAGGATTCCTCCTTGCGGCCAGCATTTAATAAGCGGCGCATGGATTCGACGGCGCGAAATTGCATCGTTTTTATCGCCCCTATAGATTTCCCCATGATGTCAGCGGTTTCTTCAAGGCTCAACTGCTGTCCAAACCGCAAGACTAAGACCTCCTGTTGGTCGGCAGTTAGGCGGCGCATGGCCTCGTGAATAGTTTGGCTGTTCAGATTATGCAGAAAGATGATCTCCGGGTCTTGATCAGAGGGAGCAGCAAACCATTCCTCCAATTCAATTTCTGGCTGCTGCTTGAGTTTGACATGATGTGTGGCGATAACATTCCGTGCCACTTTAAATAACCATCCACGTAGGCTGTGTCGAGGGGCGTTGGGGCCGCGCAGGGCTTTTACGAACTTCAAGAATACCTCGCTGGCAAGGTCTTCGGCTTCATGGCGATCATTAACCCGCAGACGGATATATTCATAAATCGGTGGAAAATAACTTTCATATATCTGCATAACGGCGGCCTCTTGCCCTTGTCGTGCGGCGGTGAGAAGCGCATCTTCTTCTGGAATATCCGGCAGAACCAATAAGATCATAGGCCCCAACTTTGAACGGTTGATGGTCAAGCACAGTGATTATAACGAGAAGTGCCACAACGGGTATTTATTGTTGGGGCGCAGACAGAACCTCCCATACATAACAATTGTCATCACGATACACCATCCTAAGGCGCGGGTCAGCATCGGCAATGCGAGCAAAGTTACGGTGGCGGGTGTCACTGATGATATAACGTGCCCCAAACTCCCCTTCAATGATCGCGGCAGGGTTTTCAACATCCCCCTGCGTGATGGCAACCCACTGATCCCATAGAGTAGAGTCAAACCGCTGCATATAGGTTGGATCGAGTCCTACGAGATAACGATTATGCGTGTTGTGATAATACAGGTACGGGAAATCGTCCCAATCTGTCTGAAAAACTATCGAACCCGCTGGTGTATTTTCTGCCAGCCATGCCGATCCCCCGGCTAGATAATCGGGGTGGGTCGCATGGCTAATATCATCACGGGCGTTGATTACGGTAGTACGAACCATCATGGCCGCAAACAGCACCACTCCTGCTGATGTGACATACCGTAATCCACGAATTTGTGGCAGCAGACTGAAAAAATCGGCGGGTTCGCGTCCCCATGCTGCCGCTCCACAAAGCAACGCAAACGCCGGGAAGTATTCGATAAATCGGCGTGATTGTAACAGCATGTAGAGCGTTAGGAGTGCAACCAAAAGTAGGGCGGTAATTATGTGGTCAGATCGGCGACGACTGAGACTTGACCACAATAGCCCCATTGCCAATAGAATAAGCGCCCCTTTAGAGTTATCAAGCAACTGCTCTGTCGTATAGGGATACCATTCATTGCCCACACGGATGCTGGTTTCAATGTCGGTTTTTGCACCAAGATGTTCACCGATAAAAACAAGGTTATCTGGGAAATAGGGATTGATGACCAAGCCCAAGATGATACCAGCGATGCTTAAGGCGACGGGCTGCCATATGATTTCACGTCGTTCCAGCCAGACCGCCAACGCATAAAGAATCACGACGGCAGGCAGCAGTACAAATCCGTTGTATAACCATACAAACGCAAACCCGAGTGGCAGGATAGCCCGATAATGTCGCTGGAAAAGACAGTGCAACGTGATGATTAAAACCAACAGAGCCGCACATTGCGTTCGGGTCATGAGCAGGCGATAGATAAAAGGATTGGATACCCCTAGTAATAACAATGCCCACCCCATTGAATAGCGTACCCCAATGCCGCGCAGCAGTACCCACATCGCCACAAATATCCCTGCACCAATCAGCGCCGTTGCCAATTTCGCCCCGTCCATCCCACCATAATGAATCCAAGGGGCGAGGTAGAGATGAAACAGTAAATGGTGATCCACGAAATCGTCTTGATTGAGGATGGTATAGGGTAGGGCCGTGAATTCCACTTGCAAACGCTGCTGTTCAATCATTTGGTCAGCGATCCGAGCATGATAATAATCATCATTGCTCACAAAGCCGGGGGTTGCGCCCATCAACCACCACAAAATCACCAGCGTAGCGGCGAATAACAACACGCCTTGACCGAGACTCACCCATGAGGCGAATCGTAGGTTAACCTTCGAATGAGTAGAAGTAAAGGTTGAGGCATTCAGACTCATGGCTGTACTTTCCTTAGTCAAAAACAAAATTTCCCCTCCCCGTGTTTGGCAGAGGAGGGGTTTTATTTGCGGGAGGATGTCTACGATTTAGTCATCATCGCCACTGTCGTCATCACTGCCATTATCATCGTTATCGTCGTCGCTGCCGTCATCGTCGTTCTGGTTGTGGTCATCATCGCCACCGTCGTGATTTTCGTTGGAATTTGCGGTGTTCTGATTGCTCTCGTCGTCGTCATCGTTGGAGTTATTGATGTTGCTGTTGCTTTCATTTTCGCTCTCGTCCTCATTCTCATTCGAGTTCGAGTTGTTGGCGTTGCTGTCGTCATCATCATCCGAGTTATTGGCATTAGTGTTGACGTTGGAGTTGGTATTGCTGTTATCGCTGCTATTGTCGTCGCCGTCATCGTCGGGGCGGCTGTCATGCAGTTCGAGTTCACGGGCCACTAGAACGCCATCCACCAAACTCAGATGAACCTTGACCAATGCGCCCTCCACCAATGTGCCCTTGATTTCAGCCGAGGCTATGTCAATTGTCAGGCCTGATACCACAATCGTATCGCCATCAATAGACGAGAGTGTACCAACAATCTCAAATTCACCGGGGTGGCTGTCGTCACTGTTGTCATCGTTACTGTCGTCAGAGTTGTCATCTTGGCTGTTATCGTCAGTGCCGTCCTGCACTTCCCGCGCTACCCACGATTCTACCCCGGTTGCATCAGTCACCACTGACATATGCACTTTTACAATTGCGCCAACTTCCAAAACGAGGGCATCTTCCAACTCAGCAGTTGTAATGTCAATTACAAGCCCGCCAATGGTAAGGGAATCCGTATCAAAGGCTTCCACTGGGCCGATGATTTCAACCTCGCCGGGTAAAAGTTCGCTCTCTTCAACCGATTTCACTTCACGAGCGACAATCAAACCATCAGTTTCAAGCGTCCCTTCAACTTTAACCACTTCTCCGACGGCGAGGGTCGTGTTTAATTCGGCGACACTGATGTCAACCACCTGACCGTTGATGGTCAGCGTGGTGGTCGAGAGCGCTTCAATCTCACCCACCAATTCGATTTGTATGACGTCATCGCCTGACTGAGCGTAGATTTTGGGTAGGCCGATGAGCGTTGCAAGCAAGAATGTTAAGGCCACTACCAATGCAGATCGGATAGCTTTGGATACCATGTTATTCCTCCACAAGTGAGCTAGGGATTTTAGTTCATGCAGCTATACCGACCAGAATTTTGCAAAAAGGTTACGGGTAAATGTAGAAATTTCGAAATTGAGGGGTTCGTTCATCATGTTACCCCTGTGTACTTTTAGGTTTTGCCGCTGCAATTCGCCTCTTCTAAGAAATATTTGACAAAAATTTTGAAGTGAGTTATTCTTTATTTGAGAGCGCTCTCAAGTAGAAATGAGCGATCACAAAATATGAAAAAATTGACTTTAGAAGAAGTTGGAAAGCTAGCTGGAGTTTCGAGGGCCACTGTTTCACGAGTTGTGAATGGGTATCCACACATACGCCCCGAAATTCGTGAACGGGTTCAGAGGGTGATTGATGAAACAGGGTATCGCCCAAACCTCCTAGCACGCTCATTGGCCTCAGATCGTTCTAACATCATCGGTCTTGTTATCCCAAGCGGCGCACAGGCCGTCTTCACCGACCCCTATTTCCCCTGTCTAACTCAAGGTATCGCACGTGGTGTCAACAGCAATAACCTAACCCTTGCCCTGTTTATGGTGCATTCCGAGCAGGAAGAAGAACGTACCATTTTGAGTATCTTAGGTACGGGTTTGGTGGATGGCCTGATTGTAACCAGCGACAATAAGGGTGATGTTTTTATCCCCGAATTGCTAAAACACGATATGCCGTTCGTCCAAATCGGCAGGTCGCTCTATAGCAACCAAGTCTATCGTGTAGATACAGACAATGTTACGGGCAGCTACCTTGCCACCAAGCATCTTCTTTCATTGGGGTATCAACGCATCGCCACCATCGCCACCAACCGTAATTGCTCCGGTGATGATCGTTTTACAGGTTATGCCAATGCTTTTGCCGAATACGGAAGGACTATTGATCGCCGACTGGTCGCCTATGGAGACTACGGGCTTGAAAGTGGCTATCACGCGATGAGGCAGTTGATTCCACAGCGCCCAGATGCTGTCTTTGTTACGTCCGACACAATGGCTTTGGGGGCACTTCGGGCCTTGCAAGAAGCCCAACTGCGTGTACCAGATGACATAGCCATCGTCGGCTACGATGATTTGCCCCCGGCGGTGCAAGCCAATCCACAACTTACGACCATCCGCCAACCAATCGAGCAAACTGGATTTTTGGCGGTAGCAACCCTAGTCAAAATTCTATCCGGCGAACCGCCCGAATCGCATGAAATTGTTTTACCTGTTGAATTAGTGGTTCGTGCCAGTTGTGGTGCCGTCCGAACGAATGCTGTAGTGGCATCGGCACAAAAAGCCGATTATCGAGTCAATCCGTAGAGAAATTTTTTCTCTCTTATTGAGAGCGCTTTCAAATACGCGCTTAGGTTCATGAGTTTAGAGTAAATCAAATAGTTGCAGGAGGTGTAAATGATTTAAGCAGTGACATAGTGGGATTTTTTTAGAGTGCTATTGAGAGCGCTCTCAAGTTGATAGTGTATCAGAGTCTTTAGGAGAAAAAATACCATGCGTAAGTTTCGCTTCTTAGCGATAGTCCTTTTAGTTGCTCTTGTTGCTGTAGTTCTACCATCATCCGACAAGCCGGTTGTCAAAGCCCAAGATAAGGTTCAAATCCGTTGGTATGTCGGCTTGGGTGCTGGAACGGATGCCCCACTCATTGAAGCACAAAATAAGCTCGTTGAAGAATACAATGCCTCTCAAGATAAAATCGAACTCGTAATTGAAATCGTCCCGAATGCCCAAGCCTATGACGTACTTAGCACGCAAATTGCGGCGGGTAATGCGCCGGATATTGTTGGCCCAATGGGTATTCGTGGTCGCGCTTCTTTCCCGGGCGTTTGGATGGACCTTACGTCACTCATCGAGAAGAACAGCTATGACCTCAGTGACTTTGACCCGGCACTGGTTGATTTCTATAAAGTCGAGGGTGAAGGTCAACTAGGGATTCCGTTTGCTGTATTCCCCTCGTTTTTGATTTACAACACGGCTCTGTTTGATGAAGCGGGCATTCCCTATCCACCCAAAGCCTATGGCGAACCCTATGTGGATGCGGATGGCGTGGAACATGAATGGAACATGGACACTCTGCGCGACATCGCTATGTTCCTGACTGTAGATGCAAACGGTAGTGACGCCACGATGGAAGAATTCGATCCCGAAAACATTGTCCAATTCGGTTATGGCAATCAATTCACCGATGTACGTGGCCGTGACACTCTGTTTGGTTCCGGCAACTTTGTAGACGCCGATGGCAACGCGGTCATTCCTGAGAATTGGCGTGAAGCGGAACATTGGTATCACAAAGCCATGTGGGAAGATTACTTCTACCCCAATGGTGTCTATGGCAACAGCGAATTGCTCGGCGGCTCCGGCGGGAACTGGTTTGGCACGGGCAATATTGCGATGATTACCATTCACACTTGGTTTTTGGGCTGGGGTACGGATGGTTTGGAAGGCAATTGGGATTTCGCACCTGTGCCATCCTATGAAGGCGTGACCACCGCCAAACTCCATGCCGACACCTTTGGCATCATGAACACTACTGCCCACCCCGACGAAGCATTTGAAGTGCTTTCTTACCTCTTAGGTGACCGCGCCGAAGATCTGACCACCCTTTACAATGGGATGCCTGCTCGTCTGAGTTTGCAAGAAACCTACATCGAACACTATATTGCCCAACTAACCGAAACTTATCCAGACACGGACTTTGCAAGCAAGAATTGGCCCGTTGTACCTGCAGGTCTGGCCTATCCTGACAACCCCAACCACGAAGAAGGAATGCCCAGTTTCCTAGAAGCCAGTGACCGTTATACCTCCTATACGCAAGAGGCGGATAACAACGCAGACTTTGATGTGGACGCTGGTTTGGATGCTTTACAAGCAGATCTACAGGCGATTTTTGACGCCCGCGCCGAATAGTTATCTCATCCCAAACCCCTCTCTAAACTGGGCAGGTTTGGAAAGGGGTTCTCTCCTAACTCCATGTGGGCTAGGGGGGAGATAAACCTCTCTTCAAAAGGTAAGGCAGATTCTGACGAATTTGGTCAGAGTCTGCCACAACCTTCATGCCAATTGCCAAATAGAAAGGATTTAGGACGATGGGCGTCTCTCTAAAATGGACACGTGTGGTACGGGCACAACCCCGATCAAGATTTCAGATGGGATTGAGAAGCATGTCGCCAGCGCAGCGCCGTGAAGCACGCTGGGGGTTAATCTTCATTAGCCCATGGTTAATTGGGTTTACGCTTTTTTACTTAATGCCAATGATCGCCTCGCTTATTTTTTCGACGTATGATTTTAAACTTTCAGCACCCGAAGATGCTCGTTTTGTTGGATTGGATAATTGGAATCGTATGTTGTTCCATGATTCCAATGTATGGGAAGGTCTGCGCATCACATTTACTTTCGGGACCGTCTCTTTGTTAATTGGCATGACTTCGGCGTTTCTGTTGGCCGTCTTGCTCAATTCCAAACATTTGCTGGCCCGTAATGTATTTCGCACTTTGTTTTATGCTCCAACGATGGTGCCGCTGATTGCAGCGATTGTCATTTGGTCGCGGGTTCTGAATCCTCAAACGGGTTGGTTAAATAAAATCATCGAGTCGTTTGGCATCAATGCTGTAGGGGTTGATGGCCTGCGATGGTTGGATGACCCCAATTTAGTCTATTTCGCCTATACCTTTATCGGATTATGGGGTATTGGGAATGCGGTACTGATTAATCTAGCGGGGTTACAAGGTGTCCCAACGGAGCTTTATGAAGCCGCTGAGATTGATGGGGCGGGATGGGGTCGCCGACTATGGAAAATCACCATTCCAATGGTCAGTCCGATTATTTTCTACAACCTCATCTTGAATGTACTTGGCCTCCTACAATATTTCATTGTGCCTTGGGTCTTAAATCAAGGTAATGGCTATCCTGAAGGTTCCACCCGTTTTTACATGGTCTACTTTTATAAACAGGCTTTTACCTTCCAAAACATGGGCTATGGCGCGGCACTGGCATGGATGCTGTTCATTGTCGCTTTGATTATCACAATGTTCCTGTTTACAACAGGGCGTTCGTGGGTCTATTACTCAAGTGAGGAGCGCTAAATCATGGCAAAACGTTCGGGTATAGAAAAACCTCTGTCGTCCTATCAGGCGGCTCGTAAACGCCGCAATCTGCTGATCCAAATGGGTATTACCCTGTTTGCTTTGGTCGTGTTGTCCATCTACACCATGCCACTTGGTTATGGCGTCATGACCTCGCTCAAAACCAAAGATCAAGCCTCTGACCCCCAAGGCCCTGTTATCCCTTCCGAAGCCTTACAGTATGAATATGAAGGCGAAAAATACGATGTCGTTTATGTCCCAACCGATGACGGCGTGCAAAAATGGGCTTTAATCAAACCAACGCGAAGAGTCAGCCAATTTATTGACATCAACAACCCCGAGGCAGGCATTATTGAATGGGAAGGCAATTGGCGGGCACTTGAACCCGTTTTTGAGACATCGTTCCAATGGGGCAACTATAAAGAAGCGTGGGAAACCATCGAATTTCTCAAATTGCTAAAAAACACCTTCATTTATGCCTTTGTAACGATGATCGGGACACTGGTGGCCTCGGCGCTGGTGGCCTATGGTTTCGCTAGGTTCAAATTCCCCTTCCGCAATGCGTTGTTTATGGTCATGATCTCGACTATCATCCTGCCCCCAGCGGTGACCTTAGTGCCGACCTATGCCTTTTTTGTCAAAGTGCTGAACTGGGGCGGCTCATGGTTGCCGCTGATTGTGCCGCAGATGTTTGGCAATGCGTATAATGTGTTTTTGCTGCGCCAATATTTTATGACTATCCCGCGCGAATTGGACGACGCCGCGAAGATTGACGGGGCTGGCCCCATGCGGACATTTATCTCCGTCATTTTGCCACAGGCCGTTCCTGCGCTGACCGCTGTCTCTCTTTTCCATTTCTTCTTTGCATGGAATGACTTCTTTGGCCCTCTCATCTATTTGGCGGGCAGCCGCGACCTACGCCCCATCACTGTCGGCCTAACCGAATTTAACGGCTTGTATCGCACAGAACCCCAGCTTATCTTGGCCGCCGCGACTATTTCAATGATTCTGCCGTTGACCATCTTCTTCATTGCCCAACGGGTGTTTATTCAAGGGATTGTTATCACGGGTGTTGATAAATAATTCTTCCCAACATTGTAAGGAGTTTGTATGTCTTCTCAGCCAACCGTGAGCTTGACCACTGCTGCTAAGGAACGCGCCGCCACTTTGCTTGCTCAGATGACGCTACCCGAAAAAATTGGTCAGATGACCCAAGTTGAAAAAAATAGCCTGACACCTGCCGAGGTCGCCGAATTCTATATCGGGTCGGTACTCAGCGGGGGTGGGGGCAACCCTAATCCAAATGATGTGGTGCATTGGGCCAAAATGGTACGTGGTTTCCAAGAGGCAGCCTTGCAAACTCGGTTGGCAATTCCACTTCTTTATGGGGCAGACGCGGTGCATGGGCACAACAATGTCAAAGGCGCTGTCATCTTTCCGCATAATGTCGGTTTAGGCGCGACCCGCGACGCTGACCTATTGGAGCGCATTGGGCAAATCACTGCGACAGAGACCCTAGCAACCAGCGTACACTGGACATTTGCCCCGGCGGTATCCGTCCCACAGGATATTCGATGGGGGCGCATCTATGAGGGTTTCAGCGAAGACACCGATGTAGTAATTGAACTGGCGACGGCCTTGATACGTGGCCTACAAAAGCCAAATATCGAAGGGTTATGGGTGCTGCCGTCGGTCAAGCATTTTGTGGCAGATGGTGGTGCCAAATGGAATTCAACCAAGCCAATCGAATGGATGCCGGGGAGTAATTGGCAGGCCGCAACCTCCTTCTACAAAATTGATCAGGGGGACGCCCGCATGGATGAGACAACCTTGCGACAGGTTCACCTGCGCCCCTACGTAGCGGCGATTGCTGAAGGGGCACTCAATATCATGGTATCGCTTTCGTCGTGGCAGGGCCTCAAGATGCACGCCCAACGTTATCTGCTGACGGATGTACTCAAAAATGAACTCGGCTTTGAAGGCTTCTTAGTTTCCGACTGGATGGCGATTCAGCAGTTAAATGCCGATTTCTATACTTGTGTCGTTCAGTCCATCAACGCTGGATTAGATATGGTGATGGTGCCTTTTGAATATCAGCGCTTCATCACCACCTTGACCGAAGCAGTTGAAAAAGGCGATGTTTCACAAGAGCGTATTGACGATGCTGTAACACGAATTTTGCGGGCCAAATTTGAGTTGGGTCTATTTGAAAATCCCAGCGTGGATGATACCTATCTGCCCAAAGTGGGGTGTGCCGAACACCGCGCCGTCGCTCGTGAAGCAGTCCGTAAATCAGCCGTCCTGCTGAAAAATGAGGGGAATGTCCTGCCGCTATCTAAGAATTTGACCGAAGTCATCATTGCAGGCGCAGCAGCGACGGATTTAGGAATGCATTGCGGTGGCTGGACAATCGAATGGCAGGGGGCGCATGGAGAACTCACATTGGGAACGACCATCTACAAAGCGATCCAAGAACAAATTGGCTCTACCTCGGAGATTATCTTTACCGACAGTGGGGATTTAGCCGCTGATCTCAAAGCCGAAGTGGGCATCGTGGTGATTGGCGAATATCCCTATGCCGAAGGGTTTGGTGACCGACCCGATCTATCCCTTACCCCCGAACAAATCGCTTTGATTGAAAAAGTGCGTCCTCGCTGCCAAAAACTCGTGCTCATCCTGCTTTCAGGGCGACCCTTGATTATCACACCCCAACTGCCGTTAGCGGACGCAGTGGTGGCGGCATGGCTGCCGGGTACGGAAGGGGCAGGCATTACAGATGTGATTTTTGGTGATTATCCCTTCACAGGGAAATTGGCCTATACGTGGCCGCGCACGATGGCCCAACTCGACCAAAAATCGGCGGGACAGCCCATCACCGACCCGCTGTTTCCTTTTGGTTTTGGCCTAACATAAGTAAAGGAAAATCTCATAAAAATGAAACGAATATGGTCAGTAATTTTGATAACCAGCCTGCTTCTTGCAGTGCTCAATTTTGCCCACCTGCCAACAGCTAGTTACGGACAGGGGGATGGAAATCTCGCCCCCGATGGCGTTTTTGGTGAAACCTATTACGCGCCATTTCCGGTGAATATTGAACTGGATGGCAAATTCGAAGATTGGGATGGTGTGCCGCTCGTTTATCTGGAACGTGGGGTTGGTGGGCCTGCTGTCAACTTTGGGGCTGCCGCTGACGATGAATTTTTGTATCTGTATGGCGACATCATTGATAGCAACATTATCAGCGGTGAGCACGGCGAAAACTACTGGAACGAAGATTCCATCGAATTTTATCTGAACGGCACAGGTGATTTGAGCCTGCGCGGTTATACCGATGGGGTGGTGCAAATCACCATTCCCGCCCTCAACCGCGATTTGCCCCCTGAAGAAGCCATTATCGCCGGGGTACGTGGGACATCCGCCGAAGCCAAAATCTTTGTTGTAACCACCGAAAAGGGTTGGGCCGTCGAAGTGGCTATCCCGCTGAAGAGTAGCATTTGGGAAATTACCCCCAAACATGAAGCCGAAATTGGTTTTCAGGTACACCTGAATGCCGCGTCGGAATTGAACCGCGATAGCAAGCTGATTTGGTCGGTATTTGATACCAGCGACCAGTCCTACCAGAACCCTAGCCTATTCGGCAAGCTCATCTTTTATGAGGCTGCCGCCCAACCCGTCGCCTCCGGGGTTTATCAATTTATGTCCGCGCTGGACAACAACGGCACACTGGATGATTTTGAGAACGGTATCTGGCTTGATTACGACGATTCTGACCAACCCATTGGCCTTGTCCCCGGCGAGAATTCGGCCTTAGCGATTCGTCAAGTGTTGCCAAACACTGCACTTGCCCTGCCCGACCAAGAAGAAGTAACCAATGTTCTCGCCGTGCAATACGAAGCAAGTGGCGGAATGCAGCATCACTTCACCGATGGCTTCGATGCAATTCAACTCGATTGGTCGGCCTACAACGCCGTTGGCTTTTGGATGTCCGGCGCAACGAATGGCGCTGTCGAATTGATGGCAGGTGACCCCAATGATACATGGGTCTATCCATTTGGAAATACTGCCGAGGGTTGGCAATATATTATTGTGCCGTTCAATCTGTTCCAAAATTCAGCGGGGATTTCATTACCACTAACCACAATTGGTGGATATGGTTTTGAATTCACCTCTGCTGACGAAACCAGCACGGCTTATGTGGATGATGTCAAGCTGTTTATGGTCGAGAACACCAGCGCCGCGAGTTATCTCAGCCAACAACCAAGTGCGGCCTTTGTCATTGATGAGAGCATCAATTGGGAATCGCGGGAATGGACACTGGTCTGGTCAGATGAATTTGAAGGTGAAGCCAACACTCCCATTAATGCCGATAACTGGACATGCGAAATCGGCGGCCACGGTTGGGGCAATGGCGAAATGGAGTATTACACTGATCGCGTAGAAAATGTCTCACTGGATGGTTCTGGCAACCTTGCGATTGTCGCTCGTGCCGAAAACCCCGGTGATTACACCTGCCACTATGGACGCTGTGCCTTTACCTCCGCCCGTTGCATTACCGCCGATAAGGTCGAGTTTACCTATGGTCGGGTTGAAGCGCGATTGAAAATCCCCTATGGGCAGGGTATTTGGCCCGCTTTCTGGATGCTCGGCGCGAATTTTAGCGAGGTCGGTTGGCCCAATTCTGGTGAAATTGACATTATGGAAAATGTCGGTTACGAACCCCGCACCGTTCATGGCACCATACATGGACCGGGCTATTCGGGAGCAAGTGGGATTGGTGGCGGGTACAGTTTGGATGAAGATTTCTCGGCTGATTTCCACGTCTATGCCATTGAATGGGACGCCAATGTCATTCGCTGGTACGTAGACGGCAATCTCTATAATTCGGTTTCATTAAATGACCTGTGGAACCGCGAATGGGTGTTTGACCACGATTTCTTCCTGCTGCTCAATGTCGCAGTGGGTGGCGGATGGCCCGGTTACCCAGATACAACCACTGAATTCCCCCAGACCATGCTAGTAGATTATGTACGTGTCTATCAGCTTGCGTCTAATTGATCGAGAATGTCCTTTCTATAAAATCTGCTCCGGTTAGTGGGGCAGATTTTTCTTCCCAAGACTTTCGACCATACCCAAATTTGCAAAATATAAATTCAATTTCGCACGCCCGATAGCAATTGACAAAGCTATCTGATTTGCCATGAACCAAACAGGCTTGATTAACCTGATTCAGATAAATATAAACGCAGATCGTTTGACGACCCTAATCGAAAGAGCACTGGGCAAAGATTATGCAGCCTACGCCGAACCAGAGGATGCTTTTGCTAAGGCGAATTACGAGTAAACACTGCGGGGGTAATGTGAAACGAAATGGGTTGTGTACAGACATTTGATGTTTGCCCGGCACAACCCATTTTGACTAACACTGAAATCCCGCTTTACGGCTCAATCGTAAAGAGCATCCCAGCGCTACGACCATAGACCTCCGGGAAATAGAATTCCTGCCCAGTGGCCGGAATCACATTAAACTGCCCCGGTAGGCCAAGACGCAGCCGATATACGTAAGTATAAGTTCCCGGCCCAAGATATGTCGCGTACAAGACCACTTTTTCATCACGCAATTCGGTATGCGAGAAATACCACCATCCCCAGTCGGCGCGGTCAGCTATTTCGAGATGGGGACGCTGACCGACAATACTCGTGGTCAACAGATGCGGGTCAACCGCTTCTGCACCAGCCGGAATGGGGTCTTCAATCACCACGTAATTGAGTGAACGCAGGGCTGTAATCGTCAGCATGACTACCACCTCATCGCCCACTTTGGCGCTGGTAATGGGTTGACGGGCAGGGTCATCCGCAAGGTAATATTGGCGCTCGATGGAGATACCCCGCGACGCTGGCTCAATTCCGGGCACATCCAAAAACGTCGTCAGGTGGAGGGTGTAATACAGATTGCCCGGCCCTTCGCCATGCGTAATGACGACTTGATTGGCCTCATCCCACAATAATTCCTCGATCTCAACTCGCAGGCGCTGCGATTCGCGCACCGTATCGGGTGTCACTCGAGTATCTTCGGGCAGCAGTGCTTCGCCATTAAGATCAACGCCAAAAGCATAGTTGGCCTCAAGTTCGCGTGTCAGCAGCATCCAATCGGTGAGGGACATCACTGACCATGCGGTTTCTTGGGTCGTCTCCCATGCGTCGGCTTGACGTGCCGTCATCAACCAACGTACCGCCCCCGGCAGTAGATCATTGGTGACATCATAATGCGCCAATGCCATCAACACCAAAGCCGTCGTGCGAGTATCGGTTGTCCAGTTGTAATAATCAGGCCGATCTTCCCAATGAATCCCAGTCGCGCTCGCACTGCCCGCAAACGTGGCGGCACTCATGAAATCGCTCTTCAGCGTTTCAAGGCGCGGGTCGTTGGGGTCATTTGCCATCATGCTCATCATCAGAAACGCCTGTGCATCCAGATTTAGGCGGTGACGCTGCTCGTACATCAAGGTTAGACGCGCCGCATAGGTCGCCGAATCTAGGCCACTGGCGTAAGCGCTGCGATTCAGGGCATAGAGGATAAAAGCCCGTTGATTGAGTTTCCAATCCTGTAAATTATCGAGTCCACCACTCCCTTCTTGCTGGGCGATATACCCGTACAAAAAGTCGCCGGCCCGTTCAATGACACTGGTATCAACGGCGGCAAAACCACTGTTACGCGCCTCACTCAAACCAATGAGGGCATAGGCCGTCGTTAGGGGATTGGACGCATCGCCGGGGAACCAACCCCAACCACCATCGGAATGTTGAAGCGCATAAAGTCGCTGCAATCCAAAGATGACCTGCTGATTGAGATTTTGCTTCAGTTCCGGGTTCGATTGATTGAGTTCTGCGAGCGCCCGCATGGTCATGATATTGGGCAGAAAACGACTGACCGTCTGCTCAATACATTGGTGCGGATAGTTTTGCAGATAGTTCAAACCGTCTAGCATCGGGCCTGCTAATGTATGATCAAGCCGGATGCGCAGACTGCCCCGTTCGGTGTCGGCTTGTTCAGGAAGTTCAATGGTTTCAGTAACCCGCCGCGCCTCTGGCCCATCCAAAACCCCCGCTGTGCCTACGGTTTCATGGGCCACATATCGGTAGACGGGCAATAGGCGTTCATCACCTTGACCAAGTAGCGGTTTGCTACCATCGGTATAGGAACCATCTTCATTCCGAACAGTGAAGGTCGCATCAATATTTGAAACATCCAACACGACAATCGGCCAATCCACCCGCTGCCGCCCTTGTGCCGGAATGCTGACGGTCTGGATGAGGGTGACATCATTTAACACCGTGAATCCTGTGCCAATCAATTCCACCTGCACGGTTTGCTCGCGTGGGGTGTTGTTGTTGACAATTGCGCCGATGCTGAGTTCATCGCCCACGACAAAAAAGCGCGGGGTAACGGGTCGAATCAGCAGGGGTTTGGTGCTGATAAAATCCGCTGTCGACTGCCCAACTAACATTGGCCCATCGGTGCCAGTTGTAATAGCACGGGCATCAATATGCCATGTGGTCAAATTATCGGGCAGGGTAATGCTCACTTGGGCCTCGCCATTGTCATCTGTAGCTACACTGGGTTCCCAGAGGGGGTATCTACAAAATCTTGCCGGATTTCGATAATCCCCGGATACCCACCGCCGCCGCCACCGCCGCCTTTGCGCCCATTGGTGACATATTGAACGTAATCATCGGCAGAGATCGTTAAGGTAGAGGCCGTCATAATCCCCAAGCCGCGCCGACTATAAAAATATTCCAAGAGGGGTGGGCTATTGGGGGACATAAGCCCTAGAACCGACAAATCCGTGACGCCAATCCCCACTTCGGCGCTCACCGGATTACCTGCCCAATCGCGGGTTTTTACATCAAGGGTGACGGTATCTCCCGGCCCGACGGTTTCAACACCCTCTGGCATAACGGGTGTGACTTCGACATCCATCACCAACCGCTCAGTATCAATCGTCAAAGGAATCATGCCAAAGCGGAACTGCGCGTAAGTCGTATGCTCGTCAATGCCCTTAACCAACATCACCGAAACATAGATATTGGGGGCATAGAGGTCTTCAATAGGCAGTTGATATACATAGGAATTGGTGGTCATATGGATAATTTCGGTGCGCAAAAAGCTGTCGCGTTCCACCGTGACCAACGCGAGTGTTTCACCTTGAAATGGACTTGGTATCAGGATTTGCGCCGTGTCACCGGGGCGATACGTATCGGCATCCGCAATCAAGGTGACACGATTATCATTACGCTGCCGCCATGAAACATATTCTGGGCTGGACACCCACATAAATCCACTGCTCAGGATTTCGTTACCTGCATCATCGCGCGAAGTGGCATACAGTTTATATGTCCCCCCGCGTGGCGGTACGTACTCGACTTGACCCTTGCCATCGGCATCCAATGTTACTGAACCGCTGGCGACTTCGATCTCTTCCAAATCCCATGTCCACGCCATGCGTCCGTCGGTGTCTTTTTCCAACACACTTGTCCAGCGGCGCTCGACAATGCGGTATTCTACAACCTGATTCGGCACGGCTTGGCTGTCCCAATCCACTGCGATCATGTTGAAACGCGAGGTCTTGCCTGCCTGACTCAAATAGCTGTCCGGCGCAACGCCTACATAAACCTTGCCTTGATGCACCACCACCCGCACACGCCCCGCGACGGGCTGATTGCTTTCATCGGTGACGGTGGCCTCAATGGTATAAACTTGACTGCCGGGGTGATTGGCGGCTCCGGCGGGCAGACGGACGACAAAACGGCCTTCCGCGTCCGTTACACCTTCATCCTCCGATACTTTTTCAGCCCATACCCCAGAAGTCGTCTCGATGTAGTTCTCGGTATCGAGGCGGTCATAATCAAAATCTTGGAATGTCCAGCGCCCACGCCCCTGATAGTTAAAGTAATAGTCTTGGCCCAGTGCTACCCATTTAATTTGGGCATTGCTGACCGCGCCCCCAAAAAAGTATCGGGCATCAATGGTTACATCTACCATCTCGCCCATCAAAACTTCATCGGCGGCTGGCACTGCCCGGACTTCATATTCTGGTGCGTGGTACTCGGCTACATCAAAGGTTAAACCCGGTAGATTCCAATAGTAACCCGTGTAGCGATTGTAATATTCCTGATAGCTGGGTAGGGCAACGGCAATGCGATAGTTACCACGACTGGCTTCGTCGTCCAACGTAAACTCGCCCGAAAACGACCCCTGCGGATTGACCTCAATGCGCTCTTCATAGATTTTCTGATTCGACGCATCATAGATTTCAATTGGTACGGTTCGGTGCCCCGGCATGACGCTGTACAAAACATCGTTTTGTTTACGCAGGATACCCCGGAAATAGACGGTCTGACCCGGACGGTAGATAGGGCGATCACTGTAGAGATACAGGCGTTGGTCACTCGGTTGATAATCCATTTGGATGTTAAAATCGCCGGGTTGGATACCGTAGATGAGACGGTTTGAGACAAAGCCAAAATGCTCAGGCGTTTGCACCACTGCATATAGGGTGCCATAGGTATCCAGTTTGGGTAGATCAACGATCACAAGACCGTTTTCATCGGTGCGCCCAAAAGCAACCACGCTGAATTTGTTGTCGTAAAATTTCACCAACAAATTGGGTTCAGGATTCCCCGTTTGCATGTTCGTAACCCAAGCAAGGGCTTCATGTTGACTGTACTTAAACGTGATATTGACTGTCGCTACAATCATCACATGGGCATTGGGTGGATAGCCGCGTTTATTGGATTGGGGCGAATTGACGTATAGCAGATACGCCCCCGGTTCAAGGGCTTTATATTCGCCGTTTTCAATTAAAGGAACATCTGAGAGTGGCTCAACGAAATACGCGGATAGACTACCCTCTGGAATCCAGCCTTCAGTCTCATCCTCAAAGTTCTTGACCTTCCACCACAGATACCCCTCGGCACATAGCGGGCCATCTTGCACCCAGAAGGTCGTACCTGCCGGGTATTGGGTTACGGTATCGCTTGAAAAACTGGCTTCGGCATGAACCGGCAACGGACGAAGGTCATCGGCGGTCACACGGGCTTCAATATCCACAGTCAAACGCCGTGCAGCCACTCCCTGACAGGCGACATCTTCCAGACCGCGATCAACTTCTTCGGGTGAAATCAACACCATCCGGTCACGTGACACATTCAACGGGGAGGCCACCGGGACCTGCCATGAGCGCAACCGTTGACCGGCGCGGTTATCCTGATTGGGTTGATTATTGCTGCGTGCCACCCCTGCCAGTGAGGGTAAATCTAGCCGATAAAGTTGTAATTCAATGGTATTAATGTTGCGATGTGAGACAAACAAGCGTGTAGTGGGGTCATACGCATTGTACACCGCCATCATGCCGGGAACATTCAGCCTGAGCGACGGTTCATAGGCCCGTGTCGCAAAATTGATTTCGGTGGGTGTGGTGATTTCATTGCCGTACACATCCCGCATCCCCGGTTCTAGGGTAATGGCGTAATTGACATTGGGCAGGCTTCGGAAAATCACAAAATAGGCATTCCGCCATTCTTCATAATACCCACCAATTTCACCTTCCGGCGCAGGGTCTATCTTGATCTTATCGGCGATGCTGTCGGCATCCATTGGGGCATTAAAAAAGATGCTGAAACTGCCACCGGGGTCAACATTGCGTTCTCCATCGGCGGGATACGTCCGATAATAATCAGGATAGGGTACGGTGCGTAAGGGCCGCAAATAGTCATTATTCAGTTCCGCACCCGTCATAGATCGCAGAACGGCATCATCCCCAACCAGCAAATAAATCGAGTCTAGATCGAGGGTATCAAGCGTGCGGAGTCGAACCGTCCGACGATCCATTGACCATGAATATCCCATGCGTACCCTGTCCCCATCCCAAGACTCAATATATAGGCCGTTTTGTGTAACTGGATTCATGGGCTGGGTAAAGCTCAATTCGAGAATGGGTTTCAGGGGTATATCAAATGGGGCAAAAAGTTCTCGCTCGGCAATCAATCGGTCAGCCGCATCATTCTCTTCTTCGGTATGACGCACACGCGGCGCATTCAACACACGGGCATTGGCAAATGTGGGTTTGACGGTGGAAAAGCTAAACTGATAATCCTCTTCCAATACCGCGTCGGTGGGGGTTTTGAGTCCGGCGTCAATTGTAACGGTATAGGTCGTTCCGCCAATAAATCCCTGTTCGGGCTTGAACGTATAGATCGAAGTATTGAGCCATTCGCCTGTCCCAGTCGTTTCTGGTTCGATGTGTATCGGGTTAACCAGATCAGCCTGATAGCCAATGCTGGAAAGGGGTACAACTGGACGGTTAAAGATCACCGTAACGACAGTATCTGTGGAAACATTGGTAGCCCCGTTTCCCGGTAGGACTTCCGATATTTGCAGAGAATTCGTGGTGAATAAATGAAGCCGATAAGCAGACTCCATTGGGATATGTTGTGTATCCTCGGCAAATACGCTGAAGATCAGGTCGCTGTCGGTTGGATACCCTTCGAGTGGAGGGGAAAACCTGAGAATACGCCCCCCGTCCACCCATTCCCATACGCCACCTTCCACAGCGGGATCAACACTAAAGAGGCCGCCACTTTCCACATTCATGGGACGGTCAAAGGTAAACTCGACTGAACGTTGGAGGCCTAGCTCTTCGCCATTTTCCGGCGATGTTTCAATAATCTTTGGTGCAATGTTTCCAGACTGATTGGGTGGAGAGGCCTGTGGAGAATTCGGTCTAATGAGGGCAAAAATAGCAGTGCAGATTATCAGCGCCAATGGTAGAGATACCAAAACACGCCTGTGCTTCAACATTTGAAATCTCCCCTCGTCAAAATTACTTTTCACGAGGTTATAACATGGGGCTGATGCTTCTGTTGAACGCGCAGGCCACGTCTATTCAATTGCTACCCCATGCCCGTCTTCCAAAAAGCTGACAAATAGCTGACGTGGTTAATTTACGCTAGGTGGTCATTGAATTAATTGTTTCATGCGGAAAAACTGAAGGGGTTTTTTTGTGCCGATCTTATTGGCTTAATATTGTTTTTGCCTCTTTTATCACCTCGACCAAATCAAGATTTTGGCCTTGCTGGGTGATTTGCATATACTCGTCGGTTTCTAATTCTCGGCAAATGGACTCAAATAAGCGACGATTGAGATGGATGGCATACCGATGCAGAACGCCCGTCCATCGTGCCGCTTGTTCATATTCTTGACCGTGCCAGAAAAAATGAACCACGATAAGCAGCGTTTTTGCCAAATAGGGTTCAATCCCAAGCTGAAGAGCAAGTTCAATAGCCTCCATTATGGCTTGGCGGGCTGGTTCATACCGATTTTGTAGAAGGTCTAAGTATGCCATATATCCTCGCGTAAGGCAGACATAGTAAGGGGTCTTTCTTTGGCGGGCCAATTCAAGGGCTTCTCGATAAGACTTGGTCGCTGCCTCAAAGTTACCGCAGTATGTATAAATATTGCCCAGATCAATCATCCCGCTCACCACCAAGTTTTTCATATTGATCGAGTCGGCAATTTGGATACCCTCTTGATAATGGCTAATGGCAGAATCCAGCTTATCCTGTTCGACTTCACACATCGCCAAACTAAGCAAGGCAGCGGGCAGCATTCGCATAAATCCAACATTACGGCATATTTGCACGGATCGTTCGGCTTGCTGTTCAGCAGTGACAAAATCTTGCAGGGAGACAAGACTGTTGCTAAGGGTCAGCAGAGCGACGCTCAACTCTCCCTCGCGGCCTGTTCCCTCTACGATTGCCAAATATTTGGCAAAATAATCGTATGCCAACTGATAGTCGCCGCGAAAATGGGCCACTCGGCCAATCCCCTGATAAACACGACCAATTTCGGCGGTTGCTTGGCATTTTTCAAATAGAACGAGCGCCCTATTTAGCAAATCTTCCGATTCATCGAACTTGCCTAGTTGTTGGGCAACCGACGCCAATGTATAGTAAGCTCGCCCCATACTTAAGACATCTTTGGCCCGTTGACCTAAAATCAATAGTTGGTTGGCAAGCTGTGTGGCTTGTTCGGCTCGAGCCGAATAAAAATGGGCCTGTGCAAGATGATGTAATATAGTACACTGAGCCTCAGCATTTCCGACCAGAATCGCCGCATCAAGTGCCTGTTGCAGCCATGTTACTCGTTCGGATGGCGTTTGGCGCACTCTCAAAATATCAATTCCCGCAATCGAAAACTCTACGCATAACTGAGCCTTGTCTAGCTCATCCGCCGCACTAGCCGACCATGCCTGCCATTGACGGATTTGACTCCAGTCCTGCTCAATCTGGTTATACCAATAGGTGCGGTTGCCATGTCCACGCCGAAAGGCCGTATTTGCCTGTTGCAGACGAGTCACATAATGTTGAGCCAGCCGATATTGAACGGTACCGCCAGAAGATGCCATTAGTTCATCACCTCATCCAAAAGCGAACGTGCGTGTAAGACCAAGAGGGCGTGCATTTGGAAGCGTCCCCCACCAACGGGTTCTAAGAGACCACGATTGACCAGTAATCTTGCAATCGGTTTCGGGTCGTCTACCTCCCATACGACGGCCATCGCAGGCAGATCAAATGTCGCAGGTTTAGCAACAAATAATCCCAAATATGCGAAATACTGCCGGGTTAAGGCATCGAGCGAATCCGTACTGCGTTTGAGAAGTGCAGTAATTGTCAGCGAGGTATCGGACTTGACGCCCAACATATCACTGGGTGCTTGGGCGGTCAGCAAGCTGGCACCCTCTCGCAAATCAGCCAATAATTCAGTCACCCCCCAGCCCAATCGAGCCTCGCTTTGTAACAGACGGCCTGCCACATGGATCGCCAACGGCAGACCTTCGAGGTCACGCACCAATTGCGTGGCTTCATCAAGTTGATTTGCAACAGTGTCAGGAGTGAACTTTGCCAATAGTTCCAGTGCGGCATGTTCGGTCAAGACGGGTAGGCGATAAATATCGGTGGCCGTCGGAGCAAGAGCAGTCGCCACGTCATTTAAACGACTCGTCATCACCAAAGTACAGTTTTTTCCCCCGACCCGAAACGGTTGGGCATGATCCGCCTGCCACACATCATCCACAATCAGCAGCATTCGTTTGTCACGCAGCAGCGCCGTCAATTGGGCACTAATTTCCTCGACGGTGCGGGCTTGGCCGGGTTCATTCAACCGCAATGCTTCTGCCCAAGCTCCAATCTCACTGGCGATACTGGGGTTTTCACCCAATGAGGCCCATAAGACACCATCAGGATAATGCTGGCTGAGTTCCACATCGTGGGCCAGTGTTGCCACAAGGGTGCTTTTGCCGACACCCGGCCAGCCTTGAATAACGGTGATTGGACGTGCTTCCGGACTACCCACGCCAAGCCGTTGCTTAATCGCATGGAGCGCAGCATCACGTCCCACCAAAAGCGATGGCAGGGGCGGCATCACCCCCGAAATCGGCGCACTAATCGAGTCGGTAGACGATACCAGCGTGGGATTTCCCTGTTGAATGGCCTCAAAAAGTCGGGTGGTCTCGCTTTCAGGAGGGGTAGCAAGTTCACTATCCAAAATTTCCACACACTGGCGATATTGGCGTAACGCTTCTGATCGCTGACCATTCGCAGCATATAAACGCATCAAGTGGCGATGAGCAGGCTCATGTAGGGTATCAACTGCCAACCACTGGATGGCATGGCGAATCGCTTGTTCATACTGATCCAAGTCAGCATAATAGTGGGCCAAGCGGCGTTGGACATCAGCATATTCACGCCGCAGCCATTCGCGTTGGGCTAACTGCCAGTTCTCAAATTCCAAATCATCCGGCAGGTTGAACCCAATCAAAAAATCATCGCTATAGAGTGTTGCAGCTTGTTGATAAAAATCTACACAATCTTTACAAATGCTATCCGAACTGTGCGGATGGGCGCTATTCGCTACTAGTAGTTTTTGGAAAGCGATCACATCAACCCATACCACTTCTCGTTTGAGGCCAATGGTCATACGATCTGCTTGAATCCATTCTATCTCCACCGCCTTGGTTAGCGACCTTAGGGCACTTCGCAAAGCTGACCGCGCATGATCCTCGTCTTGATCGGGCCACAATAAACTGGCGATAACCTCGCGGCTCTGCATTTGTTCGGACAATGCGAGATAGGCGATAAGGGCCACGGCCTTGCGGCGTTCAACTTTGACAGATGTGCCTTGAAATTCGATGCGTGGGGTTCCTAACAGATACACCCGCAAGTCACTCATTGGTCTCGTCCCCCTGTCACGATTCTGTCACCAAGCTGTCGCGCAGCTTCCCTATACTGACCGTCAATCAAGCAATGCTTGAGCTGTGTGCCAGTCAGCAATGTTTCCACCCATTGTAGTGGAATTTGCAGCACGGCGTTTCCTAGCAACTAGATTGCACATGGCAATGACCCTGTAATCGTTGGACAGCCGTACTGGATAGGCTCCATTGCTGACAATGCCACATTTCGTTGGATCAAAGGGTTGGGAGAATATCATGCGAATAGCAACAAATGAGTCTCGTGCAGTGCGGACATCTGTCATTTTACTGGCAGTAGTCGCCATCTTGTTTTTTCTAATTGGCTGGCCGGCCCATTCGCAGGAGCAGTCAAGTCAACGGATTGAGTCGGACAATGCGTTGGTCACTCGTGAAGGCAACTGGTCATCCCAAGCAGCCGCAGCAGCCAGCGACGGAACCTATCTCTATTCGAGTGGGGCCGAAGGGGATGTGCTGGAATTGGAGTTTGTTGGCACGACATTGGAAGTCATCTATATCGCTGGGCCAGCCTTGGGTACATTGGCCCTCGAGGTGGATGGCACAGTGCTGCGAACAGTCATCACGAGGGCTGACCAAACCGCCTATGGACAAAGCACTATCATCAACTATCTGAGTAATGAACCCCATATGCTCCGAGTCTATGCCCAAGAGGGCGGCATCGTGGCGGTAGATGCTTTTGTCATCTCCATTGAAGACGCCACCGATAGCACTACGAGCGGCGCACCCGACGAGGAAGGCGGGATTTTTGCCAGCACCTGTACCCCGGTGAATGCCATTCATCGTGTCAGCCTCAACTATCAAAATGAGCAGGTGTCCGGTGCATTTACCAATAGTGACTCGGCTCTATCGGAAGATGGGCGTTTTGTCGCCTTCGAATCTGCTTCATCGGAATTGGTAGCAGGCGATACCAATGGCCTGATTGACATTTTTGTGTATGACCGCCAAACCTGCCAAATAAGCCGGGTGTCTGTTGCCAATGATGGTACAGAGGCAACCTTGTCATCAGCTAATCCGGATATTTCAGCCGATGGGCGCTATGTCGTATTCGAGACAAACGCTGAGTTGGTTAGTGCAGATTCCAATGGTGTCAGCGATATCTACATGTATGACCAAGAGACTTTTGAGATCACTCGTATCTCGCGGGCTAACCTTGCCTTTCCTCAGGCGAATGGAGCTTCACATAACCCGACAATTTCTGGCGATGGGACACGCATTGCCTTCGAGTCTACCGCAACTAATCTTGTGACGGGTGATACCAATGGCGAATCAGATATTTTCCTGCGTGATCTCACCGCCGGTACGACAACGCGAGTCTCACTGACCAATGCAGGCAATGAAGCGACAGGGGGTGGCTCGTTCATGCCAGATATTGCCTCAGCGGGAGATCATGTCGCGTTTGAATCCGAGGCGACCAATCTGGTGGCAAATGATAACAACGGTGAACGTGATATTTTTGCACGAGCACTGACGGCGGGCACTACTATCCGTGTGTCCATACCATCCGGTGGGGGCCAAGCCAATGGCAATTCATGGGATCCGGCGATCTCGTCCAATGGTACGATCATCGCATTTGAATCGGACGCGACGAACATGGTGGCAGGCGATACCAATAATTTCCGGGATGTGTTTGTGCGTACCACCAGCGGTACTCCCACTACCTCACTGGTTTCAGTCTCGACAGCCGGGGTACTAGGCGCACTCCCATCAGCTAACCCTGCGATTGCGAATGGCGGGCGTCAAATCGTCTTTGAATCCGATTCCCCCTTAGCCACTGAAGACACCAATGGTTGGACAGACATCTATGTGCGTGACCGCGTTGCCAATACGACAACCCTCGTTTCGATAGCACGGGATGGAACACTGGGGGATGACAATACCAGCTACCCAGCTATTTCGGGCAATGGCAATTATGTGAGCTTTGAATCAGAAGCAACCAATCTGATTGCGGGGGATACGAACGATGATCCTGATATTTATGTTGCGCCGCGTTTCCCCACACCTGCCGACAATCTCGCGGTGTTCAGCCCCAATTTCCAAATTGTTGGACTAGTAGATGGGTTGGGTGACCCACCTGCGGCAGATGACTATACATTCTATTCAGCCTACGCGCCTACCACTGGTGGGCAGTGGGTCATGGGTGATTGGGACAGTGATGGCCTAGAAACCCCCGGGGTCTACAGTAATGGCGCGTTCTTCTTCACCAATGAACCGGGTGAGACAGAGGATTGGGAACTGCTGTGGATTGGTGTAACCGGGTCGCCCGTCACTGGACGACTGGATGCAGCCATCACCAATGACTGTATTGGAGTCGTCGAAGGGGCTGACTTTCCACCCTACGGAATGGCCTTTGTTCTCTACTACACCTGCGACCTATCGGGTAATCTCCTGCCTACCATCGGTTTCCAATGGCTGAGTGTCCTGTTGCCCGACTCGGCAGGCTTTATCGGCACGCATCAGTTCTCCGCAGGCGATTTTGATGGGGACGGTGTGGCAACGATTGCGTGTCGGCGCGGAACTTCGATTACATGGACTAACGATGCAGCCACGACAGGCGCTGGAGGCTTCCCGTTAGGGCAATATATCGGCGCACCGGGCATTAGTGATGAAGGCTCTTTTGTGGCGGGCGATTGGGATGGTGATACTATCGCATCATTTGGGCTGTATTATCAAGATGGCGAATTCTACTATCGCCACGATCTCGATTTCAACTCAGGGGTGTATTTCAATCAGTCGCTTGGGGTGCCGTTGGCAGGCGTAACACAGGTCTCAGCTTGGCGATAGGGCATACCAATCAACATCCCTTGCTTTCTACAAAGGTCGGGTTACAAAGCCCGGCCTTTTTGTTTAGGCGTCATACAGTTGTCACGTTTCTGTCGCGCCGTTTTTTTATACTAACCTCTGTCTTGATCACCTTGCACTTGTATTGTCTCAACCCTCCTCATCCGCTCCCACTTTTTGTAGGGGTTGAGACATACCTTTTTGAGAATTAGCCCAATTCCCTATTCCGGGTTTGGCTCATTAGATGGATATAACCATCTTCCAGACTTGGCTCAGTGGATACGGCGTTCGGGAAAGCTCCTGCATCCCCGATCACCCGATACTGCGTCCCTTGCGCCAATTGAAGTGTGGAGACCACTTTTAGACCGTGATTCGGGCGTTCTCCATCCGTCACAATGTTCCAGACCTGTCCACGTGTTTTTTGGATTAACTCATTGGGCGCACCCCGAAACAGCACAGTTCCGTTATACATGATAGCCAAATCACGGCAACTTTGGCTGATATCTTCAATGATATGGGTTGAAAGAATCACCGTCGCATTTTCTGCCAGTTCCGAAAACAGGTTTCGCAGCCGTACTCGTTCTTCAGGATCAAGTCCTGCCGTTGGTTCATCCACAATAATAAGCCGAGGATTGCCGATGAGGGCCTGCGCGATGCCGATACGCCGTTTCATGCCGCCAGAATAGGCCTTTAGTCTGCGGTCTGCTACCTCGGTCAAATGCACCTTTTCTAAGGCTTCCTGTACCTGCCGCCTGCGCTGCTGGCGATTGGTAACGCCCTTCAAAATAGCGACATAATCTAAAAACTCGGCGCCCATCAAATGCGGATAGAGGCCAAGTTCTTGTGGCAGATACCCTAATATAGCTTTGGCGGCTTGTTTACCTTTTAGGGTGTGCATATCGTGTCCGTTGACCTCGACGCGGCCAGTCGTCCAATGCAGCAATCCGGCGATGATTCTCATGAGACTGGTTTTGCCCGCGCCATTTGGCCCAACCAATCCAAACATCCCAGTCCCGATTTCAAGCGAAATATCATTCAGTGCCGTGACATCACCTTTATAGATTTTGGTGAGATGTTCAATTTTAATCATGGTTTTCGCTCCTAATGCTGTTCCTTCCAACGCATCCAGCCCCACATTACTACCCCTATCAAGGCAAGCTCGCCTATACCGACGACTGCTGCAATAACCGCATCCGTGAGCGCTCCTGTTTGGTTGACCCGAATATAGTAGGCAAAAATCGGCCAACGCAGCGGACTGATGAAATCCCAAAGGTCAGCGCTTTCCTTTATGTTGCTGTCCATCCCCAGAAAATTCGGCAGGATAAACATACAACCAATGGTTAGCAGGACGGCCCGTAGACGATTAGGTTGAGTAGCCGTGAGCAAGACCCCCATTCCCCCATTAAGCACTGTCAAGATGCCCAAACCCAGTATCCACATGCTGATATAGGGTAGGGGCTTATAACTTCCCAGAAAAAACCACCATAGCACACCCGTAATCACCATTAGGACAAAATTTCCCCATAACACCGCCGCCCATACCCCCATAACCTTCCCCCACAAATAAGTGCTGCGTGACACCGGAAGGCTACGGAACAGCTCTGAGACCCCACTCTGCCGATCAAGCGGAATGGTATCGGCGACACCAATGGGCAAAATAAATCCGAGGGTTACTGCGCCGACAAACCACGTGGAAAAAATAGCAAACCACGTGTTCAACTCAGCATCTGATAGCCCTGTCTCACTCTTGACTGGCCCATACACATTCTTCTCAAAGTCTTCGGTATGTTGGAGTAAACTGGTAATCACGATGAGCGCAAAAAGGGCATTCATCAATATCTTCAATGCACGCCGTCGCCAGTGCATTTTCAACTCGTACCAAACCATGCCGCGCAGTTGATATGTAACCCTGTTCATAGCCCCTCCACTATTTTTGAAATAGCGCTACGGGTGCGGCCTTTGGAAGTAGCCCCCAGTAGGACAACTTCTTCATCGCGTAGATAAGCCCCTCCCCGACTGATCAAGAAAAATCCGATTAAGGACACAAGGGCACGATTCACCCAATAATCCTCCCAGCCCAAATCTTGCGGCAGCAAATAGGGGTTCATTGACCAGAGATAAGGCTGAATAGTATCCAATGGTGAAATGACAGGCATACCGGGTAATAGCAGAGGGCCAAAAAACAGCCCAACAAACCACACCAGTGCTGCGATTGCCACCCCGAAGGCCAGTACCCGCGATTTGAGGGTTGTATATGTCCCCACGCCCATCAGCAAAAGCGTGGGGGGTATCCAACGAATCAGGGCCAGACCAAGCGTCCGGTCATCGAAAAAGAAAAAACTGATGAGAACGCCAACCAATGCGGCAACGACTTGAAATATGAAAGCAAGGCCCAAGCGTTCGGCCAACACCCAGACAATCGGACGGGGATAGGTCAACAGGATTTCAAGCACGTTTTCATCTGTTGGGGAAAACAAAACAGCAGCTTGAATACCCATGACCAGCGGAATAACGATTTCGACCACTCGGCCTTTATCCTCCCCTAGTCCAAAATCGCCACTTGCTGAGAACAGCATCAGGAAGAAGCCCAGACTAACCAATAATCCCCACATTCCTACCATGCGGAAGGTCATCCGCAGAGTAAATTGAGTCCGGTATCGAATGAGGGTTTGAAAAGCGTGCCATCCATTCCAAGAGACAAGGGCAGCCAATCCACCTACAATGAAGTAAATCATGCCGTTGTCCTTAACTCCCGGTCAGATTTCTCAAGGAACAGAAATGTCGTCAATAGAGCCAAGACGGTTGCTATCAAGAGAAAGGGGCGGGTACTTTCATCACGCAGGCCGGGCAGCGACAGCGCATAAACAAGCGTATGGTCAGGGGTCGCTTGAGTGAGAAAAACGTGCAGACTCCACATGAGCAAGGATGCTGCGATGCTGAACGCTGTACTACGTAAGACGATGCTCATCAAAAACGCAACCGACGACAAGAAGGTCATGGGTAGGAGCCAAGCCAAAATCAGTGGGCCAAGTGAGATTTCAGCCCTTGCAATGGCTAAGATAACACTGCCGACCAGAGTCATAAGGAGATTGAAGCTAAAAACCAGCATCAGACGGGCCAGCAAAATTCGAAGGATACCCGTTGGGGTGGCGTCCTCAATTTCAAGCTGGATTTCGTATTCCGCATCATAAAGCAAACCCACCCCCACCGCCGCCATAATTGGGGCAAGGATCACCAGCGGGGCAAAAACATCGGTGTCAGGTTGGTAGAATACCAAAGTGACAAAGGTGCCGATCAAGATGACCAAAGCGGAGGCTGCCCATAATTCTTTACGAATGATGCGCAGTTGACCCTGCAAAATAAGCCAAAGCCAACGCAAATTGGGCCGTTGATTCCCACTAATAGTCAATCCTTCAGTTGAGAGCCGAGTGAGCAGTGCTTGAATTTCAGCATTGGATGTTGTGGGGTTAGGCCATTGTCTAAGTGCTTGGATAGGACCTATGAGCGCATCCGCTGCCTCATCAGAACTTGTATCTTCGATTAACATATCCTGCAAACGCTTAGGATCGTCTATCATGTTGATTCCTCGATTAACTCGCGTAGACGCCGGAGGCCTATACTTAACCTTGATTTGACCGTGCCCTCTGGAATCTTTAGGCTTTCCGCGATCTGGGCCAGCGGTATTTCCTCGTAATAGCGCAAGAGAATGACTTCGCGCTGATGCAAGGGCAGTTTGGCAAGGGCTTGGATGACATGTTGGGTTTCTTCATTTGTCACCAACTGCGTTTCTGGCAAGGGACCAACATCCATTAGGTTATGCCAGTCCATTTCCGATGCGGTAATCGTATGGCGAGTGTCGGCCTGTTCAAAATGCTGGCGGACGAGATTGGTCGCAATCGCATAAAGCCATGCTTTAAAAGGGCGCGGGTATTGATATTGATGGATGTTCCGAAGTGCCCTCAGAAACGTTTCTTGTGCCATGTCCTCACTCAATAGCAAATTTCCGTTGGTCATACGATAGAGATAGCCTTTTAATGGGCTATAATGCCGCTCCACCAATAGTGCCAAATTGGGAATACACCCTTGTTGAATTCCTTGTGCCAGTGCTTCGTCGGTTTGCAATCCCGATTTACTCCTATGCAGCGGCCTATCAACACCCTAATATCGGATTGAACTCAAAACGTTCACGCTTCAAGAAAACAATTGATAAATCATACGAGTTTAACAGTGTGCGTTTGATATTCGCAGGCAATGAGCGATTTGAAGAAGCACCACCTCAAGATAAAAACACAAGCATGACTGTGCCCGTGTTTTTAAGGATGTTTCTGATGTCGAGCGGGGTTAGCGGTTTTCAGCGACTATGGGTATTTTTATAAGCGCGGGTCTACGGGTTCGCTTTCAAGGGCAAGTACCCCAAAGACACCCTCATGTACACGGCGTAGCGGTTCTTTTTGGACAAACCGTTCCAGCGACTCAATACTCAGGGCAAATTCGCGGGCGGCCAAAGACCGCTTGCCTTTCAGACCACGACTACGCAGACGGACAATCTGCTCAGGGGCGGTGTACTCTGGCCCATAGATAATCCGCAGATATTCGCGTCCGCGTACCTTCATCGCAGGCTGAAGAATCCCATAGCGACCTTTGACAATAAAATCTAGCGGTTTGACAACCATACCCTCGCCGCCTTGTTGGGTCATTTCCTCCCACCAATGTACCCCTTCGGCTTGACTATCGGGATTCGTAACATCCACGATTTTATAGGCGGTTGGATACAGCACGGTTTCGCCAACCGGATGCAGCTTGCCGATCATTTCCATATGCCAGAGATGAGATTTATCGGCATGGGTAGACCGTTCACTGGCTAACAAATGAAAAGGCGCTAGTTTCAGATCATCAATGGAGGTCACATCCCAACAATAGCGCCGGTAGGCCTCAATATAGTGATTGACCATTGCCGCGCGCGGTTGGAAATGACCCAATAACTGAGCCGCATCGGTCAGACGGGCGGATGTCATTTCAAGAGCGGCGATAGTCTCACGCATCGCATTGCCTGCTGCCGACCCCACCGCTGCATACTGGCGCTGCAATAATTCCTGTGCTTTGGCTGACCAAGGCATCAATTCGCAGTCGAGGGCCAGCCAGTCAGTATTGAGTTCATCCCACCAACCTGCTTCTCCAATGGCATCGCGTACCCGACTCAAAAATTCGGTTTCTAGTAGGCCGTCATCAAAGAAACGGCGTCCAGTACGGGTATAACATACTCCAAAACCCTCACCGATCACACCAAAACGCCGACGGGCCGCATCTTCATCCCGACAAACAATCACTACAGCCCGTGACCCCATATGTTTTTCTTCGCAGATCACCTGTGGCACGCCATTGTCGCGGTAATAGGCAAAGGCCTCCAGCGGATGTTCTAGTAAATCAGGCAGTTGCGTTGTTTCCGTTGGTGACATAGTGGGTGGCAAATAAATCAGCCATTTCGGATTGACTGCAAAACGACTCATGACCTCCAACGCCGCAATCGCATTTTCCTCCCGAATGGTGATATGTTTCATCAAACGTGTATTGATAAGCCGCTTACCGATAACATCCTCAATATCCAGCACATCATCGTACTGCTGTTGAGAGGTCAGTGCCGGGGCGCTTTCGGTTAGGAAGGGTCGCACCGGTTCAGAATAGGTGTGCCGTGCCGGAACCGACACCACTTCTTTTTCGGGATAACGTAAGGCTGTTAATGCCCCGCCGAATACACAGCCCGTATCAATATTGATGGTTCGGTTTAACCATTCCGCTTGCGGCACAGGCGTATGCCCATACACGACGGTTGCCGAGCCGCGATATTCAGCCGCCCAATTATGACGCACTGGCAGGCCGAACTCGTCGGTCTCGCCAGTCGTTTCGCCATACAGGGCAAATTCACGGACAGTGCCCGAAGCGCGTCCAGCATAATTTTCTTTCATACCCGCATGGGCCACCACCAAACGCCCTCCATCCAGTACATAATGGCTAATGAGGCCCTCGACAAAATCCGCTACCTGTTTTTTGAATTCAGGGGTCTCGTTTTCCAATTGCGCCAACGATTCAGCAAGGCCATGTTTGATTTGCACATCTCGCCCGCGCAGTTTTCGCATGAGTTTAATGTCATGATTACCGGGGACACAGATCGCCGTGCCTGTCTCAACCATGCCCATCACCAAGCGAAGAACATCCGGGATTTTTGGCCCACGATCTACCAAGTCACCCAAAAAGATGGCTTTGCGGCCTTCCGAGGGTGTCACTTGTGTACCATTAACGGCATAACCCATGTTTTCCAGTAACGTCACGAGTTCATCAAAGCAACCATGCACATCGCCGATGATATCAAATGGGCCATGTTCATGTTTCAGATTATTATGTAAGGGCTGGCGCGTAATCTGGACAGCGGCGATTTCTTCCTCAGATTTCAAGATATAGACCTGCCGAAAACCCTCCTTTTCCAATAGGCGGAGGGAACGTCTTAGCTCTTGGCGCTGACGTTTAATGACCTGCGACCCAAAATTTCGATCCGCCCGTTTCTGGTTGCGTTCGATGCAGATGCGTTCCGGTACGTCCAAAACAATCGCTGTCAGCAAAGCATGATGTTCACGGGCCAGTTTAATCAGGGGCTTACGGGCATCAGGCTGCACGCTGGTCGCATCAATGACTGTCAATTTCATATTGGCGAGGCGTTTACCTGCGATGAAATGAACCACTTCAAAGGCATCTTTGGTGGCGTCTTGGCTATTTTCATCATCCGAGACCAACCCCCGGCAAAAATCCGAGGAGATGATTTCGGTTGGCAAAAAGTGCGTCCGTGCAAAAGTAGATTTACCGCTGCCAGAGACGCCAATCAATACAACAAGTGAGAACTCAGGAAGGGTAATATTTAAGGTCATTTCACACGTTTTCTGTTGCCACTATATCAAAAATCGCCATCTGACTAGGTGAGCCAACCTGCAAATCTTCTGGCCCAATGGGTAAAAACCGCACCTGATAGCCGAATCGTTCCGCAATACCACTGGCCCATGTCTGAAACTCGGCACGTGTCCATTCAAAGCGATGGTCACGATGGCGAAATCTACCAGCAGGAAGGCTTTCCCACATCACGTTATATTCCGCATTGGGTGTTGTGATGACAGCCATTGTGGGATGAGCGAATTCAAATAACACCCGCTCAAACGCCGCCAAACGGGGAGGGTCGAGATGCTCAATGACTTCAACCACTGCCGCCGCATCAAAGCCTTTTAGTCGCGCATCTCGATACATCAATGACCCCTGTGCGATTTGAATACGTTCGCGTTGTTTGGGTGGCAAACGATCTAGGCGTAGTTTTTCGCTGGCGATTTCCAACGCATGAATAGACACATCTATGCCTAAAATGGACGTGAATTGCGGTTCTTGCAGCAGCATGGATAACAATCGCCCCTCACCGCAACCCAAATCAAGAACACGTTGTGCCCCGCTGTTTTTGAGAACCGACAACACTGCTCCCAATCGCTGTTGATGCAGGCTCACCCGTTCCTCAATTTTCGCCTCTTCCGCGTCGTGTTCGTCGCTTTCTTCGTCAATGCGGGGTGAATCTTCGACCAGTCTAGCGAGGGCTTCACGTTTGAGGCTATGTTGATGCTTCAAGTAACGGGCCGTGATTAATTCTTTAGCCGGATGGGAAGCGAGCCACCCTTCGCCATGCCGCAGCAGTTTTTCTACTTCATCGCTGCCGACATAATAATGTTTTTCATCATCCAGCACTGGAATCAGCACATAAAGATGCGAAAGCAGGTCAGTCAAACGAATGGTATGGCACAGCGTCACCGTATAATAAGTGCTCTCGCCCCATGCTGGAAAAGTTTCGTCTAGCAGATAGCACTCGATGGTAACAGCATAGCCCAATGGCTCAAATAGTTTTCGCAGCATGGCCTCACCACCTCGGCAGGGAAGTGCCGTAAATTTTGCTTCCAATGGAATGGCGGTTTGCGCCAATTCAGGCCGTGTTTTGCAAATACCCGATAATGCCGTCCCGTACACCTGTGAAATGGCGACGCTCATAAATGAGGACGCGACATACGGGCGATCATTGACATACGGTTCTAGCGCAAATGTACTCATCCCACGTCCACGTACCAGTCCTACCGGATTGATGTCTAATAGCAAGGCGGCGGTACATCGTTCCGGTTTCGCTTCCGGATAGAACACATGGGCCTGTCCAAAATTAAGTTCAAACGATTGAACACGATCCGGGTGTTTGTATAACAAATAGCCAAGATCGGTGGCAGGGGAGTGGGTTGTGGTAATGGTTAGCAGCATCGTTTTGGTTTCTTGTTGGTCATTTTCCACTTATCATAAAAGACTAAATTCAAAATGTTAAGGGTCAAGATTCATATTTACATATTTTAAAACATTTTAAGAGGCCACAATAGTCCAAGTAAAGTTTAGATAGATTAAAGAGAGGGCTTGGCTCAAATAGGTAAATAAAAACCAGCCACCTGTTGAAGATGACTGGTTGGTCAATTTGCGGCTAGTGGGCCTAGAGGGATTCGAACCCCCAACCAAGCGATTATGAGTCGCCTGCTCTAACCGTTGAGCTACAGGCCCATCACAACTAAAAGTATACTGGACTCTCTTTTAATTGCAAAGCCAGAATTTATGTTATTGTGATGGGATGGGCGGGATACGCCATTCAACAAAGCGCCCCAATTGACCATTGGCATCTATGCCAGCGACAGCAACCGTTTCGTAGAGGGACATGGACTCCCACGTAAAGCTGCTTTCGGAGGTAGTAAAAATCTGGTTATAGATGGACGATCCCGGAAACCGCAGGGCCACTGCATAGGCCGTCGCACCGGGAACGGGTGTCCACTCCAAGTGCCATGTGCTGGTATCAAGGCGATAATCTTGAGGTGCATTAGGGCCATCCGCCAACACCAATAGGGTCGCTAAGGCCAGTTTGGTGATACGTCCCATATAAGCTGCATCTACATCATCAGCACGATCACGTGCATTGTGCTGGCGGCTTGGGTCATCCCGATATTCAATCATACGGATAGCCGAAATACCCTCGGCATTAAAGCTCATATGGTCGCCCCAACGCCCAGAGCGGTCAATGGTCTCCTCAACCGTCACATTCAGTTCGCCCTGCATATAGGCCCGCGATACTAATTCCATCAGTCGGGCAAGTTCGCGGGAGCCAGATTCGGCAGGCGGCTCAGAAAACACACGCATCTGATTATCATATCGTTCACCATTTGGGCCGGTGGGGCTTCCCACCATATCCATTGTCAGCGCAGCCTTGATATCTAGATTATTGTCTTTAAGGTATTTTACGAATCCTGTACTGCCGAAACGCTGTTCAAATTCTTCAGCGGCAAATAATACGAAGATCACGGTGGCGCGATGATAGCCTTGAGCCATGATGCGGGCTAATTCCAAGACCACCGATACACCAGACCCATTGTCATTGGCACCGGGTTGGAATGGCTCGGCGCTTAAGGGGGCACTGCTGCTGATGGTGTCATAATGGGCACCGACCACAATCACGCCTGCCGAGGCATCAACGCCGGGTAGGATCATAAAAATATTGTCATTGGATACACTGATGCCCCCATAGCTGATAGACAGCGCTTGTGTCCAGACATCAATGTGTTTGTCCGGATTTGCGGCTTTAATTTCCTCAAAACGGGCTTTCAGGTATAGCGCAGCGGCATAAATTCCTCTATCGGGAGCGGGGGTCCCAAACGAATGGCGATTTTGAAAGTTCTCCATTGCCAAAACCGTATTCATCATGCGGTTGTTATCTATATAAAGCATCCAATTGGTCACCGAATTATTGACAGGCACGTCCTCTTCTACTCCACCCGGTAATTCGGGTAAGACGGGAGGCGCTTGAATCGTCACAGGTCTATCTGCGCCAAGTGTTGGTTGAATGGTAGTCGTAGACATAGGCTGACGCGGGGCTAATGTCGGTGGGTCTTCTTCAGTCAGGGAGCAGGCCAACATACTGCTGATAAGCATTGCCAACACCAGCAATAATGCCAGTGATTTATACAGATGAGATGGGTTTTGTTTCATACTATTTGAGACCGAACTACTTTAGATGGCCGAGATTGTAGCATGGATTTGAGTTAAACAAGCGTCCGATTTTATGACGGTTGGGTGACTGTTGCCTCTTGGCAATTCGAGTATTCACACCGCACGGGCTTTCCGCTACAATGTGTACCAGAAAACGCATTTGGAGGCATACAAAGTCATGGCAAAAAAAAAGAGAGACCGTAGCTGGGTTCGCTTGGTCAGCACCGAAAGCAATCACGTTTACTACACTGAGAAAAATAAACGTAACGACACAGGCCGCATGGAAATCAAAAAATATGATCCCACCCTGCGCCGCCATGTGCTCTATCGTGAAAGCAAGTAGCCCCAGCGAGTGTAGAAGGGCGGCTTTGCAGCTAAGAATCTTACTGGGTCGCCCCCTCTAGCACTTTCATCGCAGCATTATGCCCCGGAATCCCACTCACCGCACCACCACGCTGCGCCCCTGATCCACAAATCAGAATGTTTTCGTAAGCCGTCTCTACACCCCATTTCCCAACCCACGCGCTCCCATTTTCGGCAAAAGGCCACGATAGCGCCGTGTGGAAAATGTTTCCGGTAGGCAGTTTTAATTCGTTTTCCAAATCAAGTGGGCTTTTCGCTTCGATACAGGGTTGGCCGTTTGCATCCATCGCCAAGCATTCCTCTAATGGCTCATCCAAATAACGATTAATCCCCTGCACATATTTCCGCATGATGATTTCGCGCAGTTCGGCGTTATTGGTTTCATTAAACAGCCGATAGGGAATATCCAAGCCAAATAGGGTAAGAGTTTGATATCCCTGTAATTCTGGCGATAAGATCGAGGGGTCGGTCAGCGAGTGGCAATACATTTCACCAGATACCCGTTCAGGAAGCTGGCCCATTGCAGCAACCCGATGGTGTTCCTTCATCTCCTCATAGCCCTCATCAATATGAAAAGTCCCGGTGAAAGCATCCTTTTGGGAATATTGGGTCGCTTTCAATTGAGGTAGGCGTTTCAGCAGCATGTTGATTTTGAATACTGCCCCTTCATCAGCATCTTCAATCGGCAGAGGCGTCGGCAACAATTGATTGAGCACCTGTGGGGCAGCATTCACCAGCACATATCGCCCCTGCACCGATTGAGGTTTACCATCGTGGGTATAATGCACAACAGCATGAGACGTATCTGGTTCGATTGCTTCAACTGGGGCAGAAGTCAGGATTTTGGCACCATTCGCTTGGGCTACCCGTGCTAATTCAGAAGTCAACGCCCCCATTCCCCCAACGGGCACGGTCCATTCACCTGTTTCATTGCCGATAAGGTGATACAAGAAAGTCCGGTTTTGCAGCAGCGTCGGGTCATGGGGATCAGTGGATACACCAATCTTGCCGTCAGTGAAAATCACCCCACGCACAAGGTCATGCTGCACATTTTTTTCAATGCCGATACCCAATGGTTGCTCAATGAATATTTCCCAAGCCGCCTTTAGTTCATCGGTTTGACATTGCGCTTTCATGCTGTCACGGCTGACCATTGGGGATAACAAAGTAGGCCAGATAATGCTAGCCAATTGCCCCATCAAACGATAAAAGCGGCTGTACCCGATAAAATCAGCAGGGCGGATACCGAAATTGGCGAAAGACTGCTCCGTAATTGCCAGTGACTCGTTGCTCACCAACAGGGCCTTATGTTGTCCATTTTCCACCGCCGGGGTAAATGATCCGACTGAGCGACGGCGGGTTGAAAAATTGAGCCTCAAATCCTGCATAATCTTTTGGGGCAGAAGGCTCACTAAGTAGGCATATTGGGATAATCGAGCATTCATACCAGCAAAAACTTGGGCTGAGATCGCTGCGCCACCAACTATAAATTTACGTTCCAGCACCAATACCGATTTGCCTGCCCCAGCAAGATAGGCCGCCGCAACAAGGCCGTTATGTCCAGCGCCCACAATCACGACATCATACCTAGTCTGTCTCATGCATTTGCCCCTTCCTGTGCAATCATAGGAATATGATGGGGTAGTTGGTTAGCCCAATAGACTAGGCCAACCATGACCATGCTAATCACCCCGATAATCCCATAAGCGATACGAATGCTGCTGATGTCCGCCACAACCCCAAGTACCTGTGGCCCCAAGAAAATTGCCAAGCCGGCGATAAATGAAATCCGCCCGCTGGCCCTATCGGTTTCCTGTGGTGTGACCATGCCAAGTGCAGTGGAAAGCGACAACGGAAAGCCATTCGCAACACCCAAGCCTGCGATAAATAGACCCATCACACTGATGGCTGGCGTTGGAGCCAACCATAACGGTATAAATCCGATCACGACCAGACAATAGGCCATTAGTAACAAGTGTTTGACTTCGATAGAACGCGACAGGCGACTGCCAATGGCCCGACCAATCACCATTGCCAAAAAGAAGACGGTTATCATGGTAGAAGCGGTAGTAGCCTTCAAACCCGCATTTTTCTCAAGGAAATCCGCTCCCCAAAAAATGAGTCCCCATTCGATGACTGCACCAAAGAAAATCACACCCAAATAGGCCCAAAAAGTAGTAGGTAGCGGCTGATGATGGCGTGTTTCCTGTTTAATCACCTGCTGCGTTGGGGGAATTGCTACATCTCGCCACCACCACACTGCAAATCCCCATGTAATCAAGCCAACCACTAGTGCCATACGCCAACCAAGACCAATATCCTCGAAAGTGCCCACTGCCAAAGGCGCTAATACAGCGGAAGCACTGGCCGCGATATTCGATTCAGTAATCGCAATGGCCCGTTTTTCGCCATGATGATCGCTCAAAGTTGCCTGAATCGTCACCAGCAACCAACCAGAAGTAACCCCTATAAACAAGGTGCTGCCAATTGTCAAAACGGGATGATGCACCAGTAGAAAAATGATCGTAAAGACGATACTTGCGCCGCCACCGCCCCAAAAAACCCAACGCCGTCCGTACCGACGCGACAAGCGATCCGTCGTTAATCCCGAGACAACGATACCAATGGCAAATGCACTCAAATGCATTCCAGCGACACTATAGCTGAGATTGAGTTCGTCGCGTAGAAATGGGATAAATGGGCCGCGTGTGGAAACCATGTAGGAGAAAAAGGCCAGCATAAAATAGGCCAACCACGTAAACCGATCGCGTACAAACGTGGCAGAAGATTCCGCTTGCATATTGTCTCGTTTCAGAAATACCGCTAAGAAAAACCCATGCGAAGTTTCATTATAGCTTGACAGTACAAGAGGCGGGAAGAATAATCCTCCTCAAATACTTAGACGATTTGGAGATAATTCTATGACATCCCCTCTGCGTATTGGTTTGATTGGTTGCGGTGCAATTGGTCAAATCATGCACATTCCCTATTTAGTAGACGATGATGAAAAGTTTGAACTGGTGGCGCTCTCCGATGCCTACGCCCCTGTATTGGAGGCTGTTGCGGATCGCTACCACATTGCCAGTCGTTACACCGATTGGCGTCAAATGCTGGCTAAGGAAGACATCGAAGCCGTTATCATCTGCCACAGTGGGTCGCACCGTGACACTGTATTTGCCGCGTTGGATGCAGGTAAACATATCTTTGTGGAAAAGCCCATCACATGGAATCTGCGCGAAGCCAGAGAGGTTGCGGCACGGGTGGCCCGATCAGATCGGGTCGTGCAGGTGGCATATCACAAGCGCTACGACCCCGCTTTCCATTATGCCCGTGAGCAAGTTCAGCAAATGCGGGATATTGGTATGGTACGGGTCACGGTTTTCCATCCCCCCAATGAAATGGGCCTTTCGCCGTTTCGCATCCGGCGCGGTAATGGCTTGATTGATGAGGGGCATCAGCCTGTCATGAGTTTTGCAGAACAGGCCACCGCCCAATTGGGATGGTTTGCGGGTGGAGACCTAGCTCCATTAGTAGATGAAGCACTTGGGCTGCGCAAAGATGACCCCACCTTGCGCCTCGGTTATGGCATCATCGTCGTCAGCATGATCCATCAGGTCTATACCATGCACGGCTTTTTAGGAGCACCCGCCCGTGTCCTCAGCACTGACATTTGGCGGAAGGGGTTGTCTATACACTCGATTGTCGAATATCCGAATGATGTCCGCTGCACCTTTGATTGGCATTTTTTGGGGCATATCAAAGATTATCGTGAAGAATATGCCTTTTATGGCAACTATGACCGCGTAACCTTCCAATTGCCATCGCCCTATTTGAAAAATGCTCCAAGCCCAGTGATTGTACAGGGTGGGGATGAGGAATTGGCATGGGAAAAGCGCGTGATTGTGTCCTATGATGAGGCATTCAGGAATGAGCTTTTGGCATTTTATGAAAATGTCCGGCACAACCGCCAACCCGCGACGGCTGTGCCAGAAGCAGTCCAACATATGGAATTGATTCAGCAGATGATTGATGCCGCACGGGTCTAGGTGAGATTTTCAGTAGATTCAGACTGGCGGTTTTTGCGGAGAACTGGAATAAGTTCATAGCCCAACCAGCCCACTGCAACTACCGCCATACCCACTCCCATATACGGCAAGGCATCGGCTCGCTGGTCACGCAATTCATCACGCTCGACAGTGGCTTTAAACAACTCATAGCCCTCATTGAAGTTGTTTACTTCGACCTCTTGACCGGAATCAATCAATTTTTCGGCTTCATTGTCACGCAGTTTTAGCTCGGCATCCACGTATTGATAAACGCCGTAACCGCCGATGGTAAAACCCAGCAGAATAATAATAACGAGAATACCACTAGCAATTCTCTTTGAAGGCATTATCTTTTCCTTTAAAGTGGCTTCCAAATGTTTTCTCTTCGCACAAATTTTTCTTCAAATTCGACATATTGAACTTCGATTGCCAAATCTAATTCATCATCTTCATCCACGTAGAAAATACCCGGATATAATTCGATACCCCTTCCCATACTGCCGTGATCATCTTTTTCAATAACCTCCGCGTTACAATTAAAACATCTTTTTGCAACGGTCAGTTTGTAGTGCCCGCCACAAGAACATGTTTTCAATTGCGCTTCGATCTTCTCTATCAATGCTTTATAGTCATTTGATCTTTCTTTAGATCGCAGTTGATTTTGAATTACATTCACAACGGTATCATAAAAACTCACCTCAACGCGGCGCGGACAACTGACACAGTAGAATACCCATTCATCACACATGGGTGAGCGATCTAGTCGCCAAAGTTGAAAACCACAGTGAGGGCAATCAAAAACCTCAGTCATGTTCAAAATCTAGCCTCTTAGCGTACATAATCTACTACCAATACACGGGTTTTGGCAGGCAGGCTTGCCTTATCCAAAGCCACCTCATAATGGCTGGCGAAATCTATATCCGCGCCGTCGAAATACTCCAAGAAACGCTCAATCCAATAGATGTTGCGGAGTTTATAGGTCAGGGTGCGGAAGTGCATCGGCACAACCAAACGCGGCTGTATGTGGTCAATCACCCTTTTTAGTTCATCCAACTCAATGGTCGGATGTCCACCAGCAAGAGCAAGGAACACATCCACTCCTTCAAAAAACCGGAGTTGTTTTTCGGAGAAGGCGTTGCCCACATCCCCAATATGCCCGATTTCAATGCCATCCACCTGAAACCGATACATGCCGTTTTGGTCGGGGTCATGTTCTCGATGATCGAGAGCTTCCATTGCCTCAATTGCCTGAAATGTGATTCCTTTAACTATCCGCGAACCGCCTTGCTGTGCGACCTCCAACGCATTGACAATCGTGGGCTGTCCGGGAATCAAATCACCCCGACAGTGAAAACGATCATTGTTGGATGACGTAATCACAATATCGGCTTCATCACGTACTGGCGCATACCCTGATGTTTCCGGCGTATAGGGGTCAGTGATGATTTTGATCCCATCATTGGTGGTAATCAAAAAACTGGCGTGCCCATACCATTTAAGCCTCATGGCTTAATGCCCCGCAGCGTGGATAGAACATCCAGCGTCATCCCAATCACGTCAGGGTTGGGCAAGCCAAGCACTTCTAGCATGAAATAATCCACACCGCCCTTAATAAATGCTCCCATTTGCTCAATGACCTGCATCGGTGTCCCCACAAAAGCATTATTCTTTGTCCATTTACCTCCACCAAGCACCTGTGCTTCGGCCTCGGTTTTGCCGACTGCCAAGCGTCCAAACCATGTTAGGCGGATGGATTTCGGGTCCCGCCCAATCGTTTCACAGTGCCCATGTAACACCTTCACACGGTCAAAATAAGCAGCATACCCCGCATCCGGCATATTCCACATTTCCGCATATTTCGCGGCGAGCAGGGTGGTTTTGTTGCCCCCGCCGCCGACCACAATGGGAATCATGGGATTTGGTTTGGGTTCACAATAAGCATCTACTAGATGATAATGCTTGCCCTGATAATTGACCTTGCCCGGTTGCGTCCATAGGCGTTTAAAAATCTCAAGCGTATCCTCTAATTGCTCAACCCGCACGCCAGCCGAAGGGAAGGGATAGTCATAGGCGCGGTATTCATCCTCTTTCCAACCTGCCCCAATCGCCATAATCAACCGTCCACCCGTCAGGGCTTGCAGGGTAGAAGCCATCTTTGCCAATAATGCCGGATTACGATAGCTTTGACCCAACACAATTGGACCAATTTCGAATTGAGGCCAACGCGCCGCCGCAAAACTAAGCACCGTCCATGCTTCATAGGTCGGGTCATCATCCCAGAAAAAATGATCGGTCATCCACAGGCTTCTAAAAAAACCATCAAAATGGGGCAAACTGGCATCCAAATCCGACAGCCAACGCGAAATCTGACCTTTGGGCGGGCCAGCCAACATGCTGAGTCCAAAATCTATCATTTACCCCTACCTATTTTTATTTCACAAAATGCTTGAATAAGTTCAATCAAATTTCTATTTCAAACAGGGCTGGCCTACCGTGAAAGCAGGCCACCGCAAAACATGAGACTGAATCAACAATCAGCCAAGTTAGCCTTCATGCGGCATAATAACTTCCAGCGGCTTATGATTACCAAAAATCAGCTTGGGACTGTTGCCCGGTGCGGCCCAATTGACCCCGTTGACAATCACCTGCAACACCTCCCGCTGATAATAAGTTGGATAGGTTTCATGACCGGGGCGGAAATAGAAAATTTTGCCCCGCCCGCGCTGATAACAACACCCACTGCGGAAAATCTCACCCCCTTGAAACCAACTGACCAATACCAGTTCATCCGGCTGTGGGATGTCGAAAAATTCCCCATACATTTCTTCGCGGGGGATTTCAAAATATTCACCGAGGCCCTCGGCAATGGGATGATGCGGCGCGACGACCCAAATCCGCTCGCGCTCATCGGCCTCACGCCATTTCAAATCGCAGGTCGTACCCATCAATTTACGGAAAATTTTGGAATGATGACCAGAATGTAGAACGACTAGTCCCATCCCATCGAGTACCCGTTTCTGGACACGCTCGACAATCTCATCACTGACTTCTTTGTGCGCGATGTGTCCCCACCACGTCAGCACATCGGTTTCCGCTAAGGCCGCTTCGGTTAATCCATGTTCGGGGTCATCAATCGTAGCGGTTTTGACCGAAAAGCCTGCTTCACGTAAGGGCTTGGCGATGGCATCGTGCAAGCCATTGGGATACATCGCCTGCACTTTCGGGTTTTTCTTTTCGTGACGGCCCTCGTTCCAAACCAAAACACGTATTGGATTTGACATCATATTTAGATTTCTCCCTTATTTCGTTTTTACCGGAGCGCCACCCTGCGCTGCCGAGGCTTGAACCGCATCCCACAATCGTGACATTCGCAAACCAATTTCCGGCGGGGCGGGGTTCGGAATTTTGCCGTCTCGTACCGCCAAGAACTGCTCCCATACCCCCATTGAAGCAGGCACGGGAACGTCTTCAAATTTATCGCTGCCCTGTTTTTGCAGCAGCAGACGTTCGCCCCATTGACCCGTCCGTACAATGCCTTTGGTACAAAATACAAAAATTTCAGAAGCACAAGAGGGGATAGTTTCACCACAAGCGGCAATTGTCACCATCGCACCAGATTTTAGCTTACCCATAACCGTAGCGCGGGTATCCACTGGGCGGTTATTGTTATCCAGCCAAGCCGCCACTTCAGTGAAATCTTCGCCAGCAATATCGGTGATGGTATTGAGCATATGCGCCCCGGTGTCAAATAGAAAACCACCGCCAGCAAGGGGTGGGTCTTGTCGCCAAGTGCCTATGGTGTTTGGCCCCCAATTCTGCCAGACTGTGCCGCTGATAGTCAGAATTTCGCCGAGTTCACCGGATCGCAGCATTTTGTCCAGCGTGCGAATCTGAGGGGATAGACTGCCTTGAAAAGCTACTACCAATAACCGCCCGGTGCGATTCCGAATTTCAATCAGGCTTTCGGCTTCTTCGGCATTCATGACCATTGGTTTTTCTAACAGCACATCAATCCCCGCTTCCATGCACAATTTCGTCTGGTCATGATGATAGGCGTGCGGGGTAATGATAAAGGCCGCGTCTAATTTGCCACGATATTCCGTAACCAGATCGGCTAAATTGGGAATATTTGGAGGAGCTTTGACACCAGCCGCTTTAAACAGTTTCGCCGTTGCTTCATAGGCCTCTTGGGAGGGATCAGAAACTACTACAATTTCGGTGGTACCCTTCATCTTCATCATTTGTTTGATGTGACTGCGGGCCATACCACCGACCCCAATCATCACCGTCCGTACAATAGCGCTCATAGAATTTAACGAATCTCCTCGACGGCCCAGTGGTCGCCCATTGCCCGTCGGCCTTTCGCCAAACCTTCCCCTTCAGAGATTTGATAAATCAGATCGGGTCGTTTCATCATTGCAGGGCGCAGGTCTACCCCTAATCCCGGCCCTTCTGGAATAGCTAAATGCCCATCTACGACCTTCGGGGCCAATTCGCTGATGATGGGGAAATAGGTCTGATAAAAGGCTCGCACGGATTCTACAAAATAAAGATTGGGAATGTGTGCACCGAGGTGCATACAGGCCGCGTGACAAATCGGGCCAGCGACGTTATGTAGCACCAGTGGTACGCCAAACGCCTCTGCTATATTAGCGATTTTCCGGGTCTCCGCAATGCCACCATTCCACACCGGATCGGTCATGACAATTTGGGAGACATGCTTTTCCAGCCACTCGCGCAACTGCCAGCGTGTCATCAATAATTCTGAGCCAATCACCGGAATGGAAGTGCGGCGAGAAAATTCACGGATTTCATCAGGATAGACCGCCGACATCACGTCTTCCAAAAAGAGGATGTTATACGGCTCAAGCGCACGGGCGATACGTTCCATACTGACCCGATTCCAGCGGAAATGACATTCGATGCCGATTTCCATATCTGTTCCCACCGTATCCCGAATTTGGCGAACGGGGGTTAAGCCTTTTTCGACATCGGCAAGGCTGATATATTGCCCGAACGATGGTTCGCTAAATTGATCGAAAGGCCAGATTTTCATGGCTTTAATACCGTCGGCCAGCAAACTTTTCGCCAGTGCTCCGGCGTCCTCATGCCATGCCGCGTAATCTTGGATTGGGCCAAAGCCGATACAGGTGTTATAGGTCGGGACTTTTTGGCGGGTTTTGCCGCCGAGTAAATGGTAGAGGGGGGCGTTGTAATGTTTGCCCATGATATCCCACAGCGCGACCTCGATAGCAGAAAGCGCCCGTGTTTCTGCCCCGGCATACCCGTGATACATGAGGTTGTCCATGACAAAACGCCACAGGCCCTCAATATCCAGTGCATCCTGACCGAGTACCAGCGGCGCGACTGTGCCATGCAATGCTCCTTTTGCACCGGGGATTTTATCTACCGTTTCGCCTAGTCCGATGAGACCGGAGTCGGTGTGGACACGCACCACCATCAAACGGGGATATTCAGCCCACTGTAAGGATTCGATTGCAATAATTTTCATGATTTCCTAATTTCAAAGATCAGTTCTATCACTTTTCGATAATCAATTGTTTCGTTGTAATACCCACATAGGGAATTCCATAATTCCGGATGCGGCTGGGTGTCAAAATGTCGGGTGGCAACTTCGCGCAGGGCCTCCATCAACCCAAGATTTTCTTCCTCTTTAAGTGCTGCCACCGCAAAGCTACTCGAACGGCTAATCCCCGCCCCACATGCTACCAAGACAATTTTGCCGAGTGCCTTTTGGGAACGAACAAATTCGATACCTTGAGCCATCAGATCTGTTGGAATCGGTTCGCCGTCCTCGACAGGCAGATACAACGCGGTAATGTTTGGCTTCTCGACCAACTCCGCCAATTGGAGCATCGCCCCGATGTTGCGTGATTGTAAATAGTCCAAATCACGGGTATCGCGGTATTTGCCAATATAGAGCCAAGAGCGAATTCGATCCATATCAGACTACTTTCACAGTATTGATAAGCGTCCCTATGCCCTCAATCTCGATTTGCACCACATCGCCTGCCTGCAAGGTAAATTCGCCGGGAGGGACGACCCCTGTTCCCGTCAACAGCACCACGCCTTCGGGATAGGTATTGCTACGCCCCAGATAATCCACCAATTCAGGAATGGTGCGTTTAATACGCGAGGTATGCACCGCACCTTCAAACATAGTTTCGCCACTCCGACGGATATGAATATGAATTGAGGTATCGGGCCAATCCGTGCTTGCTTTGAGCAGAATTCCCGGCCCAATCGCACACGAAGCAGTATAGACTTTGGCTTGCGGCAAATACAGGGGGTTTTCGCCCTCAATATCGCGGCTGCTCATGTCATTGCCAACTGTAAACCCAACCACTTCCATTGCCGGATTGATGACAAGACCCAACTCCGGTTCTGGTACTGACCATGTAGCGTCGCTGCGGATGCCCACTCCTGCATGAACCCCGACTACCCATCGTCCCCGAGCTTTAAAAAATAATTCGGGACGCTCGGCGCGATAGACACGGGCATACACGTCCCCACCATCCTGTGATTCTTCTTGGCGGGCGACCTTGCTACGCTCATACGTCACCCCGGCAGCCCATACATCTTGTTCATCCACTGGAGCTAACCAATGCGGGGTGTTTTTGGCGGGGGCATTCTCAAAAATGGCGGCAGGGAAGGTTAACAAACTAGCCCGACCCGCTTGCAGGATTTCTTCTATGGCAGCTTCAGGACGGCCCATACTCGACTTGAGCCATGCGGTCAGGGTTGGGTATTCGCTGTGGACATCATGCACTTTTTCATCAAAGCGTACCCCCAATCGTGAGCCATAATTGGGATGGAAGTAGCGAACAAGTAACGGATTGCTCATCAAGTTTTTTCGCTTTCTTTGGGGCACGGAATCAAGGCAACCGTGCTGAATATAGGTTAAGGAATGGTCTAATCTTGTGGTTGTTCACCTTTGGAGGCTAATCCACCATCCACTTCATAGTTCGAGCCTGTCACAAAACTCGCTTCATCCGATGCCAAAAACACAAACACACTAGCGACCTCTCCAATCGTGCCAACTCGTCCAATGGGGTGCATGGCATCAAACTGCTGGCGTAAATATTCAGGTCGAGACTGTGCCGCCAAAAAATCATGCAACATTGGGGAATCAATTGTGCCGGGCGAAACCGAATTGACCCGAATCCCCAAGCGGGCATAATCGGTGGACATGGCACGGGTTAGGGCGATTAATGCGCCTTTGGTGGCGGAATATACCGCGATCCCCGGCAGGCCCCGAATCCCGGTCACGCTTGCCATATGAATAATACTGCCCTGTCCCATCGCCAGCATATCAGGAATAACAGCACGGTTGCATAGATACGCCCCACGCAAATTCACCGCGATACAACGATCAAAATCGTCGGGGTGCAGTTCATGAATTCGACCCGAAGGCATGACGGCAGCATTATTGACCAACACATTAATCGGGCCAAAATATTCCCTGAGCCGAGACACAGCCTGATTCACACTCTGTTCGTTGGTGACATCGGCACTGAGGGCAATGGCCTGACCGCCTGAGGCCAGAATTTCATCCACCACTCTTTGACAGGCACTTTCATGTAAATCCAGTACACCAACTTTCGCCCCCTCTTTGGCAAAACGCACCGCAATACCATGCCCGATACCGCGTGCCGCCCCTGTCACAAGCGCTATTTTATTTTGTAACCGCATAAAAATTTCCTTTTAAGTAGAAATTGAATTCACCTCAATCCAGCAGCCTTCTTGATGGCTCTTGATAGCTGCTGCCAGAATCCGCTGAATTTTCGCTCCCACCTGAAAATCGGGCATAGGCTGTTTATTTTCGACGATGGCCGTGATGAATCCGCGTGTCATATTGTCCTGCTGGCGAAAAATATCCCGATAGGTGTTATGTACGGTATCACGCCGCGCCCCGGCCCAAATGCGTTCGGGAATTTCCAGCGGCTTGACTTGTCCTTCTCCGACCCGTGCGCCTGATACGGTCTGTATCGTTGCCCAATCCGTATAACTATAGAGTGTGCCACCAGAGCCGTGAAATTCCATGTGGTGGGTCTGTCCAAAAGGGGTATCCTCATAACAAACCGCACTGACCTGAATGACCCCGCTGGCTCCATTTTCAAATTGCAGGGTGACAATCGCCCCATCGTCGCCCACTTGATAGGGCTTGCCCTCCGAGTCAGCGGATACACGCTCCACCAGATGAGTCAAATGGCAGCTTACGCTTTTAACATCACCATAGAGCATTTGGGCAATGTAAAAAAAGTGAGTGCCGAGATCGCCGACCACCCCGGCTCCTGCTTTACCCAAATCAAAGCGCCATTGATACTCCCCATTGCGGGCATAACCCGTATAGTAGCGCATATTGAGGTGATAGGGGCGCCCAATGTAACCATCGTCTATTAGTTCTTTCAAAAAGCGGCTGGTCGGCATAAACCCATAGGTAAACGGTACAAGCGTCTTGAGATGATGTGCCATCGCAAAATCGGCCATCTCTTTGGCTTGGGCATAGGTCATTGCCAACGGTTTTTCGCACAGCACATGCAACCCTGCCTGCATCGCTTCCATCGCAATCGGATAATGAGCGTCGTTCGATGTAGAAATCACCACTGCATCCAAGCGCCGATCTTCAATCATGTCATGATAATCGGCATACACATAGGGGATATGCCAGCGTTCGGCCATATGTTTGGCCTTGTTCACATCACGTCCACAAATCGCGTCAATCTTGGCATGGGGGTGATGTGCCAGTGCTGGCAGGTGCATGGAATCCGCCCACCAACTCGTTCCGACAATGCCCACATCTACGGGGTCTATCATGGTTTTACTCCGTTTTGCGTTCAACAAAATCCAGCGATGGCGACGGGCTAATTGCCGTCCAACCGCCGTCCACAATTAAGGTCTGTCCGGTAACTTGAGAAGCAGCAGGCGATAAGAAAAACAGGGCTGCATTGGCAATATCCAATGGGAAAGCCGGACGCTGGGTCGGTATAACTCGTCCCCATACGATCTCGTAATTAGGGTCATCCACCAGATTGCGCGGGGTAACGGTTGCCCCCGGCGCAATAGCGTTAACGGTAATGCCATAGGGGGATAACTCAACGACCAGATTTTTTGCCAGCATTTCAAGGGCAGCTTTCGTCATGGCATAGGCAGCAATATAGGGGATGGCTTGATGGCCCGTGACGGACGACATAAACAATATCCGTCCGCCATGACCCGCCTCCCGCATATGTCGAGCGGCTGCTTGGGCAAGGAAAAATGAGCCGCGCAGATTCACTCCTAAAACTCGATCTAGATTTTCAGGTGGGTAGTCAAAAAAATCGCCCCAAATGGTTAATCCTGCATTTGCCACAGCCATATCTAAACGACCAAATTGACGGACGGCTTCGGTTACAAGGCCGCGTGTTTGTTCCACATTGGCAACATCACCACCCATGCCTATACAAACACCACCTTCCACTGCGATGGTTTGGGCGGCATCTTGAGCTAGAATGGCATCCACATCATTTAATAATACCTTTGCCCCGCGCAGCACCAATTGATGGGCGATTTCATAGCCGATACCCACACCAGCACCTGTCACAATGGCGACCTGCCCCTCAAAAATTTTTTCACTCATAAACTTTTGCTCCTAAAAGGTATCGCAGGTTATTATACTGAGGAGTTTAACGCTTCAAAAATTAGGGAAAAATCTTATGCGATGGGTTCGTTTTGACACTGAAAAAGGCGCACATTTTGGTTTATTAGAAAATCAGAGCGTTCTTTCGACCTCGCTTTCATGGTTGGAGATTTTGGCGGGTCATACGCCTAACCCCAAAGTTGAGTATGCGCTGGGTGCATTTCCCTTACTTGCACCCATTGAACGCCCCGGCAAAATCCTTGCCATTGGCCTCAATTACATGGATCACTGCCGCGAAACCAATACCGAACCCCCCAAACGGCCTCTAATTTTCACTAAATTTACCACTGCCATCACTGGCCCCAACACCCCAATTCAGTGGGCCTCTGCTTTAACCGAACAGGTAGACTATGAAGCTGAACTCGCGGTGGTCATCGGCAAAAGGGCTAGGCACGTCTCCGAAACCGAGGCGCTCGATTATGTATTTGGCTACACCTGCGCCAATGATGTCAGCGCTCGTGATTTGCAATTTGGCGATGGACAGTGGATTCGGGGTAAGAGTCTCGACACGTTTTGTCCGATTGGGCCAGTGTTAGTCACCAAAGATGAAATTCCCGACCCACAGGCATTGGCGATTCGCTGTATTCTAAATGGTGAACATGTCCAAGAAAGCAATACCAGCGAGATGATTTTTGGGGTAGCCCATCTGATTTCATTTGCTTCGCAGGCCTTTACGCTCGAACCCGGCGACATCATCTTGACAGGCACGCCACACGGCACAGGTGCTTTCCGCAATCCTAAGCTATTTATGAAACAGGGGGATCGGGTCGCAGTAGAAATTGATGGTATCGGCAGATTGGAAAATACGTGCGAAGTCCTATGACCGAACCCATCTTGCCCTCCCTAGACGATATTTTAGGCACATCGCAGTCTGTCCAAAATACACGCATTTATGGTCAAGGTGCAGAAGGTAAACTGCCCTTAACCGAAGAAATGCTGCGGAATGAACCCAGTGGCAATCTATTTGGCATGACCCTCAATGTCGGCATGGGTTGGAATCCGGCGGATGTGGGCCGCACCCCCTATTTGATTTTGAGTACGCTGGGTGGCCTGCGCAGTGAAGATGGCCGCCCGATTGCGCTAGGGTATCACACCGGACATTGGGAACTGGATGCGCTGGTGAGGGCCGCTGCCGAAACGTTGCGCGAAAATGGGGCACTGCCGTTCTCCGGTTATGTCAGCGACCCCTGCGACGGACGTTCACAGGGGACTCCGGGTATGATGGACAGCCTCCCCTATCGCAATGACGCGGCGATGGTCATGCGGCGTTTGATCCGTTCCTTACCCACCCGTGCCGGAGTATTGGGTGTGGCGACCTGTGATAAGGGCCTACCTGCGATGATGATGGCTTTGGCAGGCTGTCATAATCTGCCGGGGGTCATTGTGCCGGGGGGCGTAACACTACCAACTGCCGAGGCCGAAGACGCAGGCACAATTCAAACCATCGGGGCACGCTTCGCACACGGCATGATTAGTGTAGATTACGCGGCAGAGATGGGCTGTCGGGCCTGTGGGTCACCGGGGGGAGGCTGTCAATTTTTGGGGACGGCGGCGACTTCACAGGTCGTCGCAGAGGCGTTTGGGATGACGTTGCCCCACAGCGGCCTTGTGCCGTCCGGTGAACCTGCGTGGTTGGATATGGCGCGACGTTCGGCGTTAGCCCTATTGAGACTTGCCACCAACCAGATTTCACTTGGGCATGTTTTAACCCCCGCCGCGTTGGAAAATGCGATGCTGGTACACGCCGCGTTTGGGGGTTCGACCAATTTGCTGCTGCATATTCCCGCGATTGCTCATGCCGCCGGATTGACTCAACCCACTGTTGAAGATTGGACACATGTCAACCGCCGCACGCCGCGCTTGGTGGATGCCCTGCCGAATGGCCCGCGCAATCACCCAACCGTGCAGGTGTATATGGCAGGGGGTGTGCCGGAAGTCATGCTGCACTTACGCGCTATGGGCCTACTCAATCTAGACGTATTGACCGTCACAGGTGAAAAACTATCTACTGTCCTCGATTGGTGGGAACACAGCGAACGCCGGCAAACCGTGCGGAAAATTCTGGGGGCAGGCAATCAAATCAACCCTGATCTTGTGATTATGAATCCTGATACGGCCCGCCGTGAGGGATTAGGCAGCACCGTCGTTTTCCCAACAGGCAATATCGCGCCACAGGGAGCAGTCATCAAAGCGACTTCAATTGACCACTCGGTGATTGGGCCGGATAATACCTATCGGCATCGTGGCCCTGCGCGTGTTTTTACCTCGGAACGGGCTGCCGTCCGTGCCATTAAAGGCCAAACCGATAACCCTGTCCAAGCAGGTGATATTGTAGTGATGATTGGCATCGGGCCATCCGGGACGGGCATGGAAGAAACCTATCAAGTCACCTCCGCCCTGAAGTTTATTCCTTGGGGTAAGACCGTTTCGGTGTTGACCGATGCGCGATTTTCTGGCGTTTCTACCGGGGCGTGTATTGGACACATTGGGCCAGAAGCCTTGTCGGGTGGGCCGATTGGGAAATTGCGCGACGGGGACATCCTCGAAATTGTGATTGACCGGGAAAATCTCACCGGGCAGATTGATTTGGTTGGTAGCGACGGGCAAGATTTATCACCCCAGCAGGCTACTGAATTACTCGCCAAGCGTGACCCCCATCCCGATTTACATCCCCATGCACTATTGCCGGACGATACCCGTCTGTGGGCCGCATTGCAGGAAACCAGCGGGGGGACGTGGCGCGGCTGCATTTATGATACGGATCGCATTATTGAAGTTTTGAAAGCCGGGATGCAGGCCTTAAGCCAAAATCCCGCCCAATCTGAAGGAGTCACCTATGCCGATTAGTGGGCATCATTTTATTGCTGGCACACCCAGCGCCGAGGGGCATCAGACCTTTACCAGCGTCAATCCGCGCACCAAAACCCCCGGCGATGTTCGATTTTTTAATGCCACCCCCTCTGAAATTGACCGTGCCGTAAGCACCGCAGCCGAAGCGTTCAAAATCACACGCAACTATTCCGCCAGCCGCCTTGCTGAATTTCTGGAACGGGTCGCCGCCGAAATTGAGACACTCGGCGACGAATGGCTCAATACCGCCGATATGGAAACCGGGCTTGGCTTGACCCGCCTGACCGGAGAACGCGCCCGCACCAACGGACAACTCCGGGCCTTTGCCAATTTGCTAAAGGAAGGATCATACGTCGAAGCGATAATTGACACCGCGACGGCGGATCGGCCTGATATTCGGCGGATGTTATTTCCGATTGGGCCTGTGGCCGTGTTTGCCGCCAGCAATTTCCCCTTTGCCTTTTCAGTTGCGGGTGGGGATACGACTTCGGCTTTTGCAGCAGGTTGTCCCGTCATTGTTAAAGCCCACCCCGGCCATCCCGCCACCTCTGAATTGGCCGCCCTTGCGATAAATCGAGCCATTATTGCTTGTGGATTTCCGGCGGGCTTTTTCTCGTTGTTACAGGGCGATACCGTCGAGGTCGGGCAAACTCTGATTCAGCACCCCTTACTCGAAGCGGTAGGGTTTACGGGGTCGCTGCGGGCTGGACGGGCCATTTTTGATACAGCGGCGGCTCGCCCAAAACCGATTCCCATTTATGCTGAGATGGGCAGTGTAAACCCGGTGGTAATTTTGCCGGGGGCAATTGCGGCACGCATGGAGACGATAGCAGAGGGTTTGGTGACATCCGTCACGTTGGGAACAGGTCAATTTTGCACTAACCCCGGCCTTGTTTTGGTGATAGATAGCACTGAAACGCGGCAGTTCATCGAATTGGTCGAATCCAAAATGGAATCACGTGCCCCCGGTGTCCTGTTGAATGCCAGCATTGAGCGGGGATTGGTCAAAGCTGTTACGGATACAACCCGCCATGCTGCTGTGCAAACGTTGACTGGAGCCACCACTGTCCAAGCAGAGGGTTACTGTTATCCCAACACTGTGCTTATAACCCATTCGCAGGATTTCCGCGCCGACCCCACCCTGCAAAATGAGCATTTTGGCCCGGTGACGATGTTTGTTATCTGCGAAAATGCAGTGGATTTGATGAATACCATCCCCACATTACATGGTAATTTGACGGCGACGATTCATGCTGAAGCGGGTGAAATGGACGAGGCACGCGAGATTTTTGATTTACTACGCGAAAAGGCTGGACGGCTTATTTTGAACGGTTTTCCGACAGGTGTGGCAGTCGTTCATAGTATGCAGCATGGTGGGCCATATCCTGCCACAACCGCTCCGGCAACCACATCCGTCGGCATGACTGCCATCAAACGGTTTTTGCGTCCGGTGGCCTTTCAAAATCTGCCGGATGGCCTGCTGCCTGATGCGCTAAAAAACACCAATCCGTTGAATATCTGGCGGATAGTGGATAACCAGCAGAGCAAAGCGCCCCTCATCAAAACCTAACGATTTGGATATGGCCTGTGTACTTCAAGGCGCTACCCCCGAAAACGAGCCTAGAATGGGGGAGACTCATGCAACCGAGAGGAGTATTCGCATGAAACCCTTGATCCGTTTACATCTGATTTTGGCGGGTCTACTGATAGCCACCAGTGTTCTCAGTGGAGGTCAACCGAGTCACGCCCAGACACCAGATAGTACCGCACAGGCCATGCTCTACCGATACTACAATGCCATCAACCTGCGGGACTTTGCGACGGCCTATAATTTATGGGTGAATCCTGTCCAGACCTATGAATCCTTTTCGTCAGGGTTTGCCGATACTGCCCTCGTACAGCCCTATTTCGGCACGTATCAGATCAACAGCTTTGGATTAAGCACTACAGTACGCATCCCCGCCGTGCTTTTGGGGTATCAGATTCACGGCGCGATAGTTTCGTATTATGGCTGCTTCACGGTAGCAGTGGATAGTTTTTCGCAGTGGCGCATCATGGATGCCGATTTCGGCTGGCTCTCCAATACTCAAGTTCCCGATGTTGCTACTATAGGCAGTTTGTTAGAGATTGACTGCTTCCACATTCCGACCACTGTTACCGCGACCTATCGTCCTCAGTTGTTTACTTCGGCGGGGCAAGGTGCTTTGCTGGCCTACTATAATGCCATCAACAATCGGGATTATGCGACAGGTTATACCATGTGGCTGCATCCATTACCGGGGTCGAAACCCAATGGTGCCCCTGCCCAAGATTATCGGCCCAATTACACAGATTATGTGGCGGGTTACGGCGACACGGTATTTGTCAATCTTTACATGGGGGACTATGTAGAAACCGGGGCATCCGCTGGACACAGCTATCTCAACGGTCTGCTTCCGGCGGTTTTGGTTGGACAACACACCGATGGCAGTTTTGTGGCCTATTATGGGTGTTATGTCATGGGATTTTTGACCGATCCGCCCGGTACTTATGGAATAGTCAGTGGTAGATTCTTGCCATTAGCCGAGGATGCACCATTGGGTCAGTTGATTTTGCAATACCTTAACTTCGATTGTACGACTTTAAATCTGCAATACTAAAAAGGATACACGTCATGAATTATCGTGAATTAGGGCGCACCGGATGGAAGGTGTCGGAAGTTAGCTTTGGGGCATGGGCGATTGGCAGTGCATGGGGGTCGGTCAACGATTCGGATTCAATGGCTACCCTGAATCACAGCATTGATCTCGGTGTCAATTTTATTGATACCGCCGATGTGTATGGCGATGGGCACAGCGAACGCCTAATTGCCAAGCTACGTAAAGAACGCTCTGAAACCATCTATGTCGCCACCAAAGCGGGGCGGCGATTGCCCACTCAAACAGTTGAAGGGTACAGCCGCGAGAACTTGAATGCGTGGGTTGACCGCAGCCTGAAAAATTTGGAGACCGATTGTATTGATTTGCTGCAACTCCACTGTCCGCCGATGGAAGCCTATTATCACGCCGAAATCTTCGGCATTTTGGACGATATGGTACAGGCAGGCAAGATTCGCTATTACGGGGTCAGCGTGGAAAGGGTCGAAGAAGCTCTCAAAGCGATTGAATACCCCGGGGTTCAAACCGTCCAGATTATTTTTAATATGTTCCGCTTCCGGCCCAGTGAACTCTTTTTTGAGCAGGCCAAACGCCGCAACGTTGGCATTTTGGCGCGTGTGCCACTGGCAAGTGGGATGCTCACGGGCAAAATGACCCGCAGCAGTCAATTTTCGTCGGATGATCACCGCAGTTTTAATCGCAAAGGGGAAGCCTTTGATATGGGTGAGACCTTCTCTGGTGTGGATTATGAAACGGGCTTGCAGGCGGTGGAGGAATTACGCAGTATTATCCCCGGCGGCGCGACGATGGCCCAGTTCGCCCTGCGCTGGATATTAATGTTTGACGCCGTGACGTGTGTAATCCCCGGCGCGAAATATCCGGCCCAAGCCGAAGATAATATCAAAGCATCGGCCCTCGCCCCATTGACCGATAGTCAGATGGCAAAAGTGCGCGAGGTCTATGACCAATACATCCGCCCGCAAGTTCACCATCGCTGGTAACGCAGCCACCACCCTACCAATCCAGTCATGGCAAAAAATGGTTTGCCATGACTGATTATGATTATTGCGTCGTCGAAGCCGTTCGTTGTATCCACATCGTTAGGGCGGTTTGATGGCGCAATCGCTGTGAGAGTACCCGCATCATCTCCAAAGCAACTTGCGGTTTTGCAAACAAAAGAGTAATCAAATCTTCACGGGTTAATACGTATAAAGTGACATTTTCTAAACAGCTTACAGTAACCGTCGAATATTGCCCATCCAATAGCTCCATCTCGCCAAACGCATCGCCTAGCCCAAAAGCAGTAATGATGGTTTGCTGGTGTTGATCGTCGGTGACACTCACAACCAGCTTACCCACTGCTGTGATGAATAGGTTGTCACTTTTTTCGCCCTGATGGATCACTTCATCCCCCACATGAAATTGACGAATCGTCAGCAGCAAAGCCAAATCCACCAAGTCCTCATCCGCCAAGCCATTAAATAAAGCCCCCTGACGCAAAATGCGTTTGCGTTGTTCCAATTCAGCAGGCGGGACAAGGATTTGGCGCTCATTCAATTGAATCAGGCGGGCAAGTTGCGGCTGCTCGGTATTGAGTTGATTGTCCAATTGCAGCCATACATCACTTTCTTCGGAAGGCAAAACACTGCGCAACCAAATCCATGTATACAAGCCCATGCTGCCCCGCAAAACATCCAACTGCTGTTCAGTGGTCTGAAGCTGGCGATTGAGCGTCTCAACTAATTTAGCATTTTGGCTCAGGGCGATATTTTTGCGCAGAATACCTCGTTGGGCCTGCAAGGTGACATAGCGCTGGATGAGATGGGTACGGTCTTCGCCAATGGTCCCTCGGTGTTGTGCCAGCAGTTGCGCCACCATTTCCGGGTTGCGGGTTGCCATTAATTCACCTGCACTCAACACTCCTACCAATTCCAGATGAATGGCCTTACTTTCTTGTTCGAGTGTCCGCTGCATGATGATGATAATCAGAACCATACTGCCTAAACCCATACCGAGTGCCGTCAGCAGTAGTTCTGCCCCCGATAGATGTTTCACCACAAAGTTAAAACTAGCATGGATCATGATGACCAACAGGAGGCCAAATAAAAATCGGTTGACACGAGTACGATTGGGAAAAGGTAAACTGGCCCCGGCGATAGTCCCCACAAGCGCGGTGTTAAATCCATGCACAAGGCTGGTGGAGAGGGAGCGGGTCATGGCTAATTGCAATCCAGTATTGGGATTATTGGCGACATAGGCAAGGTTCTCAACCATTGCAAAGCCAATCCCGATTGCAAAACCATAGGCCATCCCGTCGGCGGCATAGCGTAAAATCAAGCGACGCATCAAAACAATCAATAAAGCGCTTTTAAGGATTTCCTCCAAAATCGGGGCCACGACGAGGTTTAGGCCCTCAACCGTTGCGAGGTTCTGGTCAAGAATGAAGCGATTTAAGGTGTAGGCGATGCTAAAAACTAAAATGCCCCAACCAATAGACAACCCTAACACTTCATGGCGACTTGCGGCGTAGATTTCGAGGAGATGCACCAGATAAAGAAAAAACAGGGGGATCAAAATCCCAAGCAGATAGGCCATATACATAGGAACACCCGCAATAACCTATTTAGTAATGTATGTCACTATACCATTAAATGGTGAGAACGACTAAATATGCTTGATACCGCCCCCGATATAAGCTAAAGTTTGTCCAATAGCATCCCATAATCAGAATACATTGTCATGAAACGCACAACCTCTGAAATCACAGCCGGAAACTTTAGCCCACTCAGTACCGATATTCGTTTTTTAGGCAATCTATTGGGCAGTATCATCCGGGAACAACATGGCAATGATGCCTTTGAGTTAGTTGAGACCGTCCGCCAAGCTGCGAAAGCTCGTCGTAATGATGAAACTGGTGCAGCAGAAGAACTGACTACCCTCATTAACAAACTCGATTTGGAACAGCGCCGCGTTCTCATCAAAGCCTTTAGCAATTATTTCCAACTCATCAATATCGCCGAAGACCACCAGCGCATCCGCATTTTGCGTCAGAGGGAACACGAAGAAAATCTGACCGAATCCATTGGCGAATCTATCCAAGCCCTCCACGCACACGGTTTGAAGGATGATGAGGTACGGGCTGTGCTGGAACAAATCTCGGTGCGGTTGGTCTTGACCGCTCACCCCTCTGAGGCGAAGCGTAAAGAAGTCCTCGTGAAACTGCGCCATATTGCCCAATTATTGGCTTCCAAAGAGCAGCATACCGTCTTGCCACGTGAACAGCAGGCACTCGAAAAAGCCCTTGCCGAAGAAATTGAGGAGTTGTGGCAGACCCAACCGACCCGCGCTTCCAAAGCAACTGTAGCGGATGAGGTAGATTTTGGCCTCTATTTCATCACGTCGGTCATTATGGACGTGACGGCCTCGATCTATGAGGAACTTGAAGCGGCGCTTGTCCAATATTATCCCAAAACCGATTGGTCGAATCTGCCCGTCCTACTGCGTTTCGCATCATGGATTGGAGGAGATCGGGATGGCAACCCGAATGTGACCCCTGAAGTGACATTGGACACCCTCAAAACCCTACGCGAAGCTGCCGTGCAAGTCTATCTGCACGAAATCGAGTTTTTCCGCGAACACCTTACCCAGTCGGTTGAAGAAATCGGCGTATCGGACGCATTAGTGGAATCGGTCAATGGCAGCACCAAATATACCAGCGAGTTCTATCGTCAGAAGATGGATTCCATCGGATGGCAGTTAAAATCGGGCATCTACAAAACAGGCGATGAGCTTTTAGAGGATCTGCGCCTAGTGCAAAGCAGCCTAATGGAAAATAAAGGCCATCGGGTGGCACGTGGCGTTCTACAGCGGTTGATTACCATTGTGCGCGTATTCGGCCTACACCTCATACCATTAGAAGTGCGCGAAGACGCCCGCCTTCATGCCGCCGCTCTCCACGAAATTTTCCATCACTATGGGTTGGAACGTAATTATTTGGAACTGCCCGAAGAGGATAAGCAGTTTTTGCTCTCGCGGGAAATCGCCAACCCACGCCCCCTGTTCCCAGTCGAATCGCCTTTTTCGCCTGCGACCAATCGTATTATGGAAACGTGGCGCATGATCGCCAAAGCGCACCGACTGTATGGCAAAACGGTGATTGATACCGTCATCGCCAGCCGGAGCGAATCCCCCAGCGACATTCTAGCCATGATGTTGTTTGCCCGTGAGGTGGGGATTGATACCGATGTAGATTTGGTCCCCCTGTTTGAAACGATTGACGACCTACATAACGCACCAATGGTGATGGCAACGCTCTTTCAAAACAGCGCCTATCGCCAGCATATCGAAGCACGTGGAATGCGCCAACAGATCATGTTGGGTTATTCGGATAGTTGCAAAGATGGCGGTTATCTGGCCTCCAATTGGTCGCTCTATGTCGCCCAACGCGAATTAGCCGACCTGTGCAAAGCACAAAATATCAATCTTGAATTGTTTCATGGGCGTGGTGGCAGCATTGGACGTGGCGGAGGGCCAACCAATCGGGCTATTTTGTCACAGCCCCCCGGTTCACTGCATGGTCGCATTAAGATTACGGAACAAGGCGAAGTGATTGCCTATCGTTATGGCAATGCCGAAATCGCCCGCCGCCATTTGCATCAGGTCATGAATGCGGTACTACTGGCCTTTGCCATGCCCTCCCAAATCCCCATCGAACCACAATGGCTCGACACCATGAGTACCCTATCTGAGATGGGGCGGGATGCCTATCGAAAATTTGTGTTCGAGACGCCCCAATTTCTGGATTATTGGCAGCAGGCTACCCCCATCCGTGAATTATCCCTGATGCAAATTGGTTCACGCCCCGCCAAACGTCAACAAGGGGGTTTCAGCGAGGTTCGGGCTATCCCTTGGGTGTTTTCATGGATGCAAAGCCGCGCCATTATTCCAAGCTGGTATGGTCTAGGTCATGCGCTCGAAAATTACCTTCAACAAACGCCAGATGGCCTTGCCCAACTACGGCACATGTTCCAAGTCTGGCCTTTTTTCCGTGCCCTGATTGAAAACGCCCAACTTGACCTTGCCAAAGCCGATATGGGCATCGCAGAACTGTACGCTTCATTGGTAGATGACGAGACTCTGCGTGAGACCGTGTTCCAAGAAATCAAAACCGAACACACCCGCGCCTGTAATCAGATTTGTCGGATATTGGGTCTACAAGGGATTTTAGAAAATCTGCCCGTTATGCAGCGCTCGATTGAACGGCGCAATCCCTATGTTGATCCGCTAAACTTTATTCAGGTCAGTTTGCTGCGTGATTTACGCCATCTCATCCCTGACCATCCGCAATTTGAAGCAACCCTGAAGGCAGTGCTGTCCACTGTAAATGGTATTGCCGCCGGGATGAAAACCACTGGATAATAGTGATTATGAAAGAACCACGTATCGAGTTTGAAATTACCGGTATGGCGCACGGCGGCAGTGCGATTGGACGACATGAAGGCAAGGCCATTTTTGTCCCCTATGCCATTGTCGGGGAAACCATCGGGGCACGGATTGTCGAAGATAAGGGTAATTTTGCGCGGGGGGAGTTGATTGAAATTGTCGCCCCATCCGAAAATCGTGTAGAGCCGCGTTGTCCGCACTTTGGCGTTTGTGGGGGCTGTCACTGGCAGCATATCCGCTACGAGGCCCAATTGGAATTTAAACGTCAAATCGTATCCGATCAACTCGCCCGTATCGGCGGCATTAAGGAGGCGGTGGTACATCCCACCATCGGCAGTCCAAATGAATGGCAGTATCGTTCGCATGTTAATCTCCATCGCACCCTTGACGGTCAGCTTGGTTTTGTGACGACGGATGATCGCACTGTGATGACCATTAATGAATGCCACATTATCCGCCCCGAACTCGTTAGTTTATTTGAGCAGTTCAAAGACAAACGCCTCAAACCAGAGCAACAACGGGTACGTCTACAAGTCGGTTCGCAATCCACCGAAACATTAGCGGCGGCGAACGTTGGCGACGAAACGGGCAGTGACGAAACCCGCACCATTATGGGTACAGGCAAAGTCCATTACACCATCAAAGACCACATCTTTGAAGTTTCGGTGGGCAGTTTCTTTCAGGTCAACCTTCCCCAAACCGAAACACTGGTCAATTTAGTGTTGGAACGTCTAGCCCTACAAGGGTCAGAGCATATATTGGACTTGTACAGCGGAGTTGGATTGTTTTCAGCGTTCCTAGCCCCCGAAGCCCGTAAGATAACGGCGATAGAGTCCTATCCGCCTGCCGTCGCCGATGCCAGAGTCAATTTAGGCAAATTTTCAAACATTAAGGTCATGCAGGGCACAGTCGAACAGCTTTTGACGCGCTTTTTGCAGGGCCATTTTGATGCCGCCGTGATTGACCCGCCGCGTGCTGGCATGAAACCCGCCGCGCTGGATGAGTTGATTAAATGCAAACCGCGTAAAGTGATTTATGTCTCATGCGACCCGGCGACGCTTGCGCGGGATGCTAAAAAGCTTGTTGGGGCAGGCTATCGTTTGGTAGATGTGCAACCAGTGGATATGTTCCCACAGACCTATCACATCGAGTCGGTTGCGACGTTTACCCGTTAGGGCCTATGACCTTTTTGCCCGAAAAAGCCTTTCACCTGACAGCCGGGTCACTGCCTATTGTGTTGACCTTGCCCCATGCCACCCCACTTGAGCAATCGTATGCCACCGAGCTACAAGAGCGGTTGCGTGGTCTAAAAAAAGCGGAGGGAGGATTGATTGACATTACCGAACGATTCAAACAGGTCTGCCATTCCCAAAAAGGTACACCGTATATCCTCATTGCGCGGGTGCATCGTTCACGTATTGACTTTAGCCGCAGCAAACAAATCGTCGCGGGTGAACGTGCCTATGACGATGCGCGTGCTGAACCGCTTTATGATGCCTTTGAACAGACCCTCGCCGACCTTGTTCAACAAATTACCCACGCCACGCCAACCGCCCTATTGCTCGATTTACATGGTTGCCGTAGTCGTGATACAGACGTTTATCTAGGCACATTAAACGGCAAAACCATGACCTCGAATGGTCATCTTCATTCTCTGCGAGATCGCTTACATGCATCATTAAGCAAACAGGGCTGGAAGGTTGAACCAAAGCCCGGAGTAGCCGAAACCAAATTTGCCGGACGTTCCGATAGCATTATTGCACGACATAATCTAGCAAAACTGGCGGTGCAACCCGGCAATTATGGCAGCCTGCAAATCGAGGTCTCGCAACGGATACGGTTACATACGCCGCGCAATCAGCAGTTTGCCCACGACCTAGCCGAAGCCACCTTATCACTACTGGATTAACCCATGTTAGAGGCCGAAAACCTGATTTTTGAATCCTACAGCCGGGTGACTCCCTCACTGCATGGCTATGATTCGGCGACGCGCAACTTGGCAGGCATCCGACAGTTATTCCTTGAAGCCAAGTTGCCCTTCAATTTTGTCCCAACGATCACGGTCACAGGCAGCAAGGGCAAAGGCTCAACCTCGATTTTTTGTGCGGCCCTCCTGCAAGGGTTGGGGCACACCGTCGGCCTATTAACCAGCCCCAGTTTTTTGAGTGTACGGGAACGGATTCGAGTCAATGGGCAGGCGATTTCCGAAGCGGCCTTTGTCGAAATTATGGATGATCTTGCCCCGAGTATTCGCCGGATTGACGCCGCGCTGCCCGCCGACCAATATCTCAGCCCGACGGGGTTATTTCTGGCTTGGGCCATGCGCCATTTTATGCAAAGTGGGGTGACGGCGATGGTGTTGGAGGTAGGACGTGGGGGGCGTTTTGATGATGTGCGCCTGATTGAAAATCGCGTCAGTTGCTTTACCCCGATTATGGCAGAGCATCTGGATAAACTTGGCCCAACCGTTGCCGATGTTGTGTGGCACAAAACGGGGATTATCAAATCCAACAGCGCCGCTGTGAGTGCCCCACAATCCCCGGAAGTGAGCCAACAAATAAGGCAGGCGTGTCATGAACTTGGGGCTTCCTTTCAGCAGGCCGGGCAGGATATTTTATTTGAGCAGCAGCGTGAATCGGGTTTCCAGCGTGTGGTTATCAAGGGCGATACTTTTGAACTCAACACCCCGGCGATTTATCAGGCAACCAATTTAGCAACCGCCTATGCCGCCGTGTCCGCCCTACAGGTGGGGGATATTCATCAACCCGCCGTGTCCAAAATCATCCATGCGGTTCGATTGCCGGGACGCTGTGATACGGTCAGTGATACCCCGTTGGTATTCGTGGACGGAGCGATCAATCGAGAATCCGCCAAACAGTTCCGAGACAGCGTTCTAACACTCAGTCGCGGCCCGATCATTTTGGTGACAGCCCTGCCACACGACAAAGACCATGTTGGGCTACTCGAGACCCTGATGCCATATGCCGCCCACACCATTATCACACAGGTCAGTGCCCAACATCTGCATTTTACGGATGCTGTGGCGCAGACCGCCCAACAATTATCCGCCGATGTCACCCATCAGCCTGCTGTGTTTGAAGCCTTTGCCCAAGCGATTGAGAGGGCAGGTCAAACGGGTACAATTTGGGTGGTCGGCACACAATCATTGGTGCGCGATGCCCTTCAATTTTGGCGGCAAGACCTCGAAAATCTACTTCACTCGAACCCACCCTCGGATTGACGGGTAGATACTCTAACCGAGTCCCCAAACCGAAGAAACCTCTTTTTAGCAAGGAATAACCATAATGTTAAAGCGCCTTTGCTGGGTGTGCTTGGTCGCCTTATATCTCTCAATTGGGTTGCCCCAAAGGAGTCATGCCCAAGACAATCCTATTCAAAAATTGACCTATGATGGCCTCGAACGCACCGTCTATGTTCATGTACCATCCTCCTATTCCGAAAGCCAATCCCTCCCATTGGTATTGATGCTGCACCCCTTTGCATCATCCGGGAAAGCCATCGCCGCACTGACCGGATTGGATGCGGCTGCCGATGAACAAGGATTTATCGTAGCGTATCCCGACAGCTATGATTTACGCTGGGATGATGGTCGCAGTGCCTATTCGCCCCTCCCCGAAACCGAGCCAGTGGATGATCTCGGCTTTATCAACTATCTCCTAGACGAATTGAGCGCGACTTACTCCATTGACGAACAGCAGATTTATTTGGTGGGATCAGGCAATGGAGGGTTAATGGCCTATCGGTTGGCCTGCGAATCACCGGAACGATTTGCGAAAGTAGTGATTGGTAGCGCCCTCATTTGGAATTATCACGAAGAACTATGCCCCACCGCCGCAACCGCCCCCGTTTCAATGCTCATAATGGTCGGCAGCAATGACTTTTACTATCCCTTGGAGGGGCGCAATGTCAGTTCGGGGGATTCTGCGCCACCCCTGCGTGTGCAAAGCATGGGAGGTACACTACGATTTTGGGGCGAACGGAATGGCTGTGATTTAAATGAATTTCAGATTTTTACCGAGCCGGACATCCGCCTGTACCAAGACTGTGGGAACGGATCATCGTTAGCCTTTCTCTCGATTGAAAATGCTGGCAACAATTGGTTGCGTAGCACAAGCGACCATCAACTCAATCAGTTTGGCGTAGATTACACACAAATCGCCATACGTTATCTATTTGGCCGACAGGATGATGAGGATTGGCAGGCATTAGCAACAAAAATGATCCAAGAAGCCGTTGCGCCCGCAACATTGGCCCGCAACTACACCGTCTATGTCCCTCCTAGTTATGACCCCACCCAACCGACAGCGGTAGTAATCGCCCTACATGGCCGGCCTGATACGGGAGCAGGTTTTGCCTATTTACTGGATTTAAACCGCGTGGCCCGCATCGAAAATTTCATTGCGGTCTATCCAGATGGCATCAATCAAGGCTGGAATTACACCCTCGATTACCCCGGTTATGGGGATAACGAAATTGACGACGTGGGGTTTCTACGGACGCTTGTTAACGATTTAGCGCTTGATTTGAATGTAGATACGCAACGGGTTTACTTAATGGGCTTCTCAAATGGCGGCTTTATGACCCAAGCAATGGCCTGTAAAGCCTATGACCAATTTGCGGCTTTTGCGATTATTGGCGCGACGGCCTTCCCCGGCTTTGAAGTCTTTTGCACCGAAACCGCCGCGATTCCGTTGTTGTTCATACATGGCACTTTGGACGCGAGCATTCCGTGGGAGGGTCTGCGCCAACGCGGGCAGTGGGTAACCTACCCTGTATCGGAGTCGTTAGGTTTTTGGGCAGTCCATAATGCGTGTGACCCGAATCAGGTTGATTTTACCGACCTACCCCCAGCTGGAAATTCACCCGGTACGTCGGTAAGAATCTATGAATTTAAAGGCTGTGCCGACGAGGTTAACATCATTTTTTATGAAATTGACGGCGGCGGGCACAATATCCCCGGCGTTCCCGGACGGCTCGACGCAGAACGCTTTGGGGCAGTCAACATGGATATTGATGCCCCAAGCGTCATTTGGGAATTCTTGTCGCAATATACTCTCGACTCATCAGATCAATAGGGAGTAAGGGCGTCACGGGGAATCGGCTCATAAGTTCTGCCATCGTCCAAAGACCACCCTAGATGAATGCGTGAGTAGTAGGCGACATCCAATAACCGCACCTCAATCGGATGTCGCCCCGCTTTTAGTTCAAGCATCGTGGTAATGGGGTTGGATCCATCACTGCCACTTACAAGGAGCACCCCGTCCAGCGAAACCGCACCCGCCGTGAGTACCCGCAGGCCAATGCCATAGACCCCATCGGTTGGGATATTCAAAAAGCCCTTCCAAATCACGGTATAGGGACGCGGCATCGGTAATTTATGAAAGTAGACATCCAGAAAGGGATCAATGCGTTCTAGTGCTGGCGGCCCACTCCATTCCGCATTGGCATAAAAATAACCGTGCAGGCCATTATTCGTCACCGGGCCATGGTACAACATCCAGTTCGGCACTGTGCTCTTCACCGTATAATCCCGTACCTCCCATTCGAGTCCTTGACCGGGGGTTATTTGAATAGCATGGTTGCCTTTTGCCAGTAAGCGGCCTTCGCCAGACGGCCACACCTCGCCGTCAATCATCAATTGCCCTTGAGTGAAAATTTGATATTCGCCGTATTGAGGTGCATATAAAACTCCAGTGCCATCCTCGTTCAGGCCTTGTATTGCGGTAATGTCCTCTGGGGTCAAATCAATGACGTACATCAACGGATCATCGGCAAATTCGCCCCGCACCCCATAGTCACCCGATGTGATCGTCGTGAATTTGGCATTGGGATACAACACTTGAGCATATTCATAAGCGAGCTGTTCAGAGAAATGCAGAATAAGCGTAATCGGCCCTGTTGGTGGCGGGATGCGTAATGGTAGAGTGTCAGGGAAATCCACTAGCTCTGATTGCTGCTGATAATCCGGGACTAGAAACTGCATATTCGGTTCGCCATACATTTGTGGGCTAATGTAAAACCTGCTGTCGGGTCGCGCTCGCATGAGATGGCCCGCGATAGTTGGGAATGTCGAATGGCTCAACCAAACATCTTGATCACGTGCCTGTCGCTCGAAATATTTGTCATAATTGAGATATAGAGTAGTCGCCAAAAGGATACTCAAAACGCCTATCGCTAAGGGCCGCAATTTGGCCTTAATGAGAATGTGTCCGATTTCTTCAAGTGTTAGGGCTGAAAAATAGGCGATGGCAGGCAGAATCCCAATCGTGCGCAAGCCTTGTGGTGCTTCATGATGGAGTGTTACGATTCCTGATGCTAAACTGACAATAAACAATCCGATAAAAAACCATTCCTCGGCATGTTTAAAATGACGCAGCGACAACCCAATGCCGAGTACAAAAACAACCCCGGTGATGGCATCCACCATTGGGTCAAAGGGCAAATTATGGCGACCATTGGCATCACCTTGCACATGGAACATGCGCAAATGTCTATCTAGACTGATGTCGAGAGCGTCTTCCAAAGATACCCCCAACCGATTTTCCTCCCGAAAAACAGAGACGTCCTTGCTGCGATTGGTGTATAGATCAGGGTCTAGTTTGTAAAAAATGAGGATCGGCATAAAGACCAAAAGTGCTGTTATTGCCCCAAAGCCAGTCATAAGAAGGGCTTGCGGTTTCCACCAACGCCATGCAATCAGTCCATAAATGACAAGCGGGATAAGGGCAAAACGAAAGGCAGCATAAAAATAGAGTCCGACTCCTACCGTCAACCCAGCCCACAAAGCATCACGCATCTGCCCATAGCGCACCATACGCATCAAGAAATAGAAGGTCAGTAGGGTAAAAAAGCATGTTTCAACGCCTGTCATAGCAATCCGGCTAAAGGTGATACTCCACGAAAAGACCGCCATAAAGAACCCCATAAGCAGGCCAAACCATCGTCCACGCAGCAGATCACCCACCAAAAAGGCACTGACGACGGCTGCCACACCAAAAAACACATGCACAAGGCGTGGGCCAGCCACATTCGTATCGCCAAACATACGCATGGCTTGAGCATAGAGCATCAAATGGGGATATGTTATGTTCGGGACAAAAAAGGGGCGAAAGTTCACATCGTCCAGCATTCTACGCGCATCTAGGAGAGCCAATGCCTCGTCATACCAAATGCCGTTCGGAATATCTGTGAGTTTATAGATACGCAGAAATATCGCTACAAACAGGAGCAGTTGCAAAAATGCCGCTGTCGCCTGATTAATGACAATCTTCTTGGGAATAGCACGGGTCAATACGACTCCTCCGACTATCCAAAAAACCACTCCTAAAAGGAAATCATTCCACGTGTCTTGGGTAGGAAATTCCCCCGGTTTTGTCTTCAAAAATTCCTGTCCCGATGAAAGAATCAGACCGAGGCCAATCATTAAACCGATCATGCCTAGTACACGTCGCCAACCGCTCGCAACCCCTAATTGACGTTTCTCAGGATAAGGTTTTGAGGGGGAAATGGGCGTAAAAACCAGCAGCAGGCTACCCAATCCCAACCAGCGCAACCCTCCCCATAGGTTCAAATCCTCAAAAGCCTGATGAGCCAGATAGCTGAGAAACAGAACTATCGGCAGAACGCCAAGCCCTACCCATTGATTCTGCTGTATTTTTTTCAGTTTTTCGCCGAGATTCGATAACAAGGTTTGACTCATGCGAACCTTTTCCTGTTAAGGGATGTCAAGATTTCTAGCGCAGTGTGTAGATGCTTTATACTATAGGCGATGTTAGCTGCTATGACTGTAAGAAAATCTATTCGATTTTGCACTGCGGAACTGATGGATGAAACAAAACAAATACTATTGGCTTGTTTTGGCGGGGATTCTCATTCTGGCGGGATGTTTACGCTATATTGGAATCAATTGGGATTATTATAGCCATAGCCACCCGGACGAATTATTCCTGACCGCCATCGCCACACGGGTTGGAGATCGCAGTGAGCTACTCGATAACGTCAAAAAACGCTGTGCAGATGACCCCCGCCGCCACGCCTATTTCAATACGCGCTGTAGCCCCCTCAATCCCAATAATGTCAATGAAGGCAGCTACGCCTATGGCACTCTGCCAACCTTTATGGTGTATGCAGTGGGCGAAGTAGCAGCCGAGGTCACAGGCAATAAGCTCTGGCGTGAATTCGACGGTCTCCACCTTGTTGGACGTTTTGTCAATGTAGTTGCCGATGTGTTGGCGACCCTGATGGTTTTCATCATTGGACGACGGCTTTTGGGCATCCGCAGCGGGCTATTTGCGTCCATGCTCTACGCCGCTGCCGCCCTACCCATTCAGCTTGCCCACTATTGGACGGTGGACACACTTGCCAATTTATTTTTCCTCATCGCGCTCTACGCCGCCGTCGTCATTAGCCAGCGGGGTCGAACATGGGCCTTTATCTTATTCGGTTTGGCGGTGGGGGCTGGCGTCGCCTCACGTATCAATATTGCAATGGCGGCGGGCCTAGCTCCATTGGCAACTTTCATCTATCTCCGCACGCTCTATCTTCAAAAGCCGGATGCCTCACGCAAATTCCATTTTTTTCAGTGGGTACGGGTCGCGCTGTTGCTGGTCATTACAGCCGGGATTGGATTTTTGACCTTTCGCATTGCCCAACCCTATGCCTTTAAAGGGCCGGATATTTGGGATCTGCAAGGCAATGAAAAATGGTTCGATGATATTGAGTACGTCTCGAAATTATCGTCCAAGCAGGATGACGGATGGCCGCCTTCGCACCAATTCGTCGGACGTCTCTCCTATTTCTATCCTTGGGCTAATATGGTGTTGTGGGGCATGGGGTTGCCGTTGGGAATTTTGGCAACCATCGCTCTGATCCAAGCCATCAATAAACAAGTCCAGCAGTGGGAATTGTCGCCTCAAGTGGCGCTGCTCACGGCATGGTTTATCGCCTATTTTGGGTGGCATGGTCGGCTGCATTACATGACAATGCGCTATTATCTGCCATTGTATGGCGTATTGTGTCTGCTATTGGCATGGTGGTTGCTGCAAATCCGACCCCGTTGGTCAGTACGCCTCCGGAAAGTTGTTGTCTTGGCTACATTTTTATGGGCTTTTGTTTTCACGGGCATTTATCGCGCCCCACAAACCCGTGTCGAGGCAGCACGCTGGATTGACCAAAACATACCAGCGGCGGTCACTGGTATTGGTGAGGATGGCACTTGGTATCATTTGACGCCGGGGCGTGGAATGCGGTATCGCATGGTCACGTATTACAAACCCGAACCCACCTTTGAACAACTTTCATATGAAAGCCGTCCCATCCACATCACGGGCGAGGACACAATTGTCTTTAAGCGTTTATGGCTGCGTTGGCTTGAACCTACCCCCATTCGCGTGAACGTGCAGTTTGTTGCCTTAGACGACAATGACATTGAAACCGAATTGCTGCTTGTTTTTGATGCCACCAGCGAAAATCCCCATGAGATGCGGATAGATTTGCCGCCCGACAAACAAATCGAAGTGAAGCCGGGGGCCTATCGCTGGAAAATGACGGTTGAATGGGACACTGATGTTCCCATGATTCATATCGTGCCCGCTATTGAATACCTCAACGTTACGAGTGACCTGTGGAGTATTGGGGCAATTCAGTTGCAACCAACAGGTCGGGCCAACATCATCCGTTATGCCATGACCGATCAGGATTATGCCTTTGGCTTCGTCCTCAAAGATCATGATCAAACCTTAAAGGGTCTTTATATTGCACACGCCATTGGCCTACCCAGCAACCTAACACTCGAAATTGAAGACGAAAAATACACCGCTACATTGGCCTCACAAGATTCCAGCACCAGCCTTTTAGGTGAAGGTCGGTATTTTGAATTTGATGAGCCAATTCGTGTTCCCCATGATACTGCCATCAACATCACTTCGACCTATCCACTGTGGTTTACGGGTACGACTATTGCCAGTGAGGGTGAATGGGACTTTTCCACCCCCACCCGTATCTGTTTTGAGGCAGGTAAGGTTACTTTAGGTTATTTCCCACCGAAGAGATGCCTAAATCGAAGCGGGTATGATGAAGAATGGTATACCGAACTACCCCTGCAAGTCGTTGAGCATGATCGGCCCGAAAAGCAGCGATGGATGAGCGATGTACTGCTGTTGGCTGACTATATGACAATTAGCACCAATCGTATGTATGATGCCTTGACGCGCAATGAAAAACTTTATTGGTTCACGATTGACTATTATGAGGATTTGTTTGGGGAAAAGCTGGGTTATCACCAAATTGCCCGTTTTGATTCCCTCCCCCGTTTCGGCCCTCTAGTGATCCCCGATCAGGTATTACCCGATTGGCATCTGCCTAGATGGTTAAACGAATTGGAGGCTGAAGAAGCCTTTACGGTGTATGACCATCCAACGATCTATGTCTTGGAGAACAGGGGTTTTGAGTCTAGCCAAATGACGGCCTTTGCTCCCTATGTAGATGAGCGCAACCGCATTGATCTGGAGGAGGCTGCCGAACCCACCTATGTTGCACCGGAGAAAGCAGCCCGAAACCGTGAAATTCAATTACAGGTGGTTGTATTTGCCATAGGCTTTATTGCTATCAGTTGGTTGGCCTTCCCCTTGATGTTTGCATTGTTCCCATCCCTACCGTTGCGTGGGTATGGATTAGGGCGTGGTATCTCATGGTTGGTGTTGGCGCTTCTACCGTGGTGGTTGACCGCCGCATTCCATGTACGCCTGTGGACACGCCTAGCCCTCATCGGTTTCGTCACTGGTTATCTAGCCTTAATGGTCATTTTGTACTTTCATCAACGCCAGAAAATTTGGCCCTTTATTAAAACTCATTGGCGTGGCATGGTCGCCCTCGATCTAGTCTGGCTAGCCGCCTTTGGGCTGGGCATCGTGATGCGCGGTGTTAATCCCGATTTCTGGCATCCATGGCTGGGTGGCGAAAAACATATGGACTTGGCCTATCTAAATGCCGTCTGGCGCACAGGCCAATTTCCACCACCTAGCCCATGGTTGAGTGGGTTTGAAATCAATTATTACTATTTGGGGTTTGTCGTCGCCGCCATGCCGCTCAAATTATTCGGTTCGGCTCCCGAATATGGCCCGAATCTGATTCTGGCGGTCTTTTATGCGACCACCTTGACCCTTGTCTGTAATCTACTCCTGTCAATTTTGAGCCAAGTCGGACGCCTCCGTTGGCGGATGGCGGTGGCAGGTATGGGCACAATTCTAGTGATGATTGCCGGGAACTATGGGGCATTCGACTTGGTGCTGCAATCCATCGCCAACATGCCCGCCCATCGCTGGTATTGGTATCCCACCCGCATGATTGCCGAATCGAAAAATGGCGGCGGAGGGATTATTACCGAAGTACCGTTCTTTTCCTTCCTATGGGGTGATTTCCATGCCCATCTGTTTGGTCTGCTGCCCGTCACCATCCTTCTCACGCTGTTATGGGTCACATATAAGCAGCGGGCATGGTGGCAGGTGATGGCATTGGGTAGCCTCATCAGCATTATTTACATGACCAACACATGGGATATTTTGGTCTATGTGCCGTTGACCCTGCTGGTCATTTTGTTGATTAGCCGTTTCACACAGCGCCTACCTCTACTGCTGGCGCTATTTGCCGTTGGGGCGCTAATCACGGTTTGGCCGTATTTACAGCACACTACCCTTGGGGAATATGGCAGCATTAGCCGGTGGGAAGGGCCACGCTCCATACTAAAACCCTTCTTGCTGACATGGGGTGCACCATTGGCAGTCATGTTGATTTGGCTCGTTCATCGTATCAAAGCTATTGCTTTGCCGGACGCCGATGCGCCCGTTGAAATTGGCTTATTTATCTTGGCGGTTTTTCCGGCTTTGCAGGTTGCCGGGCAAGATGGCACGTCGGTTTTATTAGTGACGATACTGCTCTTGGCCTTGCTATTAGCCATCATTGACCGCAAAAATATCGCCCTGCATGGAGGAGTGGCATTCTTCGTAGTCGGCCTCTTGGCGATTGAGCATGTGGTGATCGTTGGTGACATTGACCGCATGAACACAGGTTTCAAGGTCGCTTTCCAGCTTTGGTTGTGGGCGGGTTTGTTGATTCCTGTGCTGTTGTATCACATGGTACAGCAGCGCCGCGCCTACTTGCTGACAGGCATTTCAATTCTGATTTTGTTACCCGGCCTCGTCTTCCCCTATAAAGCGCTACCCGCCCGTGACAAGGAATCCTATACTAAAGATTTCACGCTCGACGGCTATGACTTTATGGATGTGATGCCCTATCCACTGGAATCCGAAACAATCAGCATTGCCGATGATGAGCCTCTAATTCGTTATATGCGTTCCCACATCAAAGGTTATCCGGTTATTGCCGAACTGTATACAGGTGAATATCGCTGGAATACGCGCATTGCCAGCTACACAGGCCTGCCGACTGTCATGGGTTGGGGCAATCATATGCGTCAGCAATTCCCCCATCAGGCCGAGGAGTTAGAGCAGCGTATCGGCGATATTCGGTTGTTCTACACCACCACCAGCAAAGACCTCCTATTAAACTTGATACGCAAATACCATATCCAGTACATCGTATCCGGTGAATTGGAACATACGATGGATCGCAATGGTCAGTTTTCGGTCTTGCTAAATCTGGTGACATCGGGGCATTTGTCGGTGGAATATCAAAATAACAACACATGGTTGTTTAAAGTGGAAAAAACAGAATGATACAGCGGGTCGGTTGGCTCACCGACATTCATCTCAACTTTTTGCCACTGCCACTAGTGAATGAATTTGTCGAAAAACTCAGCCGTCATAAGGTAGATGCTTGGTTAATTAGCGGCGACATTGGCGAGTCCGATAATCTCATTACCTACCTCAAGATCATGGTAGCTAAACTACCTCAGCCCATCTATTTTGTTTTGGGCAACCATGATTTTTACCGGGGTTCAATCTATGGGGTTCGAAACGAGATAAAAGAACTATGTCGCCAAAATCCCAATTTGCATTATCTGAATAACCTTGAGTGTATTGAACTGACTTCGACTGTTGGGCTTATCGGGCATGACGGTTGGGCCGATTTACAATATGGCAATTTTGCCACTTCGGATGTCTGGATGAACGATTATGTCCTCATTCGAGAGTTGGCGGGTCAGAAGAAAGTCGGTCTGCTACCGAGAGTGGCATCACTGGCGGATGAGGCAGCCCAGCATTTTCGACGGGTTTTGCCGAGTACGCTCGAACGCTTTGCACATGTCGTGGTCGTCACCCATGTACCACCATTTCAAGAGGCCTGTTGGCATGAGGGCCACATCTCCGATGACAATTGGTTGCCGCATTTTACCTGCAAAGCAGTGGGTGACGTACTGCGCGAAATGATGTTGGCCTATCGCCATCGGCAGATGACGGTGCTGTGTGGACATACACATGGCAAAGGGGAGGCGCAAATTCTCTCCAATCTGAAGGTCTTAACGGGTGGGGCTGAATATGGCAACCCCACCGTGCAAAAAATCTTCGACTTTACTCCTCGGTAACGGCAAATTCACATGTGCCTGCGCTGATACTGCATGTCGCTAGTGTTTCTTCACCACGCTGGACATAAAAAACGCTGTTACCATTTGCGGCTGTCCAGAAATGGGCGCTTGCCGCACTCTGCCGAATCCATCCCAGTGAATTACGGCATGGCGAAGACATTACCGCCTCATCACGGGTCACTAATTGGAGACAGGCATCCGGCAACATCCGTCGTAAATCATCTAATGCGACATTGGCGGGTAGCCACTGTGCCGTCGAAAATGTTCCAAAGGAATCACCCTCAAATACCAAGTCGCTCACATTTTGTTGGAACGGTGAAATATTGAACAGCAAAATGGAATCTGCGGTGTATACCAAACGAATTTGCGGTTGAGTGGGCAGGGTCGGAGAGGGTGTTGGCGTCAATGTTTGGGCGAGTTCGGCAGGTGTACAGAAAGGTTCAACGATATAGATTTCACGTTCACTGCACGACAAATCACGCACTAAGCGATTTTCGCGCACCCACGTCTTGAGTTCTTCAAGTGAATCAATGCGCCATTGGATGATACTGCCATCATCCGAGGCTGAGAATGCGGAGCGTCCATCGTAGCTAAATGTAACATGATTTACGCCACCACGATGGCCCTCAAAGCGGCGGATTTCTTCACCCGACTCCAAATCCCATAGAATGACGGTGGTATCGGTTGAACCGGACATCGCAGTATTCCCATCGAGGCTGAAAGCGACGCTATTCACTGAGGCGATATGACGGCGGAAACGGCGAACTTCGCTGGCTGTTGGCACGTCCCACAAAATCAGGCTTTCATCGGATGACCCCGACAATATCTGCCGTCCGTTCGGGCTAAAGGCGACACTGTTAACCGCACCAAGATGCCCTGAAAAACGCTGAATTTCTTCACCATCCAACGACCACAAAATGATTGTCCCATCCGCCCCACCGGACAATAGCTGCTCTTCATCAGCACTAAGAGCAAGGCTGAGGACTGCGCTTTCCTGATCGGTGACTTGCTGGATTTGGGAGCCTGTTTCGACATCCCACACGAGAATCCGACCATCTTCGCCACTTGAAATCACATAGGAGGTCTTATTTTGCCACACGAGACTGTAGACCGCGCCTGCATGACCCGCAAATTGGCGAACCTGCTGCCCTGTTGCCACATCCCACAAGATAATTTCGCCGTTATCTGATCCTGATACGAGCCGTCGGTTATCGGCAGTAAATGTGGCAGTCAATACACGGCCTGTATGCCCCTCGAAACGGCGGATTTCCGCGCCTGTCACCACGTCCCACAAAATCAGGGTGTGATCGTCGGCTGCCGATAGCATCCATTGGTTATCCGTCGAGATGGTTATATCCCTTACCGCACCACCATGCCCAAGATTGGCAAAACGACGGAGGGGGGCCTCATTTTGGGAATCCCACACAATCAGTACACGATTCAGTCCACCTGCTAAAATATTGAATCCCGCTGATGTAACGGCAATATCTACCCCAAAAATCGCGCCTGCGCTGGGGTCGTTATAGCGGTGGAGCATCTCGCCAGTTTCCCGATCCCATAAAACCAATGTGCCATTTTCAGCCGCTGATAGGATTTGCGTGCCATCGGGACTGAATTGAGCGCGGGTAATCGGAGAATCTTGACCCGTGAAGCTGCGAACACGGGTGGCAGTCTGAATATCCCACAGCACCAATGTGCCGTCCTTTGAGCCAGATAGGATACTGCCACCACGCGGGCTAAATTCCGCGCTGGTCACTGGGCCGCCGTGCCCCTCAAATCGAATAACTTCCTCACCCGTCGAAACATCCCACAAAATCAGACTGCTATCCTCAAATCCGCCCAGTGCTTGCTGTCCATCAAGGCTGAAGGCGACAGCATAGACTCGGCCTTCGTAGCCCTCAAAGCGCCGAATTTCTTCGCCCGTTAGCAAATTCCACAGAATCAATAATCCATCCTGTGATCCGGTCAGCGCTGTCCCCCCATTGGGGCTAATTGCCACACTGGTCACCGGGCTAGTATGACCCTCCAATCGCAGCACGACCTGACCCGACAGTACATTCCACCAAATCGCCGTCGTATCGTTCGAGCCGGTTAAGGCAAACTGTCCATCAAAATTAAATTCGATGCTCGTCACTGGGGCTGTATGCCCGACCAAGCGATTAATCACCTGCCCTGTCTCAACCGCCCACAAAATGACCGAGTCATCCAGCGACCCTGTTAAAAGGGTACGACCATCGGGACTAACCGCTATATCGCCATTAGGCGCACCCTGTCCACTGAATTGTTCCGTCACCGCGCCGGGGTGTAAATCCCATTGCAGCAGGGCCATATCATCCGCGCCAGAAAATACGGTCAGGCCATCGGGACGAACCACCACCGTATTGACGTTCGCCACATGCCCTCTGAGCGTATACAGCAGATCACCGGATTCAATCTCCCAGATTTTGAGTGTATCATCCGCCGAAGCCGAAACAAAGCGCAGACCGTCGGGGGTAAAAGCTATACTACGCACCCAATTCGTATGCCCCTCGAAGCGGCGGATTTCACGACCTGCAACAATATCCCACAAAATGATCCGGGCATCGTCCGCACCAGTTAAAATGGAGCGACCATCCGGGCTAAACGTGACAGTCCGTACCCAATCGGTATGCCCTTCAAAACGGCGGATTTCACGGCCCGCGACCATATCCCACAACACAACAATCCCTCGCCGACTGTCGGTGCCATTTTCTACCGAACCCGACAGTGCCGTTAATCCATCCGGGCTAAAGGCGACACTCGCAACCGGGCCGAGATTGCCAGAGAGTTTTTGAAGCTGCGTGCCTGTTTCAATATCCCATAAAATCAGAGTGGTATCGCCTGAGCCAGACAGGGCGTGTTTTCCATCGGGACTAAAAGCGACTGAGAAAACCGTATTGGTATGGCCTCGGAATTGGCGGATTTGTTCACCTGTCTCAACGTCCCACAAAATCAGAGTATTGTCTTCTGAACCCGACAAAATCGTGCGACCATCTGGGCCAAACGCAACAGCCCGTACCCAATTCGTATGCCCCGTAAAACGCCGCACAATGTCCCCGCTGGCAATATCCCACAAAATCAGAGTGTTATCGTCACCGCCAGACAAAAGATAACGTCCATCTGGGCTAACCGCTGCCGCCAATACTCGTCCGGTATGTCCGACAAACTGCTGACGGACACCGGGGGCATAGCCGACTTGTGCCAGTACACTTTGGGCCAACGCCGAGGGCTGTTCAGATTGATTGGCTTGCAAGGCTAGGGCGATGGAAAGTTGATTATCGCCGTTTTGAAGGGCGACCTGTTGAGCATTTGCCGCTTGTAAAACACTTTGGGCCAATTGGCGTTGAATCTCTGCCACATCCTCCGCCGCCAACCGCCCTGCTGATTCTGTTTGGACAATGGCGGCTTGTGTCGAAACATTATTAGCATTGATCTCAGCTTCGCCCTGTGCAACCGTTGCAGTAGAGGCGTTGTTTCGAGCATTGGCGGCCTCGGTTGCGGCATTATCGGCCTGTACCAATGCCTCCCCTTGGGCATAAGTCGCGGTGGCGGCGTTGTTTTGGGCAATATCCGCCTGTACCAATGCCTCGCCTTGTGCGAAAGTCGCGGTGGCGGCACTATTTTGAGCATCCTTCGCCGAGGTCGCGGCAATAAAGGCTTGGTTAATGGCATCCCCGCGTGCTGTCTCCGCAACTTGGGCCTGAACTTCAGCCGCCCCTTGTGCAACCGTTGCGTTAACGGCTGCAATCTCAGCAGTTGAGGCACTATTGACTGCGATAGTAGCAGCTTGATTAGCAGTAGCGGCTTGTTGGTCAGAGATGCCCTGCAAATATTGAGCGGTTCGGGCACTGTCTACTGCATCTGCACGCGCACTTTCAGCCCGACGGCTCTGGCTAAAAGCAAAGATGGTTAGGCCAATCCCCATGACCGCGACCAACACCGCCGCGATGAGAGCCAAACCGCGATTGCGATTGCGTCGGCGCAGGTCGGCTTCACGCGCTTTGCGTTCCTGTTCTGCCGCCAATTCCAATTCGCGTTTTCGGGCGCTGGCGTGGATAAAATCCACTTCGCGCTGATTCAGGGCAATATCGCCCCCCGCCAACAGTGCCTCATATTGCTGTAGGCGTACCCCAGCGACCAGATAATTGGCGTCTTGCTGATGATCCCACCATTCCTGTGTTTCACTTGTCAAACGCCGTTGCAAACGCAAATCCTCACGGCTGTCATTGAGCCATTCTCGCAGGCGCACCCATTGGCGAATTAAGGCTTCATGAGCCACTTCAACGGTAGGCTCGCGCGTCTGGGGGTCATTATCAAACGTCAGCAGGCGCGATTTGCCAAAGATGTCAATAACCGCTTCCATGACCTCTTGCTGCTGACCCGCTACCGAAATGAGTTCGGCCCAATGAGCGCGACGGCGGGTATCTTCGTTCCCTTCGCCAACGGCCACCAAGCGCAGGAACATCTGACGGGTGGCCGATTGCTTTTCGGGATCAAGTTCCACAAATATCTCTTCGGCCCGTCGCGCCAATGCCCCCAACGCGCCACCGATTTCATGATAGGCTTTCATCGTTAGGGTCATGCCTTCGCGTCGTTCAAAAACCTCGGTCAAGGCATATTGCAGCAGCGGAAGTGCGCCCGGCTCATTGCTGACATCACTCACAATCGCGGCGACCAATTGTGGCTCGACAATCAAACCAACCCGTTTGGCTGGCCCAACGATAGTGCGTTCCAATTCATCAGCCGAAAGGGGCAACACTACTTCAGTACGTTCGCGGATGAGCGCCCCAAACTCAGGATAAAGCAGGGGGCGGTCATAAAAATCGGCCCGCAGGGTAATAATAATTCTGACGCGGCTGGCGGAGTCACGTACAGCAGCCAATAGGCTGGCAAGAAAATGGGTGCGTTCAGCTTCATTTTCGACCAGCGTAAACACTTCCTCAAACTGGTCAATCACTAGTACCAACTCGCTGTTGGCCCCCGGCAGAACCGACTTCACCATTGCGGTTAGGCCATTGGGGTCTTCGCGCAGTCGCCTGAGCATATCTTCATCGGCGTTGACCGCAAATGAGAGGAGTTCAGTTTCAATTTGGGTCACGGGATGTGGGCCGGGCACCATTTCGGCATAAAAACTTGAGCCATAGCCAGTAATTGCGCCATCGCGCAGCTTTGGAATCAAACCCGCCTTCACGACACTCGATTTACCACTGCCGCTTGGCCCGATGACCGCCAAAAAACGTGAATCAGGGTGATTATCCCGTAGGCGACTGAGCAGTTGGTCAACGAGGTTGTCGCGTCCAAAAAAATCAGCGGCATCCGCCACTTGGAAAGCCCGCAAGCCCTTATAAGGATTAACAGGCTCGGCCAACATCAATAAATTGGTGTCAATAGTAATTGGCCCGGTCGTGGCAGAATCGCGGGTGATGATGATGAGATCATCCCCAGTATCTTCCACTTGGGCAGGTTTCGCTGATGAGGCCGCACCCAACGCCCGTCGGAAATCGGCGGCGAAGGTCAATGTATCAGGGTAACGATCTTCAGGGTCTTTGGCGGTTGCTTTTTGAATGACCCGATTCAGCGAAGTAGGTAGCTCATTTCGGAGGTCGCGCAGGGGAGGCAGGGGATCATTCAAATGGCGCAAAATCAATTCAGACGATTGGGCATCTGCAAAGGGCTGTTGACCTGTTAGCACCTCATACATCACAATACCGAGGCCATAGACATCGGTTTGCGGCGTAATGGGCTGACTCCGAATCTGCTCCGGCGACATATAGGCAGGCGAGCCGATTACTGTACCGGGGGTATCTAGGTCATCCGCCGCACCAACCACCTTGCCATCCCCTAAGTTTTTCGCAATCCCAAAATCCGATAAATAGGCATTGCGTTCTTCATCCAGCAAAATATTGGCGGGCTTGAGGTCGCGGTGAATGACGCCATTGCGGTGGGCGACTGCTAACGCCGCCCCAATCTGATCAAGCAAACGGCCCGCTTCTTCAGGCGTCCAAAAACCACGTTTAAGCGCGTCCTGCATACTGCCACCGCGCAACCACCGCATAACCAAAAACGCGCCGGTAGGGTCGCGCCAATAGTCATAGAGGGGAACGATATGGAGATGTTCTAATCGGGCAACCAATTGGGCTTCGGCCTCAAACCGCCGAATAAAGTCGGGGTGATTGGCATATTGGGGGAGGATAATTTTGATCGCAACCTCACGCTTAACGAGTGTCTGATAGGCGCGATAAACAGCCCCAAATCCGCCCTGTCCTATGCGTTCTTGTAGTTCATAACCTTTAATCGTCTGCCCGCTAAGGTTATCCATATTTCCATCCAAGTTGGCCTGCAAAAGTTGCATGTATTGCGTTTAGATTAGCATCATTTATGGTTTTTGTGCAAAAGTGCCGCGAAAATAACAGAGGCGACTTCCGCCTAGAAATCGCCTCTGTCGAAGATTCCGCTCCAGTTGGCTATACGTTACGTTCCGCCACCAAACGCAACCCTTCCAGCGTCAAATAGGGATCAACTACATCAAACCGATCGGTTAGTGGAGCGATAAGGCTCACCAAGCCTCCGGTGGCGACTACTTTGGCATCCCCCAATTCGGCTTTTACGCGGTCAATCAGGCCTTCGGTCATGGCGACATAACCGACGACCAACCCCGCCTGCATGGAGTGAACGGTATTACGTCCAATCACGGATGGCGGGGGCACTAAATCCACATAGGGGAGTTTGGCAGCTTTGCTAACCAACGAATCAACTGTCGCGTGCAGTCCAGCGGAAATCGCCACACCCAAAAAATCCCCCTGCGCGTTGACGGCGATAAATTTGGTGGCCGTGCCAAAATCCACCACAATACAGTTGGTTTTGAAGTGGTCATAGGCCGCCACCGCATCGGCAATCAAATCCGCCCCCACCTGATGGGGAAAATCGGTGAGGATATTGATGCCTAAATTCATACCATATTGCAGTACCACAGGTTTGCATGGCACATAACGTTCGGCAATCTGAATCATGCCGGGGGTCAGCTTAGGAACAACGCTGCTGACAACCGAGTTTTTGAGTTGGGTAATATCCAGACCGGAATCAGCGAAAAATTGGCGGAAATAGGCGGCATATTCATCTGCCATACGGTCAGCAACGGTTTGCACCCGCCAAACGTGTGTCCATTGCTGACCGTCGTGTATGCCAAATTTTACGTTGGTGTTACCAACGTCAATGGCAAACAGCATTCGTTTTTATCCTTCGTAGTAGGTGTCTACTTCATCAAGGGCCGCATCCAAAATCTGAAGCCCTTCCTGAAGCTGCTCTTCGGTAATAATCAGCGGCGGAGTGCAGAACACATAATCCCACCGAATCATCGTGCTAAGGCCAGCCTTACGCAGCGCTGCCCCTAATTTTTTGGTCGGTTCGCTTTGCGGCAGATTAAACCCACTCATCGGGGCGCGGGTTTCACGGTTCTTGACCAGTTCCAACACATGGTGCATCCCTATGCCGCGTATCTCACCAATCGAGGGGTGTTTCTCCGCAAGGTCATTCAAACCGCGCCGCAGCACTTTGCCCATCTCACGCGAACGTTCAATGAGATTCTCTTGATGATAAACTTCCAATGTCGCCACACCAGCCGCACACGCCAACGTGTGAGCGCTATAGGTTAGGCCACCCCAGAAGATATGGTCGTCAAAATATTTGGCAACTTCTTCGGAAACAGTCACACCACCCAATGGCACATAACCACAGGTAACGCCTTTGGCAAACGTAATCATGTCGGGATTGACCCCATAATGATTGATGCCAAACCATTCACCCGTGCGTCCAAAACCACTCATCACTTCATCGGCAATCAGCAGGATGCCATATTTGTCGCAGATTTCACGGATGCGCTTCCAGAAAACCGGCCCACCTTGAATAATGCCGCTTGAGCCGCTGTAACCTTCGAGCATAATCGCGGCGACGTACTGTGGCCCTTCCAAAATAATCGTGTCCTCGATCAAATCCGCCAACAGTGCATCGCCCTCGTCGGGAGTACGGTCACGATAGATGGGGCTGCGATAGGAATAGGGATCGGGGACATGCACCACCCACGGCACCCCCGGCTCATTGGCTAGACGACGCGGATCACCACCTGCCGTCGCTGAAGCAAATGTCCCACCGTGATAAGCACGATACCGCGCCACAATCTTTTGGCGTCCGGTATACTGGCGGGCCAGCTTCATGGCGTTTTCGACACCTTCCGCCCCACTACATGTAAATAGGGTTTTCTTGAGATTCCCCGGCATCACTTCGGCCAGCATTTGTCCCAAACGACCACGCGGCTCGGTGGCAAGCGTCGGCTGCACATAACACAGCTTCTCAGCTTGTTCCTGAATGGCACGGATGACGTGTTTGTTGCTGTGTCCGATGTTGACATTGACCAGTTGTGACGACCAATCGAGATAGCGTTTGCCATCGGCGTCCCACACATAGACCCCTTCGGCACGGACGGCACTCACTGGATTAGCCCATGTATTTTGAGCCGACCAACTGGTGAGGGTATATTCGCGGTTAAGTTCGACCAGTTCTGCATGACTGGCGACATGAGAAACCATATAAAACCTTCCTTGAACACTGATTTTTTGAACAAAAGAACAATGGGTTTATCGGATAAACCCATTGTCCAGCATTGGCTTATAACACGGGCGCATGTGGGCTACGCGGGATAAATTGACCTTTGCCTTTTTCACCCACCCATTTATCGCCATCCACAATCTTCTTACCGCGCAGATAGACCTGCACCGGAACACCACGTACCCGCATCCCCTCATACACGTTGTAATCCACACGCATATGGTGGGTCTTAGCACTGATAGTATGTTCCTTGTTCGGGTCCCACACCACAATATCAGCATCCGCGCCAACGGCAATCGTACCCTTGCGTGGATACATGCCAAAAATCCGGGCTGGATTGGTGCAGTTGAGTTCGACAAAGCGGCTGGGACTGAAACGGCCTCCATTAACTCCGTGATGCCACATGACCATCATGCGATCTTCTAAACCGGGCATCCCGTTGGGAATCTTAGCGAAGTTGCCCTTACCCAATTCTTTGCCGGGGCGACGATAGGACGGGTCTTGGGCTTCAAAGCCGACCCAATTGCCACCCTGTTTCTGATGCCACTCTTGCCATGGCCCCTTGCCGCCTTCATACCAGAAATCGCAGTGGTCGGTACTGACGATTTGTAGGGTGCTGTCACGCAGTGCTTTCCACAAGACTTCTTGGTCGTGTTTAGTACGGATGGGTGGCGAGCAGACAAATTTCGCGCCTTCAAAGCCGGGGGCGGCCAAATGTTCTTCAACGGTCAGGAATAGATATTGGGTGCAAGTTTCGCCCATGACCGGATAACCCAAAGCCCGACCCCGCTGTAAGGCTTGGATGGAGGGTTCGCAGGTCATATGCACCACGTACAGCGAACACCCCGTTAACCCTGCCATCATCACGGCACGATTGGTCGCTTCGCCTTCAATTTCCGGCGGGCGTGAATTGGCGTGATACTTAGGATCAGTCTTGCCAGCGGCGACCAATTGCGGGGTTAATTGCGCTTCAACATCGCCATTTTCAGCATGTACCATCACAATCATGCCATGTTTGGCTGCGACCTGCATGGCTTTGAACAGGGTCGTGTCGTCCACCATAAACACATTTTTATAGGCCATAAACAGCTTCAGGCTGGTCACGCCTTCATGAATCAACGATGGAATTTCTTCTAACACATCTTGGCGCAAATCCGTAATGGCAAGATGGAACCCATAGTCTACGCAGGCAATTTCGGCTTTCTTGCGCCATATCTTGAGGCCATCCGCCAAACTGCCACCTTTGGGTTGAATCACAAAGTCAATATGACCCGTTGTACCACCAAAGGCTGCTGCGATGTGTCCACTTTCAAAATCATCATTGCTATCCGTGCCACCAAACGGCAAATCCAGATGGGTGTGGACATCAATCCCACCCGGCATCAAATATTTACCCGTGCAATCCACCACCGTATGACCAGCAGCGGGGATGTCACGCCCGATCAGGCTGACAACTTCGCCTTCCACCAGCACATCGGCTTTCACCATATCGCTGGCGGTAATCACTGTGCCATTCTTAAATAAAGTCCCCATACAAATCGCTCCTTTGAGTGAGGATGTCCGTTTTTAATAAGGCATATCGCTATGCCGATTTCAAAATTTATCGAACGGCTGATTTCTGGAAGGCGGGAAGGACATGTTTACCATACTGCTCAACAATGTGTTCTTCTTCACCGCACATCAGATAGATATTGAACTGGGTCACGCCTGTGGATTCCAATTCACGAATTTTCTCAATATGTTTTTCAATTGGGCCAAGCACCCCAAAACTGTCAATCACATCGTTCGTGATGAAATCCAAGTGATCGGCGTCCTTATCGGCGTGATGGCGATAATCATACCCCTTGCGTCCGGCAATATAGTCCGTTAGGGCCTGTGGAATCCCGCCCCCGGTATGATATTTCTCCACCAAATCAGCGACATGATTCCCCACCATTGCTGGGAACCAGCGGGTTTGAGCACGACATTTCGCCATGTCATCAGAAACAAAGACCGGAGCAGCGGCACAGACACGGAGTTTGGAAATGTCACGGCCTGCATCAGTCGCGGCATCACGAAACTGGGTGATAAACCAATTGCAGAGGAAGGGATCAGCCAATTGGATAATCAAGCCGTCACCGTGCTGTCCAGCCGTCTTAAGTGCTAATGGCCCATACGCTGCGATCCAGATCGGCATATCATAGTGTGACCAAGTGAGAGTCGTAGGATACCCTTCGACAGGTGCTTCCTGCCCACGTGTTAATTTTCGCACCGTCTCCACAAATTCACCCATCTCAGCATAGGTCACGGGTTTGCGCCCCAACATGCGCTGTGAGCTATCCCCACGACCCACGCCCATGTCAATGCGTCCCCCGCTGAGAATCGCCAGCGTCGCGTGCATACTCGCTGTCACCGACCAGTCACGAATGGCAGGATTGGTTACAAATGGCCCAAAACGAACGCGCTTGGTGTGCTGACTAGCGGCGGCCATATACGCATAACAGTCTTGCCAGAGAACATGTGAATCAAAAAACCAAACATAATCAAATCCGGCGGCTTCGGCTTGCTTAATCAGATTGAGGGTGCGCTCTGGGCCGATGTCACCTTTAAATGTAATTCCAAATTCCATAACTAAACTCCTGCATATTTTTGGTGTGGTGTTAGCTAGTGGGTACGAAGGGGTGATCTTGCTAGACCACCCCTGATTTTAGTTCTATAAATTACCAACGGGCATTATAGCCAGCGTTCAATCACCACTTTGTGGTCGGTGTAGAAATGAATGGAATCTGGCCCTTGTCCGTGTGTATCCCCCATAAATGAATCTTTTTGACCGCCGAATGGGAAGGACGCCGTTGGAGCGGCCACACCGATATTGACGCCGATGTTGCCTGCGTTCACACGATATTTGAAATCACGGGCATAGCCCCCATTGGTTGTAAAGATGCTGGCTGCATTCCCATAGCGACTGGCATTGATGGTTTTCACAGCCGTGTCAAAATCCGGCACGTGCATAATGCTCATAACTGGCCCAAAGATTTCTTCACGGGCAAGGGTCATGTTCGGTTGAACCCCATCAAAGATGGTTGGGCCAATAAAATTGCCATCCTCAAAGCCTTCAACTTTGATGCCACGCCCATCTAAAATCAGTTTTGCGCCTTCTTGCACGCCTTTTTCGATCATGCCCTTAATGCGTTCCCGCGATTGGGCGGAGATGACCGTGCCCATTTGTGAGGATTCATTGAGACCATAGCCGACACGCATCCGGGAGGCACGATCCATCAAAGTCTTTTTGAGCGGTTCATAAACATCACCTACTGCAACAATTACCGAACCCGCCAAACAGCGTTGACCCGCACAGCCATAGACCGACCCCATGATATTGGCGACAGCCTTTTCCAAATCAGCGTCGGGCATGACGGCAATATAGTTCTTCGCGCCGCCTTGTACTTGTACCCGCTTGCCATACTTCGCTGAGGTCTCGTAGATAATCTTGCCGACGTGGGTCGAGCCGACAAAGGAAATACCACGCACATCGGGATGAGCCATCAACGCATGGGCACTGTCCGCACCGCCATGCACCATATTGACCACCCCTTCTGGCAAGCCCACTTCGTCCAGAATTTCAAACAGCAGTTCGGCACTAAGTGGGGTTTGGGGAGAAGGTTTCAATACAAAAGTATTGCCGCACGCAATCGCCACTGGTAAAAACCACAGTGGCACCATCATGGGGAAGTTGAAGGGGGTAATTGCTGCAAAGACACCCAATGGTTGACGCTCGGCGGTTTCATCAATACCAGATGAAATGTCTTCGACTTTGAAGCCCGTCATCAGGGCGGGTACAGAAAACGCAAATTCTACGCTTTCGATCCCACGCCGCACTTCACCCCGCGCCTCATCAATCGTTTTGCCATTTTCTTTGACGACCATTTCTGCAAGGTCATTAAAGCGTTCTTCCAGCAAATTTTTGAAGGCGTACATATAACGGGTACGGCTGAGAATGGGCGTTTGTCGCCATTCCAGATAGGCTTCGGCAGCAGCCCGTACCACATCATCCACGTCGGAAGCCGCTGAATCCGGTGTTTCTGCCATCAATTCACAGGTTGCGGGATTCACCACTGGAGTATATTTGTCAGTGGAGGCCTCTACCCATTCGCCATTGAAATAATTTTTTAGTTTCCTTGCCATTTGCCATGCTCCTGCAATTCACTACTGAGAGGTATTTTTAGCTGCACAAGTTGCGCCGAAGTTTTGTAATGATACCCCTATGTGGCGCATTTGAACAAACCTCATCTTTCGATTGTTGGCATTGATGTTGTAGAATTTACCGCAATGATTTATATTGATTGCAGTCTACTATTTAAAATATCCTTAAACTTTTGTTTGGTAAAGTGTTGTTGACGTATGTCTACCGTACCCGATAGTCAACTCAGTACGCCTGCACCATCCAAATTCCGGCTTGCCTTCCAAGAATTTCTCGATGGGTCGGGGGGAACAGTGCTGTATTTTGTGGTGATCGTGCTCTGCCTGATCGGAGCATGGGAAGGGGCAAAATGGCTGGGCCAAGAAACGGACTATCGGCTTGAACTTGGCCCGGTAAAAATCAGCCTCAATATGACCCGCGACCTCAATATGCCCCATCTCAAAGACATCGCGGAAGCCCTTTCCAAACCTTCTCAGCGGCAGGGGCCACCCCTTATTGAGATTTTAGTTGAAAAGGTCAGCTATACCCTCCGACTAGCCGTTATCGGCTTCACGATTGGCACCATCATTGGCCTCGCATTGGCAATCTTATTTGCCCATTCACGTTTATTGGAGCGCGGTCTCATGCCGTATGTGGTCGCATCCCAAACCGTGCCTATCTTAGCATTGGCCCCAATGGTGATTATCTGGTCAGAAAACTTGTTTGGTTCGCGCGAAATCGGGATGCCCATGATTACCGCCTATCTCGCCTTTTTCCCGGTAACAATTTATACCCTGCGTGGTCTAAGTGATGTTCCACCGACAGCGCTCGAACTCATGAAATCCTATGCCGCGACCCGGCGCGAAATTTTATGGAAATTACGTTTTCCCAATGCTGTCCCGTATATTTTTACCGCATTAAAAATTACGGCCCCCGCCAGTGTGGTCGGAACGATCATTGCCGAACTGCCAACGGGTATTCAGGATGGACTAGGTGGGGCAATCATCAACTTTGCGCAATATTATGTCAGTGGGCCATCTCGTTTGTGGGCCACCAATTTTGTGACCGCAATGGCAGGCATCTTATTTTTTGTGACCGTAGCAGTTACCGAATGGCTGGTCGTTCGCTGGAAACGCCCCAGTAACCACCTTGATCGCTGGATAGACACATTTTTGAGAAATCTTCGTCGCGTGGTGCCATTATTGAGAGATTAAGCGATTGGGTCTTTAAATAAAATAATTCCGGAAGGTGTTTGTGACAGCAGTGCAAGATACGAAAACCATTATTTCCATCAAAAATTTAAATAAAGAATATGTCAGCAGCGATGGCAAGGTCGTCCGCGCCCTCCAAAATATCAATCTCGACATTCATGAAGGCGAATTTATTTCCCTAATTGGGCCGTCTGGTTGTGGTAAAAGCACGCTACTGCGTCTCATCGCCGATCTTATTCCACCGACTAATGGGCAACTGACGATTAACGGGCATTCCGCACATGAAGCCCGCGAAAATCGTGAATATGGCTTCATATTCCAAAGTGCCACCCTTTATGACTGGCGCACTGTTCTCAAAAACGTGCAATTACCCCTCGAAGTGATGCGCTATTCTCGCAAGGAACGCGACAAACGGGCACATGAGATGCTTAAACTCGTCGAGTTATCGGATTTTGCCGATCACTACCCTTGGCAGCTTTCTGGTGGAATGCAGCAGCGTGTTAGTATTGCACGTGCGTTGGCTTTTGAACCCAATTTACTGCTGATGGATGAACCATTTGGGGCACTGGACGAAATGACGCGGGAGCGCCTCAATAATGAACTTTTGGAAATTTGGGGCAAGATTCCCTCCATGACCGTTATCTTTGTAACGCATAATATCTCGGAGGCGGTATATCTTTCCTCACGAGTAGTGGTGATGTCGCCACGCCCCGGACGTATCAGCCAAATCGTGGATATTGATCTTCCCCGACCACGTGGCCCTGAAACACTGGACAGCGACCAATATTTCCATCTGATCAGCCAAGTGCGCCATTTGCTCCGCGAGGTTCATGACTAGGAATTTATCATGGGCGAACAAGCACTAGATATCGCAACGCCAACCACGACACTGGAAATGGTGCAGGCCGAAGTCGAAGCGTCGGAGATTCCGGCACCCCGGCCTGATTTACGTCGGGAAGCTGCTGGCCTATTAACTCTCCTTTTTTTAATTATCACCTACCACATCCAACACCCCTTCATGTTGTTCCGAGTCCAGTTTGGTGAAGGATTCCGCGACGTGCGTGAAGAAGGCCTTCAAGGAGCAATGCTAATTGCACTTCTCACGTCCGGCCTCCTGCTGATAGGGTCGCCACGCAAATTATGGGGGCAACGCCACGAAGCGTTTGGACGTCTCCGCCTTGTCATCGTCATCATTGGCATGGTTTTGTACATGCTGCATATCTTTTTGGTGATCTATCGAGGCACCAATGTTTTTGTCAAACTTTACGATCTTGATCCGGTCGTATTTGCCGATGAATTGCAGATGGGCAAAAAAGAAGCGGGTGAGCTTGCTGACCCAATGAAGGCCCTACATGGCATGGGGTTGTTGGGAGGCATTGGCCTAGCATCTGCGATTTACTTATGGTCGCCATGGGAAAGCGTCCGGCGTTACACAAAGTCGAATACTGAAAATAAAGCAATGTCGCTTTTAGCAGGTGTGATTAAAGATGCAGTGGCAATCGCGGTGATACTCTTATGGGTCATCAGCTATCAACTCTTTAACCCTCTGTGGCTCCAAGAATCCGGTCTTGCCCCGCAGTTCCGCGATCAGGAAAGTCTCATCGCACTGTTATTATTATTTGCAGTGGGGCTGTTGTTCTTCGCCCAACGGGATATTGGCTATACCAGCGCGACAGGCCGCTTGCGTATTGCCATTGGGGTCGGGTTAGCAATTTATGTTGCGGCAGTTCTAGCCGCTACATGGACTGACTCCAACATCATTGCCAACTATTATCATGTTGATCCAGCTGTTTATGGGAATCAAGTATTCACGCCAGAACGGATCGAACCCCTCAAAGCCGCTGACTGGGGAGCGGTGTTGGCAGGGATAGCACTGGCAAGTGTTATTTATTTCTGGGCACCATGGGAACGTCTACATCTGTATGCCCAAATACTGCGCCAAAACATCGCTGCCATTGCCACAGCAGTATTGGTGCTGTTCGCGTGGGAATATGGGGTGAAATTGTTTGAAATTGAGCAGTTTTTGCTGCCTAAGCCAACGGTTATTTGGGAGACTTTCAAAGAAATCTATCCCAATTTGATTGCGGGTGGGTGGTTCACCTTCCAAAATGCCCTGCGCGGCTTTGCGATTGGCTGCGGGGTTGGCATTTTGACCGGAATCATCTCAGCCCGATTTTTACGATTTAGTAAAGCGATTTTGCCACTGGCAATTGCCGCCAATGCCGTGCCGATTATCGCGTTTGCGCCGATTGCCAATGCGTGGTTTGGCCTGACCAGTTCAGATTCTAAAGTGGCAATTGTCGCTGTCTTGTGTTATTTTCCGGCGATGATTAGCACGGTACGCGGCCTTACCAGTGTCGAACCCATTCAAATTGAACTTATGCGCTCCTATGCCGCCAGTCAGCTCGAAATTTTTTGGCATGTTCGCTTGCCAAATGCGCTACCCTTTATTTTCAGCGCCCTAAAACTGGCAACCACTTTGTCAATGATTGGGGCTATTGTTTCAGAATACTTTGGGGGGACACCCAACACCTCACTCGGTTTTAAAATTAAAAATGATGCTGCCTTACTCAAAATGACCGATTCGTGGTCGGCGATCATCATGACATCATTGTTAGGCATCGGATTTTACGTCTTTGTTTCCGTAATGGAACGCACCGCGATGCCGTGGTATCGGTCTTTCCGCAGTGATTCTCGTTAAAGGGGGATACACCGCGTTGGACAATGCTTCAAATAAAATTTAGTAGGAGATCTCAAAGGAGCTTGTTATGAAGCACACACGTAAGGGTTTGGTTTTGCTGGTAATGTTGTGTTTGGTCGTAGTGGGTGCTTTCCGTCCAAGCGCGGAACACAAGACCGCCCAAGCACAAGATTTGACTCCAGTTCGGCTGCAACTGAAGTGGGTGACTCAGGCGCAGTTCGCGGGATACTATGCCGCGTTGAATCAGGGCTACTATGAAGAAGCTGGTTTGGAGGTAGAAATCATCCCCGGCGGCCCCGACATCAGCCCTCAACAGGTGTTGGCAGCGGGTGGTGCGGAATTCGCCATTGACTGGGCAGGCAGCGCGTTGGCCTCCCGTGAAGCAATCGTCAACGGTGGTGGCAGCGGCCCTGTTAATGTAGCCCAAATTTTCCAGCGCAGTGGTATGCGTGAAATCGCCTTCAAAGACAGTGGCATTGAGAGTATTGAAGACCTTGAAGGCAAGAACGTTGGCGTATGGTTCGCAGGCAATGAACTACCCCTGTTCGCCGCGCTGGTCGCCAATGACCTCGACCCCGAAGACCCCAATGATGTGAACGTTGTCGCGCAGGCCTTCGATATGGTTGCTTTCATCAATGGTGAATTGGATGCCGCTGCCGCCATGACCTACAACGAATTGGCGCAGGTGTTGGAATTTGTCGGTGAAGATGGAACATTCCCGGTCTACACACTGGACGATTTGAACATCATTGACCTGAACGAGGTCGGTACAGCGATGTTGGAAGACGGCATTTACGCTAATGAAGAATGGCTGGCCGATGAGGCTAACCAAGCAACTACTGTCCAATTCCTTGTTGCCAGCTTCCGGGGCTGGATTTACTGCCGCGACAACCCCAGCGACTGCGTAGATTACGTATTGGCAGAAGGCTCGGCGCTGGGTGTCGGTCACCAGACATGGCAAATGAGCGAAATCAACAAGCTGATTTGGCCCTCTGAACTAGGTGTTGGTCAACTTGATGCCGAATTGTGGACACGCACAGCAGACATCGCCCTGACCTATGCCGTCATTGAAGAAGCAGCCGATGAAGCAGCGGCCCGCAGCGATCTCGCCGCCGCCGCCCTCGCCAGTTTGCAAGAATCCTTCCCTGATCTCGATGTAAATGGCGCAGATTGGGTTGCGCCGGAAGTCGAAATCACCCCCAACGGTGAATAAGAAATAGGCTTTTTCGTAAAGGGGCGGGCCTAAAAACCTGCTCCTTTCGATTTCAGAGTCTTTGGGGGCTTTGCCGCCTTTTTGCGGGGTTTCTTGGGTGGCATCTCACGGATGTACTCAAGAGCGGCTAGGGCAAATTTTTCCCAATCATCAGCATGTTGAGATGGAATAGTCAGCCATCCGGTCATCGGTTTACCCGTTTCCATAGGGTCAAAGGCTTTAGCACCTTCCATAGCTATCGCCTTGGCATAATCCTCTGGTCTCAGTTTTACCAGTAAATCATCATGATACAGCGCCGCAAACGCATACCCGTTTGCCATTAAATTAGGCGAACCAAACATTTGGCGCGGGGTAACGTGTTCGGTAATCACCAGCATATCGCGCAATTCTTCGTAGGCCTTTTTTCCGTCCGACATCCTATTTTCGCTCCGTTTCTAATTTGTGCCGACTTCTTTATTATTTTACTCCGAAACAGAAACGGATGTTCTAAGATGTTTTATCCTTCAAAATTTCGCTTACCCGTTCAACAATGACCTGTCCAACCTCAGCCTTACTCAAGAGGTCATAAATGCTACGTCCACCTGCCGCATCCAAAATCGTAATCCGATTGGTCTCGACCTCAAAACCCGCATCAGGGGCGGTGATGTCATTGGCGACAATAAAATCCAGCCCTTTCCGCTCCAATTTCGAGGCGGCATTCGTCAATAAATCGTGGCTCTCGGCGGCAAATCCTACTACACAACGCGGATAACCCGATTGCTGACGCAGTGCCTTAACTGCCAGCAAAATATCTTCGGTGCGAGCCAATTCTAAGGTGATACCCGACTGGTTATCGTCTGATTTTTTGATTTTCTGTGTGGCAATCACTGCTGGTCGAAAATCTGCCACCGCCGCCGCCATAATCAAGGCATCCGCCCTAGTTGCCGCCTGCAAGACCGCCTCTAGCATTTCGGACGCCGAACTAACCTTGACCCGTGTCGCGCCAATTGGGGCGGGCAGATGTTCAACCGTGCTGATTAAGGTCACTTCCGCACCAGCATCCAACACGGCCTGCGCGACAGCATAACCCTGTCTGCCACTGGAACGATTGGTGATATATCGCACTGGGTCAATCGGCTCTTTGGTACCACCCGCTGTCACCACCACCCGCCGACCCGCCAATGATCCATTCTGCGCCAGCGCCTGCCGAATGAAACCCATGAGCGTGGGGGTCTCTGGCAAGCGCCCTTGCCCCACCAAGCCTGATGCAAAACGCCCAACTTCCGGCTCAATGATTTGTACTCCCCGTACCCGTAAAACAGCAAGGTTAGCTTGTGTCGCAGCGTGTTGATACATCCCGCCATCCATCGCCGGAGCGATCATCACGGGACACTGCACCGCCAATGCCGTTACTGACAGCAAATCGTCGGCAAGGCCGTGTGTCACTTTAGCTATTGTGTTTGCTGTTGCTGGGGCAATCATCAACAAATCCCCCCCCTCGCCAAGCCCCACATGCGCGATATGGGTGGGCAATCCGCCGCTGCTGTCGGCCTGCCACAAATCGGTATAGACGGGTCGTCCTGTCACCGATTGGAAAGCCAATGGGGTGACAAATCGTTGCGCCGCCTCGGTCATGATGACATCCACCAATGCCCCACCTTGGGTCAATTTGCTGGCAAGATCAACCGCTTTATAGGCCGCGATACTCCCCGTCACCCCTAGCACAATCCGCTTATTTTCAAATAGAGCGATTTTTTCTTGGGCCATTCGTATCTCCCTACAAGTGCTGATTGGCACATTATTCAACTGACTAGCAAAAATTGCCAACTACAAGGCATCTTGTGACTTTTCGCACAATTATCGCACGTGAATGGTAAGCTATGATAGAAGGCGTTTATGTTTAGGCATAGGGAGTTATAAAATTCATGGCTGCCTCCACACAAAAACCGCCTCTAAACCGGGAAGAATTACGCGACATCATTGATTTGTCGTTATGGGCAGGTCAAATCTTATTACAGCACGGCGCAGAAACCCAACGAGTCGAAAACACGGTGCATCGCTTGGGAACAAACCTCGGCTGTGAATGGATGGATATTTTAGTTTCCCCCAACGCGATTGTTGCCACAACTATCAGCGGGGAGGAATTTCGCACCAAAATTCGGCGGGTGGTCGGTTTGCAGGTGGACATGACCAAAATCTCCGCTATTAACCGCCTTAGTCGCCGTATCGAAAATGGGGAGTTAGATCGTTTTGGTGTGCGTTCGGAATTGCAGCGCATCAGTCAAATTCGTTCCCATTATAAGCGTTGGCAGGTGGTGTTGATGGTTGGGCTTGCTTGCGCTGCTTTTAGCCGATTGTTTGGGGGGGATGCCGTCGTTTTTGGGATGACATTTGTCGCCTCAGCCATCGCCACTTTTGTCCGCCAAGAGTTGTCCCGACGGCACTTTAACATGTTCTTGGTAGTCATCGCTACCGCCTTTGTCGCTGGATTAATCGCCAGTCTGCCGAGTGCATTCGATTGGGGGGATGACCCACAAATCGCCTTAGCATCGTCGGTCCTGCTTCTTGTACCGGGGGTCGCACTCATCAACTCCGCTGACGATATTATCAAGGGCCATCTCGTCACAGGCATCACGCGGGGTATTTCAGGCGGGTTGATCTCAATGGGGATTGCGCTTGGACTGGCTTTAGCAATGGAAATCATGGGAGTTAGCGGGCTATGAATGACATCACAAGTATTTTGTGGGAAGTTACCCAAGACATGTTTTGGTCAAGCATTGCAGCGTTGGGTTTTTCGATGTTGTTTAATGTGCCAACCCGTACCCTCATGGGGTGTGTGGCCTGTGGCGCGATAGGGCATGGTAGCCGCACACTTGCTGTTGAATTTGGCGCAACCATCGTTAGTGGTAGCCTGATAGGGGCCGTGATTATTGGTTTGATGGGGTATTTATTTGCCAAACGCTGGCACGCCCCCGCCACCGTCTTTACTATCAGTGGCAGCATCCCCTTGGTTCCGGGGCGGATTGCCTACAGCGCCATGTTAAGCCTTATCCAATTGAGTACCGCCGACCCCAAGACAGGCGAAAGCCTATTGATACGAGCCAGCATCAATGGTATCCAAACGATGATGATTTTGGGCGTTATTGCAGTTGGAATTTCGGCCCCTACCCTGTTTTTTGAGCGAACTCGACCTATCGTTTGAGATAAAGGCATGTCGGGGGGGGTGCTCTCATCATCCCCGCCCCTTTATCTCACAATAATTTCCAAGAAAGTCGAATTCCCCTGTATATTCCCCTGAAATGGAATAAATTCCAAAATATGTCGCCCCGGTTGTTGGGGGATATAGCTAAATTGGGTTGTAAAAGTTCTTTCGCCGCCGGGGTTCGTATTTTCTTGGGATTCCAACATAAATCCGAAACGGCGCATCTCAACATTAGAGACCACAATTGGATCATTCGCCGTGATTTCAATAATCACTGGCGACCCCACGGTGTATTGGCTCCCGTTCGGTGGGGAAATGATGCTGACTTGACCTTTTTGGCCGGGGACAGGCGTTAAGGAAGGTTGAGGCGTAATAATTTGCTGACCCGATTTAGATGGCCCTTCACTGGGCAACCAGCGATCCGGGTCAAGGCTCAAGGCGTACCCAGCCACGCCAATGACAGCGATCAAAATCACAACCCACAAACACGAACGAATCCGGCTAGTACGCTTCTTTTTATCCTGTTGAATCTTTTGCACAACTACCTGTGGATAATAGGATTCCGAATTACCCGACGGGCGATAGCCATAGGCTGGCTGATTATTGTAAGCAGGTGACGCAGACTGTTGATAGATTTGCGGCGGGCCATAGACAGGCGGCGGCATCACGGGTGGCGCCGATAGCTGCGCACGCCCCGGATTCGTCTCGCGCATCGAAGATTGGGGTTCTGCCTTAACAAAACGCGGCGGATTTTGTTGGGCTTGTGTGGGCTGATTTTTTAAGGCGCGTTGAAAATCCTGCGAGAATTCGCCGGCTGATTTGTAACGTTCTGTTGGATACTTAGCCAGTGCCTTCATCACCACTTGATCCAGCGCCTCAGTAATGGTGGGTGAGTAACGGCGCATCGGCGGCGGTGGGTCGTTGAGATGTTTATACATGAGCGAGTGGGGTGTATCCGCTTCAAAGGGTGGTTTGGCGGTCATCATCAAATACATCAAAATACCAAGCCCATAGACATCCGTCAAAGGGGTTGGGTCTTCGCCGCGCCACTGTTCCGGAGCCATATAAGTCGGCGTACCGATGACATTACCTGTCGTGGTCAGTCCTTCGGTATGCGGAACGGATAACTTAGCGATCCCAAAATCGGTCAAAAAAGCATCATTTTTGTCATCTAATAAAATGTTGGTGGGCTTTAAATCGCGGTGAATGACACTTTGAGCATGGGCATAATCCAGCGCCGAGGCTACTTGGGCCAACCAACGTCCGGCTTGTTCTGGCGAAACTGGCCCATGACGTTTCAGAATCGAAGCCAGTGTCCCCCCCGTAACCAAACGTGTCACCATATAGGGATAATGACGATCCAAGCCAAAATCAAGCGTCTGCAAAATATGCGGATGCTTCATCCCCGACGCGATACGAGCTTCCTGTTCAAAACGTTTTAGGAATACATCGTTGGTGTCCGCACTGACATGCATCACCTTGACGGCGACTTCAGGGCCGCCAGTGACGTCACGTGCGCGGTATACATCCGACATGCCCCCCCGCCCGATTCGGTCAATCAAATGATATTTGCTGAGTTGTGAACCGCTAAGATCTTCCATAACTTGAACTATAGCATAGTGTAAAAAATAGGCCATCCCCCTATTCGTCGGGGGTTTCAGCAGTGGCAGGGTCTATTTTAATAAATTCACCTGTGAGACGATACCCCGTCCGTATCTGTTCCAGTGTTGGATTCAAGAGCACCGGAAAAGGCCATTTGGCAGCAGCAGCCTTGCTAAATTTGACGATTTTGTTCACATCCCGAATCGCACCCGCCAGCACCGCCGCCTGCATAAACGCAACCGCTCTAGGTAGGGCCGAAAACGCCAATATCACAACAGGCTGTCCCGCTGTTTGTAGAATGGCAGTCTCCCACACAATTTTATCTTCTGGAGTCAAAGCCCAACCCGGTTTATTGGGGGTTTGGCGAATCAGCAGATGAATAAAACGACCCGCCACATCAAATATTTGTGGGCCTTGCAGCAATCCCGTCTGATTTTCATTTTGGGCAACTACTTGTACCCGCCCTAATGTATTTAACTCTTCAGCATAGGGTCGTTCGCCACGATTTAGGGCAATTTCACCATTCAGCAATGGCTCGGCAAGGATACGTGCAAAACCCGCCTGTTCAAGGTTGCGCGGGATGATATAGGGAAATAGCAAAATAAATCGTCCACCGGGGCGCAGTACCCGCTGAATTTCTTCCAAGAAAAACGGCATGGTATCCAAATGATCGTGGGTAAAAAATGCCAGCGCTGCGTCGAAATTGGCATCAGCATAATGTCCGACTTCGGCCAACGGCGTCTCAATAAGCAGCAAATCGGGTCGCTGGGATTGGATAGCAGGCAGTTCTGGAAACTGACTTAGGCACGAATCCACATCTAACAAGCGCAGTTCCGAACCACTTGGCGGGAGATGACGCAAAACTTCCGAGAGTAAAGTCTGTCGTGCTGATGCTTGAAAAAACGCCGCTAAATTCACTGTCATAACTCAATAGGTTGTCTTTTTCATTTAAATACACGATTATAGCTTGGGATTCGTTTTCACGTTACCGATACCTCCATGAAAAAACTACGCACTTTCTATGTATTGGTCGTCACACAAATTCTCTCCCTTGTCGGCAGCCGCATGACGGGCATCGGAATAGGCTTATGGATTTTTGATCGCACTGGCAATGCCTCGCCACTGTTGATTGCAGCCTTTTTTGCCGAACTCCCCGGTATGGTCCTCGGCAGTTTTACAGGTCTACTGGCTGACCGATGGGAACGCCGTTATGTCATCATCTTGGGCGATGTTGGACAAGCCTTCGCCTCCTGTATTCTGTTGACCAGCTTCCTAACCGACTCCTTTGAACTCTGGCATCTCTATCTCGCCATGCTAATTCAGGGCACATTCGGCGTCATTCAATCACCTGCCAGTCAAGCCGCCATCACCATGCTCGTCCCTGAAACACAGCGAGACCGGGCCAATGGCATCAAACAAATCGGCTTTCCTTTGGCGGGAGTTGTCGCACCCGTTTTGGCAGGATTGGTCTATCGTAAGCTTGGATTAGCCGGGGTCATCGCCATTGACCTGACCACCTTCCTCATTGCGATTCTGGTCGTCTCGCAAATGGTTATCCCGCGCCCCCAAGCCTCTGAAGAAAGCCAAGCCCTATCAGACAGTTTTTGGTGTGAGATGGCTGGCGGGTGGCTGTTCCTGAAAAAACGCAAAATGCTCTTGCTGATGATAGCGTATCTCGCATTTATCTTCTTTTTGATCAACGGGCCGCTGGAACTGGCAATTCCCTACTTCAGTACCCTTGTCGAAAATGATGCGACTGTGGGAATTCTACTTGGGGCCATGAGTTTGGGTGCATTTGCCGGGGCATTGACCATTGCCGTCGCAGGCAAAACACCCCATCGGTTGTATGCCACCCTATTCGGGTATTTTTTACATGGCTTATTTTTGATCGCACTTGGAATCGTCCGGCATCCTCTGTTGATTGGGTTGAGCATTTTCGGGGTGATGTTCCCGCTGCCCCTCACAGGTGCATTGTTTCACACTCTGTTGCAAACCAAAACGCCTCCCGATCTACAAGGGCGGGTATTTGCTGTCACCGACCAGTTATTTATGCTGACCACTCCCTTGTCGTTTTTAATTACCGGGGCGTTGGTGGATCAAGTGCTAGAGCCAGCGGTCAACGAATCAGGCTGGAAAATAGTCGAGCCGTTGGTGGGGAATCAGTCCGGGGCAGGGATGGGGCTTCTTTTTGTGGTCATCGGCCTCCTAATTGTGATAACAACTTTGGGGGTGGCAATGCTTCCGGGGATTCGACATCTTGAATTTGATCTACCAAGTTATGAGACGGTGGCTGAAAATGGCTAGACTCAAAAAAAGTCGCTAGGCAATCGGGATGTTTTGTTATATGATTAAATTGAACCATCATGAACCTTAGATATTTTTAGATACACAAGGCATCGTTGTCATGGACAAATTGCGAGACAAACCAGTCCCCTATGAAATTTGGGGCAAAGAAGACATTGAACCGAGTGCGCGGGAACAAATGGAACGGGCTGCCCAACTCTCCGTGTCCCAGTTAGGCGCATTGATGCCAGACGCACATACGGGTTATGGTCTACCCATTGGCGGCGTATTGGCGACCAAGGATGCCGTCATTCCGTATGGGGTTGGGGTGGATATTGCGTGCCGGATGCGGATGACCATTTTTAACGTCCAACCCTATATCCTTGACCAGAAAAAGGAGCGTTTCCGTCGGGCATTGGAAGAAAACACCGTATTTGGCACAGGCGGTGAACTTTTCAGCCGTGTCGAACACCCCGTCATGGATGACCCAGCGTGGGGTGAACTCATTCTCGCCAAGAAATTGAAAGCGGAAGCGGCACGACAGCTTGGCACAAGTGGATCGGGCAATCATTTTGTCGAATTCGGCGTACTCAAGGTAAAAGAGGAAATCAACGGAACGGACGATTTGCAAGGTGAGGGGTCACGCGCCTTTGGAAAAATCCCTCCCGGCACTTATTTAGCCCTCTTGAGTCACAGCGGCAGTCGCCATCTGGGATTTGAACTCGCCAATTACTACACTGAACTCGCCATGAATATCCATGCTGACTTGCCCAAAGAATATCGGCACTTGGCATGGCTGGATATGTACGGGGCTGGCGCGGAATATTGGATTGCCATGAACCTCGCCGGACGTTATGCCAGCGCCAATCATGCCGTCATTCATCAGCGGGTCGCCGACGCGATTGGGTTTGACATTCTGGGTGGCATCGAAAATCACCATAATTTCGCATGGAAGGAAACCCATCAAGGCGAAGAACTCATCGTCCACCGCAAAGGGGCAACCCCGGCGGGTTTGGGGGTTTATGGTGTGATTCCCGGCACGATGATGACGCCCGGTTTTGTGGTGCGCGGCAAAGGCAAACCCGAATCACTCAACAGTGCGTCACATGGGGCAGGTCGGCGTATGTCCCGACAAGCGGCCTATAAACGGTTTGAATGGCCGGATGTGCAACAGCGATTGAAAGACGCGGGGTCGAACTCCTGTCCGGTGGGTTGGATGAAGCCCCCGGCGCGTATAAGGACATCCGCAAGGTCATGGAAGAACAAGCCGACTTGGTGGAAATCGTGGCCGAATTCGCTCCGCGTGTCGTCAAAATGGACCCGGATAAAACATGGCGGCGGCGTTCCGAAGCAGTAGCCCGTGATAAAAGCGGCAGTAAAGATCGGCGCGACAAAAAAGACAAACGTCGGGGCTAAATTTTGGTGGCAAGCAGTAGCCCTGTTGACCACATCAGTGGGGTAATCATGACATCCTGACGTTCGATCATATGCTGCAAAAAAATCGCTACCTTACTGGAATGGTCGTCGGGCCAACTGGGTTGGGGCAGCAAATCGTCCACGATATATAGCCCTCCCGTCTTTAACAAAGTGAGCGTCTCATCCAGATAATAGAATTTTCCGGGCCATGTGTCGGCAAAGATAAAGTCGAAGGTCTGTCCTTCTTGACACAATTGGTCAATGAAGGCAGACCCCTCGGAATGAAAAAACTGCACCCGTGTATCGCTGCTAAGGGCGCGGCGGGCCACATTTTGAACCCGCATGTCGTTGTCTACAGTCAGCAAAGTAGAATCTGCATCCATGCCGTCGAGAATCCAGCAGGTTGAAACCCCCGTCCCTGTACCAAGTTCGAGGAATCTCCCCCCCGGCTTGGAATGCACCAACGTCCGCAGCAGTGAACCGGTCAGCGGCTCACTTGCCATGTTGAAATTCAGGCCGAGCGACATGGCTTCAATCACCGCCAGTTGTCGGGGTGGATTCATGATGGTGGATGAGGTGTTCATTCCTTAATCAGACCTTTGCAGTTTCGGGCGCACCGCGTTCAATAGGCAGGCCAGCTTTTTGCCATGCTTCAATCCCACCTACCAGATTAGTCACGTGTTCAAAACCATATTTTTGCAGAATACTGGCGGCAATCACTGAGCGAACCCCAGCCTGACAATGCACAATCAACGGTTGGTCGCGTGGCAGAGAATCCAAATTGCGCAGGACATACCCCAACGGGATATGGATAGCATTCCGCAAATGGGCTTCTTCATATTCACTCCACCACCGTACATCAATCACCGTAGCCTCATTTTGACACTGAACAAGTTCGTGTGCCGTGATTTGCGGAATGACCTGTGGGCCGTTTGCCAAATCGGTTGAGGCAATCCCCACAATATTATCCACTCCGACGGCTCGCAATTGGCATACTAAGCGATCCGCTTCCCAATCCGCCGCGATCAAGACAACGGGCTTGCTGAAATCCACTAGCCATCCAACATAGGTGTTGAAGTTATTGCTGGTCGCCGGAATGTTGATGGCATTCCGGAGGTGGCCTTCCGCAAAAACCTCACTGGGGCGACTGTCTATCACCAGCGCGTCCGATTGCAGCCATTCGTCCAATTCAGCCCGATTCAATTGTACAGGGACAGGTAAATCTTTGAGCAGGGTGGGGCCAATTTTGTTGACATATTTCATCCGCGCAAAATAAAACGGCGGTTCGGGCTGCTCATCCAACAGCCAATTCACAAACTCATCTTCATTGGGAATATGAAAAGAGGGGTTAAAACGTTTTTCATAGCCGAGCGTGCTAGAGGGAATCGCCCCTAGCCCTTTCCCGCAAGCGCTCCCAGCTCCATGCCCCGGCCAAATTTGCAGATAATCTGGCATGGCTTTGAGCCGCTGAATATTATGGAACTGCTGACGTGCGCCGGGGACTTTTGTGCCTTTGACGCCTGCCGCCTCTTCCAAAAGATCAGGCCGACCCAACGACCCCACAAACAGCAAGTCGCCCGTAAAAATCCCCATCGGTTCGTCGGCAGCAGCCGTATCCGTGATTTGAAACACAATATGTTCGGGCGTGTGGCCGGGAGTATGAATGGCGGTGATTTTGATATTACCCAATTGCCATGTATCGCCGTCATGCAGGAGGACGGTATTGTCATCTACAAACTGATATTTCCAATCCGCAGTTCCCATATCACTAAGATACAGAGTCGCCCCGGTCTGAAAGGCTAATTCACGACTGCCACTGACAAAATCGGCATGGATGTGTGTTTCGGTTACTTGGGTAATCCGTAGACCCTCTTCGTCGGCAGCTTTCAGATAGGGGGTAACGTCTCGGGCGGGGTCAATGATGATGGCTTCCCCAGTAGCCTGACAGCCAATCATATAGGCAGCTTGGGCCAGTGGTTTATCATAAAAATATTTGAGAAGCATGGAATTCCTTTTTTGTTACGGTGCTCTAGGCTTTTTCGTAGGTCTCGACAATTTTCAAGGCCGCCTCATATTCAGGGCTACCCTCGGCTGCTGTATCTAACACCTTTGTCGCAGCAAGGTATTGCTCCATTGTGATTTCGGTGCGGGGTTGCTTTTTAATTTGGGCGGCAGAAAGGTCTATCATCTCTTGAGGCGTCATCTCACCCAGTTCTTTCGTCATAGCTTCAATATCCGTATTAGCAAGGCTGCCTTTTTCCTCAAGCATCTTCATCAATCTGTCAAAAGCGGCACTCATGATTGTTATCTCCCTGATGGCAGCAAGGTTGTAATTTCCGTGCGGCGGCAAGATATTGTTTTTCCATTATAACGAATGTCGCCCCGGCGACACTCTCCTAAATTTTCAAAATCGCCTATAATTCAACTACTATGTATCTGCGAGGAGAATTGTAATCGTTATGAGTGAGCCATTTCGTTCCCGTCCACGTGTCACCCGTCCAACGTCAAAGCCAGCCGAAGCCCAACCCCCTCGACCAGCCGAAGAGGAAATCATCGAAGGGGTGATTGAGGAAGAACGCAGCGTTGTGCCATTCGACCCGGTAGTGTCTCAGCAAGAACAGCAACGGGCACAATATTATGAATATCTGGCACGCGAAGAAGAACATGAGGATACGCACACAGGTTTATTAAGCAAAATCGCCGCACCGGGCCTTTTTCTGGTCGCATTGGCACTGGTCGTCGGTGGGATATTCTTCACCCTGCTGAATGTAGCGGAACTACCCAGTATTATCACCCGTTGGTGGCCTACCGTCGTCCTGTTTATCTCCCTCTTTTGGTCGCTATCGGCACTCAATCGTCGCAATGCCGCCGCGTTTTTGGGTGGAGCAGGTGCGGCAGGATTAAGTATCAGCCTATTGCTAAATGCTCAAGAAATAGCGAATTTTGGCGAAACCTTTGTCGGCCTCATCCTCATTTCGATTGGTACGGGTGTCATCATGCGTGGTCTGCTGCTGCGACAGGCAACGGCCTAATCTAAACCCTCAATTTGAGATATTTTGAATTGTAGACGGTTCACAACGGTCTATTTTTCCCTTTCTTTTCCCAACCCCATGTGATATAATCGCTTGGATGTTCTAGTAATCCCCATCGTCACCTCAACCACTCAATTCACATGCTTGCAGGAGCGTCTTGTGCAATCCAAAAGCGAGTTTACTGTTCAGAATGCCTATCCCTATAATCAAGCCAGTCCTCTTCGCTGGATCGTCTCTCATATTTGGCGTTACAAGGCATTGTTTCTTTCTACTCCATTTTTCTATATCTTCAGCCACCTGATGTACGCAGGTGCGCCTGTTCTGATTGGTCGGGCCGCCGACATCCTGATTGATGGGGGAACCCAGAAAGCACTCTTATGGGCATCGCTCGGCATCTTGGCAATGTTGGTCGCTGATGGTATCTCCAATCTCACGGGTGCGCTCTGTATGGAAAACCTTGCCCAAAAGGTTGAACGGGATGCACGCGAGGAGCTTTACACCAGCCTGCTTGGTAAAAGCCAAGTATTTCATGACCGTCAGCGTGTCGGCGACATTATGGCCCGCACCACCGACGATGTGCGTCAGTTAAATGTGATGATTAGCCCCGGCATCTTTTTTATCTACGAAACAGTGATGGGTTTTGTCATTCCGATCACCTTCATGGTTGGCATCAAATGGCAGTTGCTGCTTGTCCCCGGCATTTTTGTGTTGACTTACATTCTCTCAGTGCGTGAATATGTGGGTCGGCTTAATCCCGTCATTTCACGCCAGCATGATGAATTCGGCACGATGAATGCCGGGCTGGAAGAAAGTATTTCAGGCATTGTCACCGTCAAAGCCAGCACGCAAGAAGCCTTTGAGCGCGGTAAGTTTCGGGCTAATGCGCACAAATTTCGCAATTCGTATGTACAGCAAGGGCGTATTGAAGCAGGGTATCTCCCCATGTTGCTCTATGGCGTTGCGGTGGGGTTGACCTTCCTCCATGCGCTGATTTTGTATCGGCAGGGCAGTCTTGAAATTGGCAGCATTATCGCGGTGATGGGCCTAATAAATGTCCTACGCTGGCCCACCTTTGTCTCGCTCTTCTCGCTCTCGCTGCTGCAAAATGGTCTGGCAAGTGGACGGCGTATTCTTGAAATCATCAAAGCCGAGACCGACCTTGATGAAAACGCAGGCGGACATACGAGCGAAGTGCAAGGCGCAATTGTGTTTGAAGATGTCAACTTCGCCTTTGGGGATAACACTGTCCTCCAAAATATCTCGTTCAGTATTCAACCGGGTGAGACGGTGGCGATTGTGGGCCAGACCGGGGGTGGTAAAACAACCCTGACCCAATTGGTTAACCGCACCTATGATGTCACGAACGGACGTATTCTGATTGACGGGGTGGATGTACGCGATTGGAATTTGACGGCCTTGCGCTCCCAAATCTCCAAAATTGAGCAGGATGTGTTCCTGTTTTCACGCACCATTGCGGAGAACATCGCGTTTGGCAATCCTGAAGCCACGCAGGAACAGATTGAGCAGGCGGCCCGTGAAGCCCAAGCTCATGATTTCATCATGTCGTTCACCGAAGGGTATCAAACCAAAGTGGGTGAACGTGGGGTCACATTATCAGGTGGTCAGCGTCAGCGCATCGCTTTAGCACGGGCTTTTCTGAGCAACCCACGTATTTTGATCTTGGATGATTCGACTAGCGCGATTGACAGCGCTACCGAAGATGAAATCCAAAAAGCAATCCGCCGTGCCCAAGAAGGCCGCACCACCCTCCTGATTACACACCGCCTATCACAGATTCGTTGGGCCAACCACATTTTGGTGCTGGATAAAGGTCAATTGGTTGCCAGCGGATCCCATGAGGAACTGCTGCGTACCTCCATGCACTACCGTCGTATTTTTGCGCGTTACGACATGGCACTGCCACCCCTAGAAAATCTAGCACAGGCTGTTTAAGGGAGAGAGTGAAATATGGGCTTTATTCTGGACGGGCTGGAAGCCGAAGAATATGACCGCAGTTATAATGACCGCCAGTTGGTCAAACGTATTGCGGCCTATTTTCGTCCCGAATGCTGGCGCATGGTGGGTGTTTCGGTAGTCATTCTGCTGTCATCTGTTTTTTCGACGCTACTGCCGATTTACATTTCGCGGGTCATTGATGATCTAGACCGCAACATTACTGATGCTGATTTGACCACGATCACGATCATTGTGACAGCATTGGGCATCCTTGCATGGGTATTTAACGCCATCCGCCAATGGTATTCATCCGAGGCGGTAGGGAATGTCGTGCTGCGGCTGCGCGAAGATGCCTTTGACGCGATATTGGCACGCGACCTGTCGTTTTATGACACCTACCCCTCCGGCAAAATCGTCAGCCGTGTCACTTCGGATTCGCAAGCCTTTGCCGATGTGGTCATGTTGGTAATGAACCTGCTCAGTCAGCTTTTGTTGATCGTGCTCCTGATTGGGTATCTATTCCTTGTCAGTGTCGAGATGACCCTCATTACCCTCGCGCTGGCCCCGCTGATTATCGGCACGGCGTTGGCCTTTCGTAAGATCGCCCGCGATACCGTCACGCAATCACGGCGTATTTTGGCCGAGGTTAGCACCCACGTTCAAGAGACGGTCAGCGGCATCGGGGTCGCCAAAACATTCCGCCAGGAAAACGCCATCTATGATGAATTTCAGGATGTGAACAAGCAGTCGTATCGCATCAATTTGCGGCGCGGTTATGTCTTTAATGGCATCTTCCCGATTTTGAACATTCTGGCAGGCATTGGCACGGCGGCACTGGTCTATTTTGGTGGCTTGAATGTGCGTGACGGTTCATTAACTGCGGGCGACTGGTATCTGTTCATTCAAGGGCTGGCGCTGTTCTGGTTCCCCTTGACCGGGATTGCGTCGTTTTGGAGTCAATTTCAGTTGGGACTCGCGGCGGGTGAACGAGTCTTTGCGCTGTTGGACGCAGAATCTAAGGTCGTGCAGACGGGCAATATCAAGCTCGATACCATGCGCGGCGAAATCCGCTTTGAAGGTCTCTATTTTGGCTACAAAGAATCCGAAGAGCAAGTCTTGGAAGATTTTTGGCTGACCATCCGCCCCGGTGAGACGTTGGCACTGGTGGGGCATACGGGGTCAGGCAAAACCAGCATCACCAAATTGATCGCCCGTTTCTACGAATTTCAGCAGGGCAAGATTTTGATTGATGGGCATGACATCCGCAGTCTCGATTTAGATACCTTCCGCGCTCATCTAGGCATTGTTACCCAAACGCCGTTTCTGTTCGATGGCACCGTGATGGAAAATATCCGGTATGGAAAATCATCCGCGACGGATGTTGAAGTGGAAGCCGTTGCGCGGCAGGTCGGCGGGGGGGATTGGATTGATAGCCTGCCCGAAGGATTACAAAGTCCGGCAGGTGAACGGGGTAACAATCTTTCGATGGGACAACGGCAATTAGTCGTTTTGGCGCGGGTACTGTTGCAAAACCCCTCCATTCTGATTTTGGACGAAGCCACCGCCAGCATTGACCCCCTGACTGAGACGCTAATTCAAGAGGGTTTGGAGGAGGTGTTGAAAGACCGCACTTCGATTGTAGTGGCCCATCGGCTTTCGACCATCAAGAACGCGGATCGTATTATTGTGCTGCGTGAGGGGGAGATTATCGAAGAGGGCAATCATGAGGCGTTGTTGAAAAAAGGTGGGCATTATGCCGAGTTGTATAACACCTATTTCCGCCACCAGAGCCTCGAATACATGAATATCCACCCCGAAGACTGGTTCAAGTCGGCACGGGCAACAGCGTAACATGGGATTTGAAGGGAGGGTGATTTTTATGCTCACCTTCCCTTTTTTGACATACTTATGGCAAAACAAAGCGAATTTTAGTGATGAATCAACAACACATCTCCGGTTGTCTTATCGGCATGGCACTGGGGGATTCTCTCGGCGCCGAAACTGAATTTTTGAATATCAAAGGCATCCTCGAAAAATTCCCGCCATATGGCCCACAAGCCCCTGAAGGCAATCCGGCCCTCGTCACCGACGACACCCAAATGGCAATCGCAGTGGGCGAGGCAATAATCGGCGCACCCAAACCCCTTGAACCCGACAGCCTTGCCCAAGAATTTCGCCGCACTTTTTCGGCATGGTACAACAGCCCCGAAAATAATCGCGCTCCCGGCAACACCTGTCTGACCGCCTGCGAGGAAATGTTGAAGGGCAAATCGTGGCTAGAGGCATCGCAGATTAGCTCCAAAGGCTGTGGTGCCAATATGCGAGTTATGCCCGTCGGGGTATTGGACGTGGATACGAACACCCGCGCAGGCATCGCCCAATTGCAAGCCGCCATGACACACGGACACCCTACTGGACTGGCTGCCGCTGACTTAACCGCCTTTGTGATTGCGGATTTAGGTAATGGAGGCACCCCTAACGATTTACCCAAACGGGTGCGGGACTATGCCCTCTCCCAACGCGATATTTACCATGCTGATTGGCTTGGCGAATTATGGCACAAAGCGTTTATGCTGCCGACACCGCAGGCCTATATTGCACATGGGTGGGATGAATGTTTGGGTGTTTTAGATCGGCTAGATATAGCCCTTGAAAAAATGGATCGGGAAACTGACCCCTGCCTAGCAACCGGCGCAGGTTGGGTGGCGGAACAAGCCTTTGCGACGGCCCTATTCTGTTTTTTGATGTACCCCGACGACCCGATTGCTGTTATTCGCCGTGCCGCCGTCACGAGTGGTGATTCGGATTCCATCGCGTGTATTGCAGGGGCGTTCGCTGGGGCCTATCACGGCATTGATGCATGGCCTGCCGATTGGGTCGAGCGGATTGAGTATCGAGATCGGATTTTGGGGATAGGAGAGGCTTTGTCCAAAATCCCCACCTCGAAAAGTCAATAGGACGTGCTATCATATCCCTCCATTGAAAATGTAGAGGAACTTGAGCAAAGGCTTATGATTCGTGTACTCTTCGTTTGTTTAGGGAATATCTGCCGCTCACCAATGGCAGAGGGCGTCTTTCAACACATGGTCAATGAGGCCGGGTTGGGCGAAAAAATCCAGATAGATTCCGCCGGAACCGCCAGCTATCACGAAGGTGAACAGGCGCACAGTGGCACACGGCGCGTTTTGCAGGAACACGGCATTGACTATCGGGGACGGGCGCGTACACTTACCCGCAATGATTTTTACAATTTTGATTACATTTTGGCGATGGACGCCGATAACCTCGCGGATATACACAGCCGACAGCCCGCCGACAGCAAGGCACACATTCGGCTGTTTTTGGACTATGCACCCGATCAACCCGTCCGCGAAGTGCCTGACCCCTACTATAATGGGCGGTTTCAGGAAGTCTATGATTTAGTATCGGCGGCCTCTAAAGGATTATTGGCGGAAATACGCACGACACACGAGCTATAAGGAACTGCCCCAATGCGCCTGCCGGTGGGAATCGAAAGCGCACTGCGCGATAAATTCAAGATTGAGCCAAAAGACGTGCAGCCTTGCGTCGGTGGCGACATCAACCACGCCGCGCAAATTGCCACAGCCGACGGTTTCCTATTCATTAAATGGAATGAAAATGCGCTGTCGGGGATGTTCACCGCCGAATCAAAGGGATTAAGAATCCTGCGCGATTCCAAAACCTTACGGGTACCGGAAGTCATCGTGGTGCAAGAGGCCGAGGGCGACACTCCCGCTTTTTTGGTCTTGGAATGGCTGGAGTCGGGTCAAGCGAATTTGCAGACGCCGGAGCAATTGGGGCAAGGACTCGCCGCGCTGCACCGCCAAACCGCCCCCAAGCATGGCCTCGACCATGATAATTTCATCGGGTCGCTATACCAATCCAACCAACAGCAAGATTCGTGGGTCACATTTTATGCCGAACAGCGCATCCGCCCGCAAATGGAAATCGCTCGCCAAAAAGGGATGCTGCGTCCGGGGCGCGAACGCATGTTGGAAGTTTTTTTGGCCCATCTGCCCAAATTGATTCAAGATGCCCCTGCCAGTTTGCTGCACGGCGATTTGTGGGGTGGCAATGTCATGATTCTCGCCAATCAACAGCCCGCCGTGATTGACCCCGCCGTCTACTATGGCAATCGAGAAGTCGAACTCGCCTTTACGGAATTATTCGGCGGATTCGCCAAACGCTTCTATGATGCCTATCACGCCGCCTATCCGCTTGAACCGGGCTATCCCAGCCGCCGCGCCCTCTATCAACTATATCCGTTAATGGTGCATATGAATTTATTCGGCGGGGGTTATGCCAGTCGTGTTGATTCTATCCTCAGCCAGTATGTAGGGTAATATGCCAGATCAGCCTACCTGTTCCGTTGTTGTCCCTGTTTATAACAGCGAAGCCACCCTGACCCCCTTAATTGAACGTCTCGCCGCCGTCCTGCCAACCCTCAGCAGCCAATTCGAGGTGATCTTGGTCAACGATGGCAGCCGCGATAAAAGCTGGGAGGTCGTATCCCGACTAGCCGAAGTCTATTCATGGGTGCATGGCATCAATTTTATGCGGAATTATGGACAGCATAATGCGTTGTTAGCAGGTATTCGTGCCGCCAGCCATGCCATCATCATCACAATGGATGACGATTTGCAGCACCCGCCCGAAGAAATCCCGAAATTGCTGGCGAAATTGGCCGAGGGCTATGATGTGGTATACGGCACACCCCAAGAATACCCGCATGGCATCTGGCGAACGATGGCCTCACGGATCACGAAATTGGCCTTACAGGGGGCGATGGGGGCCGAAACCGCCAAACATATTAGTGCCTTCCGTGCCTTCCGTACCCAAATTCGAGACGCCCTGACCAATTTTCAAGGGCCATATGTCTCGATTGACGTGCTGTTGACATGGGGAACGACCCGTTTCGCGGCGGCCACCGTGCGGCATGAGGAACGGGCAGTGGGTAAATCGAATTACACTTTCCGTAAGCTCATCCGCCATACTATGAATATGATGACGGGCTTTAGTGCCATACCCCTCCAATTAGCCAGTTTGGTCGGGTTTGTCTTCACGGTCTTTGGCATCTTGTTATTGTTGTTCGTGGTCGGGCGTTACCTAATCGAAGGCGAGAGCGTGCCGGGGTTCCCATTTCTGGCCTCAACTATCGCTATATTTTCAGGTGCGCAGTTGTTCGCATTGGGCATCATTGGTGAATATCTAGCCCGGATGCACTTCCGTATGATGGATCGCCCCACCTATACCATACGCTCCAAAACATGGGAGTAGCCATGTATTGTCAATACTTAGACTGGGATTCGGACTTTTTTGGTCTCCGTATTGCCAGTATATTGCCGAACCGCCTCAAACCTGATGAATTAGAAGTGATATTGGCGTGGTGTACCGCTGAAGAAATTGACTGTCTCTATTTTCTAAGCGACTCCAATGACCGCGACACCGTACGTTTGGTCGAAGAAAATGCCTTCCGATTGATGGATATTCGCCTCACATTGGAACGGCGCTTTCGCAAAAATCCGCTAGGGCCAACCCCGCCGGATGCTCAAATTCGTTTGGCGCAGGTAAGCGATATTCCTGATTTGCAGGCAATTGCCCGTGTGAGCCATCATGATTCGCGCTTTTTTTATGACCCCCATTTCCCCGATAAGCGATGCACCCAATTTTATGAAACATGGATTGCTAAAAGCTGTGAAGGGTATGCCGATGCTGTCTTGGTGGCCGATGTAAATGGTCAGGCAGCGGGGTACATTTCATGTCATTTGGGGAATGATGGCACGGGCAAAATCGGCCTGTTAGCGGTCAAGCAAGAGGCACAGGGCAATGGTTTTGGCAAACGCTTAGTTGATAATTCCCTGCGTTGGTTTTGCGATCATCAAGTACATACTGTTTCAGTTGTCACACAAGGCCGCAATGCCGTCGCCCAACTACTCTATCAGCAGTGTGGATTTTTGACCTCCAACGTTCAACTTTGGTATCACCGTTGGTTTATGGATTAAACATGTCGAGCACGCCCAATCTTGCTACTCCCGATACCAGTTACGATCCTTCATTCTTTTCATTATTATTCGAGATCGAAGATCGTCATTTTTGGTTTCGTACCCGCAACCACATCATCCGCCAACTTGTCCAACAAATTACCCGTGACCTACCCGCCGATTATCGTGTTTTAGAGGTCGGCTGTGGCACAGGTAACGTGTTACGTCACCTAGAGCAGGTATGTGCCGAAAATAGCATCATGGGCATGGATTTATTTTGGGACGGCCTGCACTATGCCCAACAGCGCGTTACCTGTCCTTTGATTCAAGGCGATATGCACAATCCTCCCTTCGGCGTGAGATTTGACTTGATCGGCCTGTTTGATGTCTTGGAGCATCTATCCGATGACATTCAAGTCTTGGCTGACCTACATCGGATGTTAGCCCTCGGCGGCAGATTGATCTTGACCGTCCCGGCTCATGCTTCGCTCTGGAGCTATTTCGATGAAGCGTCTCATCATTATCGGCGCTACCCAAAATCCGATTTGCAGCAAAAACTGAACGCGGTTGGGTACGAAATTGAGTTCATCAGCTACTATATGATGAGTATTTTCCCGTTGGTATGGCTGGGGCGACGGATGGCATCCCTCCTAAATGGCAAAAAAGAGCAGCGCGTCGCAGATGTCAATGAAATGGCGGCGCGTGAGCTAAAAATCACCCCCGGCGTAAACGGATTTTTGACAGCATGGCTGATGCAGGAATCTCGCTTAATTTCAAATCGTAAACAACTCCCCATTGGTACCTCCTTACTGGCTATCGCCCGCAAAAAATCATGATTAAAAACCTACTTCATCGCGTTGTTTCAAATCCTGTCATCTATGACCGACTACAAATGGCGGTGGGTTCAAAACAAATCCGCCAGCGTCTCAGTACCCATTTACAGCAGTTGCCGCCGAATACGCGAGTGGTAGATTTGGGAGGTGGCACAGGTATCAACCGTGACCTATTGCCAACCCATGCACGTTACATCTGCTTGGACAACGATTCCCTAAAATTGCGTGGATTTAGGGAAAAGTACCCCGCCGATGTTGGCATTTTAGCCAGTGCAACCCAAGTTCCGCTGCACAATCAATCAGTAAATTTAGTGCTGTGTACCGCTGTTTCACACCACATCCCCGATGAATATTTGACAGCCTTTTTCAGCGAGGCGGTGCGCATCCTTAAACCAGAGGGGTGCTTTGTGTTTATGGATGCGGTCTGGAAACCCAAACGGTGGGTGAGTCGTCTGTTATGGCGCTATGACCGAGGCAGCCATCCTCGCAAACTAGAAACATTGCAGGGCCTTTTGGAGCAACAGGGTAAAATCCTTGCATGGGAAGTGTTCTCCATTTACCACACCTATGTCATTGCGGTGGTCGTACCCAAATAAATCGGAGTATAGGTTGAGCAAAAAAGCCGAACGTTACGTCCTTGCATTTATCATCGTCGGTTATCTCATTCTGGCAGGGAGTTATGCTCAAGGCCCATTGTTTGAGCCACATGATGAGGATTTGCACTATGATTACATCCTTGTTTTGGCAAAAGAGCATGTGTTCCCCAACCCATATCCTGAAGAATGGACAGAATATCTGCAACCCCCCGGCTATTATTTGCTGAATGCCCCCATTCTCGCTCTCCTGCCCGATCATGATTTTAAAGACCGCTACGAAGAGATGCGCAAAAATCCCTTTGCGGGCGAATTGATTGACATCCCCCACCAGCAAAATCGCAACCAGTATCTGCATGACCGCAGTGAATCCTTTCCTTACGAAGGCAACGACACCGCACGCAATACCCAAGTGTTGCGCTGGTTTTCGATATTGCTAGGACTGTTCACTTTATATTTCAGCTACCGGATTTATCAACTACTGTGGCCTGACCGACCCTATCGAAGGCTGTTGGCGCTTGGCATCGTCGCGTTTTGGCCGCTTTTCGTTCGTATGTCCGGGGCGATCAATAACGATAACTTGGTCTATCTGTTGGCGACCCTCAGCCTCTATTTGGTGCTGCGCCAAATGAAGGACGGACCGTCGCTAAAACAAAACATCATCTTAGGGATTGTGTTGGGAACTAGCCTGATGACTAAATCCTACACCGGATTTCTCGCAATCCCAGTTGGGCTTTGGGTCATCACTGATCGGCGGACTTGGCGGTACGTGCCGTTGATACTCGCGCTTACGCTGGGGATTGGAGGTTGGTGGTATGTGCGGAACATCATCGTGTATGGAAACGCTACCTTTTACGATCACCCTCAGTTGCAGGCTTGGTGGGTAAAACCCGGTGGCAGATTTTCATTAAGTTATGCGCTCGATACCTTTCCGTTGATCTTTCATCATTTCTGGGCACATTACCGCTTAATCGTCGTCCACCGACCTTTATACATGGGGTTCTATACTGTCAGCATCATCAGCATAGTCGGTATGATCTTCCAAGCATTTCGGTTCTTGCGCCTTCTCTATCGTGAAAAGTGGTCGGTAGAACGTCGGTATGCCTTCAAACAAGGGCTGGTGGTCGCCGGATTTGTGGTGGGATCGTTTCTGATGATCTTTTATATTTGCGGCACAATCTACAGTGGTTATCAGGGCCGCTACGCGCTGGGAGCCATCGCAGGTATGGGGGCGTGTATGGCACTGGGCCTAGAGGGGTGGCTGCCAGAAAAAGTAAAACGACCTTTTGTATTGACCAGTATCACCTTTATGGCCGCGCTCTCGATGGTCATATTTGCAGGCTACTACCGATTTGTGTTCACCGTCTTTCCCCCACCCAACGAAGTTGAACACCCTATCGTGTATCGTTATGACAACACGGTGGAACTCATCGGCGTCAAGGAGATTTCAGTTGGCGGGCAGCCGGGTGACATCGTTGAGATCGTGGGCTATTGGCGGGCGTTGGGTACTGCTACCAACCCCAACTATGTAGTATCAGTCACGGCGTTTGGCAGTACCGAGCTTCGTAAACACAGCTATCCGGGTGGTGGCAATATGATAGCGACGGATTGGCGAGCAGGGGATGAATGGACTGAGCGCTACTTTATGAAGATTCCGCGTGATGCTGAAACACAGAAGGTTTATCCACTGAGCATCGGCCTCTTTGATGTGGTGACGGGTTATATCCCACCGATCACAGATGCCAATGGGCAAGAGGTGTTTCCGGTGGTCGGGCGATTCATCGTGCATGGGACGCCTGTCGCCAATCCCGCTTATGATTACACACTTGGCAATATCATTGGCTTGACACCCACGAGTTTGCGGCGCAATGGTGATGACATTACCCTGTGCGTAGATTGGGTATCGCTCAAGGCTACCAACACCGATTTCCATTATTTTGTGCATGTCTATCAAGGTGAGGAATATTTTACGCAAGTTGATGGGCAGCCACGCAGCGGCGATTACCCAACAGGCGCATGGCTTCCCGGTGAGGTTATCAAAGACTGTATGACCATCAATGCCGCTGGACTCCCCAACGACGGTTGGTCGGTCAAGATCGGCCTGTATGACCCAACGAATTTACAGCGTCTCCCTATACATGATGAAGCGGGCAATGTCCTAGCAAACGATTGGCTTAGTTTGGTGATTGGGGAAGATGGAGCGGTTATTTCACAACCGTAGGGGTATCAAAATTCGTTGGAGATGCGCTTTAAAAAGGCCACACTCTGGAGGCGTTGTTCCAAAAGATACATGATGGTCGAGTGCAATACCTGTTCCAATTTGAAATGATTTTCGGGGCGGAGTTTTAGGTTTTTGACCTCGGCCCATTGATAACGTGTGAAATGTCGTAGAATTTTAAAATCATTGAGGGGCAGACTGATCATATACGAACGACCAACCGCGTGAGATGCCGACACGACCCCGCCATCTTCGGCGCTATAGAATTGATCTTCGGCCTGCAATTCCTCTCCACTGACTGCACATTCAAACAACGACGGCGCATACCCCATCACTTCCAGCAAACGCAGTTCAAAATAGCGGGCGGCCAAACGCAAATCTATCTCCGGTTCGCACAGCCACCCTAACCCCGCCACCAACAATTCATATGCCCCCGCATTCTCCTCATTGTCCGCCGAAAATCGGTCAATGAGTTCAGCAAACAGATTAGCATAGGCGATACGGTTGAGGTCGTCATGTAGGGCTAGAAATGGCTCGATGAGATCAATCTGGGTCACAATATTGAGGTTGCGCCCCTCCCCAACAACCATCTCAACCACCGTGTATAGTTCAACATGTCCCGCCGAACGTGAAGTGGGACGGCGTGCGCCTTTGGCAATCGCCCTAATTTTACCATAGTGAGGAGTAAGCAGGGTTAACAGGCGGTCAGCCTCACCAAAATCACTGCGCCGCAAAATGACCGCCGGGGTTTTAAACGTTCGGCTACGATCCGTCACGTGTGCCTTTCCGATTACCTACGCGCTCTTTATTGAGATTGGCAGGCCCAAATCCTTCTGGCAGAAGTTCGCGGAGGGGCTTTTGCATCAGCAGTGTGCCATCGGTATCTGCAATCAATACCAGCATATCGGGGTTAAATTCATTCAACACTTGGCGGCACTCCCCACAGGGCGTTCCACCATTTTCGGTGACGACAGCAACGGCTTGAAATGAGATACAACCCTCGCTAATTGCCTTGACCACTGCACTACGTTCGGCACAAATCCCGACCGGGTAGGCAGCGTTTTCAACATTGCAGCCCGTATAGACGTCTCCATTCTCCCCTAACAAGGCTGCGCCAACGTAATAATGACTATACGGAGCATAAGCGCGTTGACGGACGGTTTTGGCTTTTTCAATCAACTGCCGAATCGTCTCGGAGGACAGACTGGGTGTAGACATTTAGGACTCACTTGGTTTGTTAGTTAATGAAGGGGAAGGCAATGCTTCAACGGTTGGGTTGGTACTGGTCGTCCGGCTATCTTTGGGATGGTCGGTTGTTTCTTCAGGTTGCGGCATGACCTTCTTGACATTCACACGCCGTATGCGTCGGCCCGTTACCGACAGTACCCGAATCACGACCTGATTAGCCGTAATCTCATCACCCGGCACTGGCACCCGCCCCAATTTTTCAAAGATGTAACCGCCAAGTGTATCACTTTCTTCAGTTGGAAGCGAGACACCCAATAGATGGTTGACGTTATCGAGGTCTATACGGGCATTAAAGATATATTCCGTGTCACTAACTTCTTCGTAAAGGGCTTCTTCTTTAAAGTCATACTCGTCTTGGATTTCCCCAACAATTTCCTCAATCAAGTCTTCAATCGTGAGGATACCCGCCGTCCCGCCAAATTCATCCACAACATAAACCAGATGCGTTTTGCGCTCCTGTAATTCGATCAGCAGGTCGCTCGCTTTTTTGGACTCCGGAATAAAATAGGCTTCACGCAGGAGGGATTGAAGGGATTCGGGTTTCTGTCCGTCGCGCCAGACCTTCAACAAATCTTTGGCATACAGGCTACCCACTATATTATCAATCGTATCGCGGTAGACCGGGATACGTGAGTGACCCTCTGTGATGATCAAATCCAGCGCTTCCTCAATGGTGGAATCAATATCCAGCGCCACAATATCAATGCGAGGAACCATGACTTCACGGGCAAGGGTATCATCGAAAAAGCGGATGATTGAGTAAATCATCTCTTTTTCTTCATCCTCCAAAACACCTTCCTCTTGGCCTGCATCTACCAGCGTCTTGATTTCTTCTTCGGTGACGAGTTGACTGGTGCCACTGCCGCCGAGCAGGGTAGCGATTTGTCCCGATATTCGCAAGATGAGCAGAATGAGAGGCGCGAAGAACCGCACCAGATTGAACATGGCCCATCCTGCAACAATCGCATATCGTTCTGGACGACTTGCCCCGATAACGGTAGGGATACGATCTCCCACGACCAGCAGCAGGATACTCGTTAGAGACACCAGCCCGATGTATAACACACCGAGGCTAAGAGTATTATTCGTCGCTTTTTCAATTGGGTCAGTAAAAGTCGCAATTACCAGTAGCACAATTAGACTGTCGAGCACAATGGACAAAAACTGATATGTCGCCATTAAGCGTGTAGCATCTTCACCAAGCTTCAGGGCGCGGCTGACACGCTTCTGACCGTTTTCGAGGCGCTCCCGTAGGAGGCTCTTGCGAGAATTGACTAATCCGCTGTAGCCAAGTGTAAGCAGCAGCTTAACGGATAGCAATACGAGCGCGGCGACTAGGCCGGTTGTAAAACTAATCTCCACAATAGTCCCTCTGAGATTGAACAACAATGGTACGGCAGCAAGACCAGAAGCCAATAACTGACTTTCGGCGCTGAAAAAACAAGTAGGCCGTTAAGCAATGTAAGGGGGGTTCAGTTAAAGAAGGTTCGTTCACGCTCGTCGCGTCTTGCCTTATTAAACGCAAGTTTGCCTTTCTATTTGGCATTATATCAAGCCCCCCTGTCAGATGCAACAGAAAATGCCTCCCACAGAATGCAAATCAACCACATCTCTGCTAGAATACACATCATGACGCAACGTGACACATTTTCCGCAAATTGGCCTGTGATCGGCCATAATTGGGCGATAGATCAATTCCGACGTGCCTTACAATTCGAACGGACCCGCCATGCATATCTCATCACTGGGCCTGCCAGCATCGGTAAAACCACGCTGGCTTGGGCGCTTGCTACTGCGCTCAACTGTCAGGGTGAGACGCCGCCGTGTGGTCAATGTCGAAGTTGCAAGCTGATGGCCGCTGGCAGTCATTCAGATGTAGTAGTGATCGAAGCCGAACAGGTTGGTGGTACACTCAAAATCGAGCAGGTGCGGGATTTGCAGCACGGGTTGGCACTCCGACCCTATGAAGGGCGTTTTAAAATTGCCATTTTGCGCCGCTTTCACGAGGCCAACCTCGCCGCCCAAAACTCCCTGCTGAAAACGCTCGAAGAACCATCCTCACAGGTGGTATTGATTTTAACGGCGGAACACGGTGATCTGCTTTTGCCTACCATCGTCTCGCGCTGCCAAGTCTTAAACCTGCGTCCGCTTGGCCTAGAAGAAACCGAAACCGCCTTGCGAAATTATTGGAATATCGAACCAGAGCAAGCGACCCTACTGGCAAGGCTCTCCGGCGGACGGATCGGTTGGGCGATTCGAAGCACTACCGACACGACGGAACTCGATCTTCGCCATGAATCTGTGAATGCGCTAGAACAGGCGATTGCCGGGACACGCTATGAGCGATTTCAGTTGGCCGAAGGTTTAGCCAAAGATAAGCCGACCCTGTTAACCGTGCTGGATATTTGGCAGACCTATTGGCGTGATGTCTTGTTGGCGACCACTGGCAGTCAAGTCGCTCTTGTCAATATTGACCATGAATCAGCCATCCTTCAAATCGCGTCTGCCATTACCCCGGAAGATGCCCAACGCGCCCTTCAAGCGACCCGTCGGGCTGTAACCCAGCTTGGGCAAAACGCCAATACCCGCCTATGTATTGAAGTCCTCTTATTAGATTATCCCTTCGTTAAGCCATTTCAATGATGGCCTAAACCGCCTTTCCTATTAGGGTTATTAAAATTAACCATTTTGCTTCTGCTATATTGATTAGCTGGGTTATTCGTGCTATATTGTTTTGCTAATAAGGCTACTCATGCCCGTTCCATTTTGCGGACACACGGGGGCTGTTGAGTAGTTTTTTGGTTTCTATTGCACGGGGAGGTGACTGGCAAAGCACATTGCTACTAATACGCATGTTTTAAACTGCCCAGTAGCATTTGCCTCTTGATAAAACCAATAGACAAATGTGTGCTCGCGGTGGCTCATTACGATTTACCAAACCTTAGGGTTCTCCAACCCTGAAAAACTCAATATCCTCAAAAGGTTTAACAATGGCCGAGCACAATAATCTGTATCAACGTGCAATCTATTATGATGTGATTTTTGACCGTGACGTAAGCCGCGAAGTCGAATTCTTGAAAGAAGTCTACTACCAGATCGTAGGCCGTGATCTACGGTCCGTCCTAGACTTGGCATGTGGGCCGGGGTATCACGCCCGTACTTTCGCCAAACAAGGCTATCGCGCCGTAGGGCTAGATTTGCGCCCGGAGATGATCGAATTTGCCCAAGACAAGGCCCGTGAAGTCGGGGCGGATGTGGAATGGGTAGCGGCGGACATGACCAATTTCCGTCTACATCAACCCGTAGATTTCGCATTTTGTATGTTCGACAGCATGGATTGTCTAACCACCAATGAGCAAATCTTGAATCATTTTCGGGCGATGGGCGATAACCTGACCCCCAATGGCTTGTATCTCGTGGATTTGAACCATCCTATAAGTTGTTCCATCGGCGTCTATGAGCCGTTCTGTTATGCAGGTCAGCGGAATGGCATCTCTGCTGAAATTCGTTGGGCCGAAACCCCACCGCAAATTGATATGATCGCAGGCGTGGCACACACCACCCTTGAAATAAGAATAAAGGATAACGGAAAGGAAATGGTCATTACCGACCATGCCCAAGAGCGACTGCTAACCCCACAGGAATTGCAGTTGTTCGCCGAGCTTTCCGGCACGTTGAAGGTTGTCGGTTGGTATGGTGATTTTGACCTCAACCAGCCTTTTTCTAGTTCACCCGCATCACGACGTATGATCGTCATATTTCAAAAAAGGAGTTAATAAATGAACGAATTCGACGACCACCCTAGCTCATACCTCTCACCCAAACTAGAGGGGCGTGTGTTCCCTGAAAAGGGCGGTCATGGTGCTTTTGCCCGTGAATTGATTCAGGCCGGAGAAGTCATTTCGGTCTGGGGTGGAAAAGTCATGACAAGGGCGGAAGTTGCCCGGCTCAATAATCCAGCGATAACGACACTTGCCGTCCAGATTGATGAGGACATCTTTCTGGTAACGACGAAGGAGGGTCCCGGCGATTGGGTCAACCATTCGTGCGAGCCAAATGCTGGTTTGCAGGGGCAAGTGACTTTAGTCGCCATGCGCGACATTCAACCCGGCGAAGAGGTTTGTTTTGACTATGCCATGACCGATGGGTCGGTATATGATGAATTTACCTGCGCCTGTGGATCGCCTAAGTGCCGGGGATACGTCAGCGGCAATGATTGGCAAATTCCAGAATTATGGGAACGCTACAGCGGGTATTTTTCACCCTATTTGCAAAAAAGAATTGAGCGTCTCCGCGAAGAAGTAACCGTTTCGGCTGTTTAAGGCCTCAAAAAAGGGCTGGCATGTGTATGTCAGTCCTTATTCCTTAATAAATGGCCGATGAAGTAGGTTGTGCAAAATACCGAATGTCCCTCAAGAATAGGTTTTTAATCTTATAATATTTTTTTGACCATTTTGCGGTTAAATCTTGTCTATATTGACATTTTGCACTATACGTTGATGGTATTTGTCAATATTGACTAGATTCGTTGAGTTTCTGCCCCCACCTGCCCTATCATCTTTAACAATAACCGTAAACCAGCCTCGACTGAGGGTGGGTTTTTTGCCCCCCAATTCTGGTTGGTTGTTCGTACCTCTTTTCACAATTCACAAAATCATCATGTGTGAAGAGCAGCGAAAATCCGGCCAGTTAAGCCAAAGGAAACGGAACTAATTTGAAGACTTAGGTTTTTTCTTATCTTGCGAGGGCAGCACCATGACCATTCCCAACATTCGTACCGACACCCCCCCTGACTCCCCGGATGGCCCAGAACATGACGCCTGTGCGCTTATTATGAGCGTGCGTAAAGGCGGCGAAAGCACTTATGGAACATTAAAACGCTCTATTCATGCCCTAAGCCACATGGGTCACCGTACTGGCTTTGTCGAAGGGGAAGGTGACGGCGCAGGCATCCAGACCGACATCCCCCGTCAATTATGGGGCAAGAAATTAAGCGAAGCCGGTCTGCGTTCCTCCATCGCCACCGATCCACGTTTCTGGGTGGGACACTGTTTTATCCCCGCCAATGAAGACTGGCGTGAAATCAGTGAAATCTTGAATGCCCATTTTAATGACGCGGGTTTAAATCTCCTGATTGCCGAGCCGGGGCCAGTCGTGATGAACGCATTGGGCCGCCAAGCCCGCCAAAATGCCCCTCTGTTCATCCAATTAGCCGGGTATGGGGAAACTTCGGATGTGGACAATGTCTTGTTCCGTGTGCAGTCCGAAGTGGAAAAAATACTGCCGATTCATTTTGCCTCGCTGAGTTCGCATGTGGTCGTTTATAAAGTACGCGGCTCAGTTGAAGTGCTGCCTCGTTTTTATCCGGATTTGCAAGATCGCACTTATTACACCGCAATGGCCTTATGTCATGCGCGTTATTCAACCAATACCGCCTCAAGTTTCGAGCGTGTGCAACCCTTCCCACTGATGGGGCATAACGGCGAAATCAACACCATCAGCCGTTTTCGTCAAGAGGCCGTGCAGATTGGAGCAGAACTTGACCCCAATAACTCCGACTCGCAAGACATTGACCGCACCCTCCAAACCCTCTGTGCCAAATATGGTTTAAGTGTTATTGAAGGCCTCGAAATCCTCTTTCCCCCTGTCCCTTTTGAAGTTGAAAATATGCCCAAACCCCTCCAAGCAGTCTACAACCGTCTGCGCCAGTCCTTCGGGCCATACGCGCAAGGGCCAGCCGCGATTATTGCCCGCTATGCGAATATGGCGGTGGTCAGTGTGGATGCCCTCGGTTTGCGGCCTTTATGGTTTGTGGAGACTGAAAAAGAATTCATCTTTAGCTCCGAACGTGGCGTCGTGCCGCTTGAAAACATGATGTGCGACCCACGCCCCTTGGCCCCCGGCGAGAAAATGGCGGTGCGGCTCAATCGTGGTAAAAGCGTCGAAGTTTTTGACCATGCCGAAATCCGCCAATATGTCATGAAACAGGCCTTTCAGCGCGAAGTACCCCAATTTGCCGAACGTTATTGGTCAGATTGGAGCAGCTACAGCGTTCCCGGTGAGGTTCGTACACGTGGGGGAGATGGCGGAGGTGTCGCTCAGTCATTGGCTCAAGCTGAGGTCGCCGTAGACACTGCCCTGATGGAAGTTGCCACGCTTGCCGCAACCGTCGAGATGCCTTGGCAATACGCTCAAGCCCGTGCGGTGGATGCGGTAGTCATGGCTGCAACAGGCTGGAACCGCGAACAAATCCAAGAAATCGAATCGGTAGTAGACACCAGCGGCAAAGATTTGGTCGGCTCGTTGGGGCATGACGGCCCATTAGCCGTCTTGAGCAAAAACCGCGTCAACGTGGCGGATTTCTTCAAAGAGACCGTCGCCGTCGTCACCAACCCCGCCATTGACCGCGAGCGTGAAGCGGAGGCGTTTTCAACCCGCATGATTGTTGGGGCACGTCCCGCCATTGGTGCCGCCCCTCACCCCGATGATATTTTGGTCGTTTTGGAAACCCCCATCTTATCAGGTGGGCATCCAACATTGGGCGACGCCGAATTGGTACGCGCGGTAGCTGAACCCTATGGCACCATGAGCATTGAAGATTTGCTGGAGCGGTTTAGCAGCCGTGTGGCATGGCTGACGTTGGGCCTCTACCCCGGCGAAACCGCCAATGCCGCCATCAACCGTCTCGCACACGAAGCCGTCAACGCCGTGCGCTCGGATGTACAATGTCTCGTGTTGGACGATACCCAAACGCTTGAAGAAAATCTCGGCTGGCTCGATCCCCATCTAGCAGCAGGCGTCATTGACCGTACCCTGCGCGAAGCCGATGATGAAGTGAATTTGCGCCGCCGGGCCGGGATTGTGGTTCGCAGCGCCAGCATTCGTACCCTACACGATGTTATTTTGTTGTGCGGTTTGGGGGCGGATGCCGTCAATCCCTATGCGATGTTCGTTGTGGCGATTGGGGCCGATAAAAAATCCAAGACCCTGACGGGCCAAGATTCCATCAAAGCCCAGCGCACCGTCTTGAAAAATCTAACGGCGGGTTTGGAAAAGGTGACTTCCACCATTGGCTGTCATGAACTGCGTGGTTATGGCCGCACCTTCAGCAGCATCGGCCTTGCCCCCAGCGTCGCAGGGATGTTGAACACCCCCAATTACTTCGGCAGTGAAAAAGTTGGCCTGACATGGGAACGCCTTGACCGCGAAGCCGATATCCGTGCCGCCGAATTACGGGGTGAAGCCAAAGCCCAAATTGCCCGCGTAGACCGCTTCTACCCCAAATTCTGGAAAAAGGCCGAAGCGGTGGCACATGGCGAAATGTCGCTGGATGAATTTATTGAGATGTACCGCAATCTCAAAGAAGAAGTGCCAATTGCGCTGCGCCATATCATTGAAATTAAACACTTGACCGACAGCATCTCCCCTGAGCATGTCGAAATCGGCGTGGATATTCACGATATGCCCTTGCTCATTAGCGCCATGTCATTTGGGTCGCAGGGCGAATTGGCCTATCGTGCCTATGCTGAAGCTGCCAAGCGCCTGAACATTGTTTGCGTCAATGGCGAGGGCGGTGAACTGCCCGACTTGATGAATCGCTATCACAACAATCGCGGTCAGCAGGTCGCATCGGGGCGCTTTGGAGTGAACGCCGAATTTTTGAACTCTGCCTATGTGATTGAAATCAAGATTGGGCAGGGCGCTAAACCGGGGGAAGGTGGGATGCTGCCCGCGTCAAAGGTCAGCCCACAGGTCGCCGAAGCCCGCCATACTACGCCCTACGTTGCCTTGATTTCGCCGTCCAACAATCACGACCTATATTCGATTGAAGACCTTGCGCAACTGATCGAGGAACTTAAGACGGTCAATCCCGAAGCCAAAGTATCGGTCAAAGTGCCTGTCGTGCCGGGAATCGGGGTCATCGCGGTTGGGGTTGCCAAAGCTGGCGCGGATATTATCAATATCACCGGATATGATGGCGCAACCGGGGCGGCCCGTCGTCACTCTTTGCAATACGTTGGCCTGCCCACCGAAATCGGCGTGATTCAGGCCCACCGCGCCCTGATTGAATCCGGCTTGCGTCACCGAGTCGAATTGTGGTGTGACGGCGGCATGAAGACGGGTAGTGATGCGGTCAAGATGATTTTGCTCGGCGCGAACCGGATTGGTTTTGCGACAATGGCGATGGTAGCGATTGGCTGTACCATCTGTCGTAAATGTCATGAAGGGACGTGTCATGTCGGCATCACTACCCACATTAAGACCGTCGAAGAAGCCACCGAAAAAGGCCTCAAGAGTTTTGTCCCTCGTGATTACGATATGGCGGTTGAGGGTATTGTCCGTGTATTTAATGTCATCGCCGATGAGATGCGCCGCCTTACTGCCCAATTGGGATCAACCTGCCTGCAAGATTTGGTGGGGCGTGCCGATTTGTTGGAACAGGTGGCGGGTCTGGACATGGTAGACCTCTCCACTATGCTCTACCACATGCCGATGAAACCCCGCCTGCTCTCCGAACCCGGCATTGGTCGCCGCCTGACCCGTCCACGTAACAGTTTGACCCACACCATCAGCAACCTGATTCTCAGCGCCGTGCAAGATGGGGAACAAGAAGCCACCTATGAAGATGAGGTCATGGCCTATGACCGTGCGCTTGGGGCATATCTGGCAGGCGAGATTGTCCGTAACCCGCGTATCGCGCAACGGCTCAACTGCGCCCACCTCAATTTCGGCCCGTCCTCGATTGCCGGCAATGGCTTTGCAGCATGGACAACCGACCAACTCGACATTTTTATCGAAGGCGGGGCACAGGACGGCGTAGCGAAAAGCGCCAATGGTGGACGAGTGGTGGTCATGAAAGGGTTAAATCACAAAGGTACGCGCTTGGATGGCAGTGTGGGCAAGAGTTTTGCTTATGGTGCACAACGCGGTCTGTTGATTGTACAAGGCAATGCCGATTCCCGCGCCTGCATCCGCCTATCTGGTGCGGATGTCATCTTTGGCGGCGAAATCACCGAACCGCTGGATGATACGAGTGTTAATGTTGGCACCCGCGCCAACCTCAAAGGCTTCGCGTGTGAATACATGACCTCCGGGCGAGTCATCATCATGGGCGACCCCGGCCCCTATGCCTTTGCGGGGATGACAGGTGGTACGGTCTATCAACAACTCACCCCCGAAATGGGCTTTGATGAAAATACGCTACGCCGCCGTTTTGCCAAAGGTGCAACCGTCACCATTCAGCCATTGGACGAGAGTGACATCACCCAACTGCGTGATTTGTTTGGCTACTATATCGAAGCTCTCGAACAAACCTCCCAAATCGAAGATGCCGACCGGATTGTGGCCCTGATGGAACCGGGTACACTGGCCCGCCGCTTCGTGAAGGTTGTCCCGGTTAAGAATTAATCGAATAGGAAACCGAGGGGTATTGTGGTTTAAATACCCCTCTTATTTATCCGCTGTTGCGAACCCAAGCCCACTCCGGCAAAAACGACACTTATACCGACCAAGATAAGATAATCCCAAGCTTTATCAATGGGTGGCGACCAACTAATGAAGGTTACTTCGGGATGTATATTTGCCAAAAGCTCTTTGCGGCTGCCATCATTGCGTATTCGATAGACCGCAAGATCGTCACCAGAGTAATAGGCTATCCACTCTCCATCAGGCGATAACACAGCATCATAAAAAATGGAGTCCGCGATTATCTGCTCAAAATGGCTGCCATCTGACCGTATTCGATAGACGCCTTTCGTGAAAGGGTCTTCATAAGAACTATTCCGAAAATAAATCCATTTTCCATCGGGCGACCAAATAGGATAGGCCCCACCTCCCATCGCATGTAGTTCCTCATTATTGAGATCATAGTTGATTGAAATAATCCGAAAAGCCAAGCCAAGCAGGGGCAGGTTGCAGCCGAGCAATAAACAAGGCACTGCTCAACACCAACAACAACATACTAAAAATCAGGCTGAGGAAGTTAAGTAATCTCATATCCCCATTATAAACTCAAGCCATCATCAGCGTAATCACATCGTAGGGCAAGTCGCCAGCACATCCCTCAAATTTGTGTACAATATTCACCGACGCCGTAGCTCAAAAACCTTTGCGGCTTTGTGTGGAGAATCTTGCATGAAAAAATGCACTTTAATCATGGGAGCCTTGCTCCTACTGCTGACCGTTTCGGGCATAACGTTTGCCGTGCCCCCTCACCAAGCCCCGCCAGAGCCAATTGTCTATGGGGATACCGCAACAGGCAGCATCAGCGAAATTCAGACCGAAGCCCGTTATGTGGTCGAGGCGGCGCAGGGAGATCGTTTGGTTGCGCTGGCCTCAACGACCAACGGCGACCTTGACCCCCTTCTAAATTTGACCTCAGTTGAAGGTACGCTGTTGGCGAGTGATGACAATGGCGGCGGTGGAACGACGGCCCAAATCACTTTTGTCGTGCCAGCGAGTGCGGCTTATTTAATCGTGGTGACGCGCTCCCCCGAAGGCGCAGGCAATACGACAGGTGATTTTCAATTAACGGTGACGAATGCCGCCGCACCTGTTGCCACTGAAGCCACCCCTGAAGTGGAAATTCCGACCTCGACTCCTGCCACTACTTCAAGCCCCGCCCGTTTGCAACCACTTCAATCCGGCACACCGACACGGGGCAGTGTGGACACCGCCAGCACCTTTAATCTGTATTGGTTTGAGGGCACAGCCGGACAGGAAATCAGCCTTTCGCCAGATACCACCAGCCCCTTGCAGCCGCTTTTGGTACTCTACGGGGCCGACTTCAGCGAAATCCTGCGTGCCCAACCGGGCCAAGTCCTGAATGCCACCTTAGAGGATAACGGCATCTATTTTGTCGCGGCAGCGCAGGTTGAACCCGGCAGCAGCGGCGAGTATGCCTTCACCTTCGCCAATGGCACGGGTAATACCGGCTCATCCATTGACCGCGATTTCCTGTTGTACGGTCAAAATATCAGTGGCAGTGTCTCCAATACCACGCCCACCACCCGTTTTCGTTTTCGCGCTGAAGCGGGGGATGCCGTTACCATCAACATGAATGCTATCGGCGGCGATTTGGACAGCTACCTTTTATTGGTAGACTCAAGTGGCAGCACCATCGCGGAAGATGATAACAGTGGCGGTAATGGCGATGCCCAAATTAGTACGACCATGCCGACCAGCGGCGAATTTTTCATTATTGCCACCCGTTTAGGCCAAGCGCAGGGCGTGACGACGGGCGAATTTTTATTAGCCCTGATTTCCGATGCCCCACCGCGTTTACCCCAAGCAACCCCACCAACCCTGCCCACCGAATATGCTGAATTCCCACGCCTGACCTATGGCGAAAGTGCTGAGGGTGAAGTGAGCAACGCCGTATTCCTAACCGTCTATGTTTTTGAGGGGCGGGCCGGGGACAATGTGAATATTGTAATGCAGGCCACCGGCGGCAATCTGGACAGCTATATGGTGCTGTTGGATGATGCACGCATCCCGCTACAAGATGCCGACGACATCAGTGAGACCAACAAAAATGCCCAACTGCAATTTACCCTGCCGCGTGACGCCTTTTATGCCATTGTCGCCACCCGTTTCGATCAGGGCGAGGGAACAACAGAAGGCACTTTTGAACTTAGCCTTGACCTTGCCTCCAACGATCAGGCCCCCGGCAACCCCGTTTTAGATGAACTCGTTACCGAGCGTTTGGCAGCGGGTGATACCCCCTCCGGTACATTTGAACCACTGCGTTTCGCCAGCCTCTATTCCTTCACTGCTGTTGAAAATTCACTGATAGACTTCGCCGTAACCGCCGACGGAGGTGAAACGGGCACGTTGATTTTGACGGATGCCTTCTTGAATCCCATCAGCGTCTCCAACAACGGCGTCCTCTTGGCAATTCCGGCCCCGGTGAGCGGCGACTATCTGGTCATTGTAGCTCCCCAAGCTGGCCCGGCTGCGAATATCTCCGGCGGTTTTTTTGTGGCGTTGAACGCGGGCGCAGGTGAAACCGATACCCCGCCTGATGATGGGAATACGACAACCGGTGGCACTGCTGCCCCCGTCGCCATCGCCTATGGGACAAGCGTGCGCGGACGTATCACCGAAGACGTCACCGCCGAACAATATGTTTTTCAGGGGCGGGGTGGGGACATTGTAGATATTTCCATGACCTCTAATGGCCCGGATATTTTGGACTGTTTTCTGCAACTGCTGGATGCGAATGGGGATGTTATTGAAGAAAACGACGACATTGACCCCGGCGTCATTCGGGATTCGCTCATCACCGCCACCTTGCCGAGCGATGGTCAATATACGATTGTCGCTACCCATTTTGAAGACCCAACGGGGCAGGTTGAGCAGACCTTTGGCAACTATACGCTGACCCTTGCCTATCGTGACCCCACTACCGCTGGGGTAGATCGAGAAGCACGGGCGATCAATTTTGACCAAAGCCTCAGCGACACGATTGATGCCGACACCTATCTGTATTTTTATTACTTCACGGGCACACAGGGCGATACCATCACCATTACGGTAGATACAACCGAGGGCAACTTAGACCCCCTTCTCTATCTCTACACCTACGATTCGGCTAATCAACCGCGTCTGTTGACGGCCAATGACGATAGTCCCTTAGGCAGTACATATGACCCGTACATTGAATACCGTTTGCCACGTACTGGAACCTATTTGATTGCCGTTACACGTTATGCTGAAACTGCCGCCAATCCAACCGCCGGGACGTATACCATCACCCTGCAAAATTTGGGGGCAGGCCCCACTAGCCAGTAGAACGGGTCGTATGCGAAAGGCACTGTTTTTTATCACTCTCCTGCTGCTGATCTCAAGCTATCCATCCGCTTATGGCGATTCCTATCGGCAGCAGGGGGATCAACTCCCCTTTGGCGAAACCGTGACAGGCGAGATTACCAACGAGGAATTTCGCCAGTTATATACGTTTTCCGGTAACGAGGGGCAGGTGATCGCCATCCGCATGACCCGTGTGGAGGGTGATCTTGATCCAGTGGTGCTTCTCATGAATACCAACGGCGTCGTTTTGAGCTACAGTGACGATGAGGACGAAGGCCGCAACGCTCTGATAAGCTCCCAGCGCCTCCCCACCAACGGCACCTATGTCGTTATTGCCACACGCTTTGGACACGAACACGGCAGCACCACAGGCACATACGAAATCCGTATGGACAGCCTTGGCGCAACGGCTTCCAGCGGCTCTAGTCTGAATCTAGGCACGTCTATTGTGGGGGAAATCACCAACGAACGGCATGAGGTCATCTATACTTTTGAGGCCGAACGTGGGCAGGTCATCAATATCTATATGAAACGCACCAGTGGCAATCTTGACCCCCTCTTGGATTTGTTTGATGCCAGCGGCGGCTATCTCATCAGTGGCGATGACGACCCGAATTCCTATGGCAGTCTCAACGCCGCGATTTTGAATTTTATGATTCCCAACAACGGGAGTTATATCATTCGGGCGACGCGCTGGGGTTATGATGTGGGTACAAGTTCGGGGAGCTTCTTGATTGAACTGACTGAAATCCCCCCTGAAACATTAGGGACACGCCCCGCCAATGCCCGCTTTATGGCCTATGACGATACCGTAACCTCCCAAATTGATAATGAAATCTCCATCCGATTTTTTCAATTTGAGGCCACACGCGGGGATGTGATTTCTGCCGTCGCCACCCGTGAAACAGGCAACATCTCCCCTCAACTGAGCCTGCTCTATATGGATTTACGTCCGATCAGTGTAGGCACAACGGGTTCGGGCCAAGAGGAATCGCGTATTAGTGCGACCATTCCCGAAAATGGGCGCTATTTGTTGGCGGTCTCCCGTTTTCGCGGCACAGAGGGTACATCCGAAGGAGAGTTTTCACTAACCCTGATTGGGCGGCAGGGCATCGGCGGCGGGGTTGCCCTCGAAATTGTCTACGAGGCACAGGTGACAGGCATCATTGACAGCGCCCATACCTCCGAAACCTACATTTTTCTGGGCGAGGAAGGTGATCTAGTCACTATAACCATGCAGCGCTTAGATGGGAATCTCGATTGCCTGCTCACCTTGCAAGATGAAACAGGCAAACAGTTGATTTTTAACGACGATATTGAGCAGGGCGTGGTGCAAGATTCAAGAATTTCCCGCTTTCGTCTGCCTGCCGATGGCCTCTATAGCATCGAAGCCTCCCGTTTTGACCGCATCGCAGGTACAACCAGCGGGGCCTATTCTCTGACCCTTGTGAAAGAGAATTAGTCCTTATCAGACCGCTGCCTTTCCCGAAAATGCGCCACATTGTAGCGATTAGCACAGCGCTCCCCGCAAAATCGGCGTGATTTGTTCTTGGATACGTCTATAAAAACCTCTTGGCAAGGCGCGGCGGCACAAACTTTCAATCGTTCCGTTCCATACTGCTGCAAGGCCAATGTCAGTCCTAGACCCACCTGAACTGCCAATTGTTCCCGAAGAGCCACATTCGTCAGGACTGCGTATTTTATTTCTATTGGTTCAATCCCACTTATGATGGCCTGCAAATTTACCGGGGTTGCCCCCAATAGGCCATTAATTACCCTTTGAATTTCAACAGGTTCACTAGTCTCCAATCGCAGAAATATCTCACGCAGTTGGTCACGTAACTGGCGAATTTTCAGGAATTCCATTTCGGTGAGTGGCTCACTCATTTCAGTATGGCGCTGCTCCAAAAATTCCTGCAAATCGGCGGGCGTGCGCAAAAATTCCGGTTCATCCAAAAACGGATCATAGGTGTTGGCAAAATCCACCACAAATTGAATAAGCTGTTCGCTGTAATGACTCAATTGAATTTGACTCCTTACATATTCCATGATATTATACCGTAAGCACCATAAAATATTTTGACACTTACACCATATAGGAGTCAAGGGATGGAAAACATTGCCCGTTCATTAAACTCGCCTCGGAACAATTTTTGGATATTGTGGAGTTCAACCACAGCCTCTAATTTAGCGGATGGTCTCTTCAAAATCTCCCTGCCTATTCTTGCTGCCGGACTTACCCAGTCTCCCGGATTGGTGGCAGGTGTAACCTTTGCGATAACACTCCCTTGGCCTGTTTTAGCCTTGCACGCCGGAGTTTTGGCAGACCGTTATGATCGTCGTTTGATGATGGTTACAGCCAATCTATTACGGGTCGTCGTGCTTTCTACCATTGTATTATTTGCGGCTACCAACCTCGTTTCCATCTGGATGTTATATGGCTGCGCCCTGCTGCTGGGTATTGCCGAAACCTTTGCCGACACTGCGGCGATGGCACTTATTCCAGCGGTAGTACAGTCCAGTTCGCTCGAAAAAGCCAATGCACGGTTGGTCGCCACCCAAACCCTCACCAATGAATTTATCGGGCCTGCGCTGGGTGGGCTGCTCACCACCATCGGCGTAGCCTTAACGCTCGGACTCAGCAGCGGTCTATATGCCCTTGCCATGTTCTTTTTGCTCAATTTGGTCGGCATCTTCCGGTCAGAGCGCGTACACTCTACCACAATTTCAGCCGATCTTAGCGAAGGGTTGAGTTATTTAGCCCGACAACGCCTTCTCCGAACTTTGACACTCATTGTGGGAGTAATGGCAGGTTGTTGGAGCGCATGGTTAGCGATTTTAGTTGTCTATGTGGTCGAGCCGGGACCAGTCGGATTAGATAAATGGGGCTACGGCTTATTATTGGCAGGCATCGGCACAGGGGGATTCATCGGCACACTGATTGTCAACCCAATCACCCGTTGGCTGGGTCGGCGCTGGGCGATCGGCATGGACATCCTCGGCACGTTCACAATGATGGCAGTTCCGGCGATTACCACCAACCCCATTTTCATTGGCATCGCAGCTATTATCGGTGGCATGGGTGGAACGATGTGGTCAGTCGTCGTGGCGACCCTACGGCAAAAAATCGTGCCCGATCATTTGTTGGGGCGGGTCAGTGGCGCGATGCGTTTGGTAGGTTGGGGAACCTTACCTATTGGGGCAGCATTCGCGGGTATCATTGCCCAAACCGTTGGCGTCCGCATGGTGTTTGCCCTATGCGCTCTGATAACCTGCCTGTTGTTTATTCCGTTTTTCCGCATTATAACAGATGAGGTAATCTCAACTTCGCTCCGTGAATAAGCGTAATTTCAATAGTGCAGCGCAGAACAGATTGGAGTCCAATGTGTCCAAGTGGGCTTTATGTTGGCAGGGGTATCGGGCGACCATGCCATTGATGGTCGGGGTCGCGCCGTTTGGATTAGTATTTGGCGCAATAGCCATCGGAAACGGTATGAGCATCATTGAAGCAGTAGGGATGTCCATCATTGTACTGGCTGGCTCATCGCAGTTTATCGGCACACAACTCATCGGCGACAATACTCCGGCTCTCATAATTATATTGACGACTTTCGTAGTCAATCTGCGTCACTTCTTATACAGCGCATCCCTCGCCTCATTTATCCGCCCCTTGAACAAGGGCTGGAAAGGCTTGCTGGCCTACATGATGGTGGATGAAGTGTACGCCATCGTCATCACCCGCCATCTGAAACGCGATCTCACCCCATTGGAACTCGCATGGTTTTTCACGGGCAGCGGCATTTGTCTAATTAGTCTCTGGTGGGCCAGTACATTGGCGGGGGCTTTAATCGGCGATGTTTTGCCTGATGACGCCGTAGATGCGCTAAGTTTTACGCTTCCTCTAATTTTCACGGCGATTGTCGTCCCCGCCCTCAAAACCCGACCTATGCTGTTTTCGGCTGTCAGTGCCGCCGTTACCGGGATTATTTGCGCCCCCATGCCCAACAAATTAGGTTTGTTAGTGGCTGCCGCTGTGGGCATTGCCGCCGGATTGTGGAGTGAATCCCAAATCACGGCTACCCCATCACAGGAGGTCGCATGATCTGGTTAACGATTTTGGGGATGGGCCTTGTCACCTATGGGGTACGGGTGCTGCCCTTCACCTTTTTACGTGAAGAGATGCTGCCCAATTGGGTGCGACGCGGGTTAAATTATGTACCAGTCGCGGTACTTTCCGCGATTATCGCGCCCGAATATTTGCCATCCAACGATTGGGGGCACATTACAATAGATGCCCATTTAGTGGCGGGTATCGCGGCAATTCTGGTAGCATGGTTTAGCAAAAATACGATCCTCACCATTGTGGTTGGCATGGCAATCCTGTTGATCTTAGGCTAATCGTGGGTCAAGCGTTGACTGAGGGTACAAGGAATCGTCGTTTATCAGCCCTCCTACCTCTGCTATAATGACGCGGCGGCCTGATACCAGAGAAAGTGGAATGACAGCATGAATATTGTTCAATCGGTTGCTGAACGCCTTATTGATAATGTCGCACGAGTCATCATCGGCAAACGTAATGAAATCCGCATGACGGTTTTGGGCTTGTTGTGTCAGGGCCATATCCTGCTGGAAGACGTGCCCGGCGTTGGCAAAACGATGATGGCAAAAGCGTTGGCAAGATCCATCGGGGCAACCTTCAGTCGTATCCAATTCACTCCTGACATGCTGCCATCCGACGTGACCGGGGTCTCGATTTTTAATCAAGGCACTCGTGAGTTTGAATTCCGCCCCGGCCCAATCATGGCTCAAATTGTGCTGACCGATGAAATCAACCGTGCCACTCCCAAGACCCAAGCCGCTTTGCTGGAAGCAATGGAAGAAAGACAAGTCACAGTGGATGGCACCACTTATCCGCTTGAAGAACCATTCTTGGTATTGGCGACACAAAATCCTATCGAATATGAAGGAACATTTCCCCTGCCTGAAGCTCAATTGGATCGTTTTATGATTCGTATCCGCTTGGGCTACCCCACCCCCCAAGAGGAAATCTCCATGTTGGATTCGCAGCAGTATCAGCATCCACTGGCGGAACTACGGCAGGTGGTTTCGGTGGATGAACTCTTGCGGGCACAGCGGGCCGTGCGGGATACCTATCTGAATTATGATGTCAAAGCCTATATTGTGGAACTTGTCACCGCCACCCGCCGCCACCCCGATGTTTATCTAGGGTCGAGTCCGCGTGGGGCATTGGCACTCTATCGTCTGGCCCAAGCCAACGCCGCGCTACAGGGACGTGAATTTGTACTGCCGGATGATGTGAAATTACTAGCCGAGGCGGTTCTGGCCCATCGCATTATTCTTGGCCCAACGGCGCGTATCAAGGATATTTCGTCGGGGAGTATCGTTCAGTACATTCTCAACACGACGCCCATTCCCGGTGTCACGGTTGGGCAGCGGTATTCACAGTAAATTGTTATGGCACAACGACGCCTTGCCATCTATGTCATTTTAATATTGGCACTGGTCGGTGGATTCCTCAGCGGGCGAGCATTTTTTTATAACATCACCTGCGTTTTCGGGGGTATCCTCATCACCTCATTGGTCTTTTCATGGGCTTCGATCAACTGGCTCAATATTGGTCGGCACACCCTTGTTCGCCGCGCACAGGTTGGGCAATATTTCGAGGAAAATTTCGCCGTCCGCAACAAAAGTATCATCCCCAAGCTCTGGTTAGAAATCCGCGATCATTCCGATTTACCCGGTCATAACAGCAGCCAAGTCGTCCCGTTTATGACCCCCGGCAGTACCTATCGCTGGAAAGTTGGTACATTATGCGTGCGGCGGGGTCAATTTACACTCGGCCCGATGACTGTCACCAGCGGCGACCCTTTTGGTTTTTACATCTTTCCACGTCACATCGCCGCGACCTCTAGTATCATCGTCTATCCCATCACCGTACCGATTTATGATTTTGCCACGCCCACCGGTGCGCTATCCGGTGGTCAGGCCATTCGCCGTCGCACCTTTGAAATTACACCCAACGCGGCAGGCATCCGTGAATACGCTCCCGGCGACAGCCTTAATCGTATCCATTGGAAAAGCACCGCCCGGCGTGGCAAGCTGCTGGTTAAGGAATTTGAAGAAGACCCGCTCGGTGATGTGTGGGTTATTTTAGACCTTTCCAAAGCCTCGCTGGTCGAACGCCCATCCGCAGCGACATGGGGCGCATCCGATTTGGCCTACAGCCGCAGTATTCCACTGCCTCCCTCCACCGAAGAATATGCCATCGCCGCTGCTGGTTCGATTGCCCAGTTTTTTGTGGAGAAGGGGCGCTCGGTGGGCTTCCTAAGCTACACCCCCCATCGAAATTATGTCGCGCCGGATCGCGGAGATCGCCAACTCACTGATATATTGGAGGTCTTGGCAGTTGCCAAGAGTGAAACCCAATTGACCCTCCTGCAACTGCTTTCGATGGAAGCCCAACATCTCACACGTGGGACAACCCTTGTCCTGATAACCGCATCATTGGATACTTCTTGGGCGGCATTGGCCCATATTCAGGTGCGGCGTGGCCTGTCGGTCATTGCGGTGATGATAGATCCAACCAGTTTTGGGGTCTATGGCCCAAATTTTGAAGGGGCACGCCAGCAGGTCGAGGCGGCTGGGGTCACAGTTTACCCACTGCGCCAAGAAGATGATCTAACCGCAACGCTAAGTTACCATCCCGGCTCGAACGGGAAATTTTGATTCAATGACGACACCAGATTTCATTCGTGATAATAATGCTTATCAAGATGTAATTCCGAAATGGCATCCCCACTATCTCTATTTCACCGTCTTTGCCAGTGGCATGACCACCCTTGCTATTGAATTATCCGCCTCCCGTTTGTTGGGCAATATCTATGGGACAAGCAATCTGGTTTGGGCCAATATCATCGGTTTAATGCTGGTCTATCTGACCGTCGGTTATTTTCTGGGTGGGCATTGGGCAGACCGTTCCCCTAATTATTCGACCTTCTACCGCATTATCATCTGGGGGGCTTTTCTCAGTGGCATTGTACCTTTGGTGGCCCGACCTGTCTTACGCGGGGCTGCCGAAGCGGTTAATGATTTGGACGCAGGTTTGGCGATTGGCTCATTCATCGGTGTGTTGGTCTTGTTTTCCATCCCGGTCACGCTGTTGGGTTGTGTCTCTCCATTCGCTATCCGCCTCGCTATCAAAGAAGCGCATGAGGCGGGCAAAACCAGCGGCACCCTCTATGCGGTCAGTACGCTAGGAAGCATTTTGGGAACATTCGCCCCTGTTTTGTTGCTCATTCCAAATCTGGGGACTGCCAAAACCTTTCTGATAATCTCGGCAGTCTTGTTGGCAATTGGATTTTTGGGATTATTTTTGACGGAGGGCAAAAAGGTACTGCGCCTATTTTGGATGCCCCCCGGTCTAATTTTGCTGGCAGCACCCGTTCTTAGTGGCCCGACGCGACCCGCCCCTGATGGAATGAAACTGCTCTATGAACGGGATTCCGCCTACAACCTTATCCAAGTTGTCGAAGATGGTGACGGCACACGCTATCTGCTGCTCAATGAAGGGCAGGGTTATCATTCCCAATGGAATCCCAATGTCCAATTTTATCGCCGCACATGGGATTATTTCCTAGCCGCGCCCTATTTCAATAATGCGCCATTCACTACCGCCGATGTACAAAATATCTGCATTATCGGTTTAGCAGGCGGCACAATTGCCCATCAATATACCGACGCCTATGGCTCTATTCCGATTGACGGCATCGAAATTGACCCAACCATTATTGAAGCCAGTCGCCAATATCTTGACCTCACCATGCCAAACTTGCATGTGATTATCGGGGATGGACGCTATGAACTCAATCGCCTCGATAAGAAGTATACGGTGGTCGGGATAGATGCCTACCGCGTCCCCTATGTTCCGTGGCACCTCACCACACAGGAATTTTTTGAGGAAATCCGCGATCACCTGACCGAAAACGGCGTGGTCGTAATTAACGTCGGACGGACAGACACGGATCGGCGTTTGGTTGAGGCTATGACCCGGACGATGCTCCAAGTGTTCCCGACAGTGCATACAATGGATGTGCCAGATTCCTTCAATACCATTTTGGTCGCCACCCGCCAGCCCACCGTCACCGAAAATTTGGCGCGGAATATGGCGTTGGTTGACCAAGCCCAGTACCCTTTGGTCTTTCAAACGCTAACCCTCGCATTTCAGACCCTTGTCCCGACCCAAGCATCCAATCTGGTTTTTACCGATGACCATGCTCCTGTCGAAACCATTATTGATGACATGGTGATTGACTATTTATTGGAAGGAAATGCGCCCTAATGTCTGATGCACAAGCAGTCTCGGTGGATGAAATCACCTTATCATCACCTAAATCGAATATTTGGTACAAGCTGGCAATCATCCCCCAAATCGCCATTACCCTGACCCTGCCATTTATTTTGGTCTTAGGCAGTGTTCGCTTGGTCATGACCCCGGCATTTTTGCAACTGGAATATCGCCGCCCCGGTTTCCCCGAAGACACCTTTGGCTTTTCTACCGAAGACCGTTTGAAGTATGGCCCATATGGGGTACGCTACCTTACCAACGACGCCGACATCAGCTATCTGGGTGATTTAAAAATTAACGGCGAACCAGCCTTTAAAGCCGATGAATTGCAGCATATGGAAGATGTCAAAGTTGTGACTCGTGCCGCTTTTCAAGTGCTGCTGCTGGCGGGGGCGTTATTTGTCATGAGTACCATTTTACTGATACGCCAACCGTCAACCCGTTCCCATATTTTGCGAGGGTTGCAACACGGCGGAGGATTGACCATCGCGCTCATTTTGATTTTGACGGCGCTTGTGTTCATTAATTGGGATTTTTTCTTTGATACGTTCCATGAAATCTTTTTTGAAGCCGGGACATGGCAGTTCTATCGCAGCGACACCCTCATCCGCCTCTATCCTGAGCAATTCTGGTTTGATGTCTCGCTGGTCATTGGTGGGTTAACGATAGGCGCATCGGTCTTATGTATGGTGATTCCTCGCTGGTGGAAAAGTCGCGCCGAGCAATAATTTTTTACTAAAGGAGTGTCTGCCCCATGCGCGGCCTTCTAAAATGGATGCGGCCCGGTCTCTATATCAAGCGTTGGTTGCTGCTGATGTTGGTAGCATTGACGATTTTTAGCCTCGCCTTTGCCCAACTGCTTCTCATTATATATAGGAACGAGGGCCGACCCGATTGGTTCACCAGTGCTACCCTCGGTTTTTTGACGCCGGGGCTGCGTGGGCTGATTTTGATTGCCATCGGCATCCTATTTTTTGCCATTGCCCTGCGTGGGCTTAATCGCTCATTGTTTGGCCCCGTCTTTTCATCCCACAGTCTAAGCCAATGGGCCGATATTGTGCAATCGCGTCAACAGTTACGGCAGGGGCTACGGGTGGTCGCGCTTGGTGGGGGTACCGGCTTACCAAGCGCCCTGCGTGCGATGAAAACCGAGACCAGCAATATCACTGCTGTTGTCACCATGTCTGACGATGGCGGCAGTTCGGGCCGATTGCGCCGTGACTTAGGCGTCCAACCCCCCGGTGACCTACGCAACAATTTGACAGCTTTGGCCCGTGATGAAGCCTTGATGACCCAGCTTTTTAATTATCGTTTTGAAATGGGTGAGTTGGCGGGTCACAGTTTTGGCAACTTATTTCTTGCCGCGCTGGTTGGCATCAAGGGCAGCATGGATGAGGCGGTGTTGGCAGCAGGCCGGGTCTTGGATATTCAGGGCCGTGTTCTCCCCTGTACCTTAACCCATGTCACGTTGGTCGCCAAAACACGCCATCGGGAAACGGGTGAATTAGAGCAAATCAAAGGTGAATCCCTCATACCCCGTCGGGAGGCCGTCATCGAACGAGTATCGCTTGAACCACAATGGGCTAGAGCCATGCCAGAAGTCATGCGTGCCTTACTAGCTGCCGATCTCATCATCATTGGGCCGGGTAGTTTGTATACCAGTATCCTGCCAAACCTGCTGGTCAACGGTGTCACCGAGGCCATCCGTGCCAGCAATGCTCTCAAGGTCTATGTGTGCAATATCGCTACTCAGCCGGGAGAAACCGAGCATTATTCGGTTGCCGACCACGTAGTTGCTCTTGAAGAGCATATTGGCGAACGGCTATTTGATGTGGTCATCGCCAATAATCATTTCCCAATCGAAAATGCTGGCCCCAATACCATCTATGTTCGACCTGCCGCATCCAATCATCCCATCAATCAGAGGTATTATCTGGCCTATGCCGATTTGACCGATGACGAGCGCCCTTGGCGGCACAGTCCCGAAAAATTACGCGCTGTCCTTTTAAGTTTGCCCCCCGCATCTCAGCGAATTGCACAATCCGAAGGGGAGGGCAAAGTTGCGAGTCTAGGATAAAATCGTTAGGCCGAAGCAAAAATATCGGCACGCCTAGCACCATAACAAGGAGACTCACATGGCGATCCGAGTTGGTATCAATGGGTTTGGTCGCATTGGTCGTCAGGTTACAAAAGTCCTCAAAGAAAACTACCCCGGCAAAATTGACATTGTAGCTTTCAACGACCTCGGTGACTTACAAACGATGGCCCATTTGTTCCGCTACGACTCAAACTATGGCCCATTTCAGGGCAAGGTCGAAGTGACCGATAGCTCCCTGATTATCAACGGTGATGAAATCAAAGCCTTTGCCCAAAAAGACCCCTCTCAAATTCCTTGGGGTGATCTTGGGGTAGATATTGTCATCGAAAGCACTGGCATTTTCACCAGCAAAGAAAAAGCTGAACTGCATATCAAAGGCGGGGCGAAAAAAGTGATTATTTCCGCACCAGCCAAAGGCGAGGATGCCACATTTGTATTGGGCGTCAACGACAAAGCCTATGATCCAGCGAAACATCACATCGTATCCAACGCCTCTTGCACCACTAACTGTCTTGCCCCCGCTGCCAAAGTGCTGCAAGATGCTTTCGGAATCGTTAAAGCCTACGTCACCACCATTCACAGCTATACCAATGACCAAGTGGTGTTAGATGCCCCCCACCGTGATCTACGCCGTGCGCGTAACGCCGCCACCAACATCATCCCGACTTCGACAGGTGCCGCTAAAGCCGTGTCGTTGGTCATTCCAGAATTAAAAGGTAAATTTGATGGTGTTGCCGTGCGTGTCCCCACTCCCACTGGTTCACTGGTGGATTTTGTTGGGATTATGGAACGCGATGTGACCACCGAAGAGGTCCATGCTGCCTATGAAGCTGCTGCCAATGGCCCAATGAAGGGCATTTTGGGTTTTGAACATACCCCGCTGGTTTCTAGTGACATCATACATGACCCCCGTTCCAGCATCGTGGACGCCGAATTTACCAAAGCCTTTGCGGGCAATATGGTCAAGATGTTTGCTTGGTATGACAACGAGTGGGGTTATTCCTGCCGCACGGCTGACCTTGCCTATCTAATGGGCAGCAAACTGTAATTGCGTATTCGGATGGGTCAAAAGCCCATCCCTGCGAGAATTTCTAAACTTTCTACGTAGGGGCGGGTCAACCCGCCTTTTTTGTTGACTGCAATGGAGTGCAGAACATGAACAAGAAAACGATTCGTGATATTGATCTCAAAGGCAAACGGGTATTGGTACGAGTGGACTTTAACGTCCCTCTCGAAGACAGCACCGTCACTGACGATACTCGTGTCCGGGAATCCGTTCCCACCCTCAAATACATTCTTGAGCAAAAACCCAAAGCCGTCATTTTGATGTCGCATTTGGGCCGTCCGAAGGGTGGGCCAGACCCCAAATTTTCACTGAAGCCAGTAGTGCCCGTCTTGCAAAAATACATCACCGCCCCGATTGCTTTTGCCGAAGATTGCATTGGCCCAGTTGCAGAAAAAGCCGTCGCCCAATTGCCTGCGGGGGGTGTACTGCTACTGGAAAATACTCGTTTTTACCCCGGTGAGGAGAAAAACGACATGGACATCGCCAAGCAACTTGCGGCGCTGGGGGACGTATATGTAAATGACGCCTTTGGTTCAGCCCATCGTGCCCACTCTAGCACCGAAGGCGTGGCCCAGTTGCTGCCAGCCGTTGCAGGATTCCTGATGGAAAAGGAACTCGACTTTTTGGTAAACGCAATTGAAAAACCCGAACGTCCTTTTGTGGCGATTTTGGGCGGAGCAAAGGTCTCTGGCAAGATTCAGGTGATCGAGGCCCTGTTAGGCAAGGTGGACAAGCTGCTGATTGGTGGCGGGATGGCAAATACCTTCTTCAAAGCCAAAGGTTGGAATGTCGGTGATTCGCTGGTTGAAGATGATGCCCTCGATCTGGCCCGCAGTTTGATGGAAAAGGCAGGCGACAAGTTGATACTGCCACGTGAAGTGGTCATCGCTGATGCTTTCAGCAATGACGCCAAATCGGTTTCGATTCCAGCCGGTGAAGATGTACCAGTGGGTTGGCGTATCATGGACATCGGCCCCGGTGCGATTAAGGCGTATGAGGCCGAACTCGCCAAAGCTAAGACTGTTGTCTGGAATGGGCCAATGGGCGTAAATGAAATGTCGAATTTCGCCAAAGGCACCGTTGAACTCGCTAAGATTTTGGCAACGCTGACAGCCAAAGGCACGAAGACGATCATTGGCGGGGGTGATTCCGCCGCCGCCGTAAACGATGCTGGCGTTGCCGACAAGATGACCCATATCAGTACGGGTGGTGGTGCCAGCCTTGAACTATTGGAAGGTAAAGCCCTACCGGGTGTCGTGGCATTGAATGATCGCTAATTTTGCAGACCGATAACCCTATATGGTTGTTCGGTTAACAATTTCCGGTCTATAATGCCCAACAGGGGTAGTCCAAAATACTACCCCTCATTGGGCATTTAACTTGATTTATGGATATTGAGAGGGAGGAGGGACAGCGGCCCCCCATGAGTTTTACAATCGGACAAACCGTTGGCCCATATACAGTTATTGAGCAATTGGGGCAAGGCGGTATGGCAACCGTCTATAAGGCGTTTCATGCCAACTTGAGCCGCTACGTCGCCATCAAAGTTCTGCATGTCGCCTTTAGTAGCGACGAGGGTTTTCAGGAACGCTTTCGACGTGAGGCACAAATTGTTGGACGTTTGGATCATCCCCATATCGTGCCGATTTTCGATTACGCCATGCAGGAAAACCAGCCCTACTTGATCATGAAATTTATCGAGGGGCAGACACTTAAGCAAGACTTGCGTGCTGAACGCCTCACGTTACAAGAAGTCACCCGTATTATGACGGCGGTGGCCGATGCGTTAGATTATGCCCACCGCAATGACGTGCTGCACCGTGATGTCAAACCCTCAAATATCATCATTGATCGAGATGGCGTCCCCTACCTGACTGATTTTGGCTTGGCCCGCATCGCCAGCTCAGGTGAATCCACCCTAAGCCAAGATATGATGTTGGGCACACCCCAATATATTTCACCGGAACAGGCGCAAGGGCGACGCGATCTTGGCCCCAGCACGGACATCTATTCGCTTGGGGTAGTTTTATATGAACTCGTTGTCGGGCGTGTACCCTTCACTGCCGATACTCCCTACGCCATCATTCATGATCACATCTATAAATCCCTTCCTCTGCCAAGCAAGGTTAATCCCGCCGTTCCAGAAGCAGTGGAGCGCGTGTTACTAAAGGCGTTGGCGAAAAACCCTGAAGATCGTTATCGCACCGCTGGTGAAATGATTCAAGCATTTAAGGCCGCTGTTGCCGAAGGCCGCATGAGTGAACTCAGCCGCCAAATGCTGCGGCCTGAAGCGTTCGCGGAATCCAACTATGTGGCCGCGCCCTACGCTGCCCCCGGTTATACGGGCCAACCTATTCCACAAATGATGTCTACCCCTGTGCCTATTTCAACCGGACAGATGCAAATGACCCCGGCAGGCATGGTCGTGACGGGCAGTTCCGCCACGCGCAAAAACAAACGCAAAGGGAATGGTGCGGCATGGGCATTGGGGGGCTGCTTTGTGTTTATCTGCGCCTGTGTACTTTCTACTGGACTGATATTCTCAGCGTTTGGCGACCCACGCTTTGAGCACAACGGCGTCAGTGAGGCCAGCGGGGAAACAGAACTGCTTGACCTCTCTGATTTTGCAGTGGGTGTACAAGATGCGGTTCGGTTGGAAGATGCCGAAGCCCTTGTTGAGACTCACCCTAACGACCCGGCAGCCTATTTTGTCCTTGCACTGGCCTATTTGGACGCAGGTGACCCTAATAAAGCCGCCGAAGCCGTGCAATCGGCTGTCGCTCTGAATCCGACAGTTGATACCATATTGGAAGCAGCCGAGGTCGCCGCAGCACGCGGTTATGACGACGAAGCAACCACCCTATTGGCTTCCACTTTAGCCGAAAATCAAGACGACCCAGTGGTGCGGAATGAGGCAGGGGGGTATCTTTATACACAGGCGTTCAATGCCAAACCGGACGACGTAGCGGTATTTTGTGAGATTCTAGGACAATATCCCGATTATGCCGTCTTTCAATCCATGCTGGGGCAAGCCCTAGTCTCTGCCAGCACCATTCCGCGTCGGGCTGCTGTTCCCCAACGCTGCCCGGTTGAAGGTGGCACCAGTGCAGAGGAACTCATATTGAAGGCCACTGCCCAAACGCCTGAATACGCCGAGGCTTTCTTTGTGCTTGGGAACTATTATGAGGCCATTGACGAGATGGACGCTGCCAAAGAACAGTGGAATCTGGCCCTAGCCATGCCAAATGCACCAACATGGGTGCGTGAGCGAGCGCAAATCAAGTTGGCGAACAGTGAATAAGTTTATCCGTTTTGCATTTTGAGGAGTCTCTCATGAGAGTGCCGATTATCGCCGGCAATTGGAAAATGAATAAAACCCCGGCGGAAGCATTGGAATTTGTGAACAGTTTAAAAGATGAACTGAGCCGCCTGACCCAGATTGAACGAGTCGTGTGTCCCCCCTATCTTGCAATTCCTTTCGTCAGCAAGGCGCTCAAAGGAACGGGAATTGGCGTTGGGGCACAAGATGTCCATTGGAAAGAGAGCGGGGCATTTACCAGCAGCATCGCGCCCGCTATGTTGGTAGGCCTCGCCGAATACACGATTATCGGTCACTCCGAAACCCGCCAATATCTCGGTGTTACAGACGTACAGGTCAACAAAAAAACCAAAGCCGCCCTTGCCAATGGCCTTAAACCGATTGTCGCTATCGGTGAAACCCTTGAACAAAACGAACGCGGCGAAACTGAAGCCGTATGCAGCAGCCAATTACGTGCTGCTTTGGAAGACATCACGGCTGAAGAAACCCACAAGATCATCATCGCGTATGAACCTGTTTGGGCCATTGGCACGGGCAAAAATGCCACACCCGAACAAGCCCAAGATATTATCGGCAACGTCGTCCGCCAAACCCTGATTGAGCTTTACGGACGCGATATAGCACAAACGATCCGTATTCAATATGGCGGCAGCATGAACCCAGCCAACTGCGGTGACTTGATGAAACAGCCCGATATTGACGGCGGATTGATTGGCGGGGCATCCCTCAAGAAAGACGATTTCCTTGCCCTGATGCGAATTTCCATTGAAGCCAAAGGCCTAGCGTAATCACCGAGGAAGCCAATGGACGTCACCAGTTTGATTGCCCCTTGGCTGACCCTGCTGGGAATCCTCATTCCGTTGATTTACGCGGAACGATGGATTCACCAGCATATGTACGGGGTGGGTTATCTGCTCACCCTTGATAAAGCACAGGCCACTGGTTTTTATTATATGATCTTTTTCCCCGGCGTTTTAGTCCACGAAGTAATTCAGTGGCTGGTCGCTGGGGCGCTCAATGTTAAAGTCAAAAAAATCAACTCCTACCCTAAAGCACAAGAAAACGGCACCATCCGCTACGATTTTGTGGTCATTGAACAGACTTCGCGTTTCAAGGCCATGCTCATCGGCGGCCTGCCGTTTGTCATCGCCGGGGTCATCGTCTATTACTTAAGCACTTCCATTTTGGAACTTGATGCCCTCCTTGCCGCCATCGGGACGGGTGATTTAAATGAAATTGGGCGCGGCATTAAGGAGTTTTTGAAAACGGGTGATGTCTGGTTGTGGTTATATCTGATGTTCTCGCTCAGTAATGGCATGATTCCAACCAAAGAAGATCGGCAGGGCTGGTTTTTGATTCTGGGGGCAGCGGCAGGGATCACTATTGCCATGTTGTTTCTTGGATTCGATGTTTTTGTCACCAAAACCTTATCTGGCCCAATTGCCCATGCCCTAGAACTCGTTAGCACAGCCCTGATTGCCATTCTGTTTATAGATGTCGTGTTTGGCTTTGCGTTGGCCCTGTTTGAAAGCGGTTTGGAACGATGGCGCGGCCAAAAAATGAATTACAATACCGAGCAGCGCGTCAAATCCAAAGCCGAGCAGCAGCGTGAACCCGGCAGCAATATCCCTTTGCCCAAAGGCACTCCGATTCCCTCTATCTATCGTCTTGACCTGCCCGTTCCGCCTCTACCAACCAAGCGACCTGCCAAGCCTACGCCTTCTACCAGTCCCGCTTTCGCTTCCAGCCCTGCTCAACCAGCATCGGCTCCGATGTTTAACCGACCAACACCTAGCCCAATGGCAGATGAAAATAAGCCTGACGAAGCTCCGCCGCGACCCACGCCATCCTTCACCCGGCCAGAATCCAAAACCGACGAGCAGCCCCAAGTCCGGCCCGCTTTTCAACCACCAGCACGATCCAGTTTTGCGGAAAAATCGGTGGAAATTCCGGCTGCCACACCTGAAAAATCGGAAACATCCGAACAACCTGCCATTCCAGCCAGACCCGCCGCCCCAACCTTTACCCCGCGTGCGGCTCCCAGCGGAGATACAGGTCGTCCACCCGCCGTGGCTCCATTTCGGCGATCAGGGGCAGATGAAAATGAGGAATCATCTTCGGTCACACGCGATCAGTTGCTTGGGGGCCATCGGCCCACACCTTCAAGCGGTGATCCAACCCCGCCTCGCAGACCTCTATCTCCCAATAATCCTCCCACTGACAAGGACGATGATGAAAATACCTCGCGGGTTATGGGGCGCAAGCCACCCGATAATGACACGAATGAGGTACAATATGTGGACATTGATGACGTATGATTGGGTTGGGGCCTAAATTCTTACCTTTCGTTGACTTCACACAACCCAGTACGTTTTCGACTGTCGGCCAACATGTTATAGTTGTCCTACAGCATCAAAAATGAACGTTTTAAAAGGGATTATGCAGGAGAGATAAATAAAGCTATGCGTAAGAGATACTCACTTGCTTTAATTGTTGTATTGTTGGTTACATTGGTGATAGGGGCAGGCTTTGCCAATCAATCCAAAGCCACAGCACAAGACGAATTTGTGTTTGGCATGATCTTGGTTGGCCCCCACGATGACAATGGGTGGAGTGAAGCGCACTACAATGGTGGATTGTACGTTGAAGAACATGTAGAAGGCGCAAAGATGATCTGGATTGACAAAGTAAATCCAGCCGACTCCCCTGAACTCACGATGGATTTGGTCGTGGAAGACCTTGTTTCGCAGGGCGCGAAATTGATTATCGCTACCTCCGACGACTTCAAGGCCGATTTTACGGCAGTCGCTCCCAATTACCCCGATATTGTTTTTCTCCATGTCTCTGGCGACGGCGTGTGGACGGGTGAAGCCTCCGAAAATATGGGCAATCTCTTTGGGCAAATGCAATATGGCAAAGCGATTGCGGGCTGCGCGGCTGCCCTCAAGACCGAAACCGGCAAAATCGCCTATTTAGGGCCGCTAATCAATAATGAAACGCGCCTGTTTGCTAATGCCGTCTATCTGGGCGCGAAATATTGCTATGAACATTATCGTGGTATGGACCCCGCCACCCTACAATTTACGGTGAATTGGATTGGGTTCTGGTTCAGCATTCCCGGTGTCACACTCGACCCCACCGAAGTTGCCAACGCCTTCTTTAATGATGGCAATGACGTGGTTCTCTCCGGCATTGACACCACTGAAGCAACAGTCGTTGCGGGTCAACGTTCCGCTGAAGGTGAGCGCGTTTTCTCAGTTGGATATGACTATATTGACACTTGTGCTGAAGCCCCATCGGTCTGCCTCGGTGTGCCCTACTACAACTGGGGACCTGCCTATGTGACAACAGTCAATGCCGTTAAAGATGGCACTTGGACTCAAAGCTTCGATTGGCTTGAACCGGACTGGTCGGACATCAACAATCCCGACACTAGCATCGTTGGCTTCGCTAAGGGTACGGCCCTGACTGAGGAAGAAGCCGCTATCCTCGACGAATACACTGCGGCTCTCGGTGCTGGAGCGAAGGGTGAAGAAGGTGGCGTTGTGCTGTTCCAAGGCCCGCTAAATTATCAAGATGGCAGCACCTATCTTGAGGACGGTGAAGTGGCGACCCCAGAAAAAGTTTGGTACATGCCTCAATTGTTGGAAGGTATGATCGGCGAAAGCAGCGCCGAAAGCGAGTAATTGAAGAAGTAATCACTCAACGGGGTGGGCCACATCGCTCACCCCTCCTTTTAACCGCATACTTATTTCTTTTCAGATCAAAACAATGCGCTTAGAAATCCACAATATATCCAAGAGTTTTGGTCCATTAAAAGCGAATGATCACATTTCCTTCACTTTTGAAGGGGGTCGCATCTACGCGATTCTCGGTGAAAATGGGGCTGGCAAAAGTACCCTGATGAAAATCCTCAGCGGGTATCAATCAGCCAGTAGTGGTCAAATCATCATTGATAGCAACCCCGCCCAAATCAATTCACCCCATCATGCCATTGCACATGGCATTGGAATGCTTTATCAAGACCCACTTGATTTTGCTCCACTGACCGTCCTTGAAAATTATATCGAGGGCAAACCGTTCACCTTCCTGATGCGTCGCCGCGAAGCCGAAGCTGATTTATTGGCCCGCTGCAAGATTTTGGGTTTTAACCTCAATCCTCACGCGATGGTCGAATCCCTCACCGTTGGCGAACGTCAGCAACTCGAAATTGTGCGCCTGCTCTCATTAGGGGTCAGGATTTTGATTCTCGATGAGCCAACCACTGGTATCTCCGCCGAACAAAAATCGCAGTTATTCCAAACCCTCAAAAATTTGGCGCGAGAACAAAATATGATCGTGATTTTGGTCTCGCACAAACTGGCTGATGTTGAGGAATTGTGCGACGAAGTGCTGGTGCTGCGGCGTGGCAAATTGGTCGGTTATCGTTCTTTGCCCTGCGAAACCGATATACTGGTCGAAATGATGTTTGGCAAACGTATCAGCACGACAACGCCGCAACCTCTGTATACGGATAAGCCTATACTCAAAATTCACAAGCTCAGTGTCCCCGCCCGCCTATTTACCATTCAAAATATTAATCTTGAGGTGCGAGAGGGTGAGGTCATTGGCTTGGCAGGTCTGGATGGCAGCGGTCAAGTTGAATTTATGCGTACTGTCGCCGGATTAGGGCGTCCGACATGGGCCGATCAACTGACAGCGATTGTCGCGCTTGTAGGCATGTGGTGGGTCTTTGGCAAAATCCTTGATGAATCCTCAGCCGTACTTAATCTAGCCCGCATCGCCATCCTAATTTTAGTCCTCGGCCCAATGCTCAAAACCCTCTATTTGTATATTCGCCAACGGGCTAACAACGACCAAAACACCCAAATCATGTTGAATGGCAAAAACATTGGCTGGCGTGGTTATCGGGATTTGCTGGAACGGGGGATTGCCTACCTTGCCGCAGGTCGTTTGGAGGAAGGGCTGGTGGCTGGGTTAACTTTGGTAGATCATTCCGCGTTGGCAGAGCGCAGTAGCCTACCGCATGTCAATTGGTTACGGGCATGGCGGCGCACCAAACAAGCCATTACCGATTTTTCCATTAAGGGACGACCCTTTAGCCAAATTCAAACGCTATCTGGTGGCAATCAACAACGGGTCTCGTTGTCCCTTCTGCCCACCAATCTGCGTCTGATTTTATTGGAAAATCCGACTCGCGGGCTGGATGTCGAAAGCGCAGGGCACATCTGGTCGTTGCTGCTCAATCGCCGTAAACAAGGGACGGCCATTATCTTTAGTTCGCCCGACCTTGATGAAATCATTGATTATAGCGACCGTATCCTCGTATTTTCTTCGGGACAAACGACCCTCGTGGAAAATCCAGAGCAGATGACTACCGCCCGATTGGGTGAATTGATCGGGGGCAAATCTTGACGGCTTTTCGCAAAATACTCATCCAAATTTCCAGCAATACCGTCTTGGGGATTCTTCCATTATTCGTCGGAATACTGGTGGCGCTGGCGGCGATTCTGCTCATCTTGAACAATGAAAATGTTGAGCCGCGTGCCGTCTATGACCTCATTTACGAACGCACCCTCTCTCTACCCGAAAACCGCGCCAACGTAGTAGATTTCTGGCTGCCAATCTTGCTTTGTTGCTGCGGTCTGCTGCTGACTTTTACCGCCGGATTGTGGAATATCGGCATTGAAGGCCAAATTACGATGGGGGCTGTCGGCGCGACCAGCATCGCCCTGTTTGTTGAACTCCCGCGCAACGAGCAGATTTTCACTGAATTATTCATGGCCGGGGCCGCAGGTGGCACTTGGGCCTTATTTACGGGAATCATGCGGACACGTGGCGGTGTAAACGAGATTTTTGGCGGGGTCGCCATGAATTTTCTCGCCAGCAGTTTCTCATCCTATCTGCTGGTTGCGCCTTGGTCACCCCCCAATGCGACAGGCAGTGCAACTGTGCGTTTCCCTGCAAATGCCATCTTGCCCAGCATGGACGACTATCGCCTTAGCCCGATAACCATCTACATCACTTTGACCGCGTTTATTTTTGTTTTGCTCACCCTGTCTGGTTCAAGGTGGGGTTTACAGCTTCGGGCAATGGGCAAAAATGAAAAATCCGCCCAAATGTTAGGTGTCCCCACTGAACGTAATATTTGGTTAGCCATGCTGATCTGCGGCATTATGGCGGGCTTGGCAGGCGGGCATTTGGTGTTGTTCCGCCGCGCTAACCTACCTGCGAACGTCTCTGGCGGTATTGGCTTTTTATCACTGCTCGTGGTGCTGCTGGCTTCGATACGTGTCCGCTGGGTTCCCTTTGTATCCTTCGCCTTCGCATTGCTCTATTCGGCGGGCCTGCCCCTGCGAACACGGCTACAATTGGATGCCTCACTCATCGGTATCTTTTTAGGAATTTTGGTATTCTGTGTACTCATTTTTGATGGCGTGCGGCAGCGTTTGAAAGAGCGAGTGGAGCAGCGCAAACTTCTGGCAGCATCCGGCGGTGAAAAATCACCACCCCCACCTACAGTTGAAATCCAAATCGGTCAGGAGGCATCCAGTGGATCCGGTTCTAACTAGCACCCTCGCCGACATCGTGCGGAACGCGGCCCCGCTGCTGATTGCCAGTCAAGGTGAACTCATTACCGAACGGGCTGGTGTGGTTAATCTTTCACTGGACGGCACGATTCTGTTGGCAGCAATGGCGGCCTTTGCCGTTACGTACAATACGGGCAGTCTCGGCATGGGCATTGTGGTCGCCATGCTGATCGGCATGTTAGTGGCTTTGATCGTTATCTCCGCCAGCGTTTTTCTCAAACTCAACCAAATTGCAGTCGGCTTTGTATTGACCCTACTCTGCGCCGACCTCAGCACCTTTTTTGGTCGGAAATATTCAGGGCAGCAGGGCACCGAAATCCCCTATGCCCCCATCCCTATCCTAGAAGATATTCCAGTGATTGGTGAAGTCTTTTTCCAGCACAATATTTTGATTTACTTCAGTCTGCTCTTGGTCATTTTTGTTTGGCTGTGGACGTATCACACTCGTTTAGGCCTTTCCTTACGTGGTCTGGGTGAGCATCCAGCAGCGGCCTATGTGCGTGGGACACGAGTCCAAGCGTGGCGCTTTGTATACGTCGCGGCAGGTGGAGCATTGGTTGGCTTGGCCGGGGCATCCTATTCCCTGAGTGTAAAGTTGGGCTGGCGGGAAGGCTCAACACTCGGCAATGGCTGGATTGCACTGGCAATTGTGATTTTTGGCGGTTGGCGACCCTTCCGCATCGCGTTTGGCGCGTATTTCATTGTTGGTCTGCGTGCCCTAGCCCTCTATTTCCAACAAGAGGATGTACTGAATCTGCCTATTCAAATCATCAATATGACCCCTTGGGTATTGATGCTGGTCACGCTTATCTTTGTAACCAGCGGCCTAGCCGAAAGCCTCTTGGTAATCGTACCTCCCCGTTGGCGACCCGCTGCCCAAAATCTGCTGCGGGCCAAACCCCCGGCAGCCCTCGGCTCAAATTTCGAGCGCAGCTAAATGGACGGGCGGTTGGTTGGTAGTTCTGGCAGCCGCCCATTTTCCTTTTTCCACTTGATAGGCCATCAGCAAAACAAATCCGACCAGCAATAGTAGTGCAAATTCGGCCCGCACGCTGTTGGAAATCATACCGCCGATGGTATCTGCCGAGTAATGTGCAATGAGAGCCAAAACGATGCAATGCGTGACTTTGGCGATCAAAATCGGCAGGAAAACTTTGCTTGTCGGATATGTGGTCATCGCCAGCGGCAAAATAATCAACATATCAGGAATGGGGGTCGCCACAATAATAAACACAAAAACGGGGATTGAACTGGGATATTTTCGGATTGTATTTTCGACAAATTGAAACAGAACGGTTTTGGAAAGGCCCTGTATTTTGGCGGTAATGCGATGTGCCAGCGAATAAGAAATCGTCGCCCCGATGCCTGCCCCTACGCCCGTGCCAATACTTAATGCCATCACCGCCAGCGTATCATGATTGTAAAATGCGGCTGAAAGCATCGGCAAGGTATATGGCACTTGAATTACTAACGTCGCGTTCCCGACCAGCGCCAGCAAAAAGCCACCTGCCACATCCAGCACCAACATCTGGTCAAAAAAAGGTTCAAACGCTATGTGTATCCGTTGAAATTCCTCTAACTGTCCAGACAGCAAAAGCGAGGCACTCAGCAACAGCAAGAGCGCACTATATTTCAATTCAAGTCGGTAGCGGCGCAGCATCATACCCCCTTCTATTTGGTGAGGGTTGTCATTATACAGGCAGGGGGTTAAGTCCGGTTTAAGGTTAGGAAAATATTAGGTTACGGCCCTGTAACCAGCCTGTAACCGCCCTGTAACGCCCGTTCGTTATCTTTCTCTCAGATTTGGAAACGTTTTTTGAGAGGAGAAAGACTGCGTGAAATCGCCCGCCTTTGGATTTAGACGAATAACCAGTATTGTGCTACTGGCGGTCATGCTGTTGGCAAGTGTGCTGCCAACAGCCCATGCCCAAAACAATACACCCATCTCTTTGGCCCTGCCGAGTTTTTGGCAGAACATCATGGGAGAGGAGTTTTTAGCTGATTTTGAGACCCAATATGGTGTAGATGTCTATGTCAACTACGTAGACACCGAGTTTTCTTCGGCCAACGACATCGCCACCTTTTTGGACGATGGTCAAGATTATGTGAGTCAAGCCGATGTGCTGTATGTGGATGATTCTACATTAACACCCGAACGCACCCGCGCCGGATACTTCCTTGATCTCGCCCCATTGATTGCCAGCGATGGGTCGTTGGATACCAACGATTTTTATCCCGCCGCTCTGCAATCCTTCCAATGGGACGCCGGAACTTGGGGACTGCCCACGTCGCTAGATGTCATTCTCATCACCTATGATGCCGCCGCCTTTGATGAAGCAGGCTTGGCCTATCCGACCTCCGCATGGACTCTCGATGATTTTGCCAATGCGGCCCGTGTCTTAGCCCAAATAGATGCCAGCGGCGCGGTGACAGTCCCCGGTCTATCTGTGCAAACTTTTGGGGATAATCTGGGCTTATTTTTGCGAACGCTGCTGTCACACGGCTTGTATGACGACAGCACCTTGCCCAACAATCCCTCATTTTCTGACCCCGCCCTTGAAACCCTTTTGACCACATGGAAAGAACTCGTAGATGAGGGAGTTGTCGGGACTAGCTTTGGGGAAACATCCGACCAAATTCCGCTGCGTATCGAGCAGAGCATCGGTCTATCTGGTTTTGGCCCGGATTCAGTCCAGCGCAGTGGGGCAATGCTGCCGGGTGACACCGTTGGCTTAACCGTTGAAGGCTTCGCGGTAAGCAGTGGTACACAAAACCCCGAATTGGCCTACGAATTGGTCAAATATCTGACGACCCGCCCCGAAATCGCCAATTCATTCCAAAGCATTAACCCCGCCCGTCGCAGCATGGTCGGTGTACAGGCGGATACTGGCAATGGACAGGGCGGGCCGGGTGGCGGTGGCGGCATCCAATTTGGACGAGGTGGTAATCTCTCCGAAGAAAATCAAGCCATCGTCAATGAGGCCATTGAAAAAGCCCTACCTATTTCGGAGACACGTTTCACCGATTATCTCAGTTTCGCCCTACAAAAAATGCAGAATGATGGATTAGACGCCCACAGCGCCCTCCAAGAAGTCGAATTGGAAGCCATGACCGCCATGCAAGCTGCTGATGAGCGCCGCAATACGGTCACCATTTCGATTATGCCACCACCCGAACCTGTTGTCCTTGCTCCCGGCGAAGTCGCCCTAAATTTTGGTATGGCGTCCTCATTTATCATGATTGGCCCCGGCGGTGGGTTGCCCAATCAGGAACAATGGGATCAGATTTCGCAGGATTTTGCTGCCAATGACCCTGACGTGGGAGCAGTAAATGTTGAGCAGGCAATGGGGCGGTCATTGGAAGAGTTGGCGCAACAATATGACTGCTTTACCCTCGGTTACAATGCGGTTTCGGGTGACGCCGATCTCAGCAGCATTTTGAGTCTCGACCCCTTCCTCGATACCGATCTCAATTTTAATCGTAACGATGTAATCGGGAACACCCTATCCCAATTACAGGTAGATAACAAAACATGGGCCTTGCCAATTGGGATTCAAGCCGACGTGCTGCGGTACGATACCGAGTTATTCAGCAACGCGGGTGTGCCACTGCCCGACGGTGGCTGGACAGTAGATGAATTTGCCGACGCGCTGGAATCCTTGCAATACGGGCTGGGTGATACCGCCACATTCCAACCAGCCGACCCCGGTGGCACCTATCTGTTGATGCTCATCGCGGCCTATGGCGGCTTGCCCATTGATTATCGCACCGAACCCCCGACCATCAATTTCACCGATCCCGCGACGGTAGATGCCATTCGTCAGGTCTTGGATTTAGCCAAGAATGGTTATATCGAATATCAGGAACTCGGCGGGAACACCTTTGCTGTGTCCATTGGCGGGGGTGGTGATTCAACCCCCATTGCCATCACCACCGACAGCCTCAGTCCATTCAGCTTCCGGCGTGGTGGCCCTCCCGGTAGCCAACAAACCGAAGACACAACCGCAATTGTCAGCTATCCGCGTGGCACAACTTATAATGTGGCCTCCTATAACATCGTGACGGGGTATGTCAGCGCCACTGCCGAAAATCCCGAAGCGTGTTATCGGTGGTTGAGCGAAATCGCGCAGCACCCCGAACTCTATTCGGCCATGCCTGCCCGTACTTCGCAACTCAGTGATCCAACCATCACCACCTCTCAAGGGGAAGATTTGACGGCGCTGTACAACGAACTTGCCACTACGATTAGCGACCCCAATACCATCACCTTCCCGCAGTCGTTTCGTGAAAGCGGCTCCCCCGCCAATTTCGCCAGAGAGTATTGGCTAAAGCAGGCGTTTGACCGCTATGTCTTGGAAGACGCAGAATTGGAGACAGAATTGGCACAGGCCCAGCAGTACACCCAAGACTACATTAGCTGTATCAGCGACCTGCCGCCGTTTGATCCTAGCAGCACCGACCAGAATTACATGCGGGATTATTTCGGGCAAATCACCACCTGTGCGGCAACTGCCGACCCGAATTATCCGCTACCCGGTCAGGAATAAATCGGTGATGCTGGGGTGGAGTGTGCCAAAATTTCGTGGGAGCGTTCTGGCACACTTCCTCCTTCATCCGTAGGAGACAACGACTATGTTCCGCCTGTTTGACATCTTGACGCTAGTATTCGAGCGCCTTTGGCAGCACCGGATTTTAGTGTTCTGGACGCTACTTGGCCTTTCAACCGCGACGACCCTTGCCCTAAGCCTAACGCTGTATGTGGATGCGGTCTATAGCAATCTGCTCGACGACCAATTAGGCGACCCACCCTATGCCTTCCGTTTTCGTTATCTAGGGGCATGGGAAGGGAACATCTCACCGCAGGATGTCAGCAGTGCCAGTGCCAGTATCCATCAGGAGTTTGCCCAATCATTCGGTCTGCCTCTCCTGCGCGAAGCCCAATATATCGGCATCGGTTTTTGGGGGATTCGTAGCGCCGAAAACAACCTCAATATCGGCAATTACAGCATTGGGACACTCGAAGGGGCGGACGCACAAATTCAAATTATCGCCGGGGAATGGCCTGCGAAATCTACCTCGGTGGATGAAATTCCGGTACTCATTTCGGAAGAACTGTTTTATACAACGGGGTTGGAGGTTGGGGATACCCTCACCGCGACCCGTTCCGGCGGCAAAACCGTCACTCTCAAAATCGCAGCGATGTGGCGGGCGGTCAACGTCAATGATACGTCGTGGATGCTGCCACCCAAGTTTTTTAATGAAGTGCTGCTTGTCCAACCCACCGACCTAAACGCGATGGTCGAGGGCAACGACTCACCGATTGAGGAAGTGGACTGGTACGTCCTATTTGATGGCACGGGCCTACGTACCTCGGATGTACAAGCCTTGCTGTCGAATATCATCAATGGTGAGCGGAACGTCAATGCGACCTTGCCCGGTATCCGTCTCGATATTTCACCCAAGAACGGCCTAGAATCGTTTAACCAAGAGGTTAACGAACTGCGCCAACAACTCGTCATTGTGGTGCTACCCGTTGGCGGCCTGATCCTCTATTTCGTGACCATGCTGTCGGGCATGTTGGTGGGTCGTCAGCAGCAGGAAGACGTGATTTTGAGCAGTCGGGGGATGAGCCGCCGTGCCTTGTTACGTCTACATGCGCTCATGTGGCTGATTCTGGCAGGGATAGCCCTCGGCATTGGCATGTTCGTCGCGCCATCGGTAGTGGAATTGGTAGGCCGCACCACTTCATTTTTGCGCTTCAACAACCCCACCCCCGATTTAAGCATCCAGTTTACCCAACAGGCGATTTTGCTGGGGGCCGCCACCGGGTTGATTGCCGCCAGCAGTGGCCTCTTGATTGCATGGCGCACGACCCGCCAAAACATCACCAGTTTTAAACAGAGCCAAGCACGGGCAGGCAAGGCGTGGTGGCAGCGTATGTATCTAGATATCCTGCTGCTTATCCCGGCTGCCTATGTGTTTTATAACCTGAACGCCGAAGGGGGATTGCAGGCCGACGCTGAAAATCCGTTTAGCAATCCACTCGTGTTCCTTGCCCCCACACTGTTTTCACTCGGCCTCACACTGTTGTTCCTGCGTCTCTACCCGATGCTCTTGAATTTCGGCGCTCGTATGATTGGTATCACCAGCAGCATCGCTTTGTTGATGGCTCTGCGCGAACTGACCCGTTCGATTAGCAGGTATCGTGGGGCACTGTTGATGATGTGCTTCACTCTGAGCCTAACCGGATTCACCGCATCTATGGCAAGCACGCTGGATCGCAGTTTGGAAGACACCATCAATTATGAAATTGGTGCCCCGTCGGTGCTGGTGGTCGCGTCGGAGGCCCAAACCGAAACCACCACCAATGACAGCGGTGAGGCGGAGGAGGAATTGGTCGGCTATAACACCCTGCCTGCCAGCAATCTCTTGGCAGTGGAGGGTATTGACAATGTTTCACGGGTGGGCCGCTTCACAACCCAAATTCTGCTGAATAATCAGCGCATCAGTGGTACGACACTGGGCATTGATCGCGGCGCACTGGCAGCAATCGCCTATTTCCGTGACGACTATGCCGACGAAAGCCTGCCCGCCCTGCTGAACAAACTCGCCGGAAATCGCACGGGCATCCTATTAAACCGTGAAACTGCCGAAACCTACCATTTGCTAGTAGGCCAAGAAATCACTATGCAGTATTCGGCGTTGGGCGAGACCTATCAGACTACTGTGCCCATTGTTGGACTGCTGGATTATTTCCCGACGCTTGACCCAGCAGACGGCTTTTTTGCCATCACCAATCTTGACCCAATTTTTGAACTGGTTGGGACGGAACTGCCCCATGATGTGTGGATCAGCCTCGCCCCAGATGCGGATCGAGATACGGTTCAGGCAGGTGTTCAAGAAATTGGCTTTCCGGTGCTACGCTGGCTAGACCCTCAAGAATCGTTGTTGGAAGCGCAACTCGCGCCGGGGCGACGGGGGGTGCTTGGTTTTCTTTCAGTTGGCTTTGCATCTTCAATTGTATTGACACTCGTCGGCAGCATTATCCAAAGTACCGCCTCATTTCGCGCTCAGGCTCTGCAACTCGGTTCGCTGCGGGCAATGGGTTTGGGCGGAGGGGCGGTTGGGGAGTACCTGATTTTTGCACAGGGCATCGCCTCCAGTGGCGGTGTTATCGGCGGCACACTCATCGGGACTGCCACCACTCTGCTGTTTTTGCCACTCTTGGATTTTAGCGGAGGTCTGCCTCCCTATCTCATCCGCGTGGCATGGGATGAAATCACGTTAGTCTATGGGGTATTTGCGGGAATCCTCATCATCGTAACTTTAATGACCACCATCCTCCTCAGCCGCGAGCATCTATCGGCTCTGGTGAAACTGGGGGATGCGTGATGCAGGAGAAATTCGACGATATGAAAAAACATGTTTTCGCTCTGATGGCTTTATTGATGGTGGTATCGGCTTGCACAAATGGCGATCCGAATACAAACGGCCCTTCTGCAACGATTACCTCCATTCCCACCGCGCCCGCTGCGGCACGTCCCAAATACACCGTGCAGCGGGGTAATGTGGAGGAAATTTTCGAGTTTAGTGGTCGCTGGCAGCCGCGTGATCAAATGGAATTGTCCTTCGAGATCAACGGTACGATCCGCCAAGTCAATGTGCGGCAGGGCGATGCCGTCAGTACGGGACAGTTGCTTGCCGATTACCAGATTGAAGACCTTGAAGAACAACTGGTAAGCGCCGAACTATCGCTGGAAACGGCCCAAACCAATTTAGAGACGGGCGCAGGGACGGATGTCCAGTCGGTGGAAGATGCCGAAATCCGCTTGGCGAATGCTAAACTAAGTCTTGAGCAGACCAAAGCCAGCCGTGATTGGACAGGGGTCGCCAATGCCCGAATTTCACTCGATGCTGCCCAACGCGATCTGGAAGACGCCGAACAAGCCTATCAAGAAGCCCTCAGCCATCCTGAACAGGGAGCAAGCGCGGTAGACAACGCCTATACCCAACTGCTCAATGCTCAAGACAGTCTGCGCCGTGCTGAAAACTCCTATTTCTCAGCCGCCCAAAGCTACAACAATGCCGAGTTCAATATCAAACAGCAGGAAAATTCGGTGATTGAGGCTGAACTAGCATTGGAACGGGCGCGGAGTGGGCAAGGCGACCCCAGCGGCCTCGAAAATTTGCGGCAGGCCCAATTGAAAGTAGATCAACTCAAAACCGATATTGCCCGTTCTTCCCTGTATGCCCCGATTGACGGCGTGATTTTGGAAGTCAGCATCAGCCCCGGCGACCAAGTGACGGCCTACAACGCGGTCATCACCATCGGCTTGCCCGAACCCAAAGAGGTCATCGCCAGCCTTGCGATTGGGGATGCCCAAAATCTAAGCGTCGGGATGGTTGGGGTATGTCAGGTCGCCAATAAACCAGAAACGGCTGTGCAATGTGCCGTGCGGCGTATCCCCAGCAGCAATCGGGATGCTGACCAAACCACTCGTATCGGGGCGGGTTTTGAAAATTTGACCGACGGTCAATTGATCCAAGTGTATATGCCACTGCAAATCCGCGAAAACGTTTTGTGGCTACCTCCCGCCGCGATACGCACCTTCCAAAATCGCACCTTCGTGGTATTGGATACCCCCGACGGACAGCGTTCGGTAGATGTCGAACTCGGCCTGCAAACCGATGATCGGGTCGAAATTATCAGCGGTGTCAACGAGGGCGATGTCGTCGTCGGGCCATGATCGAGGTGCAAGCGTGACGAGTTATATCTACTGCAAAAATCTGGTGCGGGCCTATCAAGTCGGCGGTCATGAGGTTTTAGCGCTCAAAGGGGTGGATTTTTCGATGGAACAGGGCGAGATGGTAGCGATTGTCGGGCCAAGCGGTGCAGGCAAAAGCTCCCTGCTGAATTTGTTAGGAGGATTGGATAAACCCACTGCCGGACAGTTGACGGTAGATGGTCTGAACCTGCTGGAACTTAAAGGCAAGCGGCTGGCGGAATATCGGCTGAAACGGGTCGGGTTTGTCTGGCAAAACGTCACCCGTAATCTGCTGCCGCATCGCTCCGCCTTTCATAATGTGACCCTGCCCATGACTCTTGCCGGGATGTCCCCTTGGCAGCGCGGCAAACATGCCCGCGAATTATTGGATGCGGTGGGGCTGAATGACCAAACTCATAAACGACCTGCCACTTTATCAGGTGGTCAGCAACAGCGTGTTGCTATCGCCGTCGCCCTTGCCAATCGGCCTTCGCTGTTATTGGCGGATGAACCCACCGGCGCATTGGATCGCAAAAACGCGATTCAGGTGATGCAACTGATTAATGATTTGCGGGGGCGCTATGGCCTGACGGTGTTGATGGTGACACATGACCTTGATATTGCGGCTTATGCGGATCGCACCTTGACCCTGCGCGATGGGGCATTGGGCCAAGACGTCTCGCACGCCTACGAAGAAACACCTGTCTTAGATACCGAAGGCAGAATCCAGCTACCCGATACTGCCAAATCACAACTATCCGAGGCGACCCGTATTGCTGTCGAGGTGCGACCAGAGGGCATTTTGCTGCGACCTGAACACGATGCCCCCGACGATACCCATCTGCTGCTCAATGAGATGTTCCCGCAAGATGCTCCCCCCACGCGGCGGCGTTTCCTGCGACGGGGTAAGAAACGAGGGGCGGCATGAGAAACAATAATCATAAAGGCCACCCCACAACCCTCTGTGTGACGGTAGCCCGTGTGGAACGTCGTTTTGGTGATGTTCAGGTGCTGCGCGGGGTAGATTTGAATGTTGAGCGTGGTGAATTGGCAGCCTTATATGGCCCATCCGGCAGCGGCAAAACCACCCTCTTGAATCTGATTGGGGCATTGGATCGTCCCACTGCTGGACAAATTGCGTTTTATGGGCAGGATATTTTGCGGATGAATGACCGTGCCCGTACCAAACTGCGCCGTAAATCCATCGGCTTTATTTTTCAGAGTTCGACGTTGCTGCCGACCTATACTGCCAATGAAAACATTGACCTTGCGCTGCGTCTGCTGAAATTAAACGTTTTTGAGCGTAGTCGCCGTGCCAAATCTGCTTTGCAGGCCGTTGGTCTCAGCGCATGGGCCAATCATGTCCCCGATGAATTAAGCGGGGGTCAGCGCCAACGGGTTGCCATTGCGCGTGCCCTTGCCATGCACCCCAAGCTGATCCTTGCCGACGAACCCACCAGCGGTCTAGATACGCGCCTTGCCCGCCGGATGCTGGCACTGTTTCGCAGTATCGCCGCGACGCAGGGCACAACCTTTTTGATCGTCTCCCACGACCCAATGGTCATCGAATATGTAGACCATGCTTACGATCTTTTTGACGGGCAATTAACGCCCCGCCTGATTGTCCGAGAAGAAACATCTCAAGAGGAAATCCCATGCTAAAAGTTATCATGAAACAGGGCATGTCGGCCCTAACGATGATTCTGGCGATGATCGCCGGGGGAGTTATCACCCGTCTCGCCATTCCCAGCGACAATGTTACAGATAATGATTCTACCCCGTATGCCAATGTCCAGCAGCAGGAAACCACCCCGTCGCCTACCGCTTCGGAGACCATTCCGCCGTATACGCCCCTACCATCACTCACACCCTCACAGACACTCAAGCCACCACCCACCTTTGAGCCACCAACACTGACCCCGCAGCCATCATTGACGCCGACCTTGACGCTGACCCCAACCATTCAACTGGACGTGTCTGTTCCCGGTCTCAATGGGGCAGAAACACCGACACCCTCCACCACACCCGGTTGTGTCCCGCGTGAGGATTGGACATTGACTTATACCGTCAAACGGGATGATGCGCTGGCCTTAATCGCCGAGCAGTATAACACCTATGTGGATGAGTTGGTCAAAGCCAACTGCCTCAAAGATAAGAACCTCATTGTTATCGGGCAGGTGTTACGAGTACCGGGGACAGCCCAACCCGTCCAAGCCTACGATTGCAAAGCATGGGAAGTCCTAACTCCGTTTAATGGCACGGTGACAGTAGCAGGAGACGGCCAGATTACCTTTAATTGGCGTGGCCCGGATGCACCCAAATATCTGATTCGCATCTATCGGCCCGATGGCACAGTTTTTGAGCGATTGGTAGAACTACGCCAAAATGAACAGATTCAGGCCAGCGAAGACCTGCGACCCGGGGGAACCTATACATGGTATGTTTACCCACTGGACAATAACTTTGTGCAAATCCCCTGTCACGAAGGCGGCCCTTGGCAGTTCACCAAAGAAGCAGCGGGAGGGGCTTGACAGGGAATCAGCTTGCGCTACGCTGAAAAGAAGTGAGATGTAGTGGAGAGAAATAAATGAGCACCTTGCAATCCATCCGGTGGCGACTACCCCTCAGCTACGCGGGCATCGCGTTGTTGGCGACCCTAGCTTTAGGGACGGTTTTGCTGACCACGCTCAATGGCTATTATACGCAGCGTGAACGCGAATATCTCCATCGCATTTCTGGGCCGTTCTCGCGTAATATCGAGCAGTTTGCCTCGGATGGGGTTGCTTTGGACGATATGCAATATGTCATAGACAATCACAGCTTTATTGCGCGTTCACGGGTACGCCTCCTCGATCCAAATTCACAAGTCGTCTTAGATACCGGTACTTTCACAGGTGGCGACTTTATCACCATTAGCGTCGAAGGTGCGCCTCCCGATGCCATCCTGAGCACAGGCAGTATGGCGGTAGCAGGAGGGGGCGGAGATTCGAGGATACCTCCAGATTTGCAAGTGACGCAAGGCTCAGTGGCCGCACCAGCGATTATCTCGTTTCTCAGTCTCAATGGCAGAGTACCCTTTGAATATGCTGTGTCCGATGGCGAAGACCGTACAGTTTATGGCCCGCTAGAATTCAAGGGACAGTCCCGCATGTTTTCCGTACCTGTCGGCGGCAGCCCATTTGGATATGATTTAGACAACCCCGAGATTTCGAAAGATGGGCGGCACTCCAGCGAAAAAATCATCCGACCATTGTATACCGATGATGGGACATTCATCGGTTATCTTGAAGTGTCGGAAGGGCCAGCCTTTGGACGCGAGATTTTAGACAGCGTAGCAAAGGGCTTGATTAGCGCGGGAGCAGTAGCGATTATTCTGGCCGCGCTGGTTGGCTGGTTAGTGAGTCGGAATATCAGCCAACCTCTGCTTGTTTTGACTGAAGCCACCAGCCACATGGCCGATGGTCGGCTTTCGGCCCGCGTAGATTTAAAGCGACAGGATGAGCTTGGTGTCTTGGCTCGTTCGTTTAATGACATGGCGCATCGCGTCGAGAATACCGTTGTCACCCTGCGCCGATTTGTAGCCGATGCCGCTCATGAACTGCATACCCCCCTGACCGCCCTGCGCACCAATCTCGAGTTAGCGGTTGTCGAAACCGACCCGCAGACCCGTGAAAACTTTATCCATCGTGCCGAAGCCCAAGCCAACCGCCTTGAACATCTGACCAACAGCCTGCTCGATTTGGCACGCATTGAATCCGGTTCGTATCAGCATCAGACCCAATCGGTGGATTTGACAGGATTGGTCAAACAAATTAATGAGGTTTATGCGTCACGGGCTGAACAGGCCGGGTTATCACTGAACCTTGAGACTCCCGCTCAGGAAGTTGTCATTGAAGCCAATGAGCCACAAATCACGCGGGTGATTGATAATCTGCTCGATAACGCGCTCAAATTTACCCCCGAAGAGGGCACCATTACATTGGGGCTGATTCCACAAGAAAGTGATGTTGAATTGTGGGTCAAAGATACAGGTATCGGCATTCCTCCCGAAGATTTGCCGAATCTATTTAACCGTTTTTATCGGGGGCATAACGTCGCGGCTTATCCGGGCAATGGCCTCGGCCTTGTGATTATCAAAGCTATTGTAGAGGAACATCGGGGGACAGTTGCAGTTCACAGCGACCATTCCGGCACACGTTTTTCGGTCAGGCTGCCAAAGGGAGCAGTATCATGAGACCCACGAATCATATTCTGGTGATTGAAGACGACCCCGGCATCGCCTATAGCCTGCAAGATGGCCTCAAACGCGAGGGCTACACGGTAACATGGAAAGCCAATGGGCATGACGGAATGGATTTTGCCCGCGACATCAAGCCTCACCTGATTATTTTGGACGTTCGCCTGCCTGACGGCTCCGGCTTCGATTTTTGTCGCCAAATGCGCTATATGGGTCTGCGGCAGCCGATTATTATGCTGACCGTCAACCGCGAGGAGATGGATAAGGTGCTGGGGCTGGAAATGGGCGCGGATGATTATGTCACCAAGCCCTACAGCTTGCGCGAATTAGCCTCAAGGGTACGGGCGCAGTTACGGAGGGCCTATGGCGAACTTGCTAGCACCGACAGCAATACCCTCTATGTCGGCGACCTTTTGATTGACCGGGCGCGAGGGCAGGTGACGCGCGGTGAAGAGGTGGTCAATTTGACCCCCACCGAGTTTCGGTTGCTGACATTTATGGCCCAACACCCCAATCAAATCCTCAATCGCAACCAGATTTTGGACGCGGTGTGGGGCTATGAAAGTGACCCCGACAGTGAACAAATCGTCAAGGTAAATATCCGGCGTCTCCGTGAAAAAATTGAGATTGACCCCAGTCGTCCCACATTGCTGCTGACGGTGCCGGGGATTGGTTATAAGCTGGTGTGCTGAGGCTACACGTCAGGCTGTCAGCCCCATCCGCGCATACGCATAGCGACGTTTAAAGCCGAGTTGTTCGACGGCTTCAATCAGATTGGTCTGCCAAATGGGAATTTGAATCTCGATCTTATGACCCGGACTGAGTTCAAGGATTTCGCGCACCAACTTGACCAAGAGAGGATAAGCCAGTTCAGGCTGAGAGGGGTCTATCTCTAGGATGATATTATTTAGACCGCCCTTTTTTCTCAACGCCCCAAAACGACCAACCGCTACCACCTGCCCATTTTTGTCCTGCACCTGATAGCGGCGGCGAGTCGTCTTCGTAAAATAGCTGAGAATGGACATGATGGTTCGGGCGGCGGCGGGTACGCGATAGACCGATTCCACAATCGGTTCGTATTCCCGCACAATCGCCGGGGTGATGCGTTGCGCTAGGTGATAACGCGGCTGCCATTCCGACGGCTTAAGAGGAGTCATCGTATAAGTGGAAGACCATGCGGCCTCGGCGGGCGCGGTAGGGGCTTCATAATCGTAGGTGATGCTGGTCGTATAGTTCACAAATCCCAGTTTTTCATAAAGTTGTTGGGCGGGTAAATTGCCATCAATTACATCTAATATAATCTTCTTCGCGCCGCGCTCCCGGCCCAATTGCAAACAGGCTTCAACCAATTTTCGGGCGAGACCCTTACGCCGATGATCCGGCAGCACCGCAACATTCGATACCATCCATGTATCACTTTTGCCACGTCGTCCGATATTGGCTGTCCCAATGCGTTTGCCATCTTCCTCCCAGACATAACCGTGCATCATATCTTTCATTGCGGGTGAAATAAGGAATAGCACCCGAAAAAGGGGCCAGAGTTTTTTTACCGTTCGCAGCATATCGAGTGCAGATTCTTGTTCTTCATCCTCCATATCCCATTCGGGGTGGTCAGGATATTTGGCAGCAACGCTCCAGACTTCCAACATGCTGTCAATGTCTTTGGGCATGGTAAAGGGGCGGAGAGACATTTTAAACGCTCCTCACTAGGAACAGAAAGTTGACTATATCGCTTATACGTAGGGAGCGCTTTATTGTTTCAGGTGCAAAAAGAGGGTAGCCCCAGTTGACTACCCTCTGATTTATTACCCCGTTTTTGGCCTATATTTTAGGTCCAGTTTTCCAGCCGCTCTTTAAGCATCATCATCCAACCATCCCCCGTCGCGCCATCCGCAATACGATGATCGAAAGTCAGGCTGGCATAACAACAGGGGCGAATGGCAATCGCGTCATTAATCACTTTGACCCGTTTTTCGATGATGCCGACACCAAAAATCGCGGCTTGGGGCTGATTGATAATCGGCGTAGCGAACAGGCTGCCACTGACACCGTGATTGGTAATGGTGATCGTGCCACCTTGAATATCATCGGGTTTTAACTGCTTGTTACGGGCGCGATTCGCTAAATCGTTGGCTTGGCGGGCAAGACCCATCAAATTATATTCCCCCGCGTTTTTGATAACAGGGACGATCAACCCGTCGTCAATTGCCACCGCCATGCCGATGTTGACGATATGGTGCAAATAAATACCCTCATCTGTCCATTGGCTGTTGATGATGGGCATGGCGCGGCAGGCATCCACCATCGCGGCAAGGAAATAGGCGGTCAGGGTCAAATTCACCCCACTCTTGGCAAATTCGGCTTTATGGGCTTCGCGGTGGGCCATGACCGCACTCATATCTATTTCAAAAACGGTGGTGACATGCGGACTGGTGTGCAATTTGGAGCGCACCATATGGTCGGCAATGGCGCGGCGCATGTTGCTGAGGGTCACGAGTTCACCGGGGACACCCTGCGGAATGGGTTCGGCGGGGATGGCACGCGGTGGGGCGGATGACACAGGGGCAGCAGGTGGCAACGCGACAGGTGCAGGTTTGGCTTGTGGCTTAAATTCACCTGTTGGTTTGAACAAGTCACCGGAGCCGGGTTGTTCCCACGGGGGCAGTGCAGTGGCAGTAGATGTCTGGCCCTGTTGCAAATAGGCTTCCACATCTTTTTTGGTGACACGCCCGCCCGTACCTGTGCCTTTGATTTGGGTCAAATCGAGTTGATGTTCGGCAGCCATGCGTGCCACGACGGGGCTAATCCGCATATTCTCATGCGATTCGGCTTTTCCGCCGTTGGTATGAGCAGTGGTAGTTGCGACTGCGGTGGTCTCCATCACGGGTTGAGGGGTGTGGGTAGTGTGAGAAGCGCCACCGCTGGACTGTCCACCTGACGGCACTTCACCGGGTTTGCCAATCACCGCTAACAACACACCCGCTTTGACCGTTTGGCCCTCCTGTACATATACCTCAAGTAAAGTGCCCTCGGCGGGTGCAGGCACTTCCGTATCTACTTTATCCGTGCTGACTTCCAACAGCGGTTCATATTCGCGTACCATATCGCCGACCTGATGCAGCCAGCGGTTGACTGTTCCTTCGACCACCGACTCACCAAGTTGGGGCATAATGACATTGGTTGGCATCGCTAAAATCTCTCCCTAATAAGCAGCTAGATCGCGGATGGCATCGGCAATTTTCTGGGGCGACGGCATAAATTCTTCTTGGACGGGGTGGCTAAAGGGTACACCCGGCACATCCGGCCCAGCGAGGCGGCGAATTGGGCCATCCATATATTCAAAGCCATCGTCAGCCAAAACCGCCGCGATTTCGGCACCATAGCCCATTGTGAAATTATCTTCGTATACAATCAGGGCCTTGCCTGTTTTCTTAAACGAATTCAAGATACCTTCGCGGTCAACCGGCAGTAGGGTACGCACATCTACTACCTCGGCGCTGATGCCGTCTTGGTCTTTGACCATCTCGGCGGCCTGCAAACAATAATGCGCCATCATGCCATAAGCATACACGGTAACATCTGACCCGGGGTGCGTGACATTGACCGGGCCAATTGGAACCATGTATTCGCCATCCGGCACATCGCCTTTAATCGCACGATAGCCCTTCTTCGGTTCAAAATAGAGCACTGGATTAGGGTCACGCACGGCACTCTTGAGTAAACCCTTGGCATCATGGGGGGTGCTGGGAATGACCACTTTGAGGCCGGGGCAGTGGGTAAAATAGGCTTCGAGGCTCTGGCTGTGATAGAGTGCCCCACCAATCCCGCCACCATAGGGAGCACGGATGGTCATCGGGACATTCCATGTGCCATTGCTGCGATAATACATCTTGGCGGCTTCGTTCATAATCTGGTTCATAGCGGGGTGGATAAAGTCGGCAAATTGGATTTCACAGATGGGTCGTAAATCCGCCATCGCCGCGCCAATACCGATGGCGACAATGCTCAACTCCGCCAGCGGGCTGTCAATAATCCGCGTCGGGCCATATTTGTCGAATAGGCCCATGGTGGCACGGAACACCCCGCCACGCTGACCCACATCCTCACCCGTAATAAAGACCCGTTCATCGCGGGCCATTTCTTCATCCATCGCCTCACGGATGGCATCAATCAAGGTCATGTTACGCATTAAACAAAGTCTCCGGGGGCATATACACTGCGCGGGTCAAGATTGGGTTCAACCTCGGGATACGGCGCCTCCTCAGCGGCATGTTGGGAAGAATCCACTACTGATTTAGCTTTCGCCTCAAGGTCATTAATCGCGTTCTGGGTCAACACACCCCGATCCAACAGCACTTTTTGGAAACGCGAGATGGGGTCTTTCTTTTTCCACTGATCCACTTCATCACGAGTGCGATAGCTACGGTCATCGTCGTCGGAGGAATGAGGTACAGGGCGATAGGTTTTGGCTTCAATCAGAGTCGGGCCATCGCCAGCATAGGCTTTATCACGGGCATAGGCCATGACATCGTAACAGGCTAGGACATCATTCCCGTCTACCACCAATCCCTCGACTCCATAGGCGGCGGCACGATCCGCCACATCATTGACCGCCATTTGACGCTCGACGGGGACAGAAATGGCGTAGATGTTGTTTTGCACAAGGCAGATAAAGGGCAGTTTATGGACACCAGCCCAATTCATGCCTTCATGCCATTCACCTTGACTGGTTGAGCCTTCACCGAGGCAGGTCAGCGCGAGGCGGGGTTGGGTATCGTCGTTAGGGTCTTGGAGGCCGTGTGAAATCTTGTATTGAATGGCAAATGCTAATCCAGCCGCTTGTGGCACTTGGGTGGCGACGGGGGATGAGTGCGACAGGATATTGAGCCACTTAGCGCTGAAATGGCTGGGCATCTGACGCGCACCGGAACTCGGTTCACCTGCCTTGCCAAGCAAACTGAGCATAAATCCTTCGGGGGTAAACCCGACGGTCAGTACCAGCGCAAGGTCACGATAGTAGGGATGGACGTAATCCACACCCCGATTAATGGCAAATCCCGCCCCAACCTGACAGGCTTCATGGCCCATGCCGGAAATATGAAAGGCAATGCGGCCTTGACGGTGCAGAATCCATGCACGTTCGTCCAAGCGGCGACTGAGCAGCATCATCCAATACATATCGCGGAGGGTGTCGGCGGAGAGGGAATCTGAGGGGCGTGAACCACTGGCAGTCACAAAAGCCGTAATTTCTGCCGGCGCGTGATTGGTCATTCAATCTCTCCCTAAGCTAATTCAGCGGGTCAAAAAAATCTACCTGCTTCTCATGGGTACGGTTGCAAATTATCCAGAATCAAGAGTTTTGATTTTTAAATCATTTACAACAGAACCATTATAGCAACTATTCTCATTCCGACAATTCACGAAATTCTTTTAATATTTTTCCTTGTTTCACAAAACGAATAAAACTTTGTAATCTGTGACACAGAGGATTATAAAACGAAAACGCGCCCAACCGAGCGCGTCTTCATTTTCCCTAGTCGCTAAACCATATCAAATTCTGGAAAGTTTGCGGATCATCTGGAGGATTCGCCCCCGCGAACCAGATGCCGTATTTTTGTCTACCGTTGCAGCGATGGCTTCTTGTCGTAGTCGTTCCACTTCGAGAAGCACCCATCCACGCTCACGTTCTGTCCCGTCAATAACAAACATCCGCCCAACCAGATGATAGCAGTCGGTTGGGTTTTGCCCATGCACGGAAAAATAAGCCGAGCGATAGGCATCCACAATGTTGCGGCTGGTCAGGGTATCGGCTTTGCTAGGATAGAGCAGAGCATGGTTATCCGCTGTAGAATAATCGCTCATGGGGTCACTTTTCCTCTCATCACATGGAAAGGTGTTAATTTGCCTTCTTTCCCCTTTTCCCCAGTATAGCGGGAAACAAGTCATAACCTTCTGAATTCCGTCTGAATTTATTGTGAAGAAATTCAAACTATGTTTCATGCGCATACGTTCACCCAAAATGATCTAAACCTGTATACTTAAAAAACATCCACTTATTTGGCTTTTTTGTGAGGTACGAATGGAAGACCTAAGCGGTCAGATGATTAAAGGTTATGAATTACATGAGATGATCGGCGCGGGTGGTTTTGGGGCGGTCTATCGTGCCCACCAAGCCATTGTTGACCGTGAAGTCGCTATCAAGATTATTCTGCCCAACTATGCCAGCCAGCCCGATTTTATCCGTCGTTTTGAATCCGAAGCTCAACTGGTCGCCCGGCTGGAACACCTGCACATTGTTCCCCTCTACGATTATTGGCGTGACCCTAGCGGGGCCTATTTGATTATGCGCTGGCTGCGCGGGGGCAGTTTGCAGGGGCATATCAAAAAATTTGGGCCGTGGCCCCCGGAACAAGCCGCCCATTTGCTCGATCAGGTTGCGGCAGCACTGATGGTGTCGCATCGTCATCATGTCATTCACCGCGACCTCAAACCCGCCAATATTTTGCTGGATGAAGACGGCAATGCATATTTGACCGATTTTGGGATTGCCAAAGACCTCGGTGGGGATGACAGCCGCGAAGATACTGGGGTGATTGGTTCACCCGCCTATATGTCGCCAGAGCAAATTCGCAGCGGCCCAATCACCCCTCAGACCGATATTTATGGACTGGGTATGGTGATGTATGAAGTATTGACGGGGGAGCAACCGTTTGCGGGCACAACTGCCTCCGATTTAATCATCAAACAACTTGGGCACGCCCTACCTGAATTACGAGAACTTCGGACGGACTTACCGGGTGATCTGAATCGCGTGCTGCAAAAAGCCACTGCCAAAGACCCCCATGAGCGGTACCTTGATACACTTGCCTTTGCTAAAGATTTTCGCCACGCCATTGGGGAAAAGTCGCGTGCAGGCGAAACAGGAACATGGATAGATGTAGATAGCGGTGATGAAATATTTATCTCAATTGGCGATGCTACTACGCGACTACAAATCACGGGGGAGATGCTGGGTATCACTATCCCGCTGGAAATTAGTAATCCCTATAAAGGACTACGCGCATTCCAAGAAGCCGATGCCGATGACTTCTTTGGTCGTGACATCCTAATTCAACACCTCATCCATCGCCTCAATGAAAAACATCCATTGGCCCATTTTCTGGCGGTGGTTGGGCCAAGCGGTAGTGGAAAATCTAGCGTCGTCAAAGCAGGGGTGCTGCCAGCCCTGCGTAAAAATGCGATTCCGGGTTCAAGCCGCTGGTTTGTGTCCGAAATGACCCCCGGCACTGACCCCATCAGTGAACTCGAAACGGCCCTATTGTGCATCGCCCCCCAACCGCCAGATGATATGGCCCAACGCCTGCGGGCCACACCCAACGGATTAGTTGAACTGCTGCCGGAAGTCTTACCGGATTACCCCAACTGCGATTTTCTGTTGGTGATTGACCAGTTCGAAGAAGTTTTTACGCAGGTCGAAAATGAAGCGGGTCGTGCCCATTTTCTGGAAAGTTTGCGAATCGCTACGAGTGCTCCTAATATTCCCTTTCGGGTCATTATCACCCTCAGAGCCGATTTTTATGACCGCCCCCTGTTGTATCCCGAATTTGGCGCATTGATGCGGGAACGGACGGAGGTTGTATTACCTCTTTCGGCAGAAGAATTGGAGCGGGCGATTGCTGGCCCGGCGGAACGGGTGGGCATGACAGTTGAACCTGCCCTGATTGCAGGCGTGATTGCCGATGTGCGTGAAGAGCCGGGTGCGCTGCCCCTGTTGCAATATGCCCTAACCGAAGTTTTTGAACGGCGGGAAGGCAAAAATCTCACCCTAGACGCCTATCATTCCAGCGGAGGGGCGTTGGGAGCATTGGCCCGTCGCGCCGAAGACCTGTTTGTGGATATGCCAGAGGATGAACGGCAGGCCACCCGCCAATTGTTTATGCGCTTGGTCACACTTGGCGAAGGCACGGAAGATACCCGCCGTCGAGCACGTTGGGCTGAGTTGATTTCGATGTCCGGCGACTCGCAATTGGTGCGGCACGTCTTGGATAAATTTGGCAAGTTCCGTCTATTCACCTTCGACAATGACCCGCAGACCCGCGAACCTACGGTTGAGGTCGCGCATGAAGCCCTGATTCGGCAGTGGCGGCGATTACGGGAATGGTTGGATGACAGCCGTGAAGATTTGCGGATGCAGCGGCGGCTGACCAGTGCCACCGAAGAATGGCTCAATCAGAAAAAAGACCCCAGTTTTCTTGCCAGCGGGGTGCGCTTGCAGCAATTTGAGGCGCTTGCTAACAGTGGACGTTTGGCCCTGACACAACAGGAAATCGAATATATCCAGTCCAGCGTGGTCGAACGTCAGCGCCAAATCGAGGCCGAAAAAGCCCGTCAAGACCGCGAATTGGCCCTCATTAAGCAAGGTCGAGATCGGCTACAGTTATTATTGACCGGGGCGAGCGTGGCAGCGGTAGTAATGTTGATCTTGGCGGTTTTTGCGTTTAATCAGCGCAATGTCGCTCAAGACAATGAGCACCGCGCCGTGTCGGAATCGAATTTACGCGCGACGGCCCAAGCCGAGACACAGATCGAACGTGACCAAGCTCTTGCCAATGAATCACGCCTACTCTCGAATTTATCGTTGCAGCAGTTAACGGTTGATCCGGTGGCGGCGCTCAATTTGTCGTTACGTGCATTGCCGAGTGTTGCGACACCCCGCCCCTACGTGCCCCAAGCTGAATTTGCCCTCACCCGCGCTCTGCAAAGCAGCATGGAACGAGTCTATCTCCAAGCCTTTGATGGTTCAATTCGGGAGGTGGCCTTTGATGAAGAGCAAATCGCAGTAGGCGGTAGCAAGCTCATCACCGTAAACGACAATCTGGATACTGATTTAGTCGTCCCACTCAATGACCACACCCGCACTGTACAAGGGGTCGAATGGGGCACAAATCATCAACTGCTGAGTTATGACGACCAAACGGTACGGGTATGGGAAAACGGCGCACTCATCAACACCTATACCGCCGATCAGCAAGTTTTATGCGCGACATGGCAGCCGAATGCTGATGTTATAGCGATCTGTGTCGGTCAGTTATTGTTTGTCTGGACACCTGCAACCAATACCGTCGCGGATGTGCATCTGTTTAATGCCCCCATCCAAGCCGATACCGCCAAATGGTCACCGGATGGTCGTTGGTTAGTGGCATGGGACAGTACGACACCGGTAGCCGCCCCTAGCATGGTCATCCTCTGGGACAGCCAAACCGGGGAAACTGTTATCGAGAACAACGCCGCCCACACCAATACCATCAACGCCGCCGCATGGTCGCACGATAGTCAATTTTTTGTGACCGTCTCCGCCGATTTCACCGCCCAAATTTGGCAATCCGATGCTGATCCGGCGGCGCTGTCAGGCCATACCGGAAATATTGTCGGAGTGCGCTTTTTGGATGATACCCGCTTCATGACATGGGGCGAAGATGGCACAGCGCGATTGTGGAATACCTCCGGGGAAGCACTTGCCACATTTGGGGGCGGATCCGTCGCCATTAATGCGGTTTACCCTTCGCCAGATGGCAGCAAAATATTGTTGGCACTGAATGACGGCACGGGCGAAATTTGGGATGTAGCGGCGGCAACAATGGTGACAGCCCTGCGTGATTTGTCGAGTGTGATTCAGGCGGTGGCTTGGCGTGATGAAAATATCCTTGCGACAGGCAACGCTGATTTCCAAATCCGGATTTGGGATGCCAGCACCGGACGGCAAATCAATAGCCTATTGGGGCATCAGGGTCGTTTGGTCGGGTTGCGCTGGCTAGACAATCAGCAATTGCAAAGCTATAGTCAAGATGGGTCACTGCGCATCTGGCAGGTGTTTGATGCTAATGATGTTCCACAGGGGCGCGGCATTGATTTTGTGCTGGCAGGTCACACCAATCGTATTGAAAACGCGAGGTGGCTGGACGACAACACGATTATCAGCAGTGGGCGTGATGGCACAGCCCGAAAGTGGTCACTGGATTCAGGTACAAGCCTAGTCTTGGAAAATGAATCCGGCGAGGCACGTACCATCGTTTGGAGTCCTGATGCCACCCGTATTTTGGCTTATGTACCGGATGGCGATGGTCAAATTTGGGATGTCGCCACCCAAACCACGCTATTGGATGTCCCCGGCCCGATCTTTAATGCGTTTTGGCTGAATGAGGGTTTATTGATTACCCGCGCCACTGGCGAAACTTTCCTCATTAATCCTGAGGATGGACAGCGCATCGTCGGCTTGGAGGGTCACACCGCCCCGGTGAATGATGCACAGGTGTATGGCACGACAATCGCTACCGCCGGATCAGACAGCATGATTTATCTGTGGGATTTGTCGCAGGTCACTGGGGAACTCATCGCCCCAACATTGTCCATGTCCACCGATGACCGCCAACCTGTGCGTTTACAATGGAGCGCCGATGGCACACGTCTACTCAGCGGCGGATTCAATGGGGATGTGCGCCTGTGGGATGCCAAAACAGGTGAGGTGTTGCTGTTCCTGACCGAAAATCAGGAGTTCCCAGCCCGTAGTGTGCGCTTTAGCCCCGATGAGCAATACATCGCCGCACCTGTCGGGGAAGCAGTGTTTGTATGGAACATGGCGGGCGACCTTATTTGGCAAACCAATGCCCATAACGATTCGGTGTTGGGGTTGGATTGGTATCAAAATGGCGACACACTGCGTCTACTGACATGGGGTGCCGATGGCACGGCCCGTCTCTGGGATTTCCCATCTGGCGTGGAAGTGCTGCGATTAACCGATACGGATGGCATCAGCGAGGCCGGGTTTAACAGCACGGGTACACAAATTATGACCGCTGGACGGAGTGGCACGATTTTGGTGTGGCAGGCATGGCCTAATGTTGATGCCGCCATCGCCGACGCCGAATCTTGTTGTCGCACCCGCCCATTATCTGAAGAACAAAAAGCTGCTTTCAATATCGCGGAGTAGTGCTATGGTTCAGCGATTAAAGCCACATGTTAGCGCTCTGGTGATAATAACCAGTTGGTTTGTAATTGTTGTTCTAATAGAAGGTCTCATAGATGCTCTAAAAATACTTCTTGTATTGCTTTGCGTCGGCCTAATAAACTGGATAGTCGTAAAACTGTTTCATTATGTTTCGGCTCGGAGTCATCATTGAAAGGTGTTACACAACCAACATGCGTGAAGCTGTAATCGTTGCCGGAGCGCGGACTGCTGTCGGCAAATCACACCGGGGGGTCTCCAAAACGGCCCGCCCCGATGACATGGCTGCTACCGTTATTGCCGATTTGCTGCGCCAGACCAATGGCAAGCTCGACCCCGCCGAGGTGGATGATGTGGTGATTGGATGCGCCTATCCCGAAAGTTCACAGGGGTTGAATTTTGCCCGGATTATCGCGCTACGAGCAGGCTTACCTGTACATGTGGCAGGGCTGACGGTCAATCGGTTCTGTGCCAGCGGCCTGCAAACCATTGCCCAATCCGCCGAACGCATTATTGCTAATGGGGCGGATGTGATTATCGCAGGCGGGGCCGAATCCATGTCGCTGATTGTACGCGGTGGCACACGGCGCAGCCCCAATCCCTATCTGGCAGAACACGAGCCGGGGACATATATCAACATGGGACTGACGGCAGAAAATGTGGCCGATGAATTCAAGGTGAGCCGCGAAGATATGGACGAATTCGCGGTGCAGAGCCATCAAAAAGCCGCCCATGCGCTGGACGCCGGATATTTTGCCGAGGAGATTGTGCCATTTGAATTTGAGGAAACAATCATTGGCAAGGATGGTCGTCCCCAGATTATCACCAAAGTGCTGAAAGAAGATGAACATCTGCGCCGCGATACGACCCTACAAGGGTTGGCGAAATTACCCCCTGCTTTTAAAGAAGGGGGACGGGTCACGGCAGGTAATTCCAGTCCACTCAGCGATGGCGCGGCGGCGGTTATCATCATGGAAGCCAGCAAAGCCGCCCAATTGGGATTAACCCCGTTGGCCCGATTCGTCGGGTTTAGTGTGGCAGGCGTGCGCCCCGAAGTGATGGGGATTGGGCCGATTGAAGCCATTCCAAAAGTGCTTAAACGCACGGGCATTCATCAAGATGACCTTGACCTGATTGAACTGAATGAAGCCTTTGCCGCTCAATCGCTGGCGATTATCCGTCATCTGGAACTTGACCCGACCAAGATCAATGTTAACGGTGGGGCGATTGCGTTGGGGCATCCGCTTGGCTGTACGGGGGCAAAATTGACCGTACAGCTTATCAATGAGATGAAACGGCGCGATTCCAAATATGGCATGGTAACGATGTGTATCGGCGGGGGTCAAGGTGCGGCAGGGATTTTTGAAAACTTGAACTAAAAATAACACGGCATATTCAGAAGTGGGATATTTTTGAACGTTCCACTTTTTTGTTTTTAAGGAAATTTGACCAAACACGCTATACTATATTTGAATAGTGGGTAGTGTATTTAATTTTTGGCAACCCAAAAGCTAGAGGGGATTATAGTTTCGCAAATGAGTGACCGTACCTTTGTTGGCAAAGCCGCCGACTCTTTTCAGTTTGAAAATATCCTCTATGAAAAGCGTGACCGTCGCGCCACCATCACTTTTAATCGTCCCAAAGTCCTCAATGCTGTCAATTATGGCATCCTCAGCGAACTGAATATCGCGCTCAAAGATGCCGCGTGGGATGATGAAATTGGTGTCGTGGTGCTGACCGGAGCTGGTGAACGGGCTTTTTGCACCGGGGCCGATCTAAATGAGCAAAAGCAGTTTATCCAGCGCCCCCGCGATTATTACAAATGGATGGGTGAATTTATTGAGGTGCATGAACGCCTGCGGAATCTCGGCAAACCCACCCTCGCCCGTCTGAATGGGATTGTGGTCGGAGGAGGTAACGAATTTAATCTCAGTTGCGATTTAGCTGTCGCCGCCGATGATATTTACATCCGGCATGTCGGCACGAGTCATGGGAGTGTGCCACTGGCAGGGGCGACCCAATTTTTGCCGCTGGTGGTAGGGGAACGCCGCGCCCGTGAAATTTTGCTGTTGAATGAAGAAATCCCGGCTCAAAAAGCCTGTGAATGGGGCTTGGTCAATTGGGTCGTGCCGCGTGCCGAATTGGATGCCAAAGTGGATGAAATCGTTGGCAAGCTACTAGCGAAATTCCCCGAAAAAACACGCTATACCAAACAGCAATTAAATTTCTGGCGTGATCTCAGTTGGCATTTGACCATCGGGCATGGGCGCGATTGGTTAGCCATCCACAATACCAGCCCCGAAACGTGGGAAGGCGTACAAGCCTTTGCCGAAAAACGTCAACCTGATTATGATGAAATCCGTCGCCGTTGGGCCGATGATGATGCACCGGAATGGCTCGATGGCGAAGTACCGGAAGCCAAATCTTAATCAGAATGATGAGTTATTATGCCAATCAGCGAGATGACAGTTTTGGGTAAATCTTGAAGAGGTGAATAGTTTGCAAATTCTTAGAAAGCTTAATCGTACTTTGCGACAGAAATATCCAAAATCACGCCTGCGAAAGTTTCGGATACGTGTTGTTAGGACCGCAAGGATAATAGATGTCAAAAATTTGGTGTGGGCCATTTTCGCTTGCGGCTTAATTGCGATTAGTGTTTTCTATATACGACGACTCGACTTAGTTCCTGAAAAAGGCTTATGGGAAATTTCGGAGTTATTGCTCATCCCCGCAGCCTTATTTCTAGTTGGCTCACTCTTTACATGGATAAATAGCAGGACAGAGCGTCAGGTTGCGTCCGAAAATCGTCTTGAAGATGAGTTGCGTAATTATATTGAAAAAATAGAAGAACTATTGATTAAAGAAAAAATTTTGTCCAGCGAAATTTCGGAAGGGAGAGATGTAGCGCGAGTAAGAACCCTTATGGGACTGCGAAGACTTGACCCCATTCGGAAAGGTATTCTATTAAAATTCCTTGTAGAGGCGGGGTTAATTACTAGAAGTTTGGAATCTGAGGGGTCAATAATCAACTTGGAAAACGCAGATCTAGAAAAGGTTGATTTAAGATTTGCAAAACTTCATAAAGTTGATTTAAGTCAGGCTATACTGCGAAGAGCCAATCTGCAAGAGGCTCGGTTAATGAAGGCCACCCTTATTGAAACTTCTTTTGTTAAAGCATATCTTCAAGGTGCAGATTTGAGAAAGGCTAATCTGAGAGGGGCTGATTTCAGAGGAGCCGATTTGCGAGATGCCAATTTAGAAGGGGCTGACCTGAGCGAGGCCGATTTTTCAGGTGCCAATATGGAAGGGGCAAACTTGTCAGAAACTATCATGACAACAGAGACTAAGTTCCGCTCGACCAAACTACGATGGGCTTGTCTTGATGGAGCCAGCCTACAGCACGCGGATTTAGAAAGGGCTGATTTAAGAAACGCGCAGATGGAACCTAAACAATACAATGGCGAACCTGTGAGATTAGAAAGAACGAATTTGACTGATGCCAAGTTTGACGGAGCACAGATGTCTAAAGTGGTTTTAAATCAGTGTAATCTTCGTCGGACTAGTTTTAGAAGAGTAAATTTACAAAGCGCCATTCTGAGGAGTGTTAATTTAGGCTATACCAACCTAAAGGGCGCTAATTTGAGAGGGATAAATCTGGAAAATGTGAGATTTGAAGTTGATGTCTATACTACTCACGGGTCAGTACGATTGTATGATTTGACCGGTAGAAAAGCAAACCCAAAAGATGTATTTGATGAAAAAACAATCCTACCAGACGGTGAATATTGGAAGCCTCAAAAAGACATATCGCAGTTTTTTGACCAAGAAGACCTTGACCTTCACGACTGAGATAGCCTTGCTAGAAGGGTAGAGTGCAATTATGTACGGCGCAACAGTCGAACCGATAGAGGATATTCGTACCGACGCGGAAAAATTAGCTGAATTTGAAGCCCGGATTGCACGCGGGGAAAAAATCGAGCCGGGGGATTGGATGCCGGATGAATACCGCCGCCAATTGATTCGCATGATCTCCCAACATGCCCACAGCGAAGTGGTCGGGATGCTACCCGAAGGTGCGTTTATCACCCGCGCCCCCAATCTACGCCGCAAGCTAATTTTGCTGGCAAAGGTGCAAGATGAAGCGGGGCATGGGCAATATCTCTATCATGCCGCCGAAACATTGGGAGCAACCCGTGAAGAAATGTTGGAGGCGCTACTTTCCGGCAAGGCGAAATATTCCAGCATTTTTAATTACCCTACCCTTTCATGGGCTGATATGGGCGCGATTGGCTGGCTGGTGGACGGCGCGGCAATTCTTAATCAGACCATGCTGGCAAAATGTTCGTATGGCCCTTATGCGCGGGCAATGGTGCGTATTTGTGCCGAGGAAAATTTCCACCGCCGACAGGGGCAGGATATTGTAATTACCCTTGCGATGGGCACACCCGAACAAAAAGCGATGATGCAGGATTCGATTAATCGCTGGTGGTGGCCTACGCTCATGATGTTTGGCCCCCATGACACCGACTCCCCCAACAGTGCTGTCTTGATTCGGTGGGGCATCAAAACCAAGACCAATGATGAACTCCGACAGACGTTTGTTGACCAGACCGCCCCTGAACTCATGGCACTTGGTTTGACCATCCCCGACCCCGAACTGCGTTATGACAAAACCAGCGGGCATTGGCATTTCGGCGAAATCAATTGGGACGAGTTTTGGAATGTGGTCAAGGGGAATGGCCCATGCAACGCGGAACGGATGGCAACCCGTCGCCAAGCCCATGAGGAGGGCCTATGGGTACGCGAGGCAATGGCGGCTTACGCGGAGAAATATCAATCATGACCGATACCCAGTGGCCCCGTTACATGGTGCTGCATCAGGAGCAGGATGATAAACCCCATCAACATGCTGGAACGGTTCATGCCCCCGATGCGGAGATGGCTCTACTTAATGCGAGGGATGTGTTTGTGCGCCGTCCCGATTGTGTCAGTTTATGGGTGGTGCGGGCCGATCTCATTTTTACGCGCACCCAAGAGGAACTGGCCCTGCACCCCGAATGGCTTGATAGCATCCAGCCGAGGGGCGACACCGCCGAAACCTATTATGTGTTTGCCAAGCTGACACAAAAAGGCCAGTTTTCGTATGTCGGGGAAGTCGAGGCCGAAAATCCAGCCCGCGCCTTGAAAATGGCCCTGCAAAAATATGGGGATATAGCTGGTCTGGCGTGGTGGGTGTTTCCAGTGAAGGCCGTTTTGAAATCTACCCCCGATGATATTGAAGCGATGTTTGCCCCGGCAGCGGCCAAGGATTTCCGCGATCAAGCCAACTTCCATGCCTTGTCCGTGCTGCGAAAATTGATGCGAAAGCAGGAGACTTCGGATGAACCCTGAATTGAAGCAGGCATTGGTAGATTATTTGCTGGCGATGGCCGATGATGAGTTGATTTTGGGTCATCGCAATTCAGAATGGTGTGGGCACGCCCCCATTTTGGAAGAGGACATTGCCTTCGCCAATATCGCGCTTGATGAAATTGGTCACGCGATTGTGTGGTACGAATTGGCGGCAGATGTATTGGGGGAAGAACGCGAAACCTATGCCAATCGCATGGTCTATTTTCGAGATGCCCCTGATTACCGAAACACTCAAATGGTCGAACTTCCGAAAGGAGATTGGGCGTTTACCATGCTGCGCCAATATCTTTTCGACCAGTTTGAAATGGTACGACTCGAAAAATTAGCCCAAAGCAGTTATGCCCCGCTTTCCGAAGCCGCTGCCAAAATCCGTACCGAAGAAATGTACCATTTGCGCCATACGCAAGCATGGGTACGCCGCTTGGGATTGGGTACGGAGGAAAGTCACCGCCGAATGCAAACCGCCCTTAATGAAATATGGCCCCATGCAATTGCCCTTTTTCAGCCATCCGACAGCGAAATATTATTGATAAATGCCGAGTATGTTCCCGCCACATCTGCACTAAAAACCGAATGGATGGAGCGAATAATGAGCTATTTGCAGGAAGCACGATTGACCCTACCACAAACCTCAGTTGTTCCGTCGCGCACTCATCATACTGAACATTTGGCGGCGCTATTGAGTGATTTACAACAGATAGCGCGTCTTGACCCGATGGCAAAATGGTAGAATAAAAACTATAGGCATTAGAGAAAAGATTTCTACATGGCAGACTATGTAAAAACGGGCCTCACACTTCAGGATTTGATGAATCTTGCCGAGGATGAATGGGTCGAAGTTTCAAAAGGGGAGCTAATCAAATTAGAAATGGGTGGCGCAGGTTTTCTCCATAAAGTGGTGGCGGACAATCTTCGGGATATTTTAAAACCTTTTGCCAAGCAGCATAAACTGGGGCGGGTTTTTAGCGATGGGCTTATCTATATCCTTTCTATGCTTGGCGACACTATAACGGATTCTCGCATTCCTGATGTTTCGTTCATTCGGGAAGAAAATCTGCGCCAAGATTTTGACCTTGAACTACCCTATCCCGGTGCACCAGACCTCGCGGTTGAAGTGGTTTCTCCAACCGAGCGAGCCGATTATTTGCAGGAAAAAATCGCCGATTACCGCAGCGCAGGTACTGAGCAAATCTGGGTCATCTATCCCTCTCTCAAAGAATTACATGTTTATCAACGCGATAGCAGTAAAACCATTGTGGTCTATGGCATCAACGACATTTTAGAAGCACCCACCCTGTTTCCGGGCCTCCAAATCAAAATCGCCGATTTATTCTCGCTCGAAGGGAATTAAATATGTCGGCTGTCGCAGCAATCTGGCAAGCATTGGATGAGGTGAAAGACCCAGAAATTCCGGTGGTGTCGCTAGTGGAAATGGGCATTGTGCGGGATGTGACCATCAATGATACTTGTGTAGCCGTCACTATCACCCCGACCTTTTCTGGTTGCCCTGCCCTCCATGTCATGAAAGCCGATATTGTGGAATGCTTGAATACGCTTGGTTATGCGAATGTGGAGATCAAAACGACCTTTGCGCCAGCATGGTCAACGGATTGGATTACTGAATCGGCCCGCGCCAAACTGCGGGACTTTGGCCTTGCCCCGCCGCCCATTCATCGTGGTGATTTGAATGTGATGTTATTGGAGGTAGCGACTTGTCCCTATTGTGGCTCAACCAATACCTCGCTCCGCAACAGTTTTGGGCCAACCGCCTGCCGCATGATCTATTATTGTAATGCTTGTAACCAACCCTTTGAGCAATTTAAACCCCTATGACTGAAAACATTCTCATCGAACGCCCTGCCGACTATGTAGGCCTCATCCGCCTGAACCGCCCCAAACAACTAAACGCCCTCAATCAAGCCACCTTTGATGAACTGCACGCTGCCCTCATCGAATTTGCTGCCGATGATACCGTCCGGGTGGTTATCCTCACGGGCAACGAAAAAGCGTTTGCGGCGGGGTCGGACATCACCGAAATGCAGGATAAGTCGGCGGTGGATATGCTGGATTATGGCGAACACCGGATGCAGCAGTGGGACTACCTCCGCACCTATCCCAAACCTTTGATTGCCGCCGTCAGTGGGTGGTGTCTAGGCGGGGGCAACGAATTGGCAATGGCCTGCGATATGATTGTCGCCAGCGAAACCGCCAAATTTGGGCAGCCCGAAATTTCATTAGCGATTATGCCCGGCGCTGGCGGCACACAGCGATTGGCCCGTGCCGTTGGTAAAATGTTGGCGATGGAAATGGTGCTGGCAGGTCGGGTACTATCGGCCTATGAAGCGGAGTCATATGGCCTCGTCAATAAGGTTGTTCCGCTGGAACTTTATCTTGAAAAAGCGATTGAACTGGGCCAGAAAGTCGCTACCCAAGCCCCTGTTGCCACCCGTCTTGCCAAAGAAGCGATTCTGAAGGCATTCGAACTGGCGCTGGACGACGGGCTGGTTTTTGAGCGGCGCAGTTTCTATACCCTGTTTAGCACCGAGGACAAACAAGAGGGCTTCTCGGCCTATCTCGCCAAACGCCCCCCGACATGGAAAGGGCAATAGCGTGACCGAGCATACACCGATATTGACGGAGCAGCAGGGCGGCATTTTGACCATCACCTTCAATCGCCCCGAGAAACTGAATGCCATGACCGACCCCATGTTGGAAGGGCTGCTTGAGGCGCTTAAGCAAGCGGAACGTGACCCCGCCGTGCGCGTGGTGATTTTGACAGGGGCGGGTCGTGGATTTTGCCCCGGTCAAGATTTGGGCGCGGCTAAGGAACGGGGCGGCGAAACGGGCGATTATGGCTATGGTAAACATTTGCGCGAGACCTATAATCTCGTCATTTTGCGGATGCGCCGACACCCCAAGCCGATTATCGGGGCGATTAATGGGCCAGCCGCCGGAGCAGGCATGTCCATCGCGCTGGCCTGTGATCTACGGATTGCCGCCGAAAGTGCCGTTTTTGTGCAGGCATTTGTCAAAGTCGGCCTTGTACCGGACAGCGGGGCAACATGGTTATTACCGCGTCTGATTGGACAAACCCGTGCTTTGGAATTGATGCTGACTGGACGCAAGGTACCGGCGCAGGAGGCGTTGGAATTGGGTATGATTCATCAGGTCGTGGCGGATAGTCAATTGATGGCGACGGTTCACGAATTGGCCCAAACACTAGCCAGCGCCCCAACCAAATCCATCGGCTATATCAAGCGCGGTCTTGAATTCGCGGCGACGCATACCCTTGAAGAAAGCCTTGAATATGAGGCCGATTTACAGGATATGGCAGGTCGCACCGCCGACCATCACGAAGGATTGACCGCGTTCCTTGAAAAACGACCACCCCAGTATCGAGGTGAATAAATCTTGATGACGATTGAGCATATTAAAAAAATCGGGGTACTCGGCTCTGGCACAATGGGCGCGGGTATCGCACAAATTGCGGCTCAAAGCGGTTTTGATGTGCTGCTGTATGACATCAACGCCGAGATTTTACAGAAGGCGTTTGGCAAAATCAGCGGGTTCATCAACCGTGCCGCCGAAAAAGGCAAAATGACCCGTGAAGAAGCCGATATTGCCATTGAGCGCATCATCACGACAACCCATCTGCCCAACATGGCAGGCTGTGATTTTATCATCGAGGCCGTGCCGGAAAAATTGGAGCTAAAACAGAGCCTCTATCAAGAATTGGATACGATCACCTCCCCTGAAATTATTTTGGCGACCAACACCAGCACGTTGAGCGTGACCCAAATCGCCAGCATAACCAAAAATCCGGGGCGGGTTGTCGGGATGCACTTTTTTAACCCCGTGCCATTGATGAAATTGGTTGAGGTCATTGGCGGGGCGATTAGCGATGAGGCCGCTATCCAAACGACTGTCGAAATGGCGAAGCGGCTTGGCAAAACCCCCGTCGTGACCAAAGATGTCCCCGGTTTTATCGTCAATCGCGTGGCCCGCCCGTTTTATTTGGAGGCACTGCGCTTGTTGGAAGAAGGGGTCGCTGACCATGCCACCATTGACCGTCTGATTCGGGAGGGCGGCGGATTTAATATGGGGCCGTTTGAATTGATGGATTTAATCGGGCTGGATGTGAATTTTGCCGCATCGGTGTCGGTGTACGAAGCCTATTTCCATGAGCCGCGCTATCGTCCCAGTCTATTGCAGCAGCGCATGGTCGAAAGTGGGCGTTTGGGCCGCAAAACGGGACGCGGATGGTATGAATATGACGAGGGTGAGGATAAATGAGCAACGTTCTAGTGATTGGCGATGGGCCACTGGCATATGAAATTACAGAAACATCCAAGTTAAATGGACACGGCGTGACACCATATTTCACTAACGAGAGGGGGCCGGATTTTTCTCACCCGTATATTAACGTCGAACAAATAGTGTCGCGCTCAACAGATCTGATTTTGGAAGCTGCCAAAAACAAGATCAATTATTGGTATACACACGGCTCTGAATATCCTAAGATTCTGACAGATATTCCAATTTTGACCTTGTTATATACGGAGAGCGCCACTCATATCAGTAATTGGCTTCGCAATGCACCTAACGTTATTGGATGGGCGGCATTACCACCATTTGAAAAAGCAAAAGCCGTCGAGATAATGCCCGGCCTACAAACGAATCAAGCCACTCTAGAAGCCGCCCAACAATTTTTCACCAGCCTCGGCAAAGAACCCGTCATTATCAAAGATTGCGTAGGGGGCGTTTTGCCGCGCGTGGTGGCAAGCCTCATCAACAATGCCGCCTATGCCCTAATGGAAGGGGTTGCCAGCGCCGCCGATATTGATGTTGCCATGAAACTCGGCACCAATTACCCCTATGGCCCGTTGGAATGGGCAGACAAAATTGGCCTCGATCAAGTCTTGGGGATTTTGGAGGGCTTGTGCGAAGCCTATGGGGAAGACCGATATCGGCCTGCTCCCAATTTGCGCCAATTGGTGTATGCGGGTCATTGGGGTGAACGCACCGGGCGTGGTTTCTACGAATATCCGTAATCCTTCATTATGCTGCCGGGGTATCCTACTCGCGGCCCATCCTCCTACCCAAATTTAGCCAAGAATAAACCTCCACTCGACAATTGTTATACAAATTTCATGGGCAAAACACAGAATTTAACTACAATATAAAATAGTGTTGTTTCAATTTTTGTACAAATTAGAGGGTTTCATGTCACTTATAACCCCCGACCCCGGCTTGCTTGGCAATACGATTATTAATAACCGCTACCAATTGGAAGACCACCCCAAAGAAGGCACGTTTGCCTACGTCTATCAGGCATTCGACAACCAGTTGGAGCGCCAAGTAGCCGTCAAAGTATTAAAGCCCCTGCGCACGCAAAATTCGGAATGGGTGGATCATTTTCGCAGTGAAGTCGCTGTACTCGCCGAAATGGAAAACCCTTATATCGTGCGAGTTTATGAAGTAGATACCGATACCAACTCCGGCCTCGATTATCTAGCAATGGAGTGGCTTGGTGGGCAAAGTTTAGCGGAGTGGCGGCGGGCAGTGGTGAATCCACCCATCGAAAGCCTACTCGACATTGCTATTGATATTTGCAAGGGCCTACACGCGATTCATGACCGGGGTTTGATGCACGGGGATATTACGCCGCGCAATGTCTATCTTGAACCGGATAGTAGCGGTTGGCGGGCCAAGTTGATTGACCTCGGTTTGATATGGCAGCTAAAACATACCGCCCCGGCTGAATTAGACGGCACATTGTCGTATGCCGCGCCAGAACAACTCCGCACCCCCATCAGCGACAGCATCAACTATCGTAGCGACATTTATGGACTAGGGGCGCTGTTATTTTTCTTATTTTCTGGTCAGCACTATCTCCATAATTTCACACCTGCCCCCAGTCAATCCCTCGCGGAACAAAAGGCGTATTCGTATTATGACCGCGAACAGATCCGCCAAGTTATTTTGTCCGAACCGGCCCGCTCACTGCAAAGCGTTTTGGGGGCGTGCAATCACGAACTGAACGACTTGCTACTGGCAATGTTGGAAAAAGATGTGGAGGTGCGTCAGCCCACGACAGTGGCCGAAGTCCAGCATGAGCTAGAGGTCATTCTGCACAGCTATGAACGCGAAACTTCAAGCGGCGGAGGGCGGGTCAAACTCGAACGGCCCAGTTTTATAGACAACATCGAATTAGAACTCGAATTATTTATCGCTGATCGGACGGCGGAAGACATCCGCACCCAATTGATTAGTCAGATGGTCAGTCTGGGGCATTTGCCAGAATCGGCTTTGCGTGCGCCCGACCAAGCCATCACCCCTTTGTTGTTTCAAGGCGGCGAGACCTATGACTGTTATCTCTACAACGAAGGTAGCGGGGTCTATGAAAGTGAACATCGCCTACGCATCGCCCTAGCTACTGACAGCAATAATCCCAATAACCTATACTACAATGAAGCGCTGCATGGATCGCTGGTCTTGGAGTGTCTCAAAACCCCGCGTTATCCCAACAGTCTGCTGGTGCGCCGCATTTATAAAGCACCTGCTGATATGGGCCTGCAAAGCAATATCACCCTCGCGGCCCGGCTCAAGTTCACCAGTCGTGGAGCAGGCTCGAACACAGCCCAAAATATCCCCGATACGATTATTGAATTGCTCAAGACCAAGCCCAAAGAAATTGAGGCGGATCCACAGGTAATGCAACGATTGGGCTATTGGCGTAGCCACATTAATGCGTGGAAGCGACTGGTCAGTGAACGGGAATTTGAAGTGGAGTTTGTAGACTATCGCTGGCGCAACGCCCCCAATAATGTTGTATTGGTCTGGTTCTATCTCAACGAAGAAACCACCATCCCATGGGAGCGCCTGCGGGCCAGTGTAAATTCCCCCCTGTATCTGCGCCAATATACTATCGCCGCTGTTGACGATGAGGATAGCCATGATCTGTTGGACAGTGAAGATATTTTGTTAGGCATCGTGGAACGCCTTGATGAAAACACGGCAGCGGTGCAGGTACGGCTGGATGGCAGTTTTATAGCACAGGCTCAGGCCGATGCCATCTTTCCGCTTCCCGGTTATCTCGCCTGCAAAATGCTGCCCGATTTAGCTCCTATTCGTCGGCAAGCCGAGGCATTGGAGGCGTTGGGACGGGGACGCACGCCCAATTCACGCCTTGCACGGTTTATTTTTGATGCATCACAAGCAGCCCTGCCCGGTGAAGACACCGAATTGATCACCCTGCGGCGCGACATGCTGCTGATGGATGATTTGAACACTGACCAACGCAAAGCAGTCGAAAAAGCCCTGAATGCCCCCGATTTGTTTCTGATTCAAGGTTTAGCAGGTACAGGCAAAAGCCGATTAATTGGGGAACTGTGTTATCAATTTGCCAGCCGTGACCAGCGTGTTCTGGTGGTGACTCAAACCAGTGCAATGATAGATCGTTTGCTGACCATGCTACCTCATCATCCCGCTATTCGTCCGTTGCGAGTGGGGAAGGGTCACAATGGGCAGGGCTTTACCCGTGAGACAATTATCAATACGTGGTTTAGGTGTATGGCACTAGATGCCGAGGAGCGGCTGACCAACCGTGACCGTCAGCAAGAAATGGCCGGGTATTTATTCGGCGACCAAAGCCGCTTACAACTGTATCTCAGTACACTTGAAGAAGATGCCGAGCGCCGTCAACAATTGGAGGTCAATTGCGAACAAGCATATAAAATGCTTGACCCAGTGCAAAATGCGCTGGTTACGGTACAAGAACGCGAACGGGAACTCTATAGCCTCACGGAACATTTGCTGGCAGCGAGCCAAGCGGTCAAAAATGAAGAGGCCGCCGAATTTGAGCCGACCCCTAATCCACGTTGGCGCTCTGAGATATTTAATGTGGTCACTAGCCCTGAATATCAGGCTTATCTTAACCGCTTGGTCGAGGCGATTGATTTGGTCGAGCAGGCCCAACCCGGCGTCACCAAAGAATTACTAGAGGAAGCACTCAATACGCAGGATTACCTGATGATTCAGCGGCTGCGGCAGGGTGTCCAAGAGGCGAAAAGTTGGGCACACCGCGTCACATCGGTGTTGAGTGTCGGCCCGCTGTTGGCGCAGTCATTGGAACAATCCGCCAATCTGTTGGGGATTTTGCAGTCGGATGTGGATTCGCTGCTTAAATTGGCCTCACTCTATGACGATATTCAAGATCAATACCTCGCTGGCACGGAATTGGCACTGGCGTCGGTAGCCCTAAAAAATATGACGGATCCAATGCCGCGTATTGATAAGGTTGTCAACAGTTACCAGACCTATATGAACGCCTTCCGCAAGGTGCAAGAGACGCAGGAGCAATATAAACAGGCCGTTGAGAGTGAAGCCGCCCTTGCCGCCGAAGTGGAATCCAAACAATCTATTTTGACATGGCAAACGCAAGTTACCGATCTTCAACAGCAGCCCATCGAAGTCTTGGAATTTATCAAGGAATCGGCGAACGAGCTTGAACAATATGCCACCGCGAAAACCACCGGTTCCCTAGCCAGTATTGACAATCAAAATCTGATTGCCCTGCAACAGTCTATTTCTGACCAACGTGATCTGATTACTCAGTGTATGAACATCCAAACTTCAATGGATGAGGCGATGATCAGCGTTGGCGAGTGGCTGTTAAGCGGGCAGACCATCACATTAAGTGAATATTTACCCGATCCGTTGGTAAAAGCGTTAGAACAACACCGCTGGGTCAACGAAGACCCCATTTATCGTAGTATTGCCGAAGCCTACAGCATTTGTCGCGGCGCGATTGCCGAGCTTGATCGCGTCATCCCCTCCAAATATTTCTTGTTGAATACTAAGCCCGATAAGATTTTGAGTGATCGGCTACGTGACTTGTTTGACGACAAGCGGCAAACTGACAAATTCAACTGCGTCTATCCCGCCAACGTCAACAAATTCACCCAGCAGTTGCAGCGTATCTTGTCAGAGCGGCTGAAAAATGCCCGCACCTCGCGCAAGGCTGATGCCCAAGCGTGGTTGCCAGTGGTCAGCGAATATTATGTCATCGTTGGATTTGAAAAATTACTAAATCGGCAGATGATGGCGCATTCGGCCCGACTTTCTGAACCCATTGTCCAGCAGGGTCGCCATCGCTTGGTCATGCACGAACTCCTGCCGCGTGTTATCAAGGAACAGCAATTGGAATTGCAGCGTCTTACCGAGCAGCTTGACCGCATGAAAACAATGATTTCGGCCAAAGCCAAACGCGCCGAACAACAGCGTGAACAGGTCGCTCAAAAAATGGAGGCCCATTTAGAGGCTTTTCGCTCGGCCATTACACAGGTCGAAACTCAACTGGGCACAAATGTTTATGCCGAGCTACGTACCCTGCTCGATCAAATTAACTGGAAACTGACTCCCGAACCGGTTGGGGCCGCTACGCTGTTGGAAGAGACACTCTATGCCGCCCATGAAGCCATTGACCAGATCTTCGCGGGCCACCATGAGGTTTTGGAAGCTGCCCGTTATGAACTGGCCGAGGCGCAGAACATTAAGATGCAATGCCGCGAAAGGATTCAGCAAGCCCAAAAGGATATGGGGCAACTGAAACGAGAAATTGCCGCCGAGACCGAAACGCTCAAGAGTCTACAAGCCAGTTGGCAGCAGTGGGAAAACATTCACCAGCAAACGGGTATCGCCGCCGAGATTCAAAGCCTGTTTACGTTGGTGTCACGGGGTAAAAGCGTTCAAGCGATTTTGGATATTCGAGACAACATCGCCAATGTTTACCAGCAGACGTATCAAGCACTCATCGAAAGTGTGCAAGCCAGCGAAGCCCGTCTTGCTCAGAAAACGGCTACTCAAACGGTTAATCCAGAGCAGTTAAAAGCGGAGATGAGCCAAGCCGACACCAAACGGCAATCTATGGCCCAAAATATTCAACGGGAGATGGAGCGGCTTGGTGGTCAGCGCTTGGTGATTGCCTTAAATGGCACCCGACCACCTGTGGATATTACCCCTGAAGCCCTAATCGCATGGCAACGACTGCTTGACCTCATCAATAAGCTGGTCGCCGAACTTAATACCTTACCGCGCTATCTCGACCCCCTCACGCTGTTAGATACCCTGTTGGATCAGGTGCATATCTTAACCGTCGAGAACGCCGAAAACGTGAAACAATTGGCGGGGGAGCGTGATCTATTATCCCAACGTCAACTTCAGGCCGAACACCAGTTGGAACAATATGTTCATGATGTCGAGATGGAGCATACATTGTGGGAGGAAATTCATCAGTCCATCCCGCGTCCCCTGCTCGACACGCTCGGCCCGGTCAAAGATATTCATTACCCCAGTTATGTGAAGAAGGTTATGGAACGAGCGTCCAGCGACGAATGGCAGCAGGAATGGTCACGCCAACAGATGCTGATGGCAGGGTTGGAAAACCTCGTGCAGGGATGGATTGCCCGACTAAGTGAACAACGTCCAAGTGATACGGTAGATTTGCGCGAACTCTACCTTGCCAATGTTAACGTGATGGGGGCAACCTATAATGAACTCAGTCAAATCGGGCCATACCATCGTGAATATCGGCCCTTTGATGTGGTCATTATTGATGATGCCCAACGCGCTACCCCATCTGAAATGCTATTGGCGATGTTGATGGCACATAAAGTCGTGCTCATTGGTGATGCCCAACAATTACCGCCGATGGTAGGTGAACAAACCTTGTCAGAGGCAGTACAAGACTTCAATTTGCCGTCAGCGGAAATGGAGCATCTGCGCCAATCCTACTTCTGCAATTTGTTTAATTCTGCGCCACAAGCCTTGAAAGCGACCCTTACCCAGCAATATCGGATGCACCGCACAATTCAGGAAGGAGTCAATACACTCTGCAATTATCAACTATCCGGTGGGCATGACCGCGAACATGGCCTGATTTTGGCGACGATCCCGCCCAACATCAATATGGTCAAGATTGTGACACCTATCGAAGGCCTATATAACGAGGAACAATCTGGCGGGAGTTATCGAAATCAGGGCGAGGTGGAAATCATCGAACGACTCTTGCGCCAGATGAACGACGCATGGATGAAACAAGCCGAAGGCGGAATGCCTAAATCAGTGGGTGTGGTAACATTTTATGAAGCCCAAGCCCGCCGCCTGAAAAATCGCTTGCAAGGGCCATATCGGGCGTTGGATGTGCGAATTGGCACAGTTGATGAATTCCAGAGCGCCGAATACGATGTTGTGCTGGTCAGTCTGGTGCGACACCAAACTATGACCGGGTTAAGCCGATTGGTGATGGCCCTTTCGCGGGCCCGCGAACTATTGGTAATTGTCGGGGCCTATCCTACTACTGATAACAATTATTCTCATGCTCTATACCAAAATCTACTAGACACCATTCAACAGGAAGGGGCGCTGCTCGATGTTTCACAGTTCGCCTAGAATTGACTCGCGCCTCGCCGAGGAAGTCACCCAAGTCGAGCGGCAAGTTGCTGGTTATCTAGTTCTAAGTGCCTATCTCTGCACCGCGCCAGTCGCCTATTTCCGGGCGACGTGTGAGGTATTACAGGCCCGTCGCCTGAATGCGATAGAAGAATATGTATTGCAGGCCGCAATTGAGCTTTCGCCAGCCGCCACCCCAATTGAATTGGCCGACGCGCTTGGCGTAGACCAGCGGTTTATTCATGAGGTTACGACGAACTTCACCGAAAAACTGGCTGTTCTAAAAATCGGCAGTGGCAACACCCTGACCGCCACCGAAAAAGGCAAAGATTTCTATAAACGCCGCCAAATTCCCAAACCCCCGCGTCTCGAGACCGTTGATTTAGCCTATTTCACGCCCTATTATGCGTTTATCGCCCTCCCCAGTGGTTATAAAGAAGATTCCCTTGAAATCGCACCGTCCTTGCCGGGTGTTCCCCCTCTTGAACAAGTAACTCTCAAACGGGTGATGGAGCAGATCAATAAAAATACTGTGTCTGCCGCGACCCAATCCATCGGAAAACCCATTCATCACCCCGAAGCCGGCCAGACACTGGGGACGATGCGTTCCGTTGAATTGGCCTCGCAAGGATTATGGAATTGGGCGGTGCTGGTGGTCTGGGATGCGTTGGAGAAAGAAGTGTTTATTCGTCTCAGCAATATCAGCTATCCAGCCGTCCCCCCCAAAGAAATTCGCGGGTTTGCGCTGGATGAATGGCTGGAAGATGCCAACGTCCGCCTTGAGGATTTGCTGCAATTGGAGGACGCCGATTATCAAGCCTTTGCCGATCTCGCCCCTGCCAACCGTGCCCAACTTTCGGATACACAAAGTCGGGCGGGCATGGTCGCCCGATTGGTCGAAAGTGAGTTGCGCGAAATCCGTAACCCGACAGGCGGAATTCTCAATCGTAGCTTGTATGAAGGGGGTATTGCAGAAATCCTTCGACAGCAGGATGTTCCGAATGCCCTGCGCAACGCCCTAAAGCAAGCCAAAGGGCGGGTCTTGATTGTTGTGCCACGCCTGACTGATCAATGGCTTGATGAGCAGTTGATTAATCAATTCCGCGAATTGGCTGCACGCCGCGTCATTACCGTGATTGGATGGGGAAAGGCCAGCCAATATAGTGATGAGGACAGCACCCCTTCTCTGCAACTTCTCAGCAAACTGGGGGAAATTAAATCACCGGAGGGGCTTCCGGCGGTGTTGGTGCAATGGCTTGGCAGTCAATATAGCAAAGATGTGATTATTGATAATCGCCTACATCTGTGCGCGACGGCCAATTGGGTGCAGCACCATGATGATGATTTACCCGGCGTGGAGACAGTCTACAAAGTAACCATTCATGAGCAGGTGAGACAAGCCGCCGAAACAATTGAGCAGTTGTTTTTTGAACATACCGCCAGCAGTTGGGAAACCCGTATCCAAAGCCCGGTCAAAGAGACCGATATTGAATTGCTGTCCGGGTATCTGGCGGTATTGGCGGCGGTTGGACGATTTGGTGAAGCCGCTGCACGCGCGGTCAGCCTCACCCAAGTGCCACATCGCCATTTTCAACCACTGGTGCGCTTGTGTCAGGCCGCGACTGAAAGTATCTATGGCGTCAACGCTGAAACCCGTACCGACCTTTTACAGATCATCGGCGATGAATGGCAGCGCCCCAACAACATCACTAAAATCAGTGAATTTTTGGATGAGGATGAACGCAGCAGCTTTGCAAAAATCTTGTTACTATTGTTGGAGCAGCTACTCGACCAAGACGAAATTGCCCTGCGGACGACGCTCGATGGGTATCAGGACGTATGGAGTGGGGTCGGGGTGTTCAAAGAGGGCCAGACTATAGATGGTTTAATTGACCAAATCCGCAAACAGAAAAAAGTCAGCGGCACAGGGCGTTTGAATCAAGCCAAATAGGATGGAGGTCAAGACTTATCTCCATCCTGTACCCTCTTAGTCGTAAAGATATTCCAGTAGTTTATCGGGCAGGCTGGCAATCACATCTTTCTTGAGCCAGTACATGATGATGCGGTTGTCGAGTGATTCCTCGGTGATCAACCCGCCGTCTTTCAATTGAGCCAGATGGCGCGACACCGCCGAGGCCGATAGATTCAGCATCTCTGCGATTTTCTTGCCATTCATTTTGCCATCGCTGCGAGCGATTAATTGCAAGATTTTTAAGCGGGTTGCATCTGCCAGCGCCTTCAAGGTCGCAAGAGTTTCTTCTTTGGCTTCTTCAATTTGAGCTAGGCGTGCGGTGGTACGCTCGGCATCAAACAAAATCGTGATGTTACCATAGCCAAAAAACATCGTCATATGGCCTGAAATAAGATGGACAGGTACAAGCAAAATCTCAGTGAAGGGTTGATCGGGGGGCAGTGGATTGGGTAATTTTTTGTTGACCAAGAGCTGATCCAACACCGCTCGCCCACCACTGCGGGCCATCAGTTCTTCCTTATCCATCAGCCCTTTTTCCCAGATGGGGTAGAAGGTTGCGACCCGTGAACTGAAATAGTTATCCCAATAGATTTGCCACAAATCCGTTAGATGTTTTTGAAAGGCGGGAATATCCTCGACTACCTTATCCATCGGGACGTGTTCGCAAAAATATTGATAGTAGCTTGGTTCGCTGTGCTCCAATTCATACGTCAACCCTTCAACCGTCAAGTCTATCTTGCGTAACACAGCCAGCGGAATCACCCGCCCCACCAGATGGAAAATGAAGGTTGGCTCATCCATCGAACGTACATAGCTGATAAAACCGGGCACATCATCGTGATTGGGGTAATAGACCGCTAATTCCAAAAGATCACGCCCTTGGTGAAAGGGTTCAACAATGGCCCGTAACTCATCCCAAAATTCAGCCGAGAGTGTCTCGCGGGCATGATTGGCCCATGCGATATGTCGCCGCCCATCCAACAGGGTTGCCAAACTAATCAGCATTTCATAGACTACTGATGTCCGAAAGCGGAGCATCGAGGTAATTTCATCCGTGACTTCAATCCCGTGCAGAGGCGGCATACAATACTTCCCTTATCGTGGATACGCGAGTTCCTATAGTGTTACAGACGTTCCCAATATTCTATATCTAACTCTTTTTAAAAGACACTCAGAGAATTTAATTTGGTCATCAATCCGCGTAGTTCCACTGTATCACGGGGCAGGCTAATCAGTTCCTGTGCCCCAAATCGTTTCACTTTTTCTTTATTTTCAGAGCTGCATTGTTCGGTTTGGCGAGTAACAACCGCAATTGGCGTCAAGGGGGCGGCAATGCGAATATACCGAACCAAAAACAGGCGATCCCGTTGATGTGTATCCAAGCCAATTAAAATTAAGTCATATTTTTGCGTGCCGAGGTGATTAAGAACGGTGCTTTGGTCGGGGATGTTGATAAAGGTCAAATCGCGTTGGAGTAGGGCAAGTGTCTCGCTGAGGACATCGGCAGGGCCATTGGGGGAATCTACTACCAAGATATGGGTCGGAGCGACAGATTTGGAAGAGTAGAGTGATGGCTCTAGTTGAACACCAGCCTTTGTTTTTGTAAGTGTCATCCGCGTTCCCCTTTCTATGTTCTATTTGACGATTGCGCAATTATGCAATTGAACGAAGTGTATAACAGCTAACAGCCAATGTCAAGTAGGGCACTCTACGAAATACTACGAAATGAAAAAAGGATGGGTCTATAAAAACCCATCCTTCTCATCAAAATCATAAAGTTAGGGATTTACTTTTAGAGACCAGCTTCTTTGCGGAGGATAGCGGCCTTATCAGTCTTTTCCCATGCCACATCAAGGTCATTGCGACCAAAGTGACCATAGGCTGCCGTCATACGATATTGAGCGCGACGTAGGTTCAGGTCACGGATAATGGCAGCGGGGCGCATATCGAAATGTTTGTGAATGAGATTTTCAATGACTTCATTCGGCACGTTGTTGGTGCCAAAGGTTTCGATAGCGATAGACAGCGGGCGGGCCACACCAATCGCATAGGACACCTGCAATTCAAAGCGATCTGCTAGACCAGCTGCCACGACGTTCTTGGCGATGTAGCGGGCCATGTACGCAGCGGAACGGTCAACTTTTGTCGGGTCTTTACCGGAGAAGGCACCACCGCCATGACGAGCGACCCCGCCATAGGTGTCCACGATAATCTTGCGTCCGGTCAGGCCCGCGTCACCCAGCGGGCCACCGACTACAAAACGCCCGGTTGGATTAATGAAAATCTTGGTGTCGGCATCGAATAGGTTAGCAGGAATCACAGGTTTAATGACATGCTCGATTACGTCTTTGTGAATCTGGTCGTTGTCAATTTCGGGGGCGTGCTGGGTCGAAATCAATACGGTATCTACGCGCTTGGGTTTGCCATATTCATATTCAACCGTGACCTGACTCTTGCCATCGGGACGCAGATAGGGCACCGTCCCATCTCGGCGCACCACCGACAGACGGCGACACAATTGATGGGCCAATGAAATCGTCAGTGGCATCAATTCAGGTGTTTCATTGCACGCGAAGCCAATCATCATGCCCTGATCGCCTGCACCGATAGCCTCGATTTCGGCGTCGGACATCTTGCCTTCACGGGCTTCAAGGGCTTTGTCTACGCCCTGCGCGATGTCACCTGATTGCTCTTTGATAGAAACAATCACACCGCAGGTATCGGCATCGAAACCGAATTTGCCACGTGTATAGCCGATGTCACGCACCACGTCACGTACCAACGATTGAATGTCCACATAGGTGCTGGTGGTGATTTCCCCAAACACCAAGACTAGACCAGTAGTGACAGAAGTTTCGCACGCTACACGAGCATTGGGGTCATCTTTAATGATGGCATCCAAAACGGCATCAGAAATTTGATCACAAATTTTATCGGGATGGCCTTCTGTCACCGACTCCGAGGAGTAAAAGAAACGCGGTGAGGTCATAAAGGTATTGTTACTACTCATCGAAACCCTTTCCACATATTGAAAAAGATGGGTAAATGAAACGCCCTCCGAAGGGCATGGACTCAGAGGGCGCGTGGGTGCTAGATCATGTTACCGCTTATCAGAAAGGCCCAAGCGGATTTTGACACGTCGCTCTCATCTTCCAGAAAAATCTACCGGAATTGGCACCTTCGGCAGTGGTTGTGGCCTAACGACCCACTGGCGGGTTGCCGCGACATCATCGGGCCGGTCCCTCCGTCGCTCTGGATAAGAGTGTTTTTTGATTTGTTGATATTCTGTTTTGCGGCGCATAGATTACCAGAGGGGCTATCGGCTGTCAACGGTAACTATTCGGCATTGGTTAAATATGCTATGCTTATGAGGTGGAACGACTATAGAGACCCTTTATCCATCTATGACCACTTCCCCACACCCTGATATGCCAGATATGCAAAAGGCATTTGATTTTACCGATGAGGATTTGCAAGCGAATTATGGCAGTTGGATTACTCAGGCTCAGAGAGAACGGGCACTGACTCACGCAAGTGATTATGCTTGGCTTGCAAGAGTAGGTTGGGCAGTGTTTGGCATTCTTGCATTAGCCACCTTAATCTCCAAGCTGCCTTTCGCGGTCATGATTTCGTGTCTTATAGTAAACATGCCTCTGACATTTGCGGGTTTCGTCTGGCGACGCAGAACCATAACCAATTTGAATCGGACGCAGATCAAGATCGTCGAGGGCTACAGCGTGCTGTACTTCAATAAATTCAAGCACTATAGTCTTTTTCATTGGAGATGGCGTAAAATTCAACATCACCATTCCCCAATATCATGCTTTACGTGATCTGCAACCTTACAAAGTTTTCTATTTACCCGCTGGCAAGCACATCCTCTCTATCGAGCCGCTTTTCTAATCCAGTCAGCCAGTCGTCAGCAACCCGCCTATACCCCGCCGAGCAGACACGCGCTAATCTCGCAAACCAATTACCAACTAAAACGTAGAGTCATAGTAGAATTACCATAGGGCGGGAATCAGCTTTATTTATCAGCAATTTCCGTGTTTCAAATCCGGCATGGCATGTTTCAAAATTGTTTCACGGCTGACACCCCATCGTAACAGGCGGGTGATACGGTTATACATGCCATAACAGGACATGCTCTCATTCATCATTTAGCCAATCCATAGGAAGTGGTTATGGCTTCAACCAAAACCCAGCAACCCATTACAGAACTAGACGAACAACCCAAAATTCCTCGTCGGCAAATCCAGACCGCTGAACCACGTGAATTGCAGCTAACCGAGCAGGTCACCCGCCGTTCGTTGGTAAATCAAATCGGCACGGCCTTGATGCAACCGGCCAATTTTTATCGCACCCTGCCCGCCAGCCATGCTTCGCGCCAATGGGTATGGGTCGGCTTGTTGATTCTGGCACTGGTCGGCTTTAGTGCTGTGCGATATGACGCGCTCAAAACTTCGGAAACAACGGCTACCGATACTGGTGCGCCGATTGATGGTGAGATACCCATTGATGCGGGCGGGGATAAAGGCGGTGGGATTGATTTTGGTGGTATTCCATCGGATGTTGGTGGAGCACCCACCGAAACCACCGAAACGAAAGCCACGCCAGAGGAAATCACCGCCAAATGGTCAATTGCCCTCGAAGCAGCAGGTGAAATTGTGCTGCAATGGCTTATCATCTCGATTTTGCTAATTGAGGTGTCGCTGCTCCGGGGTCGCAAACCACGTATGGGCCATAACTGGCAAATTGCGATTTATTCCAGCTTGCCCTTTGCATTGATGGCGGCTTTGCAACTGGCCTACTATTATGCGGGTGGCAAAGTGGGCGAAGAAGGTTTATCCGGCCTGATTGACCAATGGAAAGGTTATGCTGACCTCTCCGAATTTCAGAAAAACGTGGCCTATTCACTATCTACCCGCCTAACATTGTTTTGGCTGTGGAGTTTGAGTCTGCTCTATCTTGGGGCACGCTATGGCCTGAAAGGGCGCACATGGTCGGCTACATTGGTCGTCCTGATCTGGGCGGGTGTGTTGGTTGTCGGGCCAGTAGCAGCGGGGTGGGTTGAAGCGCCCAAAGATGAGGCTCAGACCGAGAGTGTGCCCGGAGAGATACCCTTTGACCCAAGCCTCCAACCCAGTGACCCATCGTTGGACGGCGGTGGGAATGAATCCGTACCCGAAACACCATCTGAACAGCCGCCGCGTGCACCAATGAAAGGCTAGACCATTCGATGGCAAATCACAATGGCAATCATCGGAATGGGTCAGCCCCCTATATCAGCGGCTATGGCCTGCGTAAACATTTTAAGCTGGGAGGGCAGGTGGTTCGGGCATTGGATGGCGTGGATGTCGAAATCCCGAAAGGTCAATTTCTTGCCATCATGGGGCCAAGCGGCTCTGGCAAAAGTACCCTGTTATATGTAATGGGTGGGTTAGACCGACCCACTGGCGGCGAGGTCAGCGTCGGAAATAAATACTTACACAGCATGAATGCCGATGAACTAGCCCGTTTTCGGCGGGAAAGTATCGGGTTCATCTTCCAGCAGTTTCATCTCGTACCAACCCTGACCGCGCTAGAAAATGTGGCGCTGCCGGGAGTGTTCGCAGGCATACCGCGTGAAGTGCGCGAAAAACGGGCGCGGCAACTGCTCAATACACTGGGTATGGGGGAACGGCTTGACCATAAACCCTCCCAGCTTTCCGGCGGTCAGCAACAGCGTGTGGCGATTGCACGGGCCTTGTTTAATAACCCGCCGATTATTATGGGCGACGAACCTACCGGGGCACTCGATAGCAAAACCGGACAAACCGTGATGAACCTACTGCGCTGGCTGGCAACACGGCAGGGCAAAACCGTTGTGTTGGTGACACATGATGCTGGAGTCGCCAGTTACGCAGACCGTCTATTGCATCTAAAAGATGGGCGTATTGTGGACGATATTCCAGCCGCCCAACAGGAGATAGAAGACCTCCATGTCATTCGTTAAATCGCTGAAAATCCAACTTATCGCGGCGTTGCTCATTCTGTCATTGCTAATTGTGATTGGGGTGGGCATTTCAAATTCTGATCCTGTAGCGGCCCAAGACGGGGTACAGGCCTCCGCCACGCCTGCGATGGTGGTGAATCGGGCTGAACCCACCCAAATTACCATAGGTGGTTCGCAACCTGCCTATATGTCCATTTTTGGGTCGGGTTTTAGCGCGTCCACCTCGGTGCAGTTGATGGGTTATGGCACACTGCCGACTCAACTGATTGATAATGGGTCGCTGGTGGTCTCATTCCCCGGCAACATCAACCCCGGTCAGTACGTGATTCAAATTTTGGACCCGATTGGGGGTATCGTAACATGGCCTACCCCCGTAACGATCCAAGTCGCACCGACAGCCACGCCGACCAATACCCCACCCCAGCCTATTTTTGTGACACGCGCCGAGCCTGCCCAAGTCATGGCAGGACAAGGGGGCACACTCTCGGTTATTGGGGGTAATTTCACCAATACCACCGTCATTCGTCTGGCAGGTGTTGGCTTGCTAACCACGACTTTTATCAACAGCGGTGCATTAACAGCCCAATTGCCCACTACTCTGCTGCCGGGGGTCTATAATGTGGAGGTTAGCGACCCATTGGGTGGGACACAATATGCCCCGAACGCACTAACGGTGCTTCCAGTGCCCCCAACCGCCGCCCCGACCAATACCCCTGCACCACCAACGCCTACTCTTGAGCCATCCGCGACGCCACAGCCCGCCACCCCCATTCCGGGTCAACCCTCACTATTAGCGCGTAATTTCTCGGTCAGTCCGGTGACCATCGCGCCCGGTGAGACAGTCACACTCAATTTTGAAGTGGTCAATCAGGGCAATCGCAACGCGCAGGGGGTGTCAGTAGCAGTAGATTCAGGTGGCAAATTTGTTCCGGCAAACGGTCAGGCCACTGCTACGTTACCGGATATTCCAGTCGGTGGACGGGTGAATGTCACCTTAATGGCGGTTGCGGCAATGGATACCCCCGCTGGCCCGATCAGTGTTCCCATTACGATGGCCTATCGGGATTTCAGTGGCGAGAGCTACACCAGCAAAGCATCCCTCAGCGTAAATGTTGAAGAGGCCGGGGAATCGTCACAGGTCGTGATGTCCAGCTACAGCGTCGAGCCAAATCCGGTGGAACCGGGCAAGCCTGTCACCATGATCGTACATATCGCCAATTCGGGCAACAAGAAGGCCCTACAGGTACTGCTGCGGGTATCGGGCAGTGAAAATGTATTGCTGGCAGGGCCAAATGGCGACAGCTTCCCAATCGGTGATCTTGACGCGAGTGAATCAGTTGAACTTGAACTGCCCTTGATTGTGCGCCCCGATGCCAAATCCGGCCCCCAGTCACAGCCGTTCACAATCACCTATCTCCAAGATGGTGAGGCCCAACAAGCCGCTGGGAGTATGACGGTTGAGGTGCGGCCTGTGGTTGCCACTGTGCCCTTAATGTTGTTGGAATCCTATGACTACGGCAAGGATATTCTGGAGCCGGGGGAACAGTTCACGCTCAATCTTGATCTGAAAAATGTCGGCAATGGCGACGCCACAGAACTGGTTGTCGTCTTTGGAACAGTCGAATCCAGTGGGGATTCGGGTGGTGGCACTCCTACTAGTGGTGGTGGCACGACGACCACCCCCAGCACAACCTTTGCCCCTGTCGGCTCAGGCGGCACACAGTACATCGGCACGGTTGAAGCCAATGGAGAGAGCAAGGCTATCTCACAAGAGTTCATCGTCAATGGCACGACGACCAGCGGCGTTTACAGTCTGCCTGTCACCGTGCGCTACAAAAAACCCGATGGCACAACGGCCCAAGATAATTTGCGGGCAATTGTAGTGGTGGTTGCTCCACCAAATTTGAATATCACCTTGCAAAGCCCTGTGCCCGAACAGGTCAATGTGGGTGAACCACTGCCAATTGGCTTGACCATCAAAAATCTTGGCACTAAGGTGGTCAATTTCACAAATGTCACGTTCGAGGCCGAAAACGCCGACGTGATGGATATGGCGGAGGTTTTTATCGGGCCAGTCAAAGGTGATGAAGAAACCACCTTTGGCTCGGCGTTCGCCCCTAGCAGTGACGGCCATGTCAAAATCACCGTGACCATCTACTATCTGAACGACCTCAACCAAGAAGTGAGTATCGTGCAGACCTATGAGACCGAAGCCGTGACGCCACCGCCCATGCCGGAAGATAACGGAGGTTTCCCAATGGATCCCACCCCTGAACCAGAACAGGAAGAAGAGGATGCCTCCTTGGGGGATGTCATCTTGGGTTTCCTCGGTCTAGGGAGCTAAGTGCCATGTTTTCGGAACTCGCGGGCCTAGCAATTGGCAATCTTTTCCGCGCCCGTGCCCGATTAGCAATGACGGCGGGCGGCGTGGTAGTTGGGACAAGCGCGGTCATTTTGTTGGTCGCGCTGACCTTTGGCTTGCAACGTTCGGCTGAGGCAGGCATTGGAAACAGCAGTGCCGTCACCGAGATTCAGGTCTATCCCAGTTGGGAAATTCCACCGGGGCAGTCACCCGAAGATATGCCCCAACTGAATCTCGAAACCGTTCAGGAATTGTGGCGTATCCCCGGTGTGGCGGCAGTTATCCCAATGGTCAATTTGCAGGTTGGTGGTGATTTAATGTCGGGGGACTACATTGCAGGAGCGAATATCGTGGGGATTGACTCACGTTTGCTGCCTTATCTTGGCATCACATTGGAACAAGGCACGCTGTCTTTGCAACCGGGGGAGATGATCGTCGGCCCGTATATCGGCGAGAATTTTTTTGACCCCACCAGCGAATTTTACGAGCCTGTCCAAGTGGATGTCTACAACACGCCGCTCAAATTCCGCGTGACCAATTGGAACAATGGCACGGAATTGAAAAAGGACATCAAAGTTTCCGGCACATTCGCGGCAGGCACGAGCTTTGACTACACCATCTTCATGAATGTGAATGATATTATCGGCTACAACGAATGGGCGTCTGGGCAAGAGACCGACCCTGAGACCTTCACGTTTGGTCAGGTGCTCGTCCGGGCCAACAGCCGCGAAACCACGATTGATGTGACCAACGCCATCAAAGATTTAGGGCTAAATGCCTATAGCATGGGTGAATTTTTGGGGCAGATGAACAATTTCTTCCGTACCATGCGCCTCATTCTCGGTGGCGTCGGTGGGGTGGCGCTGTTGGTGGCAGCCTTTGGGGTCGCCAACACGATGACAATGGCAATTCTCGAACGCACCAAAGAAATCGGCCTGATGAAAGCCATCGGGGCGACTGACCGCGATGTGTTGACCGTCTTTCTGATCGAGTCCGGTTTAGTCGGGCTGGCAGGCGGGGTCGTTGGCGTCATCCTGTCGTTCATTTTACGGCGGGTGATTAATCAGGCGGTTGCCAATGCGCCGACGGGTGAGGATAGTGTCACGAATTTTCTGCCATTTAATACGTCGCAGATTGGCGGGAATCTCATCATTATACCAACTGACCTATGGCTGTTTGCGATTGTGTTGGCGACATTGGTCGGTTTAGGGGCGGGGTTGTTTCCATCGCTGCGTGCGGCCCGACTCTCACCTGTGATCGCGCTAAAGCAAGAATAAATCGCCGGAATGCCCTCTGTGCTACACTGAATGGTAGACAGGGGGCAAGTTTTTGGCGGGGGAAATCCTTATGAGCGATGAATTCAAGTATAAATCAACGCATTACCTATTTTTAAATGACATGACACTCCCTGAACTTATGGCTCATTTTTGTGCCGAACATCTTGACGAGGAAGGCGATGAGGATTGGTGGCAATATGATGATACTGCCCTTCTCATTAGAAAGTTGGGGGGAAGTGCAGGCATTGACTTCCTTTTACAAATGTTCAGTTCCACTCAAAGTGTCTCAAAAAAGAGGGCTATTCTTTCAACGCTGACCTCTCGACCAATGCTAGACACTCCTGAAATCTTTGATTTGCTCATTAAATCTCTTGACGATCAAGAAGACGTCGTTGTGATGGATGCGATTGATGGTCTGGAAAATCTCAAAAAATTCGATCTCCTAGATCGTGTCATGGCTTTTAGAAACCACCCATCACCCTATGTTCGAGGTGGTGTTTTCCGATATATCAGTGGCCTTTTTCCTGTTCAAGCAATTCCCGTTCTCATCGAAGGTATCCGCGACCCTCACCCCATCCCGCGTGATGTAGCCGCCGATATGATGAGCGAATTGGAATTGAATGAAATAGAACTTCGCCAATTTTTGCCTTATCTGGAATCCCTCCGAAATGATGAAGATGAAGATGTACGGGAAACTGCCAGAATCTCAATGGCAATTATTGAAGGTACCGAGTGGTAAAGATAGATGGGAACACAACACCGCCAACCAGCGTTTTAAATGCAGGGGATATTTCCGCTTCCCTTGCTTGCGTCCAATATCCTAGCAATGGAGCATTACGCTTATTCTAAGTTAGTGAGGAGAAATTGATTTGACACGCAAAGCCTTGTTATTTACCCTGCTGGTGGTGAGCCTCATCACCAGCGTGTTGACAGGCGTCAATCCGACTCCTGTTCATTCTCAAGACGGCGGCGGGACCGACATCCCCCCGCAGGTCATTGACGTTTGGCCTCTCCCCGGCGTCGAAATGCCAGCCAATAATCCCCTAACCATCACCTTTGACCAACCGATGGATCAAGCCAGTGTCGTCTCTGCTCTGACCTTCGACCCTGCCATCGAAGGCAGTCTCACATGGGCTGATCCGCGCACTGTCGCGTTTATCCCATCCGCGTCATGGCCTACCGGGATGGAATATGCCGTTACAATTGGCACAGGTGCAGCGACCACTGGCGGTACACCGTTTACCGACCCCTACAGTTTTAACATCAAGACGGTTGGCCCGCTCCAAGTTTCAACCGTCATCCCCGAAGATGGTTCAACCGGGATTTCCGCCGATTCGACCATCCTCGTCACCTTCAATCGCCCCATTGTGCCATTGGTGACAACGAGCGAAATGGGAGATTTGCCTATTCCTTTGAGCATTACCCCTGCAATTGATGGCAAAGGCGAATGGCTCAACACCGCCATTTATCAATTTACGCCCTCCGTTCCCTTGCAAGGTGGCACAACTTATACGGTTACCGTTGCCAGCGGATTGACCAGTGTAGATGGTGCAGTCTTGGCGGAAGATTTTGCGTGGTCATTCAGCACCCTGCCGCCGCAAATTTTGAGTCTGTCGCCATCGGTAAATCAAGAAACCGTCCGACTGGAATCGCCGATTGTGGTGACATTCAGCCAGCCGATGGACAAACCCTCCACCGAAGCGGCCTTCTCGGTTATTCAAGCGTTTACCTCTAATCCTCCCATCGCAGGTACGATTACGTGGAACGAGGATGCCACCCAGTTGACCTTCACGCCTGCTGAAAATCTGAATATCGCCAGCGCCTATCAGGTCATCATCAAACCGACGGCGATGAGCGCATCCGGTGAGGCCATGCTCGATCTTTCGACAGCCTTTGGCAATGCTGAGGGCTATATTTTCTATACTGTGCCCTATCCCGGTATAGATTCGACCTATCCCGAAAATGGTGCTACTGATGTCTCCCCCGGTTATGGCGCGACGATTTATTTTGTCTCACCCATGAACACCGAAACGCTTGAAGGCAAGATTCAGATTGACCCCGAACCGGAAACTTGGACACCCGAAGTACGCGGCAATCAAACCCTTTCGATTAATTTCGCCTCCAAGCCGCTAACCCAGTACACCATCACCCTTTTGGCGGGGGCGGAAGACATCTATGGCAACCCGATTGCTAATGATTTCACCTTTACCTATCGCACCACCGATATTCCAGTCTGGGCCACCCCCATCACCAGCTACAATGATGTGATTGTGACGGGAGCATATCGAGAAAATACCACTATTGCGATGTCGGTGAGTGGCAAACCGAGTGTTGAATTTAAACTCTATCGTCTCGACATCAACCTATTAGAACCCGCCGTCGAATATTACAGCGATACCCGTCCTGCTTGGGAATCGGGCGAAAATCTGCTGCGCTCATGGACACAGAGCTTTGACTCCAATGGTTTTCAGGGCATTGCCCGTGAAGTCTATCTAGCCTCCGAGCAAGGTGGTCAATTAACCCCCGGCCTCTATTGGCTTACCATCACTGACGAAAGTAGTAGCTACCCCTCTACCTACGATCAGGTACTGGCAGTCGTCAATGCGGGTGTGACATTCAAGCGCGGCCCAGAGGAAGGTTTTATCTGGGTCACGGATATGCAAACAGGCGCTCCTGTCGCTGATACGACGGTCTCGGTCTACTATCTCGGTGAACAAATTGGGCGAGGCCAAACCAATGCCGATGGGGTTTTCCGCGCCCCGATTAATGCCGCCCTTAACGACGAGTTCATCAGCGTGGTTGCTGAAGGGGCAGGTGCATATGGGGTATGGTATGGCTGGAACGCGGGCGAACCCCCAACCCGTACAGGTTATGTCTATACAGATCGCCCGATTTATCGTCCCGGCGAAACCCTCTATTTCCGGGGGGTCATCCGCAACAAAGACGATATGACCTACAGCGTGCCCAATGTGCGCTCGGTGACGGTACAGGCCGAAATTGGCTACGACGGCGTGTATATCTTTGACGGCAAAGTTGAAGTCTCGGAGTATGGGACCTTTAGTGGTGAAATCCAAATCCCCGAAGATGCGCAATTGGGTGACGGCTATATCAACGTCATGCCGGATACCCCCGACGAAAATGGCAATCTCATCTATTATGGGAGTGTCTATTTCACAGTGGCTGAATTCCGCGTGCCGGAATATGAAGTCAGTGTCACCGCCCAACAAGACGAAATCTTTCAGGGCGATCCCTTGAGCGCGATTGCCAAATCCAGCTACTATTTCGGTGGCGCGGTCAGCAATGCACAGGTTAGTTGGTATGCCTATGGCGATCTGGCCTATTTCAACTATACCGGGCCGGGCCGCTACTCGTTCTATAACGATGAATGGGAATACTACTACTATCAATATATTGGCGAAGGTGGAGGCCTGACGGATGGCAATGGCGAATTTGTCATCCAGACTGATACCACTCAAACTGAGTCCCATGCCCCACTCAATATCACGGTTGAGGCGACGGTAACGGATGAGAGCAATCAGGCGATCAGTAACCGCACGACGGTTCTCGCTCACCCTGCCAACATCTATGTCGGTACAGCCACTAATCAATATTTTGGCTATGAGAAAGAGCCGATAACGATTGACCTGATCGCCGTTACCCCCGACAGCGAACCGATTGCCGACAAACACTTGGATATTGAAGTGATCGAACAACGCTGGGTGCAAGTGCCGGATTCGACACAGTTCGGTGTGTACTATTGGCAGCAGGAAGAAATCCCGGTGGAAACAGGCAGCGTCACCACCGGGGCGGATGGCACAGCCAGCTATACCTTTACCCCACCCAACGGCGGCATCTTCCGCTTTAAGGTGACAGGCATGGATGAGCGCGAACGTGCCAACAGCAGCACCCGCCGATTTTATGTGGTCGGCAGTGGCCCGATTTATTGGGGGCAGCCGTCGCAGTACATCAATTTGATGGCAGACAAAGAATCCTATAAACCCGGCGATACCGCCCAAATCTTGATCCCCCATTCCCTTTCCGGCGAATCCACTGTTCTGGTGACAATTGAGCGCGAAGGTGTTCTCGGTTATGAAGTGGTGAAATCCGATGGGGCAACGCTGGTCTATGAGCTACCCATCGCCGAGGGTTTTGTCTCCGGTGTAACAGTTACGGCCACTGTCGTCAAAGGCATTGACGCTGAAAATACCAATCCGACCATTCGTATCGGCAGCGTTTACCTTACCGTTGAACCTGTCCAGCAGCGGTTAAATGTCACCGTCACGCCTTCTGCTGAACTCACCCAACCCGGCGATACAGTTACATTTGATGTCTCGACTACCGACGCGGCAGGCAACCCGGTTGCGGCAGAAGTTGGCATCGGCTTGACCGATAAAGCCATCTTATCCCTCATGCCCCCTAACAGCGGTCTGATGGAAGATACCTTCTATGGCTATCAGGGCAACTATGTCTACAGCTACTATTCGCTAACCTCGCTGCTCGACGAACTCACTGATAAGAACATCGAACGTGCCCGTGAAGCTGAAGAAAGCGGCGTGCTTGCACCCTCAGCAGCCGATGGCATGGGTGGTGGTGGCGGCGGTGGCGGTGGCGGTGGCCTAACCAGCGTCAACGTCCGCGAGAACTTTGAACAAACGCCTCTGTGGGCACCGCATGTCGTTACCGGTGAGAATGGCAAGGCGTCGGTTTCGATTGACCTACCTGATAACCTGACGACATGGAAGTTGGATGCACGGGCCGTCACGTTGGATACAGAAGTGGGTCAGACAACCACAGAGATCGTTACGACTCTGCCCTTGCTAATTCGCCCCGTCGCACCGCGCTTTTTCGTGGTCGGGGATAAAGTTCAATTAGCCGCAGTAGTCAATAACAATACAACTGAAGCCCAGACCGTACAGGTAATCCTCGAATCCAGCGGTGTCACGCTTGAAAGCGAAGCCACCCAGACTGTGACCATTGAACCCGCCGCCCGTGCGAGAATTGAATGGAACGTGGTCGCTGAAGATGTGCCGTTTATTGACCTGACGTTTGGGGTCATCGGAGCAGATTATTCCGACGCCGTGAAACCGACCCTCGCCACTGGCCCAGACGGTACGATTCCAGTCTATCGCTATACCGCACCAGATACGGTTGGTACGGCAGGTCTGTTGATGGACGCAGGTTCACGCACCGAAGGCATCAGTTTGCCAACTCGCATTGACACCAGCCGGGGTGAACTCACTATCCATCTCGACCCATCGCTGGCGGCAACCCTGACGGATTCGTTCGACTACCTTCAGAACTATCCACATCAGTGCATCGAACAAACGGTTAGCCGCTTCTTGCCGAATATCGTCACCTATGCCGCGCTCAAAAATTTGGGGATTCAAGACCCTGAATTAGAAGCCAATCTGTTTGTGGCACTCGAACAAGCACTTGAAAAACTCATCACCCAACAAAATCCTGATGGTGGTTGGGGTTGGTTTGGCGGTATGGAAAGCAATCCACTGGTGACGGCCTATGCTGCTCTTGCTCTAATTGAAGCACACGAGGCGGGGCTAACCTATGATGCCAATATGCTGAGTCGTGCCTTAAATTTCGTGCAGAGCGATGTCCAAGCTGTCACGATTAACAGTGACACATGGCAACTCAATCGGCAAGCGTTTTATGCCTATGTGTTTGCCCGCGATGGGCAAGCCGACCTGAGTCAATTGACTTCACTCTATGATCAGCGGCTACGGCTGTCGTATATGGCACGAGCCTACCTGTTGATGGTTTATCAACAGTTGAATCCAAACGCTCCCGAAATCGCCGATTTGGTCAGTGACCTTACCAATGCCGCCTTCCTTTCTGCGACAGGCGCACATTGGGAAGAAGAAAATGACGACTGGTGGAACTGGGGCAGCAACACCCGCACGACTGCTGTTGTTTTGGCAGCCCTTGTGCAAGCCCGTCCCGATAATGAACTTCTGCCGAATGTGGTCCGCTGGCTGATGGTGGCGCGTGAAGGCGATCACTGGCAATCTACCCAAGAAACCGTATGGGCCATCATCGGATTGACCAAATGGATGGTGCATACAGGCGAGTTGCAGGGTAGTTATGAATACACCACCGACCTGAACGCCGAAAATATCGCCAATACCACTGTCACGCCGGATACCGTGCGCGAGGGTCAGGTTTTGCGGATTGCGGTCAGTGAGTTGCTGCAAGATGAACTCAACCGTTTGGTGGTCGGACGTGGTGAGGGCGAAGGGGTGTTGTATTACACCGCCCATCTCAATATCCGCCTGCCTGTGGATGCGGTTGAACCCGTCAGCAAGGGGATCACCGTCACCCGTCAATATTTCTTGGAGGGCGATCCCGAAACCCCCATCACCAGCGCCAAAGTCGGCGACATCATCACTGTCCGCTTGACCATTACCTTGTCAGAGGATATCTACTACTTCGTCTTGGAAGACCCCATTCCCGGCGGAACAGAAGGGGTGGATACCTCCCTATTGACGACCAGCCAACGCGCTCAAGGGCCGGATTTGCAGATCGTGTGGGATGACTACGATCCCTTCTGGTATTGGGGCTGGTGGTGGTTTGACCGCACCGAACTGCGGGACGAACAGACCAATCTCTATGCCGATTATCTACCTGATGGCACCTATACCTATACCTATCAAATTCGGGCCAGTGTCGCGGGTGAATTTCAAACCATCCCATCGCACGCCTATGCCTTCTACTTCCCGGAAGTTTTTGGCACATCCAACGGTACCCTGTTCACGGTTGAGGAAGGCGAAACCGAGTAGACGAGCGCTCTGCTTAATCAATTAGTCCCTAGCTTTTACCCCCTTGCCAATCATGCGGTGAGGGGGTATTTTTCTCAGTCCGATCCGCGTGGGATTAAGCACTCGACTAATATTTCAATAGTTACTTCCTTCAAATTGACTATAATGGATTCATTCGATATTTCGAGCACTTTGGAGGCGCATCATGCCCGCCCAAGATGAAATTTACCAAAAACATGCCGAAAAATATGATTTGCTGGTCATGCGCGAGGACTATCAAGAGAATATTCTGGCCGCACTGCGAACCATCCATCCATTGCAAAATGCCGAAGTAGTCGAATTTGGTGCGGGTACGGGTCGCATGACGGGCATTGTTGCCCCCTACGTCAAATCCATTCTGGCAACCGATATTTCTGAGCATATGTTGACCGTTGCCGATCACAAATTAACCCCACACTATCCCCACCTGCGCTTGGCGGTGGCCGATAACCGCCAGATGCCGATCAAAACCGCCTGTGCCGACATCACCATTGCCGGGTGGAGCTTTGGACATGCGACAGTCTGGTATCAGGACAGATGGCGTGAGGAAATTAGCCTAGCGGTAACTGAGATGAAGCGGGTCTTGCGTCCGGGTGGAGTCGCCATCATTTTAGAGACACTGGGGACAGGCCGCGAAACCCCAAATCCGCCAACTGACATCCTTGCCGATTACTACAATTGGATGGAAAACGAGCAGCGGTTTAGCCACACATGGATTCGCACCGATTATCAGTTTGAATCACCGGAGGAGGCCGATTTCTTGGTGCGCTTCTTTTTTGGCAATAATTTTGCGGACACGGTCATGAAGGATAAGCACGTCATTTTGCCAGAATGCACCGGCATTTGGTGGCTAACCGTGTAAGGCCAATTGGACGGCTTTCCACACCATATCACCAGCGGTAAAACTTTCGGCGGCGCCATCATTGACGGCCATCCAATGCGGATTGGTCGTCCATTCATCTGCTAAGATGCTGTTACGGATCACACCACCTGTCACCTCAGCCCGATAGAAAAAGTGGAGGGTGTGCCAGTGTTTGCCGCTAGGGGTCAGAAAGAAGTTATCCTGCACATGCACCAACTCGATAATTTTGGCTTCTAGGCCTGTTTCCTCCCATACTTCGCGGATGAGCGCTTCCTCGACTCTTTCCCATACCTCAACTCCGCCGCCGGGCAAGTCAAATTTGTGCGTATGGATATTATCCTGCACCAATAATTCGCCTTTGTCATTCAAAATGAGGGCATAAACGCTGGGCCGCCATACCATTTTTTCAACCAGCATCTCAACCCGTTCCCCTTGAACATTACGCCCTTTGACAAATTCTGGTGGCATGGCTGGTCTATCCTTTGGTCATGAGCCGGGCAATAGCTTGGAAAATTTGCACTTGGAGACCTTCAATCACCTGCGAAGTCCCCGTCATACCGTGCAAGCTGTCATACGGAATCATGACACCCGTCCAGCCTGCGGTATGCCATTGGGCCAGCTGCGGGAGTGGAATATCCAACAATCCGGGGGGAATGGGCCACGCATAGGCATAAAAATAGGGGCGTGACAAGCCTTCACTAAAGGGGGCAAAACCAAAATTGAGGTGGGGTGCTTGTTCGCTGGCCTCGTTGGTGGCAAACCACAAAAACGAGAGATCAAAATGGTGCGGCCAAACGACAATCGGTGACATTAGGCCGTCTAACCGTGCACGAAAACGGGCTGTGGCGGTAAAGATTGAGTAGAGGGCATCGGCATAGTCTTCGGCCAGTGACGGGCTGATAACAAATGGCTCGGTATCGGACAGTTTATCGGTTGGTAAGGTGATAGAATGACCTAGATGGGTTAACAAAGCACTGGTGGCCTGAGCTAAGGTGGCTTGGTTGTGCCCAATCAGCGATATGTCAATGGTGGGGCTGCCTGCTGACCGATAGACCAGATGGCTATTTACAAAATCGAGTACAAATTCACCGCCAATGGGTAATAAACCTGTGCTTAATCCCTCTGGTACGACTTGCAGACTGTGATGCAAGGAATGGGGCAATGGCTGAAGCGTCTGCAAGCGGATCTCACGCAGCACTTTGCAGGCACGGTGCAAGCTATCGCGGGTGTCGTCCCAAAAATTCAGTTCAGGCAGCAGCATAGGGATTTCCTTTTAGGATTATTTTGACGGAGGCATAATCGGCAGGTTATTGGAGCGCCCCCGCCAACTGACAATTGCAAACGTACCCAGCACAATTATCACCATCACCACCAAGCCCAACAATTTATAGAGGCGGCTGGTAGTCAACAGCGCGATACCACCAAACAAGGCGCTGAACACATAATAACCTAAGACGATGGTGCGCTGTGAATAGCCCAAATCTACCAAGCGCAAATGTAAGTGTCCACGATCCCCCATCATCGGGTTACGGCCCTCACTCATACGGCGAATCGCTTGCCACGCCAAATCCATCAGGGGCAACCCCATCACCAGCAAAATGGTCGCCATTTTCGCCCCGCCGATGATGGCAAGGCAACCCAGCGTGAAGCCCAGAAAGGTCGCACCCCCCCCCATAAAGATTTTGGCGGGGTGGAAGTTATAGGGCAAGAATCCCAGTGTTGCGCCAAATAGAGCTAGGGGCAGCAAGCCGACACTAATCTGGTTGAGTTCAAAGGTGGCGTGAAGAAAAATGACCAGTGAGGCAATTGCTCCGACACCCGCCGCTAGGCCATCCAGCCCATCCAGAAAATTGACCGTATTCATCATCAACCCCAACCAAAATAGGCTGATGGTCACCGTCACCCAATAGGGCCAGTCTGATGTGGTGTTCCCGCTAAAGGGATTATTGAAACTTTCAATAAAGATGAGGAAGGCGACGGCTATCGCGGCAGCGGTCAACTGCGCCAGATAATTGACAATGGGCGAAAAATCGTATTTATCATCAAGGAAACCCATGATATAGATGAAAATTCCGCCAATCAGCAGACCTGTCAGGCGGACAATTTCATTCGAATCAGTGGTTTCTACGTCGGTGAATTGGGCGACAATCACCGCTACAATAAACGACGTTGCAATGGCTAGGCCGCCTAACTTGGAGGTAGGGTGTTGATGGAGGCGGCGTCCCCCCGGTTTTGCTAAAATATTGAGCCGCTGCCCCAAGCGAATCATCAAAGGGGTCAGAAACAGTGATAGCCCAAAGGCCACCCCAAAGACAATCAAGAACGATGGCCCATGTTCTGACACAATATCTGCCATATTTAGCGCCTATTCAGTGCTTGTGAAAACCCATTAGGCCGTGCCGAACTGACGATCTCCGGCATCACCCAAACCGGGTACGATAAAGCCAATCTCATTCAGGTGGTCATCAACGGCGGCGAGGTGAATGGGCACATCTGGGTGTACCGTCGAGAGCTTGTCAATTCCTTCCGGCGCACCAATCAGGCCGACATACTTGATATGGTGGACACCCCAATTTTTCAAGACATCTACCGCCGCGACTGCTGAACCACCCGTCGCCAACATGGGGTCGAGAATCAGGCAAAGCTGGACAGTCGGCTCAACAGGGAGTTTATTGTAGTATTGGACGGGGCGCAGGGTGCGTTCGTCACGATAGAAACCCAGATGCCAGACCTGTGCGCCGGGGATCATTTCGAGCATCCCAGCGACCATCCCAAGACCAGCCCGCAGAATTGGAACGAGGCCGATTTCTTGCTTCAGACGATGGCCCGGTGCTTGACCCATTGGCGTGTTAACGGTTAGCCCATCCAGTTCAAGGTCGGCAGTCGCTTCATAACACAATAACTTTGCCATTTCGCCTACCAACTCACGAAATTGGCGGTGTTTGGTTTCGGTGTCTCGAAGCAAGGCAAGTTTGTGCTGCAAAAGGGGGTGTTTGGACACATGCACTTGTGCCATAAGAATAATCAGGGGCAATAAATCTTGCGCCTGAAGTGTCCTCCTTCGTGAATTATTCATTAAATTTTCAATCTCGCGGAAAGATTATACGTGGCGAAGAGGCCCATGTCAAAACATTGTAGATAGGCCTTTTAGCCATTTTGCGCTAGTTGACTTGCCTATAGGACAAGAGTATAATCCCAATGAAGGTTGGCTGATTCATTGATATTGCATTAACACACTGTCAAGGCTAGTTTCTAGCGACTCCAGGAGCATTACACATCAATGGCGCTTAAAGGTAATCTAGCGGTTTTTACAACCACGCAATTGCTCAATTTAATTAACCTGTCAAAGAAATCTGGAGTCCTTACCATCTACGAAGGTCACAAAACGGGTAAAAAATTGATCATGGGGGACGGCCTTACGCAAATTGATGAAGTCGCCCCCGGCAAAGAAGTCGCTAATCTCAATTTTCAGCAGGGGATGCTGGTATTTGCTCAAATGAACGGTAAGGATGGTCATCTTGCCAGTATTTTGCAGCGAGCCGGGAAACTGAATGAAGAACAAGCCCGTACTATCCGTGAAAAAGCGTCCTCGCTCAATGATAAAGGGTTGGCGTTGCGCCTTATCAATGCAAACTATGTCACCAAAAATGATATTGTTCGCAGCATCCAAAAACACGCTGTCAGCATCGTCTTTGACCTGATGACGTGGAAACAGGAACCCTTCGAATTTAAAGAAAATATCGCCCCGCCCGACAGTCACATCCTCGTGCCAATTGACCTAAAAAACGTTATTATCGAAGGCACGCGCATTATCACCGAGCAGAAACATCTGGAAGAAGAAATCGAAAATCTCGATTTTGCGTTAAAATTCCCAGAGAATCCGGGTGAAAAGTTCAAGAACGTGCAGCTTGGCACGAATGAATGGCGTGTAGTGGGCTTCATCAACGGCAAAAATACCATTCGGCAGATCGGCAAGGCGTGTAACATGACCGATACCGAAATCCGACGGATTGTGTATGGCTTGTTGCAGGCTGGTTTGGTTCAGATGATTCGACCCCAGTCGGCAGAACAACCCAAACGTGGCACAGACCTGAAACGGCAGCAGCCCGCCAATACCCGAATTGAGCGTGATGTCATTCAGCGTCTGATTGTAAAAATTAAGAATACCTAGTTTAGTCATCATTTTTTATCATCCGTGCTAGGGAGGGGGTTACTCCCGGCTTTCATGGTAGAAATGCGAGTAACGAGACACCTATGCAAACTGTAAAAATGGTTATCACTGGCCCTTTTAGTTCGGGCAAAACTGAATTTATTAAATCCATTAGCGAGATCGAGGTTGTCTCGACGGAAAGCCCTATCGCTAAAGATTCGCCGGAATCAATGGAGAAAGCCAATACCACCGTTGCGATGGACTTTGGCCGTATCACAGTGGACGACGATTTAGTGCTGTATTTGTTTGGTACCCCCGGCCAGCGCCGTTTCGACTTTATGTGGGAAATTTTGGCAGAAGGCATGTTGGGTTTCGTGGTCATGGTGGATAGCTCCAAGCCAGAAACGTTCCGTGAAGCCCGCAGTATTTTGGAAACCTTTCGTGCCTATGCCCCGACGCCGTATGTCGTGGCCGCCAACAAACAAGACCACGAAGACGCATGGAAGCCAGAAGACTTGCGCATCGCCCTCCGGATTGAGGACGAAAACGTGAAACTGCTGTCCTGTGTTGCCAAGAACAAAGAAAGCGTCAAAGAAGTTCTATTGGAACTGCTCTATTCAATCTTGGAAGAGATGGACGCGCCAAAATAATCCTTGCAATTGGCGAGGGGGCAGCAAACAAATTTTATCTTTTAATCACCATTGCAATCGCTAGGATTATTGCTGTGCCTTTATTGGTAACTGAAGCCCCTAATCCCGGTATTATCCATTATGAAACTTATGGTCGGGGTCGTCCGGTTCTATTTTTGCACGGATGGCTCGGCTCATGGGCCTTGTGGCGTCCCACTATTGAAGCGTTGGGTCAAGAATATAAAACCTATTCCCTAGATTTTTGGGGCTTTGGTGAAAGTCGCGGTTCGGGCGAAAACTCGGCTAATCTCCAGTCTTTTCAGGTAGATAGCTTCGTCGAGATGGTCAACCAATTTATGGATAAATTGGGCATCCCCAAAGCCGCCGTGGTTGGACACAGCATGGGGGGGACGGTCTCGCTGAACACAGGGATCAAGTACCCCGATAAGGTTGTCAAAGCCTGCTGTATAGGCTCCCCCATCAACGGCAATTCCTTAAACTTGCTGCTCAAGCTCTCTGGTGTACCCGCCTTTGCCTTTATTGTGTGGCGCTTCCCCCCGCTGCTGCGAATGTTCTTACGCATCTACAGCCGCTTTATGGCAAAAGATGGCAAAAAGATGGCCGCGATGATTAATCAAGATGTGTCGCAGGTCACCATGGAATCCTTCTTCCAAAGTATTGGTACCCTCCGTGAGACCAATCTCACTAATCAACTCAACAAAATCACCATGCCGACGCTAGGGATTTATGGCAAGCGCGACATCATTGTAAATCCCAATCAGCGCCATCTCTTGGCAAAAGGTGTACCCCATGCCAAAGTCGTCTATATTGAGGATGCGGGACATTTCCCCATGCTGGATACCCCCGAACTCTTCTTGGAGACGCTGCGGAATTTCCTAAAAATTAAATAGTCGTGCCCAACGACCATCCACATAATTATCTCAATGAGGCGACGTATGACCGAACTCCTCTATCAATTAGATGCGTATCTACATGAATTTGAGGCTATCGTTACCGCGATTGACCCCGAAACGAAGGGCGTCATGCTTGATAAAACGGCTTTCTATCCGGGTGGTGGGGGTCAGCAACCCGATGCCGGGGTATTGATCGCAGGGAATGTTCGGTATGTCGTCAGCCAAGCCAAGAAAAATGGTGATACCGTCTTACATTTGATTGAGGGCGAGAACTATCCTACTGTCGGTACAATGGTGAAAGGTGTGCTGGATTGGGAGCGGCGTTATGCTGCCATGCGTACCCACACCGCAATGCACATCCTGTGTGGGGTGATCTGGCGCAAGTTTGGCGTCAGTGTGACGGGAGGTAATATGGAATTGCTCAAAGGGCGCATGGACTTTGAATTTGGCGAACTCACCCGCGAGACGATTGCCGAAATTGAGCGCGACATCAATAGCGAAGTAGCAGCGGCGCGTCCGGTGCGGGTAGCGATTTTACCCCGTGAAGAAGCCTTTCAAATCCCTGACCTCATTCGCACCAAAATCAACCTGCTGCCCCCGCAAATTCAGCAAGTTCGCATAGTAGAGCTTGTCGGGCTAGATTTGCAGGCGGACGGCGGTACGCATGTCCACAATACGTCGGAAGTCGGGCACATCCGCATTACCGATTATCAAAGCAAGGGCAAGGCCAATAAACGGCTGTATATTGAGCTAAACGCATAGGGAAAATTTAGGGAAATTCATGGAAATTCGCAATGCTACCCCTAACGATTATTCGCCGATCATCAAAGTTATAAATGATTGGTGGGGTGGTCGTCACATGAGTGATATGCTGCCCAAGCTGTTTTTTGTGCATTTTCAGGACACCAGCTTTATTGCTATTGAGGACGATCAAATTGCAGGATTCCTCATCGGCTTCTTGTCGCAAACGTTTCCAAATGAGGCGTATATCCATTTTGTGGGGGTACATCCCGATTTTCGGAAAAAAGGCGTGGGCAAACTGCTGTACGAGCAATTCTTTGAGGTTGTTCGCCAACATGGTCGCCATATCGTGCGCTGTGTCACCTCACCCATCAATCAGACCTCAATTGCCTTCCATACCCAGATGGGGTTTGCTGCCGAACCCGGCACATTGGTAAGCGAGTCGGGAGTTCCGGCTTCCCCCAACTATGACGGGGCGGGGGAACATCGTGTGCGATTTGTCAAGGAAATTTAGTTGAAAACTCCCTAGACACCCCGCTGTAGCGTCCTATAATAGTCGTTAAGTATCAACAAGCTATCAGCGATTGGGACTCATGCTATGCTGACCGACCAAGATTTTGCCCTTGAACGCGAGCATATGGTACGGGAACAACTGATTGACCGCAATATCAGTGATCCACGAGTATTAGATGCCATGCGCCGTGTTCCGCGCCATGCTTTTGTTCCCGATAACCTCCAGTTTGCTGCTTACCGTGACCGCCCCCTCCCCATTGGACATGAACAAACCATTTCCCAGCCTTATATCGTAGCGTTGATGATTGAATTGCTTCAATTAAGCGGGCATGAAATCATTCTGGAAATTGGCACCGGGTCAGGCTATCAGACCGCACTATTGGCGGAATTGGGTGCTTTTGTCTATTCGCTAGAGCGCAATCTCGATCTTGCCGAAAAAGCAGGCGAACGCTTGGCTGACCTCGGCTATCACAATGTTGAAGTCCTACCCGGCGATGGAAGTCAGGGATTGGCGGATATGGCCCCCTTTGACGCAATCGTCGTCAGTGCGTGTTCCCCCTCGATTCCCGGCCCACTCCGTGCTCAGATGCGCGATAACGGACGGATGGCAATTCCAGTTGGCTCAATGGAAAGTCAATATTTAGAGCGTGTCTGGCGCACAGGCGATACATGGCACATTGAACGCCTAATCCCGGTGATGTTTGTGCCGCTTTTTGGACGCTATGGTTTTACGGGACGCTAAACTATAGATGTTTAACAAGAAATAGAATACCAAAGAGGCAATTTGTTATGATGCGGTTGCCTCTTTTTCATTCGATTTGGATCAATCAGTGCATTTCAAATTGGGCCGTCTCGGTTGACCCCGCCAGAGCTGCTGTCGAGGCTACCCCACTCGTGATGGTCAAGAGTACCTGATCAAAATATCCTGTACCCGATTCCCGTTGATGGCGTGTGCCAGAATAGCCATACTGTTCGGCAGCGAATTCTTGCTGCTGCAATTCGACATAGGCGCTCATACCAGATTGGGCGTAGCGTTGAGCCAAGTTGAAGGTATGATAATTGATCGAGTGCCAGCCAGCTAATGTGATAAATTGGAATTTGTAGCCCATCGCTCCCAGTTCACGCTGAAACCGAATAATCGTGATGTCATCCAGACGACGTTTCCAATTGAAAGATGGGGAGCAGTTATAGGCCAACATCTTATCGGGGTACTGTGCGTGAATAGCCTCAGCAAATTGACGGGCTTCATCCAAATCGGGCGTCGAAGTTTCACACCAAATCAAATCCGCGAAGGGGGCATAAGCCAGACCCCGTGCAATCGCTGATTCGATGCCGGGCTGTACCACAAAATAACCTTCGGGGGTACGTTGGCCTGTCGTGAATTGATGGTCGTAAGGATCAATATCGCTCATCAATAGGGTTGCACTGTTGGCATCGGTACGAGCAATTAAGACCGTCGGAACATCCAACACATCGGCTGCCAAGCGTGCGGCGGTCAGGGTACGGATAAATTGCGAAGTTGGGATCAAGACCTTGCCACCTAGATGACCACATTTTTTCTCCGCCGCCAATTGATCTTCAAAATGGACGCCGGATGCACCCGCTTCGATCATGGATTTCATCAGTTCAAACGCATGGAGCGGGCCACCAAAACCCGCTTCGGCATCGGCCACAATCGGGGCATACCAATAGGTGCTGTTATCGCCCTCGGCCCGATGAATCTGGTCAGCGCGGGTCAAAGCGTTGTTGAGGCGCTTAACCAAATTCGGGACACTATTGGAAGGATAGAGGCTCTGGTCAGGATAGGTCTGCCCGGCCAAATTAGCATCGGCGGCGACCTGCCACCCACTCAAGTAAATAGCTTTCAAACCAGCCCGTACCATCTGGACAGCTTGTGCTCCTGTCATTGCGCCCAATGTGTGGATATAGGGTTCATCTTGCAACAATGACCACAACCGTTCGGCCCCAACCTGTGCTAAAGTGTGTTCAACCAAGATCGAAGCACGCAACCGAAGCACGTCCATTGCACTATAGGGGCGTTGAATACCCTGCCAACGCGGATTGGTTTGCCACTCACGTTCTAGTTGCTGCTCTTGCTGTTGGATGGTAGTTTTTGGCATGGCGTCCTCTCACTGGAATTAAATAATTGGAAAGTTGGTGAATCCTGATCTATTGTGAATAATGGTACAAATTCGGATTATGGGTTAAAACGCATCTTTCGATAGTTTTTGAAAAGCAGATGGGTAGGCTAGTTGGTCAATACTCCCCACCCAGTTGTGTAGGATTTCACAGATCGCCGTTTTGAGGTAAGGTATCACTTTTGGAGTTTTGTGAGGTTAGATAAATTGCCCCCGAAAAATGAACTTGCCTCGCGGCGGATTCTCTCGGTAACAGAGGAAGAATTAAGCCGCATCGTCTTAGATATTCATGATGGGCCAGTCCAGAATTTGTTCGCGGCCCTCTCGCTCATTACCCGCCTACAAAACGAAATTTCCCATCTGTCCTTTGAGCAATTACAATCAGCAGGAGTTGGCGAACTGATCCCGATTGTGGGACAAGTGGAGAAATTGATTGAAAACTCGCTGCACGAGATTAAATTTTTCTTGGGGACTTTTCGCCCACCCGAATTCCACCGCCGAACGTTGGCTTCGATTGCCGAGGGGTTGGTGTATCAGCATGAGGAATGGACAGGTTGCACCGTCGAGTTGAATATATTGCCCCTCCCAGAAAACATTTCCCTGCCCAGCAAAATCGCACTATATCGGATTTTGCAGGAAGCACTTTCAAACGGATTTCGCCATGCCGGGGTAGACCGCCAATGGGTAAAATTATGGAGTGAGGGCAACATGATTTGTTTGGAGGTGATAGATGAGGGCAAAGGTTTTGACCCACCGCCACTTGAAGGCCCAACCGCCACCGAACAGGAAGCCCATATCGGCCTGCGCGGGATGCGTGACCGTGTAGCATTGCTTGATGGCACCTTTCAATTGACCAGCAGCCCCGGTAAAGGGACTCAAATTTTAGTGAAGATACCCGCCTATGTCTGAAAAAATCCGCCTCATGCTTGCCGATGACCATGCGCTGGTATTGCAGGGATTAACCACTCTGCTTGAACAAATCCCGGATATGGAAGTCGTGGCGACGGCCCATAATGGTGACGAACTATTGAACCTCTTAGGTCAGCATCAAGTTGATGTAGTGGTCATGGATTTACAGATGCCCTATCACGGGCTGACGGCGCTGGCGGAAATCCGCAAACGTGGCATGGCGGTACATGTGCTGGTGCTGACCGCTTTTGGGGATGGGGATAGTATCCGGTCAGCGCTTGAATTGGAAGCGGAAGGATTCGCACTCAAAACGGAATCACCCACCCAAACAGTCGAGGCGATTCGACAGGTGGCACAGGGGCGGTTAGTCTTTCCGCGTGCTGCCCAACGCTGGTTGGCAGTACAGCAGAAACCTCAGATTCAAGCCGAAAGCCTGCTGTCGCCGCGTGAATCGGATGTCTTGAAACAAGTGGCACGTGGGTTGACCAACCCAGAAATTGCAGGTCAATTGAATGTCAGCGAAAATACCGTGCGTTTTCACCTGAAAAATATTTTTGAGAAATTGGGAGTCACCAATCGCACTGAGGCCGCCGCGTGGTTTTTTCAACAGGGTGGCTCAGCCGAATTGTAATGGGGGAAATCCATGTTAACGATTGAGGACGCAGACATCATTCAAGGACTTCGACGTGGCGACGAAAGCGTCTTTGTATCCCTGTTTGACGGCTATCAAAACTCACTGCTCCGCTTGGCATTGATGTATGCCACTGACCAGCGACTCGCCGAAGAAATTGTCCAAGAGACATGGCTGGCAGTCTTAAAAGGCATACACCGCTTTGAGGGTCGTTCGGCGCTCAAAACATGGATATACAGCATCCTCATTAATCGGGCCAAAACCGTCGCACAACATGAAGGCCGCTATAATAACTTGACACTATCCCTTGATGAGCAGGCCGAGTCGAATGAGCCGTCCGTGCCGATAGATCGCTTTCATCCGGACGACGATCACCCCTATCCGCATCATTGGCTGAACGGCCCATCAGACTGGGGTGACCTCCCCGAAGACAAATTACTCTCGGATGAGACCCAAAAGGTGATTTTAGCCGCGATTGACGACTTATCGCCAAATCAGCGTGAAGTCATTACCCTGCGAGATATTGAAATGCTGTCGTCCGAAGAAGCCTGTAACATCTTAGGGATTAGTGAGTCTAATCAGCGGGTTTTGCTGCATCGCGCACGGGCCAAAGTACGGCAGGCACTGGAAGAATATTTGGAGCGATAAGACGGGCAACTATGGACGAACACGATTTAACCTGCCAAGAATTGGTAGAATTGGTTACAGATTATTTGGAAGGGGCATTGCCTGAAACGCAGTTCAAGCGTTTTGAGGAACACCTCTCTGCTTGTCATGATTGTCATCATTATTTCGACCAGATGCGGTTTACCATCCGTCTGGTGGGTCGGCTTTCCGAATCACACTTGAGTTCCGGGGCCAAAGATGAACTTCTCAGATTGTTCCGCGATTGGAAAAAAGAATTGCCCGAACAGGAAAAACCAGAAAACTTAGAAGAATAGTTGGTTATTTCATCCAAATGTATTGACAGAAAAAATAGACTGCGTTATCTTTTTGCCCACTTACACAGTATCAATGAGCAATTATTCAACATGACCATTTCATCTGTGACTTTGAAAAAAGGCAAAAAGCCAAACCGCACCTAACCGGGTGGTTTTTGTGTTTTGCCAACAAGGGCACAGCCAAAAAGCAGAAACTGAATGCCACCCGCGCGGTGGTTTTTTGTTTTTTGAGTCATGAGTAACAAGGAAATCAGCATGTTTTTTATAGACAGCATCAGCAAAAAAGCGAAAAAAACGAACACCCGCTGGCGGCGATTAGCCCGACAGTGCGCTTGATGCTGGATTGAGTGAAAATCAACCACCGCGCCCTCTCTGGAAAATCGCCAGAGGGGGCGTTTTTGTTTCATAGCCAAGTGTTCAATCAATAGGAGCGTTTCAAAATGAGCAATAACAATGTCGAATGTCTGGAATGTGGTGCGGATGTACGAGTGCCCGGCAATGTCATGCAGGGTGAAATTTTGAAGTGTGGGGATTGTGGCATTGAGCTAGAAGTCACTGAACTGAACCCCCTAACCATTGACCTCGCGCCGATGGAAATGGAGGACTGGGGCGAATGAGCGCCAGAATCGGAATTTTGTGCAGCCGCGTCCGCATCGAAGAAAAGCTGTTGTTCGGGGCATTTGAAGAATTGGGTATCAATCCCGTCCGGTTGGATGAACGCGAGATGATTGCGCGGATTGGCGAATTTGCCCCGGAAGTGGACGTGGTGTTGGAACGCAGCATCAGCACCTCGGCGGGATTGGTCGCGGCCCAATTGTTGGAAGCGGCCCATATCCCCGTCATCAATAGCCATGCCACCGCCAGTACCTGCGCCGATAAGATTCGCACTACTATCGCGCTGGCTCAACACGGGGTAGCACAGCCCATTACCGAAGTAGCGATGAGTGCCGAATCCGCCCTTGCCGCGATTGAGCAGATGGGCTATCCGGTTGTCCTTAAACCCGCCATTGGCTCATGGGGGCGTTTGTTGGCACGGGTCAATGATCGGGATGCCGCCGAAGCCATCCTTGAACATAAAGAAACGCTGGGTGGGGTCAGTCACCAGATTTATTACATTCAGGAATATATCGAAAAGCCCGCCCGTGACATCCGCGCTTTTGTCATCGGCACGGAAACCATCTGCGCGATCTACCGCAACTCACCCCACTGGATTACCAATACAGCACGCGGCGGCAAGGCCAGCAACTGCCCCATCACGGATGATATTGCCGAGATTTGCCAAAACGCGGCGTTGGCAGTCAGTGGTGGACAGGGAGGCATCTTGGCGATTGACTTGCTGGAAGACCCCGAACGTGGCTTGCTGGTCTGCGAGGTCAATCACACGATGGAATTTCGCAATAGCATTGATACGACGGGAGTCAACATCCCGCTGCGTATGGCCCAATTTGTACTGAACAGCGTCGAGGTGGTGCAATGAGCCGGCTGCAAGTTGGCATCGTTGGGGCATCAGGCTATACAGGCGGGGAACTGCTACGTCTGCTCAGTCAGCACCCGCAGGTCGAGGTTATGCAGGTGACGGCGGGGCGCAATGTAGGCAAGTTTGTCCACAACGTCCATCCCCATTTACGTGGTCAGTTGAATCTGCAATTTATCGCGGATGAGGGTCTGCAACCCTGTGATATATTGTTTCTCGCCCTGCCACATGGACAAGCCCAACAATCTATCGAACACTACACCGCCCTCGCCCCGCGTATCATTGATCTCAGTGCCGATTTCCGTCTCCACAACCCCACCGATTACGCCACCACCTATGCCCATGACCATCATGCACCGACGTGGTTAGACCGTTTTGTGTACGGCCTACCGGAAATCAACCGTCAAGCATTGATCGGTGCGAATTATGCCAGTGGAGTTGGCTGCAACGCGACGGCGACCACATTGGCGCTGTGGGCATTAGTCAAGGCCGGAATTTTGAATGCCGACCAACCCATTTTTGCCGATATTAAGGTTGGCAGTAGTGAAGCAGGCAGCACACCGACCCCTGCCAGCCATCACCCCGTCCGTAGCGGTATCGTGCGGCCCTTCCAGCTTACCGGACATCGGCATGAGGCGGAAGTGCGTCAAGCCCTGCGTGACTGCGGCGACTTCGATATACGAATGGCGGTGACAAGTGTTGAAATGGTGCGCGGCGTGGCGGTGGCGGTGCATGTCACATTGCCCACCGGATTACGCGAACGAGATTTGTGGCAGGCGTATCGGGGTACTTGGAAGGGTGAACCCTTTGTACGCATCGTGCATGAACAAGATGGCCTGCATCGTCACCCTGAACCACGTTTATTGGCAGGGACGAATTATGCCGATGTCGGCTGGGAATATGACCCGACCACTGGACGGACGGTGCTGCTGGCAGCGATTGACAATCTGGGTAAGGGCGCGGCAGGAAGCACTGTGCAGTGCATGAATTTGATGTGTGGATTCGACGAAACAACCGCATTGACCTTTGGGGGAATTTATCCATGACATACGTTTTGAAGATCGGGGGCGGCGCAGGGGTTGACCAACACGCCGTCACCCGCAATTTAGCTGAACGAATTCAAGCAGGCGAACGCTGGGTCTTGATACATGGCACAAGCGCCGCCGCCGATGAATTAGCCGCCCGTATGGGGGTTGCGGTGCGTACTATCACCAGCCCCGGCGGGCATGTCAGCCGCTACACCGATGCCCAAATGATCGGCATTTATGGGATGGCAGCCGCCTCAGTAAACCAACAACTGTGTTCCGAATTATCGGGCTATGGCGTGCGGGTCGCGGGATTAACTGGGCCAACTGTCATCACGGCCCAACGCAAGCAGGCCATTCGTGCCATTCAAAATGGACGGCCTGTCGTGATTCGGGATGATTTTTCAGGTCGCATCACAGGCATTGACCGCGATTTGTTGGAAACACTGCTGGACGCAGGCTACACCCCGATCATTGCTCCCCTTGCGATTGGAGAAGCGGGTGAGTCGCTAAATGTAGACGGTGATTTAATCGCCGCCACCGCCGCCCATGCACTTAACGCCGATTTGCTCATGATTTTAAGCAACGTGCCCGGCTTGCTGCGTGATGTAAATGACCCCACCTCGGTGATTGAGCATTTCGCCTTACACGAAATCGAGCGTTATGAGAATTTCGCGGCGGGGCGCATGAAGAAGAAGTTATTGGCGGCACGGGAAGCTAATATCGAGCAGGTTATTTTAGCCGATTCTCGACTGGCAAATCCGATTGACGCGGCACTTGCGGGTGCGGGCACACATATTTGGCGGGAGGGACAGCATGTTGGACACCACGCTTGATACTCTTGCCCTTGAACAAGCCCACACCAGCGGCGTCTACATGAAGCGCGATTTGCAAATTGAGCGCGGCGAGGGCGCTTATCTCTACGATACGACGGGTCGGCGTTACATAGATTGCGTCGGGGGACAGGGGACAGCCAATTTAGGTCATGCCCACCCCGCCATTGTCACTGCCATTCAGCGGCAAGCCGCTGAACTCATTTCCTGCCCAGAACTTTTCCACAATCCGATACGGGCGCAGTACCAAGCCGCCTTGTGTGAGGCCGCTGGCATGAATCGCGTGTTTCTATGCAACAGTGGGGCAGAGTCGGTGGAGGCCGCCATCAAGTTTGCACGGGCCAGTACCGGACGGACGAGCATTATTTCGACCATGCGCGGCTTTCACGGACGCACCTTTGGCGCACTAAGCGTGACATGGAACAAGTCCTACCGCGAACCCGTTGAGCCGCTCGTGCCGGGGGTCAATTTTGTGCCATTCAACAACCTCGAACGATTACAGGCAGCACTGAACGATACGGTAGCGGCGGTAATCATTGAAGTTGTGCAGGGCGAAGGCGGCGTCTATCCAGCCGAACAAGGGTATTTGCAGGCCGTCCAAGAGTTATGCCGGGAAAACGGGTCGCTATTGATTGTGGATGAAGTGCAGACCGGATTTGGGCGCACAGGTAGCCTATTTGCCCATCAGCAGGACGGTATCACCCCCGATTTATTGTGCCTTGCCAAAAGCATCGCAGGGGGCTTGCCAATGGGGGCGGTGTTAATTGGCGACCGGGTGAATACACTTGCCCCATCGCTCCACAGCAGCACGTTTGGCGGTAATCCGTTGGTGTGTGCGGCGGCATTGGCAACCCTTGAGGTGCTGCAAAAGACCGATGTGATTGAACAAACCCATCAGCGGGGAACTGCCGTGATTGAACATTTACGGAATGCCCTGCCTGAAACTATGGTACGTGAGGTGCGTGGACGAGGATTGTTGATTGGAATTGAACTACGCGATAAGGCTGCACCATATTTGCGCCGACTACAAGAGGAGGGCGTGTTGGTACTGACCGCTGGCCCAACCGTTTTGCGACTGCTGCCGCCGCTGGTTATCAGCGATGCGGATTTATGGGATGTAATTGCCACCATTGAAAGGGTGTTGACCGATGCCGTTTGACAATTTTGCCATTATTGAAAGTACCCTACGCGAAGGGGAGCAGTTTAGTACGGCGACTTTTTCCACCGCGCAAAAACTGGAAATTGCGGGGCTGTTGGATGAATTTGGGGTCGAAATGATTGAAATGACCTCCCCGTGCGCCTCTCCCCAGAGCGAAGCCGATATTCGCGCTGTCAGTAATCTAGGATTAAACGCCCGTATTCTGACTCATATCCGCTGCAACCGGGATGATGCCATCCGCGCATTGGACACGGGCGTGCATGGCTTGGATATTGTCATCGGTACGTCACCCCAACTCATGCAGCACAGTCATGGCAAGAACATCAACCAGATTATTGACCTTGCCGCCGACGTAATGTGTTTTATCCGCGAACAAGCCCCCGATATTATCCTGCGCTTCAGCACCGAGGATACCTTCCGCAGTCGAGAAGCCGATTTGCTGCGGGTGTATCTCGCCATTGCCGATCTGGGGATGGTCAATCGGTTGGGTGTGGCGGATACCGTCGGGGTCGCCATGCCGCAGCAGGTCTATCAGATGGTCAATCAATTGGTACGGCTGACCGGGTTGGATGTCGAATTTCATGGACATAACGACAGCGGTTGCGCGATTGCCAATGCTTGTGCCGCGTTGGAAGGGGGAGCAACGCATATTGATACCACCATTTTGGGCATCGGCGAGCGCAATGGCATTACCCCGCTGGGTGGATTGGTAGCGCGGTTGTACACCCTCAATCGAAATTATGTGACTAAATATAACCTCCGTCTGCTGCCTCAATTGGATCGGCTCATCGCGGATATTTGTGAAATAGGCATCCCCTTTAACAATTACATCACCGGGGCCAGCGCGTTTATCCACAAGGCCGGGATTCATGCCAAAGCGGTTTTGGCTGACCCCTCGACCTATGAAATTTTGCGGCCTGAAGAATTTGGACTAAATCGGGAAGTGGCGATTGGGCACCGGCTGACGGGGTGGAATGCCATCCGCGAACGGGCGCTGTCGTTGGGGGTCAGTTTGGAAAATGCGACCCTGCAAGCCATCACCCAAGACATCAAGCGTCGTGCCGATGTACGCCCCCTGACCTTGCCTGAAGTAGACGCATTAATCTGGGAGGCCGCGAACGCATGAGTGGCAAGACCTTTGCAGAGAAAGCATTGGCCCGCGCCGCCGGAGTCAGTGAAGCTAGTGCTGGGGACATTTTGGATGTGCGGCCAGACATGATTTTTAGTCATGATAACTCTGCCGCCATCCGCCACATTTTTGAAAAAATCGGAGCGAAAAACATCGCGCGGCCTGACCGGGTAGCCATTACGCTCGATCATGCTGTGCCCGCCCCCACCACCCAACATGCCCAAAATCATGCTGAAATCCGCGAATGGGTTAAGGAACAGGGCATCGGGCATTTTTTTGAGGTTGGGCGCGGCATTTGTCATCAGGTCATTAGCGAGGAAGCCCTAATATTACCCGGTGAAGTCATCTTGGGGGCAGACAGCCACAGCACCCATTTTGGCTGGTTAGGGGCATTCGGGGCAGGTGTCGGACGGACGGAGATGGCGGCATTATGGGCAACGGGCGAACTCTGGCTGCGCGTGCCGGAAGCGATGCGGGTGACGTTGACAGGTCGCTTGCAACTCGGCGTCACCGCCAAAGACATCAGCCTGCGAATTTTGGGCGATATGGGGGTCGAAGGCGGCCTCTATCGCTCGGTGGAATTCGCCGGGGATACCCTCAGTACACTCTCATTAGATGAACGGCCCGTCCTGCCGAATGTCATGGCGGAATTTGGGGCGAAAAATGCGTATATGCCACCAGATGACGTGGTGTTTAATTATCTGGAGGCCCACCGCACCCGCGATTATACGCCGCTGTATCCTGACCCTGACGCGCATTATGCGATTGATTATGCGCTGGATGTCAGCCAACTCGAACCCCAAATCGCGCTGCCCCATCAACCCGATAATGTAGTGCGCTTGTCGGATGCGATTGGTGAACCTGTCCAGCAGGCATTTATCGGCACGTGTACCAATGGGCGACTGGAAGATTTGCAAGCGGCGGCGGATGTCTTGCGTGGTCATCAAGTGGCTTGTCGGTTGGTGGTCATTCCCGCCAGTTCGCAGGTGTTATTAGAAGCTACCCGTTCCGGCATTATCGAGACTTTGTTGATGGCAGGTGCTACCATTGCCACCCCCGGCTGTGGGCCATGTATGGGCAATCATATGGGTATCCCCGCGCCAAATGAAGCCACTATCAGCAGCGCCAATCGCAATTTTAAGGGGCGGATGGGTACACCCGAAGCACCTGTTTATCTCGCCAGTCCATATGTCGTCGCCGCCAGTGCCATTTGTGGAGCCATTGCCGATCCGAGGGAGTTTTTATCATGAGCAGTCATCGCTGTTGGGTTTATGGGGATAACGTCAATACGGATGTGATTTTCCCCGGCAAATATACGTATACTCTGAAGACGCCGGAAGAAATCGCGGCCCATGCGCTGGAAGACCTTGACATCAGCTTTGCCGCCAATGTGCGCCGGGGGGATGTCATCGTCGCGGGGCAAAATTGGGGCTGTGGCAGCAGTCGTGAACAGGGCGTGACCGCGCCCAAATATGCCGGAGTGGACATTATTATTGCAGCTTCGTTCAGCCGTATCTACTTTCGCAATTGCATTAATCAAGGTGTCCTGCCGATAGTCTGCCCCGGCCTGAATGCGCTGGTACAAACTGGCGACAGTATCGAGATTGACATCCCCAACGGGCAGATTCGCGCGGCGGGACGAACCTTCACTTTCCCACGCCTATCCCCCTCTGTGCAAGCCATTTTGGATGCAGGCGGGTTGGTTCCGATGTTACAACACCGTTTCGCAGGAGAAAGCCACCCATGACACGGATGATTACCTTTATCAACGGAGATGGCATCGGTCAAGAAGTGATTCCTGCCGCCCGTCAGGTGGTCGAAAGTCTGGGCTTACCGCTGGAATTTCGAGAGGCCGAGGCGGGTTTTGGCACATTTGAAAAAACGGGGAATGCTCTACCGCCGGAAACATTGGCCCTATGTCAGCAAAGTGATGCGGTGTTGTTTGGGGCGACTAGTTCACCCATGACCAAGACCCCCGGCTATCAAAGTCCGATTCTGGCCCTGCGCCGCCATTTTGATTTATTCGCCAATCTGCGTCCGGCGGTCAGCGAAAATATTGACTTACTGATTGTGCGTGAAAATACCGAAGGGTTATATAGTCGGCGCGAACGGGTCGAGGATGACGGGCAAACCGCCATTGCCGAACGGGTGATTACGGCTCGTGCTTCGGAGCGCATTGTACGGGTGGCCTGCCAACAAGCCATGCAGCACCGCCGCCGACTGACCATTGTGCATAAAGCCAATGTGCTTTCGGAGACGTGTGGCTTGTTCCGGCGGGTAGCGTTTGAGGTCGTGAAGGAATTCCCCGATCTGACTGTCAACGAATTATTGGTGGATACAGCGGCGATGAAATTGGTGCAGTCTCCACAGAATTTTGATGTCATTGTCACCACCAACCTGTTTGGCGATATTCTCAGTGATTTAGCCGCCGGATTGACGGGTGGACTCGGCATCGCGCCCTCGGCCAATGTGGGGGTCGGACGGCCTGCGGTGTTTGAACCCGTGCATGGCAGCGCCCCCGATATTGCCGGAAAAGGTATTGCTGACCCCCGTGCCGCCATTCTCAGCAGTGCTATGATGCTCGATTTTCTAGGCCATGCCGAAATCGCGGAACAGGTACGCCGGATTACCTACCAAACTGCCCATCAAGGATCAACCCAAGCCACGACCCAAGCCATCATTCACCAATTGCTAGAGGTTGCCGTCCATGCCAAGTGAATTATTGGTTGAATTGGTCAGCCGCTACAGCCCATCTCGTCATGAAACTCCCGCTGTCGAATATTTGGTGGCGTGGATGCAGGGGCATGACTTTGAGGCACACATAGATGAAGTAGGCAACGCATTTGGGCGACGAGGGCCAGCCAATGCACCGCATACCCTCATGTTGTTGGGGCATATTGATACTGTGCCGGGTGAAATTCCGGTGCGAGTCGAGGACGGCCTTTTATATGGGCGGGGAAGCGTAGACGCCAAAGGGTCGTTGTGTGCATTTGCCGATGCGACGGCCCTTGCGATCATTCCCGATGGGTGGCAGGTGATTGTGGTAGGGGCGGTGGAAGAGGAAGTCGCCACCAGCAAAGGCGCACACCATATCCGCGACCAATTTTGCCCGGACTTGTGCATCATCGGCGAACCGAGTGGCGCTGACCGCATCACGTTGGGTTATAAGGGGCGGCTACTGGTGGATTTTTCTTTGACCCGTCCCCTCGCGCATACGGCACGGCCTGAACCCAGTGTGGGGGCGCTTGGTGCGGCTTTCTGGTATGAGATTTTGGGGTGGTGCGCGGCGCAAAACGAAGGGCATACGGCGCATTTCGATCAGATTATGCCGCATCTCCGCAGTATCAATACGGAGTCAGATGGCTTTCATGATACCGTGCGGCTGACTGTCGGCTTTCGATTGCCACCCCATCATACCCCGACCAGCGTGTTTGCCGAAATCAGCCGATTCGCGCCGTCGGATGCCACTTTACAACCCTCTAGCATGGAGCAGGCCTATCAAGGCGATAAAAACAATGCGTTAGTCCGGGGAATGCTCAGTGCTATTCGAGGTCAGGGGGCGCGTCCGGCCTTTGTTTCAAAAACAGGCACCAGCGATATGAATGTGGTGGGTGCACAATGGAACTGCCCGATTGTGGCGTATGGGCCGGGGGATAGCAACCTTGACCATACGCCGAATGAACACCTGCCCCTCGCTGAGTATGACAAAGCGGTGGCAGTGCTACGATATTTGATCGAGCGTCTTTAGGGAAACACTACCTGCCCGGTTTGGCGTGTATCATAACCGGGCTGTTTACCCAATAATTGATGAAAACGCGGGTCACGCAGAGCCGCCAGTAAATTTTGGATACCGGGGTGCGATTGATAGACATCGGGGATCACCAGATCGTACTGCTCCCACCCAAACGGGATAAAATCCAAGCCCATCGCGGAGGCCGCACTGCGTACCCCCATCCCACAATCTGCCACCCCCGACACCACTGCCGCCGCGACTGCCAGATGGGTAATCTCCTCGTGGTCATAACCTACGATGGCTTCCGGCGCAATCCCCTGCCGCTGCAATTCGTAATCCAACAGCAAGCGTGTCCCGGCGCCGCGCTGACGATTCACAAATCGAACTCGTGTTAGGTCAGCAACCCCCTGAATTTGATGGGGATTACCCGCCGCCACGATATAGCCCTGTTCCCGATGGGCAAAATTGACTAATGTCACGGCTTCGTTGGGCAGATATTTGGCGAGATAGGAGATGTTGTATGTGCCTGTTTTGGGGTCAAGCAGATGAACTCCCGCAAAATGGGCCTCTTGACGACGCAGGGCCACCAAACCACCAATTGACCCAACGTTGGCCGAGGTCAGCCGATAACCCGGATAGTGGGTCGCCAAAAATTCCGCCAACAAATCGAGCATAGGGTCATGACTGCCCATCGCCAAAATGGTTTGCTGAATCTCGTATAGGGGGCTATAGAGCAGCACATCAACTGACTGGCCCATATTCACCCCTTCGCTAAAACGCGGAATCTGGGCGAGGCCATCGGCTTTAACCAACGATGTAATGACCCCCGCACCGCGATTTAAAGGGCTTGCCAATAAGCGTTTGCCCACCTGCGCCAACGTCACCCGCACAAAATCATCGTCACCAATCGGGGACAATAATTTGCGCGTCATGATGGCTTGGACGTGGGGACGGGTAGAGACAGTAGAGGGCTGTCCCAACCAATGCGCCAACAGGGGTTGGATAAAAATCTCACCGGTCAGCGCGGCACTAACCGGATAACCGGGGACACCGATCACAGGGATATTTTCGATTAGGCCAATAATCACGGGATGGCCGGGCCTAACCGCAACGCCATGTACCAACAATTGACCGATTTCTCGAATAATGGACGCCGTAAAATCTTTGCTGCCAGCCGATGAGCCGGACAGCACCAAAATCAAATCGGGCCGCTGTTGAATAGCCTGTTCTAGCGCCGCCCGAATTTTGGCGGGAGCATCCGGCACGATGTCAGTAATCACAGCTTGCCCACCCGATTCTTGAATTTGACCCGCCAAAACTAAGCTATTGTATTCAATAATCTGGCCCGGTTGAGGCGTTTGGGTAACAGGGACAAGCTCACTGCCTGTCGGAATAATCTGAATATGCGGTTGGCGACGAACTGAAACGGTTGAATATCCACATCCTGCCATCGCTCCTAAATCAACTGGGCGAATTTTGTGATTGGCAGGCAGCACCAATTCACTGACGACCATATCCTCCCCCATCAAGCGCACATGCTGACGGGGTACGACGCTGGCCCGAATTTCAACCTTGTCAGGAGCAACGGACTGCACGTCCTCAATTTTGATAACGGCATTGGTATAAGGCGGCAGCGGATCACCTGTGTTGATGGCAAAGGCTTGCTGGCCCACCTGCAAAATAATCGGGTGAGTTTCGGTGGCGTGCAGGGTATCTTCGGCGTGAACAGCATAGCCATCCATCGCGGCGCTGTGATAATGGGGGGACGACAATTTAGCCCATACGGCGGTGGCGGTGATACGCCCCAATGCCTGTGATAATAGAATTTCTTCCCCTACCAATGGCGCGGCTTTGCCAGATTGCTCAAGGGCCAGCATCAATTTGGTCTGCGCCTCATCAAGTGGAATATCTTCAAGGTAGATATTGCGTTCAGCCATCCCACACCACCACTTCGACCAGCGTCCCCGCTTTAAGGCCGTTGCTATTCAGCGGGATATGCACCACCCCGTCGGCCCGTACCAGTGTAAAAATCAGATTCGACTTGCCAAACAGCGGTTCGGCTTGCCAACCGCCCTTGTGTTCAATCAGACGCACGGGGATGGTATCTTCCCGGCCTGTCACCGAGGCGATATTGTGCGTCAGGGTCGCATGGACAAACATCAGACGGGGTGATTTTTGACCCAAAGCGTAACGAATCAACGGCACGACGATTTGTCGCGCTACTAATAGGGCCGACACCGGATTCCCCGGTAGGCCAATCACGGGTTTGCCGTCACAGACCGCCAAAATCGTCGGTTTACCCGGTTTGACCGCCAAGCCATGCTGCAAAATCCCCGGTTGACCCAAACTGGCAATCACCTCGCGGGTAAGGTCCCGGCTGGAAACCGAACTCCCCGCCGTCATCAATAAAATGTCCACCCCGGCAAATCCAGCACGGGCACAGGCGTGATAATCGGCGGCGTCATCTTTGGCAATCCCTAACAACACTGGATGCCCACCCACTGATTGTACCAATGCCGCCAACATCGGCGCATTGATGTCACGGATTTGCCCGGGGGCAGGCAGCGCTTCGGGGGGGACTAATTCATCCCCGCAGCTTAATATACCGATACGCGGCGGCTCAATGACCTTGATTGCTAACACTCCCACCGCCAACAATCCCCCCATATCTTCGGGGCGAAGGCGATGCCCGGCGGGTAACAGTAGTTCGCCTGATTCAACATCTTCGCCGACCTGCACCACATTTTCACCGGGAGCGATGGGGGCTAGGATTTCAATTTCAGTCTCGCTGAGTTTTTGGGTACGTTCGACCATCACCACTGCATCGGCATGGGCTGGCAGCATCGCACCCGTAAAAATCTCGACACACTGGCCTGATTGAAGGGAAATGTCGGCGGCTTGACCCATCTGAATTGAACCAATACAGGTTAGATAAGCAGGTAGGGATTGAGTCGCCCCAAAGGTATCCGAAGCGCGGACAGCATAGCCATCCATTGTGCTGCGCGGGAAATAGGGCAGGCATTCAGGGGAATAAATCGGCTCGGCTAAAACACGACCCAATGCGGCGCGAGGGTCAAGGATGGCGGTCTGGCGAATCGGCGACCAATGGACAAAGAGTTTTTCTAGGCCCGCCTGCACCGTAGCGACATTAAAAAATTCGGCACTCATATCAGGCGGAAATCGGCGTAACTTCGGGCAAGCCCAGTCGTTCGGGGTGGGTATAGACGCGCATACCGCCGCGCCGCACATACCCCGCGATACAGATACCCCATGCCGTCGCCAATTGCACACTGATGCTGGTCGGGGCGGTGCGACTGGCGACCAACGGAACCCCCATGCGCCGCGCCTTGCCCAACATTTCGGAGCTAATGCGTCCGCTGGTCAACAATAAGCAATCGCGGGTATCAATACCCGCCTGCAACGCCTTGCCTGCGATTTTATCAATCGTGTTATGTCGTCCCACATCTTCGGCACTGACCAGCATCCCCGTTTCATTTGCCAGAATCGAGGTGTGGACACCACGCACGGCATTATAGAGTTGGGCCGCGCCTTGCAAATCGCCCATGCGCTGCAAAATGGCATCCGGGGTGATGACAAAATCGGTTGCCAGTGACGGGTGGATGGCGGTCAAATCCTGCAAGCTGATGCCCCCACCACAGCCAGAGGTTAATATCATGCGACGCGGGGGATTAAATTCGGCCCGATTGAGAAAAATATCTACAGCAGTGCCTGTAACGTTCGCTTGAACCAGCCTGATTTCCGCCAGCGATTCGATGACGCCTTCGTTATAAAGAAAGCCGAGCGCCAATGCCTCTTGGTCAAGTGGGCTGCACATGACCGTCGCCAATTCCTGCCCATTGACGAAGATGCTAACCAGCGATTCTTCAATGACCCCGCCCTCGGTCAATTCCGTTTTTTCGAGGTCAACTGTCCAGTAGGTATAGGGAACTGCGCCGGATTCCATATTACCCGTCCTCAGCTTCTTCACGACGGTGGCGAGATCGGCGGGTGCTTTGGCGGATTTCATCAGGGGTCAAACCCTGCTCCATGCCCCACTGAATTTTGGGCTTGAGTGCCCCCGTCGGACACACACCGACACACTGCCCACAAAACACACAGGGCGATTCGGGCATGGGGATGTCAAAGGCGGTGGCGATATGCGTGTCAAAGCCGCGTCCATCAAAGGTCAAGGCGAAAGTATATTGGGCATCTTCGGCACAGACCTGCACACAGCGCCAGCACAACACGCATTGACTGTAATCACGCACATAAAACGGGTTGTCATCCAACAGGGCATGTTCTCTGCGTTCGGCATCGGGAAAACGGGCGGGGTCGGCGTCGTAATCACTCATGAGGGTCTGAATCGCCGGGGCGTGCTGCAAATCCACCGCTGAATTGAGCATTTCCAGAATGGTACGTCGGCTGCGTTCTACCCGTTCGTTGCGCGTTTCAACCTTGCTGCCATTGGCGCAGGCCGTGACACAAGCGGCTTGCAGCAAACGCCCATTGTTGACATCCACCACGCACACCCGACACAGCCCGTTAGAAGTGGTCGCATCATGATAACAAATCACGGGGACTTCGACGCCCAACTGTGCCGCCGCTTCGAGCACGGTGGTTCCGGCGGGCACGGTGATTTCATGATCATCAATCGTCAGGGTAACGGTATCACTCATACAGGCTGACCTTTCACGGCGAACAAATCGGGCCATTTTTCGAGGGCGCTTAGAACTGCTGAAGCCGCCGTCTGCCCCAATCCACATAAAGATGATTCGGTCATCGTCAGGCCAATATCATGTAGGCGTTCCCGATCTCCTGCCAATGGCGCAGCGGCCCGTTCCAAAATTTCCATCTGACGCTGCGTGCCCAATTGACAGGGGAAGCATTTGCCACAGCTTTCGTGTTTAAAAAAGCGCCCCAGCCGCCGCAAAATATCAGGCAGATCAGCGGTCTCATTAAACACCATAATGGCACCTGACCCAAAAGTGCTGCGAATCGCGCGTAAATCTTCGAATGTCAGGCGCACCTCGAGTTGGTCAGGGGTCAAAAATGTGCCCGCCGCCCCACCCATCAAAACGGTTTGCAGATTGCCGACCACCCCGCCGCAAAAATCTTCTAACAATTGGCGCAGGGTCATACCGGGGATGATTTCATAAACGCCGGGGCGATGGACATGCCCACTGACCGATACCAATTTTGGCCCGGTGCTTTTTTCCGTGCCCCACTGCTTAAACCAATCGCCGCCATGTTCGACGATACCGGGGATGGTACTCAGGGTTTCAACATTATTGACAACGGTTGGTCTCTGAAATAAACCGTGTGTGGTCGGATAGGGGGGCTTGATTCGCGGGAAACCCCGATCTCCCTCAATCGCCTCAAACAGGGCCGTTTCCTCACCACAGATATAGGCCCCGCCGCCGCGCCGAATTTCAATATCTAATGAAAAATCGCTGCCAAAAATGTTCTCCCCAAGTAGGCCTGCATGGGTCGCCTCATCAATCGCCCTTTGCAGGCGCCATGTGGATTCAGGATATTCCCCACGCACAAAGAGATAGGCTTTCGTCGCGCCGATGGCAAAGGCACACAGCGCTACCCCCTCTAAAATAAGATGCGGACGGGCTTCCATCAACACACGATCTTTAAAAGTGCCGGGTTCACTCTCGTCGGCATTGCATACCACATATTTTGGTTGACCTGCGGCTTGACGGGTCATTTTCCATTTGGATGCGGTTGGAAAGGCCGCACCACCCCGTCCAATTAAGCCCGATTTTTCGACCTCGCCGATCACCCCCTCCGGCCCAAGTGTCGTGATGGCATGGTGCAAGGCGCGATAATTCCCATAATCGGTAAGGGATTCGACATGCCTGCCATCCACACCCCTTAATAGGATGTCCCCCCGAACGATGCTTTGATAGGGCGGAGTGATTTGGAGTTCCAGCAGATCACTTTCGGGAGACACCGGAGCTACCGCGATTTCCTCGTGTCCGCGCTGGCTAATCAAGGCGGCGGGAGCATGGTCACATAATCCCAAACAGGTGGTATGGCTCACGGCATATTTTCCGTCGGAGGTGGTTTCATCGTGCTGGATATTCAGGCGATGACATAGGCGATGAACGACCTCATCCGCGCCTGCCAAACCACATACCGGATCGGTACACACGCGAATCACCGTTTCAGTGGTTGGTGCGGCAGAAAAAAGGCTGTAGAAGCTAATCACGCCATAAATATCGGCTTCGGGCACATGCAGGGTATGGGATATTTGGCGCACCGCGTCCGGCCCGATATGCCCAAAGGCGGTCTGCATATCCCACAAGACAGGCAGCAAAGCGTCGCGCTGTCGGCCTTGATAGGGAGCTAAAATTTCAGCGAGGGAGTCCATTCCACAATCCTATACAAGAGATTTAGTTTAAAGAGTCATCCACCCGCCAACCGCCGCGCTTCCTCTAGTTCCTGCGGTGTGTTGACATTAAAAAACGACAGACCTTTAGGGTCAAAGGATTGATATTCGGCCTCGTCCAGATAGCGCACCCGCACATCATCGTAAAAACCCATTACCTTAAGCTGGTCGGCGTCCAAGCGTTTGCGAATGGGGGCGAGGCACGCTTGGCTATAAATCGCGTGTAATCCTTCGGGATAGCTGTCCACACGTGGAACAATCACATCATACGAGCCATCACACAAACCCATCATGTATTTCAATAGGGTAGGGTTGGCAAAGGGCATGTCACAAGCGATGACTAGCGTATGTTCAAATTGACTATAGGTAATCGCGGTATAGATGCCACCCAGCGACCCCTTATCAGGTAGGACATCGGTAAACATGGGCAGACCCAGCGCGGCGTAATCATCGGGGCGATTGGTTATCAAAATACGTTCATCTTCGCCCAAATCTGCCAGCCGATCCAACAAATGTTCAATGAGAGACTTGCCGAGCATGGTGACAAATGATTTGTCCGTACCCATGCGCGAACTTTTGCCCCCCGCCATAATCGCTAGGGTCAGGCTCATGACTTGCCCCTTTTAATGCACATAGGTGGTGGGGTCTTTGATCGTGCCCCGTTCATCCAATGCAATATCGGCCCCTTCTCGCATCGGCGCATCTGTTTTCCGCAGTCGCACCGCTGCCATTTTAAAGTCCGGGATTTTGGCGCGGGGGTCAATCTTATCGAGCGTGAGCAAATTCGCCGCCGCCTCAACAAAATGGAAGGGTAGAAACACCGTCCCCACCGGAGAGCGCCCTGTCACCATTACCCGACAGACGACACTGCCCCGCCGCGAACTGACCTCCACCCAGTCCCCTGACACCAATTCAAGCGTATGGGCATCGTCGGGGTGCATCTCCAAAATCGGCTCTGGGAAAATCTCGTTCAGTTTGGAGGGGCGGGTCATCGTGCCGCCGTGCCAATGGAACAAGACACGGCCCGTCGTCAAATGATAGGGGTATTCGGCGTCGGGGAGTTCGCTGTCCGTACCATATTCCAATGCCCAGAATTTCCCTCTGCCGCGTGGAAAATCGTTCTCAAACAGATAGGGTGTGCCGGGGTGGTCAAGTGTTGGGCAGGGCCAATGCACACCACCCTCATGTTCCAGCCGTTCATAGGTGATGCCATAAAAATCAGGCGTTAGGAAGCGCATTTCTTCCCAGATAGCCTCCGCGTCGGGGTAATCATATCCCGCGCTGTGTTCAACCTCCAATATTTTCTCCATACGGGTCGCAATGTCACACACAATCTGCCAATCGGGACGCGACTCCCCATAGGCGGGTAAAGCCTGTCGAACACGCTGGACGCGCCGGTCACTGTTGGTGAAAGTGCCATCTTTTTCGGCAAAGCTGGCGGAGGGCAAAATCACATCGGCCAGTTCACTCGTTTCATTCATGAAGATGTCAATGCACATCGTAAAATCGAGATGTTCCATCGCGTGGCGGGCATGGGCCAAGTTGGGTTCGCTCATGAGCGGATTTTCACCCATCACGACCATTGCACGAATTTTGCCCAGCAGTGCTCCATCCACCATTTCGGTCACGGTCAGGCCGGGATCAGGCGAAAGCGACGTATGCCATGCGGATTCAAATTTGCCACGAATAGCCGGGTCAGTGATTTTTTGGTAGGCGGTAAACACATTGGGCAGGCCGCCACTGTCGGAACAGCCCTGTACATTATTTTGACCACGTAGCGGGTTGAGGCCTGTACCCGGTTTGCCGATATGCCCAGTCAGCAAAGCGAGATTGGTCAAGGCGAGGGCGTTATCCGTACCATGTGTGCTTTGACTAATGCCCATGCCCCAATAAAACGCGGCGCGATCCGCTTGGGCATACATGCGGGCAGCTTGGCGAATTTGCTCGGCGGGCACCCCGCTGATTTCTTCGGCCCATTCCGGCGTAAATTGCTCTAGGGATTCAATATAGTCGTTGAAGTCTTCGGTGCGGCGGCTGATAAAATCCTCATTATAGAGTTTCTCGGCGACAATGACATGCGCCATTGCCTGATAAACCGCTACATCTGTCCCCGGTTTTTGTCGCAACCACAGTGTCGCAAAATCGGTCAATTCGATTTGGCGCGGGTCAATCACAATCAATTTGGCGCCATTTTGTCGCACGGCCCGTTTGAGAAATAGGCTAATCACCGGATGGGTTTCGGTGGTATTGCTACCCGTGACGATGAACGTATCCAGATGCTCCATTTCGGCGATGCTGTTGCTCATGGCGCTCGACCCGATGGCGAGTTGCAGCCCGGTCACACTTCCAGCATGGCACAATCGCGCACAATGATCCACATTATTTGTTTTGAGGACGGCTCGCACCCATTTTTGGAACACATAGTTGTCTTCATTGGTGGCTTTGGCGCAGGCATAGGTGGCAATGCTGTCGCCGCCACTTTCGCGCACTATCTGGCTGAGTCTTTCGGCGACGAGGGTGAGAGCTTCCTCCCAAGTGGCTTCTCGAAATTCACCGGGGCCGCCATTACGAATCAGGGGTGTCTTAAGACGGCGCGGATGGGTCGTAAAATCCAGTCCAAAGCGACCTTTGACACACAGATTGCCATAATTGGGTGCAGAATCAAACGGGGCACTCACGCGGTAAATGACATCATCTTTGATGTGCAAATTCATCTGACACCCCACCCCGCAGTAGGGACAGGTGGTGCGGACAGTGTGGTCTGGGGAGAGCATGGGGGCTGCGACCATAGACACTACTCCAATAAATTTTAAGCGTAATCAAAGACAATATTTCGAAATTTAGTTATTTGCATTATACCGCAGAGAGTTGACCAGAGGAAAATGGACAGGGCAACGAATCACCCCCATCCATTAAACACAAGTGGGCTAGATATGATCATAGGCAATGATGGTCAAAAATTCAGGATACTCATCATTGGCAACCAATTGATCAAGAATTTTTTCTGCGTCGGCATAGCGCCCATTGGTGAAGGCTTTCTCACCGACCATCTCCTGAATTTTGGCAAGTTCTTCCTGAATGATCTGGCGAATCATCGGCACATCCACTTTGCGACCATCGTCCAACTTACCTTCGGGGTGATGGACCCACTGCCAAAGCTGCGAACGCGAGATTTCAGCGGTTGCGGCATCTTCCATCAGGTTAAAAATGGCTACTGCGCCATTGCCGCGTAACCACGCCTCGATATATTGCAGGGCCACGCTGACGTTATTTCGCACCCCAGACTCGGTGATTTGACCGCCGGGGATTCTGAAGTTAATCAGGTCGCTCGGCTTCACTTCCACTTCGGGAATACGTTCTTTTTGGTTGGCGCGGCCTTTCAAACCTTCCTCAAAAATAGGACGGGCGATGGGCACAAGATCGGGATGAGCGACCCACGTGCCATCAAAACCATCATTGACCTCGCGCAGCTTATCCTCCCGTACTTTGGTGAGAGCAACCTCATTAACCGCCGCATCCCGCCGACTGGGGATAAACGCCGCCATGCCCCCCATGGCGTGAGCACCGCGCCGATGACAGGTCTGCACCAACAATTGGGTATAGGCCCGCATAAACGGCACGGTCATGGTCACTTGGGCACGATCTGGCAGGAGAAAATCGGGCTGACTGCGGAATTTCTTGATACAGCTAAAAATATAATCCCAACGTCCGGCATTAATCCCGGCAATGTGGTCACGCAATTCATAAAGGACTTCTTCGATTTCAAACGATAACAGGATGTGTTCGAGCAGGACGGTGACTTTGATCGTGCCAATGGGTAGACCAAGTTCATTTTGGGCCATGACAAACACGTCATTCCACAGACGTGCTTCAAGATGGCTCTCCATTTTCGGTAGATAAAAATAGGGGCCAGTGCCTTTTGCTAAGAGGCGGCGGGCATTATGGAAAAAGTACATACCAAAGTCGAATAGTGACCCCGACATCGGCTCACCGTCCACCAATACATGCTTCTCATCCAAATGCCAACCGCGCGGACGCACCATCAAAAGGGCCGTCTGTTCATTCAAGCGATATGCTTTACCGTCGGGGTTGGTAAAAGTAATTGTGCCGTCAATCGCATCCCGGAGATTAATCTGGCCCTCCACCACGTTTGACCACGCGGGAGTATTGGCATCCTCTAAATCTGCCATGAACACATCCGCACCCGAATTAAGGGCATTAATCATCATTTTGCGCTCGGTTGGGCCAGTGATTTCGACCCAACGGCGTTGTAGATCGTCGGGAATCGGTGCGACCTGCCATTCGCTGGTACGAACCTGCTCAGTTTCGGCCAGAAAGGTAGGCATAATGCCTTGATGCAACCGTCGCTGGACTTCCTTGCGACGTTGTAAAAGCTCATGACGACGGCCTCCAAAGGCTCGCTGCAACTTAGCAACAAATGCCAGTGCCTCCGGTGTCAAAATCTCATGGTAGGCGGACGGGGTTTGACCTATGACCTGAATATCGGCAAACAACTGCATCCTCTAGCGTCCTTTCTGTCAATCGTGAAATCTTTTGCAATCTTAGAGATGATTCTACACGTGCCTACAAAAATTCCTCCTACAAATCCCGGTAGGGGGTTCACTACTCAGAAATATAGGGTCAAAGGATTTCATAAGCGAACAACACTAAATTTCTGTTGAGCACGACCCAAAATATCAACCATCCTGTTTATGATCTATTAACTGTTGACTGTTGGTTGGAAAACCGCACGAATTTACGATATTCACGGAAATTTCATGAAGTTTTCGAGGATTGAAAGGAAAATGCAATGTAGAATTTCATATAATATTAGTGGCATGAAACTTTTATTCATTTCTTACTAGAACTTTTAGGCCTCTATATACAAAAAAAGTTGAGGTCAGGGTAATCAACGTCTCACTAGGCTATGGGGGAATCATCAATATGCACCTTCGACGAAAGCTGAAATGGGCATTATTTCTAATAATCTTTTTAATTCTCTCTTCCAGTATCCTGTTTTTTAACGATGTTCCAAAAACCAAAGGCCAAGAAACAACCTCTGGTGAATCCTGCGTATTAACGCCGGAAATCCTCGGTGGGCAAGGTTTTTCAGTCTCAGGGCTTGGGTTCTCAGTCTCCGGCCTCGGTTTTTCTGTGTCAGGGCTTGGGTTCTCAGTCTCTGGTCTTGGTTTTTCTGTCTCCGGCCTCGGGCTTGACCCGGCCCAAGTTGCCCAAGAAATCCGCGATAACCCTATCTCGAATCAATGGCTGCTGGATTTGCAACCAGACATTACCACAGGGTCAGATTTTAACACGACCCATGTGGCGATCCTCATTTTGGACGATTTCAGCACCCCCACCTCACACGGGAATGAAGTGCTGGCGGTGTTTAATGATCTCGCCAGTGTTGTGGACATGTCCAAAATCCTGCTCGTCCCGATTGACATTGGTGGCGGCAACACAGGCTATCGCACCGAAGACCTCAAAGCGGTGGTTTACAACACCATTGACGGGCCGGGCGGGTTGATAGATCAGGGCTACAAGCATTTTGTCATTAACATGAGCTTCGGCATTATCCCGTGCGAAGACCCCGGTATGGTGATTGATGACACACCTATTCCACCGTTCAAATTTGATGAAGCGGTGTCGTGGATTGATGAGTATGAGCCTGTCACCAATGGCGCGGTTGTACCAACCCTCGATTGTGTTGCCAAGCAAACCGATGGGAAATACGTGGCGTGGTTTGGCTATGACAATACCAATGATGTGATGGTCAACATCCCGGTAGGAACAAACAACCGCTTTAATCCAACCCCCACAAATCGCCAACAAGCGCGGGTATTTGAACCGGGCGATTGGCACAAAGTTTTCTCCGTCAAGTTTAATCACGGAACGACATTGGTCTGGAAACTCAAAGGGCCAGATGGTGTAGAGCGGACGGTGAGTGCCAACAAATACTCCACACCCTGCGAAAGCGTTCCCGCCACCCCAACGAACGCGGTTAAGCCTATTGTTAACTGCGTTGCTGATGCAGGCGACGGTGTATTTGTCGCACGGTTTGGATATGAAAACTACAATGCGGTCTCTGCCACCGTCCCGATTGGAAACAACAATTATGTGATCCCAAATCCAAAAGACCGTAAACAGACCATTACCTTCTTGCCGGGTTTCCATAATGATGTCTTCCGGGTCAATTTCAACGGTAATGACCTCACATGGAAATTGAAATCACCCGACGGTAACTACTATCGTGTGATTGCCAACAAGTATTCCCCACCCTGCTCGGACGAAATGGGAGTCGGATTGAGTGACTACCTGACCAATCAACTGGGTGTACCAGAAGACAAGCTGGATTATTACCTCTTCAAACTGACGCAATCAGCAGATGATGAAGCCCAACTCGCCGATTTCCGGGGTTTGTTGAAGGAATATCTGGAGCGTAGTGCCGAGTCTGATGGTGAATTCGCGGTTATTCCAGTGGCGTCCTCCGGTAATTTCCGCCCTTGGTTGGGATCGTGGCCGCTGTCGCCCGCCCGCTGGCCGGAGGTCGTAGCAACTGGCGCGACCCTCGGCAATAATGGCCCACTGTGGCAGTTCTCACATGACGGTAACGTAATCGCCCCCGGTGCAGGTTTCCCGTATGGGGATAACACCTTCCTTGCCGGAACATCATTTGCTGCACCCTATGTCAGCATGGTCGGTGCTCAATGGCTAACCTATCCCAAAGCCTGCATTTTCGATGGGCAGTATCCACCCCTGACCGAAAACGCACTTGGCAAAGACCTAAATGCCGCGTTCGTGCCGGGAGTTGCTGGTCCCTATAACTGCCTACCAGATCGCTCTTCCGCAGAATGGCGTTTGATCGAATCGAACGACCCGATTGTGGCACGGTTAGGTTCGTGGGCAAATGTCAACACAGGAAATGCCAGTGGAGGCAGTTATCTCTATGCCAGCCGCGCCCGTAACACCTATCTGAAGTTCGATTTTGAAGGGGAAACGCTGGAAGTCATCTACATCTCAGGGCCGAAACTAGGCACATTCACCATTGTCGTAGATGGGGTAGCGGTTCGCACAGTGAATACCTATTCTTATAAGACGGAGTATGGCAAGACCGAAGTCATCAACTATCTCACCCCCGGCCCACACACCGTCAAGATTGTTCCGGCCTATGGCACAGTCGCTATTGATGCCTTTTACGCAGCGGTTAATGACTAGCACTCAAGCAGGGATGGGGTCAATCTATTCCCCGTAAGATTGTCGTTCAGATAAAAAGGCCACCGCTCATCCACAGGTGGCTTTTTTGCTGTCCTACACCCGACCCATCATTTGCAGCAGCATATTGGCACGTTCTTGCAGCGCTTCGGCTACCACCGTTTCCAAATCGAGTGCGACCCCTTTTTCGGCGGCGGCAGCGGCATTTTGAGGCGATACCGCTGATTTGAGTTTTTCCAAGACGGGAGTGGCTAGTTTCTTCGTGCCTTCGGAAGTCGCCGGATGTTGCATGACCAAGCCGAGCCATGTTAACGCACGGATACGGTCTGGAATCACATCCGCAAGCCCAATCAAGGCTTCCATCAAAGTTGGGATGGCCTGAATTTCACGAGCCAAACTGAGGGCTTGATAGTAATAATCAGCCGCCCGTTCGAGGCTCTTTTCCGCACGTGCCACATGCCCCAAATTGACAAGCGTCGTCGCCATCCCCCGCCGATTGCCAATCGCACGGGCAAGGGCAAGGCTGGCTTCAAAATAACGGGTGGCACTGGGATAATCCCCCTTGAGTTCAGCGACAAATCCCAGATTATCAAGGGCCATCGCTACCCCCCGCCGATTGCCAATGGCGCGACAGGTTTCGAGGGTTTCTTGGAAGTAACGGGTAGCGCTGTCAAAATCACCCTGTTCACCCGCCACACTGCCCAAATTCATCAGCGAGATGGCAGCTTGGCGGCGATCCCCAACGGTTTGCCAAATCGTCAAACTCTCAGAAAAATAGCGCCGCGCACCGGTATAATCGCCTTGCGCATAGGAGACCGTGCCCAGATTGTTAATGACAATCGCGCAGCCTTCTAGGTCATTAATCTCACCCACATAGCGCAGGCTTTCTTCCAAGCGCTGCACCGCCGTCGCATAATCCCCCGTCTCAGCAGACACCATCCCCAAACGATTGAGTGATCGCGCAACACCCCGTTGATCGTCAATAGCCCGTGAAATGGTTAGGCCCTCCTCACAAATCGCGGCGGCTTTGGGATAATCCCCTTGTCCCCAATAAGCGTCACCCATTAAGTTGAGAGCGCGGGCCGCTCCCGTTTGGTCATCAATAGCTCGGGCGATTTGCAGGCCTTTTTCCAACCGACGAATTGCATTCACATAATCGCCGATGTATTGCAGTGTTTCACCCAATTTGGTGTGGAGTTCGGCCTCAATGCGCTCCGCTGATTGGCTTGGCAGCAGTTCCAACGCCCGTTCAAAATGGGTGATTGCGTCCGAGAAGGCGCTGATTTTCAGAGCATGTTCACCGGCCCGTTGGGAATAGAACCGTTCCTTATCCACATCCCCGGCTACGCGCCAATGTTGGGCCATCGTAGCGGCTTGATCTAAAGCATTCGGATAAACCTTTTCAATCGCTTCGGCAATCTTGCGATGATAACTTGGCTGTTGTTCGGATGGGATAGCATTCAAAGCAGCGGCCCGCAGTTTATCATGGGCAAAGCGCCATTCGCCCTCCTGTACTTCCAATACGGCGCGATTAGCGCAGATGATGAGCCATTCATCAAGGTTAAGGCTGTCCTTCACCTGTTCCAAGACCGCCAAATCCAGTTCGCGCCCCAATACCGCCGCCAATTGCAGCAAAATTTGACCTTCGGCGGGCACACGATCCAACCGACGCTTAATAACCGTTTGAATACCCCCGGCGAAAATGTGCTGCGGGAGATCAACCCGTCCAATTTGATCAAGTCGCCCCGCTTCTTCGGCCAATGCCCGCACCACCTCGACCATAAAAAAGACATTACCTTCGGTCTCACGTTGCAGCAATTCCAACACCTGAGGTTGACGGCCTGTCTCGCCTAGCATCGAAACACTGAGTTCGGCAATTCCCTCCGTTGAAAGACGTTCGAGTTTGAGCAGCGTCATTTCGGGGAGTTCCTCAGCAAGCTGTGGACGATCCTCCGTGCGATAACTGCCTACAATCAAAACCGGCAGTTCACCGATCATACCCGCCAGACGCTTAACAATTTCTAGGCTCTCATTCGACACCCACTGCAAATCTTCCAGTAGCAGTAAAACGGGCTGCTGCTGACGTTGGAAAATACTGGCAATCGTCCCCAATAGCCGCTGCTGATAGGCTGTACCCTCCAATTTCACCGCGTCTGGCACTTTTCGCCCAATGAGGTCTTCAATATCGGAGATGAGGTCTTTGAGAATACCCGCCTCGACATCCGTGACATCAGAGGTTAACACCAATCGTCGCAACGGGTCATGCCAGATTTCATAGGGCAGCCCTCCTTCGGACACAGCCTGACCGCGCAGCAGCATAACGCCTTCAACGAGAGCGTGAGTACGCAGTTCGTCCAATAGACGAGACTTGCCAACGCCACTTTCTCCGCCGACCAACCACGCGCTGCCTTGCCCCGACAAAGATTGACTTAGGGCTTTGGTAAGCTGCTCAAGTTCGGTATGCCGTCCAACAAATTCGGCTGCCTGCAAAAAGCTCTCCCGGATGGCAGGGGATTCAGCGGGAACTTCTTGACCAATGGCAGTGCATAATTCTTGAATAACATCATAGGCATCGTAATAACGGTCAGCGGGGGATTTTGCCAACAATCGCCCAATAATAGAGGCCAAAACATAACGTTCGTGAGGTGTGTCTGGTGAAATTTCAAATTCAACATCACCCTTGATGGGGGAGTTTTTTAGGTGCTGTGTGTCATCTAAGAATACAATTCGATTTGCATCCGTGATGGTTTTATCTTGTTGGCTGTCTAGAACCTCGGTAGACGGCTGAATTCCCTCAAAATGAAGCGTATCCCCCAATTCACCATCCAACTCCGGAACAATCTCCCCATAAAAAGTTTGGGCATAAAGCAGTTCCAAATCGGGGTTGATGTTTAAAATGGCCCGTACCAAATGATTGGTATCCCGGACATCAAAGGGATGACGGCCTGCGATGAGTTCATAGGCCATCACGCCAACCGCATACAAATCTGAGGCAACCGTGACCTGTTTGCCCTGCAACACTTCGGGCGCCATATAGGCTATTGTGCCCGCAATTTCTTTGGCTTGTTCAGATTTCGCCGCTAAACCAAAATCCAATACTTTGACCTGACCATTCGCGTCCACCAAGACATTGCCCGGTTTCAGGTCACGATGCAAAATGCCGCGCCGATGCAAATAGGCCAAGGCTTGAAGCAATTCGACCAACATCTCGATTTTTCGTTCCAGCGACTCCCCTTGTCCGGCCAGTACAAAGGGACGTGCTTCTTGCAGCAGTTCCATCGTCACAAACGGCTGTCCAACCTCATCAAACCCATAGTCAAGGACGCTGATAATATGGGGGTGGCGCAGCGAAGCCAAGACTTTAAACTCGCGGGCCAACGCCAGACGGATATCGAATCTTTCGGTACTAGAATCCAAAGGGCGGCTTTCAAACACAGTGGTCACACGCTTGACCGCAACCGTTTGTGCTGTCAAGCGGTCAGTAGCCCGATAAACCGCCCCCATGGCCCCACGTCCAAGAGATTCATGTAGCTGGTATCGCTTGCCAATGAGCGTTGCTGCGGAGTTTCCAGTCATTAGTGCCTCCCCATCGAACGGGGGTCTGATATCTTACTTAACTTAAATGAGGTAAATGGGTATTTTACCACTTGACTCTCGATGCCTATCTTTGTAGTTTACGAGATGTTGGCGGGGTTTACAAATTTGGGAATTAAAAGTTTTTAATTCCCTCACACACATTTCTAACAAGGGCGTCTGACAAGCCGAAGAAGTCCACCAATAGACAATAAGACCTCCATTGTTGATTCAAAGTTAGTTTACAAACCATTTCCCTTTCGGAAAAATTCACGCAAACATGCTTTCTCGCACAATTCTTTCTTATATAATGAGATTTATGGAAGGTTTGTCTAAAGTTCATCCCATGCTACGCATTTCATCAGCTATAAGGTGGAGGATCAACACACTATGCGATATAGCTATAAGCGCCTGTTCTTTAATTTGTTAATTATCCTAACCATTCTCGTCACTGGAACATTGGGGGGAGTGCAGGGTCTGTTGAAGGACAGCCAACCCCAGACTGCCCTCGCCGATGACCCACCCACACAAACACCCACTCCCGAACCCCCTCCGCCAACTGATGACAACGAGGGGGATAATCCAACCGCGACTACTGAAACCCCAGCATCAGAACCCACTGAGGGTGTCATATCGGTTGATCCGGCAGTATCAGAAGATGAAGGTAGCATCCAAGCGCAACAGACGTATTGCCAAATGGATATAGGCAATAGCAACGACACCAACCCCTACACCTATACTTTCACGGCGCTGCACTCGCCAGATATTGTCAACTACGCATGGAATTTCAGCGATGGTTTCACAGCGACTGGTCCCGGCCCCCACGCCATTACTTACACCGCAGCGGGGGTTAAGGCCATTACGCTCAATTGTGATGCACTACCCCAACTCACTGGCAGCATTTCCATCACAACGCCGCCAAATGCCGCCTTTACGCTCAATCCAAGCAATTATACGGGTCTGCTGCCCATTACCGTCCAAACTTTTAACTCCAGCACCCCTAGCGGATTGACCTATCTATGGCAAGTCACGGCCCAACCTGTTGGTGATCCAACGGTTTATGCCAGTGCGACCACCCAAAACGCCTCTTGGTCATTCGGCTATTATGGTGCCTATACCATTCAACTAACTGTGACCGATGGGGCTGGGTTGTTTTCAATCCTCAGCCGTTCGGTGGCCCTAAACGCACCGCAGCCTTCAGCCAACTTCTCGATGGTGCCCTCTGATGGTACGGCACCACTAACCGTCACTATTGTGCCGGAAGATTTGGGCACAGGCCCGATTACCTCATGGTCGTTTGATTTCGGCGATGGCACGCCTGTCCAAACATTCACTCAGGCGACTGCTCCCACGCCGTTTAATCACACCTATACGGCAAATGGCCCGCTGCCCAATGGCACCTATGATGTGGTCATGACGTATACTGGCCCCGGTGGAAGCGGTACAGTGACACGACAGGTTGGTGTCTATCCTGCCGGTCAGGTGGTTGTTGCCAGTTTTACCTATCAATTCACGGGCAATAACCCCGGTGGACAAATTGAGGTCTGCTTTACCAACACCAGCAGTGGCCCTATCCTGCACAATCGTTGGAATTTTGGCGATGGCACGCCCGTTACCGAAGATAACAACACCATTGTTTGCCATCTTTTTGCCAATCAAGGCCTAGTCACCGTTATTTTGACGGTTGACGATGGTGGAACACCCACTCCGGCTAGTTCCACCGATACACAAACACTGAGTATCGTGTCTGCGCCAATTGCCAGCTTCACTTCAAACCCAAGCGGCGCGATTACATGGGGTACCAATGTTAACTTCACCGACACCAGTACAGGTGCAATCACAGCATGGTCGTGGGACTTTAATGGTGATGGCGTTGAAGATAGCAACCTTCAAAATCCCACCAATATCCCTGTCGGCAACATCCTCGGCAATATCACATTGGGTGGTAATCCGATTCGACTGACTGTGACAGGCCCCGGCGGAAGTTCCTATGCCGAGATGACCATCACGGTCAATTTACTGCAATTGACCTGCGGCATCACGGGTGATTTTGACATTCTGCCCGGTGATCCAGCCCAGACCTACGACAGCAATGTGGGCAATATCAATGGGCGCACCGTCACTTATAACTGGACGGTCACAGGTATTGGTGCAGGTTTGCCCATCAGTGGGGCAGGCGCAACCATTAACGTAGATTGGGCCGCGATTGGTTTTGGTTCCTTCCAATTGGAATTTACAGCGACCACCCCCGATGGTGCGTCGTGTGCCGACAGCCAAACCGTGACCCGCTCGTGGCCGCCCTTAAACTGCCTGATGGGTACAACCACCCCAGCCCTGCCCAATCCGCTTTATGCCAATGGAGCTACCTATACCTTTAGCTCTAACGTCCAAAACCTCAGTGGTCGCACGGTATTGACCTATCGTTGGTACGTTGATGGAGTCCTTCAAGCCGGACAAACAAGCCCGACTTTCGCGTGGACAAATACAACTGTCGCACCGGGAGCAGTCACCCCGATCGCTGTCCGCTACGAAGTGGATGTGGACAATGGCGCGGGTTACACGCCTGCGACTTCGACATGCTTTGAAAACCTCACCTTCAACCTCAATCCTTGGCCCACATTGACTTGTACAGGCATTACCGGACCCGGAGCACCCGTACCCGTCAATGCCACTACTGGGGCGAGTGTCACCCAAAATTACACCGCGACACTGACTGGCCTAGCAGGGCGTCCAGCAAGCTATCTTTGGACAGTCTCAGATGGAGTGATTACAACGCCGAATCCGCGTCTGAACAATGCCACAGCGACGGTTCGATGGAACACAACCGCAGGGTCATTGCCGCCTCTAGCCAATGACGCTATTCAGGTCGCTGTAACCGTCACGAACCCCGATGGCACAACGGTCAATTGTAATTTCAATCGCACTATCACAGTTACTTATAACAATCTGACCTGCGGCCTACCCGTCGGTGACGCGACTCCGGTTGTGGGCGAAACTGTTGGATACACGCCGAATATCGGCAATCCCTATGGGCGCACAATTGCTTACGGTTGGGAATTGCAAATTTGGAATGGATCAGCTTATGTTCCATTTGCAACGGGCACAGGCACACCATATAACATCACATTCCCAACTATCGGTGCACAATATCAGCTCCGTTACACCGCAACCGCAGCCGCGAATGGCGCTATACCCGGCGACAACTGCACCTCAAATTGGCTGGAACCGATAGTTGTTCAAGGAACAACCCCCGTCAGTTTCGCCTGTGATGGTTGGGGTGGTGGCAACAACTATACCCCGGCGAATCCCGGCAACTTTGCCTACAATATTGACATTGACAACGGTAATGGGCTACCGCTGCGCTACACTTGGCGGTTGCTCGGCCCCGGTGGTTACAATCAGGTACTTGCTGATTCGGTCAATACTCCCATCATCTTGACCAACAATGGGGTATTTTCCAGCCCATCCTTTACCTTCAACAGTGCCTTCCTCGCCCCAGTTGGTGTAGATGATTTCACCTTGCACGTAGATGTGATAGATTCTTCGGGTCAAACAACGGATACCTGCTTCCTCGAACACGCGCTGGCAATTGGCACGTTTAACGTGAGCTACACTTATACGGGCAACGCGAGTGCGGTTGCAATCGGTCAGTCGGTATGCTTCACCAACACATCCGGCACCAGCTTTGACGGCATTGGCGGCTTGACCTATCTGTGGAACTTTGGCACGACGAATACCACCCTCGGTACGCTGACTAGCACTGCCGCCCAACCCGGTTGCCTTAGTTTCAACGCTGCCGGTACCTACAATGTCACGCTAGTCGGTACAAACCCATCAGGCTCGCGTACCAATGCAGCTACGCCATTTAGTGTCACATTTAACGTGTATCCTGCCCAGAGCCTTGCTATCAACCGTACAGGCAGCAACTTTGCGGGCACTAATCAAACGTTCAACGCCATCGCCGCCAATTTGACGGGCAATCTGCGATGGCGCGGGTATGATGCCGCCAACAATCTCCTGTGGACAGTCAACAATGTCCCGCAAAGTGGCAGTGTCACCCGTTTCTTTGCGACCCCCGGTCTCTATACGGTTGTCGTGGATGGAAACGGCCCGCTCGGCCCCACCTCAGCCAGTCTGCAATTTACGCTGATTGACATCAACAGCATCAGCGCGTCGTTTATTCCATCGCTCTATGCGGGCCAAGCTCCCATGACCGTGTGCTTTACTGATACCAGCACGGGCAATAACATCACCGATTGGGCATGGGATTTTGGCAATGGGCAGACGTTGGTCTACACCAATTCCAGCATTCCTGCGTCCATCTGCACGACCTATACCACCCCCGGCGCCACATTCCCAGTAACACTGAATATCCACAGTGATGTGAGCGGCCTTGACGGTACCGCGACCAACCAGATTCGCACCTATAACCCGCTGGAAAGCTCGTCTACCTTCACCATTACACCCAACGGCACGGCAAACTTCTGCTTTACCGCCGTACTACCGGTTGGGGTGAGCGTGACCAGTTGGGACTTTGGTGATACCAACACTGGCCCGGCCCAAAACACGATTTGTCATAACTTCGCGTCATCGGGCACCTATCAGGTGAGTATGCACATCACCAACGGCACCACGACGGGTATCATCACACGTCCAGTGGTCGTCAATCTCAGTAACCCGAACCCAGTTCCGGCCCTCAATGTAAGCGGCACCTGCTCGGCCTATCGTGTGGCCTCCTTCACCGTAACCAATACAGGCGACGCGATGGTTACACCCGATCAGGTCACGATCCGTGATTTGAATGGCGTAGTGGTGCTCACAGACGCTATCTTGTTGGGTGCGAATCAAAGCCAAACCTTCACCGTCTCCAATTTGTCTGGTGCGGTAACGTTTAGCTCGTTGGACTTCGACCTAACCGCCAACACCACCTGCAACTACCCACCCGACTTGACCGCCAACGGCACTTGCTCGGCTTATCGGGTCGCCTCCTTCACCATCACCAACAACGGTGGCCCCATGCCTGATCCGGATACCGTTACCATCCGCGACCTCAACAACAAT
>JAJTXY010000020.1 GCA_021463865.1 Anaerolineae bacterium
ATGGAGCGCGGGTGTGATCGAGGCAAGATCAAGGCGCAACGTGTCCGGGGGAAATATCTATAAGGAGTGATTGAAGTGGGCAATAAAAAGAAACCACATGTAGGAGACTGGAATAGAAAAACCTTCAGCCCTATCGAGGTTGTGTATCATCGCACAGAGAACGAATATGGGGTATCCATCGGAGACGGTTTTGGTCTCTGGCTGCTGGCGAACGAACCCGATAATCCACTGGTGATTTGTCATATGGACGATGCCGAGGGGGGCGTGGCGTTTAGTGTTGATACCGCTCTTCAGATGATCCAAGCATTGTCGGCGTTGGTAGCGATCGCCAATCAGTCAAAACCAGAGGGGGATAAATAAAACGATGACGCATTTTCGGTTAGGATATGAACATATATTGGTTGGTGATCCATTTGATAACCAAGAGGCAGCGGAAAGGTCAGCACAGGAAACTAGCCGATACGACTGGCCGGTTGAAGTCATTTGGGTTAGAAATGACCAATATCAAGTAGTGAGTGTGTGGGTCGAAGGGCAAGGATTCTTCCAGCAACTTGCAGACTGGCAGAAAAAAGAGTCATCTGAAAATGGGGTATAATTTGGGTTCGGGGAATCAGTCAGTTAAGTGATCCGCACAAGTGAGTGAAAGGATGGCTGATGACCCAGATGCTGGACTGGTGGAAGGGCAAACACGCCCTCGGATCGCCGGGGGAGAGTCGGGGTTCAAATCCTCGGTCTGGCACAAACCATCTAAAGCATATGTTGACTAGCTTTAGGTGGGGCGCATAGGTCAAATTGGTAGACCGCTGGCTCCAGAGTCAACCCGTGAGCCAGTAATCGGGGTTCGAATCCCCGTGCGCTAACATACGCTGGCACCGGCATGTCGGCCCCCTTAGTGGTTGAAGAAAGACTAACGGATACAAAAGCACCCCCAGACTCAACATCTGAGGGTGTTTTTGGCTTGCATATTTTGAGCAGAAAAGTTGACGATCTGCCCACTTTTTTGGTGTAAAAAATGCCACAAATTATGCAGATGGCTTGGCGGTGCGACGGCTCTGGCGTGTTGGGTTGCCGGGTGGCCGGGGCGTGGCTTTGAATCGTGCCAGCTCGGAGGCCTCAAAAATCAGACGGCCATTCCATACCACGCCAGCGAGCTTCTTGGTTTCATAGACATGCTTCTCCACCGTGCGAATACTCACATCCAGAAATCGCGCCGCACCTTCCAGCGAATAAAACGTGCCGGTTATCATATCCTCGGAAATGAAAGTCTCATCATTCGGCATGGTCGGCGGCTTTCTCGGATAGGTGGATAAGCGCCATATATGTTCCAATCAGGTAGGCGACGGTGGCGGCTGGTGGTATCCGATCTCCCAAAATAAAACGCCATGATTTATCAGTTGGGGAGACGGCTATTTCCAATCCCATTTCGCGCGTAGTATTGACGGCTTGGGTCATGGCATCGGCATCCCAACGGGCATTCTCGAATTGATGCAACATCGGATAGACGGATTCATTGTCGCGGCGCTGGGCGGGTGTGTTGGACGGCAGTAATGCTTTCAGCCTATCCGCGACGGCCTGCGTATTTTTCACATTTTCAAACATGGGTCACGCTCCTATGGTTTAGGCGGTACATGGTTAATTGTATCATAGATAGGTAGAGAATGGGGAGGGGTTGCCCCCTCCAAATTATTTGCCGCAATCCGGACAGATTTCCGCACGATGATATTCATTACAGCGTTGGCATAGGCTGTAGTGATGGTTTAGGCAGTATTCGCAGATTAACTCATCTTCTGCGATGGTCAAATCTTCGATATAGTGAGTTTCGCCACAACGGTAGCAGGAATCGAAACGGTCATAGTAGCAGCGTTCGCAATACACTTCGCCGTCCGCGCCATAGTATTCATCATCTTCATTGATGGCACGACCACAATTTGAGCAACCGTGATAATCTTCCCAGTCGAAATCGTAACGAGTGACATCCGCAATCTTTTGGGCGGTGCCGATAATGTAACCACGTGCCCCGTTGATGTAGAGAGTACCGCTGGTAGTGTGGCGATTTGCCAGATAGATGCGCTTGTAGGTCAGATTCATAAATTTGGAAAAGACTAGGGCGATGGTCAGGGTAGAATCCCCATCAAAGCCATAGCCATTCCACAGTACCCAAAAATCGCCAGTATCAAAAAGCCACGCGCGGCCCATGCCAAAATCGTTTTCCCAAAAGCGTATGGCGATTGCGCCATTGTCCATCAGCATGTCACGGGCGGCGCTATGGTCTCCCCAATAACATGAACCATCGTCACCAAAGTCACCCTCTTCCCAGTCAATTTCGGCGGTGAAATCGAATGAGTAGGTTTGACCGGATACGAGGTTGCCGCGTGCAATGTTGCCGATTTGGGCTACTAATTCGGCTGGAAGTTTGATGGAATGGGCTTTGAAGTAGTGGCTGGCGATACGTTTGGGCAGTTTGCCGTCACGGGTCAACCACGTCCAATCCCAATCGGAAGGCATGGGCGGATAATGTTCTTGTACTAATTTCAGGATGGCAAGCACACCAGCATCAGAGATTTGTTCGGTGGTTTGGAAGGTATAACGGAAGTTCAGTTGCATTTTGTTCTCCTATCTTAGATACATTAATAGTGTACCATATAGTACACGGTTAATCAACCCCCAAAATAGGGGAGGGCGGCGGAATGATGCGATGGAAGGTTGGTAGAGGGTAGGTGGATTGGAACAAGTGAGCATGTTATAATGGGGGTAGTCTTTCGCGTGTCAGAAAGATATTTACCCCAAGCGACAATCCCACCTCACAACTAGGCCGTCGCAGTCTAGTTCGGGATAAAAAGGCAGATACGGCGGGGCGGCGCAATTTCGGCGCTGCTTTTGTTTTATATACCCGCCATACTCCCCCCCCACTTTTGAGGGGTTCATGACCAATTCCCAAAATTGGCAGATTGGGGGCTTGACAGATGTATATACCTGTGAGATAATGTAAGTACAGTTAAATGAGAGGCCAAAAGGCCGAAGGAAACGAAGATGAACAAGCAAAAAGTACAACAACTCATCAACCAAGAAATCGCAGAACTACACAGTCGTATCGGTGGCAAGGCTGCACGCAAGCAATATGCACCTGCCAAGTGGCAAATCGCCAAACTGACCGAACTCGGTATCCTAGACCTGATGCCAGTCGGTTTTGGTCACAGCGACGCCGATGTCGTAATTAAGGCTGCGACCACCAAAGGCACAGCAGTATTTAACGCTGCTGGCGAAGGCGAAACAGTTTTGGCCTCCGACCTGTATAAGGCCATCAACGAAGCCGAACCGGAAGTTACTGAAACCAAGACGTTCGTCGTTTCGAGTCGTGACAACGAAATCGAAGTGGATGGCATCTACTTTCAAGTTCAATTTCCTCACAGCATTCATGACGACGTGAATCTCATCATCACGAACTTTCTCGCCACAGATGAGGACGGTGACGAAGTGGAAATAGACTACGTTAAAAATATTCGCACCGTCATGGACGGTGCGGAATGGGACGGTCAAGAAATCGAAGTTGTCATCACGTCAGCGGACGTAGCAGCCGCACGTGAGGCGCTAAAAGGTTACACGCAATATACCTATAACTGGTAAATAAAATCCGAAAGCGCCTCCACCTATGACCGGGCCGGGGGCGCTCCATTCCAATCCTACCACATTTAGGTATCAGCACTCAAATGTGGTAGGGCAAAGTTTAGTAGGATAAGCAGTTCAATCAACTCAAAAACGCGCTTAGGAGGCGCAAAGATCATGGAGAATAATTTCGTACTAGACTTCAACGAAGCCGATGATAATGATGCAATCGCAGCCCGCGTCATATCGCGTGGCTCGATCCCTTCGCCCGTGAGCGAAACTGTCATTACGGTTCGCCTCACAGAGGAATACTATAACAAGCGAAACGTGAGCGAGTACACAGTAGATAGTGCTGGCGTACACCTCATATCTGGCAAGCCCTCGGCTGCAGCCGAGTGGTCAATTTCGCGGCTACTCAAGTCAGGCCGTCGCCGCATTGAACACACAAGTGTCAGCAATCCTGAATACTTTTGGATTGCTGAGATTCTCTAGTCAGCCCCTCCTGAGCATGAGGTAAAAAGGCTCAGGTGTTTATGAAACTGATTACGTTCAAAGCCAGCGAAGACTGGCGTAACCATCTCAATGCCATCTCAGGCAAAAACACATCTGCCTATATCATCCAAGCCATCGAGGAAAAAGCAGACCGCGATGGTCAACCGTTCCCTGTGGCCGCCGTCGCGCCGCACGGGGTACGCTCGGACGCCTTACCGACAGGCTGGAAGTCGCGTCTGTACAAAGATCGCTACCAACTGGTGGCAGAATACACCGCGCAAGGCTTTGAAGTTTACCACCTGCACGAGTATGGCAAGCTACCTGAAAATGTATTTGGTACATTGCGCGTCGAATCGCCAGCAATGGAAATTACCATCGTTGGTGTGCCGTCTGGTGTGTCCAGAGAGAACGTCGCACATGATGTCCGCCTAGCCGTCATGGAGATGGATTTATCATGAACAACGACCAATACGCCCCGCGTTCAGAGCCTCATGGTCGTTTTGAGCGCGTTTACAACTATCGCAAGTGTCGCGCTCTATTTCGTACCAATAACTTTCGCGCACAATACTGCTGCCTGAAACACAAAAAGGCAGAAGCCAATGCACGATACTACGAAATGCACACCGACGAACAAAAGACCCGTGCGATGGCTTCCAAGCGCCGTCGCCGTGAGCAAAAGTAATCAAAAAGACACCCTCAGCAGGGGGTGTTTTTATTTTCCACACAGATGTGCTACACTTAAAAGTGAAATTGAATAGGGACTGACACACCCATTGGACTTGGGATTTTTCCATTTCCGGTGGGTGTTTTTGTTTGTGGCTCCAATTGGTGGGGCAAGGCAAAGTAGCCGTATGGGCCGTCTACCTTGCCGATTATCAGTATAGCCCCGATTTTGGGGGGAATAGAAGTGACGGCGGCAGTGAACGAATTACTGATACCTCTCATCCTTTCATTGACGGCGGCTGGAACGACAGTGGCGGCCACATGGAAGATTTTGGCATCGGTTATCGGAAACCTAACGAAAAAACTTGATGAGGCGATTGAGCAGCGCAATGCGGCAGATATTGGTCGCATTAAAGGCTTAGAAGATCAGGTACTGCTGAAAAACGATATGGCAGACTTAGCAAGGCAGATGCAAGGTCAGCAAAGCGAGATCAGCAAACTAAAAACCAAAGTGATTGAATTACAAGGTGAGTCCGATGCCCGCCTGATTACTATTCAGAACCTTCAGGAGAAAATCGAAGCGGACGACCTTGCCCGTGTTACCCTCGAACAAAATGTCAAAGACCTCACCCAGACGGTTGGCGAACTGAATACCCAAATTGCGACCTTGACCATCCAGCGCGACAACCTGATTAAAGAAAACAAAGATTTGACCGGGCGCTTGGGAGAGGCTGAAAAAGCGGAAAATGACTTGCGCCAACGGGTGGCCGCGCTGGAAAAAGCGAATCAGCCCAAGCCTAGCGAGAATATTAACCCGACGATGGTATTGACTGCTCCGCCAGAAGCCATCCGTCAACCAGAGGGGAATGACCCACTATGAAGCACATCATTGCAGCCGGGATTGTCCTGTTTGCCGTCGTGGGTGGGCTGGTGTATGCCGACAGCCAGTGGTCAGATGAGACGCGGGTGAAGGTTGCGCCTGTCACACCGATTGTCATCCCGGCGATTTATTACTACACCGCTGTGCCAGAGCCGCGTATCCCGATGGATTTATGGCGGTGTTTGCAGAATCCCACACTGGCCTTAAATGCGCCGGATGTCGCGCTGGATCACAATCTTTTCGACGTGATTGATCTCAGAGTTACCCCCGTCGGTGAACTAGGCCAGATTCATGTGTATCAGGTGTTTAATCACGGGCGGAATGAAGCCAAACCTATCACGGTGGAATATGGTACAGACGGCGCGGGGCATGTGGTTTTGGTGCGGTGCGATGTGCCTGCGGAATGGGGCAACTTCCCGCCGGATGCCACGCTGATGCCATTACCCACGAACGTGAATCAGCCGGGGGAAGGGGTAGGGCAGCCGGAATCATGAACGAGAAAAACCTCTATTATGTCGAAGTCGAATACGAAAGCTGCCTGCGATGCGATCTGGAATGGAATCGCTATGCCATTTCTCCGATGGTTAAGGCCAGTGATTTTGTGTTGGCAACAAATCCGGTAGAGGCCGCCCGCTTGTTTCATTATTGGCACAAAAGCCGATTCGAGCTTCAGGCAGTAAAGGTGCAATATCGCGGCCCAGTGGACATGAACCTTTTAAATTTGCTGACATTGGGCCAAGAACCGAAGGCCGTCGGGGACATCGCACTGTTTGAGTATTGGGCACAGTTGCATGGGGAAGCGGGGTTGGCGGCATGAAAAAAGCCAAGATGACCGTAGTTCTAGAACCATGCCAGCGGTGTAATGCGGGCGGCATCCCGAATCCGAAGTATCGGAAGCAGCCGTGCCCGGTGTGTGGCGGCAAGGGATATGTGTTGGTGAAGGCGAAGTGGTAATGGCAGGTCGTCAAAGCAAGCTGACAGCTAAACGAAAAGCGCAAATTGTCGAATTGCTCTCCAAAGGGGCAACTGATAAAGATGTTTGCGCGTCAGTTGGTATTGACGAATCTACATTCTATGGATGGCTCAAAGATGGTCGAGAGAAACGATCATCCACAAAAATCGAATTTTTAGAGGCGGTCACACGCGCACGTGCCAGCGCCAGATTAGTCGCCGTTGAATCGGTGCGATCGGGGATGTTGCCGATTGAAATTATCAGCGAGACGGAAGAGACGATCACCGAGACGCGATTGACAAGAGACGGCAAGCCTTATGAATACAGCAAAACCATCAATAAACGGATGGTACAGCAGCAGCCGGGGGACTGGCGGGCGGGAATTGAATATCTGAAGCGGCGTGATCCTGAACATTGGACAGACCGCGTAGTTGTTTCCTTCTCACCAGAGGCAGTCGCCATCATGCAGCAGTTAGGCATTGAACCATCGGAGGCCGTGCAGCAGTTTGAGGAATTGTTGCGGGAGACGGCGGCAAAGAAGGTGGCAGATGACCATTAACACACAAGTGCTGGCAGAGCGGTGGGCGGAACGGGTTTTGCCGAAGGTAGATAAGGGAGATTCTCTCAAGCAAGACATCCCGGATGTGGTCGAATGGGCGGAGGAGAATTTCTTCTTGCCCGAAACGAAGCGCCCGATTCAGTTGGCAAAGCATCAAAAAGAGATTCTACGATTGTTTAGCCAGCGGGATGCCGACGGGCGATTTAAGTACACGACGCTGCTGTATTCGACCATCAAAAAAAGCGGCAAGACGACGATCAGCGGGTTGTATGCACGATGGGCAGCCGAATGTTGGGGGGACTTTCAAGAGGTCTATAACCTCGGTAACAAATTTAAGCAGGCCAAACAGCGAGCATTCAAGGCTATTCAGATGAGTTTATTCAGCGCACCGCCAGCCGTTCGGAAGCAGTGGGATTTGCAGGCGACGATTATGACCCATACGAGCGGGAGCATTATCGAGGCGCTACCCATCAGCGCGGCAGGGGAGGCAGGTGGCAATCAATCGCTGACGGTATGGACGGAATTGTGGGGCTTCCAATATCCAGAGGCGCTGCTGATGTACGACGAACTGAAACCTGTGCCGACACGCGCATTAAGCCAGCGATTTGTTGATACCTACGCGGGTTTTAAAGGCGTATCCACCCTGCTCGAAGCGATTTGGGAGACGGGGCTTAAAGGCCAACGCCTGCATGATGAATTACCGATCTATGGCAACGACGCGGCGAGCTTGTGTGCCTATATTGACACCGGGGAAGCTGCTCGGCGGATGGCATGGCAGATCGGGGAGATCGGCGAGAAATATTATGCAGAACAGGCATTGACCGAAGACCCGATTAACTTTCGGCGGCATCACTTAAATGAATGGGCCGAGAGCCAAGAACAACTGATCGCCTTGCCGCTGTGGGACCGGTTGGAAGATGACATCCAGATAGATGACCCTAGCAAGACGGATGTGGTGATTGGCATCGATGCTTCGGTAAGCGGGGATTGCACGGCATTGGTCGCGGTGACAGTGGACGGTCAACAGGTGATTGAACTTGAGACGCATGTTTGGCAGCCGCCCACGAACGGGAAGATTGATTATAGCCAAACGATAGAGCCGCAATTGGCAGCCGCGATTGGACGGTATCGGGTAGTGGCAGTGGCGTATGACCCGTATCAACTGCATGACCTGATGACACGATGGAGCAAGGATTATCCACACATTGAATTTTATCCCTTCCCACAGACAGGGGAGCGATTGCAGGCAGACACGGCGTTGGTGGGACGGGTGAATCAGGGCACATTAACGCACACTGGAAATCAGGTGCTTCGCCAGCATGTGCAAAACGCAGATGGCAAGCCGTCCGGGGACAAGGCCATTCGTATTGTGAAGCGGGAAAACAACAAACCCGTTGATGCGGTCGTGGCACTTTCAATGGCGGCATGGAAGGCCAGTGAATTATTCAACAAGCCAAGCGGGATACCCGTGATGCAGATTCGGGTCAAGGATAGGCGAGTGAACCGATGAATCCGAAAAAGTGGCCTGTGATTCGAGAATTGATTGGACGGGTGCGGAGTCTGATTATTACCACCCGGCAGCGCTGGGCGTATCGGGCAACGAAAGATTTGACCCGGCCCGATTCGGCGTTTTGGGACAAGGCACGGCGTGGGTTGGCGGTGGGACTTGAAATATCTGGGCTGCTGCTGAAGCCACTTGCCTCGAAAACGTCGCAATGGGTGATGGGGAAACCGCTGCAATTTAAGCAGAGCAATCCGCGCAACCAAGAGGCGCTCAATGAATGGTGGGCAGAGAACCACAGCGAGATTTTGTTTGGGTATGAGGAAGGCGTGGCGCTCGGAAATTATTATCTGGTGGTCAACGGGGATTTGAGCATTACGGCTGTGCAGGATGATGTGGTTGACCCGATTGTTGATGAACAGGATTATTCCAAAATTATTGGCTGGAAGATTACGCAGCGATTCCAGCATCCGACTGAAATCGGACGGTACATGGTTGAAATTAATGAATACACCGATACCGAGCGGGTGCGGCGTGTGCAGTTTGAGAAAGGCCCGGAACAGATTGAGCGCTTCCCCAATCTGATTGGGATTTGCCCGGTGATTCATATCGCCAATAACCGCGCTTCCAATGATGTGTATGGACAGCCGGAGGGTGCAGCGCTGGTAACGAATAATAAAAGCCTGCTGCATCGTTATGGTGAGATTGTGGACGCGGGGTTGGATGGCAATATCAAACAGGGTCGGGCCACCCCCACGATTGAATTTAAGGATGCCCAGTCGGTCAAGCAGTTCATGGATATGTATGGGAAGACTGAGGTTGACCCGGAAACAGGCGAAAGAAGTACGTATGTGGAATTTGACGCGGACAAACTGATGGCCGTCGCGGGCAAATTTACGTATCAATCGCCGGCGGCATTTGCAGAGGAGACCGAGAAGCTGCTGGGCATCCTCTATTGGCTGTTCTTGGAGCATGTCGAAATCCCCGAATTTGTGATGGGGACGGCGATTGCATCGTCTAAGGCCAGCGCGGAAATCCAGATGCCCGTGTTCATCCGGTGGATCGAAAAGAAGCGCGGACAGGTATCGGGGTGGGTGCTTCAATTGGCCGAAGTCGTGAACGCATTGCAGGCGTTGACTATGTCCGGTGTGACCCGCGAAAAGCCCTCGATCGTGTGGGACGAATTGACCAGCGAAGACGGGGCCTTGACGCAGAAGTATGTGGAATGGGCCTACAGCGAAGGGCTGATTGACAAGAAGACGGCGCTGATGTTGGCACCCAAGAAGATCGAGGATATTGACGCGGTGTTGGCAAAGGCGGCAGCCGAGCGCAAAAACGATGATGAACAGCAAGATCGGGAGTTCACACGGGCGCTACGGAGCAATCAGGATGCCGAGGATGATGACGAAGAAGATACCGATATAGAGTTGGCTGCATAGGGTTAGAGAAAGACGCTTATGGCACAGAGTTGGGATTCTAAGCGGAAGCAACACGAACGGGCGATGGATGAACGCCTGCAACGTGAATTGCTGGGTCTGGCCGGAAGGATTGGGGCACAGATTCAACGCGCCGCGACGGATCGTAACGAGGCAGGATTAGCGATTGTGCCACCGCGACGACGGGCCATCCGCGAACGACTGAAGACACAGATCTGGGAGCAGGAGCTGCGGCCTTATTTCATTGGGAATGGGGACGAGCCGCTGATTGGGCCAGAGCCGCAGAGCGATTATATGCGGACGATCCGGGACGGGGTACGTGGGGCGATTGCGCTCCAGCTTGACCGCCAGATTAGCATCCTTCGGAAGTATGCGGACGACACGGTTTTTAATTATTTGACCGGGCCGAGGCCGTTTACGATTCAAAGGCAGATGAACCCCATCCCCAGCCCTTCCCCTAACAAAGGGAAGGGAGTGATTAAAGAGATTGGCGGGGTGGCGCGGGTGATGACGTATGACCCATTTCACCTATTTGTTTATGGGGATCAGCCGTATCGGTTATCTGATCGGGGTTGGCAGACGGGGATTGAAACCCGCAAGGCGATTGATGCGCTGATTGATTTGCATGTCCCACGCGGGACCAGCGCGGTTAACATGGCGGATATGTTGGTGCCATACCTTTGGCCTGAAGCGGCAAGGGTAACAACCCGGACACCCTATGGGGAAGTGGGTAGTTATTGGGCGCGGCGATTGGCCCGGACGGAGATCACGGCGGCGAGTGGACGGGGCCTGATTAATTACAGCGCGGGAAATCTCTATATTGAGGAGATTGATTGGGTGCTGTCGCATCGGCATGGGCCAAAGGACGCGGATATTTGTGACCAGTTGGCGGCAAATGGGCCATATAAAAAGAATCAAGTGCCGCTATACCCGGCCCATCCGCATGATCGCTGCAATCTACAGCCCAGAGTAACACGGACGCCGGGGCAGGTGACACAGGAATTGCGCGACATGATTAATGCGCCGATCCAGATTCGACCCCCAGAGATTCAGCGGCTGCAAGGGGCATTTAACCCGGTGTGGGCCGTCGGCGCGATGTTGGTGGGGGCGTGGGTAGTGGATGTGTTGGGAGAAGGATCAGAACAAGATGCAGCGTGAAGCCATACGGCTGGATATTGGTAGCGGCGATCAGACCGGGGAAAGCGAATTTTTGCGGGTTGATCCGTTTGTGGATAGCTCCGACATCAAGGCCATGATGTGGGACTTGCCCTTCGCTGATGATTCGGTAGATGAGATATTTACGTCTCATGCGCTGGAACACATCGGGCGGGGACAGGTGGTGGAGACATTGACCGAATGGCGGCGGGTCATCAAACCGGGGGGCAAGATTACGATCCGCGTGCCTGATCTGGTGTGGTGTTGCGAACACTGGCTACAAGTTGCCAAAGAAAACCCAACCGAGTGCGATGGATGGGATATGGCTGTTTTATTCGGAAGCCAAACCCATGAAGGCGAGTATCACAAAACGGGATTCACCTATCCGCTGATGGCGAAATATTTGTATCAGGCGGGATTGCGATTAGATCATTTTGAAAAGCTGTGGACACATAGCCAGCAGACGCTTAGTTTTGAGGTGAGCAAATGAAGATCGGGATTGTCACAATCGCCTATGCGCTGGCAGCGGCAACCCATCAAATGATTGAGACGGCGCTGCGGGATGCAAAACACGAACGGGAAATGCACCTATTTCTGCACAGCGGACACGGGATGGTACGAAGTACCTGTGAACACTGGGCCAAACATGAAGCGGTGGTTTATTACCCGTATGGCACCAATCGCGGCCTCGCACGGTCATGGAACGAGGGCATGTTGGCGGCGTATGGGAACGGGTGCGATGTGGTGTTGATTGTCAACGATGACATCGTGTTTAACGCCGGGGATGTGGACACATTAGCCGAATATGCCGTGAGTCACCGCGAAAACTTTATTGTGACCTGTCGGGGGTGGAATCATAGCTTGGGCAAAGACGACAGCATTGGGTATTCGTGCTTCGCCATCAACCCCGTCGCATTGGAGCAGGCGGGAATGTTCGATCAGAACTTCTTCCCGATCTATTTTGAGGATAACGATTATCACCGCCGGGCTACCTTTGCCGGATTAACCGAGGGGCATTGCACTGATACCCGATTGGAGCATGGGGGCAGCGCCACAGTCCGATTTGGTGGGCCAGAATATCGTAGACAGCACAATGCTACCTTTGAGGCGAACAAACGCTACTACATAAAGAAGTGGGGCGGGGAGCCACATAAAGAGACCTATATGACCCCGTTTAATGTTCCTTGGATGACTGGGTATATATCGCCGGAAAAACGGGACGCGCCCTATGGCGCATTTGACCGGGCCGATTTAGCAATTGTCGAGTTCTGATAAGCCACTTTCTGTGAGGCGACTATGGCAGAGAAGTATTTCACAATTCCACTCTCGAATCATCCGGCACTTTTGGAGGTGCAGCAATATCTACGCGCCAAGCTGCCAGAGGTGACAACGTGGCAGGACCCGGCGACGTTTCATATCACGCTGGTGTTCATCACGGATGACATGGGGAAGGATGCCAGCACGATCACCCCACCGGCGCTACCCGCGTTTGGTATCGGGGCATGGGGATTGGATTATTTCAATACGCCAGACGGCCTCGCGGTGCATTTGGCAGTGGAGCGCAATCCACAATTGACCGCCTTGCAGACGATGTTGTTCTATGGCGCGTTTTGGAATGGCATGGCGCTGAGTGACAAAAGCTGGCCTGCGCTGTGGAAACCCCATATCACATTGGCGTATATGCCCATGCCAGAAGAGCCGATGAATTTATCAATGGAACTGCCCACGCCCGTTCATTTGCAGGCCGAGCGGTTTGCCCTGAGTGAAGGCGAGTATGTGGAAGTGGCGAATTATCCACTGATGATGACCATGCCGGGGCAGGCGGCCGAAATTGCGGAGATGGCACGGATCCAAGGCGGGTGGCTCTTTACTGAGTTTAAGGGCAATCACCCCAAAAACATACCGCTATTCCCCGGCGTGGATATTGACTCGCTGACGGCTGGGGATAATGAACCGAAGTACGTGATACTTCCGGTGGCTGAAGCTGACGTGGTTAGCGCGAATGGGATTTATTACAGCGAGGAATTTGTATCGGAAATCGAACGCCAGATGATTGCCAAACGTCCGACGGGCAATCAGGGCCATATCAAGGATGAAGACCGCGAGACGGTTTTCCCAACCCCGGCGGGCTATTGGGTGGGCGCGACCCGCACAGGCAAAACACTCTGGGGCAAGGCTTATTTGCCACCGAATCACCCGATGCGAGAGATGGTATTACGCGCTCTGGCAGTGGGGGGAGGCATGGCGACTTCGATTTATGGGACCGGCAATCGAGTGTGGGACAAGACACGTGCTGCCTTTGTTGCCATCGCCAAAGAATTCAATTTGGAGCATATAGATTTCGCTCCATCAGAACGGGCAGGCGTTGGAAGTTTGGCGCGTGTGCCGGTGGTCGTATCGGAAATGAAGCATCAGGAGGACATGAAGATGCCAGAGAAGGCAGACATCATCAAGGAATTGACGGTGGGTGATATTCCACAACCGCTGAAAGACGCGATTGTGGGGGAATCATCGGCGGTCAAGGTGTTGGCGGAGATGCGTCAACAGTTGGGGCTTGGCGAGAAAGATGATCTGACGAAGGTCATTGCGGAACTGAAGGCCAAGAAGGACAAGATCGAGACGGACGCGATTGAAGCCGCGATCATCAGCGAAGTGAAGGCTCAGGTCATGCCCAGCGTCACGGTTGAAACCGATGGCGTGAAGGCCGTCCGGGGGACCATCGCTGAATTTGTACGGGCACGCAAACCCGGCCTCGGTGACGTGTCGAAGGTTGTGAAGGAGATCGCCGAGGGTGATTTGGCGAAGGGGCTGTATGCAGGTGTGGTCACGAGCGCGATGGGGCCAGCGTTGGGGCATAGTGCCGGGGGTCAACAGGGGCAGGCAGGCAGCGGGATGTTGAGTCCTGAGAGCCAGAAGGCGCTCGCCGAATCCAAGAAAGCCTAAGCATCCCCACCCCTAGCCCCTCCCCATAGCAATAGGGAGGGGGAGAAGAGTGGATATTGAACGCGAATGAGTATGAAGGAGACATGAGAAATGGCAGCAGGTGACAACACCTATTTTGATAACGATGGCAAGGCGGTTGAAGTTGCCCTAACCAGCACCGTCGCCAAAGGGCAAGTGATCTATGCCGACGGTTGGTTGGGACTGGCGAGCGATGATGGGATAAGCGGTGACACGATTGCCCTGAACATTGACGAGCGGGCCTATCAGCTGACGGTGCCGGCAGCGTTGGCAGTGGCGAAGGGCGCGGAAATCTGGATTGATGTGACCGACCTAACCGGACATATCCCGGATGAGACCGCGTATTACACCGCGACTGGGGCCAACCGCGTTCGCATGTTCAAGGCGATGGAAGCCAAAGACGCGAACAACGTGGTGATCGTCAAGATGCTGCAACAGTAGCGCGGCATCATCGAATTCGATTCAGAGAAAGACAGTTATCCAAGCGAGTGAGGTGAAGTATGGTCAATTTGATTAGCAAGGACATTCTTGCTAAGGAAAAACCCAAGCTGCAATTCGACAAAGGGTTTGATTTGCGCAATGTGACCGCCGAGGGCAAAGACGGGGTGATTGCGGAATTCGTCGGTACGGGTGATTTTGCGACGGCGTGGCGCGAACGCCGAATCTATGAGATTGACGCGGGACGTGATTCGGAACCGATTTTATACACGCCCCTCTACAGCATCGTGGAAGATGCCAGCCTGCCCGAAATCGTCCCGATTTACCGTCTAGGGCCAGCCGGGGTGATTTTCAATGAGGTCAAAGAAGGCGGAGAGGCGCATTTTGTCACCGTGCAAAGCGGCGACATCAGCGTGCGTATTCGCTGGTATAACGTCGCGCTGGAATACAGCAAGAAATTGCGGATGTATAACCAGCTATGGACGGTCTCATCGGTGGAACGGCAGGTTGGGGTGGCCCACAACGCGCTGCTGAACAACATCCACTTCTCCCCTATCTTGACGGCGAGTTATGCGGCGGCGAACCAGACGGCGGCGGCAAGCGGCCAAGGCGGGTTGCTGCAAAACGTTCTGCGCACGATTGAGAACGGCGTCACCCATGCTAAAGCGGATGGCACGAATCCGCGCCGAGGGCCATATAACCTCGTGATTTCGAGTTCCAACATGTTCACGGTTGAACGCGCACTTCGTCGCGTGCCTCAACAGGGCTTTGATGAGCAATCGAGTGTCCTGAACATGATCCAGAACATCATCGTCTATGACGGCTGGACGGGCTTGCGCGGCAAGAAAACCGTCACTTATTCGGGCGTGACAGCCAACAAAGCCTATCTGGTCAATGCGGGCCAGAAGGAAATGGATTTCCTGAGCTTCGTCAAGCAATCGCTCGATATGGCGGTTGGGAATGCTGATGTGAGTCGCGGAATTGAAGAGCAGGTTGTCTGGGACGTGCATCTGGGCGCGTATGCCAATCCGATTGCGGCGGTGGAAGAAATTACCCTGCCCACTAGCGGCGCTTAACTGAGGACAGACCTATGACGAAACCCATCCTCAGCATCGGCAGCCCGGATTACGATCCCTATTCGGGATATGGCAGGAAGGCGTGTGAACTTGTGGCACACCTCTCCATGCCGCGCCCGGATGACGAGCAGCGCAAAGACGGCGTGCATGTCAATGTGCTGTATCTGGACAAGGCCGTGTATCCGACGCAAACAAAGGCCTTACAAGACCTGCTCCAAAAGCCGATCCAAATGGCTTTCGGGGGGATTGTGTTGGGGTATCCGACGACGTATGGGCAATATGGCGCGATGTTGAGTAATGGGCATCGGGTGGCCCAGACGATGTTTGAATCCACCCAACTGCCCGCCGGGTGGGTTGAAATCTTAAACGAGTGCCGGGCCGTCGCTGTACCCACGCCATTGCAGAAAAGCATCATGCAGAAAAATGGGGTGCGGGTACCGGTGCATGTTGTCCCGGAAGGGGTCAGCGAGACGTTCCGATGGGTTGACCGGAGCCGTCGCCAGTATTCTGCCAAGAATCCATTCAAGTTCGTGTGCTGGGCAGACAGAGGTATGCGAAAAGGATGGGACGTGGCGGTGCAGGCGTTTGTACAGGCCTTCGGAGATCGGGATGATGTGCAGTTGGTGATTAAGGCACGTGAAAACAGCTTTAAGTTCAATCTCACCAATGCCAACATTCGGATCGTGCGAGAGGACTTTGATGAACACCAGATGCAGGAATTTTATGCAGAAATGGATTGCATGATTTTCCCATCGAGGGCGGAAGGGTTTGGATTGCCACCCAGAGAATTCGCCGCGACGGGCGGGCCAGCACTCGTAACCGAATGGTGGGCCAGCGACGTGCCGCGATGGGGGTATCCGATCCATTACAAGCTCGTTCCGGCATGGCAGGGCGAATCGGAAGCACTCGGCAAGTGGATAGACCGATCCGTGTTTGTGGGCCTCGGTGAATGGGCCGAGCCGGATATGGGACATCTGATCCAACAGATGCAATACATTCACCAGTCCAAGCCGGAAATGCGGAATTACATGGGGAAGGTTAGCGCGGGGAACGTGCGGACATTGTACTCATGGAAACAATTCGCGGACGGCATGTATGAGGTGTGGCAGAAAGCCATTCAGCCACGCACGGACGCAGAGCTTAGGGCACGGCGCAAAGCACGCAAGGCCAATCAGAAGGCGGTGAAGGATGCCAGCAACAGCACAGCAAATCAGTGATTTTCGGCAGGACATCGGCGATGTGGGGGCAACCCCGATCTTTGACGATGATGCTGTCCAACGGATTTTTGACCGGGCGACGGCGGCGTATTCCGATACCGCGACGTATGAGGCGGAAATGCGGGTGCTGGGCATTCGGCAAATGTTGATGGACGCGGCCAAACGGGTCTCCTATAAACAAAACCAGAGCAGCGAGAACATGAGTGATGTTTTTAAGCATCTCAAGCAGCTTCTGGACTTGTGGCAGGACATTCGGGATGACGCGGCCTCGGCGAGCAGTGGCGGCGGCGCAGCGTGGGCCAGCCTGAAGAAAAAACCAGCGCGGAGTTATGAAGTGCCGGATTCCTGAGAGGGGATAAGGAGCATTCTGTGATGCCAAGTATCAGCGGATGGCTGGCAAACACACAAATAGATGTTACTGACGAGGGGACGCGGGCCGTCGTTGCATGGCGAAACATACTTGACTGGCCCACGCCCATCACTCTTTATCGGAACGAATCTGCTTTAGCCGAGCAGACCGTCCGGCTTGAGTATAGCGAAGCTACGACCTCGGCGGAAGGAAGAGGGCCAGCAGGTCAACCGAGTGAACGCCAACTGACCGTGTTTGGGGTGCGGAATCACCCGACAGTGGAAGACACCAATATCCAGCGGGGTGATCTCTTTAAATATCAAGGGGATACCTACTCAGTTGTAGATGTCATCTTAAAAAGAGGCAGCTTAGAAGCATATACGGAGCGGTTGCAAAGTGGCGGGTAGTTCGTTTCGGTGGACAAGAACACCGACACAGGCATGGAGAGCAGGCGCGGCGGTGTATGTGGCGCGGCTAGATATGGCGATTGGGGAACTGCTGAGTTTTTGGGCAGGGCCAATCGAAAAGGCCATGAAAAGCAATGCTGTTTGGGAAGATCAGACAGGCAATGCGCGGCAGACGCTGGCGGCGTTCGCCTACAAAAAGTCGAACACGACATGGGCGCTGATTGCCAAGCAGCAGATGACGTATGGGCGGTTCCTCGAACTCTCCAATGGTGGGAAATACCAAATCGTCATGCCGACTTTGCAAAGCCATTACCCGCGCATCTGGCCCAGCCTACAGGATGTGGTGAGATGACGACGATCCGGGAAGCAGTACGGGCAGTTTTGACGGGCGATGCGACGTTGGCGGCGCTGGCGACAGGCGGCATCCATGACGATGACTCGTTGGATAACCGCAACGGGCTAACTCCCCAAGCATTGCAGGCCGCGAATTCGCCACTGATCCGGCCCGGCATCTACATCGGGTGGACGACGAGCGACCCGTTTGGCGTGAATGATGCCACGCTGCACGCGGAGAGAGGCTTCTTTGAGGTCTATTTCTATCAGCATGAAGGATATGACGTGATTACCGCCATGCGTGACCGGGTGAAGCGATTGTTGCATCAGCAGCGGGTGAATTTTGATACCCCGGCGAATCAGTATAACCACGCAATTTTGTGGGCCGGGGATGTGTTGAACATGAAAGACGAAGAGATGGCGGGGGCCAGCATGGAGCGCTCTCGCTTTGAAGTGCATATCAGGAGGCTAGATTACTAACCATGACACTCACGAATCTCAATCAGGATTATCCCTATTCAGTCGTCGCGGCGAAGGTGGCCCGCTGGACACAATCCACATCCACCTATACAGCGACGGCAGTGGCGCTGGCATCTCTGCAGGGCTTTGATTTCAAGCCGAATCGTGCCACCGACAAGCGGTACAGCTATGGGAAGACCGAGGGCATGATCTCCATTCTGGAAGACATTGAACTCAAACTCAACGTCACGGGAATGGACTATCCGGCGATGACCGAAATGACGGGGCGGGGCGTGACCGACAGCGGATCGGGTGCGATGCAGTATTCCGATTTGGCAGCCGGGGGCGCGGGCTTCAGCTATTTCGGATTTGCCGTCGCCATGCCAGCCGACAACGGGGGACAAGTTCACTTGTATTGCCCGTGTGTGATGCTAAATGACGACATTTGGAACATCACCGCCGAACGCAACAAGTTTGTGGTCTCGGAAGTGAACGCCACCGCGATGTCCTTGCGACTGACCAGCACCACCGTGCTTGTGCCGGGGCGCTTAGTCCGTTGGCCTGCCCCCACCGCCTTGCCAGTTGATTTCAACGTGTGGAAGACCCAGCTTTTGGCGGCATAGGCAGCCTGAATTTTTGAACCAAAGCAGGCCGTCAGCGCGGCGGCCTATGGATTTTTTTGGAGGTGGAGATTGGTCAATCAGAAGAATGGAACCGGCCATGCCGCGACTTCGCTTGAGGCATGGAATGAATTTAACAGCGAGATCATTCAGGTCAGTGATCGCTTGGCGATTGAAGTGGCCGGGTATGACGTGATGGCGCTGCTGACGGGCGGGCGGAATCCGATCTTGGCGATCATCCAAGATATGGTCGAACGTGACGCGGAAGGCAAGCCGCAACTGGACAAGATCAACGAAGCGGCGATGCTCGATAACCCGGAGAAGCTGGCGGAACTGTCGCAGGCGCTCGATCAGTTGCTGATTGATATTGTCATCAATCCACCGCTGAAAGAACAGGGCCACGAGAAGGGCTATTCGCTGGTACGCATCCCGTTCAATTACAAAATGAAAGTTTTTGAGCACATCAGCGGAGGCGAGCAAGCCCTGACTGCGGCGCAACGATTTCATACGCCAGAGACCACAAGTTTGGTCATTGCACCTGCAAGCGCAGGATTACGGCCAGAGACCGAGCCAAATTAAGGGCCTGCGACACCCGATCCTAGCGGTGTGGTTTGATGAGGCAGTGCATTGGTTTGGGCGGTGGGTCGAGGGAATGATGGCACAAACGAAAGAGGTCAAGGATGGGAGGGGCAACACGAAACACGTGCCCAAACATCGGATCGAACTTTTGTTGGGGCTGGAACTCCCGAAACGGACGATTAATCCAGCGGATTTTGGTTTTGTGTAACCTGCATTCTCTGAGGTGAACGAGGTCAGCAATGGCGAGTCCAACGGCAGGGGCAGTTAATCTGGGATCAGCCTATGGCGAAGTCCTAGTTGACTATTCCAATGTCGAGCGCAATCTACAAAACGTGATGGCGACGGTTGAACGCGGAGTTGCCAATTCGATGAATCGAGTTGGGGCCAGCCTTCAGCGGATCGGGACGGCGGTCACGGTTGCTACCCTGCCGGTTGCCGGGTTCGTCAAGCAGGGCATTTCGGCATTCGCCAATTTTGAGGAAGTGCTGGCGGAGATTGAGGCACGCACCGGGGCCACCGCCGAGCAGATGCGAATCGTCGAATCGGTTGCCCTCGACATGGGCAAAAAGACGGCGTTCTCTGCCAAACAAGCGGCAGAGGGCATGTTGCAGCTGCTGGCAAGCGGGATGGATACCAATCAAGCCATTGCCGCACTGCGACCCACGCTCGACTTGGCAGCCGCCGGGAAAATTTCGCTGGCAGAAGCCGCGTCGTATGTCACCACGATATTGGGCCAATTCCGATTGGAGGCCGATCAGTCAGGCCGGGTGGCCGACGCATTGGCACGGGCCAGCGCCGCAAGCCGGGCCGAGGTATCCGATTTAGGGCAGGCCTTCGCCAACGTGGGGCCAATCGCCAACCGCTTTGGGCTATCCGTTGAAGATACAGCCGCGATTCTAGCCCAATTTGCCAACAACGGGATTATGGGGGCGGAAGCAGGGACACAGTTGAAGTCCATGCTGACCAATCTCACGCGGCCTACTGACGATGTACAGAAGATGTGGAAGCAGCTGGGGGTCAACCTGTATGACACCGAGGGGCGCATTCGGCCTCTCAACGCGGTATTGCAGGAACTCAATAGTAAGCTGAACACCATGTCTGAGCAGGATCGCAATGAGGCGATCATTACGCTGGCTGGCAGCTATGGGCAGATGGGGTTGGAAGTCTTACTCGCCTCCAACGGGTTTGACACGATGACGGCCAAGATGCAACAGCAGGCGGGCGCGGCGAAGGTGGCGGAACGATGGATGACGACCCTTAAAGGCAAGCTGGAAAGCATGTTGGGGTCGCTGGAAACGGTGATGATCCGCATCTTTAAACCGCTGGCAGAAAACATCCTCAAGCCATTGATTGACCGGGGGACGGAACTGCTCAATTGGGTCAGCGATGTGTTGGAAAAATCCCCAGCGCTGGCGTATGGCCTCGGACTGGTATTGGGTGTCCTCGTTTTATTAGGGCCGGGACTCATCGCCGTTGGGACGGGCTTACGACTGCTCTCCATGTTGATGTCTACGTTCTCCATCGGATCGGCACTGGCGGCCTTGGGGCCATTTATCCCGATGCTGCTGGCAGTCGCGGCGGCGATTGGGGTGCTGGTACTGGCGTATAAAACCAACTTCTTGGGATTCGCGGATTTTGTCAATGGATTTGTGACCGAAGTCGGACGTTTAGTGGACACGGTGCAGGGATTCATTGATCGTATTAGAGAAGTTGGATTGTCGCAGGCGCTGCGAGAATTTTATGCAGCCGGTGGGCCATTCCAAAAGATGGGCAAGGGAGTCGTCAGAGGCATCCTTGATATTGTGGGGGCGGTGGCAGGATTCATTCGGCTGATTCGCAAGGACGGCTTCATTGCAGCGTGGGAGCAGGTGTTTACCACGTTGGGCGACGGTTCAAGCTGGATCGGCAATATCTTGCAATCGTTTGGGATGGCACAGGGCCGGGCCGAGGCGATTGGGCGGACGATCAACCGATTTGCGCTGGCATTTATGAATGGGGTGCAGGCCGTCCGGCGATTTGTGACCGGGCTGGTGGCCGCGTTCGAGGATGGTGGATTTAGAGGGGCGTTTGAATATCTGCGACAAGCGGCGATTGAAGGGCTGCCGATCTTCCTTGAAGGCCTCAATACACTCATCAGTGGGGCGTGGGCATGGATCCGCGAACAAGCACCGGGATTTGCACAGAATCTGGGCGAGATGATTGGGCGGGGATTACGGACGCTGGTTGATCTCATTATTCAATATGGGCCGACGGTACTCGCCGGATTGGTGGCGCTGCTGGCGGTGGTTGGGGAGTGGCTAATTACCACAGGGATTCCTGAATTTGTGGGTTTCGCCATTGATGTGATTGACGGCTTCATGCAGGGCTTTAATGACGGCATGGGGGATGTCAATTGGAATGAGGTGTGGCGCGATGTGTGGAATGGAGCCAAGAAAGCAGCCGGAGTCGCACTGGCACTGCTGTGGAACACCTCGATCTGGATTCGGGAGGAACTCGTCAACCCGGCGATTGATTATCTGCGGAATGATGTTGAGTGGAATGAGGTCTGGCGCGATGTGTGGAATGGGGCCAAGAAAGCAGCAGGCGTGGCGTTGGCGCTGCTGTGGAATACGTCGGTGTGGATTCGAGAGGAACTGGTTAACCCAGCGATCAACTATCTACGCAATGACATCAATTGGGGAGAAGTGTGGCGGGATGTATGGAACGGAGCCAAGAAAGCAGCAGGCGTGGCGTTGGCGCTGCTATGGAACGTCTCGATGTGGATTCGAGAAAAAATCTATCTGCCCATCCTGAATTATTTTAAGAACAAAGATTGGGGAGAAGTGGGGCGCGATTTCTGGAATGGACTGAAGAAAGGTATCAGCGACGCATGGGACAGCCTCGGCATTGAGGATTTTGTCAAAGGTTTTGGCGACAAGGTGACAGGCGGCATTAAGTCTGTCTTCCAAATCCAAAGTCCCTCAATGGTGATGTGGCAGATTGGCTCGGATTTGGTGGCCGGATTGCGAAACGGCATCAATGAAAATGCACAGGGGGCCGTCAACGCGGCGATGATGATGGCGAATCAGATTAACGGGCAGGTGCAGGGAGCCATGGCCCAGATTAATGCGTTGAATGCACTGGCGATGCGTCCGATGGGAATCAGTGGGGCCTTGCCAGCGCTGGCACCGGCGGGGATGGGGAACACCATCAGCAATACCAACTTTGGCGGGATCAGCGTGATTGTGCCCCACAACACGATCCCGGCCAGCAACAATCCTCAATTGCAAGGGATGGGAATTGGGCGCGGGGTGCAGCAGGCACTTCAACGTCGGGGCAGCGGGACACGGAGGGTGTAGCTATGACCTATCGCATCACATTTGGACAATACACACTGCCCACGCCGCAGAACATCAATGACAACTTCATGGATTTTGTGCCATCCACCGAGCGGATTCATGGCATGGACGGCGGGTTTGATAACTATGGAAGCGACACCGCGCCGCAATCGGTGGGCAATGTCGCCATCAGCTTCATTGTCTCGACCTACGATGAGACATTGCTACAAGGGCTGCTCGATGACTTGGGCAAGCTGGCGGCGTATGGCAAACAGGAACTGCGCAAATGGCCGCATGGGGCCAGCGAGAGCGCGTACCGGTATTGCATCGCCAAATTTAATAATGTGTCGGTTGGCGAAGACCTTGCCAGCGGGTTTGAACAATATAAGCGGGTCATCACGGCCAATTTTCAGGTAGATGATCCGCTGTGGTATCAACGGGCTGCAAATGCGGCGGAGTGGGCCTACACCAATGGGCCAGATAATTTGGTGTGGAACACCAGCGGGTCACAGGTGTGGGACGGCCTGCAAGTCAACCCGATTAGCATTGTGGACTATGACACCATTCAAGCGTTTGAGTATACCGGGACAGCCCCCACGCCATTGCAATTGACGCTGACAACGAGCGCCGTCCAGACGCTATATAACCCGCATATCATCCTCGAATTTGATAACCGGGTGTGGTATCAGGCACGGTGGCAGGGCGTGTTGTCGGGTGGGGAATCGCTGGTGATTGATTCGGCGCGGCGGCAATTGATTTTGTTGTCGGCAGCCCGGCCCACCGACCAAGAATATGGCAATTTCTGGGTGCCGTCAGCGGATTGGCTGATGCTGCGACCAACCGCTTCACAGGCAGGGGTACTTAAGGTCTACACCGAACGTTCGAGTGATCGTGGTTCGATATTGATGAATTGGAGGACGGCGTACTACACATGACACTTCTCAATGGATTGATGGCGCTCTATCGTCCCCATCTCTTGAGCGGGGCGATTCGCATACAGGACAACAGCGATGGTAACGGGCCATTTGTGGCGTTTTGGAATGAACAGGCCGTCGGCGTGAGTGAGGCGGAAGGCGTGGCACGGGCATTGGCGCTGGGAACATTGACGCTGGTACAGACGCATCCGTATCGGGTGGAATGCACCCACGCGGCGATTGCAGGCGCGACGGTCATCACGGAATTGGTACAAGACGGGGTAGTGGTCGGCGCGGGAACGGCAACGGTGGTTGGCAACACGGCGCATGAAATTTTTATTGTGCCAGCCGGACATTACACGGTGCGGTTTCGCATTGAAGAGCCGACACTGATCGGGGGTCAATTGGAGGTTGAATTGTGGCAATCGTAATTCTGGAAAGCGAAATCTTGGAACAACAGGTGGTCAACGATGCGTTTGTGCCATTGGCGATTGAGGCCGGTATTGAGACGGTGATTAAATCGCTGTTGACGCTGGCAACGACCAAGCGGGAATTGCTCATCATGATTAAGGCGACGCTGGCTGTGAGTAATCCACCGCTCGCCAAAGCGCTCGGCATCCAGACGCTGGACGCGATCTTGAAATATATGCAGAAACGCGCGGCGGGGATTGTGCTTGGTGACCAGATTCCTGAACTGCTCGATCAGGACGGGCCAGCCGGGGTGTGGGTGGCACGTGACGGCGGACTCAATACACAGATCAACGTGACGTTCAGTGAACCACCGGTGGGTTTTCATGGACGGATTTACCTGGACGGGATTTTTCAAAAAGAAAGCGTGGCGATACCCGCCGGGGGAGTCGTTAACGATTCGATTCAAGGGGTTGCAGCGGGGGCGCACAGCATCCGGGTGTTGTTTCGCCGCGACAGTGATGGAGCACAAACACGCTTTGGGCCGCTTGGCACGATTGCGGAGTAGGTAGACGATGCGAATCTGGGCCGATGTGTATGATGCGATTGGGAATAGATTAGGCGACGGGCCGATTGTGAATGTGCGTTCGGCGTCGGTGAATCGCATCTTGGACAGCATCGGGGACTTTGCGGTTGAGATTAGCGGGGCAGATGGGCGTGCGCTCAGTCTCTTGCAACCGGAGCGGCGCGTGATTGTCATGATTGAGGAGGATGGGCAGCCCCGTGAGATGTTACGCGGGATTGTGCGGAATCTGGTATGGAACGAAACCGAGGGCGGCAAAACCTTCACGGTATCCGGGCCAGACATCCTGAATGAACTCGCCCGCGCCAACCTGTTTTATAACGCGGTCTATAACAATCAGGCAGCCCAGACGATTTTAAATAGCGCGTTTGCCCATACCCCGGCATGGGAGATTGTGTGTGATGACAGCACATTGACGACCCTCACCTTCAACGGCGCATCGGTGTTCACGGTGCTGCGAGAGGTCGCCAAAACAACGGGGCGGCATTTCCGGCTCGATGAAGGGCGACGGGTGCTGTTTGATGAGATGGGCGACGACAGCGGGTTGAAAATTTATCAATCCAGCGGACGGGGCAGCTTCTATGAAAACCCCGACATTGCGCTGATTTCTCGCTTGGAATATCGCATCAACAGCGAAAACATTGCCAATGTTGTCTCTCCGTCGGGGGCGAATTACCTAAGCATGGGGTTGATTTATGGCGTACCCCAAGCGAGCTACGCGGTGCAGCAACTAATTAATGAATTTGGGGCAGTCTACTATCTGGCGGACTACCAGAGCATTGATGAGTATGGCGAGATTCAAGCGGTGCTTTCGTACACCAACATTGAGGCGGCAAGCCTGTTGATTCCGGATCAGACGGCAGGAGCGAATGCACTCTACAAAGCGGCCTCGGCATGGCTGGAGCGCAATAGCCAACCACAGCATTTTTATGGCTGCACGCTGAAAAATATCCACCAAACGATTCGGCCCGGTCAAAAATGCTTCCTGCAATATAAAGGCGATGCGTGGCAGGGTGACAGCCAGACATGGCCTGTTGATGTGTTGGGCGATTTTTGGGTGATCCGGGTGGCGGAGCAATTTAACCAAAGCGGATTATCGGTCAATTTGGAACTATCGGATATTGACCAAGTGGAACAGAACGACGACGAATTTATGGCGAGTTTTATGGAAGAAGTCAACCGATTGGAGTAGGACGAGATGCCACGAACCACACACCCGCGTGCCATTACGAGCGGTTTGGTCGCGGGCCAGACAGCCGAGGCGGTGGACGTTTTAAATGCGATTACTCCGCTGGACAAGGCGATTGAAGATTTACGCACGGGTTGGTTGGAATTTGGACAATTGCGGTTTGACCCAACGGCAGGGACGCTGACGATCACAGCGGGGGCGATCACAATCACCAATTCGTATCACACGATTACGACTGCGGCGCTGCAAGTGCTTGCGACGATCAATGGGGCCAATCAAGGCGACATTATCTATCTGGTGCGTTCGGGCGGAGCGGACATCATTGTTGGCGACTATCTGTTGGCGGCGGGTCAGGGCGTATGGATTATTAAGGAAGCGGTGGGGTTTAGGGTGCTGGCCTCGAATGGGTCACTGCTACGCCATGCGTTCCGTGCGACTCGCATTAACAGCGTCCAAGCGATTGCAGCCAGCACCAACACCAAAGTCCAGTTCAACGGGGTGGATTATCAGCAGATCACCCCTGCGGGGGCGAATGTGTATGACCCGACGACCAATTATCGCTACACGCCGGGCCGTCAGGGAGTCTATGACTTTGACATCATGATTACCTATTCCAGCGCGATGGACGCGGGCGGGTTGGTGGCGCTGGCGCTGGCGAAAAATGGGAGCGTGATTGCTCTAAGTCATGCGTTTGGGACAGGCGTGGCGGATTTGACTTGCATGTTGAGTCACCAAGATCGGGCCACCGCGACGACGGATTATTATGAAGTCTTCACCTACCATTTCAACGCGGGCAGTCGGAACATCTACGCCTCGGCCACCCAATGTTATTTCACTGGGGTACTGGTCGGAGAACTGAACTAGGAGGAACTATGCCCTATCCTTATGCAGACACACGCGGCATTATCCCCGGCACAGTGCCTAACCCCGGCGGGGTGTTTACGGCGGTGGATGGGATTGATGACAACATCGAAAATATGCGGATCGGCGATTTGGCGTTTCAAAAATTCCGATTCGAGCTGCATCCCGTCCCGCTTGTGCCCAACGCCAGCGGCGCGATCAATGTGATTGGATCCTATCATCTGGTGCGGACGGCGAAGGTTTCCGAGCAAATTTTCACGATTAACGGGGTGAATCAGGGCGATGTGTTGATTTTGGAAAGGGCCAGTAACAGCGGCCACATCGTCATTGGTGAATTTATGCTGCATCGGGCCGGGGCACAGGTATTTGTGCAGGTAGAAGCCGCCGGATTCACGATACTGGGCAGCACGGGCAAACGCATCACCCCGGCGTTTAAGGCTTATCGCGCGACGGCGTTTCAACTGATTGCCGCGACGACGGATACGGTGGTGCAATTTAATGCGACGACCTATAACCAACCCCAAATATCCGCTGCGCTCACCCCCTGCTTTTCGACAGACTCTTATACCTATTTGCCTAATGCGACGGGGCTATATCTGCACCGCATCCAGATCACGTGGGCGGCGGCGATTACGGCAGGGGTGAATTGTTTTATCTATCTAAAGAAGGCCGGGGTCACGATTGCGGAGGCACGGTTTCAGGGCAACGGACTGGCGGATCAGATGATGTTTTTGCGATTTCAGGATTATATGTCTGTCGCGGCGGGGTATCAGGTATTGATCCGGCAGAATGAGGGCGGGGCGGCATCACGCAATATGAATTTTGGTGCGGAGAAGACATGGTGGACAGCAACACGGCTAGGGCCGTATTGATTTAGACCAAGAGAAATGACGTTATGACAGGCTCAAGGAGGGCCAAAGGAAATGAAACTAGGACGATTGATGTTGTTATTGGTGTTGGCGCTGGTGTTGATGTTTGGGCCAGCGATCCGGGTCGAGGCACAGGACGGCGGACAAACTGGGCAGCCAGAGCCGACGGTAGTCGTTGAGGAGCAGATGGATTGGAGTGCGATCTTCATTTTGATTTCAGCGCTGTCGGGGGTGCTGGCAGGCGGAGGCACGGTGTTTGTGATTATGAGCCGGGCTAATCAGAACGTGCAGCTAAAGGATAGCACCGAGAAGCTGCTGGCGGATTCTGTACCGCAACCTGTGATCCATACGATGAACGATGTATTTAAGGGATTGCAGCAACTGACCCAATATCTAGCACAGGGCTTTCAATATCCAAGCTCCATCCCCACGCCAGTCGCGGCACAAATTAGGAATGTGGCTGCCACGCTGGAACAGGCGGCGCAATTTGGGGAATCTGTGACCGACGGTGAATCCAACATTGGCCCGGCGGGCTGATCGAGGCGAGCGCATCAGATGAACAAGATTATCGCACTGATACTCATTATCATTTGGCTGACTGTTCCATTGGGGCAGGCATACGCTGAAGGGGAGCGGCGCTGGATTCACATCCCGGCGCTGGACATCTCCCAAAAGGTGGTGACGGTTGAATATGATGGGTATCAGTGGGATACGTCGCGGCTGGGGAACGGTGTGGGGCATCTGGAATATCTGGATTGGTTGGGGGGCGGAAACACGGTGCTGGTGGGCCACAACCCCGGTGCATTTGGCAGCCTCGATCAATTGCAGGTGGGGGATATCCTCTATCTGTATGACGCGGCGGATGTGTATAAATTTGCGGTTACGCAGCGGTTCAAAGTCGGAGAGACGGCGCTGTGGGTTTATTATTCGACCCAGAGCCAGCGCTTGACGTTGTTTACGTGCTGGGGGCAGCCGGACGAGAGCGGGGCCTACCCGGATCGGCTGGTGGTGATTGCGGAGCCAGCAGCATGAAGAAAAAACGGAGACATAAGGTGGACGCCACCAAGATACGGCGGATAGAAAATGTATGGATATTGCCGTCGGGGAGAATTGTAGAACGATAAGCCACGTCTAGGACTCCAGTTTTTACTCCTCCTCGATAATTACTATGAATTCGCGCTGATAAATCATTTCGGCTTCATCCTGTGCCTGCTCTGGCCTTCGATAAACCTTGTTTGAGGCAACCCACTTATAACTTTTTTGGGCTGAAATTGAAGGTTTTTGTTTGTTTGCCGGAGTGATGCAAATGCGTCCGCTTATATTGTCTCCCTTATATTCTACATACCATGTCCACCGGAACACTTTCTTTCTGCTGTCCATTTTATGCTTTCCTAATGCTAATGTGATGAGATTTCAATGCCAGTCACCAGCTTCAGCGCGGATCCAACGCAGGGCAGAAGCATAATCGTCGCCCATGATGGGGAGATCATCAATCACAAGGCCGTCCGGGATAAATACAAAATGTTCTGGATCGGAGAGCCAGACGACTCTGGCATCACGATAGCCGTAGGTGTGGGCAGCGCGGGTCAGTCGGGTAGCTTCGTCGCGGCGCAGGGCTAATTCATCTTCCACGCGCTGTTCGATTTCGGCCAGCCAGTCAGGGCCAAGAAGGGCGGGAAATTCGAGTCGCCCGAACTCTATAGCGTTAGCCTTTTGCCAGCCGATAATGCTCTCATTGAGCCGCTTCCCCAATTCACTCATTGCCTCGACCCACGCCGGGTTTAGTTTTATTTCAAACATGGGACCAATGGACATCAGTCACCTTTCGATTAGAACGGACGTGTCATTTAATTATATCACGGGACGCAGAGGGCTTCACACGGGATGCCATCGCCGTCGCGGTCAAGATCGGTTTGACCCTCGTTGAAACAGGCAAGTGCTTGCTCACAGGATGTCATGGCGCTGCATTTATTGGCACCCCCACACCCAACAGCGGTAGGCGTGGCGGGCGGCAGTCAATCGTCTATCGAGGGATGCACATAATATTGATTGGCGATCACCGATAGATTAATAGAATCCACATCATCACAATTGAAACGGGCCACGTTGGAAGGAGAGACGGTTATTTCGACTGCTTCCAGCCAGACCTTGTTGCCAAAAGCATCCGTGCCTTCAGCAAGGGCCGTCATTGCGAATTCTTGGGTATAACCCCGATCATACAGATGACAGGCAATCAGCTTGTAATCCTTATCGGCTTGCTCGCGCAGTTCACCCGTGCTTAAGACGGCTTCTTTTAGGCGATAACGCAGGTAGATTGAATTGCGATTGACTGTTACAGACTCCACATCGGAATCACTCAACTCAGTATCCTCGGTGTTTTTAATGAGGCGCTCCACTTCTTCCTGCATGGTACGGGTGGCAGTAGGTCGAGGGGTGTTGGATGGCAGGGGTGTATCGGACGGGAGCGGGGTGATGGATGGGGTGAAGGTGGCGCTGGGCGTTAAGGTCGGGGTAAGGGTAGAAGTGGGAGTCAGGGCGATGATAGTAGCGGTTTGACCGACGAAAAATTCATCAGTGGAACGGGCAGCTTCTTTGGTTTCGGCCTGCTTGGTTTTGGTCTCATAGCCCTTGGGGATGATTCCGGCTTCTTGGGCCAGCGCCATGAACCCGATGAAGGCAATGCAGGCGACGGATAGGCCGATTAGACAAGGAATGGTTTTCCATTTGGAGCGCTTTTTGGATGGGGTGGGTTTGGCGACGGGGGCAATTTCATCTAATTTCGCTAACCACTGCCGTGCGGTTGGGTGGTCAATGCGTTGGAGCAAAATGCGGGCCATTGCATAATCGCCGCGTTTGATTAACTCAGAGGCATACGCCAAATCTTGGTCTGTTTTGGTAGACATGGAAGACTCCCCTATCAGATGAGATATATATAATTTTAGGGGAAAGTGGTAGGAATTGCAAAAAGAGGAAAGAGGGGGGCAAGCCCCCCTGTCAATAAATTCAGGATGACTTTTCGACAATTTGACCCCGTTGCCAGATTTCAAAGCGACCTGTCTCAAGATCGTCGGCCAAAATACTCCGAGCCGTTAAGTTGCTGATGTACTTGGCATATTCAGAAGCCGCCTCAAAAGTCGGGTGGTAATCTATTAGCTCCATATCGGGTAATTCCTGATGATAGGTTTGTAACCATGAGATAGGCCGCCATTTGTAATCCGGCTCAATCTTCGGTACTTGAACGAGATAACGTTGATTGTTCATAGCTTATTCTCCTGATTGATTTGATTATAACTTACTAGCCGAAGCTGACGCCGTAGGTATTGAGGTTGGAGGACGCGTAGTCGGGTTTTTGACCGATATAACGCAGGGTGGTGCCGGGGTCTTTGTGGCGCAACATCCTTTGAATCTGGGGCAAAGGCATTCCAGCATCGTAGGCGAGCGCGGCTGCCGTCCGGCGGGTGTCGTGCGGATTAAAACCGGGGCAGACCTTTTCGGCGTGTTTGCAGATGATCTGGCGAGCCGATTGGTTGCTGATGCCCTTGGCGGGATTGTAATCGGTGATGGCAGGGTGATGCTTCGACTTCAACAGCGGCTGCCAGATAGGGGTGTCCTCGGTGATGCGGCGGGGATCATCCAAAGAGAGATCGGCATTGAAGGCCTCGACATAACGGCGAATATCTTCAACCGCTTTGGCGGCGATGGGGACGGGGGTCATATTGGAACGCTTGCCCCGGACGGTCACGATATAACCGGCATCCACAGGGGTGATGCTCGATAGGGTTAGGCGGGTGATCTCAGCAAGACGGAGGGCAGATGAAAAGGCGGTGTGCAACATGGCATAGTCGCGGAGGCCGCCGAGGGTCGAGGTATCCACCCCACGCAAAATGGCGTTGACCTGCTGGATGGACAGGCGATGGAAACGCGGATCGTAGAGGGGTGAGATATCGGTGTGGGTGAATTTGGGCACGTCTTTAGTATCGGAGGCCTGCCGGATTTGTTCACGCCATTCGGGAAGGCCAAAGAGCATCTTGCCATCACCCACGTCCTCGAACCGGAGCGGCTGGGCAGCAAGGGCGCGGCAAAAATGGCGGGCAGGGGTTAGATAACGGGCGTTGATGGTTTGGGCCTGCAAGTTCCGATCCGCAAGATGGGCCACATAGGAGCGCATGATTTCCGGGGTGGGGAGATCATCTTGCAAGAATTTGATGAAGTAGTTCAGCCCAGAGATATAGACCTTGCGGGTATGGCGTTCTGGGGTGTGGTCGGATGGCAGGCCGGAGACGTGATTGAGAACCGATTGATAGGCGGCGTGGAAGTCGAAAAAGCGGCGATAGGGATTGATGGGGGTCTCGACGAAAACGATGTCCGTTCGGGCGGTTGGTTGCTGATAGACTGTAAGTGCGGTTGACATGGTGTTGATCCTTTTGGGTAATTCTCATTATGTGAAGCGAACGATGGTAAAAAAACATCCCCACCCCTAACCCCTCCCCATCGCAATAGGGAGGGGAATTGGAGGGCGGAGGTTAGTGCTTGGCCCCGATGGTGGGGAAGAAAAAAAGCATCCAATAATCTTTGTCCCATGAGTAATGGAGGGGGGCACCGGCGACGTTGAACCCGCGATCCCCGACAGGTTTTGACCACATGACGATCCAGAGTTTGCCGTCAGCCTTGAAGACGGCACCAAGGGGGTAGGGGTTGGTCATAGTTGTTCTCCCAGCCATGCGGAAATTTTCTGGGCGAGGGTGGGCGTGTTGGGGGCATGTTCCCAGACAAGGGCAAGGTCACACACGGCACGCGGATCGCTGGAAATAACCGGGGCGTTGATGTCCAGAATGGCGACATAATATTGATCGTCTTGGTCGGGACGACGGCGCTCAAATTGGACAATGTAGTAGCAGTCGTCGCTTTTCAGGCTGGTGTAGGGGAAAGCAGTGAAAAACACCAGATCGGGAGGAAGTTCGCGGTGGCACTTTTGGTTGGTCATATGATAGACTCCTGTTTGCTAATCGGTCTAAAACGGTTAGTGGTTGACAGTGCCCCCCGGTGAAGTTTCTCGGACGTTGCCGGGGGTCATTGGATAAATAAGTATCCAAATTGTATCATAAGATAAAAAGTAAAGTCAAGCAAATCGGATATGAAATTATCCGAAACACTTGACAATATATTTTGTTGGCGTTATTCTGATGTTATCTGAGATACGAGAGAGGAAACCTATTGATGCGGAAGAAATTAAGTAACCGCGTAGCCGAATTGGTGGCGATCAAAGCACGACGCGAAAATCGTACAATCAATAAAACAACTATCGGCAATGAGTTAGGTTTGTCAAAGCGGACTGTTGATTTATGGATGGCGAATCAGGTTACTCGTTTCGATGATGATATTTTGCTCAAATGGAGCGAGTATCTGTCTTGCGGGATCGGTGATTTATTCATTGTGGAAGAAGTTGAATCCAAGGTGGATGAAGACCCTGAATCAAAAGCCTACCTAACCCCCTTCGCGGTTCCGGCTTAGTAGGTTAGGTAGGCGGAGACAAGGCAATGGCGAAGAAAAAGCAGATGGTTGTTATCATAACCGTCCCCTATCGAGGTGCTGATCCAAATATCAAAAAAGAGCAGAAGATCATTGCTCAATATTTGAAAATGGGTTACTACCTCAAGAGCCACGATGAAATCCAAGGCGGCTGCTTGTCTTCAAAACGGAGTCGGTTGACGTTCATTCTTGATGAACATGGTATTGGTCATCAAGTCATGCGACGATAAAAAGATAGACCTGCCGTCCACTGCTTAGAATCACTAGACGGCAAGCCAGACCATTTTGGTGATGTTACGAGCATCACGGCACTTTAAAAACAGATGACGAAACGCAAACGACACGGGTGTATCTGATTGCGCGGACAATGGCATTGTGATATATTAATGGCAGAGTCTACGCTTTAACTCTCCCACACGTTTGTAATTCAACTAGGCCGATACCCCCATCGCAGTTTATGACAGGGCCGCGATGGGAGCGATCCCTTTTTTGGATTTAGTCATCAGTATAAGCGGTTTCCCCATACGATGCAAGGAAATTGTCAGGTAAATAGGCCAGACGGACTAGTGCCGGGAGGGAATTGGTTCGTGATAAATTCAATTATCACTTTTCGAGAACGTTGAATGGCTTGAGAATGCGGCGGGAATTGGTTACGATAACCCTGATTATCACGAATAAAGTTTTCTGATTAAGTAGAGTTATTGTACACCCACCGTCTGAAAATCTTCGTGTGAAAAATCTAATCAAAAATTCGGGTAGACATCAATGCCAAGCAAGCGTCCGATGGCGACAATGAGCGGCGCTATGAGCAGGGCAGGCAGATAATTTGCCATGCGCGGGTGTTTAACATCCAGCAAAATCAAACTGAGGCCGATAAGCAGCAGGCCACCTGCCGAACTCATCTCGTTAATCATATCATCCGTCATAATGTTTCCGGCAAGATAGCCAGCCAATGCAAGGCCACCCTGAATGACGATGATGGTGACAATTGAAAAACTAACGCCGATCCCCAATGAGGCCGCAAATGCCAATGCCGCGAATCCATCCAAAACGGCTTTGATAGCGAGTAGCTGGTAATTGCCGGAGATGCCATCTTGAATCGAGCCGACAAACGTCAATGGGCCGATGCAAAAAACAAGGCTGGCGGTTACAAAGCCATTAATGAAGCGCTCACGGGCTGAATCAAAATCACCCTCCTGACCGGGTTGACTGCGTTTGGCGACCCATGCCTGAAGCCGACTCGCAAAATCATCCAGTCCTTTTTGAATGTTGATAGCTTCCCCAATGATGACCCCCAAGATGAGGCTAATCAGAGGAATGATAATGTTGCCCGACAGCATAGCATTGTCAATGCCGACGACTAATGTGACTAAGCCGAGTCCGGTAATCACTGAAGTTTGGGTATTTTTGGGGAGGCGGTCACCAATCATCAGGCCGAGGGCGCTGCCAATGGCGACGGTAATGACGTTGAGAATCGTGCCGATCATAAAAACTATTCCTGTTTATAAAAAATAGCCGCCAGAGAGTGTACCCTCCGGCGGTTGATGGCGACTTTTACGGATTTGCCGATTTTTTACTGGGTCGGCGTAGAAACCGCTGCGGGTGCTTGATTATTAAAGACGGTGATTGGCACCCGGACATCCAAAAAGGCGTTGTTGGTGGCATAGGCGACCAGACGCAGCACGTATTGTCCGTCCGGGGTATCAATGCTGTTCCAACCACCCAAAAACGAATTGGCATCTGGTTCTTGAATAGTGTAGGTTTGCCCGGCGAGGGTGGTGAAATTTTCAGTTCCCACTGGGGCAATCTGGAACTCATATCTTTGGAAGTTTGGCAAGCTCACTTGACCAAGCAACTGTACCGGGCCGGATACGGTTGCTCCCGGTGCAGGACTGTTCAACACAACAATAGGTCGCGGCTGGTCGGCGGTACATTCCTCAACGGGAGGGGTCTGCAAGGGCAGTGTCAACCCGCGCGACTGCGCCCATGCCTGACCTTCGGGGCGATTGTTAATCCAGCTAATCGCAGTGGCATCAGTGGTCATGAGGTAGGTTTGTGGTTGGGCATACTCTTGGCAATACTGGTTCGCAATGCGATTGGTAAAGGGATCAACATTGACCACCTGCAACAAACTATCCGTGCCTTGTGGGGGCGGTTGTGAATTCCAAAATACTTCAAAGTAATCTCCACCGGGGCCGCAGCCATTGGTGGGAACTGTCGTACCTGTGTCATTACAAATCTGCTGCTGAACAATGCCACCGGGTTGTGGGAAACTAACATTCGGTTTGCCTTGAAGTGCCGCCGATATGGTTGCATTCCAGACCGGGGCAGCTACCCCATACCCTGTTTCGCCGCCTGTCGGACGATTATCCGTATTGCCCATCCATACCCCGACGACCACTTGGGGTGTCCAGCCAATTGTCCATGCGTCACGGTTTTCATCGGTTGTACCTGTCTTAACCGCAACCGTATAGCCTGCCACTTCCATCGGGTAGCCAGTGCCGAATTCTTCTGACCGAGCCTGATTGTCCGACAGAATGGAGCTAATCAGATAAGCGTGTTCAGATCGGATCACCGGAATGCCTTGCAGCGCATTCATGTCCACTTGGAAAATGATGTCCCCCGTCACGGTTTCGATACGGCTGATACCAAACGGTTCCCGCCGAATCCCTCCATTGGCAAAGGCGGCATAGGCAGCCACCATGTCAAACAAGCGCACTTCAGCCGCGCCTAACGCTGAGGGCAGACCAACAGCGGTGGGGGATTGCAGTGGGAATTCAATGCCCATATCATTCGCTTTTTGTTGGAAGCGTTCCGTGCCTACACAGTCAAGGGCTTTTACAGCAGGCACATTCAATGAGTTGGAAAGCGCTCGTCGAATGGTCACAGGCCCTCGGAACGTGCGGTCATAGTTCAAGGGTTCATAGACAGATGGCGGATTGCCCCACACCGTCGGGGTATCCCACAACACCGTGCCGGGGCTGAAGTAAGGGGCAGCGGCGTTATAACATTGGCTTGCTGGGTCAATGCCCTCAAACGCGGTGACATACACCACTGGTTTGATAGATGACCCCGGTTGCTGCGGCGTGAGAGATACATTGACCTGACCGTCAATCTCATCATTGTTGAAGTCCGCGCTACCGACCATGCCCCAGACAGCACCTGTTTGTGGGTCAATCACCACCACCGAGCCATTTTCGATGTCAAAGCGTGCCCGTGCTTGATTTAGTTGGTCAATTACCGCCTGTTGGGCAGCGTTTTGGATGGTCGGGTCGAGGGTGGTGTAGACATTAAAGCCCGTCGCGTAAATCGTATCCGCCCCATAGGTTTCGGTCAGTTGATCCCAAATCCAATTTACAAAATGGGCATAACGCAGATCACGGGCGGGTTGCTCAAAAATCTTGGTTTCGACCAAAGCGCGGTCAATGGCAAAGTTGGGGTCGGCATTTAAAAATTCTGGCGTCACACACAGCGGCTGCGCGAGATCATAGGGGAAAGGTGTTCCGTCGGAATAGCCGTTGAAGGTGTTTTCAAGTTGGATACAGCCGTTGCCATTGGCTTCGGTCATGAGGCGCAGGACTTCGCTCATACGCCCAATCGAACCTTCGCGGTTGCTGATGGGGCTGTAGGTGGCAGGCGCTTGGGGTAGACCCGCTAACAAGGCGGCTTCGGCGATATTTAAATCCGAGGCGGGTTTATCAAAATAGGCTTGGGCGGCAGCCTCGATGCCATAGGCGAGATTGCCATAATAAATCTCATTGAGATACAGTTCCAAGATTTCGTTCTTGTCATATTTGCGGCTGAGTTCGGCGGCAAGGATGATTTCGGTGATTTTACGTTCACTGGATACCTGTGCCGCAAAATCTTCTTCCAAAATCAACTGACGCACCAATTGTTGGGTAATGGTGCTTGCGCCAGAACGTGGGCCTTCGCCAGTTACGTTAGTGTATACGGCACGCAAAATCGAAAAGACACTGAAACCGGGATTTTCGTAATAGGTTTCATCTTCGGTAGCGACAGTCGCATGAATGACCCAAGGGGAAATTTCTTCTAATGGGACGGAAGTCCGTGCCCCTTCACGTGGGTCGTTATATTCGGCCAGCACATTGCCCTGTGCGTCATAAATGCGGGTGGTCTGGAAATTGGAGGCCTGTTGACCGAGATTGTCAATCTTGTCCTGATACTTGCCAACCACTGACATATAGTAACCAACCATGCCGAGCAGCATACACAGGGTTATGCCTAGCCCCGCCACAATTCCGGCGACCCCAACCCACACCCCATAACGAATGATGTTGCTGCGTTCAAAGGGGTGATCATAGGCCGCGCTGTAATCGGGTTGAATGCCAACTTGTTTAGGCGGAGCGCCGGTTGGGATATTGGCGGAGGCATCCACCGGGCGGGGCGATTCAATGGTGGCCCCCATTGCGGCTTGAGCAGCTTGCACGGGTGAAACAATCGTTGGCGCACTGACAGGCGAACTTGGCGCACCCGCCGACGGGATGGTTTTGTCACTAATCCCCCCTGCCGGAGCCGCTGCATCGGGGCTAGGTTTGGGCTGTTGAAAGTCGCCCCATGTCGGTTCGTCGGCACGTGGGGTAAAGGCTTGGATATTGACCATTGTAGCGTTGGGGTCATCTTCGGGTACACGCTGGGGCAGCGGCATCCCATATTCATCCAGCGCGATTTTGGTCGGTTCTTGGGAGGGCTGTACCAATCCAAACGCCCCAACTCCAGCGGCAGCCACAGGCGCTTGGACATTGGTTTCTGTGGGGACGTAATTGCCACGTACCCCTTGCCCGGCGGCGACCACTGGCTGCGACCCCGTTTGGGGTGGGGCATCGGGAATCCATTCACGTCCATCAAAGCGATACCAACGATTACTATCTACACCAAGCGTCCACCAACGTCCTTGATCGTCCAGCACCATCAAGCGGCGCAGTTCGGTTTCCAGTTGAGCACGAGTGATCTGGCCCTGCTTAAACTGGTCGCGCAGGATTTGTACCGACTGCTCCACTTCACGGAAACGGGCGGCGGCAACTTCACGGGCCGATGGCTGTGGGGTAATCGGCTGACTGGGGCCAGTTCCCGTGATCTGAGGGGGTTCTTGGGCCTGAAAACCAGACGATTGGGGCGTGGGTTTCTTTTGCATGTCGCCTGTATCTCCCAAAACATGGGTTGCATTTGCAGTGGTTAAAGGAGTGCTTTGAGGATTCGCCGCAATCGCATCCAGCGGATTGGTGTCGGCTACAGGGGTATCGCGGACGCCGCCTAAGCCACGTTCAACCGCTAAAATCTCGCCCGTGCCTTGCTGTTGCAAGGATGCTGCTTCCTCAAGTGTCAACCCCTGACTGGGTTCTTCCAGCGCACGCTCTATATCGCGCAGACCGCTTGATTCTGCTTCCAATGCGATTGAGAGGGGCACTTCGGGCGCTTCTTTAAAACCCTCTGCTGATTGCAACCCCTCTGGTGCTTCTAATGGCTCAAAAACCGTGCCTTCTGCAATCGGGGCAGCGGGCGGTTCAGTGGCTTCTAAGGGTTCGGTAGAGGATTCAGTGACAGCAGTTGCCGAGGGGATACTGTCGAGATTTAATGCAACTGAGGCGCTGGCCGCAATGGTCGGCAAATCAACCGTGTTGCTTGGTGAATACCAGCCGCCTTCCCGCAGAGGAACAGTACCGGGGAGTAGCTCCGGTGTTGTCACGGGGGCTTGACTGCGCGTGGCAAGTTCCTCGGTTGAGAGGGCATTCGCTGGTTTGTACCAACGTTGTCGGGAAGTTTCTTGGGCAATCAGCCGCCAACCGGCTGTATCACCTGAACCGGGTAGAGGCTCTGTGTCGCCATTTCCCGAAGTCCCCGTGTTGATTTCGGGCAGATCACTCTGGGAATTTATGGGTAATTCGTTGGGGTTATCGCTCATACTATAATGATGTCTCCCAAACGTAATAAATCTATTGACATACCGTAATTTAGCCAAATCTAAAGAGTATTATAACACCCATTAGCGCTGAGAAAAACCTAACGGCGTTGATGCGCTTCGGTGCGGGGTTGCCAGTAGACAATCCCATCGTGGTAGTCACGGGTGAGTTTGCCGTCGCGTTCAAGGAGGTCAATATGCCCCAAGACTTCGGATAGGGCCAAGTATTTTTCGCTGGAAGGGACATGGGCAAACATTTTTTCGGTCAAATCCCATAGATGATAGGCGTGGCCCTCAAAAAAGTCGAGGATTTGGGCAGCCCGTTTGTAATGAAAAGCAACCCGTTTTTCGACCAAGCTCCGCACATCTTCAACGGGTGCGCCGTGCCCTGAATAGGCTATTCGAATATCGAGAGCGGCGATGCGTTGGAGTTGCGCAATATATTCCAATAGGCGGCGTGGACGGGGTTGACCTTCAACAGCGGCGGGTTCAATCAAGGGATTGGAGCTAATTTTCAGAATGATATGGTCAGAGGCGATGAGCGTTTGACTGGCGGCGTGGTAGAGACAAATCAGATCGCCTGCATGACCGGGGGTATGATAGACTTGCCATTCGACGCCGCCTGCTTCTACTCTATCCCCTTCATCAAGTAGACGGAAAACGGGGGTAGGTTGATTACCATACCGCTGCAAAAATTCGTAACTGCGATTGATATGGCGAACGACCTCATCCGGTACAGCGGCCTCATGAAAAATCACTTGGGAAAACAGCTTATAACGTTCATGCGTCGTCGTTGGGTTATCCAAAAATGCGCGGGTTAGGGGATGTGCCAGAACTTTCGCTCCCGATTCTTCGGCGATTCGGGCTATCTGCCCCAAATGATCGGTGTGATGATGGGTAATGATGATTTGTTGAATATCGCGGAGGGTGTAGCCTGCTTGTGCCAACGTCCCCACCAGTGCGTCGTAGGCTTCGGGTGAATTTGGCCCAACATCAATCAATGTTAGGGGGTCCCCTTCTAAGAGGTAGACATTAACAGGCCCAACCATAAAAGGGGTGGGAATCGGAAACTGATGGATGGTAGGTGTAATGGACATGCAGATTCAGTTCGTTTCGGTAGCCTCAGCAAATTCTTTCATTGCCACCAATACCGTCCATGTACCCTTTTGGGTAGTTTCACCGCGTTGATTAACGAGTTTAACGTCGAGGGTTACTAAGCCCCCACCCATACGTTTGGCTTCTTTTTTCTCGGTGACTTCGATCTGTACAGTAATCGTATCGCCCAACAAAATCGGTGCCCGAAATTTCCAGTCGAGACCCATAAACGCGATGACCGTGCGTTCCATAAAACCGAGGGCATAGGCTTGCCCAGTGGCAGCAGATAGGCCCAACATGCCGTGTGCAATGCGCTGACCAAAGGGAGTCTTGCTTGCAAAATCAGCGTCGGTATGGTAAGGGTTATAATCGCCCGAAACCCCGGCAAAATTGACCACATCGGCTTCGGTAATCGTGCGCCCGCGTGAGATCATCGTATGACCGACTTCCAGTTCTTCAAAATAGAGGCCACGTGGTGCTGTCACAAAAACTCTCCTTTTGGCAGGCGAAATAAAATAGAGTTTAAACTTGACCCTCTCGTTTGTCTAGCATTTCGCCAAGTGGACTACTAGGAATCCTGTGAGACTTCGGATTGAGCCTCTGCGACTAAGCGTTCGACTTCTCGATTAAATTGCTCCAAATGAACCGGTTTCGACAAAAAACCATCGGCCTTATATTTTTGCGAAATCCGTGCCGCTTCGTGGTGGGCACTGACGACCAAAACACGAGTACGTGCCAACGACGGGGTACTTCGTACCAATCCTAACACTGTATCCCCCGAAGCATTGGGCATCATCAAATCGAGGATGATGAGGTCAGGTAGAAATTGTTGTACCATGTCTATTGCTTCGAGGCCGTCATTGGCCTGCATAAATTCGTGTCCGGCGCGGCGCAGAAACAGCTTCCACACCTCCACCATATCTGGCTCGTCGTCCACCAAAAGTATACGTGCCATGCCGATGCTACCCTATCTCTATCCTTACTATAGCTTCATTGTACCCCGCATTAATATCTGTTTGCCTAATGGCGTCAATTTTTCACGGTAATTTCATGGCAGGGTAGAATAGACACATAAATTTTTGAAAAAATGGAGCAACAGCAATGGCAGAAAAATTTTTAGTGGGCGGCGAATGGCGCACCAGCAATGAAACTCTGGACGTGATGTTTCCCTATGATGGCTCGGTGTCTGCCACGATTTATATGGCAACAGAAAAAGATTTAGATGATGCGGTTGTGGCTGCTCAACGGGGATTTGAAATTACACGCAAATTAGCCACCTATCGTCGTGTCGAAATTTTGCGGAATCTCCATCGTCTGTTCCGCGAAAATTTTGACCGCATGGTGGATTTGATGATTTCGGAAAGTGGCAAAAATCGCAAGACGGCAGTAGGTGAAATGAGCCGCGCTTGCCAGACTGTCTTGGTCGCCAGCGAAGAGGCCGGACGGAATTATGGTGAGGTGCTTGATCTTGATTGGACAGAACCGGGATTGGGGCATCGAGGATTTGTCCGACGCTATCCGGTGGGTATTGTGTTGGGCATTACACCATTTAATTATCCCGTTAATTTAGGCTGCCATAAACTCGCCCCGGCTATTGCGACGGGGAACGCCGTCATCATTAAGCCGCCAGAAATCGCCCCGCTATCCTCGCTGTTGATGGCAGAATTAGTGCTAGAGGCAGGGTTCCCGCCGGAAGCCTTTAGTATGCTGCCTTGCCCCGGCCCACGCGCTGAAAAATTGGTCACCGACGCCCGTATCGCTATGTTGAGTTTTACGGGGAGTGCGCCGGTGGGTTGGATGCTGAAATCAAAAGCCGGACACAAGCGGGTCGCCCTTGAATTAGGTGGGAATGCCCCGGCGATTGTGCATGAAGATGCTGATTTGAATGTCGCGGTGCAAAAAACTGTGATTGGGAGTTTTGCCAACGCGGGCCAGAACTGCATCTCCGTTCAGCGCATTTTACTACATCGCCCGATTTACGAAGATTTTTGTGATCGTTTTGTTCCGGCAGTGCAAGCTCTCAAAATGGGTGATCCGCGTGACTCTGCCACTGATATTGGGCCATTGATTAATATTCGCGCGGCTGAACGTGTCGAAGCATGGGTAAATGAAGCAGTGGCACAGGGCGCGGCTATGTTATTGGGTGGCAAGCGAGATGGGGCGATGATTCCCGCAACCGTTTTGGCGGAAGTGACCCCGACCATGAAAGTGTGTATTGAAGAAGTCTTTGCGCCAGTTGTTACGCTCTCTCCGTATGAAACATGGGAGGATGCCATTCAACAGGCCAACGCTTCCAATTTTGGGTTGCAGGCCGGGGTGTTTACCAACGACATTCGGCGTATGATGGATGCGTGGGAACGGTTGGAAGTTGGTGGTATACAGATTAATGATGTCTCAACCTTCCGAGTAGATCACATGCCCTATGGTGGGATCAAAGATTCTGGCTTGGGGCGCGAGGGGGTACGCTACACCATGCAAGAAATGACCGAGATGCGCCAATTAGTGATTAACATGGGGTAACCTCATGCGCCTGATTGAAGATATTGTTCACCGTCCCTATCCACTGCCAACAGGTGTATGGGTGATGAAACAGGAATGGCATCGGCTGTTATTTGCCCATTGGTCACTTAACCCGGCACAGTTGCAACCGCTGATTCCTAAAGGCTTAACGTTGGATACCTTTGACGGGCAGGCTTGGATCAGTGTTGTGCCCTTTTATATGCGCGGGATTCGCCTACGAGTCACGCCCACTGCCCCTTATCTATCCGCCTTTGCTGAATTGAATGTGCGGACTTATGTAACGGTCAATGGCGATAAACCGGGAGTGGTGTTTTTTAGCCTCGACGCAGCAAATCCGATTGGGGTGTGGCTGGGACGCAATTGGTATCATCTGCCCTATTTCAATGCTGATATGCAGGTGCAGGTAGACGGCGACAAGGTCACGTATAGCAGTCGGCGCACTCACAAAAACGCTCCGGCGGGCGAATTTCAAGCGACCTATGCCCCGGATTCGGACGTGTTCCATGCTGAACCGGGTACGCTCGATCATTGGCTAGTCGAACGTTACTGCCTCTATACAGTGGGTCGGAAAGGCCAGATTGTGCGTGGCGATATTCATCATGTGCGTTGGCCTGTACAACGTGCCAAAGCCGACATCACCCTAAACACCGTTGCGCCGATTCCCTTGACCAACACACCCGACCTCGTGCATTATGCCCATAAAATTGAGGTTTTGGCATGGCCTATCAAGGCAACTTAAATCATGAAAGTACGGGATGTAATTAAACTGATAGAAGCGGACGGATGGTATCTAGCACGGACAAAAGGCAACCATCGTCAATATAAACACCTCATCAAAGTAGGGCTTGTAACCATAGCAGGTAAACCATCAGATGATTTACCACCCGGAACCTTGAATAGTATCTTAAAACAGGCTGGCCTCAAGGATAAGGAGAATTAACTATGAAATATGGGATTGTCATTGAAAAAGCTGCGAATAACTATGCGGCCTATGTGCCCGATTTACCCGGCTGTATTGCAACGGGTGAATCGCTTGAAGAAACCGAAGAAGCTATCAAACAGGCTATCCAATTTCATATTGAAGGGTTATTGGAAGATGGCTTGCCTATTCCAGAGCCAAACACGGTACTCCTTTATGTTGAGGCGGCTATTTCGTGATTTATAAGCGTACCTTTCCAATAGGCTAACCGTCATCCGAGCAATTTGAGGTCGTAACAAATAAATAGTAGGCCCGGGGTTATAATGACCGGGCTTTTTTTGTGAACGGTATAGATATGAAAAACAAGACACTTGGCTCTAAATGGCTATTACTGCTGGATGCCCTGCTGCTGGCGCTATTGGCCTGTTATGTGCTAGTGGGGGTTAAAAAAGTGCCGTTTCATGGCGATGAATCCACCATTATTTGGATGAGTGCGGACTATGATACGGTTGTTTTAAAAGGGGATATATCGGCTGTCGCCTATTCTCCGCCGCCGCGCCGCACCACCGAGCAACATCTGCGTATTCTCAACGGGACATGGACACGCTGGACAATGGGTATTGCTTGGTCGTCCGCTGGTTTCCATTGGACTGATTTGAATGACCAATGGGTCTGGGGGCTAGATACGGAATGGAATCGAGATAATGGGCATCTGCCGTCTGACCGTCTGCTCGATGTGACCCGTTTATCCTCAACACTGTTTTTGATTTTCAGTATGGCCCTTGTGTTGAGGATAAGCCGCTTGGTGGCTAATCAAATATTCTCTCGTCCCTTGATTTCGGCTTCGGCTGGGTGGGTATCGGCCACATTTTACGCGCTGAACCCCGTTATTTTAATGAATGGGCGACGGGCGATGTTCGAAGGGGGGATGTTGTTCGGTTTGGCGCTGGTGGGGTGGGCCACATTCCGTCTAAATCGGCACGATTCCTTCAAAGGTTATTTTATACTTGGCGCGGCGGCGGGCATCGCGTTAACCGCTAAACACAGCACGGCCTTTACCATTGCTCTGTTATTTTTAGGATTGATTGCTGTGAAGTGGGGTCATTCGCAGGACAAATCAAGGCAGGCATATCAGCTTATTTTCAAATTTGGGCTTGCGGGGATGACCACCTTAATTGTTTTTCTAGCGCTGACGCCACTGTGGTGGTCAAGCCACCTTTTGCAGATGCCGGGTGTGGTAGTAGATGAGCGTCAGAAACTTTTGGATGAGCAGATAATCTTATTTGGTGGCTACAACAATTTGGGGGAGCGATTAGAAGGTTTATGGGAGGGGATATTTGGCGTCGAACCCCAATATTATGAGGTTGATTATTGGGGCCATTATACGGGGGTAGCCGATGAAATTGATGACTATGAAAGCAGCCACCTTGCGGGGATAAAATCACCTATCATCGTCGGAATACGGATATGCTTGGCTATCGCGGGTCTGGTTGCCATCGGTTTTGGCTGGTGGCGTGGTCAGAAAAATATAGCGATTATTTTAGCCATATGGGTGATTGGTATTGTTGTGATTTCACTATTGACCATTCCACTCGATTGGCAGCGCTATTATTTGCCCATTCAGACACCCCTTTCACTGGTAATGGGTTTGGGTGGGGCGATGCTGCTGCAAATCATCTTAAAGCATGGTGATTGAAGCATGACATGGCGTAAAAAAGCCCTTATCGTCAGCTTTTTCGGGGTACTGATGGGCTATGTGCTGGTAGGCTATACTCGCGTGCCGTTTCATGGGGATGAGGCCGATCATCTTTTTAAGAGCCGCGATTTTATAACCTATTTTGTGGAGGGCGACCCCGATGCTCTGCGCGTAAGGCTGCCTGTTGCGATTGATTCCGAACAGCATATCCGTTTGTTGACCGGGACAACCACCGCTTATTTGACGGGGTATGCCCTATGGTCGGCGGGGGTGGAAAAATGGGAGTGGCCTGCACCGTGGTACTATGGCTTGGATTATCGGTGGAATGTTGAAAATGGGCGGCGCCCAGAGGAATTTAAACTGCATCGGGCACGTTTGGTCACGACGCTATTGACAATGCTGAGTATCCCTTTCGCAGCGAACATCGCCTATCGCATGGGGCAATTCGATCAACGACGACCTTATATTGCCAGCCTTGTCACCGGGTTTTTGGTCGCTACCCATCCGGTTTGGCTGCTCAATGGACGGCGCGTGATGCAGGAGGCAGCATTGGGGACATTTTCCTTGATGGTGGTGTGGCTGGCGCTGTTGGTGATGCAAAAACCCACCCTGATACGCTGGATAGGGTTATCAATTGCAGCCGGGCTATGTCTAGCATCCAAACCGACAGGCGTGATTGCAGTGGGGGTGGTGATGGTTGCATTGATAATTTTGCAGCTAGGCCGACGTTCTTTTCATACATCCGGTAAGATTCAGGGGGTACATCAATCCCAGATTCACTCATTTGCCCAATTGTTGGGGTTAGTAATTGGTGCGGTGGGGGTGTATATCCTATTGACACCTGCTATATGGGATGCACCGCTTGACCGGGTGCGCTTGGCGGGTGAACTGCGCCTCCAAGTGTTGCAGGGGCAGACGAAAGCGAGCGCTGATGCCTATGACTCAAATTGGTCGCAAGGGGGCGCGTTGATTCAACAGCCCTTTCTGACCAATTTGCAATATTATGAGAGTCCAGCATTTGAGCAGGTGCTAGAGGATGAAATCACCCGCTATGAAAAGGCACACTTCGAGGGCTGGCAGATGAGTCGCCCTATCGGAACAATTTGGACCGGGGTGGCGGCGATTGGACTTGTCGCTTTGCTTAATCGTTGGAGGCATCCCAGCGCGTTTGTAGGATTGATGTGGTCAATAGGCACGGCGGTAGCTTTAGGCATCAGTGTACCATTAGCGTGGCAGCGCTATTATCTCTTGTGGTCGCTGATTTGCTGTATTCTGGCGGGTATCGGCCTACAGACGATTTTTATACTGCTGACAAACCGAAATTTTCGGATGAGTGAACCACATGGCTGATTGGTTAGAACCGTTTTTATCTGTCTTGACGTGGCTAATTTGGTTTTTTGCTGGGGTCGGCATTCCTTGGGCCTATGGGCTGCTCCCCCGTCGAGATTGGCGTGATTGGGCAACTGTCGTCGGTCTTGGCTTGGCGCTTGGCCCATTATTTGGCACGACATGGCTGTTTTTGCTCGGCACATTTGGCAAATTGACCTTTGGAGCAGCGATTTTTGGAACGGTGGTGATTGCCGGGGTCGGCGTGGCTGTGGCATGGCGACGGCGTGATGAACTGCCCCCGCTTGAAAATGAAGCGGATGTGCAAACCGATGGCCTGCTGCCGCGCCCTGTGATGACCACCCTGCTCGTTATGATGGGCATTGCGGTTTTGGCGATGGCGTGGGATACGGCGTTTTGGCCCTTTTTACGCTATGACACCCTTTGGACATTTGGCTATAATGCCAAGATATTCATGCAGGAAGGCCGTATCCCCGATTGGATAGATTATTATCCCCAACAAGTGCCGCTGACGTTTACTTTTGCCGACCTAGCATGGGGCAGCCACAATGACCATGCCGCACGCGCAGCCGTCCCCCTATTTTTTATCAGCAGCGGGTTCGCGGCCTATTTGGTCGGTTGGCGGGTATATGGACGGCGTTCAGTAGGACTGTTAACGGCGGCGCTATGGATTTCGCTGCCTTCCTCGCTGGCGTGGTCAAGCTCTGGCGACCTTGAACACCCGATGGCAATTTATTTCACGCTGGCGGTGGTATTTTTTACATTGGCATGGCGGGCCGAAATGCGCTCGTCGGCGGATCGTTATGCTGCGATTGCTGGTTTGATGCTGGCTGGGGCGATGTGGACAAAACCAACCTCCGGCGCGTTTGTATTAGGGGTGGGTCTAGTGATGTCACTAGCGGCGTCAGCGGCCTATTTGCAAGATCGCCGGCGCTGGTTTATCAACAAACTGCGCATTGCTGCCATCACCGGAATTTTTGCGGCTCCCATCGGCGGCATGTGGTATATCCGTAATGTACTGTATGGGCATGATTGGACGATTTTGCCTGCCCACTATTGGCGCGAATTGGCCCAACGTTCGGGGATGCAACTGGTTTGGCTGTATGGACTGACGATGTTACTGGCGATCATTGTAATTATTGAGAATTTGCGGCGAGGACGTGACCCCGAAACGGTTTTGCTGCCCATGCTCTCCATTACTCTGTTAAGTTTGGCGGTGCTACCAACGGTCTTAAGCATTCCTGACAGTGGATGGACACAGGCGACGGCGTGGGATTGGATTAATGGCTTTCGTGAGCCGATGCGCCGCTTGAATTTGACGGAAACCATGTTGTTGTTTGCGGGGATTGCGGTATGGTTGTGGAGTATCCGTGATTTTTGGCGGGAACAGCCGCCGATGGTGCAACAGGGTTGGCTGCTGACATGGGGACTAGGTTTGCCATTCTTCTTGGTCTATTTCTGGTCGTACAGCTATCATTATCGCTTGGCACTGACGGTGCTGCCGCTGATGCTTGCTCCCATTGCCTATTTGCTGGCGGGATGGGTCATACCCTTGATGAGCCAAAACCGTTTACGTCAGATGGCACTTATCGTGATTGTCATTTTCCTTGCTATCCCGGCCCCAATCGCCGCAACTTATCACACTGCTTTGAACACCTTCAATGATACAGGGGTGGATACTGACCGCGAGAAATATGCGTATGCCAACCCCGCCTTGATGCAGGTCGTCGGATTTTTGGAAAATTATGCGGAGGTGAATCAGGTTGACCGTCTGCGCGTTATTGCCCCCGGTGAAAATCGCCTACATTTCTATTTTCCCGAATGGGACATCAACTATCGGGATATTCCCACCGATATTGCGGATTTAGCCGACTACGATTTATACGTAGCAGTGTTTGATGACGGCCTATGGCGCGATTTTGACCTCATCCCCAATCAAGTGTGGGCATGGAAACACATGGCGTGGGCCTATCCCCTACCGCCGACGGGCCAACCTGCTACCGATGGGCCAAATGGTGTGGCGTGGCGTAAGGTGTTTACTCCCGTGACTTTTGTGGTAGATGATGGCAATAATCGCTATGAAGTCTTTAAGATTGATACGGGAGCGGTTCATCAACCCGTCACCCCCGAAAACGCACTCGATGGCGCCATCTTTGACGGCACGATGCAGTTGCTGGGCTTCGATCTGCCCTCAACGACCCTGACACGCGGTGAATCCTTTACACTCAAATTGTACTGGCAGGGTACCGAGGACGCACCGCCGCATGGGGATTACAGCGTATATGTGCATCTGCTCGATCCCGACACAGGTGAAATCTTGTCGCAGCGGGACGGCGGACTAATGGGTGGGGTGTTCCCAACACGCCTCCTGACCCCCGGGTTTGTCTTGCAAGATTTACGTGAATGGACGATTGCCCCGGATGTGCGACCCGGCCCGGCGATTTTGCGGGTGGGAATTTATGTGCCCAACGGCCCGCGTCTGCCAGCTTCATTTAAGGGCGAACCTTCTGGTGATGGGGTGGTGATTGAAGCGGAAATTATGATTGAGTGATCTCGCTTTATTGACTTTCCATGAGTTGGTCAATGGTTGTGACCATTAGGGTATAGTTGCCACTGGGGCCACCCGGCTGGCTATAAATAACCAGCGAAAATCCGCCTTCAATCAATGCCGTATATTGCAGAGCACGACCTGTCAATGGGCCGACTGTAAAACCCATCCCCATTAACTCACGGGCTACCATGCCGCCGCTGTTCCAAAGCTCAACGGCAAAAACGTCGGGGTTGCCATTGGTAGTAAAGCTCACGATTGCCACGATTTCATCCCGCCGTCGGGCATAAAATCGGAACTCATGGGCTTCGTTGTGGTTCAATACGCCGATATTGGTGCTGCCATACTCGATATTGCGCCGTTTAGTAATGGGCAGGCGATCTTGTTCGGGGGTATCCTCGGAAGCGGGGCCACCTCGCAAAATATTGATATAGCCCAATGGCTTAGGCTCGCCGAGCACGCGATGTTCAAAATCGTCAAACATGTCACCACCCGTAAAATTATCCAATAGGAGCAACGAGGTAAACATCATGGCTACCGTGCCTATTGCCGACAGAAGCACATAGGGCCAGCGGATACGACGTTTTTTCTTGGGTGGAATAATTGGAGCATGGCGTTCGGGCAGGGGGCCAGTCTGTTTGAGTTGGGCATCAAGCGCTTGGGCCATCTTCTGGGCTGGAGCATGGTCGGGTTTGATTTGCAGCACCCGCCCCAACGCAGCCCGTTTGCGCTGTGGGGTTTCCGCAACAAATGCGGATAGCCACCATGCGTCTATATTGTCTGGGTCAACCTTCAAAATATCTTCTAGGATCGGTCGTGCTTCTTCATTCGCCCCTGCTTTGACATATTGATAGGCGATTTGGAGCCGGTGCTGGCTGTAATAAATCCGCTGGGCAGTTTTCTGGGCCTCACCGCGTAGTTCGGGGTCTTTGACAAAAACCTCGGCCAGTGCGGGTAGGGCAGCCGGATCACCAAAAGCTTCAATCGAATGAATGGCCTCGCGGCGTGTAGCAGGATTAGTATCCGCTAGGCGGCTTACCCAAATCGAGATTCTTGAGTGGCTCATTGTGGTTACGCTTTTGTTTTTAACTGCACCAACAGTCGGAAATCATCCGATAAGCCTACCTCTAACAGTTCAAGTGGGTCAGTGCCGCTTGCTAGGCGCTTGACCGACGCTGTTTCGTACCGAAAATGGTCGGACAGGGTGTCCAACTGTTGCCATTCACTTCGAAGCATTTCCAATTGATTCTGCAAATCTTTATCTGAGCCTGCTTGCCCTGCCAAGTTCTCGACCAAGCGTTCCTCATGCACACGCGAGGGACGCCATTTAAAATGCTGTTGCAATGCTGCTTCGGTGGTATAGCCACGATGAAAGGCTGACCAGATAATCTTGCCTGCCCATTGTGCAGTTTGCCGAACCTGCTCGTCAGGATCGGTTTTATAGAGTTCAGTCACTATTTTTAATGCACGGGTTTCTTCTAGCATTGCCAATATCTGTAAGGCTTTAATGCGAATTGAGGGGTCAGCGTGTTGGAGGTCATGAATAAGTTTAGGCAATAGCATAAAACCCTACCTTAATTCTTGTGTTAACGCAACGTTCATTTATTTCTAACAAAAGGTGCTTGACTTTGCTTGTGAAACTTGAAACAATTTTAACAACAGTGCGTAAAAAAATTAACTGCTTCTTACTGGGAATTTTTAAAGAAAATTGGGTCGCCGTATATCATGGCGAAGGGAACACTGCCAAAATGACAATGTTTGAGAAAGAAATCAAATTGCTGGTGATGGCTGCTTTGCGAGACAATCCTGATACATGCACTCAACCCATTCGAGTGCAGGTACGTGGGCGTAATGTTATGTTGTCGGGCTTGGTTGCCAATGAGAATGTGATTTTAGAAGCCATCATTAGTGTCGAATCTGTATCCGAGTTTCTCAATGTCTACAGTCGTTTGATGGTGCGTGAGGCTGAGGCGACCCCTGTCTATCGCAATGTTGCCGCCACCGCTACCGTTTAGTTTTACAAACTTTGGATTAACCAAGAGGGCAGGCATTTATACCTGCCTTTTTTGTTCCTACAGCTTTTTTAAAGCTGATTCCAGCCGATCAATTTCGGCATGGGTGTTGTAATGGGCAAGCCCAACACGCACCATACCTCCACTCGATTGTCTATCCAAGCGTTCCATGATCGCCAGCGCATAATAATTGCCATCCCACACGTAAATATCGTGTTGGGCAAGGTGGGTAGCAATTTCAAGTGGGGAATGTCCCTGCATCGTAAAAACAACAGTAGGGACTCGTTCAGGATAATGGACAGGGTCGGTAATCCCCGCAATTTCAATCCCCTGTAGCGATTTCAACATCTCAATCAAATAGGCCACCAATTCACGCTCATAGGCCGCGAGGGTGGTCATGGCTGTTTTAAAATCCAAGCGCCGTCCAGTGAAATTCGGGAAATTTGGGGCCTCAGAACCGCCATATAACCTGCCGATTTCCGCCAAATATTCCAGCGCCGCCTTTGTCCCGGCGATGGTTTCAAAACTGGGTGTCCCGGTTTCCCAACGATAGGGTGTGACATTTTTTGAGGGGCGGACTTTGTAGGCGGGCAGGCGTTCTAATAAATCAAATTTGCCCCATAAAATCCCAATATGTGGCCCAAAAAATTTATAGGCACTGCACAACAAAAAGTCGCAACCAATCGCCTGTACGTCAATTGGAATATGGGGGGCGCTTTGGACGGCATCCACTACATAATAGGCTCCGGCGGCGTGGGCCATTGCCGCGATTCGCTGCACCGGGTTGATCGTACCAACCGCATTGATGGTGTGGTCACAAATTCACCCCCTTTTTTTATCTCAATACGTGGGATATAACCTGTCAAAGTGATAACATCGGCCGCCTTTGTTTCTCCAAGATGGACAATACCCTTGATGTCCAAAGTTTCAATCACCATAAGTTTTTCTTCAAAGGTGAAAAGTTCGATCCCCGCTGTCGCCATTTCGCAAAATGCTTTGACCTGTTCGGTTTGATCGTCAGTGAACACCATATCGGTTAGGCGTTTCTCTAAATCAGCTTTCTTATCTGAGTAAAGTTCGTGTTCTTTTTGAAGATAGGCCAGTTTGTCATCAAGCACATCTTTGGGCAACTTGTCGTCAAGGTAGAGGTCAAGCACCTTGCTTTGCTGCTTCTCAAGTGCGCTCAATTTGCTCTCACATTGACGCAAATACTCAGTAAGGGTTTGGACTTGCTCATGTGATTGGGCTTGGCGTTCCTGTATTGCTCCAAGAATATGATCTGGCTTGAGAACCATTTTAACGATTCCCTCCCATACCATCTCTTCTGTTTCGTCTTGTCTAAGGCTATGATTGCAAGTTCTGGTTTTCCTATCGGCTGAAGTAAAGGAAAACTGACCACCGCATTGATAGTAACTGGCATTCCTTCTGTCATCATAGTGACAATTAAAAGTATAGCCGCAAGTTGCACAAACAAGGCGTCCCCGTAAAAGGTATTCGCGTTTTGTATTGCGCCTCGAGTAATGCCTATTCTCTTTAGCTTTCTTTTGGGCTGCTTCCCATAATTCACGGCTGACAATAGCAGGCACATTTGTACTTACCCACTCACTGGGGTCTGTCCGCACTCGCTGTGTTTTTGACGCCCCAATTTTGTATCGCCCGTAGTACCATATACCTATGTAGTGTTCTCCGTCTAAAATCTTTTTTACTGAAGATTTGCCCCAAACCCCGTATTGTTTCTTGGTTTTTTTCAGCCCGTCAATGTCATGTTTAGTAGGAATTCGCATAGCACTGAGCCGATTAGCAATAGCGTCCAAACCTAGCCTTTTCCCTGTCTCATCGCCGAAAACGTACCACTCGAAAATTTGCCGCACGATAGCCGCTTGTTCTTCATCAATAACAAACACGCCATTTTCTTTATCGTAGTTATATCCGTAGGGGGCTATCGAAGTAATGATCACCTTTCCAGACTTCACTCGCGCCCGCTTGCCACGCTCACTTCTTTCAGATCGTTTTGCGTTTTCTTCTTGGGCGTAAATCCCTTGCAGGAATAGAAATGCTTGACCCATTGGGGTAGCAGTATCAACAGAAAAGTTCACAAATTCGACTTGTGTACCCTTAGCGAGAAAATCTCGATTAAAAATTGCCATGTCTACCGCATCTCGTGAGAGACGGTCTGTATCGTGAACAACAACCACGTCTATCAGGCCAGCCAATTTTTTTAGTTTATTGAACTCTGGCCTATCGAATTCTTCTCCTGTATGGGCATCGGCAAACTCAGCGACTACTTCATAACCACGCTTGGCTGCATAGTCACGGCAGGATTGTAACTGGGTGGGGAGACTGTAATTATGGGTTTGTACTTCTCTGCTGACTCTGGCGTAGATAGCTGCTTTCTTGACCACTGTTCATAGCTCCTTTTCCTAGAGAACGAAAACAGGCAACCCTTTATGCCAAGAAAAGCATCGAAAGGATTGCCTGATAGTGGTAAAATTAGCCATCAGCCCCATCACCGCTTTTCCCGGTCTTGTGGGTTAGAACGGCGTTACTGTTGTCAGCAGTAGCGTCGTTTGCCATCTCAATTGATTTAGATTGATTGTACCGCAAAATCGCAATTTCGTAAATTTTGGCAAGGCGCTTTAATAAATCTGGACTCAGGGTGGGTTGCCCCAAAAATTCAGAACCATTTGATATTTGTGCCTTGCCATTCATGATGTAATTGCCCTCCTAAGTCATACTATCTGACTATCTGATTGAAACTTGGCGTCGCTTTCGTCTAAGAAAATATCTAACCCCTGAAACGTCTATGCCATTCATAAAGGGTAATCCCAAGTGCTGTGGCAACATTCATCGAACTGTTTACACCAAACATCGGGATATGTACTGCTCGTGAACATAACGCTAAAATATCTTCGGGTATCCCGTGTCGTTCACCCCCAATGACAAATGTGGTATTTTCCGGCAAAACAGCCATATATAGGTCTTGTGATTTTGAGGTAATTTCAACTGCAGTCAGGCTAGCAAATTCGGTACTCTTTTCAATAAATTCTTGGGAAGAGAGGACTTGATACTTTATCTTTTGGCTTGTGCTTCTGGATACGCGCTTAATCTTTTCAGGAGTGATATTTGGACAATCCACCAAAATCAATTCCTTAGACTTAACTGCATCACAGATACGGAAGATAGACCCGACGTTTGCCGGGTCTTTAATGTTTACAGCAACTACCGCAGGCGCGTCTTTTTCAACTACCACCTGACTCTGGCGCTTATGCAATTCTTCACTGGTAAGTTGATGCCCAACGGCATTTGCTTGCTTCATAAAACTGTCAGCACGATACGCGCCGCGCACTCCTTGGCAGATTGATATTGCCCTTGGTATTTTCCTTTTTCGTTACACCATTTTTATCTTTATGGTAGGTAACGTGGCCCTCTTGATTGCCATTTTTTCTCAATTCCATAACCTCATCGTAGTCGCCGGGATCGCCAGTTGTGCTATCGTAGATTACATAGAAAATTTCCCAGCGGTTTCCATCGTCATCCTGATAGCACTCTTTATCTTTAGCTCTAGGAGGCATTATAACTTAGTCCTTTCTCGGTTTGAATCAAACCATCAAATTGTTACGGAGATTGGCTTTATTTACTCGAATAACCCCTCCTCACTTTAAGTTAAGGCTATGGTGTAGATTGAGGTGTAGCTACTTCCTCGGAAACGGTAAATTCAATGACAATCGGTTCGCCCACATATCGCCCAGATGCCCACACACGCCATGTGCTGGTGTATGTTCCGGTTGCTTCGGGTGCGATAAAAGGGTTGTTGGGGTCGGTAAATGTATAGGTCTGATTTGCACCAACAGCACCATTCACAGGAATGACGGGGTAGGCTTCATGCAGGTTATTCTCAGTGGATTCTGCGTAGAACAAACCATCCCCGGCCTTCAGTTCATAACCATCGAGAACTTTCACCGTAATTTGGGGCACAAAATGTTGATTTGGGCTAACTTCTTCGGGATAGTCCACACTCACGATTTCAATGACAGGGGATGGTTGCGGGATACGACTATGGGTGAGTCCTTCAGTAGTAGCCAACCAGACATGTTCGTCGTTATAAGGGCAGGTATCGCAGACTGGCCCAAAGGCTATATCCAAGGTGTCAATCGCGGCGTAGCTTTGCCAATTTGTGCCATCAAACAACATCACACCACTTTCGGTAGCTGCCCAAACCCGATCATATTTATCCACTGCCAAAGCCTTGACATTATCGTTGGGTAGCTTGCTATTGGAGGAGGTGTAAATAGTCCATGCTTGGGTCTCAAAGTTGAGTTGGCTTACCCCACCCCCCGAAGTTGCAACCCACGTATTCCCCTGATTATCAATCAAGATGTCGCGTATATTGTTGCTTTGAAGTGCATCGGGAGTGGTCTCAGCCGTGTAGTGTGTCCACTGTTCGCCTTGTAATCTACTAAGTCCGGCATCAATATAACCTAGCCAAACCTCTCCTGTTGGGTGAAAAGCAATGGTGTGAATATGATTGTTCACCAGAGTATCGGGGATACTATTGGTATAAGGCACACTCCACGAAATGCCATCAAATTGCGCTACCCCTTCCCATGTAGCAATCCAAACGACATTGTTTTGGTCAATCACGACCTCATAGTTCCTATCGTCCGACAGCCCATCCAAAGTTGAATAGGTGTGCCACACTTGACCATCAAACCGGGCAGCACCATAGCCATCCGTAACCACCCAAACATCCCCATTGCTACTAATGGCAATATCATTGGCGTTGTCTCCAATGGCTTTTCCTTGCGCTCCACACAGTTCCCAACTTTGGCGGTCAAATTGTCCAATCCCATTCACTCTGGGGTCTTCACTTCTTGGAAAATAGCCGAACCAAACCCCGCGTTCATCGAGTGCCACAGCCCGTATGTAGTTGTTAAGAATGTTGCCGTTGGTATTTTCATTGTTATAGAGCGTTAAACCCAAATCTCGTCGAAAGACACCTTGTTGGCTATCTCCGACTGGGGTACGAACACTGCTCCCGCAAATGGGTGTCAGCGGATCGGGTGTCTGAACGGTAACTGAAGTGGGCATATCTGTCGGAGTAAGTTCTACTACGGTTGGTGAAACGAGTGGTTCAGTGATAACCCCCTGAGCAGATTCGAGTTCGTGGTTGGTATTCAAGGCTTCAATAAGAATGACAAGCGCCATGACCGCCGCGATGCCTGCGGCCACTGCCATTCTAAGATAGGAATTGCGGCGTTTGCGTTGGTGGCGCTTCACCATGTCTAAAGCCCTGTAGAATTCTCGTCTATTGGCTTCAGAGGGGTTTTCTATGAATTGATCACTGACTTCCCACAGCTTAACCAAAAGCTCCAATGGTGTACCCATGTTCTGTCTCTCACTGTTCATCGTCTGGCAAGAACCCCTTTTTGCGTAGCTCTTTAATAATGGCATCACAAGCGAAGGCTCTGACCATCAAAGCGTATTCTTGTTCTGTACAATTCAAGGCAATTCTAAGTTTTTCTAAAACCGCAATATCCGAAGGAAGAGCCTCGCTTTTTAGCCAACGCTCCACCATAGATTTTGAGTATTGGGTGCGTTGACCCAACTTTTCAAGGCTAATGCTTTTTCCTTCTCTATTCTCCGCACGTTCCAAAAGTTCTTGAAAAATCTCACCGAATGTTTTATTGCACCTTGCTAAAAACTCCTCAAGATTACTCAACATACCACGTATTTGCCCCCTTTTGAGAAATTTCCCAATTTTTAGGGAAAAATGAAGTCCACACCAGATTACAGGCTATATTGTATCCAATGGTACGAGACCAGAAAAAACTGGTTTTATCAGCATTTACACTCCAAGCACTATTACAGAAAGGGCAGTGTGACAGAATGGTCAAGTTATCATTCCGTTGGTATCGAGTCGTGGTGATGCTGGTGGTCATCCTCATGGGAGCAGGCACGCTCCGTCTCGAGTCAGTTCAGAAGGCATCTGCCTCCGATTGTACCGTCGAAGCCTTTAGTGTTTCGCCCAATTCCTCCTCGCAGGCTGTTGGCACAATCCTCAGCCTGTATGGACGTGGCAACTGTGGGGGTGGTATCCGCGCCTCACGTTTCAACATTGATGGAGGTGGTTTTGGCGAAGATGCCGGAGCGCCTGAACAAAGCGAAACGTGGCCGCTCACGGCTGGCACACACACGATCTGTTTTGAAATCGCGGGTGGGAGCAATGGCGATTGGTCAGCCGGAGCGCGTAGTTGTATAACAATTACGGGTACAAGCAATCCACCGCCTCCACCGTCCAATACAATCAATCCCGTGCTGAATGGGCCATATATCACGGCAACGGGAAATTGCCAATGGGAAATCCGCTATACCCTCAGTGGGTTTGCCTCCAATAGCACCATCACAGTATCCAGCAACTACTCGGAAACCGTATGTAGTACGGGCCAACAGGTTAGCTCCTCGTGGACAGTAGCACAGGGGTCTACCGATGGAAACGGCAACTTCACTTTCGTCGCTACTCATCACGGGACGGGCAACTACAATTACACCTTCCGCGATGGGCAAGGGAATAGTCGGGCATCCAGCTTTACTACCAGCAATTCGAATCCTAATCCACCCGCCAATCCTCCCGTTAACCCACCACCTTCTAATCCCACCACAGGCGGAAACAACCCTACAACGGGCAATACTAATCCGACAAACCCAAGCACGGGGAATTCCAATCCGGTAGTTGTTCAGCCTTCCTCCCCCGCAACGCCGCTAGTTGGTAGTAGTACCCCACCTCAAGGCGAGTGGGTACGAATTGTAGCCGCATCAGGAATGAACATTAGAAGAGGGCCGAGTACAGACTACTCTGTGGCTGCGCGTGCAGCAAATGGTGTGTATTTGGAATACGTTGGTGAGCGATCTGGATGGTACGAAGTTCGCTGGAACGGGGGAACAGGCTACGTTAGTGGGGGTAGTCAATTTACGCAAAGAGGTAACAATTCAACTCAAAACCCCTCTACCAATTCACCCACCTCTCCGTCGCAACCAAGTTCCACGTCTCAGTCATGGTGTACCCATAGTGCACATGCTTACGACGAAGGCGGAGGAAGCTATAGAGACCGGAACTATTATCTTCAGATTCCTAGGGGAGTTTGGGATGGCGACCCCAATCACCTTAGAATTAAGTTCGCAGGAATAGTAGTGTCTGGTGTAGGCGGATATTGGCCTGTCAAAGAAAATTCAGGAGTAGAGGATGGTAACTATTGGCGATTTGGTATTTCAACTGCGTGGGCTTATGGCGTATCGTGGGTTTCTCGTGGCGTTCGCATTTGGGAACTAGACGCTTTATGGAGCGTCGAGGCAACATGCTAAAATGATCTAACTAAAGGGGGTTTATGCTGCAAAACATAAACTCCCTGAAGTGAAAGCGCGATCATGACAACCTCCAAAAAACTAATTCGACCATTTTACTTAAAAGTACCCACACTTATTCTCTTTTCCATAATGATTTCTATAATCTATTTTTTTATTATATTTATTATTGTTGATATAGAAGGAGCCAATCTCGAATTTTATAATGAGGTACATAAACTGGCTACCGTTTTGAAGCTACACAAGCAAGCAACAGGCAAGTATCCTAAAAGTCTATCTGAAATACGACAAACTGGTAAAATATGTATTAATAAATTTTATAGGCGGTGTCGAAAAATATATTATAAAGCCTCGAATGATTTTGAGAGTTTTGGACTAGCCACAAAAACAACTGACAACACTATACTTTTCTATCATCCTGAAATCTCGGTTTCTTTGGAAGAATATAGGGCCTTATCAGATGAGGATATAGAGGAGAGAATTAGAAAATATGGGCTGATATGTATTTACTGTGAGGCTTTACCCGAAAACGCCAGCACTGAAAATACCCGAAGAATTATTTATCGAAAATCGCCTAGGGTTTTCCCTTTCCCCGATGAATGGCCTCGTATCTAGGGGTCGCATCCCTAGCGTTAGGGTGTATCTTGGGACGGTTGTTGCACAAAATATTTGTACGTATTATAGGTCAACGGCTGGGAAAGGTGAGAGTTGATGAGTTTCCGAATGGCACTGATAGGCAACCCCAGTTGCAAATAAGCCCGAATTTGGTCTTTGAACGGTTCGAGTATCAGGCCTTTTTTGTTTCTACTCCCCTTTGGCCTGCCAAGTAGCTGTCCATTGGCTTTGGCGGCGGCAAGCCCTTGCTTGGTTCGCAGGGAGATGAATTCACGCTCGGTTTCAGCGATATAACTGTAGATTGCCAAGAGCAGTTTGCCGTGCATTCCGCTGGTGGACAGTTCGGGCTGGCGTACAAAAATGATCTTGACACCCTTGTCGCTAAATGTAGTGACAATATTGAGCGTTTCTAGCATATTCCGGCCTAAGCGTGATAGTTCAGCGACGATCAGGTGATCTCCCCCACTCAGTTTTGATAGGAGTTCGGTAATCTTTCGCTCCCGCTGGTCTTTGCGTGACGAAACTTCTACTTCGATGAATTCATCAATCACGAACTTGTGTTGCTGGGCATATTCCAACAGCAGGTGTCTTTGTTTGCTGAGGTCTTGTTCGTCGGTGCTGACGCGGATGTAGCCGATGGTTTTCATAGGATTCTGGGCGATTGCAGCAAAAAGGTACTTCGGGTGCTACTTTCGCCAGTTTGATGCAACGATATTCAATCGTTTCTATGGTTATTTGTAGCACAAAATAACGAACCATTAAAGTGCAAAATTGGCTTCAATAAGCCGGACTCGCCTCCGTCCATCCACTTGACATTCGGCTATCCTTATCATTCAATGCAGTTGACTGCTCAGGCTAACTTTATTGTGAAAGGAAAAATGAAACTTATCGTCTCCCCAACTAAGGGCCAGAAGTACCGAGTCGTTTTATATGATGACGGCTTAGGCTTGATTATGAGGGGTTACAGTGTTGCACATGATAAAGCACTGGATATTGCTGCCAGAATTAAAAAGGGGCTAGGCGAAGCCGAAATTATTGACCAATCACAGGAAGAGAAATGAGGATAAGCAAATTCGGCGAATATGTTTTTTGTTTGTTATGACTCACCACTCGCCTCTTCAACCGCTTTGAGGGTTGTAGCGGGTTTGCGTCCGAGTTCTACCCCTTCGGCTATGACAGAGAAGCGCCCATTTTCAGCCACTTCAATCCGGCCTTCCACCAGCACTTGACGCCCTTTAGTGAGATGGGGTGTCAGATTTTCGGCAAGTTTGCCAAAAAGGGTGACTGGAAAGAAAGTGGCACGCCTTTGGGCGTCACTGACTGCAACACGAATATGGGCATATTTTACTCCACCCTCTTTAGCCGATTTTAGTTCGGCGTCGGCTGCAAGATTGCCCATGATGATGAGTTTTTGGTAGGTCATCGAAAACCACTATAGCACAAGTAATCAGTGGATAAGCGCCACCGTTGGGGTTGAAAACCCTCTCCCTGAATCCTTTCAGAAAAGAGGGTTTAACCTTGTCTAGCTAACGCCAAGTTGTTGGGATCACATACATACCAAATGGTTGTGGAAAGGTTGTTGAACCTGAAATCGGCTGATTCCATTCGAGATGATCCCGCCAATAGAGGTTCCCGTCGGCGTAAAAATAGCCGAAAGTATCTATCCCATCATAATTCCAATCGCCTGCAACTAGGTTGCCGTATAAACTAGGATACTGACCGTTATATGGATTGCCAAAGTATTGTGCCTGATTAAACTCGGCATTCTGACCGGGAGCAACGTTTGTGAAGGCAATATACTCGCTGCGACGTGCTGCAATCGTATCTATGCCGTCAGCATTCCAGTCCCCACTGGCAAATTGATAATCACCCGTATAGGTAGGATTAGGCAATATGGCACTCAACCACTGAAATGACAGAGCGGGACTCGTACCTCCCGTCAAATTGCATGTGTAGCCCAACATGAAAACAATGGTGTCTGGGGGAAACAAAATGCTATCTATCACACCCAAGCAATCATGACCTATATTCAGGTCGAAGCGTCCCACAACGGGATATTCGTTAGCTTGGACATTAATCTGTGTCCAGTCTGTTGCCGTCGCACTTGGAGTATTGGTGTACCAATAGGTGCCATTATTGAATACCGCCGGAGTATCTACGCCATCGCCATTCCAATCACCCATGAACCATTGTCCTGTGTGTGTTCCTCCAACCCAATAGTGAATATAACCCAAATCGGGTGGACGTGGTGGGAAACTGAAAGTAGTGAATAGACGTGCTTGGGTATCCATCATATTGAAAACCGCAATCTTATCTGGGCCACAGTTGTCGGCTCGCACATAGACTTGCGTGGAATATGGAGAAAACTCATTATCGCTTTGGCGGTAAGCTCGAACTCTATACTGGGTATTCTTATTGCAGACCAAGCCAACATGGGTATAGCTGGTCTGATTTGCAGGGACGGTTGTGATTTCTGTCCAACTGCCATTTAGATACCACTCTATATGGAACGCGGTTTCTGTATCAAAATTGTCTTGCCAAGTAAGTCGAACTTTATCTAAGGGAATGGGAACAGCCGTGAGATTTGAAGGAGCAATCACTGGGAGCACCTCTGAAGTTACTATTGACCCATTACTTCCCGGATAAGTCACACTTTTTCCATCTGGGTTTATAGCAATATCAGCTTGACCGCCGTTACTCTCAAGAGAGATAAACTGAGATGCGTCTCGCTCTCGATCCCAGATAACGACAGCCTTTTCCCACGTACTTGTCGCCAAGATTTGATCACTTATTTCAACATCATAAATATAAAAGCTGCTCATATCGTTATATGTAGAGGTCTGATCTGCCAAAAAGTCCCAGAAGATGATATCTCCAACATCTGGAATTACAAGTGTAGTATTGTTCTCCCAGTTGATATCCAAAACCTCATCGCGGATCTCCAAAGCTGCAACGTGTAACTTAGATGGGAAATTCCAAACATGTATCGTTGCGTCAGTTCCACCACTGGCTATCTTTGTTCCATCTGGACTCCACTTAAGTACATCTACCTCATCCTCATGAGCCGATGCGATGGAGTCTATTTGTCGCCAGTCCTCAGTGCTCCAAAAGAGTATCTCATCAAATGCACCTGTAGCTAAAACACGGATATTAGGATTGGGATTCCAACTCAAAGGAGCCTTTCTTGTCCCGCCCGTAGTGATGACTTGGCTATTTGTGTCTATAATTGTTAAGCTTGGTATTTGCAAGATCAATACGTGTCCATATGGACCTTGATTTGCAGCTAACATCGTACTATCGGGACTCCAAGCCAAACCATCGATTGCAACGGTTTCGAGACTATTTACTTCCTGTCCAGTAACGTCATATAATCTTATCCCATCAGTTCGGCCCACAGCGAGTAATTCTCCAGATGGACTCCAAGCAATTGCAAGCACTACCTGTGGTCTTTGACCAAAGTGTCCCTCATATGTTGAGGTACTTCCTATTTCTTTGGAAAACACAGGTTCAGCATTTAATGCCATCAAATGAACCATTAAGCTGATAACCAAAATCTGAAGAAGTTGACGTTTTGTCAAGCTGCACATTTTCCATCTCCTCAATTAATCGACGTTTGCTAATTCTGGGTTTGCCATTTGGTTTCTGTGTATAAGCTTGTTGGGGAAATCTCAACACTCTCGGGCAAAGTGTAGAACCACCAGTTATGACGACCTAGAGCTTGAAATGGAACTTCTTCTTCTACAACAGTAAAGGTTGACTGATTATCAACAGCGAAATTGCCGTTATAGTTGATGGCGAGTTTTGTCTGAATATCAGCGTATTGTTGATATCCTAGTCCCCATGTTGTTTGTTGGTAAAAACCTAGCTGGAAATACCGGGTACAATAAAAAGGACGTGGCGTGGGTAGTTGTGTTCGTCGACCATAATAGCGCTCTCCCGGAAAGTCCACAACGTATGGCACAATATGGTCATTGAGATCAAGAGCTGCGTCATACGTAGGGGCAATCTCATCTAACGAGAACTCATAATTAATGTCAACTGTTGCCAACGGATGGCTCTCAAGATATGTTTGATCTATGGGCAGGAGGCGATTATCGCGTATACGAGGTAAATCCATGACTTCCGCACAAGTTCTAACGGGTCCCCAACCAACTACCATATAGCCATGATATGCCCCCTCAGCAGGTTTGTTTTGGTATTCTAACCGTGAGTCCGTCCACATATAGTCACCTTCCTTAATATATTGAAGGTTCGCCAAAGATTCCGCTTGTGTCAGATAATCATGCAGCCCCGCTTGGTCGATAAGTCGGATACCGCCTGACTCTAGGTCTACGAAAGGCTCCAAGTTCTGCCAATAAATGAATTCAATACAGTCAAGTGGATTGACTGATGTGAGACAATCATCACTTGGCGGAAACTGGCTGGGAAACTCTGTGCTTTCGGAAATAATGTTAGTTCCAATAACATTATTCGCGGTAGAAAATGCGTCGGGGTGTGGCGCAGATGCATCAGTAAAGTAAGAAATTAGCGGTTGATGAAGCCCCCACACATTACTGTAAGATAATCCGCATACAGCCCAACCAGCGGTTGTGTTGTTGTTCAACGAACAGGTTTGACTACTGCCGCCTTGATCCAAGGTCATTGGCATACCTCCCATCCATATCGCCTCAGACATAAATATTGCTGATCCAGTAAAACCTGTCTCCCCATGTTGAAGATTGCCATCATAATAGAAATCTGCAAAAGGTATATTATTCAAGCTAGGCCATATTAAAGGCCACTCTTGGGAGTCCAAATACGGAATTGAGGGCTGTAGTCGAGTTGTTACACGGCCTTGGCCTGGAGCGTCTGTTGGAGATTCAACACCGTCCGAGTCCCCGGCGTCATTCTGGTAAGCATGTGCCGTTGCATATGCTGCTGCTGTATTCCGATCATAAGGAAATGTAATAGTTGAAGGTGCTTCCAATTCAGAACAAAGTTCGGGTTCAACTGTATCTAAGGTATTGGGATCGCCATCATCCCACCGGGCGTATAGATAGGGATTTTGAGGATCATTTGGATTGTTAAGCTGAACCAGCACCCACACAACATGATCTACAATCTGCGCTGTATTGGGATCGCCATCATTATCAAATTGGTAACTAAAGGGAAGTCCATACCATATTTGTTGAATATGCTGCTCATCATCGCTAAAAGCAATGCGATAAACAGCTTCTATCCGACCTGCGTAGCCCCAAGGAATGAAGCTAGCGGGGTTGGTTGGTGTTCCTTCAATATCTCTAACGGTTACCTCGACTTTAGGCGAATTGATAACAGGGGCAGCGTGAATATAGAGGCCATTCGCAAAGGCAAAAGCCCGCATATCAGTTGCCATTTGGGTAGTCCCCGGATAGGGTTCTGTTGCATCATTGATGATTACTCTAAAGTTGCAGGGGGAATCTGGACGAATAGGGCGACCCAAAGGAGTGCAGTCGTCATTAAAACCCGGATCAAGTAGATTAGTAGGGTCCGAGGGGTCAGTTCCACCAATGGTACTCATTGGGCTTGTCACGACAGTCACCGGAGTAACATCAGCCCAATTCTCTATAGTGCCATGACGCCAATAATTATGTTGCGCCTCTACTGTAGCGCCTGTATTTACAATATCGTCTGGCCCCCAGTAGAAAATATATATATGATTATCAACAAAGCGACTGTACTGTACAACAACGGGAGGCGTGCCTACTCTCCCATTGGATCGATTGAAGATAGCTGCACCTGTATGCTCCGAGTAATTGTCATCAAATCGAGAACAATATGCTTCTACTATGCCATTGGTATTATTCAAGATTGCGCCACCAGCTGATTGATCTCTAGGGATAGATGCAGCTGCATTATCTTCAAACGTGGTGCGTGTGACATATAAACGTCCCCCATTGTTCAAAATCGCGCCACCACCAATTGCAGAATTTAGGGTTAGAACACTGTCGTACATTAACAATGTCCCAGCGTTTATGATGCCTCCACCATAACCCTCAGGGTTATAACCTCCGCTGATGGTTACATGGCTAAACTCAACAAACCCACTTGTCTCGATATTGAATAGGGAGGTGCCAATAAAACCAGTTGTCGGACGCGCTAAACGGGGTTTTATTACTTCACCACCAAGTACCGCGTCAGTCGCACTATAGATACGCATTCGACTTGTGATATTAACAGTGTGCTGAAGCAGGTAAGTTGCAGCCGTCAAACAAATAGAATATGGCACATTCAGTTCTTCCACAGGGCGAGCATTGGCCGCATCAATGGCATCATAGAAATCAGCAACGGTGCCAACTTCAACGTAATTGCTGATGAGTTCGGATGAACTAGTGTCTGCCCTACAACCGGATGAAGGAGCAGAATCTGGATCAAATACAACTGCAATTTCATTAGGGCTGTGAATACCACCTTCGTCAGGGGGTGGTAAAAGTGATAAATCTGGTAAAGCAGAGAAAAATATTGCAGTAAAAGCATCAACAGCAATAATGCCATCAACAGGATACACCTCTATGGTATGGACTCCCGGTTCAAGGTAATCAACCACTGCCTGCACACTGTAGTTCGTATTTGAACTTGTGGTAATAACCGTGCGAACCACTGTGTCATCAATTTCGATAGCCAGTGTTCCAAGTGAAGGGCCTTCTACATAAACTATGGTGACAGATGAACCTTCAAAGGCAAAACCTAAAGCATCTTCAGTGTTTCCACTACTATAGAGGTAACTCCCTTCACTGGCAGCAGCAGCTTGTTGGCTCGTCCAATTGCCAAACCTTTGCACATACTGACTATCGGATTCAATAAGTTGGGGAACCGGAGGTGACGTTGGCGTTGGCGTAAAAGATCCTTGTGACTGGACGGAAATCCGACTTGGAATGAGAATTATAGTTGCAATAAGGATAAAGGTAGCCAGAGACGAAATGCATTTGACGAGAGAAGATTTCTGCACGAGCATGACAACTCCCCAACTGAGGCTGATTTAAAAGGACTTTATCGAAGCAGGGCAACCATGAAAGAGATAGCCAAGTGGGTGATTATAAAAGGGATTTTGAATCTGTAAATGGATACAGTCCTTAGCAGAGGGCTTACTGAGACAGTTCCACAAAATTAGGTTTTCAGATTAAATCATTGATTTAACGCCATTTTCAAGCCAGAAGTCAGGATTTTGTAAGCGAATTGACAGTCAAATGTCACTGAAAAAGAGGTCACTCGTCATATGGCTTAATGCTTGACCAAACGAAGTTACTTTTTACTCATCAGATAAATCGGCAATGCCTAAAAATCCTATGGCAAAGGCTTCCAGTAAAGGTGCCTCTACTCGGCCCCCTTTTTCGGGAAGGGCTGTTGATACTTGTTCGAGTGCGGTCAACTGGCCTGCATCATCCCGCTGCATCTCGAAAAGGACAATTTCAGTTGTGCGCGTGGGTAATCCTAGTCCTGAAATCATCAAGTTTCTTTGCGCTGCGGGTCTTGGGAAGGGAGAGTTTCAATCGGTTTATCTTCAGATGCAATACTCATCCAGCCTTCGGAGATAAAAAAGACCTGTTGCAATACCCCGACTTCCCCACTGCGGGCAAGGGCAAGGCCGGCAAATAACATTTGTTCCTGTCGATCTGTGAAAGTCGGGCCTACCGTATCGAGTGCAACAGCAACGGTTTGGCGACTACCCTCCACTATTAGGGCTGGTACATGCCCCCCATTGGCTAGGGTCGTCTCCTGAGCAATGCTTACCACATCGGCTAGGGTTAACTGGGGTCTTTCTGTCATACCCTCTTTCTAGCTACCACCCCGTTCGCGGCGATGTTTCGCTTGGAGTTCACCTAGCGTTTGGGGCGTGAAAAAGCGGTCACGCTCAATCGGTAAGCCTAGAGCGCCGCGTACTTCTTGCAGTTCCGCCACTGAAAAATACCCCAATTCAATCTCAAAGCCCACCACCAAGCCAAAGCAGAGATCAACTCCATCATACTCGCTGAGATACCACGACCATGCTCCGTCGGGCGTAAAGAACTTGACTTGGGCTAAAGCGTTGAGTCCTAATTTTTCGCCATTGTAAAGAGGTGGGAGTTTGGCAGCGATTTCGGGTGGCAGTAATTCCTGAGTCGGGCGGCGGATATCTTTTTTAGCACGATCATCCACCCAAATCACATCGATCATGCGACGGTTTGGGTTGTCATAGACGATGATGAAGTGGTCATATTTGTCATGACCCCACACTTCCAAGCGGTCTTGGGCGATTTTCCGAACGGCATACCCACACGCACTAGCAATCTCTTTAGCTTGAGTAAAGGCTTCCTCACAATCCCCACCTAGCGGTAAATCTAGCTCACCAAAAATATGCACGACTGCGACTCGTTTAGGGTCGGACGTTTCCCATACATCACATTCTGAACCGGAGGGGAAACAAATCATGGGGTATTTTTCGCCCTGTGCCGCCATTAAATCTCCATAGAGGAAAAACAACCCTTCAATGGGGAGATCATCAAAGGGGCTGGGTTCGTGTTGTTCTGTCCATCCCATAGGCTGCCCACCAGCATACCATTTAGGGGACAGGCAACTCAACCCGCATATTCGCCGGAAGGAGTTGAGTAGAAGATTGGCTAGTAAAGGTCGCGCATGAACCGACTTATTTCCTGCTTAATCTGTTGAATCTCAGGAGGGGTCAATCCAATGATTTGCCAACTTTGGTTTTGTCTAGCTAAACTCCGCTCGAATTCCAAGATCATATGAGCGTCTTTGTACACCATTCTTTTGTCTGTTGTAAAAACTCCTCTCCCTGGCCGTAGTTTGGTACTGGAGTCAGAGGCAAGGCGAAGACTACATATATACTCAGTTGGATTTTCGTCCATATTTCGTGATGTACACACGACTAGTAGCCAGTCAACAATCTCGGGACTAATTCCGAGGGTAGTTGTATCAGGTAATGGCTCGGAAAAGAATACTCGACTAATGAATTCCCAAGTTTTATGATTTAAATGTCTCGCTCGCCGTCCGCCGGATAAGCGACCATAGATTGTTTTGTCCCAAAAGCTAACGCCGACATCGCCGCCTTTTATCGTTTTCTCCACAACTTGGAGATATTCGTTTATAACACTTTGTGTATTATTTTTTATGGCCTGACTATCACTAAATATTGAGGTACTCAATTCTGCTGGTAGTAAACGTAACAATAGGAGTTGTTCTTGGCTTTCGAGTTTTTTGATTGTTTTTACGAGGTACTGCAATCCTTCGATTGCATCAACCTCTCTGGTCTGCATTGCTGATTCTTTAGTGTAAAGCATATACATGCACCCCCTAAGGGCCTGTCAAATTGTAATGTGTGTAGTTCAGTTCTTGAGAGATAAATCAGGGTAACCGCCCATACAAGATGAAGTCTTGAACTTCTTCTTGTATTTCACTCACTTGCTTTGGATTGCGTTCGAGAATCAACCAGCTTAACTTTTTCTCCTGCAAGTTGCGAAGCATTGTGTTGAATTGTCTATAGCTTTCTTGTACGAGTTTTGGGTCAGTTATAAATTCGCCTCGTCTAGGACGGAAGAGGAAATCACCTTCGGGACGAAGTTTGAGGGTACAAATAAAATTTTGGGGTTCCTCATCCTGATTGGGAGATGTGCCTACAATAAAAATCCACTCGTTTTCAAGTTCGGGATTAACTGCAAGTAATGTGGTGTCGGGGGGTGGGGTCGCAAAAAACGTTCGCGCAATGAACTCCCAAGTGGCTTCGTTAAAAATTTGTGCTCGGCTATCTTGGTCAGTTTTCAGATGGCCGTAAATCGATTTATCCCAGAAACTATTTCCACTCTCTCCGCCAAGTATGACTTCTTCCACGAAACCGAGGTAGTCATTAACAACAGTCATTGTTTCTGGCTTGTGTCGGGCGACTTGGAGCATGGCGGGGGTAATCTCGAAAGGCAAGATTCTCAGCAAAACTACTTCTTCTCTAACCTCAAGTTGCTGAGAAATTGTATCCATTAATAATGCTAGACCTGTCCGAAGGCCAACGATTTTAACATATCCGGGATTAGATTCTTCATTAGAAGATTCTTCTGGCGATGGCTGAGAAATATGCTGAACACGGTCTTTTAGTTTCAGACATATTTCATGGATAGTCCGATCAAGCTCAGGACGCTCTTTAAAAGAGATTAAAGGCGTCTTTGGATCTAATAGTCCTTGATAACGGTCAAGCCCATTACTATATTCACGATAGTTTACAGGAATCCAAAAAATGATAAGGTTACCTTGTTCAGCCCTTTTAACAAGAAATGGATACTCTTCTTGCCGGATAAATTCTGAGTTAAAGTAGTTATCTCCTGCAAGGATAAGAGCCGCTTTAGCCTCCCGCAATCCCTTCTCAATCTCTTTTTTCCAATCGCTACCAGGTTTAATTTCCTGTTTGTCTATCCAAAATAAATCAAGTTCTGAATTGCGTAATTTCCCAAGAATACGATCTAAGTATTCTCGATCTTCGTGGCTATAACTAACAAAGATCATTGCCATGATAGAATATCCTATACATTAAAAAAGAGACTGAGTTTAGACGAACAAGTATATTAGCTCATTTACAATTACCGAGCAACGGCGTAACCGCGAGTTGGTGAGTTTTATCCTTAGAGCATTATCAAATACACAAAAAAACGCAATTTCCGCACAAACAATAATCGTAAAAAAATCGCCTTGGCCTAGGAACGGTTGGTTTCAATGGCAGGAACGCTTATGTCTAGCACCCGTGTTGAGAGAAGAAAAATAAGAAATGCGCCAATTGTGTCAACATCCATCAATCCACTTTCGATACCTGCCTGAACATTTAAATCTGGACGAAATCCCGACAGGAGCCGAAAAACAAAACTTACCAGAGGGATTGAAATAATCATAATAAAATTCCCAACATAAAAAGGATGAGTCCAATAGCGTGACAAACCATTTCGCCAACCATAAATCATAATGGCTTTCCGGAGAACTGATAAGCCAGCCATAGAGTTGTCCAAGTTACTAAAACCAAAAGCGTAAATCACTCCGACAAGGCCATGAGGGTCGTCAGATGCTCTAAACACAATTGCTTGTAGAAAAAAAGCTATTGTTAGCCCTATCAACCCACCCTTTACCCACTCGGTATATTCACCAAGGGAATCTTTAGAATAATCCCTCTTAAGACCAAAAACTCGGAGAACTACTTTGTCGAGCGCGGGATTTACTCGAAAACGTTGCGATACATACAATCCCAGAATTGCAAATCCCAATGTATCAGCGGTTCCCGCTAATGCTCTCACAAGACCCTCGGGCAAAAACCCGAAAACTTTCCAATGATCTAAAATCGCGCCAAACAACGTACCCGCAATGACGAAACTCACAACGATTAGAAATTCGGCAGCAGAAAACTGAAACTCGTCTCTCTCCTCCTCGGACAACTCCGAATATCTCTTACGCTCGATATTATTTTGACTAGAGATAGGCGATCTATTCATAAAGGTTCTCTTCTTTGGACTGGGAGTAGCTCTTTTAAGAATATTATGATTTGTATCATAGCATGATATAAGCATTGATTGCTAGAGAAAATCGTTTAATTTGAGAAGGAAAATTGGAAATTAGAATTGCCAAATAATTAGTCTAACAGCAGATCATTTTGGTTACACGCTCTTCAACAACAATATTCGCCGAAAAGGTCAGATACTCTGGCTGTTTCATTGGCTCACAAGCAGCGTTTAACCCAGTACAATGCTCTCTACTCTATTCATCCTCGAACAGGTTAAACAAGTCCCCTAAATCATCCAGTTCTGAGAGCGCCCCGTCTTCATCAACCAAGTCTGCCAGTAAGCCAAATAACAGGGCGGATTTAGAAGGTTGAATGTTGGTCACATGGGACGCAATCTCATCGCGGCGGTTTTGGATAAGCTGTAGGGCTTCGGTTTTAGGCAAAACAGGCTGCTTGGCAATTAAACTAGGGTGACTCTCGTACCAATGCCAGTGCTGCGTAATCCATTGTTCGCGGTATTCGTGATACCCAAGTCCAAACATCGTCAACCCGTAGCGCTGACCGCCCATGACCCGACTCATTTGTACAAACAAAAACTCGCCATAACTGTTGGTGTCTACCCGAACCTCATGCACGTCAGTCTGAGCGTCGTTCAATAAGGCTTGAAATCGCTGGTCACTCAACCGATCCCACAGTTTTTCATGGTCAGTTAATCCCAATACCTCAGCAGGTCTTCGGTAAGGGCTGGGTTTTTCATGGGACATCCGGTTCCTTTGGATAAGTCGAATTACGTTTATTGTCTCCTTGCTTATTCTGTCCGCGCAAACTTTTTGGACGTAGCGAACTCACCTCACGGCTAGGTTTCAAATTGGGAAAGACTGGATTTACAATAGCTTTACTCCAATCAATATAATCTACTGAGGAATGGGTCGCCCAAAAATCGCGCTCTTCGTCTTCCGATTTAAACTCAGGGATTGGTTTCAACTTCGGCATAGATACTTCTCGTGTTGTTCAACGTTAGACAACGCGCTCTCTAAATCCGAAGATTTCGGATAACTTAACCTTCATATAGGATTGATAAGGCACATCGCGTTTCAAGGCTTCGGTTCTAATTCTGTCCAACAGGGATTTAGGGAGTCGCAAGGAAATGGTTTCAGTAGAGGGCTTTAAGTTGCGGAATTGAATTGGCTCGGTCACTTCCTGCATATGCTCGACCATATCGTGAGTTGCCCAAAAATCGCGCTCTTGGGCTTCAGAAGTAAAGTGTGGGATGGGTTTGAGTGCTTGATTCATGCGGCCTCCTTTTGTTGCTTTTGTTCAAATCGCTGGCGCTCCCGTGTTTTACTTTGGTCTCTAGCGGAGATCACCCGAATGCGGTTATGGCGAAGGGTAAAAAATACCGCTAATTTTCGACCTTCGTCTGTGATCCCCAAAATGCCATAACGCTCTTCAGCCTGCGAGTGGATGGGATCGTAAAAAATGACTTGGGGTTGATTGAGGAACACCTCTTCAGCCTCTTTTGGCGTCACGGCATGTTTGGCCTGATTTTTTACTTGATTTCCCTTGTCCCAATCAAATCCTTCACACTCGGCTAACAGATCAGTGATGGATTTCTTCATATAATGAACATATTATAGTAATATACATGCTAATAGTCAATCAGCTTAAATCTCATCCCTATAACCGGAACGGCTGGCCCAAAAGGTCTCGGCTTCCACGTACACCCTCAGCCAGTATTCAGGGTCAAGCGATGGGTCTAAGAGCGTGTGACTCTTTGTATCTGTCCCCTCGCGGCAAGCGGCGCGAATTTCGTTCGGTGTTAAACCTACATGGATAGCTGCTAAGATAGCACGGGCGAAAGCACTAACCAAGTTCTGGATTTCTTCGGGGTTATCTATTATCAAAGCACGCTCTTGGGCAAGAGTAACAAGGCGTTCGTAGGCAATGGTCTGGGGATTTTCAATGGGCATAGGACTGGCGAGAAATACTACCTCACTACCATAGCATAAATACACAACTAGGGGCGTTGGTCAGGGTAGTCACTAGTGTCAGGTGGCACTTGTGACACCGGAAGGGATAGGGTGAAAAAAGAACGTTTAAGGCAGCAATATCTATTCTGGTTGGATATGAACAAACCTGCCGATGTGGAATTGGCAGTGACCATCGCCGAACTCAAAACCTGCCGAAAATTTGCCCAAACGATTCGGGATGGGATTCGCTTGATTGAGGATTTGCGAGCAGGCCGCCTTGATATGTTGCTAACTTTGTTCCCTTCAGTCACCGAACATTTGAAATCTCCCCTGTATGGGAATGAACTGGCTGCGGTACTGGAACAATTTCAGCAAGCCGCCATCAACAGGTCAACTAATAATGCTGACTCTCTGCTTCAATCCAATGTTTCTGCTGTACCAGAAACCAAAGCAATCTTTAACGAAACAGAAGCCATTCAGCGGTCAGTGTTCAATACCCTCGCGTCACTTGAAGATTTTTAAAAGAGGGGTTACGGGATCGTCCCGTAACCCCTCTGGGCAGTTACCTCCCATACCACCTCGCGTGTTGGCAGAGCAGTTCGCTAAGTGGCATTGGCTCAAAGGAGAGGTCACGCTCCACTGCCAGCCCAAACATACCTTTCACTTGCTGCAATTCGCGCAGTGAAAAGTAGCCAAATTCTGGCTCCTGAATCACCGCAAGGCCAAAACATAAGCCTACCCCGTCAAATTCCGAAACGTACCACGTACCCGGCCCATCCGGGGTAAAGAATTTGACTATGGCAAGGGCGTTGACGCCCTGCACTTCGGTTGCCCCAATCTTGGGCAAGCGGTTTTGGAGTTCGGGGGTTAAGAGTTGCATGATAATTCCTTTCTGCGGCTTTCACACCTAACCCGCTGGTGCGTCCGCACTTATCGTGCTGCACTCGCACGCGCAACCTGTCATGGTCGAGTGCCTTAGCACCCGACTTGACGGGTGAGAACGAGTGCTATCTTCGCCGTGCGACGCACCAGCGAAGGGGTTTCACGGCTTGGGATTTACTGGCCGCTGTGAGAAAAGGGGGCTTAGAGAGCAGTCCCCCGCATATTCGCCGCAAAATATAAATCCACGCCGCCCCAAGCGGCGTGTCCTTTGCCCACCGCTTGGCGGTGGGAGCGCGGCCTTTGGAAGAGTCGAGAGAGGGAGAAGGCCGCGCAAGGCGCTGTCGGGCGCTGGCCCGACTACCAATGCCGTTTTTGGTCGCCTGCGGCTTTCACGCAGTGCGGCCAAAATAGCCCGCCGGTCACACGTAAGGATTATTGAGGCTATCGCTATGAGTGATAGACGTGTGACCGTGGGGGCTAAGGTGTTGGTAGTCGGGGCATGAAGGGACATGTTTTTTGTCCATTCAAGCCTCGACAGCGCCGCAGATTCAAACGAGGAATGCTGACCATTATGTAGCCGCCAGCCAGCAAGGGAAAAGCTGGCTGTGAGGCGAACAATGGGCCAATGACGAAGTGTAGAAGCTGCTACGCTCTCTCGTGGCTTGGCGAGGCTCGATGCCGCTGCCAAGACAAAAGCCCAGCTTACCAGCGCAGATGGTAGGGTGGGCGGGTTCTAATGGTAAGGCAGGTGGTCACTCATATGGTAGGGTAACAGTGGTATTTTGGAACTACTCCCCCACCCACTTGCTGTACCGCTGTGGTTTTAATTTCTAAAAAATCGTAGGTGTTTCAAAAACATTTTGCGGCGAATATGTTCTGTGGAAGTTGTTAGATTGCCTTTGATTTGGGTCGGGATGGGTGAGGGTCATGATGGTTCTGGTGTGCCTCTGGAAATCTGGGCGGATTTCTAGTAGGCTACACATAGACATGGAACTACACGCCCTCACCAAAAACGGCCTCGTGACTCTGGCAGGTACAGCGGTACAGCAAATGAGTACCTACGGCCTTGCCCCTTTCCACCTGCTAGATACCCTAGAATATGGTTGTGAAGTGGGGTCGCCTGTCATGGGCTTACATCAGTTTGTGGGTTGTTTCGATGGCACAACCCAAGTCCACGTCCTCGCGGCCCAGACCCTGAAACACACCACCTCTCTAGCAGTGGCAACCGTCAAAGTTTTGATGTGTTGGGTCTCCCCACTTGACTCACAGGCCCAACAACTGAGCTAAATCGGTGATGGTTGCGGTAAAGGTCTTGTCCTGATGCAGCACTCGTTCTCGATACAGTGACCAAAAATCAATGGTACTACCTCCCCCACACCCGGCCTGACAACTCCAGAAGTTGCGCTCCGTGTCTACCCCAAAGGATTTGTGCTGGTCGTCGTGAAACGGGCAAAATCCCCAATTTTTGCTATCTAGCTCCACATATCGGCTGACGAAATCTAAGACCGAAATAGCGGCTTTAATGCGCTCAGAGAGAGGTGCGTGAGCGTCAACGGGCTTGGTTACAAATGGGGTTGTGACAGGTATTCGCTTTTTCGGTTCGGGCACTTCACTGAGCATCGTTTCAAAAAGGCTCTGGGGTACGCGCTCGGCGTAAGCTAGGAGCGCCAATTGTTCTCGAATGGTTGGGGCTAAAGGCGCTCCATCCGGTGTCTGAAAGCCAAACCGCTTGCCCGGTTGACCTACCACCTTGACGCGGCGGTGGTAGCCAAGCGGCAAACGAATGAGTGAGCCGGGTTTCCCTGCTTCAAGGTGTTCTTGCTTGGGGTAAATCTCAATCTTGCGCTGCTGTTGAGAAGACAGGTCGAAACCTGCCTGCATGAGCAGTGCTTTCGCAAAGCGACGGGCGTCTTTTCCCCGTACAGGTTCATCAAAAAATGACCACACATGCCCACCTCGTCTACTCTGTTCCAGATAGAGCGGCATGGTGCTGGTCATGGCAAATGCAATCAGGACTTGCCATAAATCGTCTTGGTCGGCATCTATTGTTATCCAATTGGCGGTGTTCTCAAGACTCAAGGCATATGTGCCAAGCGTCAGGCCGCCCTGTAGGTGCTGAGTGAGCAAATCCAACGTCACGGGCTGTTCGCGGTAAACATAACGGGCTGCCAGTTGTTCGGCGTATATGTCTGTTCGTGGGAAAAATAAGGCCCGGAATGCCTCAAGTATGGTTGGATCAAGAGATGGGTTGGGAGACTGTCAAGGATTATGTGTAAACGGCGTGGCTGGATAGAAAAAGTCATAAAGGAAAACGGGCCTCAAAACGAATCGCCAATTGGTTGAGAATAAGCGGCCAGTTGGGAATAGGCATGGTCCACTTTTTGATGATATCACGGTGTGCCAACCAGAGCATTTTACGAACCGCTTCAGGCGTGGGGAAAACGGCCTTGCTTTTGGTGACTTTGCGGAGTTGGCGGTTATAGCCCTCGATGGGATTGGTGGTATAGATCAGGCGACGGATTTCAGGGGTATAGTCGAAAAAAGTCGCCAGCGAAGTCCAATTGAGTTCCCAAGAGCGAATGGCCATGGCATATTGATCGCCCCATTTTTCGGCCAATTCCAACAGCTTGGTTTCGGCGCTTTCACGGGTGGGTGCCTGATAAACACCCCGCAGATCGGCGGCAAAAGGTTTACGGTCGCTCCACGAGACGAATTTGAGGCTGTTACGAATTTGATGGACGATACAGCGTTGGATTTCAACCTGTGGAAAAACCGAGCGAATGGCCTCCTGAAAGCCGGTCAAGCCATCCACGCACGCGATGAACATATCTTGCACGCCGCGATTTTTGAGATCGGTGAGCACACTGAGCCAGAAGCTGGCCCCTTCTACCCCATCGCCGACCCAATGCCCCAACACGTCCTTATGGCCTTCCAAAGTCACGCCCATTACGATGTACACCGCCCGGTTTTCGACCTTGTGTTCCTTTTTGAGATTGAAATACAGGGCATCGAGGTACACAATCGGATACAGGGGTTCGAGTGGACGCGCCTGCCATTCTTCCACCAGCGGCATGACCTTGTTGGTGATGGTCGTGATCGTCTGGGCTGACACCTCCATTCCATACATCTCCTCCAATGCCGCTGTGATGTCGCGGGTGCTCATGCCTTTGGCATACATCGTGATGATCTTGTCTTCCAGTTCATTGCTGCTGGTTTCATATTTACGAATGATCTGCGGCTCAAATTCCCCATTGCGGTCGCGTGGCACACTCACCGCCGCCTCGGCTCCCAAGGAAGTACGAATCGTCTTATGGCTGTGCCCATTCCGGCTGTTCCCGCTATTGCGTCCTTTGGCCTCATACCGCTCATAGCCCAGATGCTCACTCATTTCCCCTTCCAGCATCGCTTCCATCGTCTTGGCAAACAGTCGCGCAAATATCCCCTCCTTGCCAAAAAAGTCATCCATGCTCGTCGCGCTGCTCAATTCCTCCAGCACCCGCTCCGCTGAGGGCAAGTGCGTTTGAATCGCTGCCGGGTTTTGCTTCTTTGCTTCGTTCATTTTCTGTGCCTTTCCGCAGCTGCTTCTCGCAGCGCATTTTACTCGGATTTTTGCTCCTAAGCAGGCACTCCATTTACACAAAACATTTTATACTCTCGGGTTGGGGCGCTCGGTCATAGGTGGATTCTCTCATATAGAGCTATCGAGGGGATTTTTGGGCACGACAACCTTTACCTTATAAAAAGGCTCTGCCTTTTTAAGTGAACTCCCCCCTGCCCGCGTTTCTAGTCTTCCCTCCTGTGCATGTCTTAAGCGAAGCTCCGCTTCGTGATTTTTAATCTCGATAAGAGCTTCTTCGCCTGAAGTGTCTTCGACAGGTTTTCGACCTGCTTATCTTGAAAGTTGCCTTCCAAGAAACAGTTTGCCAGTGTAGGTTTTTAAGAGACGGTCTAG
>JAJTXY010000021.1 GCA_021463865.1 Anaerolineae bacterium
AACGGATAATAGCGGCTCAACAAAGGAGCAGCCCAAAATGGACGATCACGAAATTCTGACCGAGACCCTCGTGGAAACCGAGAACTATATGGTCTATCGCACGAGCGAACCGGACGGCGAAGAAATTCACCATATCGAATTGTTTAATATGACCCTGCACTTTTTTAAAGAGGAATGGCAGGAGTTTGTTGCGTTGATGCAAGCGGTAGCCGATACCGAATAGCATTGGGTCGGGCGGCCTCTCAACCGCCCATCCACCCTATTAATAAGACATATCCCTCAATTCCCGCCGACAATTCAACCATTTCACCTGATTCTGTATTCTGGGCATAGACCCGACCATTAGCGTAACAATCAGTATAACCCTGCCATTGACTGTTATCATGCCCGTCGTAGGCCAGCCAATTCCCTAACGCCGACCATGCTGGGTTGCAGCCCGGCCCAACTTCGATGGTTTCACCTGTAGCCCATTCCACGCGCCATAAAGTGTAGAGCGGGGGGGTAGTGTCATTCAATCGGACACCCGCTAACCAATCGCCATCGGCTGACCACACCGGGGTTTTGCCAAAATAGGGGGCGGGTACATCGGAAAAATCGTTCAACGAATATAGGCGCAGTTCATTATGATCCTGACCTTGTGCATCGCGCTGGCGGGCACGGTAGAGAAAGGAGAGAAATCGGGGGGAGTCAACAGGTCGCCAATTGAGAAATTCGGCGCTGGCAGAAAGCAATAGTTGGGGGCTATCTCCCATTTTTTCAACCGAGGTTAACTGCTGAATCGTGCCTGAAGAATCCAACCAATACAGATTCAGAAAATTATCGCTTGGCCCGGTCATACTGAAGATGACACCATTGGAAAATGGGTGAAAATCGCGTGGGCCAGACAGCGGAGTGACTTGGGCCAAGATTTGGGTAGTCCATTTTTCAGAGGGGTCGTCAGCGGATGAGGTGGGTTCATCTTTTTGAGTCAATCGTTCACCCGTCTCCATCATAATACGGAGAGGCGGTTCATCGGCGGCACGTACAAAATCGAGGGCCTCCGGGGTGCGGTTCACTAAGGTGTATCCCTCCGAAGCATTGAGAAGGGTTGTTTTGGTCAGATGGCCTGCTTCATCGAGGGTGATTTTGTAGAGGGCGTGTGGGCTGGTGTCATTGGCACGGGCTAACAATAAGACGCTTTCGCCATTTGAGGCATTCGTAGAGTGTTGACTGGCCCAAAATAAGCTGACGAGTATCAGCAAAATTACAGAAGGAACTTTTTTGTGTGCGTTTTCCATATTATATGCAGGCAAATTTAGATGTACACTTGTGAAAGTACGTACATTCCCAACCAGAGGCATCTATGAACTTTTATAAAGGGCTGACCGAGTTTCTGCGGAAGTATCACGCCGACCTCGCTTTATTAATGATTGTCACCGTCTGGGGACTGCATTATATTGTGGCGAAGGACGCCTTATCCCGTCTTGAACCGCTGACCTACAACGCGATTCGTTTTCCCATTGGTCTGCCGTTTATTAGTTTACCACTGCTACGTAACCGGGCGTTGATCCGTATGCCCCGTCGAGATGTGATGGCCCTGTTCGGGTGGGTTATATTAGGCTTGGTGGGCTATCAAATCCTGTTTGTATTGGGTCTCAATTTGACCACCGCGACGAACTCGGCGCTTTTAGTTGCCACATTGCCCGCATGGGTCGCCGCGTTGAGTGTCAGTATGGGGTTGTTGGCTGTCAGCCGCCGCTTGATTATTGGAGTGGTGGTTACGCTCTCCGGTGTGATGCTGATTGTCATGAGCCATGCCGAGGGCGGGCCGTCGCTATCCTCGGATGACTTGCTGGGGAGTGCCATGTTGATTCTTGGTGTCATCTTGAGCGCCATCTATAACATCAATGTTGCACCCATTGTGGAACGGTCTGGCTCGATGGCAGTGGCAATTTTGGCGCATTGGTTCACTTGTTTAGGATTGGTAGTGGTTGGCCTTCCAGAATTAATCAAACTGTCTCCCTCCGATGTTCCGATGTCCGTTTGGCCGAACATTTTATACAGCGGTCTGCTATCAAGCGTGGGTGGTTATTTGGTTTGGAGTTACGCGCTTGGTAGATTGGGAGCCACCCGTTCGGTAGCCTATAACAATCTTAGCCCGGTTATCGCAGCGTTGGCAGGGGTGTTGCTACTGGGCGAGCATGTCACACTGGGGCTGATTGTGGGTGGCATTGTCACGTTGGTGGGTGTGGTGCTGGTACGTGGAAGCGGGGAAGAGACTGCTACTGAAGAAGTGCCCCTGACACCTGTCATGGCAGCGGGGGATTAGCAGACTTATAGGCATTATGACACGTGGCTAAAGCCACCGTGCTGAATCTAGCTCGTGTCAAACTGCCGTAAATTGCAGCGGACTTAAAATGCAAAGGGGCATGTGTTATACTTCCCGCCTGTTGAAATTAATGAGCATAGAGGAAGTAGCATGACTCCGCCCCTGATTGGCATTACCACCGCACGTACCCACATTGAATATGATCGTTGGCGTGATGGCATGGCCGCCGAATATTCAAATGCGGTTATGCGGGCTGGCGGTATGCCCGTATTGATTCCGGTTTCAATAGTTGAATATGGCAGTGAAAGCGATTTGCGTTCGCTGTATGAGCGCCTCAACGGGATTCTGATTCCGGGGGGTGGTGATATTCACCCGGAATGGTATGGAGAAGCCCTGACCCAATTTGAATATGAAATTATCCCCCTGCGTGACAAACTGGAAGTCACCCTAGCGAAATGGGCCTTTGAAGATGACCGTCCATTACTGGGGGTTTGTCGTGGACAGCAGGTGATGAATGTGGCGTTGGGTGGGACTTTGATGCACGACATCAAAGAGGAATTGAATGGCAAATCTTTGCCACATCGCCAACCGACTGAAAAACCGCGCACCTTTTTGGCCCATGAAGTTGAAGTCCAAGCCGATTCCCGTCTCGCTGCTGTGTTGGGGTGTCATCGCGTTTTGGTTAATAGTATCCACCACCAAGCTGTCGGGAAATTGGCTGATCCCTTAAAAGTCACTGCGTTAGCCGACGATGGCATTGTTGAAGCGGTTGAAATCCCGGACGCGCATTTTTATATGGGGGTACAGTGGCATCCTGAATGCTTGGTGGACACCGTGCCCGAGATGCAATCGTTATTCCGCCAGTTTGTGGAATCCTGCACCCACTAAATACCATGACGATGCAATATACCTCGGCTCAATTCCGGCACTCCCCAATCGCAGTTACCGATTCGGGCGTGGGGGGCTTTTCGGTATTGCGTGAATTACAACAGTTGATGCCGCACGAAGATTTTGTTTATCTGGCCGACCAATGGCATGTACCATATGGCCCACGCACGATGCAGCAGATTCAATATTTTGAGGATGGCATTACACGATTTTTCCTCAACGGGTGTGAACAGCTCCCCCCTGCGAAATTGATTGTCATCGCGTGTAATACGGCTAGTGCTGCGGCGTTACATCATGTGCGGGCCACGTTTCCACAGATCAAATTTGTCGGAACTGAACCAGCAATCAAACCTGCGGCGGAGCGAACTCGTAGTAATCATATCGGTGTCATTGCAACGGCAGCGACTTTCCAAGGCGAATTGTATGCCAGTTTGATTGACCGCTTCGCACAGGGGCTGCACGTCCATAAACGCGCCTGCCCGGAATTTGTGACATTGGTTGAGCGCGGCGGGCCATATGACGAAGCCGATCAGCAGCAAGTCACAGAGATTTTGGCTCCGCTCAAGGCTGCCGGGATTGATGAATTGGTGTTGGGGTGTACCCATTTTCCATTCCTGATGCCCTTGATTCAGACCGCAATGGGGGCGGGTGTGGAAATTATTGACCCCAGCCCAGCAATCGCCAAACAAACGGCGCGGGTATTGAAAGAAGCCGAGGCCGATACGGACAGGAATATGCCGGGACAGACGCTCTATTTGACCAGCGGGGATGAGGTACATTTCCGCAATCAATTGGAGGCGTTGTTGGGGCTAAAAAATCCCGATGTGCGTGTGGTGAAATGGACAGAGAATGACGAATCGCTTGCGATGACATGAGAGCAACTTATTTTTTCAAAAGGTGATGTGACCCAAGATGTATTCCCATAAACGACGCTTATTTTTGCTGACTTTGCTTGTCTTGTTGCTTGTCTTGTTGGTGGCGTGTAAGGATGATCGAGAACCCGCACGGGCTGTGATTGACCGTCCGGCCCAAAGGGTGACTGACCAAGCGGCGACGGCTTTTGCTCTTACGAACGCACCACCGACTGCTGGCCCAAGCCCAACGCCTTCTCCCACTCCCACGCCCTATGGCACAGCGACTCCGCTGCCCGGTTATGATCCGGATTTGGTGTTGGCGACGGTTGGCGGACGGGATATTACAGTGGCTTACTATCAGGCACGGGTACGCTATGAACGCTGGTTACCACTGGAAGGCCTGAAGCGTCTGTTGGACAAAGAAGGGCCATCACGCTTGCTTGACCTGACCCTTTCGGAAAATTCACGTACCTTATCGCTGTTCTACACGCTAAGTGACCCCGATTCGATTGGGGTGCAGTCAATGGACGCCATTTTGACCGACCAGATTATCCTGCGCGAAGCTGCAAATCGTGACCTTGAGATTGAACAGACGGTTTTTGATGGGCGTATGGCGGCGCGTATTGGTACGACATTGGGCGAGGGTGGTACGCGACCCGATGATTGGGATGAAACCTATCAGGCGTTTTTGGAACGGCTCGAACTGTATACAGGCATGGACGAGGCACAGTTTTTGGAGACGGTGCGGGCACTGGTCTATTATGAGCAACTGCGAGTTATCATCGGGGATCAGACCGAACTACCGGAGACGACGGTTACGAGTGTTACAGTGCAAGATGCCTTCTTTGATTCACGGGCCGACGCGCTGGATGTGATTGAACGGTTGCAGGCAGGGGAAGCATTGGTAGATATTGCGCGGGATTATGGCAAATCGCCCAGTAATGGTGAGACCCAACGTGAAATTCAACGTGATACCGAAGGGCTGAACGAAGAATTGATTAACGCCATCTTTGAAGCCACCCCCGGTATGGTGATTGGGCCATTTCCTAGCGCGGCGGGCTGGTACGTCGCCAACATCCTAGACCAGAAACTGGATATTCCTGCTCCCGGCGACTTGCAGGCGGTTAAGGATGAGTATTTCCGCCAATGGATTTTGTCTAAGATGGATGACCCTGAATATACAACGTTGCTTGAAAAAGAAAACGGGTTGGAATTGTACCGCGATTTCATTCCACTCGACCCGCTGCCGCAAGATGTGTCGCCGATGATGCGTGATGAATTTGTCAAGCTGCCGGAAAATGCGTATGAGGAAGACGACCCAACGCCGACAGCGATTCCTCTGGGTAATTCCCCGCGCTAGATAGTCAGGTGGGCCATTAAAACACTAAACTAAAATACAGGAACAACGAGGGGAGATTGATGAGAGTTCTCCCCTTTCTCATTTAACTTCCGAAACCATAACGACCATGACGTTCGACCAACTGCATAACGGTGAGAAAATCTTGATTCGATAGTTCCCCCCCATGTAACCAGCGTTCATTCTCCATCTTATGCAGGCGGGTGAGTTGGGCTGCCAAACGGGGATCGAAGGCCTTCACGTCATCCATTTCTTTACGCTTGCGGAGTTTGATAAACCACTCTTTGAAGTGAGGTACATCTGAGGCCTTATCGGGGTCAAGGAAAGTATAAAGCGTCACAGTCTGCTCATTTTGCTGAAGTTGAACTGCTGCGCAATACCAACCCCGCTCCACCCGTGTGCGGCGTTTGGCAATTGGGAAGTGCCATGCGTAAAAGTCGAGAGGGTCGGCCCAATTAAAGGTCGTTTCTTTGCGGCGTTTATCGCGGAATAGAAGTTGGCTTGAATCCAACAATACAAAGCGTCCGCTGGGCCATTTGGGTTTAATAATCCGTTCGCCAATCTGGGTGAAGATGACTAGGCCGACCAATGCCAGTGGGATACCGAGACATAAACTGCTTAGGGTTTCATCAATTAGGCGGGTAATCATCTGGCCTACCATAAAGCCGATAATCAGACCTGCAATCGCCAAGAGTGGCATCGCAAGTCGAATACCCACATGTTCAGCATCTACAGTCAAGTTTAGGGGTGGTTCCCCGGCAGTTGGAATGGAAGGGATTTCAAATTTGTTCGTCATAGGTTCTCGAAAAAGACCAACTTATTTGGAAATTACTATTCTTTTACTTGCGATGGGGCCGAAGGTTCAGGCGGCGTCGGTGGCACTGGTGATGGAGTTGATGCCGAAGGTTCCGGTAGCTCAGTTGGTACAGGTGATGATGTAAAGGCCTCTATAGGGGTGGAGGGAACGACAGTTTCGGTTGATGGAGCAACAGGTGAAACAGGGGTAGACGGAACAGCGGCAACGGTTGCCTCCGCGGGCAGGATAGGTTCGGAGGGTGGGGCAGGTATGGTTGTGGTTGGCGAAGAGGCAGGTGTGTCTGGAACTGGTGGAGTAGGTGGGGTTGTTGGGGGAATAGGCGAACTGGATGGCTCTGGAGAAGGCGTTTGAGTCGGTTGGGCAGCTTCCACTGGTGTTGGTGAAGTTGGGGTGGATTTTATCCAGATTTCAAGGCCAAGAACTTCCTGTACCAGTCGGCGCAGCGAGACGACATCAAAGGGCTTGGTCATATAAAAGTCGAGGTGGCTGCCCCGAAAAGCGACACGACGCTCCGGGTCTTGACGGGCCACACTCAACATAATAATGGGAATATTTTGGGTAGCCTCATCCTGTCGGACAGTATCAAACACCTGCCAGCCGTCCATCGTTGGCATCATAACGTCCATAATCACGAGGTCGGGTTTTAACTTTTGGATCATTTCCAGCCCTTCGGCCCCGTTATCAGAACGCTTGACATCTAACTCTGTGGCATCCAGTAGAAAACCCAGTAACTCCGCGATGGCGGGTTGATCTTCAATGGTCAATACAAGTTTTTTGATCTTGTCCACCATGCTATCTCCGAGACTGCTCTCAGAATAAATTTGCCCGTGATTCTAGCATAGTTGCGGGAATCTACAACTGCGGTCAAGTGAGTAAAAGTGTGGCATACTGTAGACACATTTACGGAATTCATTAAGGAATCGAACGCTATGGGCTTGTCGCTACTTGATGAGATACGCCAAAGCTGCCATCAACATGATCTGATACCGCCTCAATCGCTCATATTGGTGGGGGTATCGGGGGGGATAGATTCGGTGGTGCTGCTCCATGCGCTACTGAGTCTGCGCGAAGAATGGCGGATAGATTTAACGGTTGCCACCTTTAATCATGGGCTACGCGGCGATGCTGGGGCGTCCGATGTGCGTTTTGTCGAAGATGTTGCCCGCCAATGGGGTGTCGAAGTCGTTACTGGTGCAGCCGATGTGATGGCGATCAAAGCTGAAGCTGGATTAAATCTTGAAGAGGCAGCCCGTCAAGCGCGTTATACCTTTTTGATGCAGACGGCTATCCAGATTGGGGCAGACCGAATTGCGATTGCTCATAACCAAGATGACCAAGCCGAAACCGTTTTGATGCACATCATTCGCGGTACCGGGATGCGCGGTTTACGTGGGATGCTGCCAATTACCCCGTTGAGCGAATATCATTTGTTAGAAGATTGGACGCTGATGGGTGCTGATATGGACGATTTTGATGATGTAGACCCGGCGGAGGTGGTGTTGATTCGTCCGTTGTTGGATGTGTCACGGGCAGAAATTCGTGCCTATGCCGATGCACATAACCTCAGTTTTCGGCAGGATGTGACGAATGCCGATACGACCCGGTTTCGTAATGCACTGCGGCATGAGGTCTTCCCGACGCTGGAAAAATTTAATCCCAATGTGCGACAGGTCATGACCCATCTGGCAGCGGTGATGCGTGATGAGGTGGATGTGATTGAACGTAGCGTCGAGAGTACGGCGGCATGGTTATTGGATTGGTCGGAAACCGAACCAACACCGGAAACAGATGGCGAACCGGGGGAATTGGTATTTATTGACCGGATGGCCTTTCAGGAACAGCCGATTGCCGTCCAGCGCGGGATTATTCGCAAGGTATTGTTTGAACTTTCACCCGGATTACGAGATGTCTCATTTGAACAAACCGAGTATGCCCGCGAGTTGATTTTAAAAGGCAAGACCGGGATGCACCTTGATTTACCGATTGCGGTACGGTTGATGGTGGGGTATGACGAAGTAACGATTGGATATGGAGGGCGCCCTTTGTATCCGCCACATTTGCCTTATCTGACCCCCGGAACACAAATTTCAGTTGACCCAGCAGGCCCAACGATTATGGCTGGTCAATTGAAATTGATTAGCTATTGGGTGATTGAAAGCCGATCTAAGGATTTGCGCTTTGAAGACCCGCTGATTGCAACATTGGCGATTCCTGAAGGGGCGCGATTGGTGCTGCGGACGCGCCAGACAGGGGATCGGTTTCGACCTTTTGGGATGCACGGCAAGTCGCAAAAACTATCTGATACCTTCACCAATTTTAAAGTGCCGTCGTACTATCGAGATCATGTGCCGCTGTTGACCATCAATGATGAGATTGCGTGGTTTGTCGCCCCAACCGCCAATGGCCCACAGGCCCGTATTGCCGAGCCATTTGCTGTCCGGTCAGAGGAACAATCGGTACTCCGTCTACGTTGGCAAATACCCGAATAGAAATTAGGGGAATTCTATGAATACTCCACAAGAGATCGTCGAAATGTTCTGGCACGCCTTTGATACCTTCGATTTTGAGGAGGCGGGTCGGCTTTTACACGATAATTTTGTATTTGAACTGCCGCAATCCAAAGAACGGGTGCGAGGCCGAGCGAATTTTGTGGCGTTTAATGCAAATTATCCGGGGCGGTGGCACATTGCCATTCAGCGCATGGTGGCCTCTGGGGATAAAGTTACTACAGAAATCACCGCACGTTCTGAGGAACAGACACTTACAGCAATTTCCTTTTTTCGTATTCAAGATGGCAAAATCATCCACATCCGCGAATTTTGGCCTGAACCCTTTCCGGCACAGGCATGGCGGGCGCAGTGGGTGGAGATGATGGAGTAGGCCAATTTTTAGAGCAGGGCTTTTTCAATATCTTCATCAAGCGATGCCATCGCATTTCGCCACAGCGATTCGGGCATCTTCCACAGGATGCCGGGATGCAGATAATAGACCTGCACATGGGGCGTGATGCCAATTTGCTGTTGAACGGCCTCGGCATACGCGCCCATTTGATAGGCGTAGCGCTTGCCGTGTTCGGCAACGTACCACAATTTCACCTCGCTGGTCTTAAAATCCAAGACATACCACGCGCCTTCATAGCGATAGAGGACATCAATGATGCCATGAATGATATGTGCGCCACGATCATAGGCAAATTCAATTTCGCGGTAGACCTCGCTGCATTCCTGTAACATGCGATAGAGGTCGCTGGATTGAAACTGGGCTAGTAGGCTTTGGGCACGACGCACTGCACTATCCAAGGCTTGCTGATTGGTGGCATTACGTTCCCACGCATAACTTTCGAGCGCCTCTTGGACAATTTCCGGGCTAATATCGCGGGGGAGCAGCCCAACCCGCAAGGCACGATGCACAATATCCCCGATGACATAGCCCGGAACCCCTGCCACTGATGCGGAATGGCTGATAGGCCAGATCGAGGTTGGCATATCGCGTAAGATGGTCTGACGAAAACCCCGACGTGCAATTTCTTCGGGTTTTTCGTACTTAGCACGGCCTAATTTTTCCAAATGGGTGGCGCTGATATGGCGTGCAAGGGGTTGACCACTCAGGCGGGTCGCATCGGTGGTTGCAAGGGTAAATTCGGCAGGCAGGGGGATGGCAACTGGCGACAATCCTTTTTCCAGCGTTTCCCATTGGTTGGAATAGGTGCGGTGGGGAATTAAGGTATGCGGGGCTGGGATGGTCAAAGGGCGATAGAGCTTGAGGCCGCCCCAGCGATAGGTCACGGGCTGAATTTCATCATTGGGTTGGTAGGACTCCATCTTGAAAACGGCCTGTAATTGGCTTAACCAATCTTGGCTGTTCCCGGAGGTTTCGTGACCGCTTATCACCAAAATATCTTGGGCACGGGTCGCGGCTACATAGAATAGGCGTTTGCGTTCCGCCATATCCCGCGCATTGGCAGAAAGTTGGGCGAGTCTATAAGCAAACCCCTCTTTATCCACATCATCATTGGATTCATTGGAATCAGCCATTAAGCGACAAGCCGGGCCAACTTCTGGATCAACTCCGATGCGCGGTTTGTCGGCGGATCGTTTCCATGAACAGTCGGCCAGCACGACGACGGGGAATTCCAAGCCCTTGCTGGCATGAACTGTCATGAGTGTAATCGCGTTTTGAGCCTCAAGCGTGGCTTCCCCTTCGCGGGCTTCGGCTTCGACCATATCGCGTAGATAGGTGTTAAATTCACCCAACGATACACGCTGGCTTTTTTCAGCGACAGTCAATAATTTTTGGACATTGGCACGGCGTTTTTCACCATTGGGCAATCCCGTCAGAATCGCCTCAAAGCCCGTCCGTTCCAAAATTTGCTCAATCAGTTCGGCGATAGTGACACGACCCGCCAGAGTACGAAGCGAGGTCAGGATTTGGCGGGCAAATTCGACGGCAGAGAGGTCTTCCGCCGGGATGGGTAGCCAATCCGATTCCCAGACCGAACGGTTAGCATCTTGCGACAGGGCATCCCACAAATGCAGCAGTTTGTCCCCGTGTCGGCGCAGTCGTAGGGTCAGCAGGGCTTCATCACTCAGCCCGAATAGGGGCGAACGTAAGGCTGCCGCCAGCGACAAATCATCGGCGGGGTTATGTAGTGCCCGCAGCAGATTCATCACATCCCAGACCTCTTGGCGATTGTAGTACCCCTTGCCCGCGACGGTCAGATAGGGGAGGCCGTAGGATTGAAAAGCCTCTTCATACAATGGACTGTTGCTTAGAGACTGGAATAGGATGGTGATGTCACCAAAAGCCAGCGGACGATGCTGGTCTGATTTTTTGTCCCAGACTTCTAACTTTTGCTCGACCCAGCGACCCAATTGGGAGGCTAGAATATCGGCTTCCCAACGCCGCGATTCTTCGGCATCCAATCCGGAACCATTTTTGCCCGTTTTGGGCAGCAGCATCAGTGTGATCGGCGATTGATTGGCGGTATGACTGGAGGCACGGTTGGCAGACATGGGGGCGTAAGTGACACTATAGGCCGAAGCAAAGTGTGTTTCCGTCTTGAGCAGATTCCCAAAGAGTTCATTGATACAGCCGATGAGATTCTGATGGCTGCGGAAGGAGGTACTGAGTTGGACTTGCTGTCCACCGGCTTGAATAATTTCCTCCGACACTTGGCGAAAGACGCTAACATCCGCCCCGCGAAAAGCATAAATGCTTTGTTTGGGGTCGCCAACCACGAATAATTTGCCCGCCGGGGCTTTTTTTGCGCCGATCCCACACAATTGATAGACAATCTGGCGCTGCATCGCGTTGGTATCTTGGAATTCATCTACCATCACATGATTAAACTCTTGGAGGTAGCGACGTGACACTTGTGGATAATGCGTCAACAGGTGGGCGGTCATACTTTCCAAATCGTTAAAATCTAGAGTGCCGTTCTGATCTTTCAGGTCACGGAAACGCCTATTTACCAACGCAGTCGCCTCGCGCCAATGGAACAGCAAATCAGCCAGTCGGCGGTCAAGCTCCATCGGGGGTGGTAAAAATAGGCTTTTGTAGGTCTTAAGGTGATCGTCACGCAGGGTTCGCAGCATGGCTTTTGATTCGTGAAGCCGACCCTGCCAGTTTTTGTCGCTGCCGACATTCAGGACGATGGCTTCCGCCAAACTTTCGATAGCGGTCTTGATTTCGAGTGGGGAGCCGTTTTTCAACACTTGCCGATGACTAAGTATGTCTTCCCATACCGCCCATAATTTGTCGCCACGTGGTTGCTCGGCTTCGGGAATGGACATCGGCCAATAGAGGCAGTCCCAAAAATCACCGTCATTGCGTAAAGCGTCGGCGACACGATTGGCATTCACCTCCCATGCCGCGTGCCAATCCTTCATGAGGACTTCGGTGGTTTTGTCGGCCAACTGCTCGATCAGTCGTTCAGATTGACCACTGGTAATGAGATCGTGCAGACTGGTTCGCACCCCCTGTACGCCATATTCGACCAACAAAGCACGAGCCGGAGTTTCTAGCAGTTCGGCAAGGCTCTGGTCAATCGCTTCATCGAGTAAGATGGCTGTGTCAATTTCGTCGAGCACTTCAAATTCGGGGTCGAGATTGGCTTCTACGGCATTGGCCCGTAGAATTTGAGCACAGAGGCTGTGGATAGTGCCAATACGGGCGCTATCTAGGCTGGCTTCATGGGTACGCCAACGTTTGGCATTTGGGTCATCGGGTGGCGTGTGGGCCGCGCGTTGACTAATCTCTTGACGCACGCGATCTCGCATTTCACGGGCGGCCTTTTCGGTAAACGTAATGGCAACAATCGAGGGCAGTGTCCATGTGGGGTTTTGGTCGAGCAGGTGCATAAATCGCTGTACCAGCACGAAGGTTTTGCCACTGCCAGCGCCAGCGACTACCACGAGATTTTTGTCGGTTATTTCAATTGCCTGTCGTTGTTCAGGGGTCAATTGCATGGTAATCGTGCCCATCTAGGTAAATTTTTGGAATGCCATATTCCATTAATATAGCTTTGTTGGGGATAAACGGGTAGTGGACTTGCTATATTCTGTAGAATTGTGGTTAAATTGATGATGTTGTTTCTTGGGAACACTTTTAGTGACAACAAATTCATTTTAGATTATACTAATGCGCGGCAGGGGTCGTTTCTCAGCGGTGAGTCCCATCAATCGCAACTGGCCCCCTTCCCCATAGGCAGATTAAGGTTTGTAAGCACCCTCACCGATTGGAGGATCAGGCACAATGCCACCGGAAAAAAGCGGCTTTAATTACCCGAACAAATTTGCCCTCATTATCCTGATGGCGATGGAAGAAATCATGGGCAAGAATGGCTTGAACGCGATTCTGCACCTCGCCGGACTTGAGGAGTTTATCGGGAGCTACCCGCCCGATAACCTTGAAAAACAGTTCGACTTTGCCCATATCACGGCCTTAAATGTCGCACTGGAAGAAATGTATGGCCCGCGCGGTGGGCGTGGTTTGGCGCTGCGTGCAGGCCGAGCGACATTTGCCGAGGGTCTCAAAGGGTTTGGGGCATTGGCCGGGGTGGGGGACCTTGCGTTTAAGGTGCTGCCGCTGCCCGCCAAATTGAAGATCGGTTTGCCGGCGATGGCGAATATTTTGACCCAATTTTCTGACCAGATTTCCAACGTGACCGAAGAAAATGATAAATTTGTTTACACACTGGAACGCTGCCCCATGTGCTGGAAGCGTACTGCTGACCGCCCGGTGTGTTATCTGGGGCAGGGGTTGTTACAAGAAGGTCTGCGCTGGGTCTCAGGTGGTCATGAATTTAAGGTAGACATGGCGACCTGTATTGCCAAAGGCGATGACATCGGACGCTATGTGATTTTCAAAGAGCCGATTGGTTAATCCTAGACACTTCAAAAGATTGACGCAAAACCCCTGTTTTCAAGAGTGAAATAGGGGTTTTTTGTTAGGAGCAGTGGTGAAGTTGTGCCTTGACCAGTCTAAAGTGACTGTGTAGAATGTACCATCGTTGTCCGCCCCCATCGTCTAGTGGACTAGGACGCGGCCCTTTCAAGGCCAAAACAGGGGTTCGAATCCCCTTGGGGGCATATCCATAAATCTGTGATTTGCCAGCTATTCATGAATGTGTGAGTAGCTGGTTTTGTTTTGCGCTTCGATTGGTCACTAGCTTTCTGGGATACTACACACCTTAAGGCCTTAGAGCAGTGATGCGTTAAATTTTGCTAAAATAAATAGTCTGTCATAAAATCAACCCCAAACTCGTATAGACTTAAAAAAAATTAGGATTATTTGAAAATTATGACCTTATCGAGATTTGCTCGGCCCTATGAGGTCAACCAACCGGAACGTCATCGTTTAGAAGTTCAAAATGTCAGTCTCAGTTTCGGGGGTGTCAATGCTCTCACTAGCGTCAGTCTAACATGTGAACCCGGCGAGATTTTGGCAATCATTGGGCCAAATGGCGCAGGGAAAACCAGTCTGCTCAACTGCATCTGTAGTCTCTATCGCCCACAACGGGGTCGAATCGTTTACCATGACCGCAATCTCGTCACGACTTCGCCCCACCAGCTTCCCAAACTCGGCATTGCGCGTACCTTCCAAAATATCGAACTCTTTAGCCATATGACGGTTCTAGATAATTTGATGTTGGGCCGGCATATCCATATGAAAAAGAATATCTTCACCTCCATGCTGTATTGGGGGCCGGGTCAACGCGAAGAAATTCACCACCGTGAATTTGTGGAACAGGTGATTGACCTGCTTGAAATTCAGCATATCCGTAAACAGCAGGTTGGGTCATTAGCCTATGGACTGCAAAAACGGGTTGAATTGGGGCGGGCGCTGGCGATGAACCCCGGTTTACTGCTTTTGGACGAACCGATGGCAGGCATGAACGTGGAAGAAAAAGAGGACATGGCCCGGTTCATCCTCGACATCAACGAGGAGTGGGGGGTGACGATCATTTTGATTGAGCACGATATGGGGGTGGTGATGGATATTTCAGATCGAGTGGCGGTACTCGATTTTGGACGCCTGATTGCACTGGGGACACCACACGAGGTTCGGGCCAATCCACAAGTCATCCAAGCCTATTTAGGACAAGAACATGCCCTGATGCAGGAATAGTAGAGGGCACGATGGCGATGAACCTGATTGACACTCTGCCTAAACAACTGATCGAAAACGCCCGAATTTATGGAAATCGTGCGGCCCTGCGCGAAAAAGAATTTGGCATCTGGCAGTCGCTGACGTGGGCACAGTATTTGGAACGTGTGCGGAATTTTGCGCTAGGACTGCATCAATTGGGGTTTGCACGCGGCGATAAGGTGGCTATTTTAGGGGATAATCGCCCCGAATGGGTCATTAGCGAATTGGCAGCCCAATCACTGGGTGGTCAGTCCGTTGGTATCTATCAAGACTCCACGCCGGAAGAAGTGTTGTATATCGCCGATTTGGTTGCGGTGCGTTACTTGGTGGTGGAAGACCAAGAGCAGGTAGATAAGGTGGTCGAAATCTGGGATCGGCTGTCGCGGGCACAGGCCGTGATTTTTTATGATCCTAAAGGCCTCCGCAACTATGACCAAGCATATTTGAAGCCTTTTCCCGAAATCGAAAATTTGGGGCGCGAATTTCACCTAGCGAATCCGACATTTTTTGAGAAATCGGTCAGCAAGGGGAAAGGGGAAGATATTGCCATTGTTTCGACGACCTCTGGCACGACCTCCAAACCGAAATTAGGGCAGATTACACACGACAATCTATTTGCGATGGCGAAGGGCATGACAGAAGTAGATGGTTTTACGGTAGACGATCAATTTGTCTCCTTTTTGCCGTTGGCATGGATTGGCGAACAAATGATGTCTATGGCGTGTGGCATGTATAAGGGATTTGCACTGAGTTTTCCCGAAGATACCCATACTGTGCGGGCGGATTTGCGGGAAATTGGGCCGCATATTATGTTTGCCCCGCCGCGCATCTGGGAGAGCATGGTCAGCGAGGTTCAGGTCAAAATTGAAGACGCGGATCGCCTAAAAAAATTCCTGTTTAACCGTGCCATGAAGATTGGCTATCGCATCGCCGACAAAAAATTTGGCCGCAAGCCGCTGACTGCTGTAGATAAAGCCCAACTAGCCCTTACCCGTGTGTTTGTCTTTAATAACGTGCTTGACCAACTCTGTCTGCGTTATATCAAATGGGGTTACACGGCGGGGGCAGCATTGGGGCCAGATGTGTTCCGGTTTTACCACGCGATGGGGGTAAATCTCAAACAGGGGTACGGTCAAACCGAAACGACGGGTCTTTGTGTGATTCACCGCGACGACGAAATCAAATATCAGACGGTGGGCAAGCCTTTCCCCGGTGTTGAGGTCAAGACCGATGATAACGGCGAGATTCTGGTACGGGGGCCAGTCTGTTTCAGCGGGTATTTTCGCAATGAAGCGGCCACAGCGGAGACGATTATGCCGGACGGTTGGGTACGGACAGGCGATGCAGGGTATTTTGACGACGAGGGTCATCTGATTGTGATTGACCGTGCCAAAGATGTCATGACCTTGCAAGATGGCACACGCTTCTCACCACAATTTATTGAGAACAAACTTAAATTTAGCCAGTATATTAAAGAGGCGGTTGTGTTTGGGGGTGATTGGCCCTATGTGACGGCGTTTATCAACATAGATTTTGCGAATGTGGGTAAATGGGCCGAGGCACAGCAGATTGCCTATACGACCTATACTGATCTTTCCCAAAAATCTTCGGTGTATGACCTCATTCGGAAAGATGTCGAGCGCACCAATGCTGATCTTCCCTCGGCGGCCCGCATCCAAAAATTTTTGCTGCTCTATAAAGAATTGGACGCGGATGATGCTGAATTGACACGCACCCGCAAGGTTCGGCGTGGGTATGTCGCGCAGACATATCATCAGCTGATTGATGGGCTGTACAGCGACCTCGACAGCTTGGATATTGAATCGGTGATTACCTATCAAGATGGGCGCACGGCGACAATCAAAGTGAATTTGAGAATTGATAAGGTTAATCCGTGAGGCAAGGCTGTATCGAAAGAACCCCAGAAATTAAGCAATAGGAAAAATATTTTATGACAGGCACGGAGAAAAAAAGTCTTTCATTACAGGGCCTCTTAGATCATCTGCAAACCTATTTTGCCGCCAAGACGTGGCAGTGGTATTTGACACTATTCGGAATTTTGGCAGTAGGGGCCTATCTCCTCAATTGGTTTGTGCCCCAAGCACAAGACAATCCAGCGTCATTTGTGCGCTATACCTACAATGGAATCGCGGAGGGCGCGATTTTGGCATTGGTGTCGGTGGGGCTGGTGCTGATTTATAAGGCGACAGATGTGATCAATTTTGCACATGGTGAGTTCATGATGCTGGGGGCCTATATCGCGTATGAAATGCTGGTTGAGTTCAAGGTGTCCTTTCTCGGTATTGATAGATTAGGGCTTGTGCCAGCGCTGATTGCGGCGGCGGTCATTATGGGGTTGCTCGGCATCTTGGTGGAACGATTGGTACTACGCCCACTGGTGGGTGAACCCGTGATCTCGGTCATTATGGTGACGATTGGCCTGAGCAGCATTATTCATGCCGGGGTGGGATTGCAATGGGGCACAGACGCCAAAACATGGCAGGTGCGCGATACAGCATTGGCGGATGGGGTTCTGGCGCAAGTGCCGGAACTATTCCCTCAAGATTCGGAAATTCGCCGTGATCTTGAAACCGGGGCGTATGAGCGGGAAATCGAAGGCTCCCGCCGCCCGGTGCGCTTTCAATATGACAAGGTGTATATTGTGTTGATTGTGAGCGTCGTCATCCTCGCCTTGATCTTTTTCTTTAAATACAGCAAGCAGGGTATTGCCATGCGGGCGACGGCGGATGACCAGCAAGCCTCGCTTAGTATGGGGATTAGTGTCAAACGTATTTTTGCCATCACATGGTCAATTGCCGCGATGACGGCGGGGATTGCCGGGTTGATTGTGGCGGACACCGGGGGTGGGGCCAAGACCGATATTCCGGGTGTGGGACTGCGTGCCTTTCCGGTCATTATTCTGGGTGGGCTGGATTCGATTGCGGGGGCGATTGTTGGCGGGTTAATGATTGGCCTGCTGGAACAATATGCCGTTGGATATATTGATCCTCTTTTGCAAGAAAATTTCGCTTCCCTTGCCAGTGCCTCCACCAAAAATGTGGTGCCGTATCTGGTGCTGATTGTCATTTTGATGTTTAAGCCATATGGGTTGTTTGGTCAAAAGCGGATTGAACGGGTATAAGGGCAAGGGATGATCAATTATGACCGCAACACAATGTGGCGTTTTCCATGAGTCATATGGATCAGATTTGCAGCTTCGCCCGACCACCATGCAGCGGATACGTATTGTATTGGTGCTGGCGGTAGTGGTGATTTTGCCGCTGGTGGCGAACAATTATCTCATCCGTATTTCTAACAGCATCATCATCGCGGCGATTGGGGCGATTGGTCTCAATATCTTGGTAGGTTATACGGGCCAGATCAGTTTGGGGCAGGGGGCATTTTTGGCAGTTGGGGCCTATTCTTCGGCCTTGCTGACCACGTATTATGATATTCCATGGCCCATCGCGGTGGTTCTTGCGTCATTTATTACGGCGGGGATTGGTATGATGTTTGGTATCCCTTCGCTACGACTCAAGGGGCTATATCTGGCTGTAGCAACTCTCGCGGCCCAACAGATTGTGCAGTGGGTTCTCAATAATTGGGACCCCATAGATGGTCTACAGGATGGTCGAGCCACCAATGCACTCCGTATTCCCGATCCCAAGATTTTTGGGTATCAGTTAAATCAGGATGAGAAAGCCTTTTATGTGTTTGGGGTGCTGATTTTGATTGCAGTCGTGATTGTTACCGTCAACCTCTTTCGTACCCATGTGGGGCGGGCATTTATTGCCATCCGTGACCAAGATATTGCGGCGGAGGTGATGGGGGTCAATATTTTCCGCTATAAATTATTGGCATTTGCGACCTCCTCCTTTTTTGTTGGACTAGCAGGTGCGCTCTTGGCACAACACAGCACGGCGATTAGCTGGGAGCGCTTCACGATTGAAATATCTATCCAGTATCTCGCCATGATAATTATCGGGGGCCTCGGTACGATTTCCGGCTCAATCTATGGGGCAATCTTTATTACCGTGCTGCCGGAATTATTGCGTGAAATGGGCGATTTTTTGACAAAATCAGAGGTATTAAACGCTGACGATTTTCGGCTCTATCTCCCATTTATCCAACGCGGCGCATTTGGGGTCGCTATCGTCATTACGTTAATTTTGGAGCCAGAAGGGATTGTGAAGATGTGGCGGGATATTAAAAACTATTTCCGCCTCTGGCCTTTTAGTTATTGACGCTATTATCTCGGGTGAAATTTTAAGGAGGTGAAACGCAAGATAAAACCGAAGCCGTTTTAACCCAGTTTTTTAGAGCCTTGAGGAGTTTAGGACGATGAAAAAAAGATTGTTTGTGATTGTTTTAGTTTTGGTAACACTGTTGACTGGCACAAGCCTCAATTCTGGCCGAATTGGGTTGGCACAAGAAGGCGAACCCATCAAAATCGGCGCAGTGTTTGATCTTTCTGGTGCGACAGGTGACGTAGGCACACCCTATTCTGTGGGAGTCGTGGGCTATGTGGATTGGGTCAATGCCAACGGTGGGGTTGAAGGCCGCCCAATTGAACTGGTTTCGCAAGACTATGCCTATGATGTAGCCACCGCCGAAAATCTATATGTGCAATTTGTCGAAGAAGGCGTGGTCGCGTTTATGGGCTGGGGCACAGGCGACACGGAGGCGCTGCGTGGTCGCGTGGCGGAGGATCAAATTCCTTTCATGTCTGCGTCCTATTCAGCAGCCTTAAATGATCCGGCAGGCGAAGCACCCTATAATTTCCTTGTGGGGACGACCTATTCAGATCAACTGGTCATTATGCTGCAATATATGTTGGATGAATGGGTGGCGGATGACAACGATCCAGCCGATATGAAAGTTGTGTTTTTCCATAATGACAGCCCGTTTGGGACTTCTCCGCTGGAAGATGGGGAAGCCTTTGCCGTTGAGAACGGGATTGAGACCATGCGCATTGCAATGCCACGTGGGGCTACCAGCTATGAAGCCGAATTGACCCGTGCCGATGAATTTGGAGTCACCCACATCATCGTACAAAACGTGTCCACGCCAGCGGCTCTGTTGGTTTCGGAAGCGGCTGATTTTGGGCTACTGGAAGATATTGAATTTGGGTGTCTGAACTGGTGTGCCGATGAAATTTTGATTGAATTGGCAGGCGAAGATGCTGAGGGTGTGCTTGGTGCATTGCCCTTTGGCCCCACCACCGTCGAAGTCCCCGGTCAAGAAATCCCCAGTGCATGGCTGGATGAAAACGATATGACGCTGGAGGAAGCGACCCTACACTTTACACAGGGGTGGTGGACGATGGCGGTGATGGTCGAAGGCATTCGGCTGACATTGGCAGCAGGGCAGGAATTGACGGGTGAAAACATCAAGGCCAACCTTGAAAGCATTACCGAATTTGATACGGGTGGGATCACCGCGCCGATTACGTTTACCCCTGACGATCATCGTGGCAACCGTTCACTCACCATTTTCAGTGTTGAAGATGGAGTGTGGACAGCAGCCAGTGATGTGATTGATCTACGGACTGAAGAATAAGCCGAAAAAATGAATGGGGCAGGGTGGTATATCTGCCCCTTTTTTAGATTTTGAGGGCAAAACCTATGACCGACCCTTTATTGAGCCTGAATAATATTGAAGTGATTTACAATCGCGTCATCTTGGTGTTAAAGGGCCTCTCGATTAAGGTGGATGAGGGCAAGATTGTCGCCCTGCTCGGCGCAAACGGGGCCGGTAAATCTACCACACTCAAAGCTATTTCTGGCTTACTGAAGCCCGAAAATGGGTCGGTGACAGACGGCTCGATTGTGTATAAGGGCCAAAATATCCATAACTCTGATGCTGCCGCGATTGTGCGTAAGGGTATTTTTCAGGTGATGGAGGGACGGCGCATTTTTGAGCATCTGACCGTCGAAGAAAATTTACGGGCAGGAGCGTATATCCAGCGTAATCCGATGGAGGCCCGCCGCCGGATGCAAATTGTCTATGACTATTTCCCACGTCTAAATGAACGTAAGCGGCAGGTGGCAGGTTTTATGTCGGGCGGGGAACAGCAGATGTTGGCGATTGGGCGGGCGCTGATGGCGAACCCGGAATTGATTTTGCTGGACGAACCCTCACTTGGCCTTGCTCCACTACTGGTACAGGAGATTTTCCGCATTATTAAGCGGATTAATCAAGAGCAAGGGGTGACGATTTTGTTGGTGGAACAAAATGCCAATATCGCCCTAAGCGTGGCGGATTATGCCTACATCATGGAGAACGGGCGCGTGGTGTTGGATGGTACACCTCAAGATTTAACCGCGAATGCTGACGTGCGCGAATTTTATCTAGGGCTGACGGATGTGGGGCATCGCAAAAGCTACCGTGAAGTTAAGCATTATAAACGGCGCAAACGCTGGTTATCCTAGTGGGTATCCCGTTTAAATAATACCGCAAACTATATTGAGAATGCCGAAACTATGCGATAAACTTTGAATCGCATCTCTGGAAAAATAAATCATCACCCAGTGATCACTTAAAGATTGCTGGTTTTTTGTTGTATGGAGTTGGAGGAAATAGAAATCAGTTTATCTTGGGCCGCTAGACTCCGACAGGGATGGATTATGCCGATTTAGCGCACTCGTGATCTCAAAATTACTGGACATGGCATTACAAAATGCAATGCAATTGGGCATTTATCCACTAGAATCATAGGTCAAGATTGGCGATACTGAGGTGTGGGCTGAACGCCAACATGTGGACAATCGGATTAGCGAAAACCATAATTCTCCACAATCTACCGTTGCATTTCTCTTATATGCTTCTCTTGACCTAAAGGATACACATTCCCTTGAATCCTTCTTCTCAAAATCGTCAATTGTCTGTGGTTGCTATCGCGTATTTCAGTTTTATCGTTTTAGGAATGCCCAGCGCAATGTTAGGGGTGGCGTGGTCGCCCTATATGCGCGAGACATTTGACCAACCACGTGATGCCGTCGCCCTTGTGCTGTTTGCCAGCACTGCTGGATATTTTCTGGCAAGTTTTATCAGTGGGTGGTTAATGGCCCGTCTGCCTGCTGCTGGCCTTTTGGCCCTAAGCTGCGTGCTTGGCGCAATGGGGGTGTTGGGGTATGCCGTCGCACCCTCATTTGCGCTATTGGTCTTGGCCGGGTTGTTTGGTGGGGCGGGAGCGGGAATTTTGGATGGGGGCATGAATGTCTATTTCGCTGCCCATTATGGCCCACGCCTGATGAATTGGCTGCACGCCTGTTTTGGCATTGGTTCGACACTTGCGCCGTTGATGATGAACGCCATTTTGAACAGCGACGCATCGTGGCGGATTGGCCCAGCCATTATCGGCGGGATGTATCTAAGTTTGGTCGTTTTGTTTTTGCTTACACGGCAATCGTGGCCCAGCCTAAAGATGGCCCATCAATCTGAAGAACCAATCCAGCACGCCGATGCCCTTTCAACTTTACGTATGCCGATTGTCTGGCTGGGTATCATTTTATTTATGGCGTATACGGGGGTCGAATTAGGCGCCGGCCAGTGGTCGTTTAGTTTGTTTCATGAAGAACGCGGCATCTCCGAGAGTGCGGCGCGGTTCTGGGTTAGCCTCTATTGGGGCAGTTTCACGATTGGTCGGATTTTCTTTGGGGCGATTATCAATCGGGTGAATACCCACATATTGGTACAAAGTTGTTTGAGCGGCGCGGCGGTTGGCATGGCGCTGTTGTGGTGGAATCCAAGCGACACGGTAAGTTTTGTCGGTTTGGTCATTTATGGATTTATGCTCGCCCCAATTTTTGCCTTGATGGTCACGAACACCCAAGAACGGCTTGGCCCCTCACATGCACCCAACGCGATTGGGTTTCAGGTTGCTGCCGCCAGTATTGGAGCAGGGGGCATCCCGGGACTGGTCGGTATTCTGGCTGAACGTTCTAGTCTCGAAATTATTCCCCCCTTTTTCTTTGTGCTCGTCATCATTATGGCAGTGGCCTACACTGTCATCAATCGCCCCGGTCATGCTGCTGCGACGAGTGAAATAACGAGTTAGGTGCGATGATTGCTTTAACCATTGGGATTGTGCTTGTGACCTATGCGGGCGTGGCGATTGGCAGTGCGCCACGTCTGCGGATGAATCGCGCGACGATTGCGTTGGTCGGTGCGGCAACCCTGATTGCAGTGGGAGCCATCCAAGAAGATGAGGCTATCGCTTCATTGGATGTCGGCACGATTTTGTTGTTGGCGGCGATGATGGTCATTAATGCTAATCTGCGTCTATCCGGCTTTTTTGAACTCGTCGGCGGACGGGTATTGGAGTTTGCCAAGTCACCCCAGATGCTCTTGGCGCTGGTCATTTTGGCGGCTGGGGTGCTTTCGGCGTTGTTCCTAAATGATACGATTTGCCTGTTGTTTACGCCGATGGTGGTGGATTTGACCACCCGCCTCAAACGTGATCCTATCCCCTATTTGATCGGTCTAGCCACCGCAACCAATGTGGGTTCAACTGCGACAATCACGGGGAATCCACAAAATTTGATTATTGGGCAGGCCAGCGGCATCAGCTATCTGGCATTTCTGAGCCATCTCGCCCCTGTCGCGCTGATTGGCATGGCGGTATGCTGGGTCGTGATTGTGCTGGTGTTTCCACACGAATTTCGTGGCAGACTACCTCTCACCGAAGTGGAATCGCCTCAGATTTTCCCGCCGCTGTTGTGGCGGACGATTGCAGTCGTGGCAGGCCTACTCGTGGCGTTTTTGGTGGGGCTACCGATTGTTTCTTCGGCATGTGTGGCGGCGGGCCTGCTGTTGATTTCACGTATCCGTCCCCATAAATTGCTCGATATTGATTGGGGACTGTTGGCATTTTTTGGTGGTCTATTTGTGGTGACGGGCGCAATCGAGGTGACGGGGATCAGTGAAGATTTATTTGAGGCCATTTCTCCGGTGATTCGCGGTGGGGTAGGGCCATTAAGTTTGGCGACGGCAGCACTGAGTAATGTCATCTCTAACGTTCCGGCGGTTTTGCTGCTCCGCTCGGAAATGGAGACACTCGCTAATCCCCAGCAGGGCTGGTTAACACTGGCGATGTCGTCCACGCTGGCGGGCAATTTGACGCTGCTTGGCTCGGCAGCCAATCTGATTGTGGCGGAAATTGCAGCCACGCGCGGCGTGAAGCTCACCTTTATGGCCTATTTACGAGCGGGTGTCCCAATTACCCTCATTACTATCGCGCTCGGCGTGCTCTGGTTAAGCCTCGTTAGTTAATCTGCTGGTGTAATACTCCTAAGAATTAGTCACCTGACTAAGCCATAAGTTGCATAGATTTTCAACCATATGCCCGGTGAGATGCCGGGTTGCTTTGTTTACACTGAGTTCATCATCAAGGAAGCAAACAAGGGGACTCATCACGATGGCGAAAACACGTATTCGCAAGATTTTTGGAGACATTCTCTCCCGCAAGGGACGCACTGCCCTTGTATCCATGAGCATTTTTATCGGCGTTTTTGGCGTTGTTACCCTGTTTACGATGGGTGATCTAATCGTCAATCGCCTTGAGGACGATATTCAAGCAGACAAATTGGCGATGATGAAAACGCATCTCAATTTGGCGGCGGGTCAAACACCCACTCCCAATGATGTGCTGCTGAATCAAGTGCAAGCCTATCCCGGTGTCACAACGGTTGAGGGCTATCTGGCGAGTTTGGTCTATTTCCAAGCGGATGATGGCGATAAATTTGAAGACGGCATGGTGATTTCCAGCTATGCGCCGATGGGTGAAAGCGAACTTGAACCTATGCGCGTCATTGATGGCGAATATCCTGTGTCCGGGCAGCGCCAATTAGCCGTCGAACAACGGATGGCGAAGGAATTTGGCCTTGAAGTTGGCGATACCCTGAATCTGCGTATGGTCAGCCTAGCTGGGGGTGGTGCCGAAATTCCGGTGGAGACATGGACGATTACTGCCATTGTGTTCCAACCCTATATGCTCGATTTCAATTACGATCCGGTAGTTTCGGTGTTCACCACCTTCGAAGATACCCAGTACATCACCGGCATTTCGTATGTGAACTACATCTTCACACGCTTCAGCAGCTACAAATTGGCTGATGAACAATCCAACGCTTTTGCCCAATCATTGGCCGATACCACCAGCTTTATCCCTGATCTGAATTACACGGCTGACCCCGCCAAGAATGAACAGATCAAAAGTGCGACAGACACGAGTAACGTCTTGGGGATGCTTGGTCTAACCGCCCTGATTGTGTCCGGTTTCTTGGTTATCAATGTGGTCAACTCCATCGTTATCGAACAGAAACGTCAAATCGGGGTGATGAAATCTTTGGGGGCGTCACGCGGCGATAACTTCTTCATCTATGTGGGGATTGCGCTGGCGTATGGTGTCTTCGGGGTCATTCCGGGCGTGGTGCTGGGTATTCCGGCGGGGTATTTTGCGGCACAGGCTTTGGCGACCACGATGGGTACGATTATCGAAGATTTTGTACTGGCTCCCCGTGCAATCTTCTTGGGGGTTGGTATAGGCTTGGCGGTGCCTGTGTTGGCGGCACTTCTCCCGGTGTTTAATGGGACACGGGTCAAGATTTTGGATGCGATGCTCGACCTCGGCATTAGCTCGAAGTATGGCAACGGCCCGATTGCGAAATTGATTGCCAAGCTGCCTGTTTCAATCAATGTGCGTCAAGGTATAAGCAATGTCAGCCAGAAAAAGGGTCGGTTGGCTTTCACCGTGCTGACGCTGGCGATGGCGGCGGGTGCTTTCATGGGGATTTTTGCCCTGTTTGCGGCCATTGATGATCTCATGGATACCATTGTTGGGACTTACGGCGCGACGGATATTTATATCGTTCCGACGCAACAGCAAGATTTCAACACGATTAAGACCACGCTGAATGAAGAAGTGGATGGTATCGCGGCGGTTGAGCCTGTAAGCGGGATTCAAATCGAAATTGATGGGTATACTCCGCCTGCGAGTACCGGTGGATTCAGCTATGCCAATGGTTATGACCCGGAAGCCGAGAATCCTGCGTACAACGTCGAACTGCTAGAAGGCTCGTTGTGGGGCGAGGGGACTGACCCCTATGGTGTGGTGCTGAGTAACAATATCGCTACGACCATGAACGCCCATGCGGGTGATCGGATTACCATTCGCATTGCAGGTAACAGTCGTGAAGTCGAAGTGGTTGGTCTGGCGAAGTATCCCTTTGATCTGGTGTTCATGCGCTGGCAGGCCCTGTCTGAAATGGCGGGTTATACCCTAAATGGCGAACCCGTTGCACGTGACATAGCCATATCCCTCGATACAGAAGACCCAACGGTCAAAGAAACCGCCGATAAGATTGACGAAATCAATGAAGTTCTGTTGGGCAAGGGCATTACCGCCAGCTACCAAAACTTCCCGGAGATCGTCGAGAACATTACCAACATGATCAATAGCTTCCGCATGATTTTCAATCTGACCGCCGCCTTGATTGCGCTGGTGGGTGGATTGGGACTGTTGACGGCCCTTTCGATGAGCGTGTTTGAACGCCAAAAGGAAATTGGGGTGATGCGCTCTATCGGGGCGAGTTCCCGCACGGTGGTCAGCCAATTCCTAACGGAAGGCCTCATTGTTGGGTTGATCGCGTGGGCGGTGGGGTTGCCCATCAGCTACCTATTGAGCATCGCGCTGACGGAAGCCCTCGGTTTTGGTGATATGTTGGACTTGAGCTATCCGATTGCCGCGCCGATTGTGGGCCTGATTGGAATGCTCTTGGTATCCACCATCTCCAGCCTGTGGCCCTCACTCTCGGCTGCACGTAAGACCGTCTCCGACATTCTGCGCTATCAATAAAGTTGCCCCCGAAGGGTTGCTAACGGATAATTGAGATAGGGGGATAGGTGCAAAGCCTATCCCCACTGCTCAATCATATAAGTAAATCGGAGGCATGGCACAATGGACATTACCCAACGTGAAGAAAAGGGTGTGGTCGTTTTTTCGTTAAATGGTCGGATTGATAATGACGGCGCGACCAAGATGGAGCAGACGCTTCAATCGGCGGCGGAAGCAGGCAAAAGCAAAATGGTGCTAGATTTATCCACCGTGCAGTACATCAACAGTGCTGGACTGCGCGTCCTCGCTGAATTCCTGACGGTGAATCGGGAAAAAGGCGGCGAACTCTATCTCTCGGCGGTCAACAGCCGGGTTAAGCGCGTTTTCCAAATTGTGGGGTTCGATAACTTCTTCAGAATGTTTGATAGCACGGTTGACGCGGTGAATGCTTTTTAAGGATCATGGTTATGCCTCACGCCGACATTTTGATAGTGGATGATACCCCGGAGAACCTTAAAATCTTGGTCGGGGTGCTGAAGGATGAGGGCTATAAAGTCCGAGCGGTGTTGAGTGGACAGATGGCCCTCACAGCGGTGCGTGCGGCGGCTCCCGATTTGATTTTATTGGACATTAACATGCCGGGCATGAATGGCTACGAGGTGTGCGATCAATTAAAAGCCGACCCACGGCTTCAGCATATTCCGGTGATTTTTATCAGTGCGTTGGCAAGTGAAGTAGATTTGGCACGGTTGGCAGAAACCGGAGCAGTTGATTACATCAGCAAGCCTTTTCGCTTTGACGAGGTATTGCGCAAGGTTGCCGATTATCTGCAAACGTAAGCGAGGCACGAACAATGGGTGGAGATAGTTCCTTAGTAGTACGCTTGCAACGGCGGTTTAATCTTGCGCCGGAGACAACCTTGCTGTTAGACCCCTTTGAAATTGAAACTGATCTTGAACGCAAAGCCAGCACCCTTGATATTTTGAGCCGGGGGTGGATGCTGCTTATTATTTTCTTGTTTATTATTGTCACCCTTTTTTTTGTGGTGTCGCTGACCACCGGCGGGTTTCAGCGTCAATATTTGACGGAAGGTTTCTCGGATATTGAAATTGCCCAAGCTGCCATTATCAACTTGGGCATTTTTGTGGTTTTGTTGGGACACGCCAACCTTAGTTATATGCTAAATATACGTGGTTTTACACGGGTGGCGACCTATATTTTTAGCTACGGTCAACTTGTGATGATTTGGAGCCTGTGGATACTGCTGCTCTTGGTATCGGATTGGGAAGATATTCCCGACGATATGAAGGTCAATATCATGTCGTTGGAATATTTGTTGGGAATTTCGACGCTTGTGACATGTGTTCTGATTGGCTATCGGGCCAGTTTCGCGGTAACGATCTTGAACACCTTCGCCACGTTTGTGATCAGCCCCATTTTTGTCCAAGATGTTGCGATTGCGCCGATATTTTTCTGGTGGATTGTGGCAATTGCGGCGTGGCAAAATGAAAAAACCCTCAAGCGTACCTATGGTAAACTGCGGGCGGCGCGTGGCAATTTGGAGCAGTTGGTCGAAACACGCACCCAACAGCTTTCGCAGCGGACGAAGGAATTGGAACGGGCCAAAGAAGAGGCCGAGGCCGCCAACCTTGCCAAGAGCACCTTCCTTGCGAATATGAGCCATGAACTGCGTACCCCGATGAACGCGATTTTGGGGTTTGCCCAACTTATGGAGCGCGATGCCAATCTAACGACGACCCAGCAAGAAAACCTTACGGTCATTTCCCGCAGTGGCGAACATCTTTTGCAACTGATTAATGACGTGCTGGAAATGTCCAAGATTGAGGCCGGGCATACGACGCTCAATATCACTAATTTTGACCTGTTTAATTTATTGGACACGATTGAAGAACTGCTGCATGTACGGGCTGAAAATAAGGGCCTGCTGCTGACATTGGAACGAGCGTTGGATGTGCCACAGTATATTCAAGGCGATGAGAGCAAGTTGCGCCAAGTGCTGCTCAACCTGTTGGGCAACGCCATCAAATTTACACCAAAGGGTGGGGTAACGCTCTGGGTAGAACGGGCGTCGGTGGAGGGCGAACAAGCCAGCTTGCGTTTCAGGGTTGAAGATACCGGGCCGGGGATTGCTCCCCATGAAATTCCTCATTTATTTGATGCCTTTGTCCAATCCGAAAGTGGGATTCAATCGCAAGAGGGGACGGGACTGGGTCTCACCATCAGCCGTCAATATGTGCGCATGATGGGGGGCGATATTGCGGTTAGGAGCGAGATGGGCAAGGGGTCTACCTTTGTATTTGATGTTCGCACCAAAGTTGCGCCTGCCGCCGATGTCCGTAATATGCCAGCCGTTCAGCGCGTCATTGGGTTAGCACCGGGACAGCCGACCTATCGGATATTGATTGCCGAAGATCGGTGGGAAAATCGGGCGCTGCTGCTGCGGTTGCTTGAGCCATTGGGATTTGAACTGCGCGAGGCTTCAAATGGTAAAGAGGCTATAGAGATTAGCGAATCATGGCAGCCTCACTTGATTTTTATGGATATGCGGATGCCAGTTCTGGATGGCTACGCGGCGACTAAACAAATCAAGGCGTCTAAGGAAAGCCAATCGCCATTGATTATTGCCTTGACTGCCAGTGTATTTGAACATGAACGCATGACCATTTTGGAACAGGGCTGTGATGATTTTATTCGTAAGCCGTTTCGGGAAGAGGTCATCTTTGAAAAATTGGCACAGCGTTTAGGCGTACAGTTTATTTATGAAGAAAAGAAGCCGTTGTTGACGCTATCGAATGTGAAATCCACGCAAGATTTATCGCAGAATGTATTGCGATCATTGCCGTTGGAGTGGGTAGCGCATTTGTATCATGCGGCAAGTATGGCGGATACTGAAGAGACGTTGGCGCTCATTCAACAGATCGAGGCCCAAGATACCCATTTGGCCTCTTTGCTGACTAACATGGTCGAGAACTTCCGTTTTGACCGCATCATGGCATTGACACAGGGAATATCAAAATGAAATCTGGGAATTTGAAGTTTTTGTGGATATGGCTGGCATTGTTTTGTGCGGTGGCGCTGATCGGGGGCACACTGCTGGATATGAAAGATATGCCATCTGTAACGGCGCAAGACCCCACTAGTACCGGGACACCAGAAGATGAGTATGGCAACCCTGAACTCTTGGCAGAGGTAGATTGGCTGGCGGAAAATTTAGATGACCCCTTGCTGGCGGTGTTGGATATGCGTCCACCAGCCGAATACAACTTAGGGCATATTCCCGGCGCAGTGCAGGTTGATGTTGCTTCAGTTCGTGCAACGGTGGATGGGATTAAGGCCCAAATTCCCGACGCGGCAACTATGTCGGCACTCTTGGGCGAATGGGGATTGATGCCGGAGATGACGATTGTGATTTATGACGATAATAACCTGTTGGATGCGGCGTTGATGTTTTGGACACTGGATGCCTATGGACATGCCGATATTAAATTGCTGAATGGTGGCTGGTTGGCGTGGGATGGCGGGGAACTGCCCCAAGAGACGGAAGCGCCTGAAATTGAGCCGACAGAATATGAGGTTGAAGCGCTGCCCGAACACAATGTTGACCGCAAGTGGGTATTGGCCCATTTAGATGACCTGACGCTTCAATTAATTGATGCCCGTAGTCCCGAAGAATTCTCCGGCGAAACTGTCCGCGCCAAACATGGAGGGCATATCCCCGGCGCGTTTAATATGAATTGGACGAATAATTTGGAGGACGGCTATTTCAAGTCGCAGGCCGATCTTGAAGCGCTCTATGAATCACTGGATTTAGCCGATAAGAAGATGATTGTTACCTATTGTCAAACCGGACATCGTGCATCAGTGGCCTATTTCACCATGCGTTTGATGGGGTTTGAAAATGTAGCCGTCTATGATGGCTCATGGGAAGATTGGGGGAATCAAGATGACACCCCGATTGAAACAGGCTTGTAATGGAGCGAATTTGGGATACCCTCCTCAAAATTGATGGGGTGGGGTTTCTTTTCAGTACAGAAGATAAAAATCTCGCTATAATCTATACCATCACTCAAATTTCAAGCGCCACGTAAGCGGGGATTTGTGGCACCCCAGAAGAGGAGCGTGAACCATTCAATACTTACCTGCTCACCCTATTTTGTTGAACTCGCTGTTAATGAAATTCGTCGTCACCATCCATCTGTTGTCGTTTTAGCAACCCTTAGCCCCGGCTGTCTGCTGATTCAGGCCTCCACTCCATTCGATCAATTCACTCGCCCCTTTCGAGACCGCCTGCCGATTTACCTCCATCATCTTGCCCCTGTCCATCAAACAGCAGCGCTGCATCAGACTGAGCAAACCATTGAAAAATGGCTATGCCGTCACCCTACCGCTATCCTTCAGACCCGCATTTTGCCAGATATGGTGAACGGCGCGGATGCCATCTCGATGTCCCCTGCCAATGCCCTGTTGCAGAGACTTCAGCAATCCAATGGCAAAACCGCTACCTCTGCCAGCAAGATTTTATCGGTGGCCCTTGCGCGGCAAAACACCAACTGGAAGGCGTTTATTGGGGTTTCATGGGCCAATCAAAATATCTCGCCGTATGCAGGTGGGGTGCGTCCCTATTCCGTTCAAATGCCCAATCGCGCTGGGTATAAGCTATTGGAGGCATTGACGGATTTTGGGATTCGGTTGCGGGCGGGAGATTGTGCGCTTGATTTGGGGGCTGCACCGGGAGCTTGGACGATGGTACTGCGCCAGCATGGGTTAAAGGTGACCGCCGTCGCCCCCACCGAGATGTATCCCGATTTACTGAATGACCCATTGGTAGTGTATCGCAGGATGACCGCTGAAGAATATCTGCCACATGCCGAAGGGTCGTTTGAGGTGATTGTCAATGATATGCGCATGGACGCACAGGATTCCAGTCGCGTGATGGTCAGCTATGCCCGACATCTAGAGCCGGATGGGGTTGGCATTATGACGTTGAAACTGCGCCAACCCAATATGCGGCGTCTGATGGATCATTCATTTCGGATTTTGCGCCGTGCCTACAAGATTATGCAGGTGCGCCAATTGGTGAGTAATCGTCAAGAGGTGTGTTTGTTTCTGCGGCCAAAAATTGAGTGAGGGTTGCCCCTCTCCTATCGGGCGTTCCAAACCTTTGGGAGAGGGGATTTGGGGATATAGCAGACAGCGAGGGACTACCGTTCGAAAGCGCCGATGTCGGGGCCGTTCCCGTTGAAGGGAAGGTTGACCGGGGTATTGGCGCTCCACGAGATAGAGCGATTCACTGTGATGGTATTGGTATCGTAGTTGATGCTAACAATGGTCACGGTTTCGCCGCCGACCCGGATGGAATCAGCCGCAATCATGCCGTTGTAGCCCGCATGGAAGTAACCCGCGTCTTTAACTTGGATGACCGTACCAGAACCCGCACTGACGGTTTCGGTCAGGCTTACCCCCGCGTCAATGGCCGGGGAGTTGGATTGCAAGTGCAGGTCAAACTGATTGGCTGATGGATTATAGGCCACAAAGTTGGGATTGCCTTCTCTATTGCCCCAGAAATTTTGGGGATAGCGGGTGTTAAACCAATCCGCATTGGCATCACCAACCCCAGCGACGTAGATGGGGCACTCCCCATTCCCATTGCCACCTGCGTTCAAATTCTGTTGGCAGGTGCTGGCACGTGGGTTTTCGATCAGGTTGCCCGCCACAATCATTCCGGCGAAGGGCGGACGGTTGCTGCTGCCAGAAACTTCAATGGTGAGTTGGAAGGGATTGTTGCCCGCCCCCGCCAAGTTACCATAGATGATGTTGTTCTTGACAATATCGTCGTGCAGTTCAGTGCCCAAGCCGTGATTGGTAATTGAAATACCGGTACCCATCCATTCAAACCGATCAAGGCCGTTGTTGACGATGGTGTTATGGAAGATATGGTTGCCATAATCCATCGGGGCATAATTGCCAAACACGGTGACAATCAGGCCAACATGATCGCTGTTGCGGATGACGTTGCGGCGGAAGATTGTGGCGACGGCAGTTTCTTCGTACCCCAAGCCACCGTGCTGGGCCTCGGAATTGTTGGAGCGCAGGAAGGTATTGCCTTCGACCAGATTGCGATAGGCTGGATAAATCGTACCGGCAGGCGCATCACCGGGATTGACAAAGTAACCCAGATAGATGCCTTTTTGCCAATCGTTATCAAAGGTGTTGTTGCGGATGATGTTGAATGGTGCGTTGACAATGATGCTGCCTTGAGCGCCATAGGTGAAGTAATTCCCCTCGATGAGGTTATATCCACCCCGGTTCATATCACCCGTGATCCCAATATGGTTGCCTTCTTGGTCGCCACCCTGATAACGACCCCAGCGATCCATACGTGAGTTCAAAATCTTGTTATAGGAACTGTAGCGCAGGGCGATACCGTTAAAATTGCGCTGGATACCTGACGGATAGGTTGGATTCATGAATTCGATATTCTGAAGCGTGATATGATCAGAATTCTCGATATGCGCCCATGCGTCTAGCGGCTCTTCAACACGCAGATTTTCGAATACGATATAGCTCTTGCCAATGACTTCGATGTTGCGATAGACCCGATTGTCGCCGTCAATGAGTGGACGTTCGCCGGGGTAGCCCTTGATCGTGACAGGCGCAGTGGCTGTCCCAGAATTAGGGGTGATTTTTTCGTAGTACGTGCCAGCACGAACGATAATCGTATCACCGGGTTGCGCACGACCTGCCGCATATTGAATGGTGCGATAGGGCGCGTTTTCACTACCTGCATTGCTGTCCTGACCCGTTGGCGCGACGTAGAAGGTGCGTCCGCTGGGGGCTGGTGTGGTAGGAGCCGGAGTCGTTGGGGCGGGCGTGGTAGGAGCGGGAGTAGTAGGTGCTGGTGTTGTTGGCGCAGGCGTGGTGGGTGCCGGAGTCGTTGGTGCTGGTGTTGTTGGCGCAGGCGTGGTTGCGGTTGGCGTAGCGCGGTTAATGACAAATGTCTTGGTGACCCATGCGGTGACAACACCGGTTTGGGCTGTCATGCGAGCGCGTAAGGTATAGGTGCCATTGGTAAGGCCGTTATACAGTCTGTCAGGCATGACATTACAGGGAACGTTTCCAGTGAACACACAGAACGCGGCTGAACCTTCGGTGACTGAGTGAATAACCTGACCCGCTGGATTCAAAATTTCAAACGCCACGTTGGTTACACCTGCACCATCCTGCGTTCCGACAGCCGGATTATAGGCGACTGCTTGGAAGCCCGTTTGTGAAATGCTGGTGATCGTCTGATTACTGCTGCTTGGATTGACAATGTTCAAGAATAGCGGTTGCGGAACAGGTGTGGTTGGCACGGGGGTAGTGGGTGCTGGTGTTGTGGGAGCCGGAGTGGTCGGTGCAGGTGTCGTGGGTGTTGGGGTGACAGTACCGCCCTTGCTCAAGATCAATTTACGCTGTGCCCATGCCGACTTTTGACCGTTATTCGACATAGCCTGAACGCGCAACGTATATTCCCCAGCCTTCAAACTGCTGTAGAGATTGCTTGGCATGGGTTTGCAGCGCCCGCTGGCATCGGTGAAAGCGCAGTAGGGTTGGCTGCCTTCGGTGCGGGTATGGACGACGCGGCCAGCCCCATCTACCAGTTCAAAATAGATACTGGCGATACCTGACCCATCCTGTGTTCCAACAGCGCTATCGAAAGCCGATGCTTGGAAGCGGGTTTGGTCACGATTGGCAAAGACAGCGCCATCCGTCACCGGAGTTACGATTTGCACATTGACCGCTGCTACAGGCGTTGTGGGAGCCGGAGTGGTCGGCGCGGGTGTGGTTGGGGCAGGTGTGGTTGGGATGGGAGTTGCTGCACCAGTGAAATTGAAGGTACGGCTGATCCAGCCTGAAAGCTGACCATTGCTGCCGACAGCTTGTACCTTGAGGGTATAAACGCCATTGGTCATGAGGGCATAGGCATCACTCGGCATCGGCAGACACACCCCATTTTGATCCATATAGGCACAATAAATGGGGTCACTTTCGGTGTGTTGATAAACCGACGTCCCATTTGGCCCATACAGTTCAAAGCTGACTTGACTAATCCCGCTGCCGTTGGTCGAGCCGATGAGTGGGTCAAATGCAATCACTTGAAAATTGGTTTGTGTGATGGCATTGATGGTCTGCCCTTCACTGACAGGCTGGGCAAATGTCACCACAGGCAAAATTTGACCCGGCTGCGTGGGGGCCTGCGTAACAGGTGGCGGCGTTCCATTGCTTGGGGGCAAGGGCGTTGCACTGTTGATGATAAATGTGCGGTTCATCCAAGCCGAAGCTGTTCCATTAAACGCCACTGCCTGCGCCATCACGGTGTAAGTACCGGGGGCTAGACTGACAAACATATCGGCTGACATTGGCAGGCAAACACCATTTTGATCGGTAAATGCGCAATAGATGGCATTCGACTCGCTGCTGCTGAACACAACCGACCCGGATGGGCCGACCACTTGAAAGTTGACCTGCGCGATGCCACTGCCATCGGCACTCCCGACATTTGGATCGAAGGCCGCAACCTGAAAAGCCGTCTGGTTGATGTCAACGACGGATTCCCCCTCAATCACCGGGCGCACAAAACTGACCACCAATGGTAGGTTGCTCGGTGGCTGCGTTACCACTGGTGGTTGAGTTACCACGACGGGTGGTTGGGTCACGATGGTGGGGGGGTGACTCGGCGGAGCAGGGGGAATGGGCAGCACGGAAACAAATTCAACCATATCTGGCCCATACAATTGATCGCCTGTGAGGGTGTTTCCCAAGAAGGCACCCCACCAGCCATATTGACTAATTTCTTGAATGTCTTGGAGGCGGTACTGCATCAGGAGATCGCCTGTGATGTCATTGTTGACATCATAAATAACCATATTCAGAGGTAGCGCCCCTGCAAAATTGATTGAGTTGAGGTCTATGGCGTTAACATCCACGTATTCCATAAGCCCCGGCGCTTCACACAAATAGGGGTCATTGAGTACACCGGAATAGGCTACTACCGTCACTATGTCACCTACTGCCCACGCATCAGTTTTGACGCACAATATACGCCCGCTTGCATTGGCAGTTTGGACAGAATCGAGTGAGACAATGAACGATAGGGATGCAAACATTAAGACAAAGAATAGAGACAAACGACGCAATACTTGAGATTGAAACATTGATATACGCTCCTTGACAGAATTGAGCGAGGGCTGTTTCTTAATCGTTATTTTATGAAATTCACAAATCATGTGCCCTCGCTTTTTCTGTGAAACCGTATTAGAAAGCGGTTTTTATTCGGAAATGAGCCTTAAGAAATTATGAAAAATTTCTGAAGACTAAAGAAAGAATAGATGAATTACGTAAATTCGTAAAGAAGCGCAATTCCAACTTTTGTAAAGATTTGTCTTGAATTAAGAGTACAATCGTTGAGATGAATCAATTGAGATGACGTGTTCTCAATGCAACTGTGGGGTTAGGGGGAATGGTTGAATTAAGTTAACGTACTAACATAAATCCGGTAACCATATATACAAAAAAACCCCATCAGTATGGGCTGTTAAGGGATGAGTTGAGGATGGAAAATGGGTATTCTGTTGCGTCAGATGGAGGATTCTAGGTCAATTTGAGGATTAATATGTGAATATTGTAAATGGATTCTGACAACGGTTGGGGGTATTAAGCACCACCAAGCGCAACAGGGTTTGTAGAAGGGGCTTCACTTCCAGTCATAGGTTCGTCAGAAATACCGAGCGCATCATATTCATTCAATGGGGCTGGAATCTCAAATATAAATGTCCCCTGCCCCTCTTCATCCACACGAAAGACGCCGCCGCTGACGGGTTGATTGTCACGAATAAACCACAATTGATAGGCGCGGTTTGATGCTAAGGCGGGGAGATTGTTGGACACAAGCAATGCACTGTCACTGGCAGGTGTCCAAATTACCGATGCCAATGCCTCACCCGTAGAGGATTCCAAATTGATGCGACTGGCTTTCCCGGTAGCTAGGGCGGCGAAGAACTGATTTTGTCGCGTTAACTGATCGCTTAGTTCATTAATTTTGGTTTCTTGTTGCTGCCGTTCATCGCTCAGATTGAACAATCGTGCAATCAAAACCACGTTGACGATGAGCAAAAGTGCTGCCGCTGCTAGTGTGAAACGGGCAAGGGTGGGGGTAAGCCAGCGCACCGAAGTTTTTAGAACAGGGGTGGGCGTAGGCGATATGAGCAAAGGCGCGGATACTTGACGTTGGGCCACCGCAGTCATTAATTTGTCATGCAAAGCGGCAGGAGGTGCTATTAGCGGTGTGGTGTAGGCGATTGCACCTGCCAAACGCATAAAATCTTGCAACTCAATGGCGACCTCGGGGCACTCGGCCAGCAGCGATTCCACTAAGCGGGTTTCTGCCTCATCGGTTGCCCCAATGCTATAGGCGGGCAGTAATTCGCGGAGTGTGTCGCACACTGAATTTATGCTGTTGAGTCTGCTATCGTTTGTATCCATCGCCAACTACATTACAACTCATCATATATAAATACGTTTTTAATGCTTTAATCAGATGTCAGACCGTCAAGAATTTACACATTATTCATTTGGTTGGCCTATGGCTTCCAACCACATCGCTTTTAATTTCTCCAAACCAAGCCTCAGCCGAGTTTTGACCGTGCCGAGTGGTAGATTTAGCTGTGCTGCGATTTCACTGTGGGACATGCCCCCAAAAAACGCGAGTTCGATAGCCTCGGTTTGGTTCGGTGGCAATTGTTGAATTAACGTTCGCAGCAGCATGGTGTCTTGTTCATCCAATAAGCCATGTTTGCTGCTCATATTCAAGACATCTTCAATATCTACCGCTGACCATGATGGACGGCGCTGCTCTTTGCGAAGTCGGTCAATGGCTGTATACCGAGTTACGGTCATGAGCCAGTTGAGCAGCTTGCCACGTGTCGAATCCCAACTATCGGGTTGATCCCAGATTTTGAGGAATATATCTTGGGTCACCTCTTCGGCGAAACCAGTGTTCTGCAATACGCGCATCGCCAATCCATAGACCAATCCGCCGAAGCGTTGATATAGCTCGGACAGGGCAGACTGATCGCGCAGTTTAATGCGATTTATGAGGTCGGTTTCGTCAAATGCAGTGTTATCTGGCATATGCTACTGAGTTACCATGAATGAATATGCTTAGTGTAGCATATCTGCCGCGACATTAAAATTTGATGAGTTTTTCCCCTCTAGAAATCTAATACCGCATCGGGTAACGATAACTATTATAAATCCCCTATCTTCGAGGCTGAACAGGTTCTCCCCCCCCACCCCTAGTCAGCTAATGGCGAGGATAGGGGAATTCTCTTTGAGGGATGCAAAAAGCAGATCGGCGGATGCCATTTGTTTAGGATGGACAACCGCCGTAAGTGAGGAAATAGGAAGAAGGTTTGATCGAGGGCTTACGAGATTTGCTCTCAATAAAGAATTAGGTAATTTCAATCAACTCCCCGTCATCGCTCCGTATGTAACGGCGGGGTTGGTCATCGTTTTTGTGCTTGGCTAAGGTCTCATTTTTACGTTTAATTGGGCCGCTGTTATTTTCCTGCCAACCCTTCACCAATTGAATCCCCATGCCCAAAAATAAGAATGGGATTGCCAGCGCAAACGTAATACCGAGAATGATAGGATTGTCGCCAATGTAGGCGATGCCCTTTGAAACGGCGGTAAAAGCCAGCCAGCCAAGCGGCCACATTAGCCAGCTAAATTTCCACATGAAATGTTTTCCGCCATGACCCCACCACCACATGATGTTTACTCCTACACTTGGCAATCAGCAATGGGTAGACAAGCCTCTTTGGGAGAGGTTTATAGCCCTTTATACGCATTTGATTCCATAAGGTTGCGCGGCCCGGTAAAATCTTCTTTATATATATTAAGGAGAGTGCGATGATTGAGATTCGATTTGCCTCGATGGAGGAATTCACCATTATTTTTGAACGCCTCAAAGAAATTCCGATGCAATGGGAAGATATTGACCCGGCACGCTCATTGTTTCATGCGGCGTTTGATGGAGAGGCCATCGTGGGGTTTGCGCGTTTTGAGCCGGACGAACGCGGGGCGCTTTTGGGATCGCTATATGTAGAGCCTGCCTATCGAAAAGCTGGTTTGGGACAGGCCATTGTCGAATATGCGGAAGAATTGACCCGTCAGCGTGGTCTGGCTCAATTGTTCGTATTCAGCACCGAGGCAAGGGGGTTTTTCCAGCGATTGGGATTTGTGGAGACGCCTGTCGAGTGGACGGTGCAAACCATTCCACATTCCCCACAGGTGGAATGGTATGTGCAGCATCCCCATTATCTGGCGGAAGAAGTGACCTATGTGAAGCAGGTTTAGTTATTTGATTTTATCCCCCTAATGCTTTTTTGACGGCTTCACTAGCCCGCAGAACGCCCCTGACCTCCAATGAATGAATCGCAGCTTGGGCGAGTTCGGGGGTCACATTGTGGATGGTATAGGGATGATTATTGATGATGTTTTTGTATAATTAAAACCAATTTTGCATCAAGGCTGATTAAGTAATCCTTGCCATACGGCCCATTTTCAAGCATATCTAATAGGTGAGGCGGCAAATCCTGTGTGATTTCTTGGCAGTTGCAAGCCGCACCAAGCGCAATCGTGGCAACGGTGTCCACATCACCCGTAAATGCAATACAGTCTTTTAGCAGTCGACTCATACTGTCATTTCGTATTACGGCTGTGATGGCCGCCTGCACACTCATCCATCCCTTTGATTTGACTTTACCCACATACGGTTTTGACCATGTGTAGCTATTTGGTACATGCTGTTCCAAAAATTGACCAAGTTCTGCTTTTGGGCCGAGGTGGTAGATAAAATAATGGGACATTAAAGCCGCCGCAGTAGCTGCTTGGATACCATCTAGCGTATTGTGGGTGATAGCAGCCTGTATTTTGGACTTTTCAATGACCTCCTCAATGGTTGGGAAGATGCCAATTGGGATGGCCCGCATTGCTGCGCCACTTTTGTCGCTGTCGGGGGCGATTTTTGCCAAGAATTCTGCCCCATCGTGTACCTGCTGCAAAAAACCATAAAATGAACCCGCGTAACCTTCACGGGGGTCACGTTTAAAGGCTTCGACAAAGCGGGTGGCAAGATTAAGGGGTGTCCATTCCAAACCAGCGGTGATGACCTCGGCGATTGCAATACTCATCTGGGTGTCGTCGGTATAATGCCCCGGCAAAATATGATGTTTGGGATGCTTCACGTAATTAGATAGATCGTTTAAGCGCGTGATGTTGTCCGTCGCATATTCAAAGCCTGCTCCATAAGCGTCGCCAACTGCGAGTTCTAGCATCATAGATTATTTCTCCCTGCCTGTTTGACAAGCCACAATAGATTTTTATAAGAAAATCGCCCAAATGGGAACATCAACGGTGTATTTTCGTATTATGATTGTTGCGAGTTCTATATTGGGTTTTCTGCAAAGGAGCAAAATGGCCCAAAAACAAGGCAAGGCGCTGACCCTGCCTTTTATGCGTAACAAAGATGGTCAAACGGTCAGTATCACATGGCCGCTCATCAAACGGGTGTTTACCTATGCCCGTCCCTATCGCCGCCAAATTAGCGCGATGCTGGCGGTGATTTTGTTTACTACACTGGTTGGTTTGCTGCGCCCGCTAATTTTCCGCGATTTGATAGATGTCACCCTACCCGAAAAAGATATGGGGCGGTTGAATCTGCTGGCGGTCGGGTTGTTTTTCATCCCATTGATGGGTGGGGCGCTCAAAATTTGGCAAAAGCGACTGAGTTCGACAGTGGCAGAAGGTGTAACCTACGATTTACGCATGGGCCTCTATAACCATCTGCAAAAAATGTCGCTGCGGTTTTATACCAACACCAAAACGGGCGAATTGATGAGCCGCCTCAATAATGATGTCAAAGATGCACAATCGGCGATCAGCCATACGATTGTGGATATGGTCAGCCATCTGGTGCAGTTGGTGGCAACGCTGGTGGTCATGCTGGCGCTGGAATGGCGGCTGACCTTACTCGGTATCTTGATTTTGCCAGCACTTATCCCGCTGGCGAAACGGTCTAGCACCATTCAGCGCGACTTGGCCCGCGAATCAATGGACGACAACGCCAAAATGAATGCTCTCATGCACGAAACGCTCAATATTGGCGGGGTGCTGCTGGTTAAATTGTTTGGCCGGCGACGGGAGGAAGTCCATCGTTTTGATCAACACGCGGCGGTGGTGCGCGATATTGGCATCAAACGCTCGGTGGCCTCGGTGCGCTTTTCGGTAGTGATGGGGTTGCTAGGGGCGATTGGCACGGCGGTGGTCTATTGGATTGGCGGCTATATGGTGCTGAAGGGGGTATTTACCATCGGCACGATTGTGGCCTTTAGCGCCTATCTCGGCCAGTTTTATAGCACCTTGCAAAGCCTTTCCAATGCCCCCATCAGTTTTGCGACCTCACTGGTCAGCTTTGAGCGTGTGTTTGAGGTGATTGATTTGCCGCTGGATATTGCCGAAAAGCCAGATGCCCTTGTTTTGGACAATGTGCATGGGCGCATCGAGTTTGAAAGTGTGTCGTTTCGGTATGACACCGAAAAGGAAATCGGCCTCAGTTATGTGCGGCGACATGGACAGGTGCATCAGGTCGAAGCTGTGCTGTCGGGGAATCAAAACGGAACAGCAAAACCAGATGTAATTGAGGAAGTCGCTGAACCCAGCGCCTATAGCCAAGCGCGAGTACAGGCATTGGATGGAGTATCGTTTACCATTCAGTCGGGGCAATTAGTGGCGCTGGTTGGGCCGAGTGGCGCAGGCAAAACCACCACGACCTATCTCGTCCCCCGTCTGTATGACCCCACCGCAGGCAGAATTTTGCTGGATGGGCATGATTTGCGGGATGTATCGCTGGATTCACTGGCGGAAAATGTGGGTATGGTGACGCAGGAAACCCACCTGTTTCATGATACCATCCGCACCAATTTGCTCTATGCGCGGTTGGACGCCACCCAAGCTGAAATCGAGGCGGCATGTCGGGCGGCGAATATCCACGATTTCATCATGGGCCTGCCCAATGGCTATGAGACGATTGTAGGGGAACGCGGCTATCGGCTGAGTGGCGGCGAAAAACAACGCCTCGCCATTGCGCGTGTCATTCTTAAAAATCCGCGTATCTTGGTGTTGGATGAGGCCACCAGCCACCTCGACAGCCAATCTGAGGCTCTCATCCAAGATGCGCTCAAAACGGTCATGGCAGGGCGTACCAGCATTGTGATTGCCCATCGCCTCAGCACCATCCTTGCCGCCGACCTCATTTTGGTGATGGATCGTGGACAGGTGGTTGAGCACGGCACACACAGCGAATTGCTGGCGCAAAATGGCCTCTATCGTCAGTTGTACGAAACCCAATTCAGCCGTGAGCTAGTGGGGCATCAGTTCGCCGACTAATTCCTGTACACGACTGACCAACTCACGTGGGAGAACCGGTTTTTGTAGATAAAGATCGGCTCCCGCATCAAGGCTAGCCCGTTGCGTGTGAGAATCGCCCAACGCCGAGAGCATCATGACGGGGGTGGTATGGGTATCGGGCCATGTGCGCAGTTCGCGGCAAAGCTCAATGCCATTCATCCCCGGCATCATCACATCTAAAATGAATAGGTCGGGTTTGATGTTGCGCATCAAATCTAAGGCATCTAGGGCATTGGTGGCTTTCCAAACCGTGAAGCCCTGACGCTTGAGCATGGTGCCAAAAATTTCCAAAAGCGATGGTTCATCATCTACTAACAAAATCTGCTTCTCTGACATGCCGCCAGCCCTCCTGAACAGCGATGGCATCCTCTTGAGGCTGTTTAGTCTTGGGGATGTTACGGTTTGTTACAATCCCCGCCGACTTTCTAGCATAAATGAATTCACCTTTAAAGGGCTAGGGACTTTAGGCGGATTTTATGACAGGTGGACGTGACCCCTTAGTGGGGACGAGGATGGTGACGGCTTTTGGCAGAACTTGTATATCAATTTTATTGAACTTGACCAGTTCCCCATCGCAGACCATTGGTTGGGGTGGGTCGGCAATGATTGAGGCTTTGCGTACCTGCCACTGCTGCAACGGGCCAGCGAGTTCCCCCAAAAAAACGGCTCCAGCGGCAACAGACAAAACGGTTCGTAAATTGACCTCTTGAATGACCAACACATCCAGCAGGCCGTCACTGATGTCTATCGCGTGCGATAATTTGAGTTCACCGACTCCCACACTGCCAAAGGTCGTGACCATGCAATTGATTCCATCAATTTCGATTTTTTCGCCATCCAGTTCCAGATGATAGTGGGTGGTAGGGAAATTACGCAGATTTTTAAGGGCGGCATTCACATAGGCGAAAATGCCACTGCGATTTTTGGCTTCCCGGTCTGCTTCCTTATTCATTTCGGCTTCAAGGCCTATGCCTAAATGAAAAAATACTTGGTCGCCAACGATACCCATATCAATTGCTTTGGGGGTGCTGCGGTTGTTCTCTAATAAGGAGATTGCTTGAGAAAAATCACGCGGGATGCCCAGTTCGATGGATAACACATTGGCCGTACCGCCCGGTAGAATGAGCATGGGAATTTGACTGTCGCGCAGACCACTGGCGACCTCGCGCACCGTGCCATCGCCACCATAAGCCGCGACAACATTTACCCCGGCTTCAACAGCAGCTTGGGCAAAACGATTGGCATCGCCAGCCTGCTTGGTGATAAATATTTCCCAGTCCACTTCGAGTGTATTCAGGGTATCATTTAACGTCTTTAGAAAAGGCTCATCGCGGCCTGCGGCTGGGTTGACGATGATATGCACCTTTTGATAACGTGTAGAGGGCATATTTTGACTTTTCCTCACTCCCTAGGTTTAGATATGCTTTGGGGACATTATAACGCGGGAGATCGCATGGCGGATTTAAAAGCTAGTTTTCGACGATTAGCTATCTCAATCGAAAATCGAGTGGATCGCTTGCGGCGTGGTCAAAAGGAGTTTGGCCCGATCACGATTCTGCCTTATCTCGGTCATGGAACCAGTAAAATGCTGCATCTCAAAGGGCGGGTCGTGGCCGATTATCGTGTGCCCAGCCCATTGGAAACGGATAGTGGATGGAAAAACCTCCTAAATAACTTTCGGCGGTTTCATACCCACGAGATTCCATATGCCAAAGTTCGCGCTTGTTACGGCGAGATAGAACAGGAATTTACGGCGAACGATGATGGGTACTTTGCAGTTCACATGGAATTGGGCCAAGCACCCTCTGAAGATCAATTTTGGCATGAGCTCAAAATCGAACTGGTTGAGGATACTTCCATTCAGGCAACGGGTCGCGTTCTCATTCCACCAACCCAAATTCAATATGGGGTAATTAGCGATTTGGATGATACCGTCATCAAATCGGATGTGGTGCAAGTTACGAAACTGCTGACTAATACCTTTCTCCGTAACTCACGCACGCGCTTGCCTTTTGCGGGAGTAGCGGCGTTCTATCATGCCTTACAGCAAGGAACTGTAGGGGGCTTTAATCCAATTTATTACGTCACCAGCGGCATCTGGAATTTATATGATGTATATCTGGATTTTTTGCAGATCCAAGGCATTCCCATTGGGCCAATTTTTATGACTGACTTGGGCCTGAGTGAGCAGTATCTCTTTAAGCCGGGACGCTTTGAACATAAATTGGCCGTCATCCGAGAATTGCTGCAAACACATCCCAATTTATCTTTTATTCTCATTGGTGACAGTGGTGAAAAAGACGCTGAAATCTATGGGCAGGTTGCCATTGAGAATCCGGGGCGCATATTGGCGATCTATATCCGCGATGTGAGCCAGAAACACCGTGATGATCAGGTCAAGGCCATTATCGAGACGGTGCAAGAAAGTGGCACTGAAATTCTGCTGGTCGAAGATACGATTGCGGCGGCGACCCATGCCATCGAACGCGGTTATATTAAACCGGAAACACTCTCGGCTATTCAGCAAGCCCAGCGCAAAGACACCCCGCCCTCCAATCCGGTTGAGTCGCTCCGAAAGGCAGCTAAAGACAAATCAGGAGGCTAGGACAAAACGCTCCAATGCCTCAGCGATGCCATCATGGTCGTTGCTGGCGGTGACATAATCGGCGGATTTTTGCACCTCCGGCTTGGAATTGCCCATCGCAACGCCAATCCCCGCCAATTGCAGCATCCCAATGTCGTTTTCACCATCCCCAAATGCGATGACATGCTCTGGTGGCATATCCATAAGTTCCAAAAGATGACTAAGGCCGCTCCCTTTGGATGCACCGGGGGGCAGCACTTCCAACATGGTATCAAGGGCCTGTACCAACGTCACGACATTGCCAATCTGGTCTTGGAGATTGGTACGTAGGGCAGTGATCCGCTTTGGCTCGTCAATAAAGGTCAGTTTATGGACGGGTACATGGTCAATGATCTGGCGTAGCGGGCCGACGGCTTCCGGCTGTGGTTCATGATAATGTGTCAGGATGTCGGTCTGTGGACTGTTGTAGTCAGTTAGGATGCGTGTACCGCTGTAAATGACGGTGGGATACTGGCCTTGTAGTGCGGTTTCAAGCGCGATATGGGCAGGATCAGCAGCGAGCGTTTTTTGGTATAAAACATCACCCTGACCGCTGTACACGGTTAACCCTTGTATGTATACTCCGGGAGTAGTGAGGCCCAAATGTTCAATAATATGGAGAGCGGAGGTGCGAGTTTTTCCAGTGGCAAGTATTAATGGAATACCCCGCTGCATGGCTTCGCGCAGGCATCGCTCGGTACGTTGGCTGATTTCGTGATTGCTATTGAGTAAGGTTCCGTCCAAGTCGGTAACGATAAGCTGGATGGGAGATGCCATTCAATTATTTACCTTGTAGATTGGATATGGGTGTGGCTTGATTATCAACATAACCTTATGATACTTTTTTTGTAAGGGCATTGAAAGGCTTTTTTCATACGTATTACGTTAGCTGCAAGGTTAAAACACTATAGTTGAGAACGTTCGGCGCTCTAAAAATTTATTGAGGCGGCGAAAGATTTGAGTTTTCTTGAGAGGTACATTGCATGGCTCGAAATGGACACCGGCACATTCTATTTGTAGATGATGATGCCGATATACGAGAAGTAGTCGAAAGCCGGTTAGAGCTTGCGGGAATTAGTGTAACCACTGCTGAAGATGGCATAGATGCGCTTCATCATTTGGAGACCGGCCTTTTCCCAGATATCATTATTTCCGACATCCAGATGCCCAACATGGATGGTTTTGCTTTCTTTAGCACGGTTCGCCAGAATGACGAATGGCTTGAAATTCCGTTTGTGGGCCTGACCGAAGACATGGACGGCACAATTGCACGGCGGGCACGCATTTTGGGCATGACCGATTTTTTGCGGAAACCGTTTGACAGCGATGAATTGTTAGAGACTATCTATAGCAAAACCAAAGATAAGTCGGATGGGGATGCTGATAATGGACGTGTTTCAACCCAGCCTGTTACACAAGCCTTGAGCCGTCCAGAATCCACCCGTCTTGAGGGACGTTCGGATTATTCACGGTTCGACAATGCCCCGGTTGTGGTGGATGATTCACCCAGCATGTCGCGGCAAATGGTCATGGCAACCCCGAAACTTCCTATTTCCACCAGTGCAGCAACTTCCGCCTCGGCAGGAGCAGAACTTAAATCCTATTTTCGGGTGCTCCTCTGGTATAAATGGGTTATTATCATTTGTACGGTTGTGGCGGTTGTTTTGTCGTTTGTTGCCAGTATGCTGATTACGCCTAAATATTCAGCGAGTGCCACCTTGCGTGTTGCTTCGGCGTCCGGTGGGGTGGTGGACTATGGTTCACTGGCACTGTCTTCACGCTTGATGAACACCTACCGTGAAATTGCGACCAGTGGCCCGGTTATTGATGAACTCAATGAGCGTCTGGGTACGGAAGTTGCCCCCGCTATTTCAGTGGATTCCATTGTCGAAACTGAGTTGTTTACCATTACTGCAACCGATGCTGATCCCGAAATCGCCAAAGATGCCGCCAACATCATGGCCGAAATCATGGTTGAACGCAGTTTGGAACTGTACGGTGGGACAACCGAAACCTATCGGCAGTACCTTGAAGACCAACTGCAAGAGGCCGAAGATAACTATCAGCAGGCGGTACGGGCTTATGAAATCGCCATTGAGGGAGCACAGACCGATCAGGAAGCAACTAATCCTGAAGGTGGCATAACCCAATCCGCTTCGTTGGTCACGGCTAAACTTGATATTTTGCAGAAGCGGGTCGAGCTTTTCCAACAAATATATCAAGATCGGCTCAACCGTTACGAAAACGCGCTGGTGAGCGAACAACTGCGGGCCAACGCTATCAGTATTGTTGAACCCGCCTATCTACCAACAGCGCCGTCCTCACCCAAGAAGATGTTCAATGCTATTTTGGGTTTTGGTGCGGGATTGGTGGGTGGAGTTGGCTTGGCTTTCTTACTCGAAACCTTTAAGAATGCCTTCCGCACGATTGAGGATGTTCAAAATGTTACCAGTCTGCCCATTTTGGCTCAAGTACCGAATCGCTCTGGCGGGCCATTGAGCCTACTGCGTCGTCGCCGTCGTGAGTTGTTCCTTACCCAGAAATCTAAACCCTCATTCTTTGAACCCTATCATCGGCTGCGTGTAACGCTGCTCGGCTCTCGATCCATCTCGAAAGGCGATGTCATTCTGCTCGCCAGTGCCGAACCGGGGGCCGGTAAGTCCACCACGACGGGCAATCTTGGTGTGGCAATGGCGGAAACAGGCAACCGTGTCATTTTGATTGATGCCGACTTCCCCCGTCATGGGTTGACTCGTATGTTTAACCAAGTGGGCAAACTGGGCTTGGGTGAGGTCTTATTGGGTCAGCAAAGCCTTGCAGAAACTATCCAAGATACCCAATGGCCCACCCTCGGATTTTTGCCTGCTGGCGCTGTAGCGGATGAAATGACGGGCCGACTGTCGCCTGAAACACTTGAGGAAGTGCTGGCACAGTTGCGCCAACTCTATGACTATATCGTGATTGATTCACCCGCCTTGCTTTCCATTGCTGATGCAACTGTTATTGCGAGGCAGGCCGATGCGGTGGTGATGGTTGTCTCCATTCGACATTCGCAACCCAGCGAACTCCGTATGGCTTTGCAGCAGTTGGGTGATGTGAATGCCAAGACTGTTGGGTTGGTCATCAATCGCGCCCCCAAGACCCGTGTCTACAGTTATTACGCTCGCCGATAAAAAGTTAGGCCTGCCGGTGGCTACAGTGCAGGCTTTTTACTAAAGGAGACTTAGGATTATGTCCGGCAGCCGTCCGCTGCGTGTCTTGATGATTGTTGAAAACTGCTCGTACCCCTTTGATGTGCGGGTGCGGCATGAAGCTGAAACTTTAGCCGCTGCTGGCTATCAAGTGTGTGTAATTGCGCCACGAGGCAAAAACGAAAAATGGCGGGATACCCTCAATGGTGTCTATGCCGTGCGCTTCCCAGCACCTCCCAATCGTGGGGGGATGTTAGGGTATTTGATGGAATTTGGGTATGCCACCCTTGCGGTGACGTGGCTGGCACTGTGGCTGACCCTGCGAGGTAAAGTGGATGTGATTCATGTACATAATCCACCGGATACGTTGTGGTTTGCGGCGCTGATTCCTAAATTATTGGGCAAGAAATTTATCTACGATCATCATGACCTATCGCCTGAATTGTTCCTCTCCAAGTATGGCGAAGACGCCAAAGAAAATAAGTTGTATCGCGTGTTGCTGTGGCTGGAAAAACGTTCGTGCCGCATGGCGAATTGGGTGGTGGAGGTCAACGAGTCCTACAAGAAGGGTGATATTGAACGTAATGGTGTCAAACCAGAGCGTGTCCATGTCGTCCGCAATGGCCCTAACCTAAAACGGATGCGCCTTGTCCCAATTGATGAGCAACTCCGCGCCAAAGCCGAAACGTTGATCGCCTATGTTGGCAATATTTCCTCGCAAGATGGCCTCGACCATTTGTTGGGGGCGGTGTATCACCTTGAGCGTGATCTCGGCTATAAGGATTGGTACTGCAACGTCATTGGCAAGGCCGATAATCTCAATGAATTGCAGCAGATTGCCCAAGAATTAGGGATTAGTGAGCGGGTGCGCTTTACGGGTTTTATCTCTGATGATGAAATGCTGCGTATCCTGTCTACATCTGATATTTGCATTGTGCCCGACCCCGATAATCCGTTGAACAATAAATCCACCATGAACAAAGTCATGGAATATATGGCATTGGGCAAGCCAATGGTCGCTTATGACTTGGTGGAACACAAGTTTTCAGCACAGGACGCGGCCCTTTATGCGATTCCCAACGACAAAATGGATATGGCCCGCCAAATTTTGAAGCTCGTCCAAGACCCTGCGTTGCGTGCCCAAATGGGAGAAGCAGGTCGTCAACGGGTCGAAACTCAATTGAAATGGGAGTATTCGGCTGAAAAACTGCTGGCGCTCTATGCCGAAGTTGCGAAGGAAACGCTGGGTTGATAGGTAATAGTACGCGATGAGCAGCCTTCCGAACTCGAAAACCTTTGCACGCCCCGGATTCTTCTATTATCTGATCCGGCCTTGGCGTGTGATAGACTTGCCCGGCTTTTGGCCTTTTATGGAATTGGTCATCGCGGCAGGGATAGGGTTGTGCATTGCGGTTTTGATTATCTTCAGCACCCACTTTATCGGCAATCCAAAGGTCGTCGTGGGGGCGATTGGCGGCATTTTTTATGTCTTTATGATTCGCCGCTGGCCCTATTTGGGAATCTTGTCGGTCGTGGCGATTACAAGCGGGCTGATCAGTTGGGAATGGCTGCCACTAATCCCTATTGGCCCATTCAGTGCCCATATTCCCGATGTGATGTTGGGCCTGCTTCTTTTGCTGCTGATATTGCGTGCCACAGCCCAAAAGGATTTTCATTTTTATCAGACCCCATTAGATATTCCCTTAATATTGTTTATCATGGCATTACTTTTTTCGATGTTTAATGGCGTCATCTTTTTAGACCTATCGCCCAACCCTGTAATACGGGTATCTCGACCTATTTTTTACTGGTTAATCTTTTTTCCGATTACGCAATTTATCACGGACAGGCAGACATTACGCAATTTTCTGTATGGCCTTATGGGATTGGCGCTGGTTCTCTCGGCTGGCCTGATATTCCCCAACCGCTTTTTGCCTCTTATGCCTGTCAGCGCAGCGGATTTGACAACTGCTGGCCGCGAATTCTCCGGTGTGACTCGCCTTTATTATGGCGGCGAACGTTATCTCTACATGATTATCCCGGCCATGATCGGCACTCTGCTGATTTATCGTAAGGAGCGTTGGCTGCGGTTCATTGTGCTGGCAGGGGCGATATTTTGGCTGTACCGGAGTTATCAACGTAATTATTGGGCCACCACGATTGTCAACATTGGCTTAATGATCGCCTTGTTCAGCACGTTTAGTCGAACGCGCTATCGGACGATTACTCGTCTTGCGACTGCCGCTCCGCTACTCATTATTTTGTTTATAGGGGTCTATTTCGCATTTCCGGCGCAGGTGGGGAGCCAGATTGACATTTATGCTGATCGGATGGGCAGTATTTTTCAGACCGCCTCCAATGAGCGAGCCGATAGCAGCCTTGAATGGCGCTCGATGGAAAATTACTATGCCCGGCAAAGTATCAATGAACATTTGTGGTTTGGCATTGGGCCATCGGGAACTTATCGCCCACCGTTTGAAATTGAAGTGCTTGCTAACGAGTATCCGATTAACTGGTATGTCCACAACAGCTACTTGTGGATCACCGTCATGATGGGACTCTCTGGCTTAATCCCGTTTTTGTGGCTAAGTATTCAATATGTTTTGCGTACTTTGTGGCGTTGGACGGAACTGCGGGATGAAGAATTTATCGGCGTCTATATCGGCTTTGGTACGGGTTACTTGGGCATGATGATTAGCAACATCGTCGCGCCAAATTTTGTGCAATCGTGGGCACTTATCATCTATCCGGTAGCGATGGGTGTCAACGAAGTGATTTATCGGCTGAATAAACAAGAAAAAGAACAAGCCGAAAAACAACAAACAATCTCGCTTGCCCGTCGTATGCGTGTGGCAAGATAATCTCTTGAGGGGATCGAATGCAAAGGCGCGTTATTAAAGACCTGCTGGCCTATTTGCCATCCAAAATTTTGCCAGCACTGACGGCATTTATCACGGTGCCAATTTTTACTCGTCTATTTGCCCCAGACCAATATGGCAACTATAACCTTGCAGTTGGGGTCTCGGAGTTTTTGATTGCTGGGACGGTCACAGGATTTGCCGCTGCCGCCGTGCGATTTTATGCGGCCTATGAACTCAAAGAAAAACTTTCCGACTATTTTGGGACGATTTTTTCTACCACCGCCGTACTGACCATTGTTGGGGGGATTATCGCCGCCGTGCTGATGGTCGCCGCCAAAACCGCCGATTTGGTAGATGATGACCTATACTCCCTATTATGGGTGGCGCTGCTGCTCTTTATCGTCAGCAGTTGGTACACCGTTCTGATGCACATTGTTCGGGCAGAGGAAAAAAGCCGCTGGTACACCGCCTTTGAGCTATCTATGCGTTACGGGATGGTCATTATTGCATGGATAATGGCAACCCAGTTCAATGTTGGGGTTGGCTCGATCTTATGGGGACAGGTCATTATCACTATTGTGCTGATGATTCCCCTCTTTTGGGTTACATCAAAAGGCATAGCCATACGATTTAGTAAATTAACCCGAACTGATTTTGCGCCGTTTTGGGCCTATGCTTTGCCCCTTACCATTGGTAATTTGGCGTTTTGGGGATTGCGCTTGGCTGACCGCTACATCGTCAAAATTTTCCATGATAGCTATGAGGTCGGTGTCTATCTCGTTTCCTACAACATTTCGGCCCGCAGTATTGACCTGCTGGTCGGTCTATTTTTGATTGTCCCCGGCCCTATTATGATGAGGACATGGGAAGAAAAAGGCCGTGCCGAAACTGAAGAAACACTGACCACTTTTACTCGGATGTTCCTAATTTTGGTCATGCCAGCGGTGGTTGGCTTGGCAGTAACTGCACGTCTATTGGTGGGATTTTTGGCTGATCCTGAATATTTTGATGGATACCGTGCGACCTTTTTTGTGGCGGCATCTAGCGCTCTATTTGGTTTAGGGCAGTTGGGCAGCTATGGTATCCTGCTGGGTAAAAAGACGAATATTTTGGCCCGTAATCAATTTATTGCGGTTGCAGTCAGCCTTGCACTTAACATTGCTTTAGTTCCTTGGTTGGGTTTTATGGGCGCGGCGATGGCCGGGACAATTGCTTTTGCTTTCCAGACCTTTTTGCAGGCCTATTATTCCGCGAAATTCCTGACATGGCGCTGGCCTATGCAAACGTTGTGGCGAGTTGTTGTGGCGACGGTGTTGATGGGGATTGTCGCAGGTCTCATTGTCGAGTTTGGGCCAGCAGATGGTACTAAAGAACAGGTACTGACGTTTCTGATCGCGGTTGGGGCTGGGGCAGTTGCCTACGGAATCACCATTATTGGCCTCGGTGAAATCTCCATTGCCCAATTACGCACCATTCGTAGCGAGCATGGGCCGGATGCGCTGATTGCCTCTGTGCCAGAGGATGCGGAATCAGAATCAACGATCCCACCAATGCCCGAAACCACCGTTGAAATATAGGGGTTCCATGCCATCTATCAAACATTATGCTGACCGCTTCCGTGAACTTGGCGTGCGGGGTGCGGTTGAAAAAGTGGGGGGACGAGTCAGCCGCGCCGGAAAACTTTGGGGTGAGACGGCCTATTGGCGTTGGAAAGCCAACCAAACCATGTCCGATGCCGATTTGCTGGCCGAGGTGAAGGGCGATTGGCAAACCTTCGGGACATTTATCACACAACTCGCCTCCCGACCTGACACCTCATTTTTGCTGCCGCATGAGTCGCGCTTAGAGACGGTTCAGATACTACGCGAGCGTTATCCCGAACATGTCTCGGCGACTTTGGCACTGGCGGATGCGGCCTGTCAAAACGAATTTAATTTATTCGGGCAGGTGGTCAAATTCCCCGATGAAATCAACTGGCATCGTGACCCTGTGACGGGTTATGAATGGCCCGTGCTATATATTGTGCGGATGGAAGAATTATTGTGGTCGGTTGAACGCAGTGCCGATTTGAAGCCGATTTGGGAACTCAACCGTCATCAGCATTTTATCGCGTTGGGGATGGCGTATTGGTTGACTGAAGATATTCGTTATTATGAGGCATTTGCGAAACAGACCGAAAGCTGGATTCAAGCCAATCCGGTGCTGCATGGCATCAATTGGTTCAGCAGCCTTGAGTTGGGGATTCGGCTCATCGCGTGGGGGGTGGCCTTCCAATTTTTCCGCCCACTGGCTGATTTCCGGGAAAAATTAGCGCCGGCCTTCCTAAAAAGTCTCTATCAGCAGGCCGATGTTCTCAGCACCCATCTTACCCATTGGGAGGCCGTGCCCAACAATCACTTGATTGGCGAGGCGGCGGGGCTAGCCATTACGGCGGCGCTGTTCCCTGAATTTAAGGAATCGGCGCAGTGGCTTGAGATTGGTCTCCGGCATATGAACGAACAAATGATAGCCCAAACGCATCCTAGCGGGGCGAACAAGGAGCAGGGCACGGGGTATCATCAATTTGTGGCGGAATTTGTGCAACCGTTGGTGCTGCTGGCGAAACGCGGCCTCATTCCTCCGCAGCCTGTTTTGGAAGATACACTCCATCGGATGATTGATTATGTGCAATATTGCAAAACCCCGGCAGGCACAATGCAAAATTGGGGTGATCAAGATGATGGACGGGCAGTCGGGTTAAGCCTTGCCAAGCCGTTTTGGGATTTCCGTCATCTTTTGGCGTTTGGGGCGGCCTATTATCAGCGACCTGATTGGAAATTTGGCTCTGGACGGTTTGATGAAGAATCCTTCTGGCTGTTGGGTAAAGATGGCTTGGAGACTTGGGAAAAATTAGAGGCGCAGCCCCCTGCCGAAATCTCCAAAGCCTTTCCTGATGCAGGCCACTATATCATCCGCGATGATTGGTCAGCGACCAGTGACATACTGTATTTTCGCTGTGGCCCGTATGGATTGGGTGGAGAGGGCGAATCGGCCCATGCCCATTGTGATATGCTCAGTCCGATTTTGTGGATTGGTGGGCGGCCTGTTTTGGTGGATGCGGGTACGTATCTTTATCATGGCCCATCGCGCGACCACTATCGAACGACGGCCTCGCATAATACGCTGATGATTGATGGCAAGGAACAGGCGGTCCCTCGCACCGATTTTTCGTGGGAGCAGGTGCCGCATGGGGAATGTTTGGCATGGGAGGCAGGAAAGCGTGTCGTCGGCGCGATGCAAACTCGGGCAGGCGTAGGCCATCAGCGGGAAATCAATCATCCGGCAGCGGGTGTTTGGGAAATCAGCGACACCTTACAGGCGGATTCAACGACGCATGAAGTAAAGTGGTTTTATCATTTTGCACCCGACCTGACTGTACAGCAGTTGGATGGACGGGTGTTGGTAAAAAATGATGCAGCTAGTTTTTCAATGGATGTTATCCCACCTGCTGAGGTGAAGTTGAGTATCGAGGTGGGTGAATTTTCATCGAATTATGGGCGAAAACAGCCCAATCAAATCCTTATCGCAACTTGGCAGGGCGCAGTCTCAGAAATGCGCTTCGTCTGGAAATTTGAACGCAATTCATAAATGGAGCGGATCAACTAATGAAAGTCAGTATTTTTGGTCTTGGGTATGTGGGGACCGTTTCGGCGGCGTGTTTGGCCGGGCAAGGGCACGATGTGTTGGGGGTAGATGTAAGTGCCGACAAGGTCAATCAGATTAACAATAAACAAAGCCCGATTGTCGAACCCGGCCTTGAACCCCTGATTTCAAAGGGTGTGGAAACTGGTAAATTGAAGGCGACACAAGATACTGCTGCTGCTGTTCGTCATGGGGAAGTATTGCTTATCTGCGTCGGGACGCCCTCGCACGCGAATGGTGGTTTGGGATTGACCTATGTGGAACGGGTCGCGCAAGACATCGGTCAGGCGTTGGCAACCGTCAACGATTATAAAGTCGTTTCGCTGCGCAGTACGGTGCTGCCGGGTACATTTACTGAGACCCTGAAGCCCATATTGGAACAATATTCCGGCAAAAAGGCCGGGGTAGATTTTGGCGTCACAGTGAACCCTGAATTCTTGCGCGAAGGTAGCGCGATTGAGGACTTTATCAATCCGCCGTATACGCTGATTGGGGCGGAGGATGAAAGATCGGGTCAAACACTTGCTCATTTGTACGACGGGATTGATGCCCCTCTGTTTTTCAGCGATCCCGATACCGCCAATATGGTCAAATATGCCTGTAACGCTTTCCATGCGGTCAAGGTAACGTTTGCCAACGAAATTGGACGGTTGTCAAAGGTGGTCGGAGTAGACAGTACCCGCGTCATGGAGATTTTTACACAGGATACCAAGCTGAATATTTCGCCGCGCTATCTACGTCCCGGTTTTGCGTTCGGGGGGTCGTGTCTGCCGAAAGATTTACGGGCGATTAACTACCTTGCTCGGCACACCGATGTGGACATTCCCATGCTGGAAGGCGTGATGGAAAGTAACGTAGAGCATATCGAGTTTGCGCTGGATATGGTGGTGCGAAGTGGTAAGAAATCCGTGACGCTGGTCGGCCTCAGCTTCAAACCTCACACCGATGATCTGCGCGAAAGTCCGATGGTGGCGTTGGCGGAAACGCTGCTTGGCAAGGGTTACAAAGTAACAATCTATGATGCTAATGTCAATCTGGCGCGGCTGGTCGGCGGTAATCGTTCGTATATTGAACAAACCATCCCGCATATCGCCTCACTCATGTGCCATTCATTGGAAGAAGCGGTGGATGGGGCGGATGTCATTATTGCCTCACACGGCGTCAATGATGATCTGGTGGCGCTGGCACGGGAAGATCAATTGGTGGTTGACCTGTCGCGTAATTCCAGTAATGCTCATTGGATGGGCAAGTCCGCGTATGAAGGGCTTTGCTGGTAAGGGCCTATGACCAATCCAAGCGAACAACGTCCGCGTAAACTGCTGGTGATCGCCTATATCTTTCCGCCGTTTTTTTCGGTGGGGGGGTCTATCCGGGTGGTCAAGTTTCTAAAATACCTGCCCAATCTCGGTTGGAAACCCTATGTGTTGACCGTAGACGACAGCCGCGAATATAAGAGTCTGCGTCGAGAGGGGAGTGAAGAACTCCTCTCTGACCTGCCATCCGACGTGGTGGTGTGTCGGGCGGTGGCGGGTGAGGCTTCGTCATCATTGCTGGAAAAAGGACGGGCGGCCCGCGAGAAAAACAAGTTGCTCAAGTTGGTCATCAATACTCTGCGTGATATTCGAGACTGGGTGACACGCTGGTTGCTCATTCCTGATGAAAATATCACGTGGCTGCCGTTTGCGGTGCGACAGGGCCGCCAGATCATTAAAGAAAATGAGATTGACGCCATTTTTGTGACCTGCCCTCCCCATTCAGCCGCTGTGATTGGCGCGGTATTAAAACGCCTGACCCGTTGTCCGCTGGTATTGGATTTTCGGGATGATTGGGTGGATACGCCGTGGCAAGCCGAGCGCCCTGCTTTTGTACGATGGATCAATAAATGGCTAGAGCGCTTTGCCGTGAGCAGTGCCAGCAAAGTGGTTTTGGTGACGCCGGTCAGTCACGCTGCCTTTGAAAAACGCTATCCACGCCAGAAGGATAAGATGGTCTATATTCCGAATGGGGTAGACCTAGCCGATTATGCCTATCTGGATAACGCACCGCCGCCTACTTTTGATGGAAAATTTACGATTGTCCATGCCGGGTTGCTGACGGTTGCCGCTGATTGGAATCGTGACCCGAAGGCGTTTTTTCAGGCGTTGGTCAACATCCGCCAAGCGCACCCCGAAATCGGCGAGAATATGCGGATGGTGTTTACCGGGGAACTGCCTCCCGAATACAAAGCCTATGTCACTGAGATGGGGTTGGAGAGCATAGTCGAAGAGGCGGGGTATCTGCCACGGCCTGAGTTTGCGACCCTGCTACGGAATGCCGATTTGCTGCTGACCATTAATTATGCCGGATTTTCAACCTTAATCCCCGGTAAAATTTATGAATATTGGGCAGTCAGCGGCCCACCCATTATGCTGTTGAGCGAACCGGGGGCGGCCCATCAATTGATTCAGCAATATCAATTGGGCGTGGCGCTTAAACAAAACGATACGCTGAGAATTCAGCAGGCTATATTAGACTATTATCAGCAGAGGGCGGAGGGGCATCCGGTACGCATTACCCGCGACGGTATTGATAATTTTGCCCGTGCCAAACTCGCTGAAAAATTGGCGGGAGCATTGGACGGATTGAAATTTAAATCATGAGATACGTCCTTATGAATGACAGGAAGATTTTATATGCAGCTTGAAAAGAAAGTGGCTGTAATTACGGGAGCAGGGCAGGGACTTGGCCTTGCAATGGCAAAAGCCTTTGTTGCAGAAGGGGCAAAGGTTGTCGTTGCCGAATATAATGCCGAAAAGGGCAAGTCTGCGGCTGAAAGTTTGGGTGCAGGGAACGCCGTATTCGTGCATACTGATGTGCGCGATGTTCAATCGGTGGCGCGGATGGCGGAGACGGCGGTTAGCAGTTTTGGACGATTGGATATTTTGGTCAATAACGCTGGATTGTTTGGCCGTACCAAAACTGAAGATCTCTCCGAAGAGGAATGGGATCGCATGATGGATACCAATCTCAAGGGAGCGTTCTTGTGCAGCCAAGCCGCTGGACGGGTCATGATTAAACAGGGCGAGGGTGGTTGCATTATCAGTATGTCCTCGATTAACGGCATCGTCGGTTTCCCGGAAAGACTGGCCTATAATTGCAGCAAGGCTGCCATTGATGCCCTGACCCGCGTATTGGCTTCGGAGTGGGGTCAGTATAACATCCGTGTGAATGCCATCGCGCCGGGGTATGTACGGAATGACGTGTTGGATGAACATATCGCATCGGGGTGGTTTGATGGCGCGGCGATTTTAAAACGTACCCCGCTGGCCCGCTTTATTGAGGAAGACGACATCGCCAAAGCTGCTGTCTATCTGGCGTCTCCGGCGGCCTATAACGTCAGCGGGGTGGTGCTGCCCGTTGATGGGGGTTGGGTTGCCTACGGGTATCTATAAATATGAGCGAAACACGCTTCCCTCTGCCCGGTAAATATTTATTTGTGGCCGGTATCAACCTGACCGTGCAGAAACTGAACAGTCCAGCCCAACGCCTGCCCTATGCCCTCGCCCCGTATGTGGAGCAACTGGATTTGGTTGGGTATGTCAATTTTTATGGCGGCCCACCAACCTCTAAGTTCAATAAATTGGCGAAGGGGGCGACCCATTTGCTGAGGGATCGGGTGAGTGTGACCCAAGAGGATAACGTGCGACGGTTGATTGCACGACGGCTGCCTCTGCCCCGTTCAGTTGATGTCAAGATGCAAAGCCGCTGGATATACCAAATCCTGAAAGGTCATTTGGCACGAAAATATGACGTGGCGATTGTGGCCCATGCCGAAAATGCCCCACTTGCCAAACTGCTGAAGAATTCCGGTATCGCGCAGCATCTCATCTACAACGATTGGGATTATTACCCCGGCTATGTTGAAGCTGAATACCGTGATTTGGTGGCGGGTTATGAGCAACTGCATGTGGATTTGGCAGATGGGGTTGCGTCGGTAAGCCGTCCCCTGCAAGAACTGCGTACCCAGCAGGGTGCAAAGCGCACCATTGTGATTCCGAATGCCGTTGAATTTGAGAAATTTAATCGGGCGTACCAAAATCGCAAACCACACCCGCCGACCCTGATTTATTGCGGCAGCGTGGATGCACGGTGGGGGATTGACCTAGCCATTCGTGCCCTGCCAACCCTACGCCAGCAGATTCCTGATATACGGGTAATGGTGGTTGGGGGCGGGCCAGCCGAAGAGGAATTGCAGAGCCTTGCTAAAGAAATCGGCGTGAGTGAGCAGGTCGTCTTCACCGGGGCAGTGCCCTATGAGCAATTACCGGATATGATGGCGGAGGCCGATATTGGCTTGGCAACTTCGCGGCAGGACGAGTTTCGCAAATATGCCTCCCCGATGAAAATCACTGAGTATATGGCGGCGGGGTTGCCTGTTATCGCATCCGGTGGCGGGGAAGCCGAGCAAATGATTGAAGAGTCGCGCGGAGGGGTACATATCGAATATGACACGGATGCCCTGATACAAGCGGTGCTGTCGCTGATGCAAAATCGTACTCAATTGGAAATGATGCAGCAGGCCGCATTAGATTATGCCCACAGCCGCACATGGGACGAGATGGGCAAACGACTTGCCTTATTTATGGCGGAGATATTGCGATCATGAGAATACTCTTTTTATCGGATAGGCCGCCGAGTGGGGCGAAAATGGCCGATGCCTATCAAACCCGATTGGAAGGTTTGTCACACGGTTTACAGGCGCACGGTGTCGAAACCGAATTTTTGTCGCTGCGAACCTTGCGTGTCAAAGGGCCGCATCTGTTGTTTTCGTTGAATGCCCCTGCAATTGCCCGACATGCCAAGTCGTTTGACGTGATCCATGCTGCTGGGGCGGGTTCGGCAACAGCGGCGGCGGTGGCACGTTGGTTCAACAAACATCATGTAGTATTTGACGTGCATGGCGATGAATTGATGGAGACGCGGCTGGAATGGGATAAAAAACGCTCCCTACGGTCAGGCTATCTCGTTTTTCAGAGCGCCGTTTTGACCCAATTGGCCCGTCGCATGGCGAATACGCTGCTGATGGTGTCCGGCCCATTCCAAGAACGGTATGCCAAACGCGGTGTGCCGGAATCGAAAATGATTATTGTGCGGAATGGCGTGGATACTTCGTTATTTAAACCCACCACTCTACCCAATGATGGCACAGTGCGGATTTGTTATGCGGGCAGTTTTCAGGCATGGCAGGCGGCGGATGTGTTGCAAGCGGCATTGGTCCAAAATATCCGTGATGGGGTGCATTTCCACCTTATCGGATTTGCTGAGGGTGATCAGGAACTCAAGGCTCAATTTGCCGCGAAACTGAGCGATCATGCCACGTTGGAAAATCGGATGCCGGTTGATCAACTGCCCGACAAATTAGCCCCGATGGACGTATTGGTGATTTCACGCACGCGCCATCCGGTGATGCAAGGGGGATTGCCAAGCAAATTTGCCGAATATCTGGCGATGGGCAAGCCGCTGATTGTCACTAACGTAGATGAGACCTCCAAATTTGTGCGCGAGGCCGAGTGTGGGTTGGTGTGTGAGCCGACGGTGGAAAGTATGAGTGCTGCTATCCGTACCGCTAGTCAATGGACTGCTGAAGAACGTCAGCGTATGGGTGAAAATGCACGGCGCTTGGCGGAAACGACCTTTGATTGGAAAGTGCTTGCCAAACATTACCTAGATGAATTGCAACCCCGCCTGAATAAAGGAGGTCACTCATGAGCCGCGCTGTGATGATTCTCGCCGACCCGCGTGATATGGCCTCTTTGAATTTCGAGGGCATCCAAGTCCCCGGCTTCGATCGGGTGATTGTACGGGTGGCGGATTTCGCCCGCCTCAAAGAAGAAGCCCCGACCATTAAGGCCGAGATTGAACGCGATAATGTGGGGCTGGTCATCTATGCCCGTAACGACCAAGTATTTGAGCGCCATTCGATTGCTTATTGCATCCGCTATTTTCAGACAGGTTATTCTTCGTTGAGCGGGATTGATACCGAAGAAGCCTTTAGTCAGGCCCGGTCCATCATTGTGGATTTACAGGGTAAGGAAGGGATTTTTGAAGTCCCGCCGATTGCCGCCCCAACCAAAAAAGTCGCCAGCCAAACGCAGGGCACGTTCTCGCTGATTTTTGATACCGAACAACTGGCGTGCATCAAAGTTGGCTTGCCACGTATTTTGCCCCTGCTCGATCAATATGGAGTCAAGGCGACCTTTTTCTGCACTGGCTTTGTGCAGGATGTGTATCCCAAGACCCTGCCTGTGATTGCGGAACGGGGGCACGAAATCGGCATACACGGGCCGCATCATGAATGGATGGCCGGGTTATCGGCGGATGAACAGCGCCGTCGTTTGACCGCCCATGTTGAACAATTCCGCCAGTATTATCCGGTGGTCGGGGCGAACTTTATTTTCCGCACCGATGCTCATACGATTCCGATTTTGGTGGATTTGGGGATGCGCTATTGTACGGCGTTTGCGCTGCATCATTACAAACCAATGGCCTATCGTCAGGTCAATACTCAGCCCGTGCCGATTGTGACAGATAGGGGCGGGATATGGATGGTGCCTGTGCCTGCTGAGACCTATGACTGGCCGTGGTTCGGGACACGCCTCGCTATTGATTCAGCGTTAGTGCGCTCCAAACGCGAAACAGGTCAGCCGCATGTCTCAGTGTTGATGCACCCCTTCCGAGATGGCTCTAAGATGCACCTCAAACAGTTAGAGGCGATGCTGGAATATCTGACTCAGAAGCGTCAGTTAAAAGCCGTGACACTCGAGCAGCACATGACCGAACCTTCCCCAAGTCAAGCTGATACTCGCATTTATATGAACTATCTGCGGGTGGATGGCAGTCACCCCGACGGCTATCAGCGCGAATTTTGGTCACGTGCCGAATACTATTGGGATCGGCTGTCGGCGGTGTATCATGGCCTAAAAGCGATTGGCAAAAATCCGGCGTTGGTGGTCGAACCACAAAATATCACCCACGCCGTCCACCCCGAAGCCCCCACCGGAGGGACGCCCATCGCGTTTGACCCGATGGCCGCTTCGCAAGATTATCCCGATGGCCCGGATTGGGAGCGCTTCTTGAAACTCTTGCGCGAGTCGGATGAGGGGGCGCAGGTTTTTTCCCCGCCAAGTGCGGAAGAACAGAAGGCATTTATCAACAAGCTCAAGAAACCACGCCACCTACGGGATGTGACGGGTCTGCCGCCAGAGGCCGCGATTCGGGCCGTTTATAAACTCCGCAAGGGCCGCCCTTACTTCTGATTGGGGCAGAGGGAAACAATGGTATACAAACCACGTGTGCTGATTATCGGCCCGACCCTCAAACAAATGGGTGGGGTGGGCATGGTCAATGAAATCTTGCTGGCCTCGACAAGCCTGCGGGATGATTTTGAACTGCTGCATCTCGATACTACCCGTCCCGAAGACTCGATTGACCAAGTGGCGACGCTGGCGGTGGGCAATTTTTGGCTGTTTTTTAAGCAATGGCTTCAACTTCTGCGAATTCTCATTACCCAGCGCCCTAAAATCATGCACCAGCCGATTACGGATCGCGTCTCCTTTTATAAAGAGGGGATATTTATGCTGACGGCGCGATTGTTTGGGGTGCGCGTCGTGGGGCATCTGCACGGCAATGCTTTTAAGCAGTTGGCGGAAAATAAACGCAAACCTGTACGCCAAAGTGTGTGGTTAGTGATGCGCCTACCCAAAGTGGTCATCGCCCTGTCCGATGGCTGGCGCGATTATCTGCTGCAACAGGTTTCCCCTAAATTGAAAATCGTGGTAGTTGAAAATACGGTAGACGCCGATTTTGCTCAACTCGCCCATCAGCCTGTCGAAAAATCAAATCGAACAAGTTGCAAGGTGCTGTTTATGGGCAGTTTGGGAACACGCAAGGGTGTACCCGAAATCTTAAAGGCCTTGCCCATCGTGCGTGCCGAAAATCCTGCCGTTGAATTTGTAGTGCCGGGTGGATTGGAACTCGGCGCGGAGCAGGGGTTAATTGACCAAGCCAAAAGTGAAGCATTGGCGGTGGGGGGCGTTAGTTTCCCCGGTATCGTCACGGGCCAGTCGAAATTGGAGTTGTTTAAAGACGCCGATATTTTCCTGCTGCCTTCCCATCATGAGAATTTTCCTATCTCGGTTCTCGAAGCAATGGCATCCCGGTTGCCGCTGGTCATAACACCAGTCGGTGCTTTGCCGGAAGTCTTGCAAGATGGGATACACTGCCTATTTGTACCGGTGGGGGATGTGCAGAAAATTGCCGAGGCGGTTTTAAAGTTGTCTCAAGACCCGACCTTGCGTGACACAATGGGGGCAGCAAATTTGGCGCTGTATCAATCTCGATTCGCCCCCGAAGCCATGATGGACAAGATCAAAACTATTTATTCGCAGCTTTTATAATGGAGTATCCAATGGATAAAAAAGACACGACGTTGTATTCGCCACCGCCGATTACCGAAAAATACACGGGCTATATCCCTGACCATTGGGGGCAAGATTCGGTTTCACTTTTGCCCAAAGGCAATGGGCGGCTGTGTCTCGATCACGGCTGTGGCGATGGTCGGTCACGTAAATTGATTGAGTCGTTCGGCTGGAAATGGGTTGGGGTGGATATTGAGGGGAATGTGAGCCTGATTTGTGATGGTCACTATTTGCCATTTAAAGCCAATACCTTTGACCACGCGATTAGCAACGCCGTGTTTGAGCATTTATATGATCCCTTTCAGGCGGCACGTGAAATTTTCCGCGTCATGAAACCGGGGGCCTATTTGCAGGGCGAGGTGGCCTTCCAAGAGCCGTTCCACGCTAACTCATATTTTCATATGTCGCATATGGGCACGAAGCAAATGTTGACGACGGCGGGGTTTGAAGTGATTCGGCTGTGGCCTACATGGCATTTGTTTGAGGCGCAGATGCAAAATATGTTCCCCGTGCCCATCGTTTCACCCACCTTGCGTTTTGTGGCCCGTTGGACAGCGAAGGGCCTGATGGCGGGTCGGGCATTGGGCTTGAAGCAGGTTTCCAAGATGAAAGGCCGCAGTCCCGAAGAAATCCAACGCCGCCTAGAAATTGACCGCTTGAGTTATACCGGGTCGGTGGCGTTCTTTGCCCGCAAACCTGCCTAATATCCCTTCATCGGCTGCACGGCGGATGCTGGTGTGTTGGTCGCTCATGTTGATTGCCCTCAGCCTTGCCACTGGTTTGATGTGGCTGACGGGCTATTTTTATTACACCTCGGTGGGGATTGATACCGAACGCGAAAACTATGGGTCAAAGGTCAGTACCCATTATAGGGTGCGCTGGCTCGGTAATGGCTCGATTTGGATCGGGGGTGGGCGGGCCTATGGGGAGATGGATTGGGACAAACCGCTGCAACGCATTGACCCTGCTGGTGTCTTTTTTCAATCCCCCCGTCGGCTTGAATCCCAAAATATCTTCAACACGCTAGGTTTTTGGCGGGTACGCACCGACACGCAATCATGGATCGGCTTTCCGGCGTGGCTGCCCTTTATCTTTTTCGTGTCATGGGCCTATTGGGAAGTGCGCCACTATCTTAGAAACCGCGCTCGTGCAGCCAACTTATAATGTGGTCAGCAACTTTTTCCCACCCCGGCTCAATCATGAGATTATGCCCACCGGGGAAAAATGCTGCCTCAGTATAATAGGACTTTGCCGTCCTCCGAACTTCATTAGGCGAGAAAAAATGATCTTGGTCGGCCCCGATAACCAACAGCGGGGTTTTAATTTTGCTGGGACGAGGGAGATTGAGCAGCATTTCCAATTCGATACGATACGATTCCTGTCCTAATTCAGCCCAAAATTCGCGGGCTTGGGCTTCCGGCACGGCATCGGTAAACAGCAGTTCCCGTGCATCCTCGAAATTTTGGATGATGCGATAGGCGTCCATCGTTAAGGAATGGATCAGCATGGTCAGCGGATGGCGTCTCAAATAACGCAGGGTGAATCCTATCAAGCCGCTACTGGGCAGCGAAGCCATTAAGACCCCGGCTGGCGCTTGATATTGTTCCAGATACTTTTGGGTAATATAGCCACCCATCGAATGACCGATCAAGATGGGATGCTGGCCTGTTTCAGCCTCAATCTGCATGGCGACCTGTCGCACATCTGCGACATAATCTTTGGCACTGCACCATTGCGCCTTGCCCTCACTTTTGCCATGACCCCGTAGACTTAAGGCATAGGTCTGATAACCTTTTTCGGCGAAGTACGGCATGGCGGTTTTTTGCCAACCCGTTGCGGAATGCCACGCCCCGTGAATGAATAAGAGGGGATTCGGCTGTGTTACCTGCGGCGGGGATTGGGTCAGTATTTCCAAATTCATGGTCTAGTTCGCAATAGCTCCTATTTCCAGCGAGTCAAATAAGAGGGCCAAATGTCTTTCATCCGAGCCAAGCCCTACTTCGGCGGGTACAACCAGACGATTCACAGAAAACATTAGAATCGTGGTGTCGGGGTCGCGCATCAAGGCAGATTGAGGGATGATGCCAGTAAAATAATACCCGTCGGCTCGCGTTTCATACGTTAGCGCAATGGGATCGCCGTTGATGATCAGCTTCAAACTTTCCAAGACATCTGGAGCAAGGGTCATCGTAACTCTGAACTGAATAGGCAGGTCTTGTTCCGCAGTTAGCCAAGTTCGAATAGTGGCTATTTTGTTGGTCATCCAAAGTTGAGTAGCACCCTCACTAGGAATTTCCCATCCGAAGCCATTGACAGCTTGATCAAACCCTAAGCTGAGGGAGTCGTGAGGTTCGTTCTGGGAAAGGCCTTCACAGTTAATCGGCGGCCAACAGACATACCCTATAGCCAGCGAATCAAACAATAGGGCCAAGTGTCTTTCATCCGAGCCAAGCCCGACCTCGGCGGGTACGGCAAGGTGACTTACCGAGAATACCAAAGTGGTACTGTTAGGATCACGCAGGAGGGCAGATTGGGGAATGATACCGGTAAAGTAATACCCGTCGGCCCGCGTTTCATAAGATAGGTCAACGGGGTCGCCATTGATAGTTAATTTCAGGCTCTCCAAAATATCCGGGTCTACGGTGGTGGTGATCTTGAACTGAATAGGCAGGTCTTGTTCCGCAGTTAGCCAAGCTCGAATGGTCGCTATTTTGTTAGTCATCCAAAGTTGGGTGGGGTCAAAATTAGGGAATTCCCATCCAAAACCATTGATCATCTGGTCAAACTCTAAGATGAGGGAATCTTGAGGCTTGTTCTGAGTAAGATGTTCACACTTACTGGACGGCCAGCAGACGGAAAGGGCGGTCAAGGTGCGCTCTGGAATGGCCCCGTCATCAATCAGCGCGTGCGGGTCATAGCCTTCAATATGGCGACCATCCACATATTCCGGCGGCACTTCATTAAGCAGTTCAACACTTCCATTCCATGTCGTTCGGAAAATAATGGCATCATCATAGGGTATTACGCCCTCGATTAGCCGATCATCCAGATAATAAATTCCTTGCTCCCGAAATTCGCAAATCTTACCGTGTCGTGGGTCGTTTATAACGCAGATTTTGCGCGGATTTTGGTAGTAACCATAAAGGTAATGTAATCCACCTTGAAATGCGGTTGAATGACTTGCTAGATGCCATTCATCTTGATAACGATAGTGTTCATCAATGACAAAAAGGGTGGCATCTGTGTCAAAGTGAGGTGCTTGCTCAATGATAGTGGCATATAAGAGACCCACATCTTCGGAATAATCGGCAAAGATTTCATGCTGGTTCAGTGTATGAAAAATGGTTAGGGTGATGGCGGCGCTGGCTAAAAGGGTAGCGGAAAATTTCCCGATATATTTTGTTCTTGCCAATACGTTTATTATGGCTGAAACAATGAGAGCCGAACCTAACGAGGTGGCATAAAATACGCGGAACGTGCCCTGATTAAAGGGGCTTGGAATAAACGTAATAAAACCTAACAGCATGACACACAGGCCCGCCAAAATTAGCCAGACGACCTGCCCGCGTTGGAGAGGACTTTCGGCCTTCTCTCGACGTTTTGTAAGATGTATCCAGCTTATAACGGCTGTTAAGAGGCCTGCTAGTAAAGCCAGCCATGTATAGCTCGAATTCCAACTCCATTCTTTTAAGGCATCTGACCAGCCATCGAGGTGAGCGCGATACATATGCTCAATGCTGGCTGTATATTCGTTGATTAATGTTTCACGATCTCTGTCTTCGGTGGAAGCGAATTGCTTATTGATGTAGCCGCCAACTCCGAAGATGATCGTTCCGATGGTGAACAAGAAATAGAGGATTGGAATAATTAACCACTTCTGCGCGGCATAGCGGACTTGCGGGGTGAATTTCTTCTCTAGCCAAATAAGCAGCACTGGGGCGACAAAGATGAGTGGGTAGAGTGCCTCATAAGTGCCTAAGATGATAATTTGTAGAGTCCAAATGCTTGCCCAATAGCGCTTGTGTTTATTTTTGTCCCACCCCACCACAAAAAAATATATTGCCATGATGGTGAGTAGCAAGGCGGTGTGGAAACTTATGGCGCGAAAAGAAAGTAATCCGCTATCCGCTGGGTAGACGACCCCTAATGTGGCAGTCAGCAACGCCAGAAAAGAATTCTCAGGAACGAGGCGACGCACCAAACGATAAGTAAAAACGGCCTTCAAAACAAAAATGGCAATCAGCAGCAGATTCATTCCAGCAAAAGAGTCTGGGGTTAAAAGATGAGCTACATAATACGGCCATAAAAAGATGGGGCGGGTAGCACTATTGGCAACCGCTTTGAGTGGGGCAACATCCATGATGTAGACAAAATACCACTCCTCATAGAGAGGAATAGTCTTTTTTAAACCAAAGGGCACCCAGATAAGACCAAAAACAACCACAAAATAAGTAAGGCTTAAGAGGTCAACCAGCAGTGTTGACCTCTTAGTGGATTTAGCTGTAGACATCCTCAGTGATTCTTTCCATGAAAACCCGATACCAATTTTCCAGCGAGTAGAGCATAAACAAGACCCGCTGATGATCCCACCGTCCGCTGAGATGCTGTTGGATCAGGTGTTCAACCCCTTCCCGGTTCAGATAGGTTTGGGTAAATGAGTTTGGATCGGCAATTTGCTCCAAAAATTGGGTGCCAATCTTACCCCGGAACCACAAATCGGCGGCACTGGTGAAACCAATTTTCTTACGGTTGGCAACTTCTGGCGGGATATAGGACATGCAGACCTTTTTGTGGATAATCTTCTGCTCCCGCCCATTGATCTTAAGGTTGCCGGGGATGCGTTCGGCCACTTTCATGATTTCGATGTCCAGATAGGGCACACGGGCTTCAATGCTGGCGGCCATTGACATCTTATTTTCAGAGAGCAGCAGTTCTTCCGCAAGGTCGGTGCGGGCATCTACAAACAGCATTTTTTCCATGAAGGTCGTATCTTGCGGCGCACGGGCGATTTGTTTTCTGGCCCAATCGTGTGACAATTGCGGATTTATGCGGCGGCGCGTTTCGATCCCTAACAGGCTGTTGCGGGCAGATTCGGGCATGATGGAATAGACACGCAGCAAAGCATCGGCCTCATCTTGAGCACCGAGGGCATAATTGAGCCGACGGGCCTGTTCCGACAATGGCATTTTCTTGGCGAGGGGTTGGGCGAGGCGGGCAGCATAGGCCGCACCATATTTGCGGAAACGTTCGACATAATTCGCGCCGAGATGCCGGGGATAGCCGCCAAACGCTTCATCCGGCCCTTGCCCATTGAGCAGCACTTTTAGACCCTGATCGCGTGCCATCTGGGCCACAAAATAATAGGCTGCCGCCGATTGGTTAACGACGGGTTCTTCCATGTGCCAGATGTAGCGGGTCATGAAATCAGCATAATCTTTTTCGGTAATGATGCGTGAATTAAACTCGGCCCCATAGTGTTTTGCCATTGCGCGGGAGGGTTCGACTTCATTGACATCTTCGCGCCCCTCAAACCCGACGGTATAGGCCTTGACCGGGCCGCTGGAGTGTTTTGCCATTAGGTGCAGGACGGTGGTAGAGTCTACCCCGCCGCTGAGTGAAATCCCGATTGGCACATCTGCCACCATTTGACGGTGAATCGCCTGATCGTAAATTTCACGGAGTTCGGCAATCCAATCTTCTTCAGTTTTGGCCCGGTCAATGGTCGGCGTGTAATCCCAATAGGTGCCTTCATGTACGCCGTTTTCATCTACCACCAAATAGCCGGATGGGGGGATTTTATAAACACCCTTGAACAGTGTCCATGGAGCAGGGCAGTAGCGCAGGGTCAGTGTAAAATTGAGTGCATCAAGGTCAAGTTCGCGCGGGTAATCGGGATCACCCAAGATGGCTTTGACCTCGGAAGCAAATCGGAACATGCCGCCCTCACTGGTGTAATATAGGGGCAGGATGCCAAAGTGGTCACGCGCAAGGAATAGGCGACGTTTTTGACTGTCCCACAGGCCAAACGCGAAGATGCCGTTGAAATGAGCAGGGCAATCTACGCCATATTCCTCATAGGCGTGCAAGATCACTTCGGTATCGGAACTAGTGCGGAATTGATGTCCTTTGGCCTCTAAATCGCGGCGTATGTCTTTGTAGTTGTAGATTTCCCCGTTGAAGACAATCCAAATGCTGTCGTCTTCGTTGGTCATGGGTTGATCGCCCGTCGAAAGGTCAATGATCGAAAGGCGGCGATGGCCCAGCCCAACCCCCGCTGAGTCGTCGAAGTAGAACCCGTCGCCATCTGGCCCGCGATGTGCCATGAGGGAGGTCATGCGGGTGAGCAAATCCCGTGAGATCGGCTCATTATTCTTATAGTCAAAGAGACCGTTTACACCGCACATTGGCTGTATTGTACCTTTCTACTATGGTCATCAGTTAGCCAAATCTTCTAGTCAGGGCTTCGCGCTTGCCACAATACTGATCAAGCTGCATATCTTCAAACGGCGGTTCGCTAAAGCCTTCGTCATAGCCACGAAATTCGCGGACAAGGGTATAGCGTTCCTCAACGGCGGCCAAAAAGTCATCCGTTACACTTTCGGCGTTGGGTATTGAAATCGGGCCGGGGGCGTACACCAACCATAAACAGGCATCCCCGATTAGGTGCTCATCCAACAGCGCGAGTGTGGTGGGCTGTAAATCGTCTTTGAACCACGCATCTACCCAACCATCAATATTCCAATTTGACATGGATGTCCAATTAGCATAGCCTAACATAAAATGATCGGTGGTCAGATAAAACTGGACGGATTGCCCAAGCGGGTCGGGGGTGAACACAATCACATCGTTCGGCTTGACATTCGCGTTGAGGTCGGCGGCAACGTCACGCGCCACCGATTTATAGGGGTCGCGCAGATAGTACAAATCTTTGCGTGCCCATAATGCCATCAGGATAAATAATGCTCCCAGCATCACCCAGCGGAAACGCAAATTGACAATGCCAAGTGCCAAGAGCAGAGTAAAGATGGGATAGACTACAATAGTATAGCGGTCTGGCTTAAAACTGGGCTTAAATTCGTTTAAGACCAGCGCAATCACCAACGTCGCCAGTGCTGTCACGATCAGCAGCATGACCTTGCCCGAATTTTTGCCAAGCGACATTTTGAACGGGCGGAGTTCAATATCGAACAGGTACAGCACTCCGATCAGAAATATCAATAAATAGAAGGGGGTGGCACGGGCGGCGGCTGTCCAATATTCAAAAGTCAGGCGTAATAGTTGAAACGGGGAGTCGGTAGTGGTGATCCAGTCGGTGCGAAAATCCAACTGCTGAAGCATCGAGGGCAGCCATGCTAGATAGAGGACGCCAATGATCATATTGCCAACAATCCAACTAGGCAGTTCACGACGGCGGCGGGTATTGAGCCACAAATCAACTACGAGATAGAGGTTGAGCGCGGCTAGAAAGAAAAATCCCCATGTATGGGTATAAATCAACAATGCCCCACTGATTACATACGGGATGAGTTGTCGGTTATCTGGTTTTTGATACCAGCGAATGCCGAAATAAAGGGTAAACGCCGCCATCAGCGCCAGCAGATTATATTGACGCGCTTCCTGCGAATAACGAATGAGGAAGGGGGAGATGGTCATAATGAGGGCGTTGAGGAGTCCGACCCATTGGTTAAACAGGCGCTTACCAATGGCATAGCCCAGTGGGATAAGGATAATCCCCGCGATGGCTGAAATGAGACGCAGTGCAAAGACGGATTTCCCTAGAAGCTCAATAGCGAAATAGAGCAGCACAAAGTAGAACGGCGGATGCAGGTCATTGTTGGCAAGGGTGCTGAATACGTCCGGCAGGCTCTTTTGATGCGATAGGGAATAGGAAATCCCCTCATCCCGCCACAGGCTTTGATTTTCAATGTTGTAAATGCGTAATGCCGTTGCCAAAAAAGTTAGCGCGAGAATAGATACCCAGACAATCGTGCGGTCACTGCCAATCTGGGCGCGTAACCACATCAGTGGGTCAAGCAGGGAAACAGTGGCGGTCTTACGCGATGAATCCGTCACAGTTGACATATGAATTATCCCCCAAAGATTAATTTTTATACTATTTCGCGTCGTATTCAAACGCACCAATATCCGGGCCATCTCCACTAAATGGTAAATTCACGGGAGCGTTTATATCCCATTCAATCTCACGATCCACTGTAATGAGATTGGCGGCATAATCAATTGCCATGATTTTGGCCGTTTCATTGCCGACCACAATCGTATCCGCCTCGATCATGCCTTTATAGCCGTCATGAAAATATCCGGCATCCTCAACCGATATTTCAGTCCCTGATCCGGCCTCTTTGGTGACGGTCAAGGCAACCCCGGCATCAATCGCGGGAGAATCTGGCTGCAAGGTTAGGTCAAAGTCATTATTGGTCGTATCGTAGGTAGTGAATAACGGGTCGCCTTCGATATTGCCATAAAACACATCGGGATACTTTTCATTAAACCACGCAGCATTGGCGTCGCCGACTTCAGATACAAAAATGGGGCAGTTGCCTTCGCCATTACCCGTATTTTGCAGACTGACTTCGCAGGCCTCAGCGCGTGGGCTTTCAATCAAATTGCCCGCGATGACTGTTCCCGCGAAAGGCGGATTATTCGGCGCACCTGTCACATTCAGGGATAGCTGATGTACCGCGCCACCCTGACCGGGCAGATTACCATAGATGATATTATTTTTGACGACCTCATCATGCAGTTCGGTTTCAAGGCCGTGATTGGTAATGGCGATTCCTGTCCCTTCATATTCAAACTGGTGTAAGCCATTGTTGACAATCGTGTTGTTATAGATATGAGCGTCATAATCACGTAGGGCATAGTCACCAAAAACGGTAATGATGAAGCCAAGATGGTCAGAATTGCGAATCACGTTATAGCGGAATATGGTGCTGACCGATGTTCCCTCATACCCCAGACCACCATGTTCGGTAGAAGAGTGCTTGGAGCGGATAAATTGATTATGCTCGATTAGGTTGCTGATGGCAGGCCATTCTGTGCCAGCGGGTTCATCACCGGGATTCGTAAACCACGCAACATAGATACCCTTCTGCCAATCGTTGTCGAATACGTTGTTGCGGATAATGTTATAGGGTGAGTTGACGATGATGCAACCCTGTGCTCCGTAGGTAAACGTATTGCCTTCAATAAGGTTATAGCCACCTTGTTCCTCATTCCCGTTGATGCCAATATGATTACCTTCTTGGTCGCCATTTTCATAACGCCCCCAACGGTCAAAGGTGGAATTCAAGATTTTGTTGAACGAACTATAACGCAGACGCACGCCCCAGAAATCACGCACCTTGTCGGTTGGATATTCGGGATTCATAAATTGCATGTTTTGGAGCGTGATATAGTTGCTGTGGTCTATCAACGCCCAATTTGAGCGTGGATGCTGCACGCGGAGGCCGTCAATCACAATATACTCAAGATTACGTACCTCAATTAGCCGTAAAATGGATTCTTGCCCATCCAAAAGGGGAGTTTCGTTTTCATAGGCTTGATAGGTAATCGGGGCTTCTTCGGTGCCAGAACGCAAAGGCACAAGCGGTTCATAATACGTGCCGTCACGAATGATGATCGTATCTCCCGGAATAGCCTCTTGGGTAGCTTTACGTAGGGTGGCCCAAGGCTCTTCCAGTGAGCCGGGGTTATCGTCCGACCCATCGGGTGATACGTAGAAAGTGCCTGCTTGGGTGCGGTCTTGGGCGATTACGAGGTCGTTATCGCAACCTGTAAGTCCCAACCCCAGTGACAGCATAGTGATGAAAATAACAGTATTTAAGAAAATGGGTCTTCGATTGAAAGTTTTAATAGACATCTCCCCAGCGCTCTCTACCTGAACTCTAATAAGCTACAGGCATTGAAATCGCGTTCGATAGTGAAAACACTCATCATAATAGGGGCAGGTGACTTAGACCTGCCCCTATTTCATTTGCTTGTTAATCAATGCCTGTGGTTGATTCTACCACTAATCAAGCAGGCACGGCGGCGAGAAATTCTTTCACCTGTGTGGCGACATATTCCACTTGTTCAGCCGTCATATCGGGGAACATGGGCAGGGACACAATTTGGTCGGCCTGTTCATCGGTCACCGGGAAGTCGCCCTTCTTATAGCCGAGGTCAGCATAGAAGGGTTGCAGGTGAACCGGAATTGGATAGTGAATGGCCGTGCCGATACCACGTTCCGAAAGGAATTTTTGCAATTCTTCGCGGCGGGGGGTACGGATCACATACAGATGGAATACATGGGTGTACCCTTCAGGCGTGATGGGTGTCACGACCTCACTACCCGCGAACAATTCATTGTAAAGTTTGGCGGCACGGCGGCGGCCTTCGCTCCATGAATCCAGATGGCGCAGTTTCACCCGCAGGGCAGCAGCCTGAATCGAGTCCAGACGGTGATTGAACGGTTCCAGTTCATGGACATATTTGACCTTCGAGCCGCAGTTGCGCAGCATCTTGATTTTGTCCACCACCTTTTCATCATTCGTGACCATAATACCAGCATCCCCTAACGCACCGAGATTCTTGGTGGGGTAGAAGCTGAAGGCCGCTACGTGCCCAAATGACCCCATACGCTTACCTTTATAGGTCGCGCCGTGTGCTTGGGCTACGTCTTCCAACACAATCAGATTCCGACGATTGGCGATTTCCATAATCGGGTCCATGTCGGAGGGCAGACCATAGAGGTGTACCGGAATGATGGCGCGGGTACGAGGGGTAATGGCGTCTTCAATCAGGTTGGGATCAATCGTGTAGGTGTCGGGGTTGATGTCTACTGGCACGACCTTAGCCCCGGCAAAGGTCACAGCCGCTGCCGTCGCCACAAAGGTATTGGCGGGAATAATCACTTCATCACCCTCACCAATGTCATAGGCACGCAGGCATAATTCGAGTGCGGTTAGGCCATTGTCCACACCCACCGCATATTTGGTGCCAATATAGGCCGCATATTCTTCTTCGAGTCCAGCAACATCTTTGCCCAGAATAAAATCGCCGCGATCCAGTACCGCCAGCATAGCTTCAGCTAGTTCATCACGAATGGGGCGGTGCATGGTTTGCAGGTCTACAAAAGGGACTTTCACTGTTAGCTCCTTGATTTCTTAAAACAGATGGTTGTTCATATTGAAACGGGCCACTGAATTAACTTGAATAGTAGCCTGTTCAATGAATTCACATGGCTGGTACAAATGTGCCGTTTTGGATTTTTACACTAACGCCCTCATTGTGCAGCGAATGATCTAGCGCTTCCAGAATCCGCACGACTCTTGTCCCCACTTCACCGTCGCTTTGCGGGGTCTTGCTGTTGACGATGCAATCCACAAAATGGCGGCATTCCACACGCAGGGGTTCTTCAAACTTCACATATGGGATGACCACATCGCCGTAACGATAGCTGAATTGGAAGTCACTAAAGCTAGTGGCATAGGCGGGGGCTTCCACCCCTTTGTCATAAATCTTCAGTTTTTCCAGCGGCTCGATATCGTCATAGACCACCATCTTCTTGCTGCCGACCACTGTGATACGGCGTACCTTGTTGGGGTCAAGCCAGCTAACATGAATTTGGGCGGTGATGTTGTTCGGGAATTTGAGGTGAAGATAGGCCACATCATGATTGTCAAGGTGGACACAGGTTGCACCTTGCGCGGCGACGCTGGAAGGGTCAGTGCCCAAGAGGTAGAGCAGGATGGAAATATCGTGCGGGGCTAAGTCCCACATGACATTCATATTGCGCTGATACAGCCCCAGATTGACACGTACCATGTTGACATAATAGATGTCTCCAAAATCGGGGCTGGTGATAATGTCTCGTAGGGCGCGAACAGCAGGATTATATTCAAAAGTGTGTCCAACCATCAGTATGCGATTTTTCTGGTTGGCGATCTCAATCAGGTCTTCACCATCACGACTGCTGAGGGTGAGAGGTTTTTCGACCAGAACATGCAGGCCGTTTTCCAAACATTCCTTTGCCAGTGCATAGTGACTGGCAGGAGGGGTCGCAATCACCACCGCATCAAGGCCCATGTTAAAAAGTTCTTTGTAATTTTTGGTGATGGTGATGCCCGGATAAGCTGATTTGATTTGATTTAGACGTTCTTCGCGGAGATCGGCAACCGCAACAACATTGGCTGTGGGAAGTTCATTCAGGTTACGGGTCAGGTTTGGCCCCCAATAACCAAAGCCGATAATCCCAACGTTTATTTGAGTCATTCGTTCCCTCACTTTTACAATTGATGATAATAACTATGGAGTGTCCCACTCCAATTATAAGCTATAGACAAGATAGAACAGAAACATGACCCCCATTTTTCATGTATTTTTCGGTCTTGCGCCGATTTTCACGATGATGTGAGGGTCAATGTTTTAGTTGCGAAATGAACTAGAGAAGGGTTGAAAATCAGAACCCACCGCGTCCGAAGATCATCACCAGTGGGGTCTTCAGAATCAGCTTGAGGTCGGTCATCAACGACTGGCTTTGGATGTATTCGATGTCCAGCTTGCACATCCCATCAAAATCTGCCGCACTCCGCGCACTCACCTGCCACAGACCGGTGATCCCACCTGTCGCCTGTAGCCGTTGCTTGTGCCATGCCTCATATTCTTCCACTTCGTATGGAATGCACGGACGCGGGCCAACCAGTGTC
>JAJTXY010000022.1 GCA_021463865.1 Anaerolineae bacterium
TAAAGGGTAGGTCTTAGCCCTACCCCTACGAAATGGGGTGGTAGGGGTCAGGCTCAGACTGACCCTGTTTTTCATCCATCAATCACCCGAATCTGGTATCACTTATCAATCGCATGGCGTATTGGTTTTCCATGTGGCTACTCCTCACCAAAAATGCTTTTGCAGCCCTAGCGGAAATAGGGGGTTTCAACTCCATTGACAAACGGTTAGGATTTTGTCCGCCTCTACCCCAATTCCCCACACCCAAACCAATTCATTTATTAAGTATCTAGTTGCAATACAAACTCATGCGTAACCGTGGTTACGAATTCAAATTCGGCGCATATAACCCATACTTATAGAACATAAGTTCCACGCAAGGTACTCCTATGCTTTTGACTAAATTCAGCGCGGCGGATTTATCCCCGCGTCCTATTTCAAGGTTACAATAACCCCTCTGCGGCCATTTCCTGCAAAAACTTCTCCCGATTAGCATTCCGCGCAATCTTGCCGCTGCTGGTCTTAATCAACCATTTCGGGCCGACCAGATGCACAAACCGCGCATTCACATCCGTCGCCTGCACAATCCGCTGCCGGGCCTCGCGCTGAATCCGTCCCTGTGTTTCCTCATCGTCCTGCGTAATCTCGGCAATCACCGCGATGTCTTCTGTGCCGAGTTTTTCATTAAACACCCCAAACGCCACCGTGCGCCCATCCTTGACCCCGTCAATCTGGCTGACAATGGCCTCAATATCTTGGGGATAGATGTTCTTGCCGCCGACGATAATCAAATCTTTCTTGCGCCCCGTGACATATAATTCGCCTTCCGTCATATAGCCGAGGTCGCCTGTCAGATACCAGCCTTCATACAAGGCCTGCGCCGAAATTTCCGGTTGATGGTAATACCCCGTCAGCATCGAATCACTCCGCAGCGCGATTTCCCCAATCTGGCGTTCTGGCAACGGTTTTTTATCCCTGTCGCCATCTACCACCCGTACCTCGCAATTGGGGATCGGCTTGCCACACGACACCACCACCAATACCCCGTCAGTGTCGCTCCCATCGGCAGGCACAGCCCGATTCTGCTCCTGAAACGGCAGGCGTTGAATCCGGTCATATTTTTGTGGGCCATCCATGCCGCTTTGGGTCACAGCAAACGTATTTTCCGCCATCGCATATGAGACCGTCAGCGCATCGGGAGCTAATCCGTAGGGGGCATATTTTTCTTGGAAGATTTGATGGCTATCGGCCCGCACAGGTTCGGAACAATTGATAAAGGCCCGCATACTGCTCAGATCAAGATTTTCCAGATGCACATCACGGATACGGGTCGCCAGCAGGTTATAGGCAAAATTCGGCAGCCAGCATAGCGTCCCCCGATATTTTTGGATGGCGTGCAGCAGAATATGCGGCGCACGTACCCAATGGAATGGCGACATCAGCACCAGCGGAATCCCCTGCATCAGCGGCATGATGAACCCCGCGATTAACCCCATATCGTGATAGAGGGGCAGCCAACTGCAAATCACATCATCCGCCTGCAACCGAATCGCGGCGCTGTATGCCGCCAATTGATTCAACACCGCCCGATGTGACAGCATGACCCCTTTTTGCAACCCCGTGCTGCCCGATGAGTGCTGCAAAAACGCGGTAGATTGAGCGGGGGGGGCATAGGCCAAAAACTCATCGGGATGACCGCCGGGGGTCAGCGCATCGGTGACCAATATCGGCAGCATCCCTTCGACATCCGCCAGCACCGTATTTAAGCGGTCATACAGCGCTGGATAGGTGATAATCAGCCGCACCCCCGAACGCTCCACCAGCGCATGGAGGCTCTCAAAATAACGATCTGGGTCGAGTTTTTCCGTCAAAAATGGGAAGATGCTCGGCACCGCCCCCAGCAATATCGCCCCCCAAAAGCTATACAGCACATCTAGGCTGTGTTCCAACACCAGCACCACCAGATCGCCGGCCTGAATACCATTTTGTTTCAAGGCATGGGCAACTTCCGCCGCATGTTCAAAAAATGCACGGGTCGAAATTTTCTGCTCTCCATCGGGGGTTATAAAATAGAGCGCGGTGGCGTCCGGCTGTGTTTCCAGCAGATACCGGATTTGGGCATTCAGCGTTTCGGGTAATGGATGGTCAAGGCGAATAGGGACTTGGGTGGTGCTTGGTGCGGTCATGATACTCCAGAGGTGTGTTTTGTTGGCAGGTTATTGGCGAGCTTCAATCAATTTGGCAATGTCATCCACCGTGTTGCAGGTGGCGACGGTCATTTCCATGTCGTCAATCCACACGCCAAACTGCTTTTCGATATATAACTGCACCTCGACCAGTGAGAACGAATCAATCAGGCCGCCGGAAATCAGCGGTTCGCCATCTTTCAGCGGATACTTGGGATTCCGCATAATTTCTTTGGTGATAAACGTCTTGAGTTCTTGTCGAATGTCCATGTCTGCTCCAATTTTGGGAAAATGACCCTGCCATTATAACAGGATTTCCATGTCAGAAAACGACCCGCCGTCGTGCGTGCGCTCCCCGTGCGACAATCGCCCGTTGGCAAGTTGCCACCCTATCTGTACAATGTGCCCGTCCATTGCTTTCGATGGCTAGGAAAAATACTGTGTTTAACCGTAACCTGCTCCAAAAATTAATACGCCTCATCTTCTCGCGGGAAAATATCTTCGCGGTGATGCTCTGCCTCATCATCATTTTGCTGATTATTGTCACGGCGGATACCGCGCCTCAGTGGATTTATCAGGGTTTCTAAAGCGACGCTATGACCCTTACCCACATTCTCGTTTTTGCGCTGGTGTCCCTGCCCTTCATGTGGCTAATTCCGACGCACTGGCGACCCCAAAGTCTGCTTTTCGCCAGCATTTTAGCATTGGCGTGGCTGTTGGCCGATGATGCCCTCAATCATCTCGATTTTATGATCTTGATCGGCACACTCGCCCTCAGCATTGCCGTATGGTGGATTGTCCAGCCGCCCTCCGAAACCATGCCCACCCGCCGCGCCGATACCCAAACTTTCTTGATTATCGGCATCGGGATACTCTTTGCAGGCTTAATATTGGCCCTTTTTGACCGACCCTCCAACTTTCTGATGCCCATTTTTGGTATAGCAGTGGCGACAGTCGGTGCGTTGAATCTGCCCCAACTCCTGCTATCCACCAACACCGAAATCTATAAGCGCCTGAGTCTCTTATTCGTCGTTGGCCTGATCGTGATTTTGGTCATTCTCAAAATCCCCGCCAGCGCCCGTTTTTTCAGCCTTGCCCTTGACCACGACGAGGCCCTCCATCCAACAGGCATTACCCCACTGGCGTGGCTCGGTTTTTCCTATATCGCCTTCCGCTTAATCGGGGTGTTGTTCGATTTCCGCGCCGGACGCCTCCCCAAAGATGGCATGGCCCTGCGTGATTTCCTGATCTATGTGATTTTCTTCCCCGCCATGACCGCTGGCCCGATTGACCGTGTACAGCGATTTATCCCCGAACTGAATCAGACCAAACCGCTCGATTCGGCCCGATTGATGGAAGGCACGATGCGAATCATGGTTGGGGCATTCAAAAAATTCGTAATTGCCGACAGTCTAGCCCTCGTCGCGCTAAATCCAACCCTTGTCAACCGCACCGGGGATACACTTGGCGCATGGCTGTTGCTGTATATCTACGCCTTCCGCATCTTCTTCGATTTCAGCGGCTATTCGGATGTCGCTATCGGTATCGGGCGTCTATATGGCATCACCTTGCCCGAAAATTTTGACCGTCCCTACACCCAGCCCAATTTGCAGCAGTTTTGGCAGCGTTGGCACATTACCCTGAGTACATGGTTCCGCTTGTATTATTTCACCCCCATCAGCCGCGTGATGCTCCGCAGCGGGGTCAAAATGCCACAGTGGTTGATGGTCATGGTCGCCCAAATCAGCACGATGGTCTTGATTGGCCTCTGGCATGGGATAACACTCAATTTTGTCCTATGGGGATTGTGGCACGGCATCGGCTTGTTTATTCACAAACTCATTTTGGATAACACCCGCGTCTGGTATCAAAACATTAGCCAACATCGCTGGCGACGGCGTTTTATTTTTGGCATTAGCTGGCTGACCACCTTTCATTATGTCGCGCTGGGATGGGTCTTTTTTGCCCTGCCCACCCCCGCCGACAGTCTGGCGATGCTGGCCCGTTTGGTAGGAGGTCGTTAAATGGCTGGCTGGGATTGGCTGACCAAACCTAAAACCCCCTATAGCCGCCGCTTTGTTCGCAATGTCGTGATGAAAGGCGTGCTGCTGTTTATCGCCCTCAATGCGTGTTATGCCCTTACCAATCCCCTGCCAATCCTGAGCCGTATCACCCTTTATAATTCAGCCCTACCGGGGCGTGATCGTCTGCCCTATTCCGAAAATCCCGCCAGCGATTACAACATCTCTGTCCAGCGACTAGAGGGCATGTTCGCCTCGATAAAACTCAGCCAAACGCCAAAGGCAGACGATGAATATCGTGTCTTTTTCTTGGGGGATTCTTCGGTGTGGGGTTGGCTGCTGGAAGAGGATGAAACCCTTAGCGCGTGCATCAATCGTGGCAATTATCGGATGCCGGATGGTCGGCGTGTGGTCGTCTATAATTTAGGCTACCCCGTGACTAACGTCCTCAAGGATTCTATGTTATTGGAGGAATCCCTACAATATGAGCCGGATTTGGTCGTCTGGTTTTTGACGTTGGCCGGGTTTTATATCCAAGACCAACTCAAACATCAAGTTGTGCAGAATAATGCCGATCTTGCCCGTGATCTAATTGAACGCTACGACCTTGCGCTGGATGAAAACCGCCTCCCCGATGACCCTAATTTGTGGGAACGCAGCATCATCGGACAGCGCCGCGAATTAGCCGACCTGCTCCGTCATCAAGTTTATGGTGTGGCGTGGCTGGCGACGGGTTATGACCACCGCAACCCCAAATTTCATGAACAGCGTGTCGAAAATCTGCTCCCCGGCGACGACCTTTTAGGCAAGCCCCGCGTTGAGGGCGGCTGGACAGAAGATTTGTTGTCCTTTGACGTGATGCTGGCGGGTATGGACATCGCGCAAAAGGATAATTTGCCCGTGTTAGTCATCAATGAACCCATTTTCCGTACCAGTGGCTTTAACAACGAAAATCGTTACAACGATTACTATCCCAAATGGGCCTATGACAGCTATCGAGAACTACTCACCAGCATTGCCCAACGCGAAAACTGGCACTACACCGACCTATGGGACGCTGCACCGAACGACCAATTCACCAACACAGGCCTCCACCTCACCCCCGCCGCGACGTGCGAACTTGCCCACAAAATGGTGCCGTATATTATGGCGCTGGCGGAGCAACCGTGATCTGCCCATCCGCCCCAATCGTCACATCCGCCAGCACGATATGATCCCCCGATGCCCCTTGCAGCCGTTCAAATGTCTTGGAGTCATAGAACCCAACCCGAATTTGATACTCCCCCTCTGGCACATCTGCCATCGCCAGCACACGAGTTTCGGCAATCACATCGCCTACCTGCCAGAATCGGGTCGGGTAGCGGCCACCCACCGGTGTTCCATCGGCCTGTCGCAGCGGTGCAGCTTCTCCCATTGGCACAAAATGCAAGAAAATATCATAGTCCCGATTGAAGGATTCCTGCGCTCCCCACATCAGATTAACCGTAATTTGCCCCTCGATTGTTGAGAAATCGGCGGCATACAAAATCGCCGGGCCGAGTGTGCCGATTTGGGTTGTCGGTGGTGAAACCGCCGCGCCCTGCAAAAACACACTGCCAATCGTCGCCTGATTCAACGTAGCGGCCTTGTAATCCAACGTCACCGAGATATTTAGCAAGCCGGGTTGTGCATCCTCTGGAATCAACAGCGCATGATAGGTGCTAATTTCCAGCGGTTTCCACGCCACAGGTTCAAAGCGCGGAAAGATAGATACAATCGGATTGCCTGTGATATCCAATAAACTGACATACACCCCCATTTGGGTCGTAGGAGGGCGGTCTAATTGCCAATCTAAACGTAATCGGAGTGTTTCACCGGGGCGCAGGCGAGTATTATCCACCGCATAGCCTATTAGCCTCACATCCGGGCTGTAATCAATATCGAGGGTTTGTGTCTCCCCCCATTCGCCAATCACCGATTCGCGCACCCATAATTCATCGCCATTTCGCACAGGTGCATTTTCATTGATGGACTGTTGAGTGTAATTCAACCCTGCCACCCCTTGACTCTGCATATCCATATCCGCCAGCGGGCCATCCTCACGATTGAAATAGAGCACCTCCGGCGCAAGGGCCACCAACAGCGATTCCCGATCCTCCCGCCGCAACAGCGCATCAATAAACGGGGAGCGCCGACCATCTAAGCGGTAAATCTCATCCTCATCCAATTTTACTGTCAGCGCATCACTGCGATCATGGGCATAGCTCTTGGCCTCGCTCAGATATTCCGCAAGGCGTTGGTCATCTTGCAGCGAATTTTCGGTTTCAGGGGGTGCAATCGCCAAAATTAAGCCCATTACCACAACCAACCCCACCAGTATGGGGACTTGGAAACTTTTCAGAGCAGACCCTCGGCTGAGATTGACCAAAATTAAGGCCACCACTAATCCCAATGAGGTGCTTTCGAGGGCACGGTTTGAGAAAATGAAATAAGCTACGATTTCGCCTAACCCCCATACAATCAAAATCAGCATCGGGCGCGATTCATCCGACCAAGCCAAGCGTGAAATGGTAAGCCCGCCTGCAATCAATAGCCCCAACCACAAGATCACTTGCCACGCCAAATTTGTATGGAGGTATAAATCCAGCGCCAGTCCTGCCAGCCCATCAAAGCCATAAACCACGATGGCGATACCTGTCCAAATTGCCCCCGGCAGCCACACCACTTGCCAGAAGCGCCGCCCTTGTTCATAGGTCAGGGCATACACACCAATCAACGCCGCCCCGATCAAACCCGTCGGTTGGGCTAAGACCGACAACCCCGCCACCCATCCGGCCCAACGCCATTTGGCATGGGTCGCCAATTCCAACCCGCCGAGGATAAACATCGCGGCTAGACCCGCCAATGAGCGTATCCCCGCCCAAACGACCCATGAGGCCAGCCATAGCATAAGGCACAGCACACTTTCAAGATCGCTGTAACCCCAGCGGCGCATGAATCGGAACAGACTCCCCCCCGCGACGGCATAGGCAACCGCCGACACCACCAACACCGTGTTTTCAAATAGCAGTGCAGCATTGATGACGACAGGTAAGGGGCTGGCCGTCAGCAGCGTCTTTTCGCCGGGAGTATAGACCATGCCTCGTCCATCATGGAAATTTCGGGCCAATTGATACGCCAAAAAATCGGCTTCTCGGTGATAGTCTTTGAGGATGACCAAGCCGACAACACAGAGATAGACAAAAATAATCAGGCTGATGAGATGGGATTTTTGGTTCGACATGGGGCAGTAGTGTAGCCGAAATCCTCCCCAAACGCATAGGTGTATTCCCTACGACCTTCAGGTAAGCTAGAGGGGTTCATCTTTTTACAAGAGGCGATGAATTGATGATAGCTCTGATTGCGCGTGGCATCAGCATTGGATTTGCGGCAGGCATGACCCCCGGCCCGTTGCAGATTTTTATGCTTATGCACACCCTCCGACACGGGGCGCGGTATGCCCTATGGCTGATCTTGGCCCCGCTGATTAGTGATGCTCCTGTTGTCACCATCGTTCTGCTGATTTTGGGGCAAGCCAGCGGCGATTTATTAGATGGCATTGGCCTATTGGGTGGATTATTTGTCCTGTATATTGCGTGGGGTTTGTGGCAGCAGCTTCGCAGCGGGGTGCATTTACCCTCAGCGGAGGCGGTTGAGACCGATGCGACTATCCGGCAACCTATCCCCGTCAATTTACGTAAAGCCGTCATCATCAATGCGCTGGGGCCGGGGGCATGGCTGTTCTGGGGCACCGTCTTGGGGCCGCTGGTAATTGACGCATGGCGTGATACCCCGACCCATGCCGTTTCATTTGTAGTGGGATTTTACGTGATGTTTTTGCTGACGATGGCTGGTTTGGTCATTCTGTTCCATCAAGCCCGCCGCTTGGGAGCGCAGGCCATCAATATCGGGTTATGGGTAGGCTTGGTGGTGCTGGTGGGTTTTGGGGCATCACTTATCTGGGAATCATTACACGGACTTCTTTAGGCTGTTATGTCAAATTCACCGATTGCGAACGATGATTTACGCCTTTTAATTGTCGCCGACAATCCATTGGCACGGACGGGATTGGTCGCACTGCTCAATGACCAACCGGGCTTCAATGTGGTTGGGCAGGTCGCCGCCGATGGGGATTTGCTGCACATGCTTGATATTTACCGCCCTGCCGTCACGGTATGGGACTTAGGCTGGGAGCCTAGCGCCACATTGGAACGATTGCGTGAAGTCCGCGAAAGCCACTATCGCGTGGTGGCCCTTTTGCCGGATGAAGATTTTGCGGCGAATGCGTGGCGGGCAGGTGCGAATGGCCTGCTGTTCCAAAATGTGCAAACCGAGCCAATGGTCGCGGCAATTCAAGCAGTTGCCAATGGACTGACCGTACTTGACCCCGCACTAACCGCCCTAATCTTAGAATCGGATGCCTCCACGCCCGAATTACCCCCCGAAGCCTTGACCCCGCGTGAATTGGAAGTGCTGCAACTACTAGCGCAGGGACTCACCAACAAAGCCATCGCCCAACGTCTTGCCATCAGCGACCACACCGTAAAATTCCATGTCAACGCCATCATGACCAAACTGAATGCCCAAAGCCGTACCGAAGCAGTGGTGCGTGCCTCCCGTTTTGGCCTAATTCTCTTATAACCACCTACCCATTTTTCTAGGTGCCACTCACCACAGGGTGGATGTATCATCCCGCCTCACTCGGCTATAACTAAATCATCTTGAGTGATGCAATTCAATTGGGGGAGGAACCCACATGACCGTATTAAATGAACTTTCGAATGCGATGGCGGCGGCGGTTGAAAATGTCGGCGCTTCACTGGTGCGTGTCGAAGGCCGCAAGCGTATGTCGGCAACCGGGGTGGTCTGGAACAGCGATGGTGTGATTGTCACTGCCAGCCACGTCGTCACCCGCGACGAGGAACTACATATCGGCCTACCCAATGGCGAAACCGTAGCAGCCACCCTAGTCGGGCGTGACCCCACTACCGATGTCGCCGTTCTGCGCACCGCAGCCAAAAATCTGAGTGTGCCACATTGGGCGGGGGGCGATGGCCTCAAAGTCGGTCATCTCGTGCTGGCATTGGGTCGTCCGGGCCAAAATGTGCTGGCGACGCTTGGTGTGGTCAGTTCGATTGCTGAAGAATGGCATACCCCGGCGGGTGGCAAGATAGATTATTACTTGCAAACCGATGTGACCATGTACCCCGGTTTTTCTGGTGGGCCATTGGTTGGCGTGGGGGGTGAGATTTATGGCATCAATAGCTCGACCTTGCTGCGTGGCGTCAGTGTCACCATCCCGACCACAACCATCGCTCCGATTGTGGACACCCTTTTGAAACACGGCAAACTGCGTCGTGGGTATCTAGGGGTTGGTTCACAGCCCGTCCGTCTGCCCGCCGCGTTGGAGCAGCAGCTTGGGCAAGAGACGGGCCTGCTTTTGGTCGCTGTCGAACCCAACAGCCCCGCCGAAAAAGGTGGCCTGATGTTAGGCGACGTGATTGTGGCCCTCGATGGTCATCCCGTGCGTGTGCCCGATGAGTTATTGGCAGGCTTGACCGGGGATAAGGTCGGTAAGGATGCCAAGGTTAAGCTGGTACGCGGCGGCCAAATCCATGAAGTGAATATCACCGTCGGCGAACGCCAGTAAAGTTATTTTGAAATGATTGAGGCAATGGGTTTTTGTAGGGGGTCAGGCTCAGACTGACCCTGCTTGAAATAGGCAGTTTTGCAATCGAGTGGGTCAGCCCACGTTGCGAAAAAGGGGAATAGGGACTATGGGTATCGCAGCAGCGGAGTTTGAAGCAGTCGGGGAAGTGGAAATCGGCGGGTCGGATCGCCTCCGTCAACTCAATGACGATATTTCCGACGCGATTGATCGGGCCTATCACGCCCTTGTGCAAATCACCAACGGCGAACGCAGCATCGGCGCGGGCACGATCTGGCATTCGGAAGGACTGATTTTGACCAATGCCCATGTCGTACATGATGAACAGCCTAATGTCACGTTAAACGATGGGCGCAAGTTTCCGGCGCGGGTGCTGTATTACAATGCCGAACTTGATCTTGCCGCCCTCAGCATTGAAGCCAGCGGCCTACCGACCATCGAACCCGGTGATTCCAAACACCTCAAGCCCGGTCAATGGGTCATGGCGTTGGGGCATCCTTGGGGCGTGCGAAATGCAGTATCGGGGGGCATCGTCATCGGCATGGGTGCGGAGATGCCCGATATTCCGTTTAGCAGTCGGGAATGGGTCGTGGTCAGCCTGCACATGCGTCCCGGTCATTCCGGCGGCCCATTAATTGACACCGCTGGTCGTCTCATTGGCATCAACACCATGATTAGTGGGCCGGATGTTGGGGTGGCCGTTCCCGTCCATGTGGTCAAAAAATTTCTCAAGGATTCGATGGCCTAATGGGATAAACAGATAGGGAGGAACACGGCTTTGTCTATCGAATAGAATAGGCAGGCCGTGTTTTTGTTGGGTAGAATTAACACAAGTCACAATATCCAAAGGAAAATACCCCACCCTATGGCGACCATCTACAAAAATGCGGACGGGCAACAGCAAATCATGGCTTGGATTGATGCTCAATTGCAACAATTCAAATTGACAGCTAAAAAAGTTAGCACCTCTGAAGGTGATGTTCATTGGATTGAAGGGGGCAACCCCGATAAACCAGTGCTGCTTATGCTACCGGGAACGAACTTTTCAGCCCTTTCCTATCAAGCATACTTCGTGTTACTCGCTCAAGATTTTCGCCTAATCGCGCTCGATTTAATTGGGCAACCCGGCAAAAGCCACCCCATCCGGCCTAAATTTAAGGATACAGGTGCGGCAAAATGGGTTGTCGCGGCGATGGATGCCCTCAAAATAGACAAGGCGCATCTGGTAGGTCATTCATTAGGCGGCTTGATCGTGCTGCAAACGGCCCTCTATCAACCAAAGCGTGTCAGCAAACTGATCTTGTTAAATCCAGCAGGCATTATCGGTCTGAGTATCACGCCGAGCCTGATGCTGAAATCCGCTTCTTTTGTAATGCGACCCAATACCCATACCAGTCAACAATTACTCGAATTAATGTCCATCCACCCGATTGACGCCGCAATGATTGAATGGATGCGGCTCGTTGGCAAATACGTTAAATCTTCACTGGCCCCGCCTGCGCTACCTCAAACCGAATTGCAGAAAATATCGCAGGAGGTCTTGATTATTTCTGGCGAAAAAGATGTGTTCTTGCCAGCCGCCAAACTGATCGAAAAAGCCAAACACGCCCTACCAAAAGTATCGGTCAAAATTGTGCCAGATGCAGGCCATCTGCTGCCACAAGAACAGCCGGAAACCGTCGCAGGTCATATGCGGGAATTTTTGGGTTAACCCTATTTATAAGGTCATTGAACAAAATTTCAATGGATAGGGTACTATTGATGGAGTACAGTCCACACAGGAGATGAAATACCCCTATGGCTACACAACACGGTTTTGAACTCGTCAAAGATACGTTTATCCCCGAACTGAACAGCCAAGCACGGCTCTATCGGCATGTGCAGACCGGCGCGGAACTGCTTTCGATGGAAAACGACGACGAGAATAAATGTTTTGGTATCACCTTCCGCACCCTGCCGGAAGACTCAACCGGCATTGCTCATATCTTGGAACACTCCGTCTTGGATGGATCACGCAAATATCCGGTCAAAAGCCCATTTGTGGAGTTACTTAAAGGGTCTCTACAAACCTTTGTCAACGCCATGACCTATCCCGACAAAACGGTTTATCCTTGTGCCAGCCAGAACCTCCGCGATTTTTACAATCTCGTGGATGTCTATATGGACACGGTGTTTTATCCACGTTTTGGCCCCCAAACCTTGCAGCAAGAGGGTTGGCATTTTGAATTGGAGAACCCCGACGACCCGCTCACCTATAAAGGCGTAGTGTTTAATGAAATGAAGGGGGCCTATTCCGACGCCGATGATTTGCTACGCCAGCGCATTCAGGCCTCCATGTTCCCCGATAACCTCTATCGCCTCGATTCCGGTGGCGACCCAGCGGTCATGCCTACTCTGACCTTTGCGCAGTTCAAAAAGTTCTATGACACGCACTATCACCCATCCAACGCGATGATTTTCTTCTATGGCGATGACGACCCCGCCGAACGGTTGCGTTTTACCAATGACTACCTGAAAGATTTCCAGCGCCTAGAAATTGACTCGACTATTCCACTGCAAAAGCCATTTAATGCTCCCAAGCGCCTGACCTATCCCTATGACGCGGGGGAAGAAGCCAACAGCATGGTCACGGTCAACTGGTTACTGCCCGAATCCGCCAATTCGGAAATCAACATGGCGATGCAGGTCTTGGCCCATATTTTGATTGGCACACCCGCCGCCCCCCTCCGTAAAATCCTGATTGAATCGGGCCTCGGTGAAGATTTGGCAGGCAGCGGATTGGTCAATGAACTGCGCCAGATGTATTTCTCAACGGGCTTGAAGGGTGTCCTGCCGGAAAATGTGAGTAAGGTCGAGGCTCTCATTTCTGAAACATTGGAAGCACTCGTTAAGGACGGCATTGACCCCGCAACCGTCGAAGCATCCTTGAACACGATTGAATTCCAACTACGTGAACTGAATACAGGCAGTTTTCCACGTGGCCTTGCACTGTTGATCGCCTCGTTAACCTCATGGGTCTATCATGGCGACCCGCTTGGCCCATTAGCCTATGAAGGCCCATTAAACGCCATCAAAAATCACTTCGCCAGCAACCCGCGCTATTTTGAAGGGCTGATTCAACAATATCTGCTCAACAACAGCCATCGCGCCACCATCATCTTGGAACACGACGCCGAATACCGTCAGCGCTTGGAAGAGGATGAAGTCGCCCGCTTGGCAAAAATCAAAGCCGGGCTGAATGAGGCCGATCTCAAAGCCATTATCGAAAACACCCGTCAATTGAAACTGGCCCAAGAAACACCGGATACACCCGAAGCCCTTGCCAAGATTCCCGTCCTCCAATTGAGCGACATTGACCGGCAGAACAAGATCGTGCCGCTGGAAATCTTGGAGGAACAGGGCAGCAAAATTTTCTATCACGACATTTTCACCAATGGCATCACTTATCTGGATGTCGGGTTTAATCTATACGCTCTGCCACAAGAGTATTTGCCCTATGTGAGCCTCTTTGGACGCGCCCTGTTTGAGATGGGAACGGCCACCGAAGATTTTGTCAAACTCTCGCAGCGTATCGGTCGCAAAACAGGTGGGATTGACACCGCGACCTATACCTCCGTCGTACAGGAAACCAATCGTTCAACGGCATGGCTGTTTTTGCGTGGCAAATCTACCGTCGCCCAAACCGATGACCTTTTGGCGATTCTGAGCGATGTCCTGCTGACAGTCAATCTCGACAACCCCGAACGCTTCCTCCAGATGGTCTTGGAAGAAAAAGCGGGTCAGGAAGCACAGGTTGTCCCGGCGGGGCATATCGTCGTCAACACCCGTCTGCGTGCCCATTTTAATGAGGCGGCGTGGGCCAATGAACAAATGAGCGGTGTCAACTATCTGTTCTTCCTGCGTGACCTTGCCGAAAAGATTGAAAAAGATTGGTCTGCCGTCCTGAAAACGTTGGAAGACATCCGCCGCCTGCTGGTCAATCGCAATGCGGTCATCTGCAATGTGACGTTGGACAGCGCGAATTGGAGCAAAATCCGACCCAGTCTCAATCATTTCCTATCCGGGTTGCCAGCGGTGCAGTTAAAAGCCCAACAATGGTTACGGCCTAAAGGCGGTTATCACGAGGGGCTGACTATTCCAGCGCAGGTCAATTACGTCGGTAAAGGCGCAAATCTCTATGATCTTGGCTACAAACTGCATAGCTCGGTAGATGTGATTAATCGTTTCCTCGGCACGACATGGCTGTGGGATAAAATCCGCGTACAGGGTGGGGCCTATGGCGGATTCAGCGTATTCGATTTCCGTTCCGGGGTGTTCACCTATATCTCCTACCGCGACCCCAACCTGATTGGCTCATTGGAAAATTACGATGCCACTGGCAATTTCCTGCGCCAACTCGATTTGCCGCAGGAAGAAGTAACCAAAGCCATCATCGGCATCATCGGCGCGATGGACACTTATCAACTACCCGACGCTAAAGGCTACAACTCCATGCTGCGCTATCTGTCGGGCGATAGCGACGAAAAACGCCAAATCCGCCGTGAACAAGTCCTGTCCACTACCGTCGCCGATTTCAAAGCCTTCGCCAACGTACTCGATAAAGTAGCCGAGGCGGGTGAGGTGGTTGTCTTGGGGTCGCAGGAATCCATCGAACAGGCCAACGAATCCCACGATGGCTTTTTGAAGGTCACACGGGTGCTGTAGTTTTTAAGAAAAAGAAAACGGGTAGATAGCCCACACAAGGCCATCTACCCGCTGTTTCGAGCCTCATTTGATGAGGCTTTTCTTTGCCGGAGGGTTTGATCCTCTGGCCCATAAATATGCTCTTACAACCCCACCGCATCCGGCAGCGATTCTTCGGCCCCTTCTTCAATACCCACGACTTTTTGCTCGCTAGTCTTGAAGATGTCGTATTTGACTTCCAAATCTTTGCGGAACTGGCGAGTATACAGATTGTAGTAATGCCCGCGCTGATGGATGAGTTCGGCGTGCGACCCCATCTCGATAATCTTACCCCCTTCGATCACCAAAATCCGATCTGCCTGCTTGATGGTCGAAAGACGATGCGCGATGACAAAACTCGTCCGATCCGACATCAACTCCTCCATCCCCTTCTGAATGAGATGTTCCGTCAGCGTGTCTACTGAACTGGTCGCCTCGTCCATGATGAAAATATCAGGTTGCGCCAAGACCGCCCTTGCCAAACTGATGAGTTGTTTCTGCCCTACTGAAAGCAGATTCCCACCTTCACCGACTTCCTCTTCATAGCCCTTTTCCAGCGCGATGATAAATTCGTGCGCCCCAGCGAGTTTCGCGGCATCTTCGATTTCGGCATCTGTCGCCCCCAAGCGTCCATAGCGGATGTTTTCGCGGATGTTGCCGGAAAACAGATGGGGCGTTTGCAGCACAATCCCCAAACGCGAATGGATGCTGTGCAGCGTAAAATCACGATAGTCCTGCCCATTGATGCGAATTTGCCCCGACTTCGGTTCATAGAAGCGGCACAACAAGTTCAGAATCGTGGACTTCCCACCCCCTGTCTCGCCAACCAGTGCAATCGTCTCCCCGCCCTTAATTTTGAGCGAGAAATTGTTCAGCACGGGTTTGTCCTCTTCATAGTAAAACGTCACATCGTCAAATTCGATGTCGCCGCGTAGCGTACCGGGGTCAATCGCACCTTCCTTATCCGTAACATCCGGTGCAGCGTCAATTAATGAAAAGATACGTTCCCCTGAAGCAATGGCCCGCTGCAATTCGGCATAAACACGCGCCATTTCCTGAATAGGCCACATCATGAAGGTGATATAGGCCACAAATGCTTGGATACCGCCAATGGTCATGCCACCTGTCTTGGCCTGCAAGCCACCAAAATAGACCACACACCCGACGGCGATAGCACTAATCACCTGCACAGCGGGCAGGAACAAAGCTGAAAACCATGCGGCACGATAGCTGGCGTTATACATGCCATCCGTCAGCACTTCAAATTCTTTGAGGTTGGCTTCTTCACGGCGGTTGGATTTGGTCACCCGCACCCCCGTGATGCTTTCGTTATATGACCCGGTGATCTCCGAGTTGAACTTGCGTACTTGCCGGAACTCGACCAAGATACGCTTCTTAAACCACACCGAGGTTCGCATCAATACCGGGATCATTACCAACACCACAATCGCCAATTTCCAGTTAATCAGGAGCATGAAAACCGAGGCGGTAATGGTATTCACGATACCCCATGTGGTATCCAACAACCCCCATGTCACCAACTGCGCCACACGCTCCGAGTCGGAGGTGACACGCGACATAATCCAGCCAACCGGGGTGCGGTCAAAGTAGGAAAAGGATAGTTGTTGAAGGTGTTCAAACATCTTTTTCCGCAGGTCATATTGCACCAAATGGCCCAAAATCCCTGCTAGATAGATGAACCCGAACACCCCTGCCGAAAGCACCAACATAATCCCGATGTAGAGCGCCCCAATTTGTATAAGGGCGTCTTTATCGCCGGGGACAATGCCTTCGTCAATAATGCGCTTCCCCAGATAGGTCAGATATGAGTCGAACATGGCGACGCTCATAATCATGAACAGGAAGCCCGTCACCCACTTCCAATGCGGCCTGACCTGCTGCAAAATGCGTATCAGCGTCTTGCCGTTAAACTGGGTATTAAACTCTTCTTCCTCGAAACGATAGTTATCAGACACTCGCTATTTCCTTTTCGAGTTCAGTTTCAATACGTGCCTGCATGTCATAAATCTGACGATAGATACCGTCTTGTTCAACTAATTCATCGTGGATACCCCGCTGGACAATACGCCCTTTGTCCAACACCAGAATGAGATCAGCGTTCATGACACTTTGAATGCGATGTGCGATGATAAATGTGGTGCGTGCCTCCATCAAGTTTTGCAGCGCTTCTCGAATCTCGCCTTCGGTTTCCGTATCCACCGACGACGTAGCATCATCTAAGAGCAAAAGGCGGGGGTTTTTCAGCAACGTGCGTGCAATGGCGACCCGTTGTTTTTGACCACCCGACAGCGTAACCCCGCGCTCTCCCACCAGCGTTTGATAGCCTTTGGGGAAGGTCAAAATCACCTCATGGATGGCGGCGGCACGGGCAGCAGCTTCGACCTCTTCATCCGATACCTCCCGCGAGACGCCATAGGTGATGTTTTCGCGGATAGTACGGGAGAACAAAAAGGGTTGCTGTTCGACAATGCCAATCTGGTCACGCAGGAATTCTTTGGAATACTCTTTGAGTTCAATGCCGTCCAGCGTAATTTTGCCGCTGGTGTATTCATAGAAACGCGGCAGCAGATTGACCACTGTCGTCTTGCCCGACCCCGTTGGCCCCATCAAAGCGACGGATTGACCGGGCTTGACCGCAAAACTAATGTTATGCAGGACGGCCACATCTTTATCGTATTCAAAACTCACATCATCAAATACGATTTCGCCCTTAACCTCACCATGCGGGGGTTTGTTAATCCCCACAAGCGATTCACGGTCTTCTTTAATCATTTCCATCACACGTCCATACGACACGAGGCCGATGGACATCTGGGTAATCAAACGCCCCAGATTGCGGATGGGCCAAATCAGCCAGACCACCATGCCTGCATAAGCCAAGTATGTGCCGAGTGAGATTTCCCCCTCAATTGCTAAAGTAGCCCCATAAATAAACCCACCCAGCATCTGCAAGCTGCAAATGATGTCGGTGGTCGGCCAGAAATAGGCATGGTTGATGGTTAGCTTGCGTCCCCGCTTATACTTTTCAAAATTTTCCTTCTCAAACTTATCCATCTCCCACTGCTGACGCGCAAAGGCTTTCACCACGCGCACCCCGGTGAGGTTTTCTTGCAGGATGGTTGAGAGTACCGACTCTTGTTCTTGGAACTTCTCATAGCTTTTTTCAATGCGGCGGAAGAAAAACACCGAGACGACCAGAATTGGCGGGATGACAACGACAGAAGCGAGTGCCAACTTCCAATTCAGTAGGGCGATAGCGGTAAAATTGACCACAAACAGCAGCATGATACGGCCTGCGCCAATCGCTTGGTCAGCAAGGAACAAGCGCACCGCATCCACATCCGAGGTGGAACGCTGCAACAGATCACCCGTCTGATGTTTGTCGTGATAGCTAAACGACAACCGCTGCACATGGTCAAACAAGAAATTACGCAGACGCCGTGTGACGCCCTCAGCAGTGCGGGCGGCCCATTTCCCACTGAGGAATGTAAAACCGCCTTCCATCAGCGCCAATGCGACAAAACCCACCGCCACGAGGCCGATAAACTCAAAATTGCGCTTTTCGAGTACATCGTCAATGAAATAGGCCAGCAGTAAAAAAGTCAGCGTCTTAAAGATAGCGGCAAACCCCAATGCGAGGGTCGCACCACCATAGAGGAGACGGAAGCCGGTCATCATACGCCACAATGCTTTGAGGCGATTATCCGACACAGTGGTTCTGAAATCAAAGGATGTAGACGAGGGTAACGCGGTTGTAGCCATAGGGCGTGAACACTTTCCTGTTCAAGATTGAAAGACAGGGGAAACTCTACTCATTATACTCTAAAAAATTTCAAAGGATAGTCTGATAACAGTTTTTTCTCATTTTTAATCATTTTTAAAAGGTCACAAAAGGTCATTTTGGCGCATGACAACTTTTCAACCTACCACCTAAGCCACAATCCGTAAAATGGCTCTATAATTTGAGAGGACTAACAACCGATATAGAACAAATATTTCTGATAATTGTACATTTGAGCAATGGATAAGGCAACATGGCAAACGAAACCTGTTTTGCAATCATCCGCCCCGCCGATACAACTGCCACCAGTTTTAACGTCCGTAATGGCCCCGGCACTGGCTACGCAGTTTTATTTTCTGCCCCCGTCAATCAAACTGTCCTCACGATCTTGGATGTCAAAAAGGATGAAGGGGGTACCGCCACCAATGGCAAAGTCCATCAGTGGTTTAAGCTGCGCTTCCCCGACAATCGCACCGGCTGGGTACGTGATGACGGCGTAGCGATTTATGGCGATTGTGCTGCTTATGGCTATGGCCTTGTCGCGTTTAGTGCCTTCGCCCTGACGCGCAGTGAATCGGGCGAACCCGATAAACCCACCCCGCCTCCTAACAATCTTCAGCGTATCCAAAAAGCCGCCTATGCCATCACTGGGGCGTTCGAGGGTAGCGGGTATGCCGCCTTCAACAATTATGATGCTGGGATTGTCAGTTATGGCCTTTTCCAATTTACATTAGCCTCTAGCAGCCTCGAAACCGTGCTGCGGCGCTATTGGGCACTCTCCAATGGCCGGGTTGCCGATTCGTTGAAAGCCTATGAACAGGCCGTCGTCCGCAAAGATCAAGCCCTCCGCAATGATGAGCGATTCAAAAACCTGCTCATCAAGGCTGCCGAAGAAAAAGAGATGCGCGAAGCCCAAAACGCCGTCGCCACCGAAAAATATTGGGATGTGGTCTATGTGGGCTATGTCCAGCCGCGTGAATTGAAACTGCCCCTCACATTGGCCCTGTTGTTTGATATGGGCATCAACTTTGGCCCCAATCATTCCTTTGTGCGCCTTGCCGAACAGCAGTTGGGGGTGCCATCCCGTTCCAAGCCCGGTCAGAACGGCATCACCGAGCAGCAGTTAACCACACGGGTCGCCGAACTCCGCCGCGATTCCCATTACAAGCAGGCCGCCGCCCAAAATTTGCCCGGTCTGCGTGTACGTGGCGATTTCTGGTTAAGCCTTTGTACACGCGGCGATTGGAATTTGCAAGGCGATAACAACGGCAACGTCAATGTGAATGGACGGATTGTGCAGGTGCGAAACCCGTGACCAACAAACAAATCATCGAAAAACTACTGGAAAGTCTAGAGGAAGTACGTCAACGTCCTAGACTTTTCTTTGGAGAGGACGCGCCGCCTGTTCTCAATTTTCTCTTGGGGTTTAACCTTGCCTGTGAAGCGGCAGAAATTGATAAAAGCTATCAAGATATGTATCTAAAAATCCAGATGGAGCGAAATTGGCAAATTAATAATGCGCTTCATCCGGTAGTTCTGATGGCACGTCAAGGGCTTGCAAAAGATGCGATTATTCAAGAAGCCCTTATCCTAGAAATCGAAACCTGGAAACGCCTACTCGCAGAGTTGCCCATAATGAATAACCTAAAAAACCAATTCCTCCTCGACCCCACCGTGACCTTTCTCAATCATGGGTCATTTGGGGCGTGTCCAAAACCCGTTTTTGAAACCTATCAACGTTGGCAATTGGAACTTGAACGCCAACCTGTCGAATTTTTGGGACGGCGTTTCGACGATTTGATGGATCAAGCCCGCGCCCGCCTCGCCGATTATCTCCATGCCCCCGCCGACAGCCTGATTTTTGTCCCCAATGCCACCGCCGGGGTCAACACCGTCGCCCGTTCGCTGAATTTACAGCCGGGGGATGAAATTTTGACCACCGACCACGAATACGGGGCCTGTGACCTGACATGGCAGTTTGTGTGCCGCCAAACCGGGGCGGTCTATCTGCGCCATCCCATCCCGCTGCCCGTCACCAACCATGCGGATTTCGTCGAATCCTTTTGGAGTGCCGTCACCCCGCGCACCCGTGTCATTTTTATCAGCCACATCACTTCCCCAACCGCCCTAATTTTCCCGGTAGCTGAAATCTGCCGCCGTGCCCGTGAAGCGGGTATCCTGACGATTGTGGATGGTGCTCATGCCCCCGGTCAAATACCGCTGGATTTAGACGCCATCGGCGCGGATGCCTATACCGGAAATTGCCACAAATGGCTGTGTGCGCCAAAGGGAGCGGCCTTTTTGGTGGTGCGCCCCGACCTACACAACCAGATTAATCCCCTCATCGTCAGTTGGGGCGATATGAACGAGACGCTGACCTTCGTCAATCGTAATCAATGGCAGGGCACCCGCGAACCTTCGGCGTTTTTATCTGTGCCCACCGCGATTGATTTTCAGCAGGAACATCATTGGGATAACGTGCGATTGCGCTGTCACCAAATGGCAAGTGAGATGCGCGGACGCCTAGCCGAATTATTTGGCCTCGCCCCTATCTGCCCCGATTCGCCAGAATGGTTCGGTCAAATGATTACCGTGCCGCTGCCCCCCTGCGACCCTACCATTTTGAAAACTCGCCTCTATGATGAATTTCGCGTGGAAGTGCCGATTGTGACGTGGGGGGGTAATCATTACGTCCGCGTTTCGTTTCAGGGCTACAACACTCCCACCGACGCCGATGCCCTTGTCCATGCCCTACAAAAAATCCTATGTTGACAACAGAACCCTTTGAATGCCTCATCCAAAAAATGGACTCCCACAGTCGCCTCGTGCGTGCATGGCCGTTGACGGGTGGGGTCTCGGCGCAAATCACCGCGCTGGAAATTGTCCGCCCCGATGGTCAAACCCAAAAAATGATCGTCCGGTTGCATGGGGAAGTGGATCGCCAGCAAAATCCCCAAGTCGCCGCCGATGAATTTAAATTGTTGCAGCATCTCAAATCAGCAGGATTGGCTGTGCCTGCCCCCTATTTTTTGGACACCTCCTGTGAGATTTTCCCAATCCCCTACCTTGTGATCGAGTTTGCCGAGGGGACAACCGATTTTGTGCCGGAAAATCTGCCGGACTATCTGCGCCAATACGCCACCCATCTCGCCCAAATTCATCGCCTGCCCGCTGCCGATTTCGATTTCCTGCCCCGTCAAGCCGACAATAAATTTAAGCAGCGCCCCGCCAAAGTGGATGATTCCATCGGTGAGGGCCAGATTCGAGATATTTTAGAATCCGTCTGGCCTTTGACACAACACAACCCATCTGTCCTGCTGCACGGCGATTTTTGGCCCGGTAATCTGTTGTGGCGCGGGGGTCAATTGGTGGCAATTATTGATTGGGAAGATGCCCGCACTGGCGATCCATTAGCCGATCTTGCCAACAGCCGCCTCGAAATCTTATGGGCATTTGGCATGGAAGCGATGCAGGCGTTTACGAATATATATCAATCCCAAACAAGCCTCGATTATACCAATCTGCCCTATTGGGATTTGTGTGCCGCCCTCCGACCCGCTTTCAAAATTTCCGAATGGGCCGCCGATGCCATCGCCGAAAAACGAATGCGCGAACGGCATGGGTGGTTTGTCACCCAAGCCTTTGGAAAACTACCCGCGAGGGGTTAACGAACACGATATTCAAGCCCCTCTCCGTGTTTTGGAGAGGGGATGGGGTGAGGTTGTTACTATCTTGGTGGAGGCGGAGGAGTTGGCACAATTGGAATATTTTCCACACACCCCGGTGTCGCCTTGACATCGCCACTGAACACCCATAGGCCCATTGCGTTAACATTTTGGATGGCACTTTCCGCCAACAGCCACCATCGCTGGCCCGTTGAGTCATTGGCTTGCCCTCGGACTGGATAATCATGACCACTTTCTAAGAATGTGATCTGTGGCATCTCGAATCTCAAATCCTGACGCACAGGCACATCGTCGCGTTCCGTCGAAATGGTACAGTTAGCCAGCACAGGTGTCCCAACCAATATCGGTGTGGCAATCGGTGTGCGTGTCGCGCTCGGCGTTGCCGTTCGGGTGGGCCGCGGGGTCGAAGTAGAGGTAAAAGTCGCAGTGGCAGAAAGCGCCAATATCATCTGCGTTTCCTGCGCGATAGCCGCCATTTCAAAGCTGATAGTCGCTTCTTCATTCAGCGTTGCTTGGGCAAGCTGCGTCTCGGTCTGTTGGGCATCTAGGCGGGCCTGTGCGATTTCACGGGCCGTCAAGGTGTTGGTCGGTGAGGGGGTAACAGTTGACGTCTCAGTTGGGCTTGGGGTTACCGTTGGTGATGGTGGCATATCGGTAGGGGTCGAGCTTGCTGAAATATTTGACTCAGCGTTGCCCCCATTTTCATTATCTTGATTAGATAAAAACCAAATCAACGCCACAAAAATCAGTAACATCGCTGCCACCCCCGCCCATGTAAGCTGTGCGGCTCGATGATGCGTAATACGGGCAACTTTGGTCACAGGCGCTTCCATTGGCGTCGTTGCCACCGGGCTTGCTGTCTGGGGTATGGCTGGCGGCGTAAAGGTGACAATCGGCATGGAGGATAGCGAGGAAATATTGATAACAAAAAACCCCGACGCCTCCATCGGGGGCAGGCTCTGACTCGCTTCTTCCAATTTTCGCGCAAACTCCGAGACCGAGGTATAACGATCTGCTGGGTTTTTCTCCAATACCTTTGCCAATACATCCTGTACGGTCTTGGGTAAATCGGCACGCAGGTTGAGAATTGGCGGCGGTGGGGTATACAAATGCTCGTGCATCAGTTGAAACGGGGTGCCACCGCTAAACGGTGTTTGCCCTGTCAGCAGCGCATAGACAATTACCCCCAGTGCATATTGGTCAGCGGCTGGCCCAACTTTAGCGCTCTGCCATTGTTCGGGGGCCATATACATCGGCGTTCCAAGCAGGGTGTTTTGGGTGGTCAGGCCGACGCTCGCTTCACTCAGCCGTGCTAGGCCAAAATCTACTAGAAACGACATGCCATTTTCATTAAACATCACGTTATTGGGTTTGATGTCGCGGTGAATGACATTGCGTTGATGGGCATAATCGAGCGCGTCCGCCAATTCACGGGTGATTTGTGCCACTTCGGCAAGGGTGGGCAACGCGCCATTGTGTTCGACGCGATACGCCATGCGATCTGCCAACGAGCCACCCGTCAACAGGCGCATAACGACATAGCTAAGGCCGTTTTGTGTACCATAATCATAGATAGGCACGATATGGGGGTGTTCGAGGCTGGCGGCGGTCTGGGCCTCACGCACAAAACGCTCTAGTGCGCCGGGCTGCGAGATAATTTGGGGCAGCAAAACTTTAATGGCGACTTCGCGTTTTAGCGCCGCGTGATACCCTCGGTAGACCGTGCCCATGCCACCTTCGCCGAGGAGCGACTTGAGTTCATATTGACCCAGCGTCTGGCCCACCAGATGTTGCATTCTATTGACTCCTGCGTGGTGTGATGATGATGAAATTATAGTGGTTCTGATGCCACGTGCAAGCGAGGAGGGAAAGGCTTTCTTAAAGCTCTTCCCTATGTTTGGGAGGGTTTGGGATGGGGTTCTTCTTTACTGGATTAAATTGTTAAACGTCACTAGCCCCATATCATCATAGGCCAATCGCTGTAAGGTTAGGATTCGTTCATTTCTAGCGGGTCAACAGGCGCCACTTCATAGCCAAAGGTTTTGGCAAAAGCCTTTTCAACCGTATCCGTGACCTTCGAAAAATCTACCGGATACCCTAAAATTTTCGTCATGCTGGTCACAGGTTTATCGGGGATGCCACAGGGGATAATCCCGCGAAAATAATCGAGATCGGTGTTGATATTGAGCGCGAAACCATGTTGCGTGACACGGTGTGCGGTCACTTTGACCCCAATCGCGGCAATCTTGCTCAGAACACCTTCGACCTCTACCCAAACACCCGTATACCCGGCCAATCGCTCCCCTAGGATACCAAATTCAGCCAATGCCTCAATCAGCATGGTTTCCAATTGACGAACATAGGCCACTACATCCAACGAGCGTTTTTGGCTAGGGTCGCTGTCTGGCAGGCGCACAATCGGATAACCCACCAACTGCCCCGGCCCATGATAGGTAATGTCCCCGCCGCGATCTACATGATAAAGCGATACACCACGTCGGGTGCGCTCGGCCTCATCCATCAGCAGATGTTCCAATTTGCCGGATGAGCCAAGCGTATAGGTATGGGGGTGTTCAAGAAGCAACAAAGAGTCGGGTCGTTGTTGATGCGCCCGTTCTTGTGCCATTGATTTTTGCATGGCCCATGCGTCGGTGTATGCAAGCGTGCCGAGCCGGAAAACTTCAAGGACGTTGTTCATCAATCTATTTGTAGAACAGCTTCAAGACCAACTGCCCCAAGCGCAGTTCATCACCGTCTCGCACAACCAAAAAGTCGTTTTCCAAAACGCGCTGACCGTTCAAAAAGGTGTGGTTGGTACTGCCGAGGTCAGTCAAATAGAGGCGCGAACCTTCGCGGGTAAGGCTGGCGTGACGGCGCGACACCCCCTTATTTTCAGCATCATAGGCGTCCAAATTGAGCAGGGAGAATTCGGAGGCTTCACCACCAGAGCGCCCAAACACAATTTTTTCATCTACCCGAATCGCCAATGGATCATCTACGCCGGGGAGGTGAATAATGACAATATGTTCATCGCCCAGTTTTTCACTGCCCGAAGATAAATCATCGGTGCCAAGCTGTTTGGTTCCAACCGAAATTACCCCCAGCGCCACCCCACAGCGATCACAAAAGGTTTTCTCATCTGAATTTTGATACCCGCAATTGGTACAAATCATCATAGGCGACCCCCATTGAAAATATGCAAGCTGTTGCTATTTTAGCTTGTCAAAGCTCATTAGTACAAATTAATATACGCGACCTGACCAAAAATTTTGCCCATTCATATCCGGGGCAGGTGGTTTGCCCTGATATGTTTCCAAAAAGGCTAAAACATTAAACCACGCATCTTCGGCGGCTTCGGGAACATAGGTGGGGGTCATATCGTTGAAAAATCCGTGCGGCGCACCGGGATACGTTAACACCTGATGGGGTTTGTTATCTGCCGCCAGTTCAGCCCGCAGTTGGGCCTCGGTACGATGGGTAAGCTCATCCTCAGCCCCATTGATGACCATCACCGGACAGCTTAGGTGCGACAACTGCCCGAAGAAACTGGTCGGGTCGCCATAAAACGCGACGGCTGCCATAATATCACGCCGCTGTAGGGCCACTTGCAGTGCCAGTTCAGCCCCTAAATCCCAACCGACCACCGCCATTTTCCGATTGCATTTGCGGTGGGTCTCCAACGCTTGCAAGGCCGCCGTAACTTTGGGCAGCGCCAAATCTTTAAAATAGATTTCAAGGGCATCGGCTTCCAATTGGGAGTTGGCCCGTTGGCCTTCAAACAAATCGGGGGTGATGACATAATAGCCAATTTCGGCAAAGCGGTGAACTCGCGCTCGCATATTGGCACCCATGCCCCAGTCGTCATGGATCAAAACCAAACCGGGAAATGGCCCACCATATTGGGGATGTGCCCAAAACGCTGGAACATGGCTGGTCTCGTTGACTACCACCCAAACATGCCCGCTGGTGATGCTGTGTTGAAGGTGTTTGGTTTCCGGCATTAGCGATGACTCCATACCAAAACATTTTCATAGATTGTGCAGGATTATCGCCAACGGCGCAAGCAGGTTAGAGAATTGGAACGATAGACAGGCGTCCGACAGGTTGGCGACCTTCAAAACTGGTTACGCTATCAAATCCGGCCATCAATGCAGCTTCAAGCGCGAGGTTTGTTCCCGCTGCCACATCCGCAGGCCGATGGGCATCGCTGCCAATGGTCAAGATGTCGCCACCCATTTCCCGATACCAAGTGAGGGCTTCCACCGTCGGGTGTAGTTGATTGACATCATGGCGCAAACCTGCCGTATTGATTTCGATGCCGATGTTGTTTTCAATACAGGCCTGCCAGACCTCACGCACTTCGGTTTCAAACTCACGCAGGTCGAAACGGCCATACACTTTATAGGCGCGGCGTTTGGGGAAATCCAGATGGGCCAGCAGATCAAATCCACCTTTTCTGACCATCTCAACCATTTCGCCAAAGTAACGTTTCATGGCTTCTTGGAGGGGATATTTCTGGAAAAATGTGGCGTCCGACATGCTGAGGCCCTCGGCAAAATGCAGGCTGCCCAGCACCACATCATACGGAGATTGTTCTAATACGGGGCGAACAAGCTCACTATGCAGATGCGGTTCACCAACCTCAACCCCGGCGCGAATGGTGATGCCCCCCGGCTCAAATTCGGCCCGACAAACATTTAGGGTTTCAAAATAGACCGCCGCGTTATATTTGGGCCGACGCAGGCTTTCATCAAATTGGTCAAAATGGTCGGTAAAGGCGATTTCTTTGAGACCAATATCCATTGCCGCGCGAATCATTTCGGGCATGGGGATACGACAGTCCCAACTATGGTTGGTGTGGGTATGGTAATCAATCGGTGAATAAATCATGATGTTTGAACTTTGCCTTATTACCTTAGTGCTGCTAATACTGTTGAACGATTACGGCACATTCATCATCTGAAAATGGTTGTTGTGGGTGAAAAATATAGAAACTGGTGTCGTCATGAAACTTACCTACAGATTTTGGTATATCTATCTGCCCCACAAAAATCATCGGTTTGTCTTTATGAAAGGGCCACACCTCATTTTGTATCCAACGGGGGCGTTCTCCATAGGCGATAAACGATTTAGCCATTTCTTCATCCAAGTAGACAGTGAGACTCTCTTTATCGAGCGGGCCTTTGTACTCCGTCAGCAGATTGCGGAAGAAATCTTCTATACCGCCAATCCATTCAGGGTCGGCGATAGGTGGATAAACCTGATACCGACCACATATTTGAGCAATCAGATCAAATGTCTCCATATCTTCGAGTTTTAAAGAAATACTCAAAACTCCCCCTATCACATTTCCGCACGGCTAACGGTCAATTATGGCTATCCACCATAACCAATGACACCACTTGACAAGTGCATACCGTTTCATTGTCCGCGTTAATGACAATTTAGATGATGTTGTTATATATTGACGCGCCAAGCGAACACAATCTGACTATCGCGCAGATCGCTGGCTTCTGGCTCAACCAAGCCGATTGCCGTATCGTCCGCCAAAATCATCAATTCCTGATAACCCAATCGGGCCGCCCGATCCCGCACGGATGACACCAAATGCCCAGTCAGAGGCCGTTCTGACCACAGGGATACATGGGCCAATTCCGCATTAAATCGGTCTTGTTGCAGCATCAAAATCCCCTGCTGCCCGGTCAATGTAACATCAAAACGGGCCACTTCCGGCTCAACCAATTCAGGCACGCTGTTCCAAAAACCGGGCCAAATATGCTCCCATTCATGCCGAGCATTTTGATAGCGCCCCAACGGCATAGACCAGCCATTGATGCGATCAGGGTTAAAATCCGTCATCTCAGTGCCTTTATAAAATACGCGACCTTCTTTGGCGGGCATGATGGCGGTGCGGCGCGTAATCAGGGGGGTAAAACCCTGCTGGCGATAAAACTCCGGGGCATCTGGCGCGGAAACCAACACCTGCTGATACTTCATCACCTGCGCCATTTGTTTGACATAATCCAACAAGGCGATGGCTAATACCTCAAAATCCGCGTCAGCATGAATCCGCAGTGAGGCAATTTGCAGATGGCGATTATAGGGGGTGGGTTCATTGCCAATAGCGACTTCAGCCTCACCCAAGACAATGCCATCGGCCTGTACCACCAGTGGCATCTCATCGCCATAACGCAGCAGATGCGCCAGCCAGACCGCACAGGTTTCGACAGACATCCACGCGCCGCCGTGCAAATAGCGTTCAAAAATGCTTAACGCTTCATAGGGAACAGGGGTGCGCGTCCCATCAGGATTACGCCGAGTAAAGACGCCTCCCTCGATTGTTGAACAATAAATATCCGTAATCGCGTGTGCATCAGCAAGCGTCGCCTGCCGGACAACGATTTCAGTCACCGCTAAACCCCTAATCGCTGGTTATGAGAAATAGCCGTTTTATTATACCAAGAACAGTCTCATTGTTGGTCAGCCAAAGTTGCGGTTGGTGGAATATTTCCAGCAGGCGGATTGCTGGCAGTGGTTGGGCTGGTTGACGATGACCCCGACCCCGGCTTGACCCCACTCCCCGTCGAACCCGATGTATCGGTCACCGGGGCAGGCGTCGTCGCGGCCACATTGGTCGTCACGTTCGTATTGGAACTGGGTGGCGCGGTGCTAACCCCACTGGCAGTATCGGCACAGCGGAAACCAACCCATGTGCTGGTCTGGCCGGGTGCCCACAAATCAATACGATGTACAGTGCGGGCAAATAGCGGCACGTTACTCCATGAACCGCCGCGCACCACTCGTTTATCACCCCCAATTGGCCCAGTTGGGTTCACCGTCACCTGACCTGTGTTCGCTAATTGTTGGTAATAGTTGTTCTGATACCAATCGGCTGTCCATTCGGCAACATTCCCCGCCATGTTATAAGCGCCAAACTCGCTTGTACCTAAACTTGTACCTGTCCCATACGAATCTACCGGCACTGTGCCATCTTCGGTTGGGCGATTCGTCTTTGCCCGATTGACATCCCACTGTGGCCCCCAAGGATAAATCGAGTTGGCAAGACCACGCGCCGCCCGCTCCCACTGTGCTTCGGTTGGCAAGGTACGCCCCAATGCTCGACAATAAGCATCCGCACCATGCCATGTCACTAAAGTAATTGGATAGTTGGAGCGGTCTACTACGGCGGCCCGTACCTCATAGCGTTTGTCCGTAGCATTATAGGCAATATCGCTGCCCTCGCCGCCTGTGTCTTGTGTCGTCAAGACACATGGCCCATTGCAAGCCGTTAAATGGGGGCGAGCATTGTCAGGATTTTGCTGAATCAGGTAGTTTAGGAAGTTCACATATTGAATGACGCTGACTTCATATTGTTCAATCTGGAAATTATCAACCAAGACATCGTGGGCGGGTGTGGAATCCATAATCATGGCAAGTTCACACGTCCCGCCGTCCCGCTGTACACACTCCGCGACGGCTGCCGTTCCTTCATCCACCGTTGTCCCCATACGGAATGTTCCGCCTGTAACAGGAACAAGGGTTGTGGCACCAATTGCCAATGCCGCCGAATTATCTTCGGTGGGTGGGCTTGGCAAAAAACCCGTCGGATTGGGAGTTCCTACGCTGCTAGTTGCCTCCGGCCCACCAGCACTGCCCCCTTCCGGCGTCATGCTTGCTACCCCCGGCAAATCCGTCGGGGTAAAGGTCGCAATGGGTTGACTGGGTTGAACCGGTGTTTCAGGCGTCTGACCTTCATTCGTAGGAACATCAATAATGCTGGGTGTGGTTGGGGTTAGGCTTGCCTGCAATGGATCGGAAGTCGGAGTCACCACTTGGATTTCGCGCTCACCATCGGATGTATTGGAACTGAATTCGATCAGGCCAAACACATAACCCGCAAAGCCAACCGTAAATGAACAGGCCATACCCAAGATGACCCCAATTACCAGCCACTGAACGCCTTCATTCCGGTTTCGGCGTCGCCCTATCTTCGTCATAATCTCTTAGAACTCCTCAAGCCTAAATCTTTTATACAGGCGGCCTATAATCTTACCTATTGAAAACACGGATTTCCAGCATTTAGCTTACGCCAATCTGACGGAAAAGCGGCGTCTAGCTTGCCAAAAAAATCAAAAGGGCGATTTTTGGTAAACCGCCCCTCCGAATTCTGTTGATTATCCAAACGCGGCTAAATAAGTAACCGCATTGGGTTTTCTAGCAGTTCCTTGACCCGCTGCAAATATTGAGCGCCCTCGGCTCCGTCGCTGACACGGTGGTCAACGCTGACGGTAGCTTTCATACGAACGCCAATCTTGATTTCGCCATTTTCCACAATCGGCACTTCTTGCGCTGACCCCACCGCCAAAATCGCGGCTTCGGGCGGATTGATGATGGCAAGGAAGTGTTCGACATCATAGGCACCGAGATTGCTGACGGTAAAGGTCGCGCCTTCGACATCATCCGGTTTGACCCTGCCTTCACGCGCCCCTGCAATCATCTCTTTGTTCTTGACCGACATATCCGTCAGGGTACGACGATCTGCATCTTTGCAAACGACATTGATGAGGCCGTTTTCTACCGCAACAGCAATCCCGACATTGATACGCTTGTGACGTACCAATTTATCACCATAAAAATGGGTGTTCAGGTTCGGGAACTCACGCAGAGCAAGGGCTGCGGCCTTCACTACAAGGTCATTGACGGTGATCTTCTGTTCATCGGTCAAGCCCGCGTTTAATTGTTTCCGCAGCGCCAAAGCTGGCCCCATATCAATTTCGCTGGTGACAAAGAAATGCGGCACAAATTGGAAACTAGCCTGCGTCCGTTCGCCGACGATCTTCCGCATCCGGGTGAGCGGAATTTCTTCGATATCCGCACCGGTTGGGACTGTGCCAAAGGTGGGTGCAGGGGCCGGAGTAGGTGCAGATGCAGCCGCTACCGCTGGAGCAGCAGGCGCTTCGACACCGGGCACAAAACCTTCAATATCGCGTTTGACGACGCGGCCACCGGGGCCAGTGCCAGAAACTTGGGCCAGATTAATGCCCTTTTCCTCTGCCATCCGACGCGCTACCGGGCTGGCCTTGACGCCGCCGGGATAACCCTCATCACTGACCGGAGCAGAGGCAGTATGTCCGTTCGCAGCCTTCGGTGCAGCCGCTTGGGGAGTGGGTGTGGCTGGAGCAGCGGAAGCAGGAGCAGATGGAGTAGCAGGCGCAGACCCACCCTCAATCGGTTCATCGGCTGTCCCGATAATCGCAATCGGCGCACCAACTTCAACAATGGTATTTTCGTTAACTAGCCACTTCCGCAGAATACCACTCGCGTAGGCTTCGACTTCAACTGTCGCCTTATCGGTTTCAATTTCGGCAATCACATCCCCCACATTCACCGTGTCATTGACTTGCTTGACCCAGCGAACAAGCGTGCCTTCTTTCATATCAAAGCCCAATTTGGGCATCATCACAGTATCAGCCATCACAAAATCTCCTTGACTGCGGCGATTACTTTATTAGCATCCGGCAGAGCCATCTGTTCAATTTCGCGGGCATAGGGCAGTGGGGCGTCAATGGTGGTGACACGCTTAATGGGGGCATCCATCCAATCGAAGGCTTTTTCGGTGACTTGGGCGGCAATTTCCGCACCGACACCAAACAGCGCATGGCCTTCTTCGACCACTACCATACGATTGGTTTTCTTGAAGCTCTCAATCAGCAGGTCGGTATCCAAAGGACGCAACCAGCGCAGGTCAACAACTTCAGCCTCGATACCCTCTTGGGCCAATTTTTCGGCGGCTTCTAGGCAGATATGTACCCCTTTGGAGAAGCTCACTAATGTGACATGTTTGCCCTCCCGTATCAGATTGCTTTTGCCGACAGGCAGGGTGTAATCGGGGTCATCGGCGGGAACTTCATCGCGTTTTTGATAGAGGGTACTGTGTTCGACAAACAAAACGGGGTTGTCGTTGCGGATGGCGGTCTTGAGCAGACCATAGGCATCGGAAGCTGTCGCAGGGCAGCAGACATAGAGGCCGGGGAAATGGGCGAACACAATTTCAGGGCTGTGCGAATGGGTCGCCCCCAATTGACGCCCCCCACCTGTCGTGGTGCGCACCACGAGGGGGCAGGAAAACTGCCCGCCAAACATATAGTGTACTTTGGCGGCGTGGTTGACAATTGCATCCAACGCGAGGAAAGCAAAGTTTATGGTCATAATTTCCGCCACCGGACGCAGACCCGCCATTGCTGCGCCAGCCGCCGCCCCCGCGATGACCATTTCTGCGATGGGGGTATCGCGCACGCGGCGTTCACCAAATTCGTCAAAAAATCCGCGCGTGACAGCATAGGTACCACCCCATACACCGATTTCTTCGCCCATGAGGAAAACGCGGTCATCTCGGTTAAGTTCTTCGCGCAGGGCTTGGCTTAGGGCCTCGCGGATGGTCATGCGCTTCGTTGCTGTTGTTGTAATTGCTGGTGTTGCCATCATCCATCGTCCTCACGAACTAGACGTAAATATCGCGGAATAAGTCTTCATAGGTAGGTTCGGGGCTTTCTTCTGCAAAGCGCACCGCAGCCTCAACTTCTTCGGCGGCTTTCTTATCCAGCGCCACCAATTCCTCCTTCTTAGCTTTCCGTTTAGCGGTCAAAGATGCACCAAACTTGCCAATTGGGTCGCCCTCTTGATATTCGCGTACTTCATCTTTGGTACGGTAGCGTTCAGGGTCGCCCATGCTATGACCCACAAAGCGATAGGTCAGGGCTTCCATCAACACCGGGCCAGTTTTGCGGGCATATTCCATCGCTTCTTTGACGGCATCATAGGTCGCCAAAACATCCATGCCGTCAGCGCGAGGGCCTTCTTTCATGCCATAGGCGGCGGCCTTCTTGACAATTTCGGTCACGCCGGAAGCACGTTCAACGGCGGTACCCATGCCATACTGGTTGTTTTCGACCAGCCATACGACCGGTAAATCCCATACCGCACTGAGGTTGAGGCTTTCATGGAAATAGCCGATATTGGTGGCCCCGTCGCCCATCATGCACAGCACACCAAAATCTTCATTGTTATATCGGGCACGTAGCGCAACCCCAGCAGCAAGGGGTAAATGTCCACCCACGATAGCATAGCCGCCCCAAAAGTTATGTTCGCGGCTGGCAAGGTGCATCGAGCCGCCTTTGCCTTTGCTGACCCCCGTAGCCTTGCCGAGCATCTCAGCCATCAAACCTTTGATGTCAATGCCACGTGCAATCGCAACACCATGATCGCGGTAGGCGGTGAAAAAATGATCTTCGGGACGGAGCGCACGAATCGCACCGACACCTGTGGCTTCTTGACCGATATACAGGTGCAAAAAGCCGCCGATTTTGCCTTGTTGGTACAGCTCTTCGCTTTTTTCTTCAAAGCGACGGATCAGCACCATGTCATAATACATATCAAGGAGTTCATCTTTGCTGAGATCGGCCATCCGACAATATCCCCTTTGCTTTGACTGCCGAATACATGAAAAGATAAGCTGCCGGATATCGCCGCTTATCCATTGCTACCAGAGGTTATAGATGCAGTTAGTTAAAACAGACTGCGCTAAAACGAAAGAATATTAGCACAAGAGGGGCTATTCTAACAAAATCTTTTGTGGCGTTTTAACCAAACTTTAAGGGCGCAGCATGACTTTACCGCTGTTGCCACCCGCAAAAGTTTCAAACGCAAGGTCAAAATCTTCCAATGCAAATTGGTGGGTCAGCATCGGCCCTAAATCCACGACCCCGCTGTGAATGAGGCTTTCCATCTGGAACCACGTTTCCCAGAGGCGTCGGCCCGCAATCCCGCGCACCGTTGCACCCTTAAACGTGATGTGGTTATTGATGTCAAAAGTCATAGGTTGGGCGGTCAATCCTAGCAAGGCCACTTCGCCACCCGGTTTGAGCGCGGCAAAACCTTGATCTATCGCGCTGGGGGCACCGGACATTTCCAGAATGACATCCACCCCTTCATCGTGGGTAGCTTCCATCAACGCTTCGATGACGTTTTCTTCAAGGGGGTTAATAATGCGATCCGCCCCCATGCGACGGGCCAATTCGAGGCGATAGGGACTGATGTCGGTAGCAAAGACCGCCCGTGCGCCAGCCGCTTTTGCAACCGCTACCGCCATACAGCCGACTGGCCCACAGCCTGTCACCAGCACATACTTGGCGGCGCAGTTTTGAGCCATCGTGGTATGGACACCGTTGCCGAAATTTTCCATCAGGACACTAATGGTAATCGGCATTTCAGGTGGATTGACCCACGCATTTTGTTCCGGCACGGCGATATATTCCGCAAATCCGCCATCCCGATCTACGCCGATAATCCGAGTATTTTCGCAGATGTGTCCCTGACCCGTGCGGCAAAATCGGCACACATTACAAACGATATGGCTTTCCAACGAGACATGATCCCCTACTTTGACGCGCTTGACATCGGGGGCAACCTGCACAATCCGCCCCGTGATTTCATGTCCAATGACCAGCGGCGGATTGAGTCGGCTGGCGGCCCACTTGTCCCATTTGTAGATATGCAAATCTGTCCCACAGATGGACGCGCCTTCAACCTTGACCAGCACTTCGCCATTTTTGATGACCGGGGTGGGGTAATCATGCACCATTTGCAAGCCGGGGCCAGCGGTGGCTTTGAGTACCGCCCGCATGGTAGTGGGGATAGTGGTTTCATCTTTCACGGCGATATTTTCTTTTGCGAAGGCCCTAGTCATGTTAATTTTCCTGAATCTATAGGGTAATCATTCTGTCAATATTTTACCGCATGGCCCGATTGACCTTCAAGTTTTTAAAGAAAAAAGCCATCTTTGTTAACAAAGGTGGCTTAAATGAAAATATATCTTTGCCATGCAAAAAATCTTATGGCTTATATCGCCACGAAACCGCATTAATTGGTCTCTTTGCCCAAGGCGATCCGAGTGGCAAATTCATACGAACGAACCGATAACCATCTGCTAGGCAAATTAGTTGAGTACAATAGTAAAATTCGTGATGGGTGAAATGTCTGTTCAGTCCATCCGACCCTAATTGATAGGTGAGAAAAAAATAATAAAATCCGAAACTGTCTATACCGTCATCATCCCAGTCACCTGCTACAAAAACACCATACTCATACTCGTCATCATATGGAAGGCCAATTGCTTGGGCATCAGTAAAGATGGGATTCGGATCCGTTGGAGGCGTATTGGTGTAGGACACAAAACCTCCACGTCGGACAGCTAAGGTTTCAACACCGTCGCCATCCCAATCTCCGGCTACAAATTGTGGAAAACCTGAATATCCAGCAAGTTTAGGCAGTAATTCACCGAGAATTTGAAAGTGGACTTCTGGCGCGGTGGTAGCTAGATCACAGGTATACCACAATACAAATGTGGTGTGACCATCTTTTTGAAGCTGCTCAACGATACCAATACAATCATTGGCAACGTCTACTCTAAAGTGTCCTGCTACTGGTTGTCCCTGCGGGCCAATCCAAAGTCTCGACCAATCTCGACATTGCCCAACTGTTTTTTGGAAATTAGTAAAAAAGAACGTACTGTAACCATAGCCGCCCAGTGATTCTCGACCATCCCCATCCCAATCGCCCATCACCCATTGTCCGCCGGAACAATCGCCCAAAGCATAGGATTCAACATGCCAATCTGGTGGGTAGTCTTCGAGGGTACTAATTAAACTGGTCCATCCGTTACCCCCATCAATTACAGCTAAAGAGTCTGTCTCACCGGGGTTCAAATATTCTGGCCGAGGTGTAGGAGTAGGGTATTCATATGGAAAAACTTTCGAGGTTTCTATATTGAAAAACATCAATGAAACTGTAACTGAAAATCCGATGATATACAAACTGTGCTTAGTGAATTTTTTATCCATAATGCACCTCAAAAAGTATGTTATTCATTAGATGGCAATCAAACTAAGGTTTATTGCGATCAGCGCAAGCGCCAAGAAGCGGCCCGTACCGGAACGTCTCCATAAGTTTGAGCAAATTTCCTAACTGTTTGCAAAATATAGACTCCCGAATTCCAATCAAGGTCGTTACGGCGATAAAATCGTGCATTCAAACTACCGGGACTGCTCGGATCGTATTCGCAGTAAAGGCCAAATGAATCTAAGCCATTATTATCCCAATCGCCTGCCACAAATACCCCTGAATCCGTATCAACCTTACAAGGTGTACCAAAATATTGAGCGAGATTCATTTCTGAGAGGTAAGTAGTGGGTGGCGTATTAGTAAAGGCGATAAATTGTTCACGCCTTACCGCCATAGTTTCCACTCCGTCCGCATTCCAATCCCCAGCCGCAAACTGATAAAAATTAACAGGCGCTGGAGGATCAGTAGGTAACGGTACACCTAGCCATTGAAAGGAGAGAGGCGGGGCAGTGCCATCAACGAAATCACAAGTGAAATAGAGGGCCATGCCATAACCATAGGGTGGAAAATCTTTAATGTCGACTGCTCCAATACAATCGTTTGGCACCCCCCCCATAAAATGACCCGCGACGGCTGGACCGGATAAACCAATCCAGATACCTGACCATATTGTGTTGTTGTCCACAATGAGATCGTTTGTGTAGAAAAATACTCCATTCGCAGAATATCCCGGGGTTTTTTGTCCATCCCCGTTCCAATCCCCCATGACCCAATAAGTATTGAGAGATGAAGTGGTAAAACTTGTATCCATTACAGTATAAGCGCTCAAGGGGGGGTTATCTTGTAATGTGTCGATTAGTGAGATGCCGCCTGTAGCCGGGCCAAACAAAGCTATAGTATCAGCCCAACCATCGGGTGCTGGCACTACATATATATCAGCATTATTGAGATAATTATCTGTTACGAGTGAATATGTAGTTACAAATGTAACATAGCGCCCGTCTTGCGACATAACAGAGCCACCAACACCGCCGGGTATTTGCGTAGTGCCATTAGGGAAAACGGAAAGACGAGTTGTTTGTCCACTTTGCCGACTCTTCGCAAATACATCTGTTCCGTTGTTAGTGTCATAAATTGGCATGATTAAATCTGAGGCATCAGAGAGAAAAACAACGAGTCGACCATCTTGGGAAACAGAACTGGAGTATGGAGTTCCACCAAAAGATGGCTGAGAATCTGATCTGGTTGAAACAATAATTGTTTCATCCGGATTTGCCTGCAGATTTCGAACGAAAACGTCAGATGTATTATTCGGATCATACGGAACAAGGTTAGTGGCCGCAGAAATAAAAGACACAAAATTCCCGTCAGCTGAAATTGATGGCGATGCACTATCTGGGCTATCAGGAAATGGAGCTTGTGCCTGAGTGCCTTGCCAAGTTAAGGATACCCTTATAGTTTGACTCGGTACTCGACTATGTACAAAAACATCAGATGCCCCGTTCGTATCGTTCGGAACCAGATTATAAGCGTTTGAAGAAAAAGCAATAAAATTCCCATCAGAGGAAATAGCTGGTTCATAGGAACCACCCCCAAGCGCCTCGCCGCCTTGAGAATTAATGGACACGCGAAATGTGGTGTTAGCCTCAAGATCATGGACAAAAATATCTGGAAGATTGTTATCATCATTTTGGACTAAATTATTTGCTACCGAAACAAAAGCAACATAACGCCCATCGCCCGATATTACAGGGTTTACTGAATATCCGTTGGATTGAATAGTTTGTATTGGCCCTCCGGGGGTAGTGCTATATCTTCCAACGGAAACGCGAGTCGTTTGTCCAGTTGCTATGTTACGTACAAAGATATCAATCTCGCCATTGTTGTCGCCAGTGACTAAATTACTGGCCGCTGATTGAAAAGCTACAAAATTTCCATTGGCGGAGATTGAAGGATAATCCGAATCGAACCCTAGTGCTTGGCCCGAAGTTGAATTGAGTGAGACACGGACTGTACTACAACTATATCTATCACGCACAAAAATATCGGCACGATTATTGGTATCGCCCGATACCAAATTGGTCGCATAAGAGCTAAATGCTACATACCTTCCGTCATATGAAATTGATGGATCATAGGAATTATCGTCCCCTGATGTACCAGGTGTACCAGTTGAACGAGAAACCAATACTGTTTGATTACCTGAATCACATAACAAAGCCAAACGAGGTTCATTATCAGATGATATTGCAGTTAAAGCAGTGTTCTCTTGCAAAGGAGGTTTATAACCCAAAGAAGTATTGGCATAAAACGCATCTACCGCAACAACCCCCTGTGAGGCATACACCCGCAGTGTGTGGCCTTCGTCGGTCAGGTAATCAATTTTAGCGCGACTACTGAATTGAGTGGTTTCAGCAGTGGTAATGACCGAACGCAGCACTGTCCCGTCTACCTCAAGCGCCAAAATGCCGAGGGTCGTCCCTGCAACATAAACGACTTCAATGGTCGGCCCGGTAAAGTACAGTGTCAACACATCGTCTGGACTGCTGCTGTAAAGATAGCTGCCACCACTCGCCCTTGATGCCGCTTGCGCCGTCCAATTTCCTTGTCGCAGTACCAGTGGGTCGTCCGATTCAATTAGACTCGCAGGGTTGTCAGAGTAAACAACGGGGTTAGCAGAAAACAGTGAGGTAACAAAAACAATGACTGAGGCAAAAATAACTGCCCTCAATATGGAGGGAGTGTATCTTTTTTTCATGGCTCCCAAAGTCCTGTTTGCGAAATGAGTAGTATTTCTAGCGCATTATAACTCACTCCCCAAATAATGCCAATTAAACACATTTAACTTTTTATAACGGGCAATAAAATCAGCCACCCGTAGATGAATCGTAGACTACGGATGGCTGAAATATTTACCACGAGTGGCAGGGGTTAATCCGCGACAGTCACATCAAAAGCATCCACTGCAATGACACCCCGCACCGGAACAATTTGCAGGGTGTGTGACCCCGGCTCCAGATAGTTGATGATACTACGAACATTAAAGGCTGGGTCGCTGCTGGTCGCAATGATAGTACGCACGGCCACGTCATCCACCACAATGGTGAATGTACCGAGGCTTGGCCCTTGTAGATAAATCACTTCCAGCGATGTGCCCTCAAATTCGAGGGTCAGTACATCGTCCAGACTGCCACTGCTGTAGAGATAACCACCGCCACTGGCAGATGGGGCCGATTGGAAATCCCATTGACCTGTCTGGGCAACCAATGGGTCGTCCGATTCAATCAAGCGACGCACGAGGTTGGCGGGTGTAGCCGGTGTTTCACCTGTTGCCTCACCTGCATTAAAGCCTGTTGCTGTGCCGTTACGCCACGACGCGACCTGAATGCTGCTGGTGCCAATGGGACTGCCTACCCGCTGCAACTGATGTACCCCCGTATTCCAAGAGACATCATTGCGGCGATAGAAATAGCCGTTTTGATAGAACAACCCAAAACTGTCTATGCCGTCCCGATTCCAGTCACCAGAGACGAAATAGCCATAATCATTGGTGCTGGGGGTGCCAATATATTGGGCAAGGTCAAAGGCTGACTCTAAGATAGTCGGTGGTGTGTTGGTAAACGCGATAAAAGCACTGCGCCGGATGGCAATGGTGTCCACCCCATCATTGTTAAAGTCACCCGCCGCGAATTGGGCCGTACCGGTGTGCCCCTGCGAATCCGGTAGCAACACACTCAACCATTGGAAGGTTAACGGTGGAGCACCCCCCGCAAGACTACAGGTGAAATACATGGCATAGGCCGTGCCATAGGGCGGGAAGTTGCCGCTGTCCACGACGCCTAAACAGTCATTGGGGCTGCCTGAACTGAAGCGTCCCACGACTGCCGGACGCCCAAACAAGCCAAACCAAGTGCCTGTCCATGAAGCAAGGGGCGTCGTACTGAGTAGGTTGGTGGTATAGAACACGCCGTTGGAAGCATAAACGCCGGGGGTCTTGATACCGTCACCATTCCAGTCGCCCATCACCCACTGGCCGTTGATAGTTGGTGCAGGGCCACCGGAAGCAAACGTATTATAGGTGGTGTTGGCAGGCAAATCCTGGACGGTTTCCAGCAGGCTTACCTGACCGTTGGAGGTATTAAACAGGGCCAGTGTGTCGGTATCCTGTGTGCCATACAGGGTTAGCCGCCATGAGCCAAATGTCCCTGTATCGCCGGACAGATTATCGCGCACGGTGATTGTCCAAGTCCCGTTCGGGTCTTCGTCCCAGAAATGCACACTCATGAACATCCAATTGACAAAGTTGTCGCCACTATCGGGAATGCCGCGAGACCTGATCAACTGGCTAACTGTGCCACGTGGTGATGTGAGCGTAACAGACAAATCCCCACGATAGGGATGGGTGGCATTAAAAACAACTTCGACATGTTCAAGCCGGGAAATAGTCGAATTTGAGACATTAAAGGTACTCGATACGCCAGTCGGGTTATTGTCTGGAATCGCCACATTGACATTGATCGTCCCGGAGGTTTGGCTGACAGCAGGAGGCATATTTGTCCAACTGTACGCTGTCGAGACCGCTGCCGTCGCATCCACACGCCCAAACCCATAATAATGGCTATAGTACCGATTTGCGCCGTTCAACAGCCAACTGCTATTGGTGGGGTCATTACGCTCGGCGGTGTTAATCAAAATATGCTGTACATCCCGCCATGTTAGGTTGGGGTTGGCTTGCAGCATCAACGCCACAATGCCGGACACTAAGGGAGTCGCAGAAGAAGTCCCGCCAAAGGTGGAAGTGCAATTTGTAGCAGTATAACCCGCACTCCCCTGTCGGTCAGTGGTGTAGATACCCAACGACCCGCCATCGCTGGGAGCATTCACCACAATGGCTGACCCCGGTTCGCTGTAACTGGATCGTACCCCAGTGTTGGTCGTGGCAGCTACCGCGATGGTGTAGCGGGAACTGGCATAGCCGTCCGCGCCAGCATCATCGGCATTGCCACCATTACCCCCTGCCCACACAAAAATCGTGCCACGTCCGCCGCGACCATTGGTGGTTTGATTTTGCAGCGACGCAATCGTCAAGGGGCCGGGAGCTTCCAAAACGGTGCCGCTGTCATTTGGACCCCAACTGTTGCTGGAAATTTGTACCACACCGGGGGTAGTGGCAAGGGCATCTGCCATCGCATTGGCTTCTTGGGCGTCCGTCGAGCCTGCGCTAATCAATCGCAAGCCAGCGACTTGGGCGTTATAGGCCGAACCGACCCCGCACGATCCTGCGCTGGAATCATCATTTGCCATTGCCACGCCTGCCGCTGATGTGCCATGTCCATCAGTTGAAAGGGTGTGGTTGGGGTCATGATCGTTGAAATTATAGTCGTAGCTGGCGTTGGCATTGTAATTGGGGGCGATGTCGGGATGGGTGGTATCAAGGCCATCATCCACCACCCCAATTAATACCCCACTGCCATCAAAACCTAAATTCCATGCCCCTGCTACATTTGCATCTTCACCAGCCGTGCCGCCGCCTTGACCTGTGTTAATCAAATGCCACTGATTGCCGAGGCCGGGGTCACTTGGCACGGGGCGTTTACTCTGCTGACGGGCGATCTGCTGCTCAAACCACACGACATTGGGCGAACGAGTCAGGGTGCCAAACGCCTGACCCGCTCGGTCAAGCCGAGTGTCGGTCTGGGGGATACGGAATAAGTACATATTGGGTAGATTGGCGATTTGGCCGAGAAATTCATACCCATTGTCGCGGGCAAATTTATCGGGATTCACGCCTGCTTGCAATTCGACGGCCCATTGGTCGGTGGCCTGCTTGGGTGTTTCGGTTGCACCCTGCGAACCGCCCTTACCGCCGCCTTGTTGTGCTAAACCGCTGATATGGTCTGGGTCATGCGATAATGCCGGAGTTAATGGGCCTAAAACAATGGTCAGGACAATGAATAAGGCTGTCCAGTGACTAAAACGAACCCGTCCCTGTCTCAAGATAGACTCTCCTAATAATTACCCGAATTTTGGATCAGTCTTATTGTATAACAGATTTAGATTTTCGATATTTAATCGCTGTAATACGCCATATGGGTCAATAGCTGTTCATGCGTTGGGGCCGCTGTTGCACCACCCACCCCCGTGACCGAACACCCCCCACAGATATTGCCATAACGGAGGCATTGATCTAAAGGAGCTTTTTCAATAAGGTAGCCATAGAGAAATCCTGCATTAAAACAATCGCCTGCACCCGTAGTATCCACGACGGTCCCTGTCTTAAACGCGGGCACATGAATAACCTCATCCGCATGACCCACCCATGCGCCATTGGCACCATCTTTGACCACCGCAATTTTGACCCATTCCAGTAATCGCCGAATGGCATCACGGGCATCCTCTCGATGGGTAATCATCATGGTTTCCCGCATGTTGGGCATAAAGATGTCTACATAGTGCAGCAGTTCTCGCCATTCGCAGCTACTCCGATACAACTGGGGTACATCTTGGCAGTCGGTAGACGTGGTTGCGCCGCGTTCTTTAGCGATTTTTAGCAAATCGGGCAACTGCTCAAGGGTATGCAACCCACCGACATGCAAATGATCGAAGGTGCATCTATCGAGACTGTGCAGCCGATGTGCATCGCGTTCTTCGGGTTCTTGATCTACATAGGTCACAAAGGCTCGTTCACCGTATAGGGGCAGCGAAGTTGTAATGCGCCGATAGGGGCACGGGATTTCTTTGATAAGGCTGAGGTCAATCCCTTCCTGTTGAGCCAATTCTTTGACAAAATGACTGTAGGAGTCCGTCCCAAAAATGGCGGGCCACCCAACCTTAACCCCCAACCGACGCAGCGAGGTGGTAGTGATAAACATCGCGCCGCCCGTTGAGGTCACGTCTTGGCTGTAGATTTCACGGCCCAACTCAGGAAATTCCGGCAGTCCGGTATAGATCAGGTCGAAGAAATAGTCGCCGATACAGACAATATCAAAATGGGGAAACATTGCTTTAATGCCAACCCTCAAGTTTGTGTGCTGCGATGTATTCATTCACCAGTGTCTCAGCCAATGGATACGACCCGACCAACGGATGGGCCGCCATTGCTTCCACTGCTATCATCTTATCACGTTTGAGGATTGCTTCTGCTGCTAAACATTCATAGTGTTTAACCGTCCGCATCAATAAATAATGAGATTCCGGGATGTCGCCAATATAAATTGGGTGAATCCCACTGCCATCTACCTCGCAGGTCACTTCCACCACATCATCAGGCCGCATTCCATGAATCGCAGTCCCATTGGGCACATTGAGGCCGATCCGCAAGGGACGATTTTGCGTCAGGGCCAAACCCGTCCGCAGTGCGACCCCGGCATAGCCCCCGACGGTTTGCTGTTGATGCACGGGCGTGACATCTTGAGTCGGATTGGAACGGGCCTCACGCAGGGTCTCATCCGCTTCAGCAGCCGCCATATAACTAGCACTGCGGCGACGGTTATAAGCATCATACGTCGCAAATGCGTCTTTGGGAGATAACCCCCGCAGCGACTCAAACAACTGCTGGTTAAGCATCTGCACTTCTTCGCCGCGTGTAATTTCTTCGTCCTGCAAACGGCTGAGGGCGACATCGCGCAGGTAATAATAAAAGAGGTATTCATTTAGGAACATGCCCATCCGCCGGACGAACGGCCCACCAAAAAATCGCAAATGGGTCGCTTGGACAAAGGCATCCTCGGCCAATACTTCCGGCAAAACGTCCCGTCCATTGACCATTGCCTGCCGCGCCCACGAAAGGTGATTGAGGCCAAACACTTCGGTTTTGACGGCATCGTTATCCACCTTTAGCCACGCCGCGACCTCATGCTGGGCAGTATTGGCACTGTCGCAAATGCCGACAATACGCCGATACCCTGCCATGTGCAGTGTTTGAGCCACCAACCCCGCCGGATTGGTAAAATTGAATGTCCATGCACTTGGGGCTAACACCTCGGCACGGGCGGCAACATCCATCAACGCAGGAACGCTCCGCATCGCCATTGCAAAGCCACCCGGCCCAGTCGTTTCTTGCCCAATGACGTTGTGTTTAAGCGCGATACGCTCATCCAGTACCCGCCCCTGTTCCAATCCGGCGCGAATGGTGGTCACAATAATGGATGCGCCGCGCAGAGCCTCGTCCAAATTCTGAGTGGCGATGACCCGGAAATGGTCGCCAGCCACTTCTTGGCATAAGGGGGCGATGATGTTCAGCCGTTCAGCTTGAATATCCATCAGCCACAGTTCTTGTAAATCCAAATCAGTGGCAAAGGCCAATGCCCCACGCACAAATTCGGGCGCACGGACGCCACCACCACCAATCAAAGCCAATTTCATCGCTTCACCCCTGACATCGAAATTCCTTCAATGAAATAGCGTTGCAGCAAAATAAACAGAATCAACATCGGCAATGTGCCCAAAAACGACCCCATCATCAAAAGGTTAAAGGGGGTGTTGCGCTGTCCGATCAAAAAACTTAACCCGACGGGCAGTACGCGCGTTTCAGGAGAATAGGAGACAATCAACGGCCACAGGAAATCGTTCCATGCCGCCTGCACGGTAATCACCCCGAACGCCGCCAATGCTGGCACAGACAGCGGTAGGGTGATGTAAATCAGAATTTGCAGCGGATTGGCCCCATCAATCATAGCGGCTTCTTCAAGCTCAATGGGAATTTGCAGAAAGGCTTGACGCAGCAGAAACAGGGCAAATGCGCTAAATGTCCCCGGTACAATTAAGGCATAGAAAGTATCACGCCAGCCCAAGTCGTTAATCAAAATAAACTCTTGAATGATGAACGCCTGTAGGGGCACCATCAACAGGGCCAAACACAGCGCGAACAGGATATTTCGGCCCGGAAATTTAAATCGTGCAAACCCATAGGCCGCCAGTGAACACGTGACCAACTGACCGAGTGTGCGCCCGGCTGTTGTCAGCGCGGAATTGAGCAGGTAGCGGTTAAACAGTGGCACCCGATCATACAGTCCATCTAAGTTCGCCCGACAGACTTGATTTTCGGGAATAAAGGTCACGGGAATGCGCGTCAGTTCTTGGGGTGGTTTACAGGCCGTCGAGACCATCCACACAAACGGCAGCAGCATAATGACCGCCCCCAAGAACAAAAACACATAGCTTATCACCTGTAGAGGAATCGGAACCCACTCGTAGGAAGGGGGAATATCGCGGGTAGCTTTGGACATCATTATCCCGACTCCGTTTCGTAATACACCCAGCGGCGTTGGGCAATCAACTGCAAAACAGTGATACCCAAAATAATCATGAATAGGATAAAGGCAATCGCGGAGGCATAGCCATAATCAGAACTTTGCCCAAAACCGCTTTCATATAAATAGAGCGACAAGGTGCGGGCACTTCCTCCAACCCCTCCGCGAATGGTGCGGGAAGTCATGATATAGACCTGATCGAAAATCTGGAAACTGCTAATTGTCGCCAATGTCAAAATCAGGAAGGTGGTCGGCGAAAGCATAGGCAAGGTGACATGCCTGAAACGTTGCCAGCGATTCGCCCCATCAATCATAGCAGCTTCATGCAGCACACGTGGCACATTTTGTAGACCCGCTAGGAACAACACCATATCAAAACCGATGCGCTGCCAGACCGTGACAACTACGATTGGAAACAGCACTAAATCCGGGTCTACCAGCCAGTTTAAGTCGCCATACCCGAACGGCTCAAGCGCGGCTGCCATCAAACCATAGCGCCGCTGAAACACAAATGTCCATACAATCGAGGCGGCAACGGTGGAAGTCACGACAGGCAAAAAATAAATGGTGCGGAACAGGATACGTCCACGTAGCCGCTGATTCAGCAAAAGCGCAATTCCCAGCGACAGCCCCATCTCCAACGGCACAACAAAGCCAACCAACTTGAGTGTGTTGGTCAGTGCTTTACGGAACATGGGGTCGTCATAGAGCCGCTGGAAATTTTCAATATCCACAAAACGGGGGGTATTGAAGGCGTTCCACTCATAAAAGGAAATACGGAAGGATTGCAGAATCGGCCAGCCAAAAAATAGAAAGAGGCCGATGGTATTAGGCGCAATCAGCAGCAGACCCCACAGCGCACGGCGGCGGGTCAGCGGGGTCTTACCAAAAAGATTGAGAAATGATGACATAGGTTGATAGGATGATAAAGGGGACGGTGTAATAACAACTGTCCCCTCGCTAATGGCTGCGTTACGAAAGGTTATTCAGGTAACTGCGTGTCAATAAATTCGCACGCCAGTTGGGTGGCCTCTTCAACGCTTAGGCCCAAATCAAAAATATTGAGCACGATTTCGGTGTTGATCGCGTCCCAGATTTCACCAAATACGGTGACACCCTGCGAATCAATGGTGGCATCCACAAAGGTTTGGACATTGACATCGGTCTCACCAAACGAGTCAATCCACATCTGCTGCAATTCAGGGCTAGGATTGGCTGGTGCAACGCCGCCTGCTTCGGCAAAGAATTTCTGACCTTCATCACTAACCAGATATAGAATCAAATTAGCTGCTAGATCGGCATTCTCGGTCTGGCGATTGGCGACATACCCAACCGCGTGCAGAATGGAACGGCTGCGGCCTGTTTCGGGGTGCTTGGGCAGTTGTACCACGTCCCAACCAAAGTCTTCAATCTTCAGTGCATCTGGCAGTTTCCACGAGCCACCAGTAATCATGGCAACGCGACCCGAAGCCCAATAATTGAAAACATCATCCGCCGAGCTACCACCGACAATGGAAACACTTGGCATCACGCCTTCATCATAGAGGCCCTTGAGGAAATTGAGCGCCTCAACACTGCCCTCATCTTGCAAGGTGCAGCGCGTCTGACCTGCTTCAACATCGGGGGTTGTCCCCGTTGCGGCGATCCAATTGGGATAACCCGCTTGATATTCCATATAAACCGCAGCGCCATAAACATCTTCATCGGGGTTGGTCAAAGCACGGGCGGCTTCAGCAAAATCATCCCATGTCCACTCGGCAGTGGGCAGTTCCAGACCAGCGGCCTCAAACATATCTTTGTTGTAGAAGACGGCAACGGTGTCCCAGTTAACCGGGCCAGCATACAAATCACCATTTTCACCCCAGCGATAGGGATCAACCAAACCCGTGCCCCATACCGTTGTATCTACACCTGCCGCGTCCCAATAGGGTTGCAGATTGAGTAATACATCATTCTTGGCGTAAAAATAGAAGCGGTCTTGGGCCATATTAAATACGTCGGGCAGTTCACCAGTAGGGGCATTGGCGGTTAGCACGTCCCAATATTCACCCCAAGGCACCACCTGTAGGTCAACTTCTGCGCCGGGGCAATAGGTTTCTTCCCATGCGTTGATTGAATCGCCGATGATGTTGCCCCAGTTTTCATCCCACACCCACATAGTGAGTTCGCCGGGTTCAGCACAGGCGACAGGGGTAATAACCGCTTCGCCGCTATCTTGGGCTATGGCTGGGGTAGAAATGGAAGAAAGCGAAACGCCAGAAATCACTAGTGTGCCCAACAGCAGGACTACTAGGGTTTTAGATTTTGACATCAAATCATCTCCTCAAATCCGAATTGAATATTTGAAAACTTCCACAAATCAGCCGACTCTTTTCTTTTCTAACGCGACTACCCTGCTTTTGCAAGTTATAGAAGTCATCAAAAAGAGTCAACCTTGCTCGGTAGATTGACTCTTGAAGTGCCTTCATTTAATTTGGTTTAGGGCAATAGGCTGGCCTGTATGCCCATGTATCCCCGCCGCAAAATCCGTCGTCGAATATCAACGGGATACCCGAATCGCTGGTGTAAAAAATGCGCGGCTAACTGCCACTGTTGGCGCTGTCCGGTTTGGCCCATACCTTTTGCCAAGCGTAGGGCTTGCTGCCACGCCTCAAAAAACGCGGCGGGGCCTTCATCTTGCATATGGTGAATCAGGCGCTTGGGCAATATAGCCTGAAAATGCACAGGGGTGACCAACTGGCGGAAATTGGTTCCGAATACCAATTCTCGATGCACGAGTGCGTCATTGGTCACTTTTTCATAGACATCAAACGCGACGATATTGCCACTGGGGGTGGAGGTGCCTTCAATCAATATCCCCCTGATGACTAATGCCTGTCCCATTTTGTAAAGGGCATCGGTGACGGCCTCTTCCTCATATTGGCGCAGCACATTATAGGCTCGGATGATGGTTGCCTTTTCGCCACCCAACACATCGGTCAGGTTAAAGCCGCCCAGACGAAAACCCAGCACGCCGGGTTGGGCATAGGGTTGCGCCGCTGCCACCCGTTCGGGGTCAATCTCAAGCCCTAACAGGCGTAAATTGGGATTAAAAGGCAACCAGCGCTCCCACATTTCAATGGCTGTCCATGCCTGTGCCCCATAGCCAACATCTACTACCAGCGGTGATATGCCAATCAAGCAGGCCGAACGGGTTAGGGCGATATAAATATCCACTTGGCGCAGGCGATTGAGAGCGGTTTTGCCACGAGTGGGCTGTCCAATAGGGCGAATAATACGTTTTGAGGGCGACATAGGCCATATTGTACAGAGTTTTCCCTGCGCGAGACAGCCCATTTTTAGGATTCAAGTAACTCCTGAAGTGCTTTAAAAATATCGGCATAGACATTGCCACCCAAAGGCTTAATAATCATAAAATCCGCATCCCGGTAACCCATAAATGGACTAAGGGTCCAAGCCATTTGACTGCCGACAAAGCCATAGACCAATACCCATAGATAAAAGATCATACGGCGTGTTTGGATGCCATCGTCGCCTTCCAACTCGGTGACAACGTGCATTCCCTGTCGGAGAAAGACTGCGCCCAATGAACCCGCGATCACAAAAAACACCACATTGAGTAGTTTATAGAACTGATAACCGCTGTTGGTCAGCAGGAAAAACAGCGTAATGGGGGCAAGGCTAAACAGCAGCACGGAGGAAGTAGAAATGGCCGTCAGAATTAGAGCGATGGTCTGCAAAATGGTCTGTTTGGAGCCAAAGAGGATATTGAAAAAATGAAGCGATGGGGCACAAATGGCTAAGGTGAGTAAAAACAGGATAGGAAGTTTTAACATCGCCGAGAGGGCTTGCGGAATGCTGTGTGAAGCTCCCATCACCAAGCCATAAGCGGCCAAAAACACAAAACACGACAGCAGCATCGCCTGAATTTTCCCAGAGATACTTCTCCCCTCGCGGATTTCAGCGAAAAACTGTCCGCGATCACGCAGAATGGTCTCGACAATCATCAAATTATTACTCATGAGTCACCACGCTCCTTTTTCCTGACAATAACACCTCTGGAAAATGGAACGCGATGACTCAAGTACGGCAGTTTAAGCACTCAAGTGCGAGATGGGGTTAGTGTTCGGCCTCACGGGTCATACGATAGGCCAGCAAAATCGGGATAAACGTGACAGTAATCACAAAAACTGCTGCTACGTTGGTGATAGGGCGATCACGTGGACGGAATAACTGGGTATAAATCCAGATTGGTAGGGTCGTTTGGTCGTCGCCAGCCGTGAAGTTCGTGACCACAATTTCGTCAAACGACAGGGCAAACGCCAACATTCCACCCGCCAACAGCGCACTGGCGATGTGTGGCAAAACGACAAATCGAAACGTTTGGAACACCGATGCTCCCAAATCCATTGAGGCTTCGATTTGCGAATGGGCGGTGCGGCGAAATCGGGCGATGACATTGTTATAGACAATCACGATACAGAACGTGGCGTGACCGATGATGATGGTCAAAAAGCCGTATTCCAGATTAATGGTACGCATGGCAGAGCGCAGCGCGATGGCCGTCACAATGCCGGGCAGTGCAATCGGCAGCACCACCAACAACGAAATGACATCTTTGCCAAAAAACTTGCTGCGATAGACCCCCGCCGCACACAACGTCCCCAAAACCAACGCGATACCCGCCGAAGCCGCCGCCACCTTGACCGACAGGGTTAACGCATCCCAAAAATCTTGGCGTTCATAGGCCACCTTGAACCATTCAGTGGTGAGTCCCGGTGGGGGAAATTTATAGGTACGTTCTTCCGTCGTAAAGGCATACAGGACGATAATCCAGATGGGGAAATGCAAAAACAGCAGAGCGGCAAAGGTGGCAACTTTCAGGAAAAGCGGTGAGCGCCCTGTTTTTTGTGCAAATGGATTGCGTAAAAAGGCTAATGTATTAGAGCGCATCGAACGCTCCTAATCTCTTGGCTACGGACAGATAGACCATCATAATAACTACTGGCACAAGGGTCAGCACCGCCGCGAGAGGCCAATTCCCAACCGTGCCGCGCTGCGTAAAGACCAACGCGCCGAGGAAATAACTGGATGTGCCAATGACGCTGGGAATGATATAGTCACCAAGCGTCAAGGAGAAGGTAAAGATTGACCCAGCAACCACCCCCGGAAATGACAATGGCAGAATCACCCGCAGAAATGTATACCAAGGGCGTGCCCCCAGATCACTGGACGCCTCGGTCAAAGATTTCGGCACCCGTTCCAGTGCGGCATTGATAGGTAGTACCATGTAGGGCATCCAGACATAGAGGAAAACCAGAAACACCCCGATATACGAGGTAGAAAGCGAATTTCCACCAATGCCTTCAATGTCCAGCAGCCACTCCAAGACGGGCATCAGGCCCAATTTTTCGAGGAACCATGTCATCACGCCATCTTTGGCGAGGATGAGTTTCCACGCATAGACTCGCACCAGATAGCTTGACCATAGCGGCAGCATGACGCCTAAATACAACGCACCTTTCATCTTGGGGCCAGCATACCGCGCCATATAATAGGCCAATGGAAACGCAAGGATGGCAGCAGCGATAGTCACGGCGGCGGCCATGCGAACGGTACGTTTAATCACATCTTTATTGGGTGGGGATAGATCAGGATCGGTAAAGGCTTCTTTGTAGGCATCCAATGAAAATTCTTCAATGATCTGCCCGGTATAACGATTATAAGTATAAAAACTTTGGATCAACATTGTACCCAACGAGCCTAAATAGATCACCACCAACCACAGCAGCGGCAGGAGAAGGAGAAGGCCCGTCGCAAGGCAAGAGTGACGATAGAGGAAATTGGAAATCAGCCGAATTGGAGAGTTCGATTGCAAGGACGGGTTTGTCGTCGGGACGGCAGGATCAGTTGACATGGCCCTACTCCTCCACAACCCGATTATGTGCTTTTTGCCAGAGAATCTTGACCGGGCGTTTCCGCGCGGCGAACACATCCGATGAGGTAGATTCCAAATTCTGTACTACCACCGTCAAATCTATGCCCGCTTCAGTATCAACTAGATAACGGGTATACATCCCCAAATAGATCACATCCCGGATTGTGCCGTTCAGCCCATAACAATCGGCAGGTGTCGAACTGTCGGGTGTGGTCAGGCGGATTTTTTCGGGTCGGAGGGTAAAAGATTTACTCTCCCCTGTAATCTTAAAGGCTTGGTCCGACTCGACAAAATTCGACACCCCGACGAAACTGGCGACAAAACTGGTGGCAGGGCGCTCATAGACCTCGGCAGGCGTGCCCACTTGTTCGATCTTGCCATGATTAAACACCGCCAAACGATCACTCATGGTCAGGGCTTCTTCTTGGTCGTGGGTCACATATATAAATGTGATACCGACCCGCTGTTGAATGGCCTTGAGTTCAATTTGCATCTGCTGGCGCAATTTGAGGTCAAGCGCCCCTAAGGGTTCATCGAGCAGCAGTACACGGGGATGATTGACCAATGCCCGTGCTAACGCCACCCGCTGACGCTGACCGCCGGAAAGCTGTGAGGGTTTGCGCTTGCCTAGTGTGGTTAGCTGCACCATATCCAAAATTTCGCTGACACGCCGTTCCCGTTCCTTGCGCGGCACTCGTTTGACCATCAACCCATAGGCGATATTTTTTTGGACACTCATATGCGGGAATAGGGCATAATCTTGGAAAACCGTGTTGACATCGCGCTCATAGGGCGGCATCTTGGAGACTTCTTCACCGTAGAGTTGGATACTGCCAGATGATGGGGATTCAAAACCCGCAATCATCCGCAGGCAAGTCGTTTTCCCTGACCCGGACGGGCCGAGCAGGGAAAAGAATTCACCATCATATATATCCAGCGAGACATGATCTACCGCTTTTACATTCCCAAAATGGCGGGCCACGTCGGTAAATCGAATGGCAACCTGCCGGGGATCACTGACTGTCATATGTCACTCTCGCTCTGGTTAGGCGTTCTTAATCATGACATGCTTGGTGATCTGATAGTCGCCCACTGCTTCAGCCGAGAGGTCTTTGCCAAAACCAGACTGCTTGAAACCGCCATGTGGGGTTTCAGACGTTAACGGAATATGGTCGTTAATCCAGACCGTGCCAAACTCCAAATCGCGGGATAGGCGCATAGCCCGACCAATATCGCGTGTCCAAACCGAGGCCGCCAAGCCATACAGCACATCATTACCCAAATAGAGCGCTTCTTCTTCCGTCCTAAAAGTATTGATGGTCAGCACCGGCCCAAACACTTCACTTTGGATGATTTCGGATTTTTGATCGGCATCAGCGATGACGGTTGGTGCATAATAATAGCCACCCCCCGGCGTGTCTTTCGGAACAGCCCCACCCAACAACACTTTGGCACCACTGGCCCGCGCTCGATCCACATAACCCATGACCCGTTCGCGCTGCGCACCCGAAATGAGCGGCCCCATCTGCACACCGTCCTCAAAGGGCAGACCCACTTTGACCCCCCGCATCGCTTCGACCACCGCTTCCTTCACCTGCTCAACTTGGCTTGATTCGACATAGAGGCGGGTGGCAGCGGTGCAATCTTGCCCGGTGTTGATTGTGGCGGTCATAGAGGCAATGGCTGCGACGGTTTCTACATCGGCGTCATCAAACACGATAAACGGGGCTTTACCTCCCAGTTCCAAATGCACACGCTTAAGGGTATCGGCGGCGGTTCGCATAATTTTCTTGCCCGTTGCGGTTGACCCGGTGAGGCTGACCATGCGAATATCGGGATGCTCGACAATCGCCTGCCCGGTATCATTGCCACCCGACACGATATTGACCACGCCATCCGGGATACCCGCTTCGGCAATCAATTCACCCAACATGAGGGTCGTCAGGGGAGTACCGGGGGCGGGTTTTAGGACAATCGTGCAGCCAGCCGCCAGTGCCGGGCCAATCTTCCACACCGCCATCATGACCGGATAATTCCAAGGGGCAATTTGGCCGACCACGCCGACAGGTTCGCGCCGGAAAATGGATGTCAGGCCGCTCATATATTCGCCCGCATGATTGCCGTGTGTATCGCGGGCAGCGGCGGCAAAAAAGCGCAGATTATCAATCGCAAAAGGCAAATCACCACCCAAACTTACCATCGCATAGGGCTTACCCGTGTTTTCGGATTCGACCCGTGCAAATTCTTCGATATGGTCTTGCAATAAATCAGCCAGTTTCCATAGGGCAAAGGAACGTTCGGCGGGGGTCTTCTTTGACCAGCGCCCATCGTAAAAGGCTTGATGGGCCGCTTTGACCGCGCGATCTACATCGGCGCGATTGGCATCTACCACCTCAGCAATTTTGTTGCCCGTTGCCGGGTCTTCAATGAGCATCGTCCCGCCGCTGCCCTCGACCCATTGACCATTTATCCAGAGTTTATGTTTTTGCATCTCAAAAATCCTTTAAAGGTATCCACTTAAAAATAGGGACACCATGCGATGATTTTGCAGGCGTCCCTATTAACTAAATTCAGACGATGGAGGGTTTAACGACCACCCAATACCCCGATATAATTGGTGACCCATTCATAGTAGGGAACACAGACCTCACCGCGATCATCACCGCAGTCTTCGGTGGGGGTGCGCCAGAAATAAATCTTGTCGAAGTTTTCGAAACCGTTGATAGTGCAGCCTTCTTCGCCCAATAGTTCATTGCCTTCACAGGCAGCGGGTACGGCGGGTACTGAACCAAACCATGCAGCCAAATCGCCTTGCAATTTGGGATTGAGTGAGTGCTCCAACCACAGGTAGGCGCAATTGGGATGTGGGGCATCACTCGCCATCATGGTTGTGTCCGCCCAGCCCGTCGCCCCTTCTTCGGGAACAACACTGTCAATCGGTGCGCCACCCGCCTTGAGCAAGTTCACTTGGAACGGCCAAGAACTAGAAGCGACTACCCCTTCATTGGTAAAGTCGTCCATTTGAATCACCACATCATGCCAATAACGGAAGACGAGTTCGTGTTGTTGACGCAGCAAATCTAGCGCGGCATTAAATTGGTCACGATCTAGCGAATAGGGGTCGGTAATTCCCAAATCAGGATTATGGGCCATTAAGTAGAGGGCGGCGTCGGCAATATAGATTGGGCCGTCGTAGGCTTCGATGCGCCCCGCATTCGATTCACCATCGGGGAGTTCCATTTCTTCAAAAACGACATTCCAACTGGTGGGGGGTTCTGGGAAAACGTCGGTGTTGTACATCAGGACATTGGCACCCCATTGATAGGGCACACCGTAGTGCTTGCCATCTACAAAATGCCAAGGAGCTTCCTTGAGACGTTCGTCAATGGTATCCCAGCTTGGGATGCGCGTGATGTCCACTTCCTGAACACGATTGCCCGCCACCAGACGCAGACTGGCATCACCAGAGGCGGTCACGAGATCAAAGCCCCCTTCATTCATCAAGGCAACCATTTCGTCAGAGGTCGCAGCCACTTTGACTTTGACACTGCAACCAGTGGCGGCTTCAAATTCTGTCACCCAGTCATAGGCAGGATCAGTTTCACCACGTTCAATGTAACCTGCCCATGCCACAATGGAGACTTCGCCTTCAGCATCTTGGCGGTTGGGGAATTGATTGGAGGGGACTTTATTACCGCTGTAAACGGTTCCTAATGGCAACGATGCCAGCAAAACTATTACTAAAAGCCAAAAAAATCTTTTTTTCATATATTTTGACGCAACAAATGTCGCGTCTTGCTCCTTTCACGTAGCGCCTTAAGATAATGGGTAATGGATATTTAAACAAATCCTACAAAAAATGCAAATCCTATTTCCTTTGTAGGGGCATGAGACAGGAGATTTAGCCTGCCCCATGCCAATGAAATGCCACGCTAGTTTTTGGATTGGATCCACTTCATCGTCTTGGTCGCCAAACGATCTAACGCCTCGACGCACAAGACCAAATGTTCCTCTTTAGTATCCTCCTCTTTGGCGTGCGACAAACCGCGCAAGCTTTGCACAAACAGCATAATGGTTGGAACCCCGGCCCGTGCCACCTCCGCCGCGTCATGCAGAGGGCCGCTGGGCAGACGATGTACCACCCCGCACGTTTCACGGATAGATTCGTCGCACAGTTCAATCAGGTCGGGGTTAAACAAAATCGGGTGAATTTGCCAGATACGATTCCATTCGACACTGACATTTTCCTCTTTGGCAAAACGTTCGCTGGCGTCTTTGGCTTCTTGCAACATCCGGGCCAGCGCCGCCGCTTCCATATGGCGCTGATCGAGTGTGATGTCACACTGACCCACAACGGCGGTTACGATGCCGGGTTTGGTAACGACGCTACCAACGGTACACACCCCACCATTCCGTTTAGCGATCTCGCGGATTTCGAGGCCGAGTTTGGCGGCGGCCCCAAATGCGTCCCGCCGTTGATTCATAGGGGTTGAACCCGCGTGGGCCGATTGTCCGGTAAAGCGAATGGCATGACGCTCAACGCCAAATGTCCCCAAGACCACCCCCAATGGCAAATTCTTACTTTCCAAAACCGGGCCTTGTTCAATATGCAGTTCAAGATAGGCCGCCGCATTTTTCAATTGTTTATGGGACTGCTTGGCGGTATCCAGATTGACGCCAAACTTGGCGATAGCATCCACTAACTTGATGCCCTGTTTATCCACGAGGCCGCGCAAATCATCAGGGTTCATTGTGCCGGAACAGGCGCTAGAACCAAATAGACTACGACCAAAACGTGCGCCTTCTTCATCGGCCCAATCTACCAAACGGACGGTGACAGGCGGTATACCTTCGGAGGCGATACGGCGCAGCACTTCCAAACCTGCCATCACATTTAAGCACCCATCGAGCCAGCCACCATTGGGGACAGAATCGATATGTCCGCCGATCAGCATTTCACGATCCGATTTGCCGCGTAGTGTCACCCAGACATTCCCGGCCTCGTCTGTTTCGTATTCAACTGGTAAACCCGCCAATTTTTCTTTCATCCATGCACGGGCCGTCGCCCATGTATCCGTCCACGCAACCCGTTGCGCCCCATCAGCATTGCCGGTAAGCGCCCGAAGTTCTTTAAGTTCATCAATCGTGCGTTGTGGTTGTAAAGATGACATAAGCCCATCCTCCTTAGAAAAATTTCAAAAATACTATCTAGGATTTTCAGTATAGCGCAGATAGGGCCATCTAATATAACAGGCGTGCTCCGATGCTTTTTAGGTAGCGTACCGTCTCACAGCGAATCGGTTTGCGTTCTTGGTGCAGTAATTTACGCTCGCGCCATAGCTCTCGCCACACGCTCCAAACGATGCCGGGTTGCTTGGTTTTATAGAGGGTACGGAAGCTCCACGCTACCATTGTAGTGAGGGGATAGGGCATGGGCAGCAAACGCCATGCTACCCGTGACTTATTGAGGGTATTGACCCGCCAAAAATGATCACCCTGTACAGGCCGCCCCAGATTCGATCTGTGGTGATAGACTGCCAATTGAGGATCATACACAATCGTATAACCCGCCTCAATGATACGCAGGCTTAAATCCAATTCCTCGGCATAAATCCCAAAACGTTCAGGATAACCGCCTGTAATTCTCAGCACATCGGCCCGTAACGCATTACCATAGGCATAAAAATAAGGGATTTCCGTCGGAACCGTGACACCAAGCAGGTATTGCTTATTGGGATGTGGAAATTCGGTCATGATAGGTTGATGGGTTTCTGGATGTAGGCTGTGCATGGCAACTACCCCACATTTGGGGTTGGCGTCCATTAAGGACAGTATGCGGCTGACATCCTCGGTTCGATGCCATACCGCGTCATCATCTATAAATATGAGAATCTCGCCTGTCGCCAATGCCATGCCATAATTCCGCCCGCCTGCCGCCCCTAGATTACTGGGCATCCGTTCAAGACGAATTTGAATGGAGGAATCAGCGGGAGGGATAATTGCCGCATCACCCGCATTGTCTACAATTACGATTTCATAAGGGTGGGGCAAATTTTCCTGCTGATAAATGGAGTCTAGGCATTTTTGCAGCAGGTCGCCGCGCTGGTAGGTCACGATTACAAATGAGAGTTTCATTTTTCACTATCTTGGCTGTTCATCAACGAGAACCATGCCACCCCCATATCATCATGATTATGAACCCTCTACGGAATAACGCAAAATAGTACCCTATCTTGATGACACCCTACACTGTCCCACAGTCCCCTTTCATGTCATGCTACCTTCTAGCGCCGCTCCTTAATCCAATCTGGGGCAATTTCAGGAGTAGATAAGAATGACAGAACGACAAGTCAGCACTTTAGATGCAAATGAGGCAGTTGCTCGCGTAGCCTATGCGTTAAGCGAAGTAATTGCAATTTATCCCATCACCCCCTCCTCGGCAATGGGTGAATGGGTAGATGAATGGGCTGCTCATCAACAGCCAAATCTGTGGTGTACGATTCCACAGGTTGTAGAGATGCAAAGCGAAGGGGGCGCAGCCGGAGCTATTCACGGGGCGTTACAAGCCGGGGCGCTGGCAACAACCTTTACCGCCTCGCAAGGCCTCCTTCTGATGATTCCGAATATGTACAAAATCGCGGGGGAATTAACAGCAACGGTGTTCCATATCGCAGCACGTTCGCTGGCGGCGCAGGCCCTTTCGATTTTTGGCGATCATAGCGACGTGATGGCGGTACGGCAGACTGGGTGGGCACTGCTGAACTCCGCATCGGTGCAAGAAGCGCATGACATGGCACTGATCGCCCACGCCTCAACACTCACCGCCCATATTCCGTTCCTCCACTTTTTTGACGGTTTCCGCACTTCACACGAAATCGCCAAGATTGAACTGCTGGGTGATGACGATTTGAAGGCGATGATTAACGAAGAACTGATTACCCAGCACCGGGATCGCGCCCTCACCCCCGACAAACCAGTAGTACGTGGTACGGCCCACAACCCGGATGTCTATTTTCAGGGGCGTGAAACGGTCAATAGCTTCTATGATAACTGCCCAGACATCGTGCAAGATGCGATGGACAAGTTTGCCAAACTGACCGGACGCCAATATCACCTATTTGATTATCATGGTGCACCAGATGCCGAACGAGTGATTGTGTTGATGGGGTCGGGTGCTGAAGCTACTCACGAAACGGTGGATTATCTAGTAGCCAAGGGCGAAAAAGTTGGCGTTTTGAAAGTGCGCCTCTACCGCCCGTTTGATATGCAACGCTTTGTGGCGGCCCTGCCCAAGACCGTTAAATTTATTGCGGTGTTGGATCGTACCAAAGAACCGGGCAGCGGCGGCGAACCGCTCTATCTAGACTGTGTAAACGCCCTGCATGAAGAATGGGTCAATGGCCCAATGCCAAAAATCGTCGGTGGGCGTTACGGCTTATCCTCGAAAGAGTTCACCCCAGCGATGGTCAAGGCCGTTTTTGATAATCTCAAACAGGCCAAGCCCAAAAATCATTTCACCGTGGGTATCAATGACGATGTGACCTTCACCAGCCTTGATTACGACAAAGAATTCTCGATTGAACCCGATTCGGTTGTACGAGCATTGTTTTATGGCTTGGGGTCAGACGGTACGGTTGGCGCGAACAAAAACTCCATCAAAATTATCGGCGAAAATACCGATTTTTATGCGCAGGGGTATTTTGTACTCGACTCCAAGAAATCTGGTTCGACGACCACCTCCCATCTGCGGTTTGGGCCGAATCCAATTCGCTCCACCTACCTTATCAGCAAAGCCAACTTTATCGGCTGCCATCACCCTAATTTCTTGGAACAGTATGACATCCTAACTGACATGCTGCCCGGCGGGACATTCCTGCTGAATACCTATTGGGGGCCAGACGAAATTTGGGATCATCTGCCCATGATGGTGCAAACCCAACTGATCGAGAAGCATGTCAAACTGTATGTGATTGACGCCAACAAGGTCGCCAAAGAAGCAGGCTTACCGGGACGTATCAACACGGTCATGCAGGTCTGTTTCTTCGCGCTGGCGGGTGTGCTCCCCCGTGATGAATCTATCGCAGCCATCAAACACGCCATCGAAAAGACCTATGCCAAGAAGGGCGAATACGTGGTCGAAGTGAACCTCGCCGCGGTGGATCGCACGCTCGAAAATCTGTTTGAAGTGCAAATCCCGAACAAAATCACCAGTGACATCGGCCTACGGAGCAACGTCGCTGTCGGAGCGCCAGAGTTCGTTCAAAACGTCATCGGGGCGATGATTGCCCGGCGTGGTGACGATATTCCTGTCAGCGCGATGCCGATTGACGGGACGTTCCCCAGTGGCACGAGCCAATTTGAAAAACGGAATCTGGCCCAAGAAATTCCGGTGTGGGACCCAGAAGTCTGCATTCAATGCGGTAAATGCGCCATGGTCTGCCCACATGCGGTCATTCGTATCAAAGTATTCGACCCCGCGACGGCTGGTGCTGCACCAGAAACGTTTAAGGCCGTTCCTGCACGTGACAACGAATTTGCGGGTATGAGCTATAACATTCAGGTCTCCCCCGAAGACTGCACAGGTTGTAAGATTTGTGTGGATGTCTGCCCAGCCAAGAACAAGTCGGCGGCAGGTCTCAAAGCGCTGAATATGGGGGCACAACCGCCCATTCTTGAACAAGAACGCAAGAATTGGGACTACTTCCTGACCATTCCTGAGCTGGATCGGCGGCTTATCAAGGTCTCCAGCATCCGCCAACAGCAAATTCAACAGCCCTTGTTTGAATTCTCCGGTGCTTGCTCTGGCTGCGGCGAAACCCCCTATCTCAAACTGATTAGTCAGTTGTTTGGGGATCGCACCGTAGTTGCCAACGCGACGGGCTGCTCCTCCATCTATGGTGGCAATCTCCCCACGACGCCTTGGGCACACAATAGTGAGGGCCGGGGGCCCGCGTGGTCTAACTCCTTGTTTGAAGATAACGCCGAATTCGGTCTTGGTATGCGCGTGGCTCTGGACAAACAAACCGAATATGCCCGCGAATTGGTGGCAAAGATGGGCGCAGAAGTTGGTGATGAACTGGTCAGTGCCATTCTGCAAAACCCACAACGCGACGAAGCGGCGATTTATGAACAACGCCAGAATGTAGCTCTGCTGAAAGAGCGGTTGCAAAATGCGAGAAATCCTGAAGCGCCTCGCTTGTTGGATCTCGCCGATATGCTGGTTCGCAAAGACGTGTGGATTGTCGGCGGCGATGGTTGGGCCTATGACATCGGGTTCGGTGGCCTCGACCATGTTCTCGCCAGTGGACGCAACGTCAATATCTTGGTCTTAGATACCGAAGTATACTCCAACACGGGTGGTCAGATGTCCAAATCCACCCCGCGCGGTGCTGTTGCAAAATTTGCATCCGGTGGTAAGCCGGGAGCCAAGAAAGACCTCGGCATGATTGCGATGAGCTATGGCAGTGTTTACGTCGCCCGCGTCGCCCTCGGCGCAAAGGATGAACAAACACTCAAAGCCTTCCTTGAGGCCGAAGCCTATGATGGCCCATCGTTGATTATCGCCTACAGCCACTGTATCGCGCATGGCATCGAAATGAGTACAGCCCTCAAGAATCAAAAGGCGGCGGTGGACACAGGTCAATGGCTGCTGTATCGCTATAACCCCGAACGCGCCCTAAACAACGAGAACCCACTGGTACTCGATTCTCGCGCACCCAAAGTGCCCGTCAAAGAATATCTGCGCATGGAAAATCGCTTCCGTATGTTGGAATTGAGCAATCCAGAAGTCGCGCGGCAGCTATTCGAACTGGCACAAGAAGATGTGCATCAACGCTGGGCCTTGTACGAATATCTGGCCTCACGCGACTACAGTCAAAATGGAAACGGGAGTCACTAAATCATGGTCGAACTGAAAACCACCTACTTGGGGCTTGATCTGCGTTCGCCGCTGGTCGCCTCAGCTTCGCCGCTGTCGGAAAAGATTGACAACATCAAGAAATTGGAGGCTGCTGGAGCCAGCGCGGTTGTGATGTACTCCCTGTTTGAAGAACAACTCCGCATGGAACAGTTCGCACTGGAACATCACCTGACCTATGGGGCGGAGAGCTTTTCCGAAGCCCTTTCCTATTTTCCACGCCCTGCGGAGTATTACGTCGGCCCGGATGGATATTTGGAACATATCCGCAAAGCCAAAGCCGCTGTGAATATTCCGGTGATTGCCAGTCTAAACGGGATCACCGTCGGGAAATGGGTGAAATATGCTAAACAAATTCAGGAAGCCGGGGCCGATGCCCTTGAACTGAATATGTATTACATCCCCACCGACCCCTACATGACGGGGGCACAGGTGGAAGAGCAGGTCATCGAAACGGTGAAAGCGGTCAAATCGGCGCTCAATATTCCGATTGCCATCAAACTTAGCCCGTTCTATAGCAACATGGCGTACATGGCGCGGCGCTTGAGCGAATATGCCGATGGGTTGGTGCTGTTTAACCGCTTCTATCAACCTGATATTGATCTCGAAAATCTTGAGGTCAAACCCCATGTGTTGTTAAGCACCCCACAGGCACTTCGGTTGCCCCTACGCTGGATTGCCATCCTATACGGACGAGTGGATGCCGACCTTGCCGCAACGGGCGGTGTTCATGAAGCCGAAGATGTATTGAAGATGGTTATGGCTGGCGCGAAGGTCACCATGATGGCTTCGGCCCTCTTGAAAAACGGCATTAACCACCTGCAAAAGATCGAAACGGATTTGGTGCATTGGATGGAAGTCCATGAATATAAATCCATTCAGCAAATGCGCGGCAGTATGAGCCAACAAAACACGGCCAATCCGGAAGCCTTTGAACGCGCCCAATACATGCAGGCAATTACCCACTATCGTCACCCCGTTGGATAGTTCATCATGCAAGGGTGGGTCAAAACTACCCTTGCTCCCCTAAAAACAAAAAAGAGAGGGCAGGTCTCGGTGGCCTGCCCCCTTGCAAGGTTTGAAAGGTAATTGAAAGGGTAGAGGAATCAGAACCCCCCGCGTCCGAAGATCATCACCAGTGGGGTCTTCAGAATCAGCTTAATATCAGTCATCAACGACTG
>JAJTXY010000023.1 GCA_021463865.1 Anaerolineae bacterium
CATATTTTACCAGTTGAATACCCTGCTGAATGCTGTGGGCATCTTGCAAATAAAGGGCTGCACGGTCAGTCATAATTTATTTCTCCATTTCGGCAAAAAGACGGCCTTTGGATGCGCCGTTTTTTGATTATATCCGGTTGGGCTATTTGGAACACGGGTGTAGTCAATCATACACACGGGCTAAGGCCGCCGTGCTGAATTTAACGAAAATCGGGATTCTCAAAAATAGCCAGATGTTCTTTTGGGCAAATCATTTGCTGGATTTCTGCTTCACTGACATCCTCGCGTCGTTCAAATGCCACTTCTTCGCCATGCTCTAATGGGTCTATAACATGCGGATGCCCCAAAATCGAGTGGTATGCTGATTAAGGTTTTGCCCAAATTCCATCGCCCGTTCAAATGCCTCATCGGGTAGGGCGGCCTTTATCAATATCATACAGAGGTAGACAATGAACAATTCTTGCTCATTTTGCCCCACTGATTTTATGATTTCGGCAATATACCACTCAGCATCTTCCGGTATCCAGTCGGTGAAAACGCTCTGTTCCTCTTTAGGGGTCACAAGTTCCCCGATTTCGTCTTCAGTCAGCAATCTTGGTTTTTCACGGTACATTTCAGTGCCATGTTTCAAATCTGGGCCGATGAGACTGAGATTTCTTAAGCCATGAAAAACAATTGTGGCAAGTTGCTTTTCCGCCTCATCCCATTTACGTGGGTCATCTCCGCCTGCGACTAAAAATGAAGTTTCATGGTCGCGTCCAACGTCATGTGCAAGATAATAGGCGTTGTCGGCAGAAGTAGCAGAAATCAGCGCAAAATTGACATCCAGTAGATTACCGCCATGCTCAAATTTCTGTTCTTCAATCAATTGGGCCAGATACCATTGAGGATTTTTTGTCACAGCCGTATCTCCAAAACAAAAAAGAGCGGGTTTGGATATGCCGCCCTTTGATTATATCCGGTTTTGCTGGTTAGCCTTCGACCACCTGTTGTAATTGAAAATCAATGATGGGGAGGTTGTATTTGGCTGCCAGTCGGACATATTCGTCGAGATCAGGTGGGGTGTCCACATCTAAGGCGAGGCGTTCGGATTCATAGACTTCGACAGTCGCCCCAGCGAGTTCGGCTTGAGCGATATGGCGTTGAAAGCTGCCCGACCCATAACTATAGGGAATGAGGCCGGGGGGATGGACAAATAAGGCATTCGTGCCATCTCGGACGGTATCGGGGGCAATGACCATCGTCGCAGGGAAACGTCCTAAATGAACAATCTGTTCAATATCTTCGGCAGAGACCAGCGGGATGTCACTGGGTAAGATGAGCATGGCCTCGCCGCCCCATGTGTGAATTAATTTGGAGGCCCGCATCAAGGCCGGGTTGAGTTCCGGTTGGCCGCTTTCTTGCACAGTATAAACCCCAAGATCACGTGCAATGGAAAGCACTTTGGTATCACGGCTAATCACCAGAATATTGCTGATACAGCCTAAACTTTTAAGCAGTTGGATATTGTGTAGTAACATGCCGAGCGAGAGTTTTTCGCGCTGGGCAGGTGATAAAACGGGCGCAAGACGACTTTTGCCCCGCACCAAAGGTTTGACTGGGAGTACGGCCCACGTTTTCACAAACTAATTCCCTCCAATATCCATTTCAGGATTTCGCCTGCCAGACGTTCTCGATCTTCAATCGTCTCCATCAGCGTCTGTGTCACAATTAGAGACAGGGCGGGAGCGGATTTTCTTAGCTCCTCAACGGCGGCGGTATCGGCGGTATCCATGACCAGTCCATCAATCAGACCCACATAATAGGCCGCGATACCCTTGACCGAGGCATCCAAATGTAGTTCCTCCATCAACTTTGCGGCAGGCCCCTTGACAGCTTTTCCCCTGATTAAGGGACTGACCGCGATGCAGGGAACGTGGCGGGATTGAATCGCCTCACGTATACCACCTAGCCTTAAAATAGGCTCAATTGAGAGCAGGGGGTTAGAAGGACAGATCACAACCAAATCAGCATCATGAATCGCGTCCAGTGCCATGTTGGTTGCTTGTGCTTCCCCCTCTCCTTTATAGGATAACCCAACTACGGTTGGTTGCCACCGAAATTTCACGAAATATTCCTGAAATTCCAACCTTCCATATTCTTGAGTGTCTACCAGCGTGGCAAAAGGGTCGTCGGTGGCGGGCAAAATGGTTTGTTGGATGCCCAATGCTTGGGATAGTTGTTGGGTGACTTGGGTGAGGGTTTGCCCGTCTTGGAGCGCTTCCGTCCGCACAAAATGCGTGGCTAGGTCACGATCTCCCAAGCGAAACCACGGGGCTACCCCATAGCGTTCCAGCATTTCATAATTGTGGAATGTATCCCCGTCAATGCCCCACCCGGTTTTGGGGTTGGCAATTTCGCCGAGGGTATACATCACGGTGTCGAGGTCGGGGGAGATATTGAGGCCACGATGCACAAAATCGTCGCCTGTGTTGACAATGACGGTTAAATGATGAGGGGGCAAAATCCGCGCCAAGCCGTGCGCCAATTTCGCGCCGCCGACACCGCCCGCCAAAGCCACAACCATTGGGTTCGCCTGTGAATGTTCGTTTTTTAACGCCATAAGACTCGTGTTTCTAGTGGTTCGCGGGTTCGTGTCCGCGCTTGGGCAGGATAGCCCAATGTAATGAGTGCCTGTGGCTCCCAATCCAGCGGGAGTTCAAGGGTATCACGCACTACCTCTGGGCAAAAGAGCGGCGCACACATCCAACAGGCCCCTAAATCAGCCGCATGTGCCGCCAGTAGCAAATTTTGCCCAGCCATTGCAGCACTTTGCATCGCCATAATGTGTTCGGCATCGCTACGTTTGGTGTCGGGATAACGATCCATGTCTGCCATAGTTAAACACAAAACAATGGCTGCCAATGCGCCAATTATTCGGGTGGTGGATCGTCCAGTATCGGCGGCAATCATTTCTTCCGCCACACCATCGGCCTCTAAATCTTTACGCAATTGGTGGGCCATTCGGTTCGCAAGCAGTTCTTTACGGGCCGGGTCACGCACGACGGCAAATCGCCACGGTTGACGATTGTGGGCCGAGGGCGACCAGATCGCGGTTTCTAATAATTCCCGCAGTAGGTCATCGGAGATAGGGCGGTCTTCATAGACACGCACCGAACGACGACTTTTAGCAAATGCTTGGAACTGCGCGATACCCATCATTAGCGATACAAATCCTGTTCTGGTGGGCGAGTCATATCCGTCGCGTGACCGGAAGCGGCATAGCTGGGCCATGTCAAGCCACGCGCCAAAATGACAGGTTGACCCTCATCGGCCTCGCCGGTTAACAAGCCTGCTGCTGCTGCCAATTGATCGGCAAAAGCGGTGACAGTGGCCTTGAGTTCCCGCCCAAATAAATCGTGATAGCCACGCTGATCCAGCAGAGATGGGATGCCGCTGATGCCGATAGCCACGTTCACATTGCCTAGACGGAAGGGCCGTCCGTGTGTATCGCTGATGACTACGCCGGGGCGCACCCCTGTTTGTTTTTCGAGCGATTGGGCCAACCCATCAGCGGCCTCATCGGGATTTTCGGGTAGGAGCAAAATCAGATCATGGCCTAAGCTGCCCGTGTTGGATTGGTCAATGCCAGCGTTGGCGGAAGTAAAACCGAGTTTGTGGCGCACGATTAGAACATTGGGTGCGGCACGGGATACGCCGATGGATTCACGCAAGGCTACCTCGACCATACGGGGGTCTTTGAGGGTTTTTTCACCCAATGAGATGGCCTCCGGTGAAGGAGTGATTTCGCGCAAATCTACAAAACGATTTTGCGATTTGGAGACAATTTTGGATGACACGACTAAAATATCCCCATTACTCAGGGTTAGGCCTGCTCGTGTGAACGCGGCTAGGATGACGGCGGCTAGATTGTCTCCCGGTTGAATCAGCGGGATGCCGGGTAGGGCGATTAAATTCAGTTCCGTTGTCGGCATGGAGTTTATTCCGCAGCGATACCTGTAATATGAATGCCCGCGCCCTTGACACTGTATTTCTTATTTATATACATCAGCACGGGGGTCAATGCCTCAGCCGCCACCGCATTGACAAGTGGGCCAGCATCAATTCCACGCATTCCGGCGGCCTCGACCAAATGAATGACCTCAGTCTTGGCTTGGTCGTCATCGCCTGTTACCAGCACATCGCAGGCGACCTCATGCTCCAGTTTTTTGAGATGGGCAGCGCTGACATTTTGGAAAGCCGAAACCACCTTGACACCATCGCCGACAATGGCCTGAGTTTCAAGCGCAGCGGCTTTGCCTGCGGGGACAAATACTCGGCGAATATCGGGTGGTTGCATGGGGACGGTTACATCTACCAAAATTTTGCCCTGCACTTCGTTTCGTACACTTTCGAGGGTGGCTTGGTGGGCATCATAGGGGACGGTCAACACCACAATATCAGCACGGGCGGCGGCTTCTTGGTTATGAGCACCTTCGATGAGGGATTCACCCAAAATCTCATTAAACTCGGTTGCTTTGCTCTTGGCACGTTCGGCATCGCGTGAGCCGACAATGACACGATAGCCGCTCTGTGCCCATCGCATCGCCAAGCCGGAACCTTCTTTTCCCGTTCCACCCAATACGGCAACTGTTACCATCATTTTATCGTCGTTCACGTCAATGGTTCCTTACAAAGAGTCTTATTAGAGAGAGTGATCTAAGAGTAACCTAATTTTTGATGTTGGTACAGCCTGCCGTCAAGACCTAGTTATTCGAGTCAAAATATCAAATTGCACCCGGATAAAGGTCAAAAAATCCTCTGGCCGATTTGGGCTTTTTAGGACTAAAATCAAGCACACTAATTTTCGTTATCGGAGATAGACCCCCATGCAAACCCATCTTAAAGGGCGCGATATGATTACCGATCAGGAATGGACACGCGCCGAACTAGATACCGTTTTTGAATTAGCCTTTGATTTGAAGCGCAAACGGGCAGTGGGCGAACCCCATGCGTATCTGCGTGATAGGACACTGGCGATGCTCTTTTTCTTCACCAGCACCCGTACTCGTGGCAGCTTTGAGGCGGGTATGGCCCAGTTAGGCGGACATGCAGCCTTTATTGACAGCGACACCACCCAGATTTCGCACGGCGACACCGCCAAAGAAATCGGCGAGATTTTTGGACGCTATTTCGACGGCATCGCTATCCGCCAATGTGACTGGAATTTTGGCAATAAATACATCCGTGAGGTTGCTGCCGCCAGCCGCGTGCCTGTTTTGAACATGCAATGCGATGTGTATCACCCCTTTCAAGCACTGGCCGACTTGATGACGATTCAGGAATATTTTGGACGTGAAAGCCTCAAGGGTAAAACCATTAATGTCAGTTGGGCGTATGCTGCCAGCTATCAAAAACCGATCAGCGTGCCGCAAAGCCTGATTCTGCTGATGACCCGCTATGGGATGAATGTACGCCTGACGCATCCACCAGAATACAAATTGATGCCCGATATTTTGGAACAGGCCAAAGAAAATGCCCGCCGGAGTCATGGCAGTTTTGAAATCGGGCATGATTTTGATGAGGGCTTCAAAGGTGCGGATATTCTGTATCCCAAGAGTTGGGGGGCACTGTTGACCACCACTGACAATGCCGAAAGCGCCCGTATCGGCAAGAAATATACGGACTGGATCACCGACGAACGCCGTATGGCTCTGGCGAACGAAGATGCCATTTATATGCACTGCCTCCCCGCTGACCGCAATATCGAAGTCACCGATGGCGTGATTGATGGCCCACAGAGTGTGGTCTACGATGAAGCCGAAAATCGCCTGCACGCCCAAAAAGCGGTGATGGCACTGACGATGGGTTAAGCATAAAATTAAATTCAGCATCATTTTCAAAGTAGAGGCACGCCTTTGGTTTTTGATTAAAAGGCCGCCTCTCTTTGTGTCTTTAAATTTAAAAAAGGAATAGTCACCTATGGCAAGCAAGACCGCAGTAGTGGCGATTGGCGGCAATTCGCTGATATTAGACAAAAATCGTCCTGATGTGGGGCATCAATGGGAAGCGGTACACCAAACCTGCCAGCATATCGCGGCGATGATTGAAGAAGGCTGGAGTGTCGTCGTCACGCATGGCAATGGGCCACAAGTCGGGTTTATTCTGCGGCGCAATGAATTGGCGGCCCATGAAGTCCATACGACCCCGTTGGATTTGATCGGGGCGGATACTCAGGGCGCAATTGGCTATATGCTGCAACAGGGCCTCAGCAACGCCCTTCATACTCGTAACATTCAACGGGGTGTGGTCACGGTCATTACACAGGTACTGGTCAATAAAGATGACCCCGGTTTCCAAAACCCCACCAAACCCATCGGTGGCTTTTTAGAAGAAGCGACGGCTCGTAAGTTTGAGGCGGATGGCTGGCAGGTGGTGGAGGATGCAGGGCGCGGCTGGCGGCGGGTGATTGCCTCACCACAGCCGCTGGAAATTGTTGAACTGGATGCTATTCAGCGCATGATTCAGGACGGGTTTATTGTGATTGCCTGTGGCGGAGGTGGGATTCCAGTCATTCGCACGGATGAAGGCGAAATCAAAGGTGCGCCGCCGTCGGTGATTGATAAAGATCGCGCTTCGAGTTTGCTGGCCTCGCATATGAAGGCTGACTTGTTTCTGATTTCGACAGGGGTAGAGCAGGTAGCGATTAAATTCAACACGCCCCAGCAGCAAAATCTTGATCGTATCACCGTAGCCCAAGCGAAAGAATATATGGCAGCGGGGGAATTTGCAGAAGGCAGTATGAAACCCAAGATTCAGGCCGCCATTCGATTTTTGGAGCGGGGCGGTCAACAAGGGCAACAAGCCTTGATTACCGACCCGCCGAATATTTTGCGGGCACTGCGGGGAGAGACGGGGACATGGATTCTGCCAGATTAGCCGCTATAAACTCAACAAAATTAAGTGTGCGTTTACCGCATATCATCGGGTTGCAGTGTGTCATTTGTGGGGCCATGTACAGCCTTGATGAGGTGATGTATACCTGTCCCACATGCGGCTCGGTTGGAACGCTGGACGTGCTGTATCGGGGTGGGGCACATCGTTATGAAGCCGAAGCAGGGTTATTGACGATGTGGCAGCAACCCGATATTTTACCTGCCGCACCACCCGCCGGATTGCAGAAATTTGGGGGAACGACGTTGCTTGGCTCAGATTCATTGGCAAAACTGGCTGCGGAAATTGGTGTCGCGGAACTGTATATAAAACATGACGGGCTAAATATGACGGGTTCGCTCAAAGACCGAGCGAGCGCGATGGTGGTGGCCCATGCGGTGCAAAATCTAGGTCGGCAGGTGATTGCGACTGCCAGCACCGGAAATGCTGCTGCCGCCCTCGCCGGGGTGTGTGCGAGTGTGCCGGGTTCACAAGCGGTCATTTTTGCACCCGCCACTGCACCGGAAGGCAAAATCGCGCAGATGGTGGTGTTTGGGGCCAATGTCATTTTGGTCAATGCTGACTATGATACGGCGTTTGACCTATGCGGCGCGGCCTGTGATGAATTTGGTTGGTACAATCGCAGTACGGGGATTAATCCGTTTACTTCGGAAGGTAAAAAGACTGTTGCGCTGGAAATCGCCATGCAACTCGGCTACCAACTGCCGGATGTGATGGTCGTCTCGGTTGGGGATGGCAGCATCATCGGCGGGGTGCACAAGGGTTTGGTGGATATGCAGCGACAAGGTTGGATTGATAAAATGCCCCGATTGATTGGCGTGCAAGCGGCTGGTAGTGATGCGCTGGTGTATGCGTGGGAGCATCATCTATCCGCCGCAGAAATGCAAGACCAACCCGCCAATACCATTGCGGATAGTATCAGTAGTCGGTTGCCACGTGACCGAGCTAAAGCGCTACGGGCCGTCCGTCAAACCAATGGGGCGTTTATCCGCGTGACGGATGAACAAATTTTGGCGGCGATTCCGGCATTGGCACGGGGGAGTGGGGTGTTCGCTGAACCAGCGGCGGCGGCGACATTCGCAGCACTAAAACCCGCACTGGCAGTAGGGATAATTCATCCCCATGAAAGGGTGCTGCTGTTGGTGACAGGGACGGGTTTGAAAGATGTGCGCTCGGCGATGCAGAGTGTCAATTCTGAGAAACCGTCTGTGGTAGAGCCGTCGCTAGACGCGGTACGCCATCAGGTCAAACACTGGCAAATCGCTTAGGTTGGAAGCATAATTAACGGATAATTCGATCACTAGGAAGTGGTTTTTGGAATGAATACAGCACCACCCGTTTTGTCCATTGTTGCGCCGGTTTATAACGAGGAAGGCAATATTCCGCGTTTGTATGCTGAGATCAAGCGTGTGATGGAACAGTTTGACGGTACATGGGAATTGGTACTGGTCAATGATGGCAGCCGCGATAAATCCTTGCAGGAAATGATGGAAGTCCATCAGGCGGATGACCGGGTACATATCGTTAACTTCGCGCGGAATTTTGGGCATCAAACGGCGGTGACGGCAGGCATGGATTTTGCTGCCGGGGAAGCGGTGGTGCTGATTGATGCCGATTTGCAAGACCCACCCGAAGTCATTTTGAAATTGGTTGAAAAATGGCGCGAGGGCTATCAGGTGGTGTATGCGGTGCGGGCGGAACGGCGGGGCGAAAGTCGCTTCAAAATCTGGACGGCCAAGATGTTTTACCGCATGATTTATCGCATCACGGATGTGGATATTCCGCTGGACACGGGTGATTTTCGCTTGATGGATCGGCGGGTGGTGAATGCGGTCAGCCAAATGCGTGAACATAATCGGTTTATCCGGGGTCTGACCAGTTGGGTTGGGTTTAAGCAGACGGGTGTCGAATATGTCCGACAGGCCCGTGAAATTGGGGAGACCAAATATCCGCTTCGAAAAATGCTGCGCTTGGCGATTGATGCCATCACCGGATTCAGCTTTTTTCCGTTACAGGTCGCCATCTATTTCAGTTTTGTACTCGGTGTACTGGCAGTCTTAGCGCTGCCGCTGGTGGTGTTCCTGCGCTTGGCGACGAGTGATGCGTTTTTGGAGGGGCAGGCCACAACCTTATCGGTGGTATTGATTTTGAGTGCCTTCCAATTTTTCTTCTTTTTTGTCATGGGCCAGTACATCGCTCGGATATATGATGAAACACGCGGACGCCCCCTCTATGTGGTGGCAGATACCTTTGGGATTGAGATGGAAAAACGCACCATTCCAGCGCGAGTAGTGGCCGAAGTGCCTTCTAATCGTGGTCATAAAGAGGATATTGAGGAGGGAAGCCATGCCATCGTCTGATCCGACTCCCACCGACGATAAAACACGGATTGAACTCTATCAGCATCTCGTGATTGAGTATGAAAAATTAGACGAGCAGATTGATGCGCTGTTGATGCGGAATAATGGACATACCGAGGGTATGCCGGACGCGGATTATCGAGCCTATCGAGAATTGGCCGAGCGGCGCGATGAGGTTCATAATCAGATTCAGGCCTTAGAAAACAAATTATTGGATGATGAGAAGTAGTAAGTAACATTTATTATCCCCACAGAAAAGCAGGCGAAATCCTATGATTACTGGCCCTACGTTTGAAGAAATGCTGCATCCCCAAAAAATTGACCCGCAGATTCGGGCCAGAGCCTTACGGATGCGAACGGAAGACCCACTTGACCCGATTAACCTTTTTAACATCACATGGCGTGATGGCAATAATCAAGTTTACCATGTGGTGCTGCCCCCCGAATTGACGGGTGTCGAGGCCCCGATTGTGCTGTTGTATGGCAAAGAATTCCCAAGTGGCAGCCACAAGGTCGGTGCGGCGTATTCGGTGCTGATCGAAAAAGAATTGTTTGGCGAGGTTGACCCGAATGTGCATACGCTGGTGTGGCCCTCGACAGGCAATTATGGCATTGGTGGGGCATGGGTTGGCTGCCGGATGGGGTGTCGCAGTATTGTGGTGCTGCCCGCCGGGATGAGCGAAGAACGCTTTAAGCTGATTGAAAGCTATGGGGCGGATATTATTCGCACCGTCGGTTCAGAAAGCAATGTCAAAGAAATTTATGATAAGACTTGGGAACTGCGCCAAGACCCGAATGTGCGGATTTTGAATCAGTTCGAGGTCATGGGGAACTATCGTTTCCATTATCATGTGACAGGCAATACGATTGTTGAACTGGCGCAAGAACTCGCAGCCAAAGGCATCGGAGATGGAACTGTCGCAGCTTTTGTTAGCTCGATGGGCAGCGCGGGCACGATTGCGGCGGGCGATCGCCTTAAGCAAGTATTCCCCGAACACAAGATTGTGGGCCTTGAACCAATTCAATGCCCAACACTGTTTAATAATGGCTATGGGACGCATGAAATTCAGGGCATTGGCGACAAACATGTGACGTGGATTCATAATGTTTGGAACATGGACGCTATGATCTGCATTGACGACATGGAATGTTTGCGTGGTCTGCAATTGTTCGCTGATGAAGCAGGGCTAGATGTGTTGGTCAAACGATTTGGCGTTCCATCCAGCACGGTTGAAAAACTCGCGCCGATGTTTGGGATCAGCAGTGTCTGCAATATTTTGGGGGCGATTAAGGCCGCCAAACATTATCGCTTTGGGCCAAATCAGGCCATCTATACGATTGCTACCGATTCACTTAGTCGCTATTACAGCACAATGGATTGGATGCGCGGCAAATATGGGGTGTTGGATGAGGCCGAGGCGGTTGGGGTGGTGCGCTCGATTTATCATGGGCAAAAGACCGATTGGATTCAGGACGGCTCACAGGAAGCCCGTACCCGCTGGCACAATCTGAAATATTACACGTGGGTTGAACAGCAAGGTCGGACGGTTGAAGAATTGGACGCGCAAAAAGACCCGGCATGGTGGGAAGGGCATCAACAACGTATCCAAGAAATTGACACGGCGCTGGTCGAGTTTCGTCGGCAGCACGGGACAAACTAGCGTGATTGCATGAATCCTGAAGATGCAGTGCTGGTCGGGGTGATCTCACGGAAACGCGATTTTGAGACTGCGCGTGACCAGCACTGGTATCGTATCCCCAGTAAACAAGCCCCCAATGGCATTACAGCCAAATATATTGCCCTTTTTTTTAGCAGCGCCAAAACATTCGGCGAACAAGCCAGCACCATTTCCTACTATGCCGAAATTGCGGGCTATGAATTGGCCCATCGGCGGGATTTGTTGCCAGATGAATCGCCGCATGAACGGGACGATGAAGAATACTACAAAGTCCAGTTTCGGGAATTGATTGAGCGCACTCCGCCGATTGTCAATAAACCCAAGCCGCACCGTTTCGCGTTTATCTATACGACATGGGATCGGTTTGAGCAGGCCCAGCATATCCGTGATTTGTACAGCACCAGCGATTATTTTGTGGATCGCGTATTTCATGCCCTCAAACAAGGAGGGATTAATCCACTCCGAAGTTGGGAGGCGGCACGGTCAACGGGACGATCTAGCAAAAAAACTGATAAGCCGGAAATGGAATACCCGATGGGGGCGCGGATACGGGTGCTGTGTGAAAATGGCAACGTGACTGCCTCAACTAATCCGGCGGACAAACACGAGGGCGAGAATTTTGTCTATTTGCAGCCGCACGATTATTTATCGGATGATGAGGTCAAAGAGAGCGCCCATCAGATTATGGAGCATGTGCAGCAGTTGGGTGGTGCAAAGATGATTGATATTCCGGTAGAATTGTATTAGCTATCCAAATCGCTATTTTGGATGGCAAAACGGGGCAATTGTAGACTAGGATAACTTCTTTCCATAAGCCAGTAAACTCTGTGGTGTGGAACTCCAACAGTGCCTTATTGGCAACAGGTAGGCTAGATGGAACTGTGCGGGTTTGGGAAATCGAATAGCTGGTCAGAATCGGCGTTATACAAACAAAAAAAACCGCTTACTGTTTCAAGAGCGGGCTTTTGCCAATATTAACCCCGACTATGATTCCCGCCTCATCCTGTCAACCCCTGCTCCAAATCGGCGATAATATCCTGTACGTCCTCAATCCCCACCGACAGCCGCACTAAGCCTTCGCCAATCCCCATCATAGCCCGATCTTCTGGTGACAATCGAAAATGGGTCATACTCGCGGGATGCTGAATCAGCGTATCCACCGTTCCCAAGCTAACCGCCAATTCGCACAACTGCACCCGGTTCATCAAGCGTGCCCCGGCTGCATACCCACCCTGCAATTCAAACGACAACATGGCACCAAAATCATCCATCTGCTGTTGCGCCAATTCATGCTGCCCAAACGATTCCAACCCCGGATAATAAACCCGCTTAACCGCTGGGTGGCTCTCCAAAAACTCGGCCACTACCATCGCGTTTTCGCAATGCCGTTCCATCCGTACATGTAGTGTCCGCAACCCCAACAATGTCAGCCACGCATCCATCGGCCCTGCCACCCCACCATAATGAAACAGTGCTGTTGTGAAAAGCCGATATACATCCTCATAGGGTGTGATAATCGCCCCGCCGACCACCTGCCCATGCCCACTTAAATATTTGGTTGTGCTGTGGATACTGACATCTACGCCCATTTCCAGAGGTCGTTGCAGATAGGGTGTCGCAAAGGTGTTATCAATCACCACCCGCGCCCCCACCGCCTGTGCCCGTTCGACTACCCCACGTATATCGGTCAGCGCCATCGTTGGGTTGACAGGCGTCTCGATATAGACCACCTTCACATTTTCGGTCTCAGATAACACCCGTTCCAAATCCGCCAAATTTGGCCCATCAAACACAACATGCCGCACGCCCTTTTCTTTGAGGTGATAGGCGAATAAATTATACGAATAGCCGTAAATAGCCTGCTGCGAAACAATCGTGTCCCCCGCGTTGACCATCGGCAAAATAACTGTGCTAATCGCCGCCATACCCGATCCGCACATCAAGCCATAGGGTGGTTGGGTCAGATTTTTGCCCTCTAGTGCTGCGATTGCCGCCGCCGTCGCATCCGTATTGGGATTACTCAGCCGCCCATAGATATAGCCGTCGCGCTCCTCTTTCCAGATGGCCTGCCCACTTTCCACGCTGTCAAACCAATACGTTGAGGATTGATAAATCGGCTGAACATGCGCATGTGTCTCATTGACTTCTTTGCCCGCATGGGTCGCCACCGTGCCAAATCCCGCTTTTTGCCCATCTAGGTTTTTCGCCACAAAAATGCTCCCCTTGAATTTTGAAAATAAAAAAGCCCCCACCAGTGACAGGAGCTTCACAATCTATGCTCGGTAAAGCTGGCAGAATCGCTAGGCTCTAGCGTCCATTACCCACTACATGATAACCATTGGATGATTCTTCGCGTACTTCAATCGGGACAACGCCGTTAGTCTTAATCGCCGACAGCACCATGCTGGTATGCACCTTATCCACACCGGGGATAATGGTCAATTCTTCCATCAAGAAATTTTCAAGGGCCTGAATACTGGGAACGGCGACTTTGAGGAGATAATCGGTAGAGCCAGTGAGGTGATAGGCTTCCAGCACTTGGGGGAATTCCCGTATCCGCGCCGAGACCTGCTGCAAAGGTTCGCGTTGATGATGCACCAGTGTCACCCCCACATAACAAATGAGTGGATTCCCAACACTGGCGGGGTCAACAATGGCCTGATACCCCTGAATAATGCCCTGCTCTTCCAATTTACGTACCCGTGCCAACACCGCTGGTGCAGATAAATCCACAATTTCTGCCAGCCGTGTATGGGCAATACGCCCATCCTGTTGCAATACTTCAAGTATCTGACGATCTTTTTTGTCCATAACCATCTAAGCCTTAATCAACCTCTAGTTGCAGAGGACATAGTTCGTTTCTCAAACTATCTCTTGTTTATAAATTGAAAGTTTATCAGGGGATAAACTTAGAGACAATAGCCCGACATTGGTAGATTTCTACAAATGTTTAGGCATTATTTCTCAAAGAGGGCACGATGCGGATAAACCAGTTCACGTGGGCGGATGTGGTTTCCTTCCAATACCTGTGAATTGGCTCGTTCAAAGTCGCGCTGCATATCTTCAATGCGCTGCAACTGAGCCGGGGAAGGCTCTAATGAAAACACGATCACCGAAACCGTATAGAGGCCGGGGACAAACACCACCCACCGTTCATCCTGCAACTTGCGGCGAGCGAGATTGGCAAACCCACGTTCATTCACAATCGCACGCAGTTTGGTTAGCAGGGGTGCGACCTGTTGTAAGGGGAGTTGCACTGTGCCTGTCACAATAATGGGTTTTTGCAGGGCCAGATGGTAAATCGCATACGATTCAATCTTGGCCTGATAATAATCCCGCAAAAATCCGGTATGGCCGGGCCGCATCACCGATTGCCAAGCTCCTGTTTGGGGGTCACGCTTCAACAGCATTTCGGTGATCTGCCTTTGTTCCTGATAACGTTGATAGATGGCATGGAACTGTGCCCGATTAATTTTGCCCTGTGCAAATTCCTCCGCCACCACCGCCATTTTTTGGCGCAACCGTTCCAGCGCTTGGGTAGCCTGTTCCTCCACCGAGGCAGATTGATCAATTTCCTCGGTTGGCGTCGGGTCAGCTTTGAGTGGCATCGCAGGACGGGATGGACGACGCGGCATGGTCGGTTTGACAGGTTGGCGCTGGGGTTCTGGGTCTTCGGGGCGTACAGGCGACGTGTTATAACCGGGCACTGGTGAAACCCGCGAACTGGTCTGAATAGGACTCATTGGTTCAATCGGCGGTTCATTGGGCGGTTGGCTTTGTCCAGCCTTAATAGCCCGTTGAATGAGGGATTGTTCGTCAGAGTTTTCGAGCGGAGTATTGGAGTCCACGCGCTTTACCTTCAAAACCTACCTTGCGATCATTTTTAATACTATCAGAAAAGCGATTGACGCGAAAATCGGTCGAGCCTGACCAAACCAACTTCTAACGCGACAGCGACCACTGATTGTTGAGCAAATCATGATGCTCATGGGCTAATTGGCCTGCTTGCCGAAAAATTTCCGCCACGCCCTCTCCCGTTGCCGCGCTGACACTCATAAAGCGAATTCCCTCAAAGGTAGCCCAACCCTGCGCCTCGCTCATCGGCACAATCGAAGGTAGATCATTTTTGTTGCCGACCACGACGAGGGGCATATTGGAGCGTATACGCTGAACTTCCTGTTTCCAGCGATATAGCCCAAAAAAGGACACGGGTGAGGTTACATCGTACACCATGACGACGGCTAAGGTGTCCGCAAAAAGGATTTGGGGAGGAGTACGCCGATAATCGGTGCTTTCAAAAATATCCAGTGTAATGGGGACTTCCGGAACCAGCCCCACCAATACGTTTTCCTTGCGCAAAGAAGTCCCAATGGCTTCAGCCTCAAAACGATTTTGGCAGGCGCGGCGAATCAGACTTGTTTTGCCCACCTGCGGGTCCCCTACCACGACAATCCTATAGATGAGATTTTCAGCGTCGCCCCCATGGGTATCATTCTCTAGGGTGCTTCTTGTATCTACCATTCCGCCTGTTTTCCAATTCATTCGTGCTAATGTTTGTAGTATAACACACCCCCTTTGAGACGATTGTCAGGTTGCAGAAATCAATATGACAGCTATACTAGCGGCGTTTGAATAGAATAACGCAGCGAAGTCGAGGAATAGATTTGAAACGTCTGTTAGGTTGGCAAAAATTCATAATTCCCGTTGGAATGTTACTCGGCCTAACCCTTGCTTTGGCAGCTTGTAACAGTGGAAAATCCGACAAGGCCAACAAATCTGCCCCCCCAATTGAAAATAACGCCCAAACGCCGCAACCCACCGCTACCAATGGCCCTGCGCTTGCGGGTATGGTCAATGATGATCCTATCACCCAAGAGCAGTTTGAAATGGAAGTCGCCGCCAGTTTGACAGCACTTGGCGATCAGCAACCCGCCGACCTCTTGGCCTTTGAAACCGAGATTCTGGATCGCATGATTGACCAAAAATTGGTGGAGCAATACGCCGCCGCCAATAACATCATCATCACCGACGAAATGGTGCAAATCGAACTGCAAACCCTAGAGGAAACAGCGGCCCAAAGTGGCTCATCGTTGGAAGTTGCCTTCGTCGGCTACCCACCTGAGATGTATGCCCAAAAAGTCCGCGAAAACTTGATCTGGCAGGCCGTGAGCCAAGCCGTCACTGCCGACGTACCGACCACCACCACCCAAATTCATGCCCGTCACATTTTGGTCAAAGACGAACAGATGGGGCGCTCTCTATTAGAGCAACTTGCCAATGGTGGCGATTTTGCCCAACTTGCCCTCGAATTTTCCAAAGATGGCTCAACCGCCAGCGCAGGCGGTGATTTGGGTTGGATTTCGCCCGGTGATCTATTGCAGCCCGAAGTGGAAAAGGTCTTGTTCCAAATGCCTGCCAATTCGCGCTGGCCCGATCCTATTCCGAGCAGTCTCGGCTATCATGTCGTTGAAGTTTTGGAAGTAGCCGAGGGTCGCCCCATTGACCCCGTTCATCGCACCGAACTCCAAGACCAGATGTTTACTGACTGGCTTGCCGAGCAGCGATTAATGGCAAATATCACCCGCTTGGTCGGCATGAATGCTCAATAGCGAATATCAATGGATAAATGCTATACTGTTCAACACACTTATAAATATCTGTATGCCTATTCGTCGTCTACGCGCTCATAAGGAGCCAAAAAATGGCCCAACGCGATAATACCCTTTATAACCTCATTACTTTATTTTTTATGGGATTAAGCCTTATTGCTTGTGTGGTCTCCCTTTTGATTGTCGGCGGTGCGGTGGATGCTGGCCCGTTTGAACCCGCGACGGACGTCCCCCTTCCAACTGTCCAAACGTCAGTTCCCAGCTTCACCCCCAGCTTGACCCCGCCGCCCAGTGAAACACCAGTGGCGACCAATACACCAGCCGATACGGCCACATGGACACCCTTCCCAAGCGCCACCCCCAGCAACACTTTTGTGCCGACCACTACCCATACACCCACTCGCACCCGCACCTTTACCCCGTCGGCTACTTTTACAGGGACACCGCAGCCAACTGAGACGAGTACATCATCCAGTACACCAACGGAAACCCTGACGCTAACCCCATCATTTACCGCGACCTTTACTGTGACGCCATCACCAACTGGCCCAACCGCGACCCCATCTTTTACAACCGCGCCCTTCGCCTTAACGGTTGGGGAAGGGACGCCGCTCTTCCGCGATGCCTATCTCCATCCCGGCTGTCAATGGCAGGGCTTTGCAGGCCAAATTCGCGGGCTAGACACCAGCCCACTGATTGGTTATATCGTCCAAGTCACCACCGAAGCGGGCACCAAGCTCACACAGGTCAGCGGCACCAATACCAACTACGGCCCGTCGGGTTGGGAAATTCAGGTGAGTTCCAATGGGCAAGCCACAGGCCGCTATCGGGTGCAGGTCTTTACCGCCAATGGAGCAACCGCCGTTTCACCCGAAATCACTATTTCCTTTAGCGCGAATTGCCAGCAAAACCTGACCCTGCTGAACTTTGTCCAAGTCGCGCCCCTGCCACAATAAAGGGTGTTATGAGCAACTCAGCGCTTGACCGTCATACTCCCACTCCCCCCGCCCACAAAAGTGGGGGGATGAACTGCCTAGATGTCATGACCGTTTTGTTTTTGTTGGCTTCCGTCGTCATTATCAGCGCTACCGTACTGATTATCAATGACCCCGAAGCGCCCTTTAACCCATTTCCCAAAGCGACCCTGCCCAAATTAGTCGAATTTCCGACGGCTGGCCCCACCAGCACACCATCCAGTACCCCCACCTTGACCGTCACACCGCTGCCGCCGACGCCTTTCCCAACCTTTACGCCCACCAGCACCTTTACCCCAACAGCCTCCCCCACCATCACCCCGACGCTTGTTATTCCGGGGGCCGCCGCGACTACCGATCCTAGTCTCCCTGCCAATGCACAACCCGGCCTCAATTTAGTCACCCCTACCGAAGAGATCACCTCGGCTTTCCCATTTATTACACGGGATGTGCGTTATGAGGCCAATCTCAACTCACAGGGTTGTCAATGGGTCAGCATCGCCGGGAATGTAACAGGTATCAGTGGCGAACCCCTCACCGACCTAGCCATTGAGGTCATTGGGGATGGTTATCAAAAGATTTTATTCAGCGGAAGCGCCCAACAATTCGGCCTATCGGGGTTTGAATTTCCGGTTGGCACGACCCCCCGCCGCCTCCAATTTTCAGTTCAACTCCTCAACTCAACGGGTGTGCCGATTTCCGACTTTATTTTTGTGACAACGGGCGAAACCTGCTCGGACAATGTAGCCATCGTCGAATTTGTCCAGACCCGTTCCTATCAATAGAGGTACCCCATGAACATCCTCCGTATCAGCAGCGGCATCCCCGCTCTAGACAACATGCTTAGTGGTGGCTTCATTCCCGAATCCTCCACCTTGCTGCGCGGCGCACCCGGCACTGGCAAGACGAGCTTTGCCTTTCAATTTTTGATCGAGGGCCTGCGCCAAAATCAACCCGGTTTGCTGGTTGCCTTTGAGGAATTCCCCGAATCGCTCTATCGAGATGCGGCCTCATTGGGATGGGATTTGAAAGCGTTTGAGGCATCCGGTTTGCTGCATATCATGTTTACCTCCCCCGAGGTTTTTTTGCACAGCCTATCCACCCCAGAAAGCACCTTGACGCGCCGCCTCCATGAGCACAATATTCAACGCATCGCACTGGACAGCTTGACTCATTTCACCCGTGTAACCACCAATACCCATGAACTGCGCGACCTCTATAATCGCGTCATCAATGGCATCCGCCGCGAACAATTGACAGGTCTCTATCTGGCCGAAGAAATGCGCTCAGATTTCACCGCCGATGAAAAAGGCCGCCTGTCGTTCATCGTGGATTGCATCGTGCTGCTGCGCTATCTGGAAATTGACAGCGCCATCGAGCGGGCCATTACCGTCCTCAAAATGCGCTCCTCTGACCACGACAAACAGATTCACCGTTTCACCATCGAGGCTAACGAAGCCCCCTATGCCTCACGTATTCGCATCGGCCCACCCCTCCAAGGCAAAGCCGGACTGCTTGCAGGCTTGACAGAACGCCGAATTATTAGTAACGTTCGCTCCACACAATAATCAAAATTCAACACCTCCCTGATATTTAAAGTCCCTCCCTGTGTAAGGGGAGGGGTTTGGGGTGGGGTAATGAATTCTTATACCCTAACCATGTCCTACGAAAACCTACCCATGCACAATCTCTATATCGTCCCTACCCCCATCGGCAACCTAGAAGATTTGACCCTGCGTGCGCTGCGGATTTTGCGCGAAGTCGCCCTTATCGCCGCCGAGGATACCCGTACCTCCCGCATTTTGCTGGATCACTACAATATCAAGACCCCCCTCATTAGCTATCACGAACACAACAAGCTGATCCGCCTCAAGGATATTATTGACACCCTTCAGCAAGGCGATGTCGCGCTCATTTCCGACGCTGGCACTCCCGGCATCTCCGACCCCGGTTATGAATTGGTGCAGGCCGCTATCTCAATGGGCATTAATGTTATTCCCCTGCCCGGTGCGAACGCCGCCACCACCGCCCTTGTCGCGTCCGGCCTCCCCACCGACAGTTATCTCTATCTCGGCTTCCCCCCGCGCAAAACCACCCAACTACGCCAATTTATCGAAGACCTCTCCATTGAGCGCCGCACGATGATTTTTTATGAAAGCCCCAACCGCCTGACCAAAACGCTGGCCGTCATGTTGGAGATTCTTGAAGATCGGCCTGCCGTCGTTGCCCGTGAACTGACCAAGCTCTATGAGGAAATTTTGCGCGATAATCTATCGGGTCTCATTCGGCACTTTTTGGAAACACCCCCACGTGGCGAAATTACCCTGCTGGTCGCGGGTTATGTCGAAGAAGGGGTACCAGAATTATGGGATGAAGGGCGGGTACGGGCAGTTTTAGCGGGTCGTCTGGCGCAAGGCGAAAAACGCAGTGCCGCCGTCAAAGCCGTTGCCCAAGAATCCGGCTGGGATCGCCGCACCTTGTACGATATGGAGTTATAGCACTCCCATCACAGGTATTAGTTTTACAGCCGGGAATTCAACCCCACTTCCTCGGCTTGTACAAAAATATAGACAACCTACCTTTTAAGCCCCCTCCTCATATATCATAAAATGGCCCATTGACGGCCTTGTGTCTTTTTTAACAATTACTTGACAAAAGTTAGAACTTTCACATTCTAACCCTAACCCTATGGTAATCCGTAAAAGAATTGTGAATAATGTAAAGAGGCCTACTGTATTAATTCTATCTTTACGACACTATTGCTCTATGCTGTAGGTAGCCTTTATCGGAGGTATGCTTTGATCTTGTTCAAGCGATTTGTAGGAATTGCTTTTGTAGTAGCCGTTGTCGGTGTCGCCATCGTTGCCTCGCCAACACGCCTATCCGAGGCATCGCTATCCATTACTCAGGACAATACGGGCGGAACCCCCGCTCAATTTGTGGATGATCCAGTTGGTACACCCGCCCCTGCCCAAACAACTGGCAATCAATATTACGTCGCCACCAATGGTAACAATGGCTGGCCCGGTACGGTGTCCCAGCCATGGCGCACCATTCAATACGCGGCAGGGCGCGTGGTCGCGGGCGATGTCGTCTGGATTCGCGGCGGCACCTATGTTGAACAAGTGACGCCAGCCAATTCCGGTCAGGCAGGCCGCCCGATTACCTATAAAGCCTATCCGGGGGAACAACCGATCATTGACGGGCAAAACAACAGTGCCCGCCTCTACAATATTTTGCTGGTCAATCGCCGTTTTATCACCTTTGATGGCATTCGCGTTGAAGAACCTTGGGTCTCGTGGGTGCTGATCGAAAATAGCGACTACATCACCATGCAAAATATGCAGTTCATGAACCCCACTTACCCCAGTAGTATGCAGCGGAATTTCTGGGGCATTGATATTCGCAACAGCAACAACAATCGCATCACGAGTTCCGTGTTGGATCGGTGGGGTCGCTATCAAGAAGGCGATAGCGAAGGCAATCATATCGGGATTCATGGCAACAACAACATGACGCGCGGTATCTACAATGTCATCGAATACAACACCTTCACCTATGGCGCACAGGGCTGCATTATCCTCAATGCGTCCTATAATGTCATTCGCAACAATACGTTTTACAACGATTGGCAGAAGGGCATTTATGTCGGCTGGTTTACCAACCCCGGCGGTGAACCCGCTGGCACGGATTGGGTCGCCTATCGTAATCTCATCGAGAACAACCAGTTCATCCGCTCCAATAATTCACAGTACGATCATGGCGGCTTAGGCATCGAATCCACCGCTGCTGGCACCATCATGCGGCGCAATGTGATGCGCAATAACGACCACTTTGGTCTGATCGTCACGGTGTTCGGCAATGGCTACGCCCTGCGCGATTGGCAAACGCATATCTATAACAACACCATCGTCTATAACGGGTTGGATCGCTTCCAATATCGTGGACATGGTCTCACCATTAGCAATCACGGCCTCGGCCTAGAACTGCACGATACGATAGTCAAAAACAACATCATCTATGGCAATTTGACCCATGCGGATGGCAATGTCAATCATATCAATATCGAGGTGACGGGTTCTGCCAATAATCCACCCCATGGCCGGACGGTTTTTGCTGGTAATCTGATCGAAAATCCTCGCCCCACGACCTGCCAAAATAACATCAACCGCAACGGACAAGGCGGCGCAGATTGCCCCATCTACATGGATGGTGTAGGGTCAGGGAATGTCGCGTTCTGGCAAGCCCGCTACCCCACCTATTTCTACGGTAATCGTGAAGGCAATCCCGGCTTTGCCAGTTATGACCCCGCCAACGGTGTATTCGACCTGACGCTGACCGCTGGTTCACTTGCCATAGATGCGGGATCACCCCTGACAGCCACCCGTTCAGGCGGCACAGGTAATGTGCTCCCGGTCTGGGATGCCTATTATTTTGCCGACAGCTATGGGGGCATGATTCAGCCGGACATCATTCGAGTTGGCAATTCGGTTGCGCGTATCGTCTCGATAGACATCAATAACCACAACATCACCCTTGACCGGACGTTGACGTGGACGGCCAACGCCTATGTGAATCTCCAATATTTTGGAACAGGCCCAGATATTGGCGCCTACGAATTTAGCCAACCTGACACCGTTGTGTTATTTAATCCTGCCATCCCGCGTGCCGCCCTCTTAAACACGCTGCAAGATTTGCCGCCGAATTCGGCCTATACCGTCTTCGATACGGGTTCGAGTTTTACCACTGGCCGATGGGTCATGGGTGATTGGAATGCGGACGGGTTACGCACGCTAGGCGTATTTAACGCCGGGGCTTTCTATTACACCAATGATTATGGGCAGAGTGTCAATTGGACAGGCATTTGGATTGGGCCAAACGGTATTCCGGTTTCTGGTCGTTTTAGTGCTACCTCTCCCAACGACTGCATCGGTGTGGTAGACAGCGCCAATTTCCCGCCCTATGGTACAGCCTTTGCACTATATTTCACCTGTAATCTTACCAGTGGGCCGACGCCTCCCCTGACCTATCAATGGCTCAGTGTATTGCTGCCAGATTCTCAAGGATTTTCGGGTGTGCATCAATTTGGCGCAGGTGATTTTGACGGGGATGGGGTAGATTCAATTGCCGTTCGCCGGGGGCCGTATATTTCCTATACCAATGTGCCACCCACAACGGTGAACTCAGCTTTCAACTATGCCCAATATATCGGAGCACCTAGCACCAATGACTACGGCACATTCGTCGTTGGCGACTGGAATTCTGACCTGTTTGATACGTTCGGTTTGGTCTACAACAATGGCAATTTCTATCGCCGCAACGACCTCGCATGGAACTCAGGCCAATACTTCCTTCAGCGGGTTGGACAACCGATTGGTAGTTCTATCACGGCTGCTACATGGCGCAGCGGCGGTGGTGAAGCTGGCACAAGCGGCGTCGCAGAAGTGGTCGCCGAACAACCCAGCCCCGAAGCGACTCCCTCAATTCTGACCGAAAGGCGCTTGGTTGAATCAGATGATCCCCTCGTCACACCCATCGGCCAATGGACAGCAGTAGATAGTCCAGACGCCAGTGGTGAACGTTATCTAACGGCCCTCGGCGAAAAATCCGGTCAAAACTCGTTGACCATCGAATTTTCGGGTACAGCGCTAGAAGTGGTCTATCTGGAGACACCCGAACCGGGAGCGTTCACGATTATGGTGGATGATGTCGCCGTCCGCACGATCATTATCCCCGGCGGCATCACACAACCGCTCTTTAATCAGCGCTCTGTGATTTCGTATCTTGAACCCGGCCCACACACCCTCAAGATTGTGGCGATTGACGGCACAGTAGCCATTGACGCCTTCGACTTGACCGTGCTGGTTGAATAAGCACCATCAACCGAAATAAAATAAACCAACTGCCCCAATGACTCACTCAAAGGGGCAGTTTTTGTTTCAAGCTAGACTCAGCACGGCGACTTTAACACCATGCGCCAATAGCTTACAGTGTCGCCCGCGCAAACTGTTCATAGCGTGCCCACACCGCCGGAGCAAGCGCCTTCGCCTCTTCCATAATCGCCCGTTCATCCAGCGTCAACAACTGCCGATCCCGCATCAACACCCGCCCCGCCGCAATCGTTGTCCGTACCATCGAAGCCTCGAAACCAAACAGGATATGCCACGGGAGGTTGCCCGCTGTCAGGGGCGTGTATGGCCGATAATCTACAATCATCAAATCCGCCGTCGCCCCCACCTCAATTTTGCCGATTTGCTGATCCGGGAAAAACAGCGATGCCAGACGCGCATTATTGACCAACGCCATCTTCGCAATCCCGTCACCGGGGGCACGGCGCGGATCACTATAAGTCACCTTTTGCAGCAAATACGCCGCTTTCCAATCGGCCCACATATTATTCGAAAAGCCATCGTTCCCCAAACACAGATTCATGTCAGCGGCTAACATCGCATCAATTTGCGCTGCCCCCACCGCGTTATTCATATTACTGCGCGGCTGATGGCTCACCCACGTCCCAGTATCCCGTAAAATTTCAAGTTCCCATGGATCACAATGCACGGCATGGGCCACAATCGTCTTTGGCCCTAATATTCCTGCATCATTCAGCCGACGCACCACCGGTTTGCCATATTTTTGCAGGCTGTCCCATTCATCGGCCTCGTGTTCCGCCACATGAATATGGAATCCTGTATCCAAGCCCTGTGCGGCACTTACGCAATCTGCCAGTGTTTTTTCTGAGAGCGTCAGGCTGGCATGGAGGCCAAACGTCGCCGCGACCATAGGCCGATTTTTCGCCGCCTTGAGAAAACGCACATTTTCGGCAATGCCCGCCTGTGTTTTCGTCGCCCCATCCCGATCTGTCACCTCATAACACAGCACGGCCCGCACCCCGGCCTGTTCCACCGCATCGGCGATGATGTCCAATGACCCATCAATACAATTGGGACTGGCGTGGTGGTCAATCAACGTCGTCGTGCCATGTTTGACCGCATCCACCAAACATACGAGGGCACTCATTCGCACGGCATCCGTATCCAGCGCCTTATCCAGCGGCCACCACAACCGCTGCAAAATTTCGGGGAAATCTTTGGGTGCCGGGCCGGGAATCGCCATCCCACGTGCATATGCCCCGTAAAAATGGGTATGAGCGCAGATGCTCCCCGGCATCAACAAACTGCCATCCGCATCTATCGTTTCTACATTGGGATATTGAGCCTGCAATTTTGCCGATGACCCAATCGCCTTAATTTTGTCGCCTTCAATATAAACCGCGTGGTTTTCCAATAGGCCGCTGTCGGTCAGCGTCACAAGGGTTGTATTCGTAATTAAAAGTGTCATAAAATTCCTTTTAGACAAGTCAATCAGCTTTCAAAAATCGGCTGAATAGAAATGGACGAACAAGAAAATCATCGCCTATTTGGTGTCGGGTTGCAAATGTTAGTGCAGAGATTCGCTCTGGGCCGGGTGGCAAAGGTCTACTGTTTGCCTATGCTATGTTGTGATGGTAATGAAAACATCTTGGTCATTGTCGAAGGCTTGGTGCGACTGTCGGTGGGGATTGAGGATGTGCAGGATATTATCGCGGATTTGGAGCAGGGGTTAGGTGAATAGGTTGCGGAATTTAGAACGCGGGGATAAATCCGCCGCTAAGAGGCTAATGGCAGATGACATGATTCAATCAAATTTCACAGATGGAATGTCGTCGAGATTCTCTAAATCATAAATCTCCCCTAAATAATAAAATATAGCCGCCGTAGCAATTTATGATACTACGCATTAATTTGGCTATGTGGTCGAGCGAAAGTCTGCGATATTCAATGGTCACAATACTTCTGGGATTGATATTCGCTTTTGAGAGGCATTCTCTTTCGTCAGGTTCAAGTTGGGATTTATCCGAAATGATTTCATAACAACGACAATAATCTATTGGTTCTTCTGCTTCCTTTTCGAATAGGATATTGAGACGTGGCCTTAAGAAAAAGAAACTTTGACATTCATAGCCACATTCAGTTGCACATTGTTCTATATCGTCGAGGCTTATGAAGGTACTATTGATGTAGTGCATAATACTCAGCATGGGCTTACCCTTTTGCATTTATTGCCCGCACGTCACATTGGCGAGGTGTTCTTCGTAGGTGACGGAATAGGCGATGCCTCTGCCGTCGCAGCGGGAGGTGAAATACATATAGCCTGTTTGGGCGGGATTGGCGGCGGCTTGTAGGGCGGTCAGACCGGGATTGCTGATGGGGGTGGGGGTCAGACCCGCATGAAGGTTGGTGTTGTACGGGATGTCAATGTCGGTCATGCCACAACAAATGTGCGGCCACCAATCGCCGGGAGTGCCTAAGCCATACATGAGTGTGACCGTCGCGCCTAGACCTTTGCCCGCCGCCAGTCGATTATGAAAGACACTGCTCACCGTTGGTTGCTCACTTGGCATATTGACTTCGCGCTGGATGATGGAGGCCAAAATCACGGTTTGATAGAGGGTGTAACCGGGGGCGACCAATCCGCTGGCGTTCGCACCAAAGGCATCCAACATCATATCGCGGAATCCTTCAGCGGTGGAGTCGTTTTGCAGGGTATACGTGCCGGGGAACATGAAGCCCTCTAAGCCCGATCCCGCTGGCACGGAAGCCAGAAAATCACGCGGGGGGATGGCGGCACTACGACCCGTCACAGCCATAAAATCCGCCCCAGTGAAGGCGACGGGCGTGCTGTTGATGGCATCGGCGATTTGTTCCAGACGCCAACCGGGTTTGACCTCGATGGTGCAGGGGCAGTTGGGGGTGCGTTTTGTCCCTGCCGGTAAGCCTACTACAACAGGCTGCGAGGGTGGGGCTTGATCCGCCGCACCGGGGGGCAGCCATAGGGTTTGCCCAATGATCAAAAAAGAAGATGTGAGGCAGTTGGCGGCCAATATTTCATCCACTGTCGCTGGGTTGCCCGCTCGACCCGCACCTAGCTGGAAGGCAAACAGGGTATCCCCGTCTTGTACCATATAACTAACCCAACCTTCAGGCGGGGGACAGGTGACAGTGGCAGGGGTGACTGGTAATAGGGTAGTGGTCGGCAAAGGCGTTGCGATAGTGGAAACTTGGGCAATCGCCGTAGGGGGCGCTTGCGTCAAGGTTGGTGTGATGGCGGGGGAGGCCGTCTGGGTGGGCGTCTGGGTTGGAAGGGGCGTGAAGGTTGGTAGACGGGTGACATCCATCACGACAGGCAGGGGGTTTTCCTCCGCCTCAATATCGGATGGGTCGGTCTTATCGTTTGAGACGACGACCCCGGCAAGGATGCCCATTGTAATGGCGCTGGTGAGGGCGATTGTAAGGCCAAACCATGCCCACCCCGGCAGTAGTGACGCAAAGCGCATTAGGAGATTGTTTTTCATGGCGTGACATTTTAACGTGTAGCTGAATGGGGTCAAGACCGGGAGTCACTAATAATAAAGTTAAAATTGAGATGACGGGCAAACTTTACAAAAAATTCATAAATGGTGCTTGATTCTCTCTATACTTCATTGTACACTGTAGTCATCATCTGCAATTTTCCATCTATTTGAGGAGATCCAACATGCTGTATCTGCCACGTGAAAAAGGCCAAGGCCTCGTTGAATATGCTCTGATTCTCGTTCTGGTTGCCGTCGTCGTGATTATCATCTTGATTGTCCTCGGCCCAGCCATTGGTAACATTTTCAGCAGCATCATTCGTTCGCTGTAATCGCAGAACGCTCGACTCAAAGTCTAAACCCTCGGCTTGTGCCGGGGGTTTTTTCATACCGAAGCAAAGGAGAAATTGATAAAGGAGTAAAAGGCCCATGTCCGCTTGGTTGAAGAAAAATCAAGATGGGCAGGGATTGGTGGAGTATGCCTTAATTATTATGCTGGTTGCGCTTATCGTAATCATCGTGCTGGTCGTACTCGGCCCCGGCGTTGGGAATTTATACTCCTCTGCCGTGAATGCCCTGCCATAACACGAAATTATCCAGAACTCATTAGCCCTCGGCGTTATCGCCGGGTTTTTTTTATGGTTCACATTGGACGGGCAAGGTCTGGACGCTGTAGTTTTGGAAAGTCTCGGTGGAGAGTTGTTCATAGAGGCCGAAGCGTACACTTTGCCCATTTGAGCGGTGTGGTAGAGGATACACATCGGTCACGACTTCGTTGGGCAGCCAGTCCGTCATGGGTCGCCAGCCGTAAATGGGAGCGGACTGGTCGGCTTGGTCAATGACTTCCCCGTTTGCATCTAACAAATGCACCATGATGTGTAAATTGCGGGATGGGGTTTCCGCCGTCGCCCAATCTACGGTTAAGACAATGTATTGACGGGTACAGGTAATTTGGGCATCTAGCGCGATGACGGGAACCGGGACATCACAATCGGCGGGTAAGGTAACGGGCGTTTCAGCCAAGCGGGGTTGGGTATCAATCTGCACGAGATAGGGGGCGACGGCTCGCAGATAAATTTTTGTACCGAGACGGCTTTCCCACCATGCAATGGGTTGATTAAAGAAGGTGTATTCAGGGGTAATCAATGGCCCTTGTTGTAATAGGGTATCAAAATCGGCTTTGTGGTCGGCGCGGCGAATCTGGGTTAATTGATGTTCGACATCCTGTGCAAAACCAATGGCATAAAAACGCGGCCCCCATGCCAGCATGAAGGTGGAGTTGGGGGGGGCGTTTTTGGCAAGGGCAATGGTATCCAGACCCGTGCGGTCATGGGTGATGTCATGTACAAAATTGTGGTTCTGGTCGTAAAGCCATAGACCATAGTAGATTATGGCAGTGGCAAGGGCGGCATAGACCGTGAATTGTAGTTCAGTAGACCAACGATGGGCCTGTTTCTGACGATAGCGTGAGGCTATCTGCAAGACCTCATCCGCCAAAAATAAGCAACCAAAAGCCAATGCCACTTGCACGGCGAAGATGTTGGGGGCAAGAACATCGCTAAAAAGACCTACGGCGAAGATGTAGTTGGGTATCATTGCCAGAATGAGCGTTGTGCTGGGACGGCGATACTGAGGATTTCGCAAGGCAATAGACAACCCCAGCAGGCCCAGCAGAATCCCCGGAATACTCAGCCCTTGCACCATAATATTGTTGATTTTGTCGAAATTTTGCTGGAAGGCCTCTTGAGAGTCTGGCAAACCAAAAAAATGATCGGCTTCTTTTCCAATAAACTGTTCCCAAAATCCTGATAGTGTATTTGGCTCACCATAGACCCATGTTGCATCCGTGTTGGCACGAAGCGGGAGATACAAGTAGGGCAGAAAACCGATCAAACCGAGCAGCAGTGCCGCTATCAACATTGGTGGTTTGCGGAGGAAGGACTTTAAATCGGGCCACGTGGCATAGAGGAGGGCGGGGATCAACAGCGTAATGGTACGGTGATGAAAGACGCCAATCCCCCCGATGAACGCCAACCAAAGGATACGATGTCGAATGGGTCTCCGCCAAAGGGCCACTAGTAAGAGAAGGATTTGCAGCAGGAAGGTGAATGAATAGACCTCGGCAACAACGTTGTGTACCCACACAAACCGCGTGAGGCCAAGCACGAAGGTCATACCCGCAGCGAGAATAGGTTTTTGAGTGAGGTGGGTCGCCAATAGGTAGACCAAGATCAGGGTCACCCCTCCCCATAACCATGAGACAAGTGCCGGGGCGGTGGTGGCAGAGACCCCCATCAGCTTTAGCCCCGCAACGATTCCGCTGCTGAGGATCACATAAAGGGGGTAGCCAGTAGGATGCAGCGTGCCCCATGTGTTGAGAACGGCTTGGGTCTCACCTACATCAATCATCATGATGTGTGATGAACCATTGATGATGGTTTGGAAGGTGGGGCGGTAAATGAGCAACAGAACAAGCAAGACAAGAACGATCAGCAGTCCCAATGTCGTGCTTCGGTTCAACATTTTGGCTTGCAGGGTCGCTGATTTCATAAAATCTATTGAGATGATCGCCTTCGCAGCCGTTGATCCGCTTTATAGGCGAAAGTTTGTTTAATCATTTGTAATTCGGTTTGCTGCTGGTCAACCGTGGCCTTGGCCGCTGATAACTGCTCCAAAGCCGCCGCGAGTTCGGCTTCACGGGCTTTCAAAATTTCCATGATGCTGTCTCGTTGAGATTCAGCAGCACTCCGGGTGGCGTTTAATACCTCATGCACGGCAGCAAGCTCAGTATCTTTCGTTTTGACCATCTCTTCAAGGGCGGCGATGGTTTTTTTTGTTTCGACTAATTCTTGTTCACGGTCACCGACCAATGTTTTGAGCGCGGTGGCATATTCTTCGGCCCGTTTGATGTTTTCATGCAGGCTTTGGCGCTCCTCCTCCCATTGACGGCTTTGCAAATCCAGTGCCGCCGAAACCGCCGCCGAAGACTCGGAGATTTTCCAAAAGCTACCGCCCAGATCAGGGCCGGATTGTGCAACTTGTTGAAGGGGGATAGATTCCTTTTTGCCTGCATCGGAGGCATTTTCAACCCCTTGATCTACCCGCCGCGAAATTTCGAGCGCCTCATTGTAGACGGCAATGCCTGTTAGATAGCCACGGTTGGAGTAGATGGCGGTGTGCTCAACCTCGAACTGTCCCTCGTAAAACAAAGCCTTGAGAGCGGCCATATTGGGGCCAACTTTGTTGGTGTGGTCGCCAAGTAGCGAGTCACCGGGATAGAATTGGATTAGGGCTACATCCTCCAAGAGGGGGGCAACATCGGCTAATTTGACGGATGTGCCGGTGGGTAGACTCACAAAATTATCAATCAGGTGGCTTTCGACAAAAACCTTGCCACCTAGTTTGGTAACGGAGCGCACGTGGTCAATCGCCAGCATAGGGTTGCGCAGGTGATAGAGCAGGCCCAAGAATAATACAATGTCGAAAGTGCCATGTATGTCTGGCGAGAGATTGTAGATATTTTCGACCAGATAGGTGGCCTTGCTGCCGAGGATTTTGCTGGCAATGGGGAAACCCGTATTTTCAGCTTGAACGTAATCAATCCCCACCACCTCGGCCCCGCGCCGCTCGAGTTCAAAGGTGAAAAAACCATCACGGCAACTGATGTCCAGTACACGCAGACCTGTGCAATCTTGCGGCAGACCAAGTGCATCCAATTCAGCAAGGGTGTGTTCTGAGTGATTGGTGCCGGGGGTAACGATGCCACCGGGGAGGGTGATGCGGTGATACCAGCCCGTAAACGAATCTACAAGACGGCGAATTTCGGCTGGGTCGGTGATCGCAGGGTTGGTCATGGTTTATTCCTTCTGCAAAACCACAATGTCTTGATAGCTTAACATGCCGCGTAACAGGTAGTTGCGAACGGTAAAGAATTGACCCCAATGCTTCATAATATAGCTTTTTTGATGGAACATGGAATGGTAAAAATCAGGGAAAACGCCCGTCCATTCATCATCCGAGGCAAAACAGAAACCGTTTTCTTCATAGGCCATGACATGGTGGATCATGGCGGGAAGATCAGGGGCGCTGTTATAGAATCCTTGCCACGCAAAATCACCGTGTATGGTTAATAGCAGCACTGCGCCGGGTTTCGTAACCCTTTTTAGCTCACCTAACCACGCGTCTTGGTACTTTTCGTCCAGATGGCTAAAAACACTGTGGGCATAGACCAGATCGAACTGCTCATCGGCATAGTTGAGCGGAGGCAGTCCTTGATTTACCTCATATTGAGCATAGCGGATATGCTTTTTGCTCCAATTGATGGCTAACTCATCAATATCTGTACCATAGAGTTGAGCCGTCCGGCTGAGGTCTTTCATCCAGCGCATGATACGTCCACAGCCGACCCCAAAATCCAAAATACTGTGGAAGTCGTCAAAAGTCATGCCGATGGACTGAAGGGCCGCCTCAAAGTCACGGCGCGATTCTTTCCCCGTGCGATTAAAGCGCTTGACGTCGTAGCCCCCCGCGACACGATAACGCAAGTGAGGCGGTGGCATGGGCGGAGTACCGCCTTGTGGCAGTTGGGAAAGCCAAAAGAATATATCTTTTGGATATTGGCGGAATGATTTACGAGTGGTATCCCACCAATAACGCTCCTCTGGCGTCATGTCATCGGTGAGGTCATTAAACAGATATTTGAGCTGCATGTGTGGCTTTCTGAGTGCTCAGAATAGTTTATGGACTCTAGCGATTTAATTCTGTTGACCCATCCATTCGACGGAAGCGGCTGATACTATAATCCTCAATCGCGCGTGCTTTGACATACCCGCGTGAGCCGACCACATAGTCTGCCAAGACCTCAAATTCGGCGTCATGAGTCATGGCGCGTAGGGCGGCCATGTTGGGAGCGAATTTATTGGTGGCATCCCCCGCCAAGCTGTCCTGTGGATAATATTGCATCAAGGGTGTATCAATCAGGCTCATCGAGATTTTGCCCATCGGGAGGAAGGAGCCATCGTTAAGTTGGAAATAGTTATCAATCAAGTGGGTTTCGGTAAATAATAATGCACCCGGACGGGAAACAGACCGAATTTTATCGAGGGCCAGCATAGGATGACGCAGGTGATAGAGTACCCCTAGAAACAGGATCAGATCGAACCGTCCATGTTTTTCAGGTGAGAGATCATAGACGTTTTCGACCATAAAGGTCGTTTTGCTGCCGAGGATTTTGCTGATAATCGAGAAACCAGTGGTGGTAGGGAGGGCATAGTCAATGCCAACGACCTCAGCACCGCGTCGTTCCAGTTCGAACATAAAATAGCCGTCCCGACATCCAATATCCAAAACACGCATCCCTTTGGCATTGCGGGGCAGACCCAACATATCTAAATGCGAGAGCATCTCGTCCGAATTGTTTAGGCCGGGCGTGACAATATTGCCGGGTAACTTAATGCGATGATACCAAGGGCTAAACCCCTCGATCATAGATTTGATTTGGTTTTTATCAGTGATAGGCGCAGAAATTGGCGCTTTGGTCATTTTGAAAGCCTCTTCAGAATATAACGGATGCGATTAGCGGTAGCTTCACCGACCACCTGTGGATTGTGAAACCGCCGCATGTATTCAGCCGCCGCACGGCCTTTTTCCGCTGCGATTTCAGGATGTTCGTAGACTTCGCGCAGGGCTTTGGCAGCGGCATGAATATCGGGTTCGGCCCACACATTCCCGGCGCGGTAGGGATGATAATTTTCGGTAATCGTCACAAGGTCGTAGGGGATCAGGTAGCTGGTGTTGATGTTCATAAAATCCACATTGCCAGAATAGGCCGTGCCGATGACGGGACGCCCCATTGTCATGGCCTCAGCTAATGTCATACCATATCCTTCGGAACGATGGAGGGAGATATAGACATCGCAGGTTTTAATAAGGGCATAGGTGTCTTCACGCGAGAGATAATCTTCCAGCAAAATTCCATTGACCTGACTTAGCTCTTCCCGTAGACGGACGGCCTCTGCCGGGAAGTTGCCGATGCGATTGACCTTGATGACCAGACGGGCTTTTTCTTTGCGTTCTTCGGGGCTGAAGGCCTCAGCAAAAGCGCGAATCGTCGCCCAAGGATTTTTGCGCTCGATGATGCTGTCGGCATTAAAAACGAACAGCGCGAGAAAGGCATCTTCGGGTAGGCCGAATTTGGCACGACTGATCACCTTCGGCAGTTCGATTGGAAATGAGACCGGCATGAGTACAACGGGCACAGGCGCACTTTTGGCAATGGCTCGCTGCACAAAGCTGCTGAATACCCAAATTTCGTTATACACATCAAAACAATGCTGCCAATCGTCCGGGAAGTGATCGAGTTCCCACGCCCAATAGCCAATGTTGTAGTGCTTTTCATAGACATGCTGAGGGAGAACATCACGGACAGGGAAGGTCATGTCGGCATTGACTTGGAACACGTTGACAGTGTAGGGGGTGCCTTGGTGATATTGATCAGCGGTAAAATCTTCTTTACGGGCTGGATCATAGGCTTCTACGGGCAAAGCCGCAATCGGGAAATTCACAGCTTCAAGGGATTTCATCAGATTGCGGGCGATTTGACCAATGCCTGTTTCGGAGCGAATAAAACCGACAATATTGGTGCCCTCTTTGATCTCAAGGTCTTCCGGCGGTTTGCTACTTGGTGCTAGGAGGTGTGGAGAGGCAGGTTGGAGTGGTGGCTTATTCGGATATTGGAAACCGCTGGCAATGGTGTTCATGCGCGGGAATTGGGCGTAAAAACGAGCCGTCATGATGAGACGCAGACCAACCATGCGGCGTACCTGATTGAGTACCCCCATCTGCAAAAGCTGGCGGCGAATCGTTCCATAGAACCCACCCGGCCCGGTATAGATAGCAGGCGGGGCATCTAAAAGGTTTGGCGGTAAGAATGGTTTTACACTGGTGGGGAAACGGCGATAGTAGCGCACCGTTTGTGTCCAACGCCCCCCCATGCCAGATGGGGCAAGGTGAGGCGAAAGGATACCCCCTGATAGCGTATGGCGTCCGTTGTTGGCTTCGATGACGGTCTCGGAAATGTTGATTTGCTCGGCCCGCCTCACTTTTTTGAGAGATGCTTTAATCGGTGCGCGGTAGAAGGGGTGGAAAATCGCCTCGGTGCTTTCATTCAGTACAAACCAATTGGCATAGGCGATCTCGTTAATTTCCGAGAGGCTAGGGAAGGCTTCTTTAAGATAGGTTGCGACCTCACGCAGGGTCAAAAGATAGGGCGACGCATAGCCGTTGGGTGTTGGCGAGGTGGCCCATTCACGGAAGTTTTGGGGTGACTCAATATCGTAAGGATCGGGCCAACGCTGACCATCAATGTCCTGCATCCGCAAACAGATTCGCAAAATATCCGGGATTGGAACGCCATCGCTAAATTTGCCGTAAAAATAGGGCAGTTTGCGCGTATTGTGATAGTCATTATCAATCAGGCGCTGACGATAATCAGCAAATATTTGGTGATAGGCTCCGTTGAGTTGTGACATCACAAAGCGATCTTGATGTTTGGAGACCGCCTCGAGGTTGTCCACCGAAAAGCCGCTGAAATGGAAAAAGATAAGTGGATTTTCGGGACTATCCACATAATATCCGTCAGGGCCATGTTGTAAATCGCGTGTCTTGAAATTCCAATAGGCAAGGTTGTAGCCGGGGTTGCGCAGAATGTAGACCCCGTCATAAAGACTTGGCATCAGATCGGCCCAATGCTGATCTACAAACATGCCTTTGTCAATTTCACGAGTGCAGTTGTTATAGAGCCGTTTTTGCCACCATTGGAGCAGTTCGCGCCATTGATATTTCCGGGCAAGGGCGATGAAGCCAAGATTGAATGTTCCCGCCTGCAAAATGTTGAGTTCGGATGGGGAAAAGTCATCATCGAGCGGATCGAGCAAATGAGGCGTCAAGATGACCCCATGCTCATCCAACAGATTGAGAAGTTCATCCAGCTGATGATAAATCACGATGTCAGGATCGAAATAGATAACTTTTTGAGCTTCAAAACGGTCAAAAAGGGCTTCCAATAGATAGGGTTTGACTGCCGTATTGAGTTCCATGATGTCATACTTCATGGCGAAATGAGGCCAGCGTGGGATGCCCAAATCTTGCGCCAACATCGTCTGGAAATTCTCGGCAGCAGGGTCAAAGGCATCCTCAATGATATCTACCAACAACACCACAGGATAAATGTTGTCGTGGAACTGCCGCAGCGAATTCACCAATGTACGGGCCGCCGCAAGATAATTTTTTGAGATGATGGTGCAGGCGATGGTCGCGTTGGGTGGAATTGTATTGGTCATAAGTATATTTAAAATGACTACTCCAAGAAGTATGGCCCCAATCAAATTCAGCCGTTCATCTTAACCTAATTTTAGAGGTTGCTCAATCCCTTTTTGCACTATTGGCGAAAGTTACTAGACATAAAAAAGGGCAGGTTGAAGCACCTGCCCAGAGTGGTTACAGCGGATTGGAGATTAGCGCCACGAGCCTGCGGCAATCAAGGTTGTGCCCAGTGGGCTACCTGCTTGTTGGGTTGTCCATAGCCCAGAATTCCAGTCGAGGTCTTGGCGGTACCAGAAGTTACCAGTGCCCTCATAGTAGAGACCGAAACTATCTTGTAGATTGTGGTTCCAGTCGCCACAGGTAAACAAACCTTCGGGGGCTTCAGGTATGCCAAGATATTGGGCGCGATCGAAGGCCGAGTAGCTGATCGAGAGGCCGGGTTCGGGTGGATAGGGGGCACGGTCGGTGAATGCGACAAACGCGCCACGCCGAATGGCTACCGAATCAATGCGGTCATTGTTAAAGTTGCCCGCGCAGAATTGATGGGTGCCAGTGAAGCCTTGTGAGTCGGGCAGCATCGTGCTTAACCACTGTACGCCCAGTGGCGGCGCAGTCCCGTTGGTGAGGTCGCAGGAATAGTAGAGTGCGAAGGCCGTGCCCCATGGCGGGAAGGGGCCGCTGTCTACAATCCCGATACAATCATTCATACTGCGGTAGTCGAAGCGGCCCGCGACAACAGGTCGTCCACCGCCTTGGAAACCAATCCATATCTCAAGCCATTGCGAGGTTGGCCCAAGAGCGTTGGTGTAGTAGAAGATACCATTGGTAGCCATGACGCCGGGTGTCTTGATCGAGTCTGTGTTCCAGTCACCCATGATCCATGCGCCGCCCACGGTTGCTGCTGGAGCGCCAATCGTGTAGGTATCGCGGTCAAAGGTTGTCGAGGGGCTGCTGAAGTTTTTCCATAAACTGGCTTGACCCGCTTGGTATTGGAAAACGGCTAATTTATCGTCTGCGCAGGAGAAGGTACTGGCATTAGCTGGATTGGTATAGGCCGAGACCGTATCATAGGGAGGGATACCATCACCATCTACAAAACCACGTACTCGGTAATAGAAGCGGGCACTGCATATCAAACCAGTGCTTGCATAGGTGGCAGCGTTGGGTGCGGTCGTGTGAATAATTTGCCAGCCGTCTACGCCATTTTCGGAACGTTCAATGCTAAAACCTGTTTCATTGGTGGCATTGTCAACCCATACGAGGTTGATTTGGCTGCGCGAAACGGGCGTCACGACTAGGTTTGCGGGGGCAAAGAACGCACCAGACCCCGGGGAACGGTCGAAAATGAAAACGTCAGTACGGGAATTCAGGTCGCCACCTGTTCCAAGTAGATTATCGGCATCTGAAGTGAACGCAATGTAACGCCCATCGGTTGAAATGCTTGCTCGGAATGAGGGGAGGGTGCCGCCTGCGCCGGTGGTGTTTTGTGAAATGCGCGAAGTTGCGTCTGTCGTGCGATTGCGCAGGAAAATATCCAGTTGATTTTCGGTATCGTTGTTGGTCAGGTTTGTGGCGTGCGACTCAAAAGTAACGAGGTTACCATCGGTTGAAATTGAAGGATTTGATGATTCCCCGTCAGACGCGCTAGTACCGTTAAAAGCCAACGAAACCAATTCAGTGATGCTTGTCACACGGTCATGCACATAAATATCGTTGATGCCATTATCATCTATCGCATCAAACGAGGCAGTTGAAACAAAAACCACAAAACGCCCATCGGCTGAAATTTCTGGCCCCGCTTCGGCAAAGTTGTCGGGAACTTGGGCCCCATTTGATGTAACCGAGGCAAGAGTCGTCGTATTGTTGATGAGATCGCGGACGAAGATATCTGGGTCGGCGGTGTCGCCAGCGACGAGGTTGGAGGAGAAGGACATATATGCTACGACGCTTCCATCCCCAGAAATAGAGGGTTCGCGTGACTCACTGTCCCCTTGCTGTCCGGCAGTGCTGATTGAGAGGAGGGTAGTGGTGTTAGCAGTGAGGTCACGTAGATAGATGTCGGACAGTCCACCATTGGCATCTGTGCCGCCGACAAAATTCGCACCTGATTCAAAGGCTACAAAACGTCCGTCACCCGAGATGACCGGGTTAAACGAATGAAGATTCAGCCCGCCTTGTACACCTCCGCTGGTGACCGAAACACGGGTGGTAGTGTTGGTCGCACGGTCACGCAAGAAAATATCTTCCGCATTATTGGTGTCCCCCGACACGAGGTTGTCGGCTAATGATTGATAGACAACATAGCGTCCGTCGTTCGAGATTTGCGGATTGGTTGACGGGCCTCCGGTGGCCTGTACTCCTGCACTCGATAATGAAATGCGTCTGGTGGTGCAATTCAGTTGGTCGTGTACAAAAATATCAGTGACACCATTGGTATCGTTTGCGACCAAGTTGTCCGAGTCTGAGGCGAATACGATAAAACGCCCGTCACTTGAAATACGAGCTGGGTCAGAATTACCATTGCCGACATTCGTGCCGTTGTCGCTGATAGAGACACGATACATGGCACCCGTTGCACACCCTTGAGCAAGCGCGACGGGGGGGGCGTATTCTGGCAGGATGCCAATCACCACCATCCAGCCGAGGATGAGAAGGGTAAACCATCTTTTTCTATGGAGAGACTTATTTCTCATGCTTATCTTTCCGATCACCCAACAACTAGGTTCTCAATGTTATGTTAATTTTATTGAGAGATTGTCGTAAATCCAGTTTATGCCTTAAATTGGGCCAATACACATATTTTCTAAATAGTAGAAAAGATTCCAGCAATTCTTCTTAATTGTAAATCAAAAATCACTGGAATCTGTAGAAAGTTAGCGAATTGAAATTGTTAGAGTCTGTCAGGGAGTTGTTTGTCTCTCATTAGCATTTTCGTCTGTGCCAATGCTGAAAGCGTCAATCGCTACTGGGCCACTCAGTGATACAATGCGTAGCGTATGCTCACCGGGTTCCAAATAATTGATGACGCTAGTTAGGCGATAAGCAGCAGTGGAATCTGGGAGAATGATGGTACGGACGGCGACCTCATCCACCAAAATGGTGAATGAGGCAGGTGCTCCCACTTGGGCGTAGATGACCTCCACTGAACTGCCATTGAAACTGTATTCAAGGCTCTGTTCCGCCGAAGCGGTCACTAAATACCCCCCGCCGCTTGATTCAGGCGAATTTACCAACTGCCATAACCCGTCTTGGTGGACGGCTGGGTCATTTGATTCGATAGTGGTAGGTGCCGATGTTTGGGACGGGGGGATGTCCGTTTGGCCGCCGCTACTACCACTGCCTGTCCCACCGGATCGCCAAGAGGTAACGCTTAAGGACGATGTGCCGATAGTGGTTGAGACCCGTTGCAGACTGTATTGGCCCGTATTCCATTGGACATCATTGCGACGGTAAAAATATCCATTGCCGTAATAAATGCCGAAACTATCAATTGCGTCGTTGTTCCAGTCGCCAGATAGGAAAATGCCATAGTCATTGCTGCTGGGTGTACCAAAATACTGCGCGAGATTGAATGCTGCTTCAAGGGTGGTGGGCGCGATATTGGTAAAAGCAACATAGGGGCCACGCCGCACCGCAATGGTATCTATTCCATCGCCGTTGAAATCCCCTGCCGCAAATTGGTGCGCCCCCAATCCACCAAAACCCGCAGCATCACCAAGTACAACACTTAACCATTGGAAGGTCAGGGGTGGGGTAGGGCCGCTGGTGAAATTACAGGTGAAATAAAGGGCGAAGGCAGTACCGTAGCCTGCATAATAGCCACTGTCCACAACACCGAGGCAATCGTTGGCGGCACTGGTAAAACGACCTGCAACGGCGGGCCGACCAAATAAGCCGACCCAGATGCCCCCCCAAGCGGCGGTGGTGGCGTTGCTGTTGGTGAAATAGAACACCCCATTTGATCCATAGAGGCCGGGCGTTTTTAGACCGTCGCCATTCCAGTCGCCCATGACCCACTGACCCGTGACGGGCGCACCCCCCGGAAAGTTGGTATAGGAACTGGGGTTGTCTAGCAAAGAGTTGACGAGGCTGACATTGCCATTGGTGTTGTTAAAGCGGGCCAGCGTGTCGCCATAGACATTGCTGACTTGCACGGTATAACCTGTATTGGTTTGGGATAGAACACGCATGGTGATGCCGTTGGCGTTATCGGTGAAAACTTCGCCGGGTGTCCATTGGGCTGCTGCGTCATTGGGGTTGCTGTTGTTGTCAATATCCACGACTTGGGCAGGCTGGCTACGGCTGCCGTTATTCAGAACATCATGCAGAATCACGGCGTTACCGGGCAGGATGGCGTCGTAATATTGAGAGGGAGTCGGCGTGCTGGTGGTGCGACGGGCTTCGACCACATAAAAACGATTGGACACGCCATAGAAGGGTACTTGCACCATGCGATACCCGGTTGTGTAGGGTTGGTTGAGCCGTTCGAGCGTGACGGTTTGGCTTTGGCCGGGACTGACGGTCACTTTGGAGGCACCGGGAATCCAACCCAGCAAGGTATCGAGATGAAATGAGTTCGTCCCCTGTGGCAAACAGCCATAGGTGGGATCATCCGCGCCAGCCCGTCCGCAACTGCCCCATGTATCGCTCATGACGTCCCACTGTGAATCATAGGCCGCACCATACGCGCCAGATGAATGTGGCATCCCAATTGCGTGACCCATTTCATGCACAAAAGGGGATTCGTTTTGCCATGCCCAACTAGGCAACCATGTATAACGATACCATGACACCCCGTCTCGATTGAGGGGATAGCCGCCATAGCCGCCATAGGCCACATTTTGCATGGAGTGGTTGATAATCAGGTTGACGCCGGAATAGCTGGCAAAATTGACTTGAGCATCGGCAAGACTTGTGCATTCATTGTAGAGGGCTTGGCGTCCGGCGCTGGTCGTGAGGTTGTATGATGAAGAAGTGCCCGAAAGATTAAACCAACCAAATGTCGCTGATCCCGTGACGTTAAACGAGCCACCCGACATTTGCTGCCAATAGTGGTTGATGCCGGGGTAGGAAGCGCTGAATAGGCCCGTAAAATAGGAAATCGGCTGTTCAGTGGCACCATTCGAAACGCGACACAAAATATTGACAAATGGATAACTGCCACCGATACGGGCTGCCTGCGCTTGGGTGTCGCCCTCTTCGACAATGCTAATGGCCCCGACCTTAATAGCCGGGCCATCCCCATCCGCCCCTGCCGCACCGCCTTCGACCTCGTATCCGCTGATTTTCACAGTTTTGTCTTGGAGACGGGAGGCGGTGGAAATATCGAGGAGCAGGGGGGTGACATTCCCTGCCTGATCCACTAGGGTGACATCATAGTGGTAAGCAAGATCGGAACCCGGACCGGGGTCGTGGTGCAAAACGCCGAGTTTACCGACAAGGGTAATCGTTCCTTGACGATGGGGAGCGGCGGATGACGTGTCGGTGAGTAGGAAGGTAACACTTAGGCCTTCGACGAGGCTAAATAGGACTAGGACGGCAATGATCAACCATCGTTTGGGTAACATAGACGGCTGTATTTCTCCCTATACTAGGTTTAACAGAGTTCTTGGTCTGATAAATTAAAAATGAAATCAGAATTAAGAACTGATTATAAGTATAGTAAAGTCTCAAGTCTTTTGCAATGCTTTGGTCAATATCCCCCTCTCCGCTCGATTCATGTGATGAACCTAGACGAAAAGGGGGATAAGACTTATTAGAGGGGATTTAACTTACCGTTGACGCCAAGATGCGGCACTATGGATGATGCCAGTGGGTAGGCCGATATATTGGTAGATATAGGCCCCTGAATTCCAGTCCAGATCGTTGCGACGGTAGAAATCGCCATTGTTATAGACAAGGCCAAAGCTATCTATGTTGTTGCTGTCCCAGTCACCCGCCACCAATAGGCCGTAATTGACGGAACTTGGTGCGCCGATGTATTGGGCCAGATTGAACTCGGCATGACCCGTACCGGGGACGATGTTGGTAAAGGCGATGGCGACGCCACGCCGGACTGCTATGGAATCCAACCCATCGTTGTTAAAGTCGCCTGCCACAAACTGGTGTATCCCGGAATACCATGCTTGATCCGGTAACACGACGCTTAACCATTGGAAGGTCAAAGGCGGATTGGGATTGCCCGCATAGTTGCAGGTGAAATAGAGCGCAAACGCGGTGCCATAGGGGGGGAAGTTGCCACTGTCCACCGCGCCCACACAATCGTTGGTGGCGCCACTAAATTTGCCAACCACGAGAGGCCGATTGAATAGGCCAATCCAGAAGCCTGCCCAAGGGTTAGCCGCCTCGTAGCCGATGTTGTTGGTGTAATAGAACACGCCATTGGGCGCATACAACCCCGGCGTTTTTTGCCCATCGCCGTTCCAGTCACCCATGACCCATTGACCACCCGTTTGAGGCCCACCCGTTGGGTAGGTGGCATAGTTGACCGGGGGTGGCGACGTTTGGAGGGTATCCACAAGGCCTGCATAGTTGGCGCTGTTGTTGAACACCGCAATGGTATCGCCGACTGGAGTATTGCTGACGCTTAGACGCAGGACACTGGTACCCGTTGCGGCTGCCCCATACTTTGCAATCATGATGCGATAGGTAGTGCCACCTGTTGCACTGAAATTTAGGGCGGAGGTACGAATGGCATGGAGGGCGTCTACGTCATCACTACAGGCGATCTGCGTTAATGCGCCTTCCGTCCCCGTATAGACACCAATCACCGTGTCGTAGGTACTGCCTTCCGTGCTGACCGAGACTAGTCCAGCGGATAGTGGCGTATACTGATACCAAACTGTATCTGAACGGGTCGCAACATTACATAGAGTTGCGCCAGATGGGTCAGTTCCAGTCGTAGTGGCTTGAAAGACTTCTTGGCTCCATCGGTATGGGGGTGAAGATACCACCGTCGCATTGGCAAAGGCGTCGTTGGAGGGTGGCCCCCAACCTTCATCTGGCAACACATATTGAATCGCCGCAAGTGCATTGATCCGCCGGAATGTGAAGCCATTTTTAGAATCGGTAACATCAACGCCCGTTGAATAGAGGATGCTTTGAATCCAATCGGGGTGTACCGCGAGGGTCGGATTGGCTTCTATCATCAAGGCCGCGACTGCTGCCACTGTGGGTGAGGCTTGGGAGGTGCCACGATAGGTACTGGTTCCGCCACCCATGCCTGCTGATATGATTTGTGAGCCGGGAGCTAACAGGTCAAGTTCAGCATTGCTGTTGGTAAAGCAGGTGATGGTGGTGGTGTTGGTGGTGGCGTCGAAACAGGCAGGCCATGAACCGCCAAACATGGCGTTATAAGTAAGGTGGGGAGGGTTATCAGGTTCGCGGCCTAGATCACTGTCATAGGTGGCACCGACTGAAACCACCCCGGTATTGCAGGCAGGCGAGGACAGACTGTTTGCACTGCCTTGATTGCCACTAGAGGCAAAGATGGTAACTCCAGCGGTTGCCAATGCAGTAGTGGCGTCTTCGACAGTGGGTTGGGCCAAATCGCAAGCGGCGGTACTGGTGTAGAGTGCGAATGTCCCGAGGCTCATGTTAATGACATCTACGTTTAGGGTAGCTTGATTAGCAATAACCCAGTTCAGCCCCTCGACCCAATCTGAGACGAAACCTGAACCAGTATTGGAAAGCACCCGTACTGCGACAATTTTGACATCTGGCGCAAACCCGATAGGTGCAACAACGCCATTCGCGGTAATGACACCACTGACATTCGTCCCATGTCCATTAGCATCTTCAGCACTGATCCCAGTCGTCGTATTGCTAGGCGGACAAGTGCCCTGCGTTTCGCAGTGTTGGGCGATGATGTCGTCGCTTAGGTCAGGATGATTGGTGTCAATGCCGCTGTCCAACACGGCAATCGTAACCCCCCGCCCACGTAGACCGTAGGTGTTGCGGGCGATGTCGGCTTGGATAGCGGGTACGCTCACATCCGTGTGCATGGTGCTTGGTTCGTCAATGACGATGGATGCCACTAGGGGGTCGGCTTGCATTTGGATCAGGGTGGCAAAATCGGCATACCCCGCAAAGGCCGGCAGGTGGGAATATTTGTGGCGCAATTCAAATTTGCCTGCACTCGCCAAGACCTCATTTTGCATTTCGGCGTTCAAGCGCGTGTTAAAGGGCACACGGCCAAACCCAATCGAGGGGGCACGCAGTTGGACGATGACCCGGATTTGACCTTCGCTTTGCGCGGCGGCTATGACGGTTTCATCGAGTTTGTCGGTATTCACACCACGCGGGATGGGGGTTGAGGCGACAGGCGTGGTCTCGGTTGGGGTGGGTTCAACGGGCGGGGGTGCTGGAATGTAAAAGGCGTCTACCCCGATGATCGTGCCTTCCTGCGGATAGACCTTCAGCGTATGGGGACCGTTTTCCAGATAATCTACGATGGCTCGACTGCCAAATTGGGGTGATGTGCCATCGGTCATGACGGTACGCAGAACGGTGCCGTCTACTTCAATGGCGAGTGCCCCCAATGCCGGATTTTGCACATAGACGATTTCAATACGTGGGCCGACAAATTCCAGTGTCAGTGTATCATCCACGCTTTTGCCGCTATAGAGGTAATTCCCCCCACTGGCTCCGGCGGCAGCTTGTTTTGTCCAACTGCCCGATTGCTGGACGAGGGGATCATCCGATTCGATTAATCGTCCAACGGGGCCATCATCCGAACGAGCCGGTGTTGGCTGGGCGGACAGTATAATGCCTGCTATCAGAAGGATAAAGATCAAGGCACCTGAAAAAATGCGCCGATTGGCTAATCTTGACACAGGGGAACTCCATTTTCTCTAGGGTATGGCGAAGATTCATTTTCATTATATGTCAAGATTCCGTCAGGTTGCTGTCAGCATTTGTGAAAAGCGGGGTAGAGTAGTGCTTTAGTGGGAATTAAAAATGGAGCGTACCCGTGACGATGAAAATTTCGGTGCATATCGTGACCTATAACAGCGCCGATCCTGTTGAAATGTGCCTCGATTCATTGCTGGGCCAGCAGGGGGTAGATTTTGGGGTGCTGGTAGTGGATAACGCCTCCGTTGATGATACGGTGGCGCGGGTGCAGCAGAAGGGCGTTGAGGTCATAGTCAATGCGGAAAATCGAGGTTATTCGGCGGCGCATAATTTAGCTATCAGCCGCACCCAGAGCGAATACGTACTGACGCTCAACCCGGATGTGTGGTTGGCGCCGGGGTACTTGGCGACGATGGTGGCGGCCTTAGATAAAAATCCCCAATGGGGGTCGGCAGCGGGGTTGTTGCTGCGTGTGGAAAAATTGGGCGAAACACCACAGTGGATTGACAGCACGGGCTTGTTGATGAGTCGTTCGCGCCGTCAATTATTGCGAAACAGCGGCGATCCAATTGATGAGACGCCCATGCAGCCCGATGCAGTGTTTGGGCCGGATGGCGCAGCAGCGATTTATCGGCGGGCCATGCTGGAAGATATTGCGATCAATGGCGAGGTGTTTGACGAAGATTTTTTTATGCACAAGGAAGATGTAGATGTGTGCTGGCGAGCACAACTGCGCGGTTGGCAGTCAGCGTATGTGCCGGACGCAGTAGGGCATCATATCCGGGGATTTCGGCCCGGACAGCGGGAAAGGGTTTCAGCGGATATGCGCTTTTTGGGGGTGCGAAATCGTTATTTGCTGATGATGAAAAATGAGATCATGCCGCATTTTTGGCGGGATGCCCCGGCGATTCTGTGGTATGACCTGAAAATTTTGGTCTTCATTTTGTTAAAGGAACGATCTTCACTTCGGGCGTTTAGTTCGGTGTGGCAGCTACGCAAGCGCATGATGGCAAAACGGCGTGTTATTCAGGCAGGGCGCAAAGTTGAATGGCGCGATTTACGCCAGTGGTTTTGATGGAGGGGTTTTATGGAGCACGATGCACTTGATTTCCAGCAAATTTATGATGAGGTTCACCCCAAAATATTGCGCTACATGGCTCGCTTGGCAGGTGAAGCTGAGGCCGAAGATTTGACCCAAGAGGTTTTTATGAAAGTCAATCGCGGGCTGGAAGAGTTTAGGGGGGAGTCGCAGCTTTCCACTTGGATTTATCGTATTGCGACCAACACAGGGATAGATCGGCTTCGGGATTGCCCTGTCCATCAAGGCAGCACGATTGAGCTATCGGACGATTTGATCGAAATCGAAGACCGGGAGATGTGGACTGGCGAAAGGGCGCTTTCGGTGGAGCAGCAGCTTGTCCGGCAACAAATGAACGACTGCATTCGGAATTTTATTCACCAACTGCCCGAACACTATCGCACGGTGCTTATCCTGAGCGAGTTGGAGGGGATTAAAAACCAAGAAATCGCCACTATTCTCGGCATCACGCTAGAAACGGTGAAAATTCGTTTGCATCGGGCCAGAGCAAAACTTCGGCATGAATTAGAGGCCCATTGCGAAGCGTACTGGGTTGAAGAAAATGAGTTTGTGCCCAACCTGAAAGCTGTCTTTGGGCAATACCGCAAGAAAAATTGAAAATTAAGCTGTATCCTTTTCGATTCGCCTCCGTCTATAGGGGTTAGAAAGGAGGTGAAACGATGTTTCGACGAAATTGTGGTACGGTGGATCGCGCCGTGCGGTTCATCGCCGGAGTATTGATTCTGCTGGTCGGCATGTTCCTTTTGGGAGGCGTCCATGGTGATCTCAATGGGGTGGTTGCTGCTGCCTTTGGCGGGTTTATGTTGACGACGGCAGTCAGCGGCTTCTGCATTTTGTATGTGCCTTTTGGTATCTCGACCCTTGAGAAGAAGAAAGGCATTCCACTGGAGGTGAACCCATGAAACTAGATAACCGAACATTACGGCTCATTGCGGTTGGGGCCTCGGTGAGCGCCAATTGCCAGCCGTGTTTGCAAACGAATGTCACAAAGGCTTTGGAAAGCGGAGCCGCTGAACAAGAAATCACGGAAGCCAGCGAAGTTGGTAAGATGGTGCGACAAGGGGCGGCCTCCAAGCTAGATGAATTTGTGGACAGACGGAAGCAAGGCAGCCTCAAGTCTGAGGGATGTGGATGTGAAAAAGAGGAGGCATAGTGAATTTCCAAAAGCGTCTCTATTGTTCGGCTGAAAATCTGATGCTCACAGGCGTCTGTGGGGGAATTGCCGAATTTCTCAATATAGACCCCACGTTGGTTCGGCTGGTGTTCATCACCGTAGCCCTGTTTGTCGTAAATCTTGAGAGCGTCATGGTGATTTATGGCATCCTATGGGTGGTGATGCCGGCCCAACCCAAAGAGAAGGCCAAGCGTAAAAACGACGAGTTGAGCAAATTCCTGATGACGTAACAGCCAGTTATTGGGAACTATAGGGCTAGTCCTTGTGGTTCCTTTTTTATCCGTAGCGCAATTCCTCGGTAGGGGCGGTGGCATCATCCGGGTCGCTGATTTTGAGGCGGGTGGCTTGGAGAAATAACAACCACAGGTAGAGTGGATTCAGCAGCAGGTAACGTTTCCAGAGGCGGCTGGGTTCGCGGGTCAGGCGATAGAACCATTCGAGGCCACGTTTTTGCATCCATGCCGGGGCTTGTGAAAGTGTTCCGGCGTGGAAATCGAAGGCCGCTCCCACCGCAATCAAGGGTATGGACAGCAGGTCACGATATTCATAAACCCATGTCTCTTGGCGTGGACAGCCCAATCCCACAAACACCATTTTCGCGCCAGTGGCTTGAATCTCAGTGGCGATTTGTAATTTTTCCTCGGCGGTGACGCGACGAAAAAAAGAAGGCTGCATTCCGACAATCTTTAAATCGGGGAATTGGCGGATTAAATTTTGGGCCAATTTATTGAGCGTTTCCGGCTGACTGCCATAGAGATAAATGGGCAGATTTTCAGCGGCGGCGCGTTCGCATAATTTAAGGGTCAGGGTTGGGCCATATACGCGGTCAGTCAGACCAGTTTTATACAGCAAGTTGAGCGCCCACCGCACGGGCTGACCATCGGGAGTAATAAGGTCTAAACGATTGAGGCGATAGCGATGGGTTTTGTCAAGGACGCCTGTCATAACGCCATGCACAGCGAGAGCAGTGACTGCTAGGGGGTGTTGAGTTTGGGCCGCCGAAATAATGCGTTCGATAGCAGCGGCATAGTCAATGGCGTTAATCTCGACACCCAAGACATTGTACTTGCCGCCATCAATCATCGGAGTTCTCCTGCACCGTAATGGGGAGGAGTGTGGCGATACGATTGCTGGGAACCACACCGAGGTCAGGATTACGCACCGCTAAATTTTCACCAGTGATGTAATTGTAGACCGTGACTTCCAGATAATACTCGCCCGGAGCTAGATCGGCGGGTAGTTCGAGGCCGTGATTATCACGGAGGGGTCGGCCAATTTCCCACTGGGAGGTATGACCAAACGTGGCGATAGGCAACCCGTCTTGTTGGACAACAGGACGATGAGCGGCGTCGGAGATACGAACGCTGATGTTATAATCAGTAACCATCGGTTGCAGGGCCAGCCAAACAATCGAAATAGGGACAACATCCCCCGGCTGATAAGTGGTGCCGCGTGGCAGGTCATAGCCCAACAGTCCTAAGAGTTCTCCAAAAATAAAAGTTGTACGGTAGACGGCTGGGACACTTGGAACATCCACTGTGTCATACAAAATGGCGCGTGCTTTTTGGCTGACCGTGTATTCACGGACGGGAAAGTAACGAATCGTCAGCAACCGTTCGGCAGGGCGAATTGCATCCGTGATAAATGGCCCGGACGCAGCTACAAACCATAGGCGGCGATAATGATCAGGTGCCCAATCGAGCGCATAACTCGCATAGGGGCCGAGGGCGGGATAGAGTTCGTCATCGCGGATTTCGGGTTCGCCCGGTGCATAACCGCCACGCAGCGGCAGAGGAAGGGTCATTAACACCGCGTCAGCTTTAAAATAATTCATGAACAAGCGCGAATACTCACCACGTTCAATCAGGACAATATCATCGGGTTGAACTTCTTGATTGAGTATGTTGATGAGTTCAAATACATCGGATTGGTCGCTGATATAACGTTCATCGTCGCGCAGTTGATAAATGCCTTCGCCGAGGGGGAGGATCGGCGACAAAACCACAACGGTTATGATGGTAGCCTTCAGAGCGCTATTTAAATGGGAAAGGCCCTTCTTGGCAAATGTGGCCCATGCACAGAGGCCAATGCCGACAACTATCATCATGAGTGTCAATAGGGGCATTAGCCATTCTTGCTCTACGATTGTCCATGCCGGTTGCAATTGGTCGCCGCTAAAATGATGCCAATGATAGGGAATCTGTGACTCGCTCCAAACCCAATTATAATCGGCCCATTTTTGCCATTCATCAAAACGGGTTGGGTCGTCAAAAAGGCTAAATTGAAGTTCAGTGTAGTAGTTGGTATACGGGACACCGAGACCAAGCCACTGCATTCCGATACTGACAATCAACAGCGGGATAAAGACTAGCCATCCGGTGTATTGCTTGAGGGTAGTCGGCTTGCGAAAAAGCCACTCAAGCACAGGCAGCACCCAGATCATCAGGACGGGTAAGAATGGCACCATGTAACGCGGCCCCCATCCCCATCCCCCATTCCAAACCGTGCTTTGACGAGTGACCCCATAACTGGCGCTGACCACAATCAACGCGAGCGCTGGCCCAAGCACCATGCGCCATTCGCCACGCCGCCACAACATCACCGCCCCGATCCAGCCTGCTGCTAGAATTGGCGAAAACAGCCATAAACTACGAGAAGGGCTAACATGATAACCGAGCAGGCTCTCTGGAACTGAATTCCATGTGAGTGTATCGAGGTCTGTCCAGCGGGTAACTGAATAACGACCTTCTTCCACATCGGGTTGGAGGAAAAGAACCACCGAAATAAGAGCGCCCAAAATAAGCACCAAAATCACTACAGCGGGCAAGGCGTGTCGCCAGACGATACGTGAAGGGAAAAGGGAAATTAAAACGGCGGGTAGGATTAACCAGCCGATTTGTTTGGTCAAAATCGCCGCGACAATCGCTAGGGCCGCGAGTAGGGTCTGTCGCCAAACCGATTGGTGCTGTTCCATGCGTTGGTGAATTTGGGTTGCAAAATGAAACGCCCACAATACAAAAAGGCTCATCACGGGTTCACGAAAAATCCATCGACTGTAGGGCCATGCGGCGGTGGCAATGCCAAAGATGAGTGCTCCCCACCATGCAACCGCAAGACGATACCCGCGTTGTAGGGCAATGATATATAAGCTGAGCGCTGTAAGAGCCATAATGAAAATATTCAGGGTAAAAACCGTGTGCAGTCGCCCAATATCCGGTAGTTGATGACCTAGCCAGAATAGCGGTGCCGCAATGATTACTTGCAGGGGTTCATATTTTTGTTGGGGCCAAGGAGTGCCGTCTGCTTGGACGCTGGGATCAACATTATAACCAATTGTCCGAGCCATTGTGCCGTTTAATACAAGGCTTTGTGTACTATCAAAAATGATATACTCGTCTGAACTTAGCGGTAATCCACTATAGCTAAAGATGTAAGTCCCGGTTAATATCAACCAGAGGGCCAAGCCAAGCAATAGTTTTTTATTATGGTGTTGGTTCATGTGTTTTGTGACTACTGACTTGGATAAGGAATTCTTGATTAAAAGCCAAATTCGAGTTTATACACTCTTGTCTTTTCTCAAAATGTTGGCGGTATTGGTGGGAGCGATGTTGGTTGCTGTGCAGACCCGCCTTAAATATACCTATGGCAAACCATTGGGTGAAGATTATCAGGCCCACCCGATTGGCCTCTATCTGTTGATGGCACTTTCGGTTGTGGTGGCTAACTTTATCATCTTGATACTCGTTCGTGTAGGGCTAAAATTGACGGTTGCCCTACGTCAGTTGTTGATTTTGTGGCTGGCAACCGTCGCCACTACAGGATTGGCATGGCTGTTCATTCCAGCATTGTCTCAACTTCAGTTGGCCTACTTTGCGGGGGCCGCCGTGATTTTTGCGCCGTGTGTCACGGTCATTCCAGCCATGTGGAAAGGTTCTGATGGCGAGCCTATCTCATTCCATCTTGCCAAACTTTGGAGCTATCGGGTTCTGCTGCTTATTTGGCTACGCTATAACATTTTGGCCCGTTATAGCCAAGCCACGCTAGGGATTTTGTGGATCATCCTACTGCCCCTTGCGACCTCCGGGGTGTTGGCATTTGTTTTTTCGGAATTTTTGCGAATCGGTGTAACCACGTCCGATGTTCCCTTTGTGACGTTCTTTTTGGCGGCGTTGGTTCCATGGACGCTTTTTCAACAGAGCATTACTAAAGGCTCGACCAGCATCTTTAACCAGATTGGGTTGATTATTCAGGTCTATTTCCCCCGCGAAATTTTGATCTTGATTACGCTGGGTGAGGCACTAGTGGATGTATTTTTCATGTTCCTCGCCATGTTGCTGATTAACGCCGTAAGTGGGGTATGGCCGAATTGGTTCTATCTCTATCTGCCACTATTGATTTTGATTCAGGCGCTATTTATGTTGGGGCTGATGTTGTTTTTGGGATCACTGAGTGTAATAGTGCGTGACATTCCACAGTTGGTCGGTGTGGTGATGCAGCTTTTGTTTTATATGTCGCCAATTTTGTATCCAGCCTCATTTATCCCAGAACGTTATCGGTTTATTTTGGCAATCAACCCATTGGTGCCCTTATTCCAAGCCTATCGGGATGTGATTGTATATGCCAAGACACCCGATTTTTCAACCCTGTATTTTCCGTTGGTCGTTTCGATCATCGTGTTATTTATGGGCTATGTCTATTTTAAATCCAAAGAAGATGGTTTTGCGGATCGTCTATGACTTCACCAATTGAACCCATTATCGTGGCTGAACACGTTTCTAAACGGTATGCCCAAAATGAAAGTCGTACCAGCTTACGGCATGAATTTAATGACATTGCCAAACGGTTTTTGAAGCAGTCCATTGCCCGCAAACCCGTTGAGCCATTTTGGGCATTGCGGGATGTGTCCTTTACAGTTCCAGCAGGACAGACTGTTGGCATTGTAGGGCGTAATGGGTCTGGCAAAAGCACCCTGTTCCGAACCTTGTGTGGGATTACCCACCCGACGGAGGGGCATGTGTCTGTGCGTGGTCGTTTCTCGACGTTGATCGCATTGGGGGCGGGTTTTAATCAGGAGCGCAGTGGCCGCGAGAATATCTACCTGAGTGCCGCAATTCAAGGTGTTCCCCCGCGTGAGATTGAACACGCAATCCATGACATCATTGACTTTGCGGAATTGGGTCAGTTTATTGACCTACCCGTGAAGCGATATTCCAGCGGGATGTATGCCCGACTTGGCTTTAGCATCGCGGTGCATCTGAAACCCGATATTTTGTTTGTTGATGAAATTTTGGCGGTTGGGGATGCCGCATTTCAGGATAAGTGTATCGAGCGGATTTTGCAGATGAAAGCTGGTGGGCTGACCATGCTGATTGTGACGCACCAAACCGCCCAAGTGATGAGACTGTGTGATCGGGCGATTTGGCTGCATAAAGGCCGCATGATGATGGACGGGGATACCAAAGTGGTGATGGAGAAGTATCACCAGATGATTTATGAAACCGAAATCCTGCCGACCCTCAATCCCACACCGGAGCCGACGCCAGCAACAGCCGATCCAGTATCCGAGACAGGGCCGGAGGTACAATCCGAACCCCTTACGCTAAGTACCCCCGATGCGCCGTAAGGCAATCGTGGCGAGTTCATAATTGGGATTGCGCTGGAGGGCCTCTTGATACTCCGTTTGGGCCAGCGCGTAATTGCCCTGAATTTCATAGACGCGCCCCAAGTAGTAATACATCTCTTCGACATAAGAAGTCGTCTTGAGGGTGCTGTTGACTAGGGTCAGCACATCTTCAAGACGACTGGTTTGCAGCAGCGCTTCGAATACCCCATATTGATACCAGAAAAACCGATAGGGTAGGCCGAGATCAAGGGCTTGTTGATAGGCGGTCACGGCTTCGGGATAGCGCCCAATGGAGGTTAGGGATGTGCCCAAATTTGACCACGCATAGGGATTTTCGGGGTCGCTGGCGGCTTCTTGTTGAGCGACTTGGGCGGCTTTTTGACGGTTGAGACTCTCGACCCAATCTGACCCCAAAAAGGCTGCCAACTCGCTCTCCCTCTCTGGCCCATAGAGGACGATGAAGTTGCGATTAAAAGATTGCCACTGGCTGTCAAATTTGGCACTCGGATAGGTGACGGTGGGACGGCTATCACGTCCTAAATAGGAATCATAGACAGTGATTGTGTCAGCAGTGGTGTCATAGGCGATGACAGTTTCATAATGCCCAAACCAGCCTTCGCCCGCAGGCTCATAGCCCGATTCAACAATCACCACAAAACGATTGGCAATTAACCAGCGGATTTGGTCGAGTGAACCCGCCATGCGCCAAATGGCTTTTAGGCTGGTAAAGCGGTTGACGTAATCCACCATTTGCTGCGGGGTGACATTTTTATCTTCACGGTCGGGTTTTAGATAAGTGGCGGTATCATCCTGTGTGCCCTGCCAATTGAAATAGGACAAACCCATCGCTAAATTTGCAGGCCCACAATTATTCCAACCCTGTCGAAAAAACTTGACCCCTTCCAGTGTATAGGCTTGGGGTGGGGGCAGCGGGGTTGGGGTAGGCGGAATCGGGGTTGGGCTTGGCGGGATGGTTGGCGGCAGGGTGGGGGCAGCAGCGGTCAAAACAAAGGCAGTTTGGGTTTGGGCCACAAAAATGGATTCCAGCGTTGCCCCATTATCAATCGTAGGCGTGACGGATGGGGTGGGGGGTAGGCTGGGTGGCAGGGTATTGGTTGGTGTTAGGGTAGGGGCAGGGGTATGCGTGATGACTTGATAGGCCACCCCGCGCTTGAGTGAGGTAGACTCGGCCCGTCGAAAGTGAAATTCTGGTAGGACAACAGGCAGCACGATAAAAATCAACAAAATCGGTACGACAAAGCCAACGTTAAAGCCGAAAATGAGCCACGCCAAACGGCCTGACCAATTGCTGCCTTCTTCATGTTCCCACTGATCTACGGTTTGTAGACGGGGGATAGGGCGGCCTTGATCCATCCTACTACTCCAAAACTTTTAGTTCATGCGTTTCCACGTTGATCCCACCCAGCGGAAGATGATTTGTTCCCGCTGACTGGTGTCATTCGGATTAGAAAGGGCGTCCACATAGGCAAATAAATTTCCATCAGGGTCGCTGGTGATGACGGTTCCGTTTACTACTGGGGTGATTTGATTGGGATCATAGCTGACACAGCGGGCATTGGCCGCCGCCGTCGCGTTGGGGGTTTCATCGTATAACTGATAACAAGCGGGTTGATTTTGATCTTCCAGAGTCTTTTTCTCAAGTTCCAAGCGCCATTGGAAATAGTCGTTCCAATAGAAACTATTAAGACGCTCAAGCCCCAAATCTTGAAGGGCGACGCTGCCTGTGACGGCCTGTAAATCACTGAAAGGTGAATCGGGGCGCAGATTATTGAGCATTTGACCGGGCGCACTTGCTCCAAATGCGGTGGTAAAGGTCGTAAAAAAGCGTGACCCGTCGGCTGGGTTGGAGGTAAATTCACCCCCTAGCCATGCTACGACTTCTCGTTGCAGCCATGCGGCGTCACTGTAGGGATTGGGGATGAAATTGTCACGGCTGTAAGTCACGAGTTTTTCGGCCAATAGTTGCGCAAGCATAGCCTCAGTTTCGGGTGTAAAAGGCACATCGTTACGGGCACGTCCAACCAATAAGGGCGAGGGCAGACGGACTTTCCATTCCTCGTATAAATCCCATTCCGGGCCGGGTAGCGTCTCCGGGGCGATTTCGATGGTCAATTGGGCCTGACCCGCCGCGCAAATCAGCAGAGTGCAGGCTTCGTCCCACCAACCATCTACTTGATTTGCCAATGCCTCCGCCATGCGACGGTCAAGTTCATGATAGGTGACTTTAAGGCTGCCTTTATCAATCGTTTTTTCATCGCCCCAAAATTCGACATCTGGTGGGACACGCCGCCAACCTGCTTGACCATTGACGTTGTCTTCATAGAGCCAATAAAACCACACGACGCGGTAGGGCACACCTGAGATTTTTTCTTCTAGGACGACTCGTCCGCGCGGTTCATCTATGGTGATGGAGACCACCTTGCCAGTTAATTCCAATAGCCCAGCCTGTTTGAGTTCCTGATATTCATCGAAGAGATCACGTTGATTTTGCAACCAATCTTCGCTGGCACTGCGCTTAACTTGCATATAGTTGGATAGGTTGCCGACCTTGATGGCGGTAATTTCAACATCCACCGTATCTAAGAGGTTTTGGCGCACTTGATTATCTACTGCACGTAGCCGCCAAATAATGCCACCCAAGACACCGCCGAGAAGACAAGCCAAAACCGCCATTCCCAATAGTAAATTGCGCCGCTGCCGTCGCCGATAGCGTTTGGCGTTGGGGTCTTCGGTAGCCCGTTGTTTGGCCCGCTCCGATTCAATTTGCCAGTCGAGTTGAATACCCATTCAATTTGTTCCAGTAAGCCTAGTCCAAGAGGGTCTTAGACTAGGAAATTCGAGGAAGCCTGTCAAGAGTGCTTTGCCATTGATTCGCCTACGCCTGTCTTAAAGCGAGGCTGGAGTGACATCTCCCACCAAAATCCGTTGTACCCTGTCGTGACTATCTCTGACCAGCAGCGCACCCATCGCATCTACGTTTTCGGCAGTGCCCGAAATAATTCCACTAGCGGTCTGGATGTTGACGATTTGACCAATCGTAGAAAGCCATGTCCGCCATGTATCCAATAAAATTGGCTCGGAAATTTTGTTCACCCAGTTTTCAAGATGACCGATAATCTCCCCCGCAAGGGTGGCACGACTGACCGTCTCTTGGGTAAAAGCCTCAAGACTGACCGCCCCGTCTACTAGCGATGTGCCCATAAAATTCACCCGCACATTGATGCCAATCCCAACAATGACGGCCTGCAATTGGTTGCCCAGCCAAAGGGCCTCGGTCAAGATGCCGGCCACTTTGCGCCCTGCGAGATTTACATCGTTGGGCCACTTGAGTTTAATCACACCCGGAATCAGTAGGGAATTGAGAGCTTCGGCAACAGCGACACCTGCGGCCATCGTAACTCGTTGTAAGTGTTCGGGAGCCAAGCGGGGATGCAGAATGATACTCATGGCAAGGGCTTGCCCAGCAGGGGTGTGCCACTGACGATTGAGGCGACCTCGCCCCGCTACCTGTTCATCAGCAATGACTACCGCGCCCGATGGCAAATCTGGTTCGGTTGCCAGCCATTCGCGGGCCATATCCATTGTGCTGCTGACACGGGGATAAAATCGAAAAGGGTGGTGTTTTAGGGCTTCTTTTAGGGATGCCTCGTTCAAAACGTCGGGCGGGTTGGATTCTACCATAAATTTAGTTTGTTCCTCTATTCACTAAAATGCCCCACGCCGACTGATGACCGCCGGGATGGTACGCAATAAAATGACGAAATCTAACCAAATCGAATAATTTTGAATATAGTATAAATCATCTTCAGTGCTGAGGTGCATCATTGTTCCAGCACGCCCATTGATTTGCCACCAGCCTGTCATGCCAGCCGGAATTTCGAAGCGTTTTTTCTGCCATGGCTCATAGAGGCTGACAATCCAAGGCATCTCTGGGCGGGGGCCAACCAAACTCATGTCGCCCTTGAGCACGTTGACCAATTGGGGTAGTTCATCAATGCTCATACGGCGCAAAAATTTCCCGAAGCGGGTCACACGTGGGTCATCGGGGTCTTTGTGGATAACGTTGCCGTTTGTATCAACCTTCGTGACCTCATCTTGCCGATCTTCAGCATCTTTGACCATTGTGCGGAACTTGTACATCTTAAAGGGACGCATTCCTTCGCCGATGCGATCTTGGGCAAAAATGACCGGGCCACGCGAGGTGAGAATAACCCCTAACCCCACCATCAGTAGGAGGGGTAGGGCAAGAATCAGCAGGATGGAACTGAGCGTGACGTCTACTACACGTTTGACAAGGCGCTGCGACGAACTGAGGCGAGGTTCACGCAGGCCAATCAGGGGCATTTTTTCCAGTTCTTCAACGGTGCTAAAGAGGTACTGCATTTCGCGCAGATCGGGCGCAAAACGAATGGCGACTCCACATTCATGTAGCTGCTGTACCAAATGGCGTAAATGAATATAGTCCGGTTCTTCGAGGGCCAAAATGACCTCATCAATGGCATTTTCATCGAGCAATTCAACTACTTGTGACACTTTGCCCAAAATAGGAGCATCTGTAACCACGCTGGCTTCGGGTAATTGGTCGTCTTGAGCATAGCCAGCCAAGAATACTCCTGTCCACGCATAGGCTCGCACTTGACGGCTTATTTGCTGGGCCAATTCACCCGTGCCCACAACCAAAACGCGGCGACTGTCATAGGTTCGTCCCCCTGTGAGCCGAAAATAGACACGCATGGCGGTGCGATAGCCGATGGTCAATCCACCCGCAAAGGACACGAGCAAAACAGCCTGTAGATGGGAATAGGTGCGGGAAGCCATGTAAAGCATCCCAAAAAAGATAAAAATGGCGATAAAGGTTCCCTTTAATAACGCGCCGATTTCAAGCAGCAGGCGGTATGTTTGACGTGGGGAGTAGGCTCCGACGGCATTCAAAATGATCAGCCATGCAATCGGAAACACGATATAGAACCACCACGGCGTCGGCGAGGCGTTGTCGGTGGGGATGGGTTTGCCAATTCCAGCATCAAAAAGGGCGGCACGCATGACTGCGGCAAGCCGAACCGCCAGCATCGCGCAAATGAAATCCAGACTAAGTAGAAATGTCATGAATGAAACGCTAAAACCGCGTGTCATGGGGTTAAGTATAGCTCCCTTTTGGTTCGAGCCTCGCGCCAGACCATTCTAGAGGCAGATCATTTCTTGCACAAGGTATCATGGAATACCCTCACCTGCCTTCATGCTATGGATACTAATAATATACCGCCTCTTGGCGATTGCCGAATCTTGGTACAATTAGTCGCGTCTATTTTGCCACTATGAGGGTTATATTTTCGCATATGAATAATCTACCGTTACCCCGTGTTTGTGTGGGCCTGATTACGTATAACTCCATGCGTGATCTACCTGCCGTTATATTGGGGCTTGAATTACAGGACTATCCATCGCTGCAAGTGATTATTTTGGATAATGTTTCGCAAGATGACAGTGTGAAATTTATCCAAGACCATGCGGCTTTTGCCAAACTGATTGTTAATTCAGTCAATGTGGGGTTTGCACGGGGGCATAATCAAATTTTGGCAGAGGCCCAACTTGGCCCTAATGATTATTATCTGGCTTTAAATGCCGATCTTGTGCTTTCGTCGAATTATGTTACACAATTACTGGGATCGCTTTGCAAAAATGGCGCGGATTGGGGAATCGGTAAATTGTATCAGATGGATGAACAAGGTCGCCCGACCCGCCAACTCTACAGCACAGGCCACGCCATGCTGCGCGGGGGTTATGCACTAAATATTGGTAAAGGCCTAGAGGATGTGGGTCAGTTTGATGAAGGGCGGGAGGTGTTTGGCGCACCGGGGGCGGCTGTCCTTATCAGCCAAAAATTGATTGCTGCCGTTGCTCTGGATGGGGAATTATTCGATGCGGATATGTTTTTCTATTCAGAAGATACGGATTTGGATTGGCGGGCACGGTTGCAAGGGTTTAAGTGTTGGTACGAACCAACAGCAGTGGCCTATCATCGAGGCAGCCCACGTGAATCCCTGAATGCGCAGGGACTTGGGAATCGTTATCTAAGCGTGATCAAAAATGCCTTCCTGTTGGATTTATTCACCTACAATGTACCTCTCATCGTTTTTCATTGTGTACTGCGACTTATCATCACGCCGAAACGCGGTTGGTTGATGACACAGAAAGTGATTGCCAACGCTTCCCGTATGTGGCACAAACGAAGCAAGCCTGTCGTCACGCGGGGGTATATGCTGAACTGGTTTCAATGGGGGACATGGCAACTCTCCGATCAGCCGATTACCACACGTGATCGATTGGTGAGTTTTTGGAGAAAATTAAAGGGGCGGTAAGACAAACCCCATCCCCAACCCTTCCCCGAACACAGGGAAGGGCTTTATGTGGTTAGGTTAACCACCGCTAGGGAAGGGTATGAAGTTGGATTAGCCGGGAACGAAGGTAAACATTCGCTCGCTATTGGCTTCGACGGCTTCACGAGTAAACCACGAATTGCGATACTGCCCGGTTGCCCATAGCTCCAGTTGGTCATCATAATGCGTACTAAAGGGGTTGCCACTTTGACCGATTGGCAAAATACGCTGGCTGTTGTCGAAGTTGCTGAAATCAATCAACTGGCGCTGGCTGGGGATGTAGGTCGTGTCAAACGAATCGTCGGAGTAGCCAATCGCGTTGACGATGGACGCGCCACCGGGGGTCTCGATTTCACGGTTAAAAATCGCTTCGACCTCGGGATCGCCGCTGTAGCCAAGCGGTTCAGCCACGTTGCGCGTGACGTGCAGGGCACCCCAACGCCAGTGGCTGCGATCTTCACCATATTGCTCGACCATTTTCGCGTAGCCAGAAGCAAAAGCCGCCTTCAAAATATCATCCGGTGTCTCAATGACATCTTTGGTATCACCGTTATCCCACAACTGCCCATAAATCGGATTAGCCTTGTTTGCCAGCAGGACACGGAATACTTCCCAGAAACGCGGGCTGCCGGGGCCGACATCACCATAAAAATCGCCAAAGTCATCGCTAAAGGTCATGAAGTTGATTTCCATCCAGACCGTTTCAAACAATGCGGCATAGGGACTGTCTACCGAATTATAGTGATCCCATTCACCCAGCCATGTCACAGCTTCGGTGAGGGCAGGATCGTCAAAAGTTAAGGCTTGTAGGGCGGGAACAATCGTATCGGCGTTACCATTATAATTATCAGTTTGGATAGCCTTGAGTTCGTCCATCGTAAAAACGCCATCGGCATCGCTTTGAAGTAGGGTTTCAATGCGTTTGGCTCGATAGCCGTAATCATTCACTTCAAGCAGATAGTAGGGGAAGTCATCACCCACGACACGATTGTTGGCGGTGGCGATATACCCTTGTTCAGGATTAAACACTTCGGGCATTTTTTCAAATGGAATATACCCCTGCCACGCAAATTGGTCGGTGCTGCCGTCCACAGGCATACGCGGGTCGTGGCCCTCAGCGCGAATTGGCACTTTGGAGGAGAGCTTATAGCCAATGTTGCCTTCAATATCCGCGTAGACGATATTTTGGCAGGCCGTATCAAAGAGCGAAACCGCCGTTAAAAATTCTTCCCAATTAGTGGCGCGGTCAAAATGGAGAATGCTTTCAATAATCGTGCTGGGGTCAAGGGTTGTCCATCGCAATGCCCATACGGGTTCAAAACCGAGCGCCTCCGAAATGACTGGCCCCCAGACTGAATTCCGCACTTGCACCTCGATGGGATCGCCACCGACCACATTGACAGTTTCAGTACGCACATCAAAATCTACCCATTCGCCATTATATTGATATTGCAGAGGGTTATCAGGGTTGAGGGTAAGCGTGTAGAGGTCTTGGGTATCGGCTCCGCCAACAGTCAGCCCCCACGCAATATGGTCATTGTTGCCGATTAATACGCCGGGAGCGCCGGGGAAGATCACCCCCACTACGTTATAGGGACAGTCGGCGTTTTGCTGGACGCAGTGCAGTCCTTGTTCATACCACACACCGGGCATGGCAATCCCGATATGAGGGTCATTGGCGAGGTAAGGGGCACCTGTGTCGGTGCGGCTGCCGCTAATCGTCCATGAGTTGGAAATCGCGGTTGTGCCGTAACCAATCACGGTGCGGATTTCATCTAAATCCACATTCCCGACGAGTTGGGTGTGAACATTGCTGAAATCAAAGGTGAGGGGGGTATCACCTTCGGGCACAGTCATGGAGGTCGTGGCGGCGGTGTAATCAATCCCTCCGGGTTGGGTAATCAGGGGATGGTCAGCGGGATATTTGGGGAAGAACAATTGCAGGGCAATCGTCGCCAATGCTCCCGCGCCCTCGGCAATCACTGAACGCTGAATTTCTGCTTGAAAGTCAGCGGCAAAGGTAAAAGTTAGCGCCTTGCCAAAGGTGACGGTATCGAGCGGTGTCCAAGGATCAATGGTGGGTTCGATACCTTTTTCGGCAAGATAGGAATATTCAGCCGCAACTTGATCGGAGGTCTTATCCGCCAGATAAGCATTTATGCCGTCCGAATAGGCTTGAAGGGCATTCAGGGCATCGGCATCAAAGATGGCAAGGTCTTGTTCGGCGGCGACACGCAGGCCGAGGGTGCGGAAGAATGCATCCTGTCCGGCATAGGATGGCTCAATTTCGGCAAGGCGACCCGAAGCCAAACGCCGCGACCATTCCATCTGCCAGAAGCGTTCGCTGGCATGGATATAGCCTTGTGCCATAAAAAGGTCATGTGAAGTCTGAGCGTAGATGTGGGGAATCGCGTAGCTATCTAAATAAACCAACACCTCAGCATCTAGGCCGGGAAGGGTGAGCGTTTCGCCTTCTTGGGCTTGGGCGGGATGGTTAACACGAGCCGAAATGGGGATGAGGGTTAGCACGAGTATTAAAAGCAACCCTATTTTGGTACGCATTTTTTAAAAATCTCCAAATTGTTGATAAATGTAACCACGTTCATGGGGGCCAAAACTAACGGTACTCCCTAGCTCTATTATCTCCTTTCCATAAAATCGAACCTCCTTTTATCAAATGTACTCCCACTGTGGATGAAGAGCAAAATTTGAGTGCCAAAATGAACTCACAATGACCCATCCAAGCCTGCTACAATACACGCAGTGAAACTTCAACAGGAGAATCTATGGCAGTTCATGAACACCCATTGAATGAGCGTACCCAAGCCGTGAGTCGGGTGCTGTGGCAAATCTTATTCCTCAATGTGCTGGTGGCGGCTGGCAAGATTGCGGTTGGCCTTTTGACTGGCACGGTATCCATTATCGCGGATGGTTTGCATAGTACGATTGATTCGGCTTCCAATATCATTGCCCTCTTTGCCCAACGGATTGCGGCCCGTCCGCCGGATGAAACACATCCCTATGGACATCAGCGATTTGAAACACTGGCGAGTTTGGGGATTGGTGGGATGCTCCTTCTGGCGGGGTGGGAAGTGCTCAAAGTCGC
>JAJTXY010000024.1 GCA_021463865.1 Anaerolineae bacterium
CGATAGACCATATAGTTCTCGGTTTCCACGAGGGTCTCGGTCAGAATTTCGTGATCGTCCATTTTGGGCTGCTCCTTTGTTGAGCCGCTATTATCCGTTATTTGCCGCATAGGTTTCAAGGGCATTCAGCACATCAATCAACGCCAACAAACTCGCCCCGCTGTGGGCCTGCTCATCCAAACCCTCCACTCGAAAGCGGCGTTCAATCAAATTTTTCTCAAAATCCGGTTGCTGGGTTACGGCTATCACCTGTGCTTTCATCTCACAGATACGCGCCATATCCCATTGGGTCGCCATTTTTGTCCAATAGATACGAAATCCAAAATCTATACGTGCTTCGGTCAGGGGTGTACCGGGTGGAATAGGTTTTGATTCAGCGTCATTGGATAGCATATCGGTTATCTATTCTTCCTCTACAATTTCGCCTTCCGAAACATCCTCGCCCCCACCATTTGGGCTTACTAAGGCGGCTGGCATAGCTGGAATCAAAACCGGATTGCGTGAAATGACGGTTGTAACACGCCGCCGCGATGGACGATGGAACATATCTATATCAAACAACTTGCTCCATAGATAAGTGCCAATCAAACGCAGGGTCGCCGTCACAGGCGCGGCCAAAATCACGCCTAGCACCCCGGCAATTTTGGCCCCGAATACCACGGCCACCAACACCACAAACGGATGTAGATTGAGCGTGCTGCCCATGACACGTGGCACGAGCAAAACCGCCTCTAATTGTTGAATCAAAAAATAGGTCGCCATAACCACAAACGCATAGGGCGGGCCACCCAAGCCGGGGAAGGTCGTACTTTCTGCGACTATTGCAATCAGCACCGCCGGAATCGCCGACAGTGTTGGCCCGATATTCGGAATAAATTCCAACAATCCCGCAATAAACGCCAGCACCAACGGCTGTGGCATCCCCAATAACGTCATAGCGATATAGGTCGCCAGTCCCACACTCAGGCTCAAAATGAACTGGCCGCGATAATAGGCGTTCCAAATTGAACCTAATTCGCGCAGCAAAAACCGCATATCATCCTGATAGTCCTGCGGCACAAGTTCTGTCACGGATTGAACAAAATGCGAACCGTCCTTCATCAAATAAAACATCATGACAAAGATAAACAGCAGATTGTAAAAAAGGGTGAACACTCCGCCAATCAATCCTGCGGCGGGGTCAATCAGTCCGGTGGCCGTATCCCGCAGCGTGGTCGAAAGGCCATCATTCGCGTCTACATTTTGCCCGTCAGCATTAAATAGACCCTCTAATAAATCGGCGGGCACAATTTTGTTGTTGCCGATGCGAATCGGCTCACTTAACTGGTCTTGAAGGTCTTGGCTTGTTTCTTGAATTAGAGAGGGAGCATCAGTCGCAAATTCCTCCACCTGCTCTGACAAACGTGGGACGATGACGATGCCCACGAGAACAATCGTAGCAATCACCAGTGCAAAGGTCAAAAAAACCGAGAGGGTACGCCGTACCTGCTGAAGTGGCACAAACCACAAGGCCGTCTCTAATTCGTTGACCAGCGGAATCAGCAAATAGGACAGCAGCACAGCAATCAATACAGGTGTCCATGCCGTGCCCAAACGCACACTAATATAAAACATCAACCCCAACGCGACGAGTGTTACGATGCGTTTGGTACGTGGTGACCATGGTGGACTGGTTAACACAGGCAAATCACTCGGCATTCTGGTTTCGAGGTTCCAACTAAAATTCGCCTAACCGATTCGATTGTACACCAGATTTGACCACCTCTCACGCAAGCGAGGCTTGAGATTTAAATATCAGGCTATAAGCATATTAAGGGTAACTCTCGTCTAAATTCAACCTTTTGTCTCATCAACCCACCTATAATCATCGCAGTGCCATGAGGACAATATCAAAAGGAGACCGTTTTTATGGCCCAAAATTCAGTTATCCAGACCCACAACCTAACCAAGAAATATGGCGGGGTGGTTGCCCTCCAAGATTTAAACCTAGAAGTCCATCGCGGGGAGGTTTTTGGTTATCTGGGGCCAAATGGCGCAGGCAAAACCACGACCATTCGCACCCTGCTTGATCTCATCCGCCCCACCAGCGGCACAGCCACCATTCTCGGCCTCGATTCACGGCGGGATAGTGTCAAAATCCATGCTCAAGTCGGCTTCCTCCCCTCAGAAATGACCCTCTATCACAACATGACAGGCCGCCAATATGTCCGGTTCATCGAACGGGCACGCGGCGTGGCGTGTATGCAAGAAGCCGAACAACTTGCCGAACGTCTTGATTATGATCTAAACCGCTCATTAGAAGGCTTAAGCACGGGCAATCGTCGCAAAATGGGCCTGATTACCGCGCTCATGCACCGTCCACCCCTGCTGATTTTGGACGAGCCAACCTCTGGCCTTGACCCCTTGATGCAGCAAACCTTCAATGAGTATATACGCCAGATTCAAGCCGAGGGTCGCACCGTCTTTCTGTCCTCGCACAATCTACCCGAAGTTGAGACCCTCTGTGACCGCGTGGGTATTTTGCGGGCGGGCAAACTTGTCGCCGTCGAGACTATTCAAGCATTGTCGGGTCTGCGTTTCCGTTGGTTCGTTTTGGAATTCGAGCGGCCCATCGAAATTGAGCAGTTCCGCGCCCTATCCAATGTGACTGCCTTAGAAACCAATCTTGAAAACACGCGGCTGCGGATTCAGGTCAGCGGTGCAATTGACCCCGTAATTAAATTGGCGGCGCACTATCCGCTGCGTGATCTGTCCGTCGAACACCCCTCCCTAGAGGAAACTTTCCTAGAGTTCTACGGCAGCAATAACAAACATGATCCTCAGACACAGAAAGAGGTGCGGGCATGACATGGGCCATTTTTCGTAAATCCGTCCGCGATTCGTGGAAAGGCATGTTCGGTTGGGGCATTGGCCTCGGTCTCTATGCCCTGCTGGTCATTGGCCTCTATCCCTCCGTCGCAGCCCAAAAAGCCGATTATGAAAAACTGATGGAAAGCTACCCAGATTCCATGATGGATATGTTCGGTACGGATGATTTGTTCTCACCCATTGGCTATCTGCAATCCCAATTGATGCTGTATATCCCCCTTCTGTTAGGCATCTACGCCATCTTGCAGGGTTTGAATGCCGTCACAGGTGAGGAGCGTAAACAGACAATGGACACCCTCGCCGCCCTACCCATCCCCCGCTGGCAAATCCTGACCGAGAAATTTTTGGCGACATTGGTCATTATGATCGGCATCCTAACTCAGTTTTTCCTATCGCTGGTACTGGGGCGAGCGCTCTGGCCCGAACTGGACATTAGCGTTGATAAATTAGCGATGGCGACCTATGCCAGCCTGCTGCCGATTATGGTGGTCGCGGGGGTGGCCTATTTGCTCTCAGCAACTTTGCCCATGCACCGTCGTTGGGGCGGGATTATCTCGGCCCTATTTCTCATCGGCACGTATCTAATCTACGCGCTGGGTAATGCCAGCCAGACGATTGAGAAGTTTCAACCGTTTACCCCCTTTGAATATTACGATGCGGTAAAAATCCTCAAAAGCGGCCTACAAATAGCCGACCTGCTGGTGCTGATTATCGCCACCCTCGTATTGTGGGTAGCCTCGTTGTACACCTTTGAGCAGCGTGACTTGGGGACATAGAAAATTTCACAGGGGCGACTTATCTCTAAGTCCCCCCTGCTGTTTTTCAAAAGAGGGGAAGAACAGAAAATTCCATCTGATTGATCTGCCTAGATTCAGCACGGTGGCTTTAGCCCCGTGTAATAAAACCGCTTTACGGCAAGCTGCAATTCGATGAACCACACGCCTCAAGCAGCGATTGAACCGAACTGGAAGCCGTCAATGGGCTGTAGAGGTTAATCGCTTGTTGATACCATTCAATTTTGCTGGTGGCATCCGTTGAAAAGTCGCCCAACCGGGCTGCGGCTAAGGCCTGACTTGCCGTGTCGCCAATTTCGCCGCCGACAGTAAACGCGCAGTTGAGGAATTGTTCACTGGTTTCCGTGCCCTCAATCAGATGATACCATTCACCCAACCGAATATAGGTTGTCGGTGATTCAAACATACTAATCACCCCATCGGAGGTATCCGGTTCCACAAAGGGGCGTTCTACACATTGACGGGTACTGGTCGCCAGAATGGTGTTGATCGCATCATAGTAGAGGCCAAATTGGGCATACAAATTGGCAGTCCCATAGGCCAGCGATTCTTCATCCAAGCCCATCGAACTGAGTGCCGCTAACCCACTGTTGAGAATCGCCTCATCTTCAGGGCTAATGCTGATTGTCGGAACCCCATCTGAGCCGGGAGGGATAGTGGAGAAAGCGGTTGCGGCAGGTGTCGGCTGTGGCACATCGTTCCACATCACCTCATTTGAATAAACAAACGCCGATGGATTGGGGTTGGAATTGCACTCCACAATCCCGTCCGCATACTGCTCTGCAATCGTTAAATCAGCGCACAAAATCACCGCTTGGCTGTTGCCCGTCACCTGCAAATAGTCACGCGCACGCACAGGCGTCCCCGGAAAAGCAGGCGAGAATGTATTATAATCGTCCCACCCTTCGCGGTTCACTCCTACCGTACCGCTGGTCGCCAACAGCAGATGGGTAATCTCTTCTTCGTCGGATTGCGCGGTGACACCACCCGTTAATGGGATCAGTGTCAAAGCTAGCACAATACCTATCAATACTTTAAACCGAATCTTTTTGTACATGGTGGTTACTGCCCTCTACCCTCTTCATTCCTGTGCTACGACAGGGCCTATCAGCTATCATACGACGAGCCATGCAATATTGCCTGTCGTTTAATCCACGATTCAAAACGCTTAATCAACGCTTAACCATCGCTCCTGAAAACCCTTATGACCTTTATCCTCCGCCCCCAAAAGGTGAGGAGGTGTTGTTCTTTAAATCCAAGCAGGTGGGTGTTCGACCCAATGCCGAATCACGCGCCAAACGCACTTCCGCCTCATCTTGCCGGGTATCTTGCCGACTGCTGGTCGTGCGACCCAACCGCACTTCGTTCCATGCCGAAAGGGCCGCCTGCGAATCCGCTGTCCCGGAGCATATGGCATCAAAAGTTCGCGCCTCAAAATACCACAAATCAATCTCGGTGGTTGCCACATACGCCGACAATCGTTCATCTGGGGCACACGGGAGTTCAACTGGTCCGTTCACATTCGGCAGATCAAAAGTCCCCAAACTGGCTTGGGCGCTGCTCAAATTCGCTTTGGCCTGCTGATACGTCCCGGCTTCCAAATAGGCCCGCCCCAGCGACAAGTGCAGCAAATATTCAATCTGCTCCGCCACTGCTTCGTCTTCGATATATGGGCGCAAAATATCATTTTCTACATTGTCGGGGTTCGCCCGCGCACTCGCCAGCAAATTTAACCCATCCGTCAGCAGTTGCAGGGATTGAGCATACTCGCCGTTATCACTGTTCAATTCGGCCAGATAATACCGCGCCAACAGCAAGCGCGAATCGGCCTCTAGTACCCGCTCAAACACACTTTGTGCCCGGTCGGGTGATCCCAATGTCAAATACAAGCACCCCACCTCCAATAAATTCGAGGCATGGGGATCGGGGTCAAGCCGGGTCGCCGATTCCAAATAAAGTTCGGCTTCAGCAGCATTACCAGAATCAATCGCCCGCTGTCCAAACCAGTTATAGACATCGGCGGCGGCAGGCGGTGCAACCAAATAAAACATCATCACCACCACAAAGAATAGGGTGGCAAGTGCAAAAGTGGCCTCCCCCTGCCATGACCGCCCCGAAGAACGATCAAAGAAAAAGGCGTTTAATACTTCGCGCCCTGCCAAAATGGAGGCAAGACCTAAGACCAGTTGGGCAATTGCCGATGCCCCCGACAGCGCATCTGGCCCATCAATTGAGAGGCGCTGCGTCAACAAGGTGATCAAAACAATCGCGGCTAAGGCCGGCACGGTTGCCAGCACAAACCACAGCGCATTGAGACGACGGGCGCGGCGTGAACGGCGATTATCCAAAAACCACCACCATGCCTCCGCTTTGGGTGGGGTTGGCTGCGCTTTACGCAATTTTGCCGGGTCCAAATCGTAATGTTCAACAACTTCACGCCGTAAATCATCTAACAAATCATCATGTTCAATTAAGTAGGTCAGCGCATCCCGTTTGATGTTATAAGGAACAGGTTCTGGCTGTTCCAAAACATACTGCACATAATCCCGCGACCATAATGTTTCCAAAAGTAAATGCTGTATCCGGGCTGTTTCTTCTTCGGCGCGACGGATCGCCAAAGTGCGTGAGCGATTTTTTTTGTTGCCCAGCGCATCTCGAATATCGTTATTGACATCGCGGGCCATCTCACCCAATTCGCGCAGCAGGTTTCGCAGTAGGCCAATTATCCAAAGCACCAAATCAAGGGGCACCCGAACGATTGCTGTACCAACATTTTGACGCTTCAGTTCAGTCGTCAAACGACGTTTATCTTGTTGAAAACCGGGCATCGCTCTTCGTAAATTATCCAAGGCAATTTGATACGCACGACGCGCCGATTCAAGGTCTACCCCCGCTTCAATCGCTTCAGGGCTGCCTTCAAATTCGCCATTTATAGGCGTTTCTGGTGGATTTTCGCCCAGCATTGATAATTTCCTTTTGATTGCCTTATTTTCTCTCACACCACAATCTACAATTTTGATTATAGGCGATTTGCCAGTCGTACAAAAGCGCCCAAACTTTCGGGGGTCTAACGATTACCCTTCATTATCAGTCGCTGTCGGTCACTGTCAGGTAGCGTCAGGCAAACGTGGGTAAAGCGTTTCCAGTTCGGCATAGCGTCGGAATGCACAAACCTGTAGGATTTGCCCTTGCATATGGTGAATTGGGCCTGATAAACTTCATTGCTCAAAATATCCAAACTCATGCACGCAATCAAGTCCTCCCAAATGGCTTAAAACGACCTGTCTATTATCAGTATGGGTCGAGAAGGAAAGGATAATTTAACTGTGAAATCCCGTTCTGTGATGCTTATTGTGACCACGCTGGCAATCGCAATGCTTGTTTTCGCCCCGATGGTCGCAAATGCCAATACATCCACACCAGAGCGTGCGTCCAATGCTCAGGGTGGCCCCACTGCTACTCCAAATGACCCCACATGGCTTGGTTTTGCCGCCGCTCGTGATGCGCTTTCCAAGAAAATTAATCAGCGTATTACACTGGTAAAAAATTATACGTGGGCGCAAGTTTCTTTCCCCGATGGGATGCTGCCCGGTTGCACGACGATTGAAGAAGGCGTGAATCCTCCCCCAGAGGCCTATTTCGGCTGGCGCTATGTCATCACCTTGCTGAACAACAACCAATATGAAGTGCGCGTCAGTTTCGACCTTAAGACCGTTCTGATTTGCGATAAGGTCACTGTGGGTACCACAACTGAGACAGGCTCAACTGGCCCTGTTGGACAAGCGGTACCCGGCGCGTTGGAAGTCGGCGGCCAGATTCAAGGCTCATTGAGTGATGCCGCTTCTAATGCTGCCAAGACTGCCAAGATGAATTGGATCAAGCGTCAGGTACGTGTTGGTGAAGACGCGGCTGGTCTGATTGCCGATATCAAAGCGAAAGGCTTCAAAGTCTTCCTGTCCGTCATCGGTGATAAAGCACAGGTCATGAACGCTACCTATCAAGACACCTATGCCAGCTATGTGGCGGGCCTTGCAAAGGCAGGCGCAGACGCCATTCAGGTGTGGAACGAACAAAATATTGACCGCGAATGGCCCAATGGTCAAATCAGCGGCGCAAACTATGTCGCCCTGCTCAAGAAAGCCTATCCCGCCATCAAAGCCGCCAACCCCAATACCATCGTGGTCACGGGTGCCCCTGCCCCAACTGGCGCGGGCGGCGGTGGCACCGGCTGTATCCCCGCCCTCTGCAATGACGACGCCTACTATGCCCAGATGGCTGCTGCGGGAGCCGCTCAATATACGGACTGCATCGGTGTTCACTATAACGAAGGCGTGGTTAGCCCCAAGCAAACTTCCGGTGACCCGCGCGATAATTACCCGACCCGTTACTTCCAAACAATGTTGAGCCGCGCTCTGCGCAACTTCCCCGGAATGCGTGCCTGCTTTAGCGAACTGGGTTATCTCTCGCCCGACGGCTACGGCCCACTGCCCGGTCTGTTTGCGTGGGGTCAAAACACCAGCGTTCAGGAACAGGCCCAATGGTTGGCGGAAGCCGTCGTGCTGGCCTCTCAACTCGGCAGCGTCCGTATCATCATCGTCTTCAATCTCGACTTCAAGACCTACGGTGATGACCCACAGGCGGGTTATGCGATTATCCGTGCCGACGGTTCATGCCCTGCCTGTACCTCCATCGGTGGAACTCGCTAACGCTATTCATCTGATTTTCGGAGGGGTGCAGTTTAACCACTGTACCCCTTTTTGATTTGTCCAAAAGTTTCTTGGCTATATTCATCAAAGATGTTATAATAAACGCACAAACGTTCTAGGCATCTCGTGGGATAAATAGATGACGGCTATTGGATACATACCTCATGATGAACGACTTCATATGGCACGGGCCTATCTGGATTCCAACTACGCCAGCGCGATCACGATTCAATATGTAAGCCGGGAAGCGGCACTTTCCCCCTATTATTTCATTCGATTGTTTTGTCGAGTCTACAAGCAAACACCCTATCAATATCTCATTCAACGACGAATTGATCGGGCCAAAGAACTGCTCCGATCAAGCAATCTTTCCATCACTGAAATTTGCCTAGAAGTAGGGTTCGAAAGCCTCGGATCGTTCAGCACCCTCTTTCGCAAAACCACCGGGTTATCGCCAAGTGAGTACCGCAAAAACTCCACCAAACCACTTCAGCCATCACACATTCCGTTATGCGTGTGTCTGATGCACGGCATCAACCCTGACCCTTAAAAACGCGCAATTTTCGAGAAGCAACCTTAGTCCAAACATTTTACACTTTAGGCATCATTCACATTCAGGAGATGCGTATGTTAAAAAACCTTGTCGCCACCCATATCTACGTCAAAGACCAGAATGAAGCCCTGCGCTTTTTCACCGAAATACTTGGCTTCGAAATCCGCGCCGATGTCACCAATGGCGATTTCCGCTGGTTGAGTGTTGGCCTAAAAGATCAACCCGATCTGCAATTTGGCCTCTTAGCCCTCAAACCCGGCGGTCCACTCAATGAGGAAGATGTTACCGTGCTGACCAAACTGGTTGAAGAGGGAAAGCTGGGGGCTGGTGTGTGGAAAACAGGCGACTGCCGCGCAACCTACGAGCATCTGAAAGCCAAAGGTGTGGAATTTATCATACCACCCACTGATCGTCCCTATGGAATGACAGAAGCCGTGTTTAAGGATAACAGCGGCAACACGTTTGTCCTCCAATCCGATAGGTAATCCTGCCTCCAACCCTTCCCCAAACAGGCTACATGACGGCTTTTATTCCCTTCCCTATGCTTGGGGAAGGGTTGAACGGATCGGCATTACCCAAATCTGGTATCAGATAAAGGAATATCAAGATGAGTTGGCATGAATTTGCAGCAGCCGCACCCGCATTAGCAGAATTTGGGGAAAAACGCCTAAGCAGTGGCGTCGCATATTTGGCAACCATCCGTGCCGATGGCTCCCCGCGTGTCCATCCGGTAACGCCGATCATAGGCGAAGGCCGCTTAATGCTCTATATGGAGCCAACTTCCCCAAAGGGCAAGGATTTGCAACGCGATAGCCGCTACCAACTACATTGTGCAGTGGAAAATCAGGAGGGTGGCGGCGGGGAATTTTACATCACAGGGCGGGCACGGCTCATCGGCAAGGAAGAGACTGATATTTGGGCATCGGTGGGTCGTGTCGGCTATCAACCGAAACCCCACTACATTTTGTTCGAGTTGAGTGTGGAAGGGGCTTTCTCCACCGTCTATGAAAGTGCGGGGCCTGTTCGCCGACGCTGGAACAAAGAATAAGTGCCCCACCATTTTGATGACGAGGCACTTGGGAAGATTTTCACGTTGATTGACCCGTATCCCGGCTAGATTCAGCACGGTGGCTTTAGCCCCGTGTGCATTTTCAGTGCGTTTTCAGACCGTCCTTACATCGAACCCGGATAATACACATCTGGATAGACTGTCGGCGTTGGAATAGTCGGGTCGGGTGTATTGGTCGGCGTAGCAGTCGGCACAATCGGCGGTGGGCCATAATCGTGATGTGAAATAATTGTCCAGTCTTCAGGCGGCCAATAGCGCACCCATGCCCGACCCACAATCTGGCTCCGTTTAATCGCCCCAAAATCATGGCTGTCTTGGCTGGAATTACGATTATCCCCTAGCACGAAAAATTCATCCTCGCCCAAAAACCATTCCCGATCTCGACAAGTCGCCGAACGGCACAGGGCTTGGACGTATGGCTCATCAATGGGTTCGCCATTGATATACACCAGTCCATTTTTCATTTGGACATGCTCACCGGGCAGGCCAATAATGCGCTTAATGAAGTCGCGTTTGTTTTCGACATCATAGTGGAACACAATCACATCTCCGCGTTCCGGTTCACCGATGATATAGGCCAAGCGTGACACGATCACAAACTCATTGGAGTGGAAATTGGGTTCCATACTGCGCCCTTCCACCACAAACCGTGCTGTACTCAAATTGACCAACGCATAAATCGCAATCACCAGTAGCAAGGTTTCGGTAATTTCGCGCATCACCCCTTGCCGCCGCGTAATTTTGGGGCGGGGTAACGACGGCGCATCTATCTCTTGGGGGGTAGAATCATGCTCCCCCACCGTCCATTGTGAACTCACACATCACTCCTCAGTTAAAAATCGTTGTCGCTGGCTGCTTCAATCTCGCCCGTCTCGTCCTCGTTGGGGGCCACATAGCCGTTGCTGCTGTGGCTTTGCTCTGTCGGAACAGAGCTAGGAGCACCGCTGTTCACCAACGCGATGCTGACCACCGTATCATCCGGGTCAATGTGGATGATTTTAACGCCTTGAGCCGTGCGCCCGTAAGTGCTAATTTCATTCACGGGTGTGCGCAGCGCAATGCCGTTACGGGTTATCACGGTCAGGTCATAGGAATTTTCATCTTCCACGACCCCCGCCCCCACGATATGGCCTGTCTTACTGAGGTCATTGGAAATCGCCCGCACCCCTTGACCATAGCGCCCCTGCTGGCGAAATTCATCCACCTGAGTCCGCTTCCCATAGCCGCGTTCAGTCACAATCAGCAGGTCGGCATCAGCTTGTTCGGGCGTGATAACATCCAGCGCCGCGATTTGGTCATCATCTGTCAATCGCATGGCATTCACACCTGCTGCTGTGCGACCCATCGTGCGGACATCGGTTTCATGGAAGCGAATGCCCTGCCCAAGCCGCGACACGAGGATAATATCATCATCGCCGCTGGTCATACGCACCCAACCAAGTGTATCGCCATCATCCAACGTCATCGCCATCAAACCGGACGGGCGCACATTGGCAAATTCATCCATCGTCACTCGTTTGATACGACCCTGCTCGGTACACATAATGAAATAGCCGTCCACATCCTCAAATGTTGGGACTGCCACCGTTGCCGTCACCCGTTCTAGCGGATTCAGCGGCAAAATACTTTCCACCAATGTACCTCTACCTGCCCGATCATATTCCGGCAGGTTAAAAGTCCGCAGGCTGTAGACCCGTCCCTGTGAGGTGAAAAACAACAGGTGGTCAAGCGAACCCGCGCTTAACAGATGCTCTACCACATCTTCATCGCGTGTGCCCATGCCCGTGCTGCCTTTACCACCGCGCTTTTGCTGACGATAAATGCTGGCCGGGGTGCGTTTAACATAGCCCCGCTGCGTCAGACTAATCAATACTTCTTCATCCCGCACCAAATCGCTTTCATCAAAGGCCAGTGATAGAGAGGGATCATAGCTGGTGCGCCGGGCATCCCCATATTTCGCCGCCAGTTCGTTCAAGTCATCGCGGATAAGGGCCAATACTTTGCGGGGATGAGCCAGCAAATCTTCCAGATAGGCAATGCGATCCAGCACTTCCTGATACTCGGCCTCAATCTTCATCCGTTCCAATGAAGCCAAGCGGCGGAGTTGCAAATCCAAAATGGCCTGTGCCTGAAGTTCACTCAGGTCAAACAAAATCATCAATTCTTCGCGGGCGGCCTCGGCTGAATCAGCCTGACGAATGGTGGCAATGATGTCATCAATACTCGCCAGCGCCTTGAGCAGCCCTTCCAAAATATGCCCACGTGCCTGCGCCTTCGCCAATTCATAGCGACTGCGGCGTTCAATGACTTCCTGCCGATGCCCAATCCAGATCATCAACAGGCGCTTCAGGCTCAACAGACGTGGTTCTTGATTGACCAGCGCCAACAACTGCACCCCAAACGTCGTCTGCAATTGGGTGTATTTGTAGAGTTGATTGAGAACCGTGAACGGCTGTGCCCCGCGTCGCAGTTCAATCACAATCCGCATCCCTTTACGATCCGACTCATCCCGTAAGGTAGCGACGGCCTCCAGACGCCCCTCATTGGCTAAGGCGGCGATACGTTCCAATGTGGCGGATTTATTGACCTGATAGGGAATTTCGGTAATCACAATGCGGTGGCGTTCATTGCCAAATTCTTCAATTTCGGCCCGCGCCCGAACAATAATCCGACCTTTTCCAGTGGCATAGGCTTCTTTGAGTTCGTCGCCCCCCATAATCGCCCCGGTGGGGAAATCTGGCCCTTTGACAAAATACATCAAATCATCCACCGTGACATCTATGACGGCTTCTTCAAGGGCCTCACCCTCAAAGTGAATCATCAGATTCAGCAAATAATCAATTGCCCCGCTGATTTCGCGTAGGTTATGGGGTGGAATGTTGGTTGCCATCCCCACCGCGATCCCGCTACTGCCATTCAACAGCAAATTTGGCAGACGAGCGGGCAACACAATTGGCTCGTCAATTGACCCATCGAAATTCGGCGTATAATCCACCGTCTCGGCTTCAATATCCGCCAGCATTTCTTCTGCCATGCGCGACATCCGGGCTTCGGTATAACGCATGGCGGCAGGCGGGTCACCATCTACCGACCCAAAATTGCCCTGACCATCTACCAGCAGATAGCGCAGCGAAAAATCTTGCGCCATACGTGCCATCGCATCATACACCGAGCTATCGCCGTGTGGGTGGAATTTACCCAAGACCTCCCCCACGATACGGGCACTTTTACGATACGGAGTACCGGGACGGACACCCATTTCGTGCATCGCAAACAAGATTCGGCGGTGTACGGGCTTAAGGCCATCACGGGCATCTGGCAGGGCGCGGGCGACGATCACGCTCATTGCGTAATCCAGATAGGCCCCACGCATTTCCTCGTCAATCTTGACAGGCTTGGCAGGCCGGAGCATGTTAACATCCATTGTGAAAGTTCCTCATCAGAGGCTGGTTGGGAAAAAGCCCCTCAATACGACAAAATGCCCGCCAGAAGCGGGTAAACGCATGGTTTAAATTATACCAGATTTAGGACATTTTTTCCAGTTGGAGATATGACTGAAAGTATAGGGAATTGGATTATTCTGATAGCCTATCTTCTATTTCGCACTCTTGACCTACCGCTTGTCAAATACATCTAATTCCATATCATAATCAAGCCCTGTTTCCAACTGAATTAAGTCAGGGCCAGTCTTATGTTTTTTCCATTCCAATTGCTGGATAAAAAATCCCGAAAGGCTATCTGATAGCCTTGAAAATCCCTCCCAAGCATCATGATAACCATAAACAGGAGGGTTAGATTTCTGAGTGCCTTTTGTCCGAAAAAAATAAAAAATGTAGCCTTGATGATCATTGAATACAAAAATATCGGCAGGATATTTCAGATTTTCACGTTCGGTGATGCTATCAAATCTGTCTTTCAAGACATGGAGATCATAGTAGGTACAGTCTCCTTCCAAAACCCGATATATACCAGATCGCCCCATTACTTTGAGCAGATCTCGGTATACCTTTGGGAGATATGAAACGCCCTGTTTCTGCATAAGAAAATTTATTTCTTCTTGTGTGCAGCCTTCGAACATGCTCTCTGAGTGAGATTGAAATGTATCCAACCACGCCTTTTTGAAAGACTTCCCAAATGACATGAATCTCCACCTGTTCCTCATTACGAAACCTTTATATGAAATGGTATCATGAGGTAAGTTATTTTGAATCAAAACTTCTAAGGCCGCTATGTCCTACTCCCTCAACGTCGAACGCTGTCCACAAAATAAATGACAAAGGTGATACCCAATGATTCGGCTCGATGGGCATTCAGATGTATATAGCTTGGCATTCAGTCCATCAATGCCTCTTCTCGTTTCAGGCGATTACAGCGGGAAAACAAAACTATGGAATCTGGATTTGAATACCCATGTAGATTTGATGCCTTCAAGGAACGTTCAATGCTACAATGCGGCAACCGCTTCATTTAGCTTAGATGGAACTCGGCTAGCCACCGCCGCAGTACATGATGGGGATTTTCTACGAATATGGGATGTTTTCACCCTACAACCGATGATTACTCAGTTTGATACCCCTGAAATAACATCCATTGCATGGAGTCCCGATGGTAAAAGCATCGCTTGTGCATCTTACGATTTAATTCTAATCGGGAGCGACACCGGAAAAGTCATCAAACAATTATCTGGGTTTCCCGAATTTCTAACCAGCGTCGCATGGTCGCCAGATGGACGATATGTAGCTGGCGGGACAAATCTATATAGTCCGACAATCATGGTTTGGAGTATCAAAAATTTTCAATTACACGCAACTTTGCCAAAAGATATTCCCGATGGCCTAAACACAATCAGTCAAATGGTCTTTCAAAGCCCCGAGAAACTTACCTTTATTCAAGACTATGGTATCGTCCGCGTATGGGATATTGCAACAGATACTGTCACGACATTATTTGATCCTAAATGGAAATATCCCGCCGAGTTAGACTGCCAGATTGACCATTGCTGTGCCATCAGCCCAGACGGGCAATTGGTTGCTTATGCTATGGCAGTGGGTAAACCTAAATCTGTGAAAGATGAGCATGGGACAACGGGAATACAAATCGAGCAAGTAGAAGGCTGGCCTTTGGACGCTGTTTATGTCGTAGATATTATAATTGCTTGTATAGTATTTTCAACTACTCCCGTCAGGATTTTTTAAATGCCTTATTCCCTCAACACTGAACGCCGCCTACGTGAGCAAATCTGTCACATTGGCGAATTGATGCACCGCTTCCAATACATTGATGCCACTTCCGGCAATATCTCCGCCCGTCTCGACCATGACCGCATCCTAGCCACGCCCTCCGGCCTCGCCAAAGGTTTTATGAAACCGGATGAATTGATTGTCGTAGATATGGAAGGCAAAAAAGTCGGCCCCAGTACAGCCGCCAACCGCGACCTCAAGCCGACCTCCGAAATCCTGATGCACCTTGAAGCCTTCAAACAGCGGCCTGATGTCATGGGAGTCGTCCATGCCCACCCGCCTACCGCCATCGCCATGAGTATTGCCGGGATTAGTTTTCAGCAGTGTACCATCCCCGAAGCGATTGTCGTCTTGGGCCTTGTCCCCACTGCCCCCTATTCCACCCCATCCAGTGCCGAAAACCGTGATGCCATCAGCCAACTCATTGTCATGCACGACGCCATTATGCTGGCCTATCATGGCTCCCTCACCGTCGGGCCGGATGTCTGGACAGCCTATATGCGCCTCGAAACATTGGAACATACCGCCAAAATCCTCTACATGGTGCATCAACTCGGTGGTGGCCCGGCCCTACCCCCTGAACAAGTGCAAAAATTATTGGATTTGCGGAAACAGTTGGGTCTATCACGCCCCGGTGATGACGAACGCTATTGCGAAAATTGTGGTCTGTGTCATCCCACAGGCGTGCATATCTATCAGCAAGCGCCTACCCCGGCGGAGATTGAGTTTAAAATTCGGGAACGGGTCGCAGCGGTGGTACGTGAAACTTTGGGGAAATGAAGTTTAAAGAAAGGTTAAATGTGCTGGCACTTGACAAGTGCATCCCTTTCACAGACTGCACAAAGTCCTTTTTATGACGCTGTAAAACAAACAAGAGTAGGTTAGCCCTACCCTTGTCATATGCAGTAAAAAGCTATTACTTGTTTTGCGGGGCTTTCTTAGTGGGTTCTGGCATCGGGATCACCGCATCATCCGCAGGTTTAACCACCTGATTGTATTCCCCGGCAATATATTGTTCGGTGATATTGCGAGCAATATCATCGGGGTGCTGGACGGGTGGTGACTTCATAAAATAGCTGGCAGGCCCTTCCAATGTCCCGCTCAGGCCACGATCCAAGCCGAGTTTAGCACAGCGTACTGCGTCAATGATAATACCAGCGCTGTTGGGGCTATCCCACACTTCCAATTTCAGTTCAATATTCAATGGCACATCACCAAACGACTGCCCTTCCAAGCGGATGTGTGCCCACTTGCGATCAGTCAGCCATGGCACATAGTCGCTTGGCCCGATATACACATCGTCCGGGGACATCTGATAAGGCAGTTGGCTGGTGACGCTGTTGGTCTTGGAGATTTTCTTGCTTTCCAGACGTTCACGATCCAGCATGTTATAGAAGTCCATATTGCCGCCGACGTTCAATTGGCTGGTACGCAGCAGGCGCACACCACGATCATTGAACAGATTGGTCAGCACGCGATGGACAATCGTCGCCCCCACTTGGCTCTTGATGTCGTCGCCAATCAATGGCAAGTTATGTTGGGCAAAACGACGCTGCCAATAGGGTTCACGGGCAATAAACACGGGAATGGCATTCACAAACGCGCAACCCGCATTCAGAATTTGCTCAACATACCACTTGGTGGCCTGTTCGCTACCGACGGGCAAATAATTGACCACCACATCGGTCTTAGTATCTTTCAAAATTTGCACAATATCGGCGGTTGAACCGGGGGCTTTAGTGATTTTGCGTGCTAGATAAGTGCCGAGGCCGTCATGGGTCATCCCCCGCGCGACTGGCACATTAAGATGTGGTACATCGGTGAATTTAATGGTGTTGTTTTGACCAGACCAAATCGCTTCACTTAAATCTTTGCCGACTTTTTCGACATCAATATCAATAGCCGCGCTAAATTCAATATCCCGCACATGATAGCCGCCCAAATTGACGTGCATCAAACCCGGAATTTTTTCATCCTCAGCGGCATTGCGATAATAATGGACGCCCTGTACCAGCGAATTCGCGCAGTTCCCTACGCCGATAATCGCTACACGGACTTTTTTCTTATTCGTCATTTCGACTCCTGATGAACAGACTAAAAAGCAAATTGCTCAATGGATGTTAAACGGAGAAAATTCAGGCCAGTGTAATTCTACAAAGGGGTGTTATCAAGACTGAACCCCGCCCTTTAGTAAAATTAGCTCAATCCCCCACCCTTAAAGAACCCCCGACATAAATAAACGATTTGCCCACCAAAAGTTTTTTGACCAACTAAATTGCTTATTTTTAGACTCCGAATTTCAACCGTCTAAATTTCCCACTCTGCCTCATCAATCAACGTATTGTTGACGTCGCGGACCATCACAACAATCTTATCGTGGTGGATTTCGACTAGAAGATAATGCGCCAGTGACAAGGCCTTTTGACTCCATCCCACCTTTTCCCCAACGGCATAAATTGATTGTGATCCACCCCCAGAGGTAATGTAGTGAACACCATCCAAAAACAGCCGTTCAAACAGATGGGCATGAGCCGCAATTACCAGCCCAACTCGATTGGCAGCATTCGTAAATCGGCTGTACCAATCACCTTCAACGGGTAGTCCATCCTCCCGATGCACCGAACTCGATGTCCACAGTGGAATATGGAAAAAAGGAACGGTTGCCCGGAAATTTGTATCAGCAAGGCGCTCATCCAGCCACTGGTTTTGTTCGGCCCGTCCGGGGTCAGTATAAAACACCTGCGAATCCAACGAGAGAAACTGGACATCATTGACCACAAACGATGACCACTGGCGCCGCCCTTCAAATGCTTCATCTGGGTTATAGGGTGGAAATGCCCAATAGATAAACGACTGTCCATCCAAAAGGGTCGTTCCTTCGCGGTCATGATTGCCCACTGCAACATAATGGGGTACTTGGCGCAGCACTTCACTGAACGGCCCGTAATATTTCAGTGCCCAATTCAGCCATAAATCATTATTGTTTTCATCACTGTTATAGACCACATCTCCTAGATGGATAAAAAAATCTATATCCTGTTGGGCGATATGTTTCGCCAACTGCAACGTCACGGCATCCCCAAAACCGCTATCTCCCAAAGCCGCAAATCGGATAGGCCACTCATAGGGCTGGGTGCGAAATGAAATCGGCCCCCATACTTCCTCTTGCCCTACCAGTGAAGGTGACTGTCCGCCCACCAAAATCTCGGCTTGATAGGAGGTGGATTTATCAAGGTTTTCAATTGTGACCAATTGACGCAATTGCTGTGTCGCATCCACAGGAATCCGCTGAACTTCTGTCCCAGCATGGGTGATAATCACTTCCGCCTCATCAGTATAGGCCGATAAGCGGAAATACAATACGGCACTGTTTTTGGTGACATGAAGGGTAGTAGGTGGGATAAAAAACTGCTGGGTGGTTAAATTTTGGGCAAAAAGTGGATTGAATCGGCGCAAAAATGAATAGCTTGCCGTCAGTGCCACCAACGACTTAAGAAAATCGCGCCTCTTCATCACGGGTCTACCGTAGATGCTCATCAATCCACACCTCCAATTTATCCATATTTGGGCGTAGAGTACCATCTACAACAATCATGTAGTCGGTGTTAATCACCAACTGCTGCAAGCTATCTCCCCGTCCATACAATACCAGTGCCGGGGCTAGGCGAAATGCTTCTTCGGCAGTCAAATCTGTCTCATAATGCTTGTCAATGACTTCCCACGCCTCCGACCAGTGTAGGGGATTCGCTAATTTTTTCATCAGGGCTTCCATAACCTGCTGCTGACGGGCGGCGCGTCCATAATCGTCATCTTGATGGCGTGTCCGGGCGTATTGCAGCGCCCGTTCCCCATCCATCGTTTGTTTGCCCGGTTCAAAAACCACTTCCATCGTGCCACCATCGTGGGTGGGATATTGTCGGTCTACAATGCGTTTGGGCACATCAATTTCAATCCCCCCCACCGCATCCACCAATTCCACAAACCCCTCAAAGCTAATCCGCACGGTGTGGTCAATATCCACATTGAAAGTGGTTTCCAACGTATTGACAATTTCGTCTTCGCCCGTTCCCGGCGCATAAACTTCGGCATTTCGCACCACCGTATTCGCCATTATCAGGCCATAATTAGGCGATTCAACATACATCCCACGCGGTACAGAAAGCATACTCACCTGCTTGCCATCCGGGTCTATGCTCATGATAATAATGCTATCCGTTCGTGCGATTTTCTCCTCATTCGTGCCGGGTCGTGCATCCCCGCCCAATATCAAAATATTGGTTTGTTCGGGTGGATCGGCAAAATAAAACCCAAAACTCGCCACACAGCATAAACAACTCAGCCCCACTATTAAAATAATCACACCCGCCCCACACGATAAACACGTTCGCAAAGGCGAAGCCGTTCGACGCGGCGGACGCAAGGCTGTTGAATAGCGAACAGGCGTGGGTGGTGGTTTCATAAATAACATAACCTCTTGTGCTTGAATACCAGAGCTAATAATACGACAAAAAATGCCGAGTTCAATCGGCTGTCTGTAGATTATTTTGAGATTATTGTGCTACTACTGGTCGCTGATTGGCTTACTTGCCCAAGAAGATCATAACCTTGTCCATCGAGGTCTATCCTAAGTGAGAATACGTTGATATAAGCGGCTGGCAATCAGGTTAAGAAGCACCGTGATACTTGCTAAAATAAGTATATCCCACCCTACTCCAAATTGGCTGTAGCCGCCCTCAACCATCATCGCCCGCAGCGCATCCACCGTGTAGGTCAGCGGATTGATATGTGACAACACCTTTAACCATTCCGGCATAATGCTAATTGGATAAATGGCATTGCTGGCAAAAAATAGCGGCATAATGATGACCTGATTAATCCCCACCAACCGTTCGCCTCGTTTAACAATACAAGCGATGATAAGCGAAAACATGGCAAACAGAGCCGAACTCAGCACAATTGTCAGCAGTGCCCCCAACAATGCCAGCGGATTGGGGTTGATATGCACGCCCACCAACACCCCCAATAGGCCAATCGCCAACGCCTGCGGAATAGCCCGTACCCCTGCCGAAAGCGCTTTGCCTGCCACCAATGCCGCACGCGGAACGGGGCTTGCCAAAAATTTGTGCAGTATCCCCAAATCACGTTCCCAGATGGTAGCGATGCCATAAAAAATGGCGGTGAAGAGCATCCCCTGTGCCAAGATACCGGGGGTCATATAATCCAAGTAGCTTAATTCGCCTGTCGGAATCACCCGCGCTCGATTCAACACTTGCCCAAATACCAATAACCAGAAAACCGGGCCAGCCGAGCGCATAATCAGTTCGATGGGGTCACGGCGCACTTTTCGCGCTTCCATTTCCGCAACTACCAGCGCCTTATAGATGAAATTCACAACGGCTTTTGCCCACTGCTCTACACCAGATAATTCCAAGCCCTTTTCAACCGAGACGGCGGGCTGTACGTCGTGTTCTTGCAATGTCACGGTAGGTGCTGCTCCCATTCTCTGCAAATTGATCCCCTGTATAATAGGCAAAAACATCGTCCAAACTGACATTTTCGCCTGCTACCGACGATTTCAGCGTGGCAGGCGTATCACAAGCCACCACCCGCCCCCGGTGCATAATCGCAATCCGATTACATAACACGTCGGCTTCTTCCATATAATGCGTTGTCAGCAAAATAGTCATGCCAAATTGGGTTTTTAATTCCTGAATGTGCCCCCAAACGGCCTTACGTGCTACCGGGTCTAGCCCCACTGTCGGCTCATCCAAAAACAACAGTCGTGGGCGGTGCAGCATAGATTGGGCAATTTCCAGTCGTCGCACCATCCCGCCCGAATAATTCCGCACAATTTTATGGGCGGCCTCGCCCAATCCCATAAATTCTAGCGCCTCGGTCAAACGGGCTTTTAATTCACGGCGCGGCACGTCATACAACTTGGCAAAAATGAGCAGATTTTCATAACCCGTCATGTTGCCATCCGCCGACAAAATCTGGGGCACATATCCGACTACCCGCCGTACCCTCGCAGCTTGACGTTTAATATCATAATCTGCAATGGTCGCCGTTCCGGTAGAAGGGGACAGAAGCGTGGTCAGCATTTTGATGGTCGTGCTTTTGCCCGCACCGTTTGGCCCCAACAGACCAAACACCTCGCCCGTTTCCACCCCGATATTTAAGTCATCCACTGCCCAAAAATCGCCAAATCTGCGGCCCAGTTGGTTAATCTGCAAAATGGTCGTCAATGCGTGGCCTCCTCATCGTTCTGGGTTACTACCTCTATCCTACCGATGGATTCACCATCCGCCCATAGCAATATCAGCCGATTTAGGGTAATGTCGTGACCGATTTTGGTCATTCTGTGGGAGAATAACCGATGGGCAACCGTGAATTTGGAACATTCATTAGTGCCTTACGTCGCCAACGCACTTTTTTTGATGAACAGGGGGTGCTGCGCCAATGGACACAGACCGAACTTGCCCGCCGTGCTAATCTCTCTACCCGCCAAGTCTCCAAAATTGAGCAGGGTGACGTAATTGACTTGCGACGGCTACTAGACTCATTAGCGGCTGCTTTCCAGCTAAACGAATCCGAAAAAGCCGAATTTTACACCATCGCGGGGTTTGTTTACCCTAATACCCAAAAACCCCACACCCACAATCGTGCGGCCCTTGAATTATTCCTACGCCAATTCCCCTACCCCATGACCGCCCGTAGCATCTTGGGGGATTATGTAGCTTTTAACAGCTATAACCAAACTCTGTATGGCTACACCCCCGAAAAACTCCGTCATTTGAATGAGGGTGAACTCGGCCCAAATCTCCTGCGCGTCCTATTTGACCCTGAATTTGATTACATGACTTATATCGGCGGCGAATCCAAATGGCGGCGGGACGTGCGGCTCTCCCTACAATTTTTCCGCGCCCGTACCTTTCGCTACATCGCCACTGCCCGTTATCGGCAAATTATCCAAGCGATGAAACATTTCGCTGCTTTTGATCGCCTATGGGATTTATCGTCGAACGATCCCCAAATTGAATCGAGCAACCCCGACGGTACGCCGACCCGACCCTTTACCTCCATCCATCACCCGGAATTTGGCCTGCTCGAATTTATGCCCCTGCGTGTTCCACCCCGCCATTTTGGGCCGCTACTCGAATTAATTGTCCTCGTGCCGATTGCTGTCAGAGAAGATAACTACCAACGCCTACGGGCCAGCATCCAGCAAAATAAGCTCTATTTTTTTGATGAGCGCCCGGTGGAATAGGATAAAAATCCGTCACCTGACCTATGTCAAAAGCAGCCATCTAACGGTTTACGAAGCCCACAGCTTGCTCTATGCTGTTCGCGTAAACATTCATTGCACAGCGTAAGGAGCGACGCGATGTTTCCACTTCGGGATCAACTCCCCACACGCAGTTTTCCAATTGTCAATTATGTGTTGATTGTTCTAAATATCCTCATGTTTTTGCTTGAACTCACCGTCGGGCTAGAAAACGAACAGTTTTTCAGCGAATACGCCTTGATTCCCAGCAATGTCACGAACGGCGTCGGGGTTGGAGATGCGTTCGATTTCCTGACGAGTATGTTTATGCACGCAGGTCTCGCCCATATCGCAGGTAATATGCTGTATCTGTGGATTTTTGGCGATAACGTTGAGGATGCCCTCGGTCATATCCGTTATTTGTTCTTCTATTTAGCGGGCGGGGTCGCAGCCGCCATTACCCATATTGTATTCGACCCCAATTCCACAATCCCGACGGTAGGGGCCAGTGGTGCGATTGCAGCAGCATTGGGTGCGTATCTCATCCTCTACCCACAGAGTAAAGTACAAACGATTGTTCCGGTTGGGCGTGCCGCTTCAGTAACATTGGTTCCGGCTATTTTCGTGTTGGGTCTTTGGTTTGTCCTCCAACTGTTTCAAGGGATCGCGTCCTTGGGCGTAGATGAAGAGGTCGGCGGCGTAGCAGTGTGGGCACATATCGGGGGTTTTGTGTTTGGATTGGCCCTTGCCAAACTGCTGGCTAAACCGCGCAGTGAATATGGTGGTGCAAATTTTGACGCGGGAGTCCAGCGCCCTCGACTAGCCTGATCCTCAATGAATCCACTCCACGTAAACGCCATTGGAGTATATGGGGTCGCTCAAACGAGCCTCTCGCTATATACTCCAAATTGTTTTTACCGGGATGTTGTTAAAGAGGAATTGGAATTGATTAGAGTTCTATTTGTATGTTACGCCAATATCTGCCGTTCAACGATGGCAGAGGGCCTTTTCCACTATATGCTGGAACAAAATGGACTGACCGATCGGATTGAGACCGATTCTGCCGGAACCCATTCCAGCGGCGGAAAAACAGCCCACCCCAACACTCTCGCCATTTTAACCGAGCATGGTATTCCCTATAATGGGATTTCGCGCCGTCTTGCCCTCGAAGATTTCTCAAAATTCGATTATATCTTGGCAATGGACAACGAAAATATGGAGACCATTGAGTTGATCCAACCGCCGGATGCACGGGCCAAAGTGTCCCTTTTGCTGGATTACGCCCCCCATTTGCCCTACCGTGAGGTCGCCGACCCTTATGTGCATGGACGCTACAACGAAACATTCGAGACGCTGCAAATTGGCTTACAAGCACTATTAAGCACCTTACGTGAAAGGCATCAATTGTGAACCCCGCCGCGCGTGAGTTCCCACTGTTTACCATCAATGGCTTCAAAATCAGCGCCACCCCTTCGGCCATTGTCGGATCGCTGGTTTTATGGGTCTTGCTCACGATGGTCGCCCTTGTCTTTACGGATTTGTCGCTCATTGCGGCTGTAGTCGCTGGTTTTCTCACCATGCTGCTGCATTGGGCCTTTGAAATCATCCATCAAATGGGTCATGCGTCTGCCGCTAGAAAAACGGGCTACCCTATGTTAGGTGTGCGGCTCTATTTAGTGCTAGGGGCATCGCTCTACCCCTCCGATGAACCCAATTTGCCTGCCCAAATACACATCCGACGGGCATTGGGTGGCGCGAAAATCAGTCTAGCAGTCTTAGCTATATCCACTTTTATCTTACTTCTCGTCTGGTCGGCGGCAGGAGACTTTGTGCGGATGTTGGCGCTATTCGCCTTTTTAGATAACCTACTGGTTTTCACCATCGGCGCAGTGGTTCCATTCCCATTTCCCAACCTGATTGAAAACGATGGAGTCACACTCATGCGCTGGCGGGGTAAATAGAGCTTTTCCCCTCCCTAATGCTTTAGGAGGGGCAGGGATAGTTTATCAGGGTTGTGCCACCGTCAAGGCCAATAGGCGGCGGAATACGGGCGAATCCAGCGGTGCCCAAATCTCCGGCAGATTCCAGCGCATGGCATCGGCTCGTTCACGCAGCATTGTAGCAAGGGCCTCTATTGCCAATACGCGCAAAGTTTCTGTTTGGGTGGGATCAGCTTTGGCTTGTTCCCAATCTTGCATCGTGCGGGCCGCTGCAAATTCCATCCGCTGCCACGCATGGAGATAATCCAATAGCGGTTCGACCACTTCCAGCACCTGTTCCAATTCTGGCCCCAACAGACTGCCACTGCATATCAGCGAATCAGCCAGACGGCGCAGCACTACCTCAAAACTGTGCATCACCTCAATCGAGAGCAAGATTTCCAAATTAGCATTCCAACCCGCCCGCGTCACACGGTCAATCACTTGACGGGCAGCACCAAGATAGGCCCAAACGCGGGTCGCAATCATACCACTGTAGGGAGGGGGGTCATCTTTTTGATACACCAATTTGGTTTGGGCGGCTGCCAGCCATTGCGAATAGGGGCGGCTCCGCAGCAGGATCAGCAATTGCTGGGCCGATTCGTTGGCATGGGCTTTGTAGCCCTCGCAAATCGCCGTCAACTGGGCAATCGCCTCCGGGTCGTCGTGATCGGGGTCAGTTTCATCCAACAGACTGGTACTTCGATCAAACAGGGCCGCCCTGTGGAGGGCACTCTTAATCGCTTCAGCCAACGCATGACTCGTGGCATCATCAATTCGACTAGGTTTCGTACCGGGAATAAGCCATTCCCATACCCCGATCAAGCGTTGATACTCTGCCCACATGGGGGTTAACATGCCTGCTTCACCATTACGAAACCGACCCGCGACATATTCAAAGCGCCGAGCATAATGCACTCGCAGAGCGTTGCTCACTTCTACTGCCGAAGCCAACGCCTCCAAATTGGGCCATAGTTCCGGTGCATCCGAGGTTTTTAAGACACCTTGTTCGGCACTAATAAATCGGATTTGCGCCTCTTTAAACAGCCGATTCCACAGATCACTTTTTTGTTCGGCTCGCACCATATCTACGGCTGCTTCCCGACCACTGACCTCCAAAATAAGCGTACCGGGAGTAGAGCGCCAATGTTGAATCGTGCTGGTTTGGGTATGGCTGAAATCAAGACCAATTCCCATTCGCAGTAAGGCGGCTAATGTCTCGGCATGGCCTAAGATATGCTTGGGCAATTTAACCGACGCCGGGAACTGATGCACACGCGGTAAGGTGCGATGCAACCCTGTCATTACAGCAATAAGCTGGCGTTCTTCGCTGCTTATATCTTTTAACTCATATTGCAGAATCAAATCCCGTCCGCTGAGATGATGTTCGATGGGGTCGCTGGCAAACGTGATGTTATGCAGTAGAGCCGCCGCGTGCAGCAAATCTCGATAATGCTGGGGGAGGCGGTGAATGCTGGCCGTGATGTCAAACAATTCTCGACTAAGGTTGCTGATATGCCGTGCATGGGCCATGTCCACATTATAGGCTGCTGCCAATGCGCTGACACTAATGGGTTCAGCCGTGCTAGGTGGATGAACAGTCGGTGGTTCAGCGACTGGCGGATGCCTAGGTTCGATATGGGCGACCACCATACGCGGAGTTGGGGCAATTTCGACTCCCACATCTTCGGCATCTCCGGTCAATAGGAATTCTAAACCCTCGGCAACCGCTTCATCTATGGAAATAAGAGGGGATTCCGGGGGCGCTACCTCACGTGGACGACGAGCAGTGCTTCGACGATCAGGACGTCCTCCTTGCTGTTTGGGGGGACGACGGGAGGAACTTTCTTCGTCTTCAGGCGGGCGTTGAGTACGCGGGCTACGTGGTCGCGGTTGGCGGAGATTCACCCGACGGCGCTGACCCGACTCTGGTTCATCCCCTAGAGCTTCGTTGACAGGCGCTTCAGACATTTCCTCAACCGGAGGCTGCGGTATTTTTGCCGCTGGTGATACGGGTTGTAGAGCCGATCCAAATAAATCCAAGCCTTCAGTTTCAAAGCGCTCGGCCCACTGCTGTACTTCTTTGCGGGGACGGCGGACAGATCGGGCGATTTTTTCTACATCCTGTCCAGACGTCAGAGCTAATACAATTCGCGCTGGAACACTGTACTCATGTTCATCTTGTTCAGCGAGCCGAACAAGGGCTTTGCGGGTTTCACGATCCAATGAATGGTTCATTTTGATAACGAATCCAAGAAAAAAGTAATTGCCCTCTTAGTGTATCGCAACGATATACTTCATCACAACATTCACCTATAAGGAAATATCCGTCTATGCCTATCAAGATAAATCACCTCGCCATTGTTGTCCCCAATTTAGAAAGCGCCCTCGCCTTTTGGCATGACGCGATCGGCCTCGAATTGGGAGGTCGGGAAGAAAATCCCGGCGAAAACGTGAATATTGGCTTTCTACAGATTGGCGACAGCCGCATTGAACTCCTTGAACCCACCAATAATGACAGCGGTATTGGGCGCTATTTGGAAAAGCGTGGGCCGGGAATGCACCATCTGTGTATCGAAGTGGAAAATCTGGAAGCGTCAATGGAGCAACTTCGACAAAAAGGAATTGAGTTGATTAATGACACACCTAAGATACGTCATGAAGATGGCATCCGCTATTGTTTTATCCATCCCAAAAGCGCTTTCGGCGTGATGGTCGAGCTATATGAACTCCCACATTAAGAAATTTCTGACTTGCCCGACAAACCAGTGCGCTGTATGCTTTGGGCATGTTAATGCTGTAGTGAGGAGAAATAGATGATGAGCAACCGACCCAGCAATAGACCTCCAAGTCGCCCTTCAAGCCGACCACCCCAGCAGCCCAAGCGTGACTCGGATTTTGACAGCTTAAATAGTCTCCGATACAAAGCGCTGGCGGAAGATGATGACCCCTTTAGCGGTTTTGAGGATAAAGCCGTTAGCCGCCGAGAAGTGGATGAAGGTCGGATTTTTGGCTTAAACGCAGTGGAGCGCATGTTCCTATCTATCGGCCTATTTTTGGTCGTGACGGTCTTGAGCGTTTTACTCCTCATTTTGACCGACAGCATCCAACTTTAACTATCACAGAAAGACTAGCACCGCAGCATGATGACCAAAAACTTTGACCAGCGAGAATTCGTCTATCGGATTCTGTTAATCATTTTCCTCGTGGGACTCGCGCTGGCATTGTGGTCTCTGCGCGGTGCTATTATGCTCCTATTCTTAGGGGCAATTTTGGCGACAGCCCTCTCTATTCCGGTCAGTTTTCTACGGAAGCGTGGCCTTTCCAACGGGCAAGCCGTCTTAATTACCGTGATTGGAACATTAACCGCAATTTTATTGGTCGGGGTCTTGATCATTCCGTCATTTGTCCAACAAGCAGGCAATCTAGTAGACCGCTTGCCCAACGCGCTAGATGAAGCCAATACTCAATATAATCAATTTGCCAAAGATTCAGGCCTGCTTCCGACTATCGAAACCGGGGCCGACAATCTCCAACAAAAGCAAATATCGAACTTTATACGTGACCAAGCCGACAATGCCACCGGGCAAGTCCTGCCATTTTTGGGTACGGTAGGAAGCATAATAGGCAATTTGTTGATTCTTTTTGTCTTGACTGTCTACTTCCTTGCTGAACCGACTGACTATGTTGAAGGCGTGCTAACCCTTGTACCCCGTGCCTACCGCCCACGTGCCTTAGAAATAATCACCTCGCTAGGCAAAAGCGTTCGTTTGGCGGTCATTTCCCAAATATTTTCGTCCTTGCTGGTTGCAACGTTCACCACCATTGGATTGTTTATCTTGGGAGTAGATGACGCCCTCGCGTTAGGCATTTTGGCGGGCTTTTTTAATTTCATTCCCAATTTTGGGCCGCTGGTATCTTTGCTTGTCGGAGTAATTTTTACGCTCGCCTCCGGTGGGCCGGTCGTTTTGGTCATTATTCTATATCTGGTCGTACAGCAGCTTGAATCCAACGTAATTACTCCACGCATTATCCGCCAGACCTTGAGTATGCCGGGGGCTGTCGTCATTGCGACGCAACTTGTTGCTGGTGCGTTATTTGGATTCTTAGGCCTGTTACTGGCAGTGCCATTGGTCGCCGTCATCATGACCATCGTCCGTGAGATGTATGTGTACGATGCCCTCAACAGCCGTAAAGCGGTTATCTTGCGAAAACGCTTGGAGACTGGGAATGAGGTCTTGGTTGTCACAACTGACCCCTATCGCCCCGAACAACTCTCCCCCGGTGAAGCCGCCAAACTCTCAATGCAGGGCCAAGACCCATTTGAATTTGTGCAAGGCCAGCAAACCATTGAAATTGTCGGCCCATCCACTGAGCAGATGAATCGTGTCACCACCAATCAACAAGCGGTGTGGGTAGCAATTTTGGCGCTGGTTGGCGCACAAGCCATTTCGCTAATTCAGGCTATTCTGAAGGAAAATCGGCGTGGGGCAGATCGCTAAACCGCGTGTTCTATTAAAAACCTTGACAATTTATTAACAATCCTTAAATGGGGTTTTGATTTCTACCTGCAATAATGTAGATAGTACAGAGTTAAAACCTCATACGAGTTTGGCACTTGATGATCGTTCCCTCCCTGGCTCCCACCCGATTTGATCATCAAGTGCTTTCGCTTATGCCCACCACTCTCCTCTGTTCATCTATCGGTGGGCATTTTGTTTTCATCTCCATCCAATAACCACTAGACGCCGCATGGTATAATCGCTCCCACGTATAAGCGTTAAATATTGAAACTAACCCATGAAAAAACCACTGGTTGCCCTTGTCGGACGTCCCAACGTCGGAAAATCTACACTTTTTAATCGCCTCATCGGAGAGCGCCGCGCCGTCATTTCCGATATTGCCGGGACAACTCGTGATCGTTTGCAAGGGGACACAGACTGGAATGGGGTAATCTTCACTGTTGTAGATACGGGTGGGATTGAGATTCACAACCCCAAAGCCGGGCAATCAACTGAGCCACTGGCCGAAGATTCTGTCCAGTTCATTCCACAGATTCGTGCCCAAGCCTTAGTAGCAATTCAAGATGCGGATGTGATTGTATTGGTCACCGATACTCAGCAAGGCGTCACGGCTGCGGATGAGGAAGTAGCAGAAATTCTACAAAAATCCAATAAGCCGATTGTCATTGCTGCCAATAAAGCCGATCATCACAAAGCCTTTGACGAAGCAATGGACTTTTATACCCTCGGCTTGGGCGAGGTCATCCCGCTGAGTGCCCTACATGGGGATGGCACAGGCGACCTCCTAGATCGCATCGTCGAATTATTCCCCCCTGCTCCTGAATATGGCAGCGAGGAAGAAGAAGATCATCTCAAGATTGCCATTATTGGGCGTCCAAATGTCGGCAAATCAAGCCTGCTAAATAAATTATTGGGCGAAGAACGGGCCATCGTCTCGGATATTGCAGGCACGACCCGTGATGCGCTCGACTCCGATATTCAATGGCATGGACAAAGAATCACCCTAATTGACACGGCGGGGATTCGGCGGCGTGGCAAGATTGAGCCGGGGATTGAGCAATACAGTGTGCTGCGTACCCTGAAGGCCATTCAGCGTGCCGACGTAGCTCTGTTACTGATTGACGCCTCAGAGGGTATCACCGCGCAAGATACTCATATCGCGGGCATGGTTTTGGACGAACTCAAGAGCCTGATTATTGTGGTGAACAAGTGGGATATGGTCGAAAAAGATTCGTACACCATCTACGAATTCACCGACAAAATCAAAGAGGATTTCAGTTTCATGGCCTATGCGCCGATTTTGTTTATTAGCGCTTTGACCGGACAGCGGGTTCACCAAATTTTGGAAACGGCCATGAGTGTTTATGAGGAACGGGTACGCCGCATCCCCACCAGCGAACTTAATCGTATCGTGCGTGAAGCCGTCGCGCGTCATGCCCCGACTAGCCAAGACCTCCGCAAATTGAAGATTTATTACGCCACCCAAGTGCGCGTAGACCCACCCACCTTTCTGTTCCATGTGAATGAAGCGGAATTGGTGCATTTTTCGTATGAGCGCTACCTTGAAAATTCCATCCGCGAGGCTTTTCCCTTTGCCGGAACACCCATCCGTTTGAGTTTCCGCAGTCGGAGTGGCGGTTTAGAGGAATCTTAAAAGATCGTCACTGAGAGTTCATAGATATTAAACCTGAGAAATACGGCTCAAATTTCCCATATTATTGGGCCGCGCAATGGATACGCGATTTCTACAGCTAACCTACGCCCTTCAATTGAGATCATAATCCTATAAGCCGTCTTCCTGCGTAGGAAGCGGTTTTTTGTCGTTGACCAAATTCAACTCGTTCCACTCTGTGTAGGAAATGGGGGGCTTGCTTTAAACAACCAATTTCGCATAAATTGATTCTACCGTCTCGTAAACTTTACTTGTATATGCGAAAGGGATTCCCTCATGAGTTTGCATCCGAAGAGACTTCGACATGTTGTATTTAGCTTGACCACACTCCTTGTCCTAGCCATTGTGGCTCTTATCGTCAATTCATCTCTCTCCACCACCTATGCCCAAGATGGTCAGCGTCTGGGCTATGGCGAAAACCTCATTGGGCAGATTACTGGGCCAGAAGGTAGCTTGTTCTTTTTTGAGGGCAAGGCAGGGGATGTTGCCAAAGTAGAGATTCTAGGTGTCGGCTTTGCACCAAGCATCGCCCTATTGGATGGGACTCGCACGGTTGTCTTGCTGGTGAATGACAATCTGGCCCTCGAACAAACTGCCACATTGGAATACACCCTCATCACTGATGGCACGTATTTCATCCAAGTCCGTGCCGCCGATAATTTGACGGGTCAATTTGCCATTACCCTCACCAAAGGGGAACGACAACTCCCACCCGGTGTTCCACTCGCAGCCGGGGCAGCCGTACAGGGCACAGTTGCCAGCACCGACCTGCCTGCCGTCTATGATTTCTCGACCAACCCAACTGAGGCCAGCAATCTGCGCGTTCAGTCCCTCACTCCCGGTTACAGCCCTGTGATTACCATATTGTCACAGACCAATGAAACCATCGCCACTTTGAATAACCCGCGTCTGTTGGGCACAACTTTGATGTTCGCGCCGGGTCAAGAAAGCCTAAAATTGGTAATAGATTTGGGTGGGGCTGTTGGGCCTGCTCAGGTGGAAGTCCAATTGACCTATGGCGGGGGAACCTCTACAAGTGGGGGTAATGTCCCTGCTGGCACTGAAGAACCTTCTGGCGGTGGTGGCTTGCCCGTATTGCCTACCAGTGGTCAATGTGTGCTGGCAACCCTTGAAAACCAAGCAGTGAATGTACGCAGCGGCCCCTCCACCGACTACCCCATCTTAGTTACCATCTCACCCCAATCCATCTATAACGTAGTGGGTCGGAATAACGATAGCTCATGGTATCTTATCAGCTATGGTGGTGGCAACACTGGCTGGGTCTCCGGCACAGTAACCCGTCTGGGTGGCAATTGTACCGCAATCCCCGTCGCTACTTTTGCGCCACTACCAACGACCTCTGGGCCAACCCGCACACCAACTGCGACGCTCCCCGGTGGTGTCACTGCTACTCCAAGCGCAACCCTTCCCGGCGGCGTGACGGCCACTCCTAGCCCCACTGGGCAGGCCCAGATTGCTCCGGCGGATAGTGACTACTTCCTGAATGTGGACATGGGCAACCAGAACGGCGCGTTTACGCAGGGCAGCGTCAGCAATGTGGTGTCGCACCCCACTGGTGACTTTGAGGATCGCGTCTTTTTCTCCACCAACAACATCAACAATCAGGGCGGCTCCGGCACCTTGGTACGTCAAATCTTCAATTTCTCCTGCTCTGGTACAGGGACCGAGGTCATTGCCTTCTACACTGGCGGGCAAACCTATGAATGTGGCGACACCTACATCATCAACGCTGCTGGCCCGGACAGTGATACCGGCTCGATTCTGATCAGCGCCAATGGCGGCAGCAACACCTATGTCCAGTGGACGGTGTTTATGCAGGTTGAACGTCTAAACTAACCGCTATTCCTCATTCACAAATTCAAGAGCGCCCTATCTCGGATAGGGTGTTCTTTTTTTATGAAAGGACTTTGGTCAGTAGCTTTTCTAGGGCCTCCACTGTATTCACAGGTGCATCACACACAAAATTTTGGCACACATAGACGGTGGGCAATCCATTTCGGCGGGTACGATGAGCCAGTAGTGTAGGTATGGCCTCCTCGCCTTGATCAGCCTCCGCTAAAGCCGTAACAACAGTGGGACGATAAGGTTTTTGTACGGTATCCAACAACTCACGGGTCTGAGTTTCAGCCTGATCCCCAATAATTGCCACTTCAATCGGACGCCTAACCAGTAAATTTAATGCACTCAACGCCTTGCCAAATGCACTTGGATATTCACGCATCGCAGCGGCAATTTGATTCAGAACACCAACAGCGGCATCTTCATAGGCGGCCTTCCCTGTATAGGCTGCCAATTTGATCAAAGTGTAGGCCATCAAATTCGATCCAGCAGGTGTGGCGTTGTCCTGCATATTACGTGGTCGAGCGATTAATGCCTCATGGTCGTCGCTCGTATCAAAAAATCCACCAGCAGGGTCAGCGAAATGCACCAAGACATGGTCTGCTAAGCGTTCAGCCTGCTCAAACCAATACGGCTCAAAGGTTGTCTGATATAACTCAATCAGCCCCTCTATAACACAGGCATAGTCTTCCAAATAGCCATTCAGCTTACTTTGACCCGCCCCATCTGCCATCCGTTTATAGGTACGATACAATCGCCCATCATCTATGCTTAACTCGGTTAGCAAAAACTGGGCATTCCGTTCCGCGATTTGCCAATAGCGATCATCGTCCAGCACCCGCGCCGCCTCCGCAAAGGCCGCCAGCATCATACCATTCCATGCCGCCAGCATTTTTTCATCCCGCCCCGGCTTAATACGCTCCTCGCGGGCTATGAACAAACTGTCTTTGGCCTGCTGTACTGCCTGTCGCAGTTCCTCTACATCCATCCCCCCACTCGCCGCCGCGACATCCTCCAGCCGATGGGGGATATTCAAAATATTACGCCCCTCAAAATTGCCGCGCTGCGTCACATTAAAATACGCCAGCACCGGCCCAAGCTGTTCTGGTGACAACATCCCCCGTAACAATTCCTGTGCTTCGACTGACGACCAGATGAAAAATCGCCCCTCTTCGCCTTCGGAATCGGCATCTTGTGTGCTATAAAACCCGCCGGAGGGATCAAGCATTTCCCGTTCCACATAATTCAGAATTTCGCGGGTGATTTGGGCAAAAAATTCATCCCCTGTTACCTGATAGGCATGTAAATACACTCGTGCGAGTTGGGCATTGTCATAGAGCATTTTTTCAAAGTGGGGCACAAGCCATTTTTCATCCACGCTGTAGCGATGAAAACCCCCGCCTAACTGGTCATACATGCCCCCATGTGCCATCTTGCGTAGCGTAAACAAAACTACCCTTAGAATTTCTTCATCAGTGGAATGGGCATGATATTGCAGCAAGTAGTCCAATGTCATCGGCTGTGGGAATTTTGGCTGACCGCGATGCAAGCCCCCATAAATCGGGTCAGCTTGGGCAATCAGTTTTTGGGCGGCATGGGTAAGCAAATCACCGTCGAGTTCGATGCCACCTTTTTCTTTGGATAGGGCCAAGCCAACCCGCTGCAATGAATGGGTGACTTCGTTCGCTGCATCCTCCAACTGCCCCCGCCGATTTTGGTATGCTTCTGACGCCGCCAATAAGACTTGTCGAAAACTGGGCATCCCGTAACGTGGCTCCGGTGGAAAATAGGTCCCTGCATGAAAAGGCCGTCCATCTGGCGTCATGAACACCGTCATGGGCCACCCGCCGTGTCCACCTGTAAACATCAAGGTCGCCTGCATATATATGTCATCTACATCGGGGCGTTCTTCCCGATCTACCTTGATGTTGACAAAGAGCCGATTCATCACATCTGCCGTTTCTTCATCCTCAAAACTTTCATGTTCCATGACATGGCACCAATGGCAGGCGGAATAGCCAATGCTCAATAAAATCGGTTTATCTTCGGCTCGTGCAGCAGCAAAGGCGTCTTCACCCCATGCGTACCAATCCACTGGGTTATCCGCATGTTGTAACAAATAGGGGCTGGTTTCATATTGCAGGCGATTCATCCCACATCCTTTTTTAGAATTTTGCAAACGTTCATTGATTTTATTCGGTCAGGCAAGCGGCGTCAAAAGAAAAATTGTCGAGAGCGCCTACTTAAACGATAATAGTAAAATACATTCTCGCTGTTGGGCGGATTGGAACCAAAGGAGTGCTATTAATGCCGACCCCTTTTGATAAACGAATATTTTGGATTCATTGGAGTGGCAGTGCTGTTGGCGAAAATACCATTGAGGAGCTAGTCGAAACCGTCAAGCAGTACAGTCCCAATGTGGCGGGCATCGCCATCAAAACCAGCGATGGGGAGGATTGGCAGGCACGGTATGACGACAAAGCCGCTATGGAAATCAAAGGCCCAGATGATATTTTGAAATGGACAAAGGCCCTTGCGCGGCGCGGTCTGCAAACCTATCTATGGCATGTGGTACGTGGGCGCAATGTTCAAGGCGAGATCAACGTCGTGACGGCGGCCTGTCGTGTGCCGGGGGTGCGGGCCATGATTTTGGACGTGGAAGATGGGGCACTCTATTTCGGTGGGCAATCAGCAGCCACAGCACGGGCGTTGGCTTCGGGAATCAAAGCAGGTGCGCCTCCCGGTTTCCATCTTGCCCTCAATTTTGATGCACGTGGCAACCACCCGGCTAATATCCATATCAATGAATGGCTGCCCAATATCCAAAGCCTGCATCCAATGGTCTATCATTGGCACTTTAGTGAAGGCACACGCGGCCCAACCACCTATATTGAAGAGGCCATGCGGGTCTGCAAGCAGTGGAATATGCCCGTTGTACCGATGCTACAAGCCTATCCTGATCCCAGCAGTGGTACCCGCGTCCCTGAAGATGATGTATTGACGGCTGGTATCTACTCATTTCAAAAAGGAGCAACGGGGATTAGTTATTTTCGGTTGGGCACGGCAGGTACAGCCGAATTTCGTGCCGTCAGCAAAATCAATCCCAATAATATCCCGCCGGATGGTCTGCCGCCTGATACCCAAAAGCGCGTATTTCAGGTGGTTACGCCTGCCCTCAACGTTCGCACCGAACCCAGTACCGAGGCAAAAACATTGCTCCCGTCCGAACAACTTCGCATGGGTGAACGGGTGGAAGCCATTGCCACGTCGCGCACCGAACGGGTCGGCTTTGTATGGTGGCAGCATCGCACAGGCTGGTCAGCCGAACGCAATTTATCCACCGGAGAAGTCTTGATGGCGGACATCAATCAGGGTTTACCAGCCCCCGCCTTTGTTTTCCAGCGCCTGCCACTCGACCTGAATACGATGAGATGGTTCTATTATTATGGCAATACTGTCTTTGCTTTTCTCTACGGGCGGGCCAACAACTACCCCGGCTACAGTCAGGGCTTGCACGGTGGTCTCGATTTCGGGCATCCCGGCGGCGCTCCGGTTTATGCAGGTGTCAATGGTATTTTCGATTACAGTGGCAGCGAACGTGCTTTCGGCCCCAACCGGGTAGATGTGATTGTCGGCAACCATTTAATCATTTATGGGCATGTCGCCAACCCGATTAGACTCGCTCGCGGCACGCCTGTCACCCCAGATACGATTGTCGGCTATATTGACAATGGGGCAAAACACATGCACCTTGAAATCCGCTATGACAAGTCCAATCAGAATTTGATTCTGAATCCACTGACCTATATGACGAATCAGATGTTTAACGAACTCAACACAAAATTCCCACCCGTCGGCGATTATGCCTTCTACCGCAGTTCACGCTGGGAACGTTGGTTGACTCCTTTCGATCAACCCACTATTGTGCGTGGTGGGCCGGTGATTGGGCCAACGGCATAAAGGGTTCTATCATGAGAAAGTGTCTTTGTTTTGTCCTAGTTATTTGCATAATGGTGTTGGGGGGCACAGTTCCCTCCACTCAAGCTCAAGATGGCCCATTGCCCCCGCTGACCCAAATGATCACTCTGCAAAGCGAAGTTGGCAAAATGACCATGCAGTTTCCATTTGGCTGGCGTGCTGGCAACCCCTATGAGATAGAGGCAACCTATATTGAGGTAGATAATGGCACGGCGACTGTCCCCGCGACAGCCGTAATTGAGGTGATTATCGCCCCATTTGATTCCCTGCCATTTGAATTTGACACCCATACTGACAACCCCGCCGAGGCCTACTTTTCCGCCTTCAGTCGTCAGCGTCTCCAAGATCGTTATGGGGTCTATGGTCGAGTCATCCCGGCGCGGTTTGGCCCAAGTCTTGACCCTTATAATGGCGCGATGATGATGACGCTTGAACGACCCGGCAGTAGCCCATACCTGTATGATGAGCGTGTCATCGGCCTCGGTGTAGGGATTGCTGTCTCCGAGAATACCTTATTAATCCTATCGTTCCAAAGCCGCGTAGAAGATTTTGAGGGCTGGCGTAATACATGGATCGCTATGTTGGATACCCTTACGTGGAATGATATTCCATTGTTGAATACGACCAGCCTCGAACGTACCACTAATCTTGAAGACTCCATCACGATGGAGGGCCTCTATAGCACACTATTTCCCGACAACGCTGCTGGCAATGTCTCTACGTTAGCTGTGCCCATTGTCATCACGACGCCAAACCACAGCCTCAGCTTGTTTCCACCCAATGGCTGGCAGCACACAACCGACGATGGAATTTCCAACCCCATCGTTTTAAGCCCCATCGAGTCAACGACTACTTTTGCGGCCATTCGCTGGATTCGAGCTGGAACAGGGTATGGCGGGTTGGTCATCCATGATGAATCGCTGGCAGCGGCCCGTCTGTTGATGGGTGCAGCGTTGGTTCAAGAAATTACAGTCAACCTACGGGGTGGCGTCACGCAAGCCACCACTTTTGACTGGGATGGGTATGCTGCCGCCGCCGTTGCTTATCAATTTACCAGTAGCATCCCCAACATTCGGTACCTTATCGCGCTACCAGAAGATGGCTTTCTCGAAATTACCTTACAGGCTTTACCTACGGAATGGGTACAAGTAGGCATCGCTTTCGACGGTTTACTCACCAGTTTGACCCTTGATGGTGTATTATTGGACTCGGAGGCGGCTCGTGAAGTCCGCCGAGAATTCAGTGTTCAATGAGGTCAATTCAAGTTGTCTGTAATGCTTTGTCCACACTGCGGCGCCAACCGCGAGGGCATGAATGACCAGCAACCGTGCTGGCGCTGCAAAAAACTACCCTATTCGACTGTTGCCCAACCCGCCCATTCAGCAGCCGGATACCCCCAATATCCGACTGCGACTGCTTCACTCTACCCGTCCTATGCCAATCTGCCAAAAGAGAAAAGCAGCAGTTCCTGTCTTGTGATAAGTGGCGCTGCGCTGGCAATGGCTTTACTGATGGGAGTGGTCGCGTTTTTGGTGATGACCTTGCTCAATAATGACGACAACACTCCTGCCACTCCCGATGGGGTAGCGGTTGTCCAATCCAACGAAACCCTACCTGCCCTGCCGCAAGTCGGCACCCCACTACCAACCAATACCACTTTCTCTAATGGTGGTGAAGCGGGTGGTGTTATTCCACCTGCCGCGAGTCCACAAGTCGCCATCGGCTCGCTTGCCGAGACATCAGCGGCTCAACAAGCTCCCGTCGCCACGTTAACTTTTACCCCACTACCCACCCCAACATTTGCCCCCACTTTCACTTTAGCGGGAAATACAAGTGCTGGGATTGATCCTGCCAGTATCGCCTGCCCCGGTTCCCCTGCCACCCGCCTGAGTCTTAATCGGCAGGCCACTGTCATTTACAACCCCTCAGTGAGAATGCGCTCTGATCCCGGCCTTGAGGCTCAAATTTTGCAAGAGGTCACCTATGGGACAACCGTGAGCATTACGGGCGGGCCAGCTTGTGTATCAGATCTGCTGTGGTGGCAAGTCCAACTCAACAGTACCGTCGGTTGGATTGCGGAAGGTCAAGCAGGAGCGTATTATTTGGAACCACGCTAATCTGTCACCGTAAGGAGAAATTTCTGTGGAATCATCGCCACGAACCTCTGTCCGTGTAATTGCTGGCACATTGTTCTGGTTATTGCTGGCGATGTTTCTCTACTACTGGGTACACAAACCCGTCACTCCAGTTTTTGTCAAAGCCTTTGGCGGCGGGATTCTTGACCTGCTTACCGTGTCTGTGTTGGTCGTGGTAAGCGCTGGTTTAGGCCGCACGTTGATCCGCTATATCGTCCCCACCTATTCCAGTATTCTGTCCCAACCAGAGCAACTGGCTGGTGAGGCACTTTTGGGGTTAGGTGTCCTCAGCATTTTGATTTTTGCTATCGGCCTCATCTGGTTGCACGCGGTTTCGCTGGTGTTGGTACTGGTGGTGATTGGATTTTTCACCCGCGAAAATCTGGGTGGGTGGTTCTATCATATCTATCTTTGGATGGATACCTCCCGTCCCAAAAATCGCCTTGACCGCTGGTTGCTGATTTTTATTGCCTTCAGCCTTGTGCTTGGCTTGATTATGGCCCTAGCTCCCCCCACCAAATTTGACTCCTTGACCTATCATCTGGTCGGTCCCAAGCTGTGGGTTGAAAATGGGCGATTTGAAAGCCTACCGGGAAATCATTTCTTCGGCTTTCCTCAGCTTGTCCATACCCTATTTGCTGGTGAAATGGCCCTCACCTTTGGGCGTTTGACAGGCGGCGCGGTCATTCATTGGGTATTTGGTGTGCTATCACTCGTGGCGGTGGGCGGCTATGGGTGGCGACGATTTTCGCCGCGTGTCGGCATTTTGGCAGCGGCGATTCTGCTCGCAGCCCCCTCAATTTGGCTGCAACTGAGTTGGCCTTATGTAGACCTGCCACCCATCGGTTTTGCCATGTTCATGTTCATTGCACTCGAACAATGGCGCGAACGTGATTTTGATACTCGCTGGCTGATACTGGCTGCCGTGTTTATTGGCTTTGCTATGTCGGTTAAGTATCCATTGGTTTGTTTGGGTGTCGCAGCAGGCCTGTATATCTTGCTGTACGGCAAAAAATCGCGTTGGCTACACGATGGCATGGTGTTGATTGGGGTTGCCTCGCTCATATTGGCCCCTTGGTTGCTGCGAAATCTATTTTTTTACGATAACCCGCTTTATCCCTTTGGCCCAACGGTCGGTGAGTGGGACAGCCTCGCCAATGAGTGGTACACCAATTCCGAGATGGCCCTGATGCGTGATCTACCCGGTTTCTATTGGGGCACACCGATCATGTCCACCGTTTTTGGTATCGAGGGTGCGGGGGGGTTCGCTGCCACAATCGGCCCATTTTTCCTACTACTAATCCCTCTATTGACTCTCTCTTGGAAAAAACTTGACCCCAAATGGCGACAAAGCCTTAAAAGCATGGCGGTGATTATCGCCTGTATATTCATCTTTTGGATGGCCTCTGCTGCGACCAGTGTCTATGGCGCTCAAACTCGCCTGTGGTATGCTATGTTCCCCCTACTGGCCCTGATCGCCGCTGTTGGTTTTGACGGTCTACGTCATCTCCCCACCAAACCCGTTGATCTGCGTTTTGTAATCCAAGCTCTTGTCGTACTCATTTTTACTTTCACCGCCGTAGATTATGTACGCGGCGTCCGTCCCGAAAATGATCGCATCGAAGGTACAACCCTTGTCAGCCATTTCCTCGACAGCCGCGCCCTCGACTATTTAACTGGGGTCATTTCCAAAAACGAGTATTTGGATGAAAACCTCGGCTGGCATATTGAAGCCATGCGTCAGGTCAACAAATTACCAGATGACTCGAAGGTGCTGTTTTTATGGGAGACCCGTTCGCTTTATTGCGATGAACCACGCATTGAATGTGTCGAAGATTGGATTTTGCTGCGCTGGTGGTATGACCGCCGCACCATTGATAAACAAAATGGCTCGTTTGCCAGCGCCGAAGCTATTCTCAATGCGTGGCGCGAACGCGGTATCACACACATTCTGGTTTGGGAAGCCGGACGCGATTTTGAATTTGACGATAATCGTAAAATCACAGCCGATGACCAAGCCGAATGGGCCAAAGTTCCCCCGCTGTTGGAAATTATCTGGCAGGCAGAGGATGAATATTCCCTATACGTCCTGAGTTGGAACAAGACACAGGAGTGAAATTCGGACAAAATGACCATCTATGACTACGATATTGCATTCTCCTATGCTGGAGAAGATCGCATTTTTGTTGAGCCATTGGCGAATGCACTAAAACAACATGGCGTTCGGGTCTTTTATGATGTTTTTGAAAAATCGAATCTATGGGGGAAAAACTTGTATTCGTATCTCTCAGAGTTATACCAAAATAAAGCTCGATTTTGCGTCATGATTTTGTCCCAACATTACGCCAATAAATTATGGACTAATCACGAAAGACAAGCAGCCCAAGCCAGAGCATTTACTGAAAATGAAGAATACATACTCCCTATCCGCTTGGATAACACCGAAATTCCGGGCATTTTGCCAACTATTGCGTATCTTAATGCTCAAGATGAAAGCGTTGAAACTATTGTTGCCGCCATCCTAAGCAAATTGGGACAGCCTGTTGTGGGCAACCCTCAAACAAGAAATTTTCCTAACAGCATTTCTTGGGTTAATTCACAGCCCAAATTTATTGAATCTTTTTCAGTCATTGAAAATGACATATTTGCGGCTCAAAGCCGTATACTTGGAGGAACCCTATTAGTAGGTAAAGAAGAGAGTTGGGAAGGAAAACTTGTGGATGACAGCTACTTGCTAATCAACCATGAAAACCCACCTGATGTGAAGTATTTTCATTTTCGCATCAACGATGAAAATCATGCCGAAGCAACATTTTCCCTCGATATCAAACTCAATCTATCTGCAAGCAAGACGGATTATTCTGGGGCCGGACTCCTCTATCGCTTTAACCGCGACAAAAAATCTTATTACGCTTTTGTGCTCAAGGCTGATAACGTATTCTCTTTTTACAGGCGTGACTCATCTGGTTTTAAAACCCTAGCCACCAGTAGATCTGATGCGATTCGGCTTGGTGCATACAACAATCTGACAATAATGAGTGAGGCACAACGATTTGGGCTGTATATCAATCGAGAGATCGTGAAAATTGTTGAAGATAAAGCCACCAACTCAGATCAGGGAACCGATATTGGAATTATAGCAATGAGTCTAGGCCTATTCTATTTTGACCATTTTATCCTCTACTAAATGCGTATGAGCTTAATCTAGCGGCAATATCTCAAGGGCTTGCACAAGAATTCTAAGAGACGTTATACTGTATTTCCATCCGTAAAAGAAAAATTTAGTAAATATATAAGGAAAAAACCATGAGGATGAAACGTTATCTTGGTTTAGTATTGCTGATTACCATAGCGATGATGGCAATGCCAACTGCTAATCACAGTGGCAAAACCGTATCTGCACAAGGTGAAAAAATCAAAGTCTATACCAGTTGGCCGTTGTCTGGTGGAACACAGGCCGTTGGTGAAAGTATGCTCAAGGCGGCTGAATTGGCACTCGCCCACTACAAAGAAGATCATGACGGTGCTGGCCCCGCCGGATTTGAAGTTGAAATCGTCGGCTTAGACGATGCGTCCCCTACCACTGGTGCTTGGGACGGCACGATTGAAGCCGAAAACGCCCAACGTTGCGTGAATGACCCCGAATGTATGGTTTACTTTGGCACCTACAATAGTGGTGCCGCCAAAGTGAGCATGGTCATCACCAACGAAGCGGGCATTGCCCAAATTACCCCTGCCAACTCCTATGCTGGCCTCACCCGCGCCTGCGAAACCTGCGCCGAAGGTGAACCAGAAATCTATCGCCCCAGTGGTGAAGTTAACTACTTCCGCACCAATGGTACCGATGACTTCCAAGGGCCATCCGATGCGGCTTGGGCTGTCTGCCTCGGTTTTGAAAGTGTCTATATTTTGGATGATACCCAAGCCTACGGGAAGGGTCTCGCTGACGAGTTTGAACGTCACGCTGAAGAGATCGGGCTGGAAGTGGCGGGTCGTGCTAGTGTCGAATCTACTGACATTGACTTCCGTGCGCTGCTGACCGATGTATTGGCCTCCGGGGCAGATTTAGTCTTTGGCGGCTTCGTACTGGATTCCGGTGGCCCACAGGTCATCCAACAGATGAACGAACTCGGCCTGTTTGAAGAAGATATCTATTTCATGGGGCCAGATGGTATGGCAAGCCCTGCGTTGTTTGACCAAATCGGTGGCGTGGAAATTGCCAATGATTACGTCTACATCTCCTTCCCCGGCCCATTGCCCAGTACCCTCGAAAGTGAAAAAGGCGTGCGTTTCTATGAGGGTTATGTGGACACCTATGATGAAGAACCCGATCCCTATTCCGTCTATGCGTATCAGTCCATGATGGTCATTTTGGATGCGATTGAACGCGCCGGTGTGGCAGATCGCGCCGCCATTTTAGAAGCCATGCGTGCTACCACCGACTTTGAAGGCCTCTCTGCTACGTTCAGCTTTGACGAAAACGGTGATGCGACTGTCTCTGGTTTCTATGGCTACGCTGTCGGTGATGACACCTTCATTGATGGGACACTCATCACCCCCACTATGCACGAAACCTGCGAAGTTGCGTCCGACTAAATTAATGGGCTTTGAAGTCTGAATAATTGAGGGAGAGGACACAGGTTGTCCTCTCCTGTTATATTGGGGAGTTCGTCTTTTTATGTCTATTGATAATCAAGTTTTTATACAAAATGTCATCATCGGCCTGACGGTTGGGGGCTACCTAGCACTCATCGCGTTGGGCTACACGATGGTGTACGGGATTATTGAACTCATTAACTTTGCACATGGTGACCTTTTTGCATTTGGTTTTTTTATTTCTCTCACTATCTTCGCCGAAATAAATCCCGAAATTCCACTGCATGGCTCCGACCTCTATTTCACATTACCCGCAGTGGCGCTTTTGACCATGTTATTAACAGGGTCGCTCAACCTTGCCATTGACCAGATTGCTTATAAGCCTCTACGCAAAGCCCCGCGCTTGGCCCCTTTATTAACCGCTGTCGGCGTTTCCTTTATGCTCGAAGCGATCTATGCCATCTGGAAAGGCCCCATCCAAATCCCCTACCCTCGCTATTTCCCCAAAGAAGATTACATGGAAAATGAACATGTCATCTCTTTCTTTTCAAAGTTAGGCATGGACATCACCGAATGGCGCATTGTCTCGTTTACAACCAAAGACCTGTTCTTGTTTGGTGTCACCATCCCACTCGTAGCCTTGCTCACGCTCTTTATTGATCGCACCCGTATTGGCAAAGCGATGCGTGCCTCGGCCCAAGACCGTGAAGCCGCCATGATGATGGGCATCAACGTCAATCGCATTATTGCCACCACTTTTTTTGTCGGGGGTGCACTGGCGGGCGTGGCAGGCATGGTTTGGGGACTCTATATCAACTCTGGTCGCTTCACAATGGGTTTTGAAGCTGGTTTGATGGCTTTCACCTCGGCGGTCTTGGGTGGCATTGGCAACATCCGGGGTGCCGTTCTGGGAGCGTTTATTATCGGTATGATCAAGGCGATGAGCGACAGCTATATCGGCAGTGAATGGACACGGGTCGTCATCTTTGGCATTCTGATTCTCATGTTGGTATTCCGGCCATCGGGCATTCTCGGCTCGACCCAATCTATTGAAAAACTGTAGGAGTAGCTTTATGCGAGACATACTTGCACATCCACGCTCCATGTTCTCAGGGCAGCTGCGTTGGGTCTTGATTGCCATCTTCGTTGTGCTTGCCCCCCTTGCCATGAAAGAACTTGAACTGCTGACAAATTTTGGCCTGATTACGCAGGTCAATCGCGCCCTCATTTTTGTGGCGCTTGCCCAAGGGCTAAATATTGTGGTCGGTTTGGCTGGCCTGCTCGATCTCGGTTATGCCGCGTTTTTTGCGATTGGGGCCTATACTTTTGGCCTGCTGACATGGCCTACTCACGATATTGAAATGAGTTTTTTCCTTGCTATCTGGATTTGCGCACTGGTTGCTGCTGTATTTGGAATCATCATCGGTGCACCAACCCTGCGTTTGCGCGGCGACTATTTGGCAATTGTGACCCTCGCCTTTGGTGAAATCATCCCAGCCCTTGTGCGTAATTTGGGCGATTTCACGCTGACCTTTCGTGGCAGGGTCTTGATCGAAGACTACAACTTAACCAATGGCAGTCAGGGTCTAACACCGCTAGGTCGTCCTGATTTCAGTTTCCTCGAAAATCTCTTTGGGTTGGATGAAGGGGCATTAAACGTTGGCGTCAATCCAACCTTTTGGTATTTCGCCATAGTCATCACCTCGATGATTGTGCTGTTCTCCGCCATTCGCCTCAATAATTCCCGTCTGGGTCGAGCGTGGAAAGCCATTCGTGAAGACGAAACCGCCGCTGATTTTATGGGCGTTGATCCCATCCGCACTAAACTGGCTGCCTTTGCAATTGGCGCGTCCTTTTCAGGCTTGGCGGGTGCGGTCTATGCGTCAATGCTTGGGGCGATCTTCCCCGAACTCTTCAAATTCCAAGTTTCCATCTTCTTGCTGATTATCGTCGTCCTCAGCGGGCGCGGCAGCATCTGGGGCGTGTTGATTGGCGGCATTATCATTGCCACCTTTGACGGAGTATTTTTGGCACAGGTCTTGCCCGATATTTTTAATGGCGAAGTCTTGCCTGAATACGATGTGCAAAGTCTGCGCTGGGTATTTTTTGGGATCGGGCTGATTGTGATTATGATCTTCCGACCACAAGGCTTGTTCCCACCCAAATCTATCGAGACCAAAATCGTGCCACCAACGGTTGAATCAGCGGAGGGGGTACAAAACTCATGAGCATCATACTCGAAGCACAGGGCGTCAGCAAAGCCTTCGGGCGCTTGGTCGCGGTGGATACCCTCGATTACACCATTGAAGCTAACTCGATCAACAGCATCATCGGGCCAAACGGGGCGGGTAAAACCACTTTCTTTAATGTTGTGACAGGCTATTATAAGCCGACGACGGGCAAGGTTGTCTTTAATCAGCGCAATATCAGTGGATCACGCCCCAACCAACTCACCCGCATTGGCATTGCCCGAACCTTCCAGACCATCCGGCTGTTCAATAACCTCACGGCCCGTGAAAATGTATTGATTGGGATGCACCACCGCCTCAAATCAGGGGTCTTTGGCGACATTTTTAGGCCACCTGCCGTGCGCCGCGAAGAAGCAAAGGCACATGAAGAAGCCGGTCAACTTTTGGACTATGTGGGATTGAAAGGCTATGAAGAACACGCTGCCAAATCATTGCCCTATGGTCATCAGCGCCGCCTAGAAATTGCCCGCGCACTGGCAACCCAGCCGCAATTACTTTTGTTGGATGAACCCACCGCTGGCATGAATCCCAATGAAACACAGGACATGATTTTGTTTATCCGTAAACTGCGCGACGAACGAAACTTGTCCATCTTGCTCATTGAGCATGATATGAAGGTCGTCATGACCATTTCCGACAAAGTTACCGTGCTGGACTATGGCAAAAAGATTTCGGAAGGCCAGCCCGACGAAGTCCAAAAAGATGAACGGGTCATTGAAGCCTATCTTGGACGGCGTGCCCTAGAGATGCTGAAGAAATGATTAAGGTTATGAGTCAAGAACAACAACCACTTCTGGCAGTCAACAATATCCATAGTTACTATGGCAACATCCATGCCCTACAAGGTATTTCATTGAACATCTTTGAAGGCGAGATTGTCACGCTGATTGGGGCGAACGGCGCGGGCAAAAGCACTACTATCCGCACCATCAGTGGTGTCATGCACCCCCGCGAAGGGACAATTCATTTCGATGGGCAACCCATTCATCAGCTTCCCGCCCATAACCTCGTTTCCAAAGGAATTTCACAATCCCCGGAAGGGCGGCGCATTTTCCCTCGTCTATCGGTGCGTGACAACCTTGCGATGGGTGCATACAAACGCAATGACCGTCGCGCCATCCGCCAAGATATTGACCGTATCTATGATCTTTTCCCTCGTCTAAAAGAACGTGCCAAGCAGTATGGCGGCACACTTTCGGGGGGGGAACAACAAATGCTGGCAATTGGACGTGCATTGATGGCCCGTCCACGTCTTCTGCTGTTGGATGAACCCTCAATGGGGTTAGCCCCAGTTTTGGTCGAGCAAATCTTTGAAATTATTGTTCGTATCAACAAGGAAGAGGGCACAACTATTTTGTTAGTCGAACAAAATGCGCTCATGGCATTGGAAGTAGCCAAACGGGGTTATGTCTTACAGACCGGAACTGTCGTCTTGCATGACAATGCCGATGCCCTCATGCACAACGAAATGGTGCGGCGCGTCTACCTCGGTGAAGAATAATCACCAGTTGAGAGTGGATATTGATATTATCCACTCTCACAAAAACAAAAATCTGCGAATATGCTGCCCTAACAACAGGTCAGGGGTTTCTCATTGTTTCTCGGTGCCCAGTCAGTGCTAGTGACTTGAGAATTGATAATAAACCTCGTTCCAACGGAGTTCGTTCTTGAAATCATGTAAATCCGTATGTTCGTTAATGCGCAAAAACTCCATTCCCGCTATTTCTGCAAAATCCGCTAGATGTTCAGCATTGAGAGCTTGACTGAAACCCGTATGATGTGCCCCGCCTGCATAAATCCATGCCGCTGCCGCCACCTTTAGATTGGGACGTGGAATCCACAGCGCCCGTGCGACGGGTAGTTTCGGCAATGGAGCATCTGGGGGAACAACATCCACGTCATTCAAAATCATACGAAAACGGTTGCCCATATCAATGACCGAGACATTCAGGGCTGGGCCGGGCCGGGTATCAAAAACCAGTCGGGCCGGATCTGCTTTGCCACCTATTGAGAGCGGATGTACTTCTAGGCTGAGTTGCCCGTCGGCAATAGTCGGACAAACCTCTAGCATGTGTGCCCCCAGCACCTTCATACAGGCCGGATCGAAATGATAGGTATAATCCTCCATGAAGGACGTTCCGCCCTGCAATCCGGCGCTCATCACCTTCATGGAACGCAGCAATCCTGCCATCTTCCAGTCGCCCTCTGCACCAAAGCCGTACCCATCGGCCATGAGGCGTTGTGAAGCCAAACCGGGAAGTTGGTGAATGCCATGCAAATCTTCAAAGGTCGTGGTAAAGGCTTTGAAGCCACCAGCCTTTAAGAACTGTCGCAGGCCTAGTTCAATACGGGCTGCCTCACGTACTGAGTTATGACGCGCACCGCCCACCCGTAGATCAGGGGCTACCGAATAGACACCCTCGTATTCTTTGATGAGGTGATCGATTTCACTGTCACTGACCTGCTTCGCCACTGCAACAAGATCGCCCACGCCATAGCCATAAACTGCATAGCCAAGACGCATTTGGGCTTCCACTTTATCGCCTTCGGTGACGGCTACTGAGCGCATATTATCGCCAAAACGCGCAATTTTAAGCGATTTTGCATCGTGCCAAGCGCAAGCCGCCCGTATCCACGCTGCTAGACGAGCATGGACTTCCGGGTCTTGCCAATGACCAATAATAACCTTACGGTTAAGGCGCATCCGGCTCATCATAAATCCGAATTCGCGGTCTCCATGCGCTGATTGGTTCAGGTTCATGAAGTCCATATCAATTTCAGCCCAAGGAATGTCGCGGTTATATTGGGTATGCAAATGGGCTAGCGGTTTTTTGAGCGAGGCAAGGCCGCCAATCCAGTTTTGGGCAGGCGAAAAAGTGTGCATCCAAGCAATGACCCCAACGCAGTTCTCCGAAGCATTCGCCTCCAAACAAACCGCACGAATTTCATCTGGGGTGGTCAAAACGGGCTTATAGACAATTTTTGCCGGGATGGTGGCGGCTTGGTTTAATGCCCGCACGATTTCTTGCGAATGCAACCCCACCTGTTCAATCGCCTGCGGGCCATATAAATGTTGACTTCCGCTAAGAAACCATAGCTCGTAGTTTTCGAGATTAAGCATAAGATTATTTCCTCTCAAAATTCTCTCAAATAAATGCGTCGTGCTGATACCTTATCCCCGTTGCCCATAGACATTCTGATACCGAGCATATAACCGATTGATGTCATCTGGCGTAATCAAGATGGGTGTACCAATTTGGAGGGCTGTCCACACAATCGCGGCATTGTCTTCGGTCATAATTGCAGCTTTCACCGCTTCTTCGGCATTTTTGCCAGTCGCAAAAACCCCATGATTTTGCAGCAGACACGAGGGGCTGCGTCCATTTTCGAGTGTTTCCACGACCACCTGACCGATTTCTTCACCGCCAATCAGGGCAAAACGTCCACACGGTATTGGGCCACCGAACTCATCCCCCATCGCGGTAGTCACGCATGGAATTTCGCGTCCCAACACGGCAAAAGCTGTTGCATAACGCGAGTGTGTGTGGACAATACCCTTAACATGGGGGCTATGGCGGTAGATATAGCAGTGAGAGGCGGTATCAGACGATGGTTTATAATCGCCCTCAACCACACGGCCCATTTCATCCACCACCACCATATTTTCGGGGGTCAGGTCAGGAAATTTCACCCCACTGGGTTTGATAACGATGAGGCCCGTTTCAGGATCACGCCCGCTGACATTGCCGCTTGTCCATGCTACCAAATTATTTTTGGGCAGTTCGGCGTGTAGTTCACATACTTCTTGGCGTAGCTTTTGCAGCATCATTGGCCCATCGCCTTGTTGCGAATTTGTTTGAGGCGTTTCATCATATGGTTTTGACCCTCACGCCGACCAAAATAGTCATAGAGGGTTTTGTATTCGGCATACAGCGCATCGTAAACGGCTTGGTTTTCTGGAATCGGCATAACCACCTCATCCTTAAGTTTCCCCATACGCTCCGATGCCTCTTGAATATTCGGATACACCCCCGCCGCAACCGCCGCATAAATGGCCGATCCGAGCGCTGGGGCTTGGGACGAGCCAGATAATTTTAGGGGCCGTCCTGTGACATCGGCATAGATTTGGCGCAAGAGGGCATTTTTCTCTGGCAGGCCACCCGCCGCGACCAATTCACGCACGGGTACACCCCGTTTTTCAAACGACTCAATGATTTCGCGTGTTCCGTAAGCGGTGGATTCAATCAAGGCACGGTAAATATCCGGTGCACGAGTAGCGAGGGTTGCCCCCAGCAATAGGCCAGACACATTCGCATCTACGAGGGTCGAACGATTGCCGTTCCACCAGTCCAGCGCAATGAGGCCATGTTCACCGGGAGATTGCTGGCTGGCTTCCTGTTCCAAATATTCATGCAGCGACACCCCAGCTTGCTGCGCGGCCTCATGATAAACAGGTGGGACGGCATGTTCTACAAACCAATTGAAAATATCACCTACCCCACTCTGGCCTGCCTCATAGCCATAAAAACCGGGGATAATGCCATCTGGTACAACGCCACACATGCCTTCGACCACGTTGATGCGTTCACCCAGCATCACATCACAGGTCGAAGTGCCCATAATCATGACCATAATTCCCGGCTCAACCGCTTTGACGGCTGGTGCGGTGACATGAGCATCCACATTGGCAACCGCAACCGTTGTCCCCGGTAGCAGGCCTGTCCACACGGCGGCTTGTGGGGTTAATCCACCCGCTTTGTCGCCAAGTTGGGCAAAAGTGCGGCACATTTTGTCATCCACCACATCCGCAAAGGCCGGATCAAGGGAGGCGAAATAATCACGGGATGGGAACTCACCCCCCTGCACCATCGCCTTATAACCCGCCGTACACATATTGCGGGTTTCAACCCCCGTCAACTGCCAAACGACCCAATCGGCGGCCTCAATCAAACGATCTGCGGCATGATAGACATCAGGGGCTTCTTGCAAAATTTGCAGTGACTTGCTGAAAAACCATTCCGACGAAATTTTGCCGCCATAATAATCCAACCATGCCTCGCCCCGCTGACGAGCCACCGCGTTAATTAAATCAGCTTGGGGCTGGGAAGCATGATGTTTCCACAGTTTGACCCACGCATGGGGGTTATCTTTCCATTCGTCCAAAACACACAGCGGCGTGCCATCGGCTTTGACAGGCAGCATGGTGCAAGCCGTAAAATCAATGCCAACCCCCACGATTTCTTTGGGGTCAACGCCGCTCAAACGCAGCACTTCGGGGACGGCGTGTTTAAATACTTCAATATAATCCAACGGGTCTTGTAAGGCCCATTCTGGTGGCAATGGTTCTCGCTTACCGGGTAGGGTGGCATCAATGACCCCATTGGCATATTCATGGATGGCGGTGGCAATTTCCCGGCCATCCCGCACATCCACCAGAACCGCCCGCCCCGAAAGCGTTCCAAAATCAATTCCTATGGTATACATGTTTCTATCAGCCTTAAATTGATTAAGAGTTATCACCCCGCACGTTTTTCCAAAGCGCCAGTGTTTCATGCCGTTGAGACAGTAGTTGGCCCGACTTGTCGCCTAAACGAGAACAACTTGGGACGGGTGCTCAACAGTTTTTGCATGGCGATAAACCCGAACAGCAGGCCGCCGACCACGATCTTGATCCACCATGGCGACAGCGAGCCTTCGAGCGTCAGATAGGTGCGGATGACCCCCGGCAGCAGCACGCCGATAAACGTGCCAATGACATAACCGACCCCGCCGGTAAGCAGTGTACCGCCAATGACCACCGCCGCGATGATGTCCATTTCCGCCCCAACTGTAATGGTCGAGTCGCCGGAGCGTTTGGCAAGTGAGAGAACAATGCCCGCAAATGTCGCCAAAAAACTGCTGAGGGTATAGACCATGATGGTCGTGCGCCCCACCGGAACACCCATCATCAAGGCGGCTGTATCATTGCCCCCTATCGCGTACACATTCCGTCCAAAGCGGGTGAAGTGCGCCAAATAAATGCCGATGACCAACACCGCTAGAAACGCGCCAGCCGCAAATGTGAAACGGCCCTTGTCGGGGAAGATGTACACTAATTTGGACACACGGATATACAGGGGGTGGGTGATACGGATAGATTCGGTGGTCAACACATACGCCATGCCACGCGCCAAAAACATGCCGGACAGTGTGACGATAAAGGCCGGAATCTTGAAATAATAGATAAAGACACCCATCACCGCGCCAAAAATCGTCCCCATGCCCAACACAATAGCGAAGACTAGATAGGGATCCATGCCTTCCCGTGTAATCATCAGGGCACAGAACACCCCGGTAAACGCAATCACCGAACCTACCGACAGGTCAATCCCGCCGGAGATAATTACAAACGTCATCCCGATAGCGGCGATTCCCAGATGGGCATTATCCCGCAGCAGGTTACAGACCACGCGCATCGAGCCAAAGCTAGAAAAGTGATAGTAGCAATAAACATAGATGGCGCTAAACACCAAGAATGTTACCAATAGAGGAAAAAACCGCGATTTCATGCCGCTCTCCTAAACGTCTATTTGAAAACTGCTCGAAGTTTGAGCACGGGTTTGAACAAACGGCCCACCGCTTGTTTAAATTCTTTGGATTGAAGCAACAGCACCAACAAAATGACGATAGCCTTGACAACCAAGTTGGCGTTGGGGTGCAAGTCGCTGATGTACAGACCGATACGCAGACTTTGGATAATCAGCGCACCCAGCGCACTCAGCACCAAACTAAAACGTCCGCCGCTGAGGAGCGTTCCACCAATGACCACTGCCACAATCGCGTCGAGTTCCGACCACAAGCCAGCGGTATGCGGGTCGGCATAGGTGTTTTCACCCGCGACAATCAACCCGGCGATGGCGGCGCAGATACCAGAGATAATATAGACAAACAGCTTGATAACGGTGGCATTCACACCCGTGTAGTGACTGGCCTTCGCGTTAATCCCTACCGATTCAATCAGCAGGCCGAGAGCCGTGCGTCGTACCAGCAAATAAACCACTACCAACGCAATTGCGGCAACATAGACAGGGAAGGGCATTCCAAAGATCGTCCCCTGCCCCATATAGGCGAGGGTCTCATCGGTGTACGTTGGCGATTGACCATCGGTAATCATTTGGGCAATCCCACGACCCGCCACCATGAGAATCAACGTAGCAATAATGGGCTGGATATCAAACAGCGCCACCAAGATGCCGTTCCACAATCCACACAACGCCCCCACCAAAATCGCAATTGCAATCACGAATCCCGGATAGTACAAAATGTTGTCCGACCCAGCCTCATGGCGGTTAATCAGCACAGCGGAAACAGCGGCACAAATCGCCATTACCGCACCCACCGAAAGATCAACACCTTTGGTAGCGATGACCAGTGTCATGCCGATTGAAAGCAGCATAATCGGCGCGGCCCCGTCCAGCGTATTGATAAGGCTACCTGTTAAGCGCCCATTGACCATACGGACGGTGAAAAAGGTCGGGGAAACCATGCGATCTACCAATAAAATAATAATGAGTGCCAAGATCGTCCAAAGGGCACGATTATCGCCTCTAAAGATATTGCGCCACTTAAAATTGGTCGCCCTTTGTGGTTTATTCTCGTTGACAGGCGTCAATACCTGTTTTTCCATCTCTACCATCTCTACTTCTCCGCAATCGCTTGCATGATAGCGTCTTCACTGATTTCATCGCCCGTCAGTTCCGTGAGCTTTTTGCGGTCACGTAGCACGACCACCCGGTCACTATAATCCACGACTTCCGCCAGTTCCGAAGAAATAACCATCAGGGCCTTTCCTTCTTTGGCAAGGCGTTTGATGATGTTGATGATTTCGGCGTGCGCCCCAACATCAATCCCACGTGTCGGCTCATCCAAAATCAGCAATTCGGGATTGGAGACCAGCCAGCGGGCCAAAATGACCTTTTGTTGATTGCCGCCAGAGAGTTCACGCACGGGTTTTTCGGCATCAGTGGTGACGATGTGCAGGGCTTCAATCATTTCATCAGCATACTGTTCCTGCCGCTTATAGGGGATGTGCCGATACCAGCCCAGCTTGGCTTGGAGTGCGAGGATAATATTTTCACGGATGGTTAGGTCAGCGATGAGGCCTTCCACTTTGCGGTCTTCGGGGCAAAGGCCAAATCCATAGCGGATGGCTTTGCGCGGGGAACTGATTTTTACCTTCTTACTCTCGACAAAGGCCTCACCCTTTTCGCTCCGATTGATGCCAAACACCAGATGGCCCATTTCAGTTCGCCCAGACCCCAACAAGCCTGCCAGTCCGACGATTTCGCCTTTTTTGATTTCGAGGTCAAAGGGTTCAATCATGCCACGCTTGGCAAAGCCTTTGATATCAAGGAAGGTGTCATGTTTACTGTCACCGTTGGTGATTTGGTTGCTGCGTTTACCCAATGTCTCGGTAAACTCGCGGCCCAACATCTCGGAGATAAGTTTCGCTCTCGGTAATTCTTTGGTCAGGTGCTCACCAACTTTACGTCCATTCCGCAGCACCGTGATACGATCCGAAATTTCATATACTTGATCTAGAAAGTGGGTAATCAACAAAATTCCGATGCCGTGTTCCTCAAGAGAACGGATCACCGAAAATAGCGTTTCAACTTCATGCCGATCCAAACTGGAAGTCGGCTCATCCAGAATGAGGATTTTGGCGGAAAGATCAACGCCACGTACAATCGCCACAATTTGCTGGATGGCGATGGAATAGGACGAAAGATCGCGGGTGACATCAATATCAATATTGAATGTCTTGAGTAGCTTACGGGCCTTTTTATTCATCAACTGCATACTCACCATGCCGAGAAATCTCGGTTGGCGGCCCACATATAAATTCTCAGCAACCGAAAGGGTAGGGATAAGATTAATTTCCTGATATACCGCGCTAATGCCCAATTCTTGAGCATGGCCGGGGCTACGCGGTTCGATGAGTTTGCCATTCAGACGAATGGTTCCGGCATCGCGTTTATAAACTCCGGTGATGACTTTAATCAGGGTTGATTTGCCAGCGCCGTTTTCGCCCAACACTGCATGAACCTCACCCGGATATAATGTAAAATCAACTTCGGATAATGCGGGTGTCGCGGTGAACGTTTTGGTGAGACCCCGCACCTCTAGCAAGGCAGGTTGCTCGTTGGTACTCATGATTCAAAACCCTATAAATTTGGTAAGATATACACCCTTAAGTGATGTCGGAGGGAAATCAACCTGCAACCTCTCCGCTGCTTTGTTGATTTCCGCTCCGCAATGGTCGGAGGGGATTGGGTTTATACCCCTCCGTCCTCACATACTAGTTATTGATGATCGGCATCATAGTCGGCGCGGTTGGTATACAGCTTGCCCGCTACCGGAATCCACTTGGGCAGTTCTTCACCATTGAGGGTCGCAACAACGGCGTCAAACGCAGGGCCGCCCATGAAGGGGCTGAGTTCGACGGTGGCATTGGCTTCACCAGCATCCAGTGAATCGAAGATGTCTGGAATCGCGTCAACAGAGACAACCAGAATATCAGTACCGGGAACGAGGCCGGCTTCTTTGATGGCTTCGATGGCACCAATCGCCATGTCGTCATTATGCGCCCATACGGCACAAATGTTGGCTGGGTCTTCGGAGCTAAGGAAGCTTTCCATAACCTGCTTGCCCTGAGCGCGAACAAAGTCACCCGTTTCAGAGGCAATGATTTGCATACCGGGGAAGAGCGCGATCACTTCATTGAAACCCGTCATGCGGTCATTGGCCGCAGCGGAACCAACTGTACCTTGCAGTTCAACGATATTGCACTGTCCAGAAGTGGCTTGCACCAACCATGCCGCGGCCAAACGGCCTTCATGCACGAAGTCGGAGGAAACGCGGGTTACATATAGCGAGGGGTCAGAGTCTACGTTACGGTCAACGATCACGACGGGGATACCAGCGTCTTGCGCTTCTTGCAGAACATCATCCCAACCGCTCTCAACCACGGGGGCGAGAATAATGGCGTCTACGTCACCTTGAGCAATCCACGCACGCATGGCTGCAATCTGGTTTTCTTGTTGCTGTTGGGCATCGGAGAACAACAGATTGATACCACGAGCTTCGGCTTCAGCTTTCACCGCATCGGTAAAGGATGTGCGCCAAGCGCTTTCGGAACCGATTTGCGAGAACCCGATAGTCAGGCCTTCGCCGCCATCTTGGGCTTTCACATTGACTGCGCCCACGAACGTGACCATCAAAGCGAGCAGTAGACAGAACTTCACCAATTTCATTTCAAAAATCCTCCTAAGATGAATCAATCGAACAGATCGAATTGCGTGTTTAGAAATCGTGTACCAAAAATCAACTGCGATAGACGCCTCCTTTACCAACTATTTGCCGAGTGGAAATATCTGCGCTGTGATTACCATCCCGTCGAAAGCACACAGCACAGGCGGATTGATCTGAGGTTCAGTCAAGGGTAGGAGAATTGATAACCCGAAGGAATTCATTGTTTTCCACCCCAACTCTAGATTAAAAAAGAAATTACTTATGTTTAAAACTTGTGATTGTTCACGAAATTGAATAAAATAATCATGTGAACGTTCACATATAAGTTTTCACATTTTTCTAAAAATGTCAAGAGATTGGAAAAATTTTGTCGTGTATCCATTTTTAAGAAGGTAAAACTCAATGAAGCCTAAAATTGCCCATGCCACTCTCCATGATGTTGCGGAGCTTGCGGGTGTCTCTCATCAGACCGTTTCGCGTGTGATTAACGACAGTCCGCGTGTTTCCGAAAATACACGGCAGCGCGTATTGGAAGCGATTCAGCAGCTTAACTATCAACCCAACCACACTGCCCGTGCGCTGGCAACCCGGCGATCCTTGACGCTAGAAATCGTTACTTTTGGTGTGGGTTATTACGGCCCTGCTCAGATGATGGGGGGCGTAGAACGTGCGGCTAAGGCTAGGGGGTATCGGCTGTTTTTTTCCAACCTAGATCGCCTGACCTATGCCGATATGCGAGAGACGGTTGAAGATTTGAAACGGCAGCAGGTTGAAGGTGTCGTATTGATTGCTCCTGTGCGAAGCGTGCTATACGAGGAGTTGATTAAAGAACGAAACAATATTCCTGTGGTTCAGTTGGCAACCCAAAAAGATGTCACCTTCCCCTCGATCATCATTGACCAGCATCTTGGTTCTCGGCTGGCAACCCAGCACTTGATTGATACAGGCCATTCCAGCATTGCGGCAATCAGCGGCCCCTTGCATTGGAATGACGCCGCCGCCCGTCACGAAGGTTGGCTTGATACTCTACAAGACAATCATCTGAACCCGGTTAATTGGACAGAAGGTGATTGGTCAGCGGCGAGTGGCTATCGCGCCGCACACGAACTAATAGATCATGGTGCGAAATTTACAGCATTAGTGATTGCCAACGACCAGATGGCTCTCGGAGCCATATTAGCGCTACGCGAGCGTGGATTACGCATTCCAGAGGATGTGTCTATTGTAGGCTTTGATGATATTCCAGAGGCATCTTTTTTCGATCCCCCCTTAACCACCATCCGGCAAGATTTCAGCACGCTTGGAGAACAAAGCGTCGAATATCTGGTAGAGATTATCGCCGATCCACAGTCGGCAGCAGGGCAACGTGTCCTGACGCCAAGATTGATCCTTCGAAAGAGCCATCGTTAGACTAAAATCAAGCTGCGCGTTGTAACTGCATTCCAAGTAAATGTCACAATGGTAGGCTTAAACGAGGAGTATGCCGAGATTGTGTTAACGTTCACAAATCAATTTTCAGCATATATTAGATCACCCCCCCTACCCCATCGGCTGATCGAAAATCCAATTCAGGTTGGTACCTCTGACGGCACCAGTATGGCACGCTGCCAACGACTGTGGCGACAGGCTACCCAGCGCAAAATGGGAAGAATTGGGCTGGGAACAAGCATCAAAGTGCCGTACATCTCAATCACGCTAATCCAGTCCTTGACTGATAGCCCGGTCCATACATAAGGCGAATATCTATCCTGTATACCATACCTCTTCCCCAGCAATTAAAGTGGCTATTTGCTGAGGAAACAAGACAAAATCAATCGGTTTGCTGATAAACTCTGAAAAACCCTGCTCCTGTGTCTTGGGTAAGACGATGGATGCGTCCATTGCCGAAACAGCCACAACCGGTACTTTTTCGAGGTCTGGACTTAACCGAATTTCATCAAAAACCTCTGTAGCGTTTCAGAGCGACTCGGACACAGAGATAGGCTAGAATAAAGGAGACTTTCCACCCATTGGAACATCTAAAGGAGCAAGCAAATGGGCAAGAAAGTATCCACCGAAGCAACCGTCAAGGACATCCGTCGCCAAAGGCGGTGTACTCGTAGGTGTCGGTGAGGTCGCCAGTGCCATTCAGCAGCGCACGGGTCGAGCCTTGCCCATCGGACAGTTAGTAACTGGTCACACCGCTGCGGGTCTGGGCCAGCAGTTGGCTACCCGCTAAGGTGTAACTCGCCAATTCTGTGCCATTGGTTTCGCGCACCACATCACCATACGCCGAGAGTTCATCCCACAGATAATTGGTGGTATCCGAACCGACGGTCTGGCGCACCCGCTGTCCAGTGGGATCATAGGTGTAGGCGGCGGCA
>JAJTXY010000025.1 GCA_021463865.1 Anaerolineae bacterium
GCCGCTCACGCCACCGTTCACTGGCAGTTTGATGTCACGCAGGCACGCACTAAGTTGTCGCGCTTATATCCTGAACTACTTTCTTGATGCACTACTAGTCATCACGGTCGAGAATTAAGCCGATTAGCAAAATTTAACGCGGTCTATAAGAAAAAGGGATGGGGGTGATAATCCGTCCCTTTTTGATTTGAAAGGATTACAATTGAAGTAGAGATGTTTATTTGGTTTTGCGCAGAAAAGGGGATGCCCCTATGACATTGCCGATGATTGGAATCCGTTCGTGGGGAACTTACTTCCCTGAAAAAATTGAAACAGCCGCCGATGTCGCAGCGGCCAGTGGTGTGCCGGAACAGGTGGTTATCGAAAAAATGGGCCTGCGCCAAAAACATGTGGCTGGGCCGGATGACCACTGTGCAGAAATGGCGGCAAAGGCGGGATTGCAGGCGCTCGAAAGGGCCAATTTTGACCCCGCCGACCTTGATCTAATTCTCTATCATGGCAGCGAGTATAAGGATCATATTGTGTGGTCAGCTGCGACTCGTGTCCAGCAAATTTTGGGGGCGAACAAAGCCGCTGCCTTTGAACTATATGCCTTGTGTGCGGGGACACCGATTGCCCTCAAATCTGCACGGGCCATGATGCGCGACGATCACCATCTGCGGCATGTCCTGTTGGTGACGGCCTCCCGCGAAAACGACTTGGTAGACTATCGTAATGAACGTGCCCGATTTATGTTCAATTTTGGGGCGGGTGGTGGTGCGATACTGCTCGAACGGGGTTATGCGGAAAATGTCATGCTGGGCGCGGCGGCTCTGAGTGATGGGTCACTCAGTAAGACGGTCGTGATGCAGGCGGGGGGCAGTGTCGCGCCTGCTAGTGCCGATACGGTGGCGCATCATCAACATCAATTGGATGTAACCGACTTGACCTATATGGGGGAACACTTGGGTGAGGTTTCCATGCCAAATTTCAAGGAAGTGATTCGACGGGCGGTGGAAACGGATGCAGAAGGTTATACTTTGGGGGACATCAAGTTTCTAGCGCTGGTACATATGAAACGTTCATTCCACGACGCGCTCTTGGCCGAGCTAAGTCTGAAGCCAGAGCAAGCAATTTATTTGGATGAGTATGGACATATGCAGTCGGTAGATCAGATTGTGGCGCTTGATCTTGCGCATCAGCGCGGGTTGCTCCATAACGGTGATCTGGTGGTCATGGCAGGCGCAGGTACAGGCTATACATGGAGTGCTGCCGCCATCCGTTGGGGCCAGACAATGGACGAGGAGCATATCTAAGCGACTACTTATAACTTTTATCGCTAGTAGTAAGGATTTACCAATGCGATTGATGATTCGTTCATTTGCCGTTGCCGCCGCACTGCTGATCTGGATGACGACGGGTGTCATCGCGTGGGGGCGGCATCAAGAAGCCGAGCCGATGTGGGTGATTTTTAACTCCCGTGTTGGACAAGAATGGCAGCTTTTTACGGTGCGTGTGGATGGCAAGTTTTTGCGCAATGTACCGCAGAGTATTGGCGGGGATTTCGAACCTGCATGGTCGCCGGACGGGGATTGGATTGTTTTTTATTCCTATCGGGATGATGGGGCAGCATTGTATCGTGTTGCCCCAGACGGGACACACTTGAAACGCATTACTGCTTCCGCCTTTACATCACGTGCCCCTGATTGGTCACCCGATGGTAGTCAAATCGCGTTTGTTTCAGTAGACCCGAATTCACAGCATAGCTCCGAACTCTATACCGTGCGGCCGGATGGTTCGGAGGTGACGAAAATTACCGCCGATATGCACGATGATAATTCACCCGCATGGTCGCCGGATGGAGAATGGATTGCGTTTGAATCGAACCGGGAAATAGATTATGAGCTTTATCGGGTGCGACCTGATGGTTCGGATTTAACGCGCTTGACCTATAACAACGGACGTGATCTTGCGCCGTCGTGGTCGCCGAATGGCAAATGGATTGTGTTTCAATCTTTTCGAGAGGGCGATACCGATCTGTACGTGACGGATTTTAATGGACAGGTCGTTCGCCGTCTGACGGATGCCCCCGGTTTTGATGGGATGCCCGCGTGGTCGCCAGATGGCAAATGGATTGCGTTTGTGTCGGAGCGCGACGGCAACCGTGAAATCTATCGGATGCGTCCTGATGGGTCGGATGTGCAGCGGCTGACCGATAACTTGGTGCATGATACTGCTCCGGCATGGTCGCCGCCGATGGTCAGGATATGGACAAAACCGTTTTGGCCTGTTTGGACACTTGCGACAGGGGCTATTTTGTTGGGGGCAGGCTTTTCAAAAAGGAGATGGTATTGGCGAAGCATTTAGGATTATGGATATTCGTCGGGTTGCTGGTGTTAGTTGCACCCGTACAGGCCCAACAATCGGGCTATGCCGCGATTACCGCCGAAAATATTCGGGATTTACAATCGGTGCAACAGCTTGATTTTGCTGCCATCCTAGAAGGTCTTGAATCGGCATCCGGGCTGTTTGTCATCAACAGTGATGCCAGTAAAATCATTACCTTTGGCAATGCGCCGGGGCAGCCTCCCCTCAGCCGTGCGATTTTATGGGGCTATGGTGAGGATTTATCGGTGATGCCGATCACCGACAGCAGCATTTTTCGGGCGTTGTCCGGTGATGGGGAGTGTCTGTATGCCGGATATCAAGGTTTCGTCGAAGTTTATCGGCTTGACCAAACAGAAGATGATGTTGTTCGGATGGCCCTGAATGCCCCAACGGATTTTGTGAATGACTTGTGGCTGCAAGACCCGACAGAGTGCGGAAACATCATCTACGTCGAAATCACCGATAGGATGGGCCAAACAGCGGTCTGGCAGTTGGATGCAACTCAACCGGATGCCCCCGTTTTTCTCTATGACCAATTGTTTATTATCCCCGATCAAGATGCGGCGGCAAGGGTTGGACGTGTGCCTCCCCCACTCGCGCTCACGATGGATTTTGATGGGCATTTGTATCGGTGGGATATGAATGATAATACGCTGACTGCAACGGTGCCCGTTGGCGAGTTGGCGATGTTTGGTGCAGTTAATCAGCCCGGTACACATTATGTATGGCTGAATGAGGACTATAATGCGCTGCATCTGGTGGATTTTGAGGCACTATCTGATCGGGAAGTGGCATCATTGGGAGAGGGATTCTATATCTCACATCTCAGATTGACGCAGAACGCGGATGTGATTATTGGCGTTGACCCCAAAGATGCACCGGGCACGGTCAGCGCGTGGCTGGTCGAAACAGGCGAACGCATTGATCTTGGCCCGTATCGCCAGTGTAACCGCGTCCAACCTGATTTGGTGCAACTTTCACGCGATGGCACGACATTGGTTATCGGCTGCGATACGGGCCTTGATATTTGGCGGGTGGTAGCGCACGACTAAATGCTCATGGCCCTAGCAGTGGCGGGAACTCCGTTGGTGGCAGAAGTTTGGCTAAATCATCGGTAATGGCATATAAGCCTTCGAGTTGATTATAAGCGTGGCGTGCCCAACGAGAATTGGGGGCGATGTCCAAAAAATGCTCAAAGTCCTCAATCGCCGATTGATAGTTTCCAGCGCGGGCATAAGTCATGGCGCGATTAAACAGGGCATCCACATAAGCGGGATTTTGGGCGAGGAGCGTCGTAAAATCCGCGATTGCCCCCGCCCAATTATCGAGTTCTCGCCAACGCACTAAGCCCCGATTAAAGCGTGCCAACTGGTAGCCGTTATCCAAATTTAGGGCGCGGGTAAACCAGCGTTCGGTAGCTTGAAAATCGGTGCGGTGGCGGGAGGCCAATGCGTGAAAGCGGCGCATCGTTCCCATACCATGAACCAGTCTGGCGAGAACTCGTTTAAACATCGTCATTAGCCCTTTGGCTCGATGATTTCTTGACCACCGAGATAGGGCCGCAGGACGTTTGGAATAACAATGGCGCCGTCAGCGGTCTGGTAATTTTCCATAATCGCAATCACGGTGCGTGGAATGCCGAGGCAAGAGCCGTTCAGCATATGCACAAATTTGGCCTTGCCCCCATCCCCCGGACGATATTTGATGTTGGCGCGACGGGCTTGGAAATCTTCGGTATTGCTGATAGAAGACACTTCCAGCCATTCTTCGCAGCCGGGTGCCCACATTTCAATATCGAATTTCTTGGTGGCCGTGAAGCCCAAGTCGCCGGTCACAATTTCCAGCCGACGATAGGGGATTTCCAGCTTGGCGATCATGCTTTCGGCAATTTGCATCATCTTTTCCATTTCGTCATAGCTGGTGTCTTGGCTTGCCAATTTGAACATCTCGACCTTTTCAAATTGATGCACCCGTTTGATGCCCCGCACATCCCGACCCGCGCTCATTTTTTCCTGACGGAAGCAGGGGGTATGGCCGACATAGCTGCGCGGTAGGCTCGCTTCTTCCAAAACTTCACCACCCAGCATATTGGCAATCGCCACTTCCGCTGTCGGCAGCATGTACATATCGAGGTCGGCTAGGGGGTAACTGGTATCCACGAACTTGGGGAACTGACCAGAACCATACATCGCCTCACGCTTGACCATCAGCGGTACATAGAGTTCTTCAAAACCCCATGCGGTGGTCAATTCGTCCAGTAGGAAATTAATCAAGGCACGCTGTAACCGTGCGCCCATACCCGCCAGAATATAGAAGCGTGTTCCGGCGATTTTGACTCCGCGCTCGAAATCAATGATGCCCAGTGCGGGGCCAAGTTCCCAATGGGGTTGCGCTTTGAAGTCAAATTGGCGGATTGCACCCTGTACCGGATGGGCAATATTGGCTTCGTCGCTGTCGGCTACCGGAACGCTGGCGTGGGGCATATTGGGAACCCACAACTGCTCCTCATAAAATGCCTCTTCGACCTCGCGCACCTGCTCATCAAGGGTGGTGATTTTGTCACCGAGTCCACCCAGACGGGCAAATAGGGCGTTCATCGTTTCCTGAAATTCGACCTCCGTCGCACCATTGCCACCTTGAGGCGGATTTTCAAATAACCCCTGCGCTTTTTGATAGTCATTGGCTTCGAGGGCCGCAATCACGGCTTGCGCGGCGGCTTGTTTGACCCCAACCTCCAATTTTTTGTTGCCTCGCAGTTGGCCTGTGGCCTTGCTCAAGTTATTGCGGAAGGCTTTTAGCTGTTCGACCTCGGTCAACAGGGCGCGGCGGCGTTGATCTAGTTCCAAAATCCGGTCAATCCGGGCGACGGCGGCCTCATCATTCAGTTTGCGTAGTTGATCTTTTACCCAGTCGGGTTTTTCGCGGATAAGGGTAATATCCAGCATGTCGTTCGTTGCTCCTTCGCTTATTTGGGTTGTTCGCGTTTTTGGTCAGTTGATTGCGTTGTTTGCCAGCTATCTTCCGGCAGTGGGCGTGTTAAATCTTGATACAAGCGCCGCACCGCCAAAATAGACCCGAGGGCAATGACCCCGTAGATAATGTAATCAAAAATATCGCGTGTACTCATATGCCTTCCTTTCCGTTGGCTGGACAGGCGGGAGAACAAAAAAGCCCCGCCCATCCTGTTACGATTTGTAACTAGGACGAGGGGACTCGTGGTGCCACCTAGATTTGTCACGACCTCACGGCCCGTGACCTTATTGAGTCGTGTCGACTCGGCGCTTTAACGGGCGCTCCCGGCATCATTCATCATGATACAACCTACTCAGGAGTGGAACACTGTCCGGTGTGTCACCGCCTCGCACCATCCGGCGGCTCTCTGTTGACCTCTTTTGGACAGGCATATCTCCGTCAGAGTTTTTGTCTATGTGAACTAGCATAACAAGAAGCACAAACCGCTGTCAAGAGGCGAGAGATAAAGGGGGTTAGTGACCCCCTGCAATTACTCTAGACTTGAACGCAGGTAAGCGTATAAATCGGCGATGTCTTGTTCGCTGGCTTGGCCGGGGCCATAGGCGGGCATGTCGGCTGGGCCACGCCGAATATCGGCAGCAAACAATTCGAATTCTAGGCGGGTGCTGCGAATCGCTGGAATCGGCGGGACTCCTTGTCCAGTTTCGCCATGACACCTGCCACATTGGAGTGACTCCCATTTGACCGCTCCGGCTTCAGCATTACCTTGATCGGGATTGATGTCAACGGATGCTTCAACGGGCTGGCGTGGCACAGTGTCGAGGGCACTATCTTCGAACGTCACGAAAATGAAAAGGCCGATGGTCAACAAGATGGTCATGAAGACCGCATAGGGCCAAAATCGCTTGTGACGACGGGCCATAATTTCAGCCGGAACAACGGGGGTGGCGGTTCCCTCCTGCATGGCGACCAGTTCAAGGGCGTGTTCCTCTTCCATGTGATGGACGGGCATTTTGCCTGTGAACATGGCGCGATTGAAACGGCGGATATGCACGTTGTACATATGCCAGATGATGATGGAGGCCACCGCTAACAATGCCTCGGAGCTATGCGCCAAACGTGCAGCAGGAATAACTTCGGCGGGTAGGATTTTGGAAGTGGCGATAGGGTTCCACATCATAAATCCTGTTGCGATCATGACCAGTGTTCCCCAGACCAGCGCCAGATATTCAGCTTTTTCGCCAAAATTATAGCGGCCCATCTTGGGGTGTTCTTTGCGGAGACCCAGATTGTGAAGTACCCATCCAATTAGATCACGTAGGTCTTTGACGGTGGGAAGCATGTTGAGGCTAGAGCCACGCACATAGATTTTATAGGTCAGTGCCCCGCCATGATAGATTGCGCCAGCCATTAGCAGTGTGGCGAAAAAGCGGTGCATGATGCGGATGCTCTCGATACCGCCGAGAAGTTCAATAAAATCTTTGGCGATTTGGAAATTTGCATATCGCTGGGGTAATCCGGTAAGGGCTAACATACTGAACGAGATGATGAGCACGATATGCTCCATCCGTTCGGCAGCGCCAAAACGCTCGACGTAGTGTTGTTTGACTGTGGTGCCAATCGCTGCCATGATTAGCCTTCCTTCTTCGGATCAGATTTAGCTAAGACGTCAGAATCCGGTGCACGAGGCCCTTTGTCTTTTTTGCCTCTGCCGATATGACGTGCTCGTGCAAAAATGTCGGTGCCAACTAAGAAGGCAAAACCGCCAATGACACCCGGAATGAGGATTTTGTAGAAGAGGTCTACGACAAAGACCAGCGGGTGACGATCCTGTGATGGCTCAAAGTGACCGACCCACGCATCAGGAAAATCGCTGCTGGCGTTTGGATGGCACTGTTGACAGGTCGCCAATAGATTTTCTTTAGCGACTTGGCTCTTGGAATCGTCAGCGGGTGTGATGTTATGAACACCGTGACAGTCATAACAGACCGCTTTGTTACTGGCGACATCGGGGTCATCCTGCTCAAACATGGCGACGGTGGTGCCGTGAAAATCATTCAAGTAGGTGTCAAAGACATTCGTGTTAATGTCATATTTTGCCATCAAGTCTTCATCAGCGTGACAGTCGGCGCAAAGTTCGGGCGAACGATTACGGAATTGGGCTGTCGTAGGTGTGTTGATGCCATGCACGCCATGACAGGTGATACAGGTCGGGGCATTGGTATCCCCATTTACCAAGAGCGCCTCACCATGAATACTCTCTTTGTATTCATCAAAAATGCTGGTGTGGCATGTGCCGCAGGTTTGTGCGGCAAGTTCGGGATGGTCTTGGATGGGTTGGACATCGTGTGCGCCGTGACAGTCCACACAGACCGCTGCCCGCAGATTGCCGTTGGCTAACCCTTGAGTATGAACACTATCGAGGTTATCTTGGGCTTGGTCAACATGGCAGTCGGTACAAATTTGCGACATCTGAATGGTAAATGCTCGACCACTTTCCGGCAGAGGATCATCGTGTGGGAAGGCGTCTGCGCCATGACAATCCACACAGCCCAGTGCTCCCTCCGGGTTGCTGGTGCCATGTACCGAATCGGCGATCATATCGGGTGTGACATGCAAATCGAGGGTCAAGCCATCCGCCAATTCAACGGTGCGGCCTTCTTGGGAATGGCACACCGCACAGTAAGCATTATTTCCAGTGGGTTGTTTGGCTGTACCACTCCCCCCATCTTGAGCTTCAACAATGGGGTGTTTAAATACCGACTGTGAGGGGGAAGAACTCGGCCACAAGGCAATTATGACCAAAGCTAGTCCTGCTCCAAAACAGAAGGTAAAAAGGTGTCGGAGTATTCTTTTCATTGGGCACTACCCTTCTGTTTCACAAAAAACACCCAGCCCGCAAAGGCCATTGCCAGCAAACAGGCGACGATGATAATGACCGATTGTGTGGCAAGGCCAGTTTCTTCCTCTGTATCAGATTCCGCTTCATCAGGGGTAGCGGTCGTACCCGTTGGGGCGGGACTAAGTTGTGGCCCCTCATCCGTTTCAGGGGCAATATTAAGTTCTTTTTCGACTGCGCCAAGCATTGCATTCGAATAGGAGTAATTGTGGACGCCGAGACTGCCATCGCCTTCAATGAAATCCAACGCGGCAGTAATCCATTCTGGGCTGTCTTCTGAGACGGCGGCGCGGGCGGCGTCCAATCGGGTTTGGGTGCTGGTTTGCAGATCGTCAATTAACTGCTGCATTCCGGCTTGGTCAGCCTGTTCTTCATGACAGGTCGTGCAGCTATCGAGCAACCCTTCCACATTCATGGCCTCATCGGGCAGGATGGGTTGGAAGGTATGACTGAGGCGCTTGCCTTCGCCTACAGGCACAGAAGGCAGGTGACAGGTCACACAGTCCGGGCCATTTTCGGCAGTAAAATGCGCGGAGGGGATGCCTTCGACATTCTCAATGATAGTCAATCCCTCGAACATCTCTTGATTGGGATGATGGATGACAGGGAGGTCTTGGGTATTGTGACAGGTGATGCAGCTTGTATAGGCATCATCGGTTATCAGTGCCCCTTGAATTTCAACATTGTGTGGATTGTGGCAACCAGAGCAGGTCACGCCATACTGCGCGGTATCAAGCGTTGGCAGCGCAGGTGGATCACCATCGCGCTCGCCCTCTTCAGTCAGGGCAATCATGCGCTCGGTAAACCCATAGTCGGCACTGTGGCAGCGCAGACATTCATCCGAGGCAAATTCTTGGTCTTTGGCATTGGTGAGCGCCTGCGAATGGGCTGATTTTGTCCATTCATTAAACTGCATATATTTCTGTGAGGCATGGCCGGTTGCCCACCAATGAGCCGGATCATCTTCGGCGACAAGGGTGAAAGCGGCAAACAAATCATCACCGGGTAGATATTGAGTCGGATAGGGGTGAATTCCATCCGTGTCCATGCCTTGACTGTGGCATTGGCCGCAGACCTGTGCATCCGGGCTGACATAGATAGCATCCCGAATTTGCTGCAATTCTTCGGGGGTAGGGCGTGAGCCAACCTCATCTACAATATCCACATGTAGGCTGCCGGGGCCATGGCAGGCTTCACATTGGACACCTTCATCTTCCCAACTTCCACGCTCAATATTCAGACCCGTCGTATGACAATAGGCACAATTTTGTGTCCAGTCATAAGCCGAATCGGGCCAACTTTCGGCCAATTGGAAAGGCTGCCATTTTTGTTCCACTACATTCCATTCGACAGGCAACACTTGATATTCATCTTCGGCGACGGCATAGAGGAAGCGTTGAACGTTACGCCCGGAACCAATGATATAGGCGACATCCTCTAATTGAAGGGCACGCGGGGTGCTCGAACCGGGGAATTGAACCATGCGGGTGTCTTCGCCTTGATCGAATGGCTCAAAAACAGTTTCTTCATCTACTTCCTGTAGGGTCAAGGCATGATGTGTTTCGCGCTGGTCACTCCGTAGATCAGAATGACACTCTCCACAGACTCTGGCTCCATAATACTCTTTTTCCTCTTCATCACCACCGTCTTGAGCGTGAATCTGACTCATTGTGAGTGTCGCCAGAATCAGCATCAATCCAATGATAATGAAACCCCACCACAAATAACGGTGCTTCATTGGATTTGCCTTTTTATACTTTAAACCAAAAAAGAAGAGACCTAAATTTATACATCGGCCCAGAGTGACATTTATCATCTCCCGTGCTTGCAGGTAACATCTCTTCCTTAAATTTAATAGAAGATAACTGGACATGCAAATTTGGGAGACCCTTTAAATGACCAGAGCGTTCACAGTTCTATTAAAAAATATTCCCAGCGGGTTGGAAAAGCGTGAGAATGTTACTTTTATCACGAACGCTTATGCCTCATGACAATGTGGTAGATGCAAGAGGGGTGGGACAATGGAGAACGTAGCATAGCCAATAATATAAACAGGAGGATAGGGCTATGGCCGTAACTGCCGCAAAACCCCTTCCCAAGAAACGATCTGATGATAAATCTCCGTCTCGTTGGGTCTATCTCTTTAGTGAACTCGATCTCGTAGAACAAGTAACTGGAACCAAATGGGATAATGTGAAGGCCCTGTTGGGTGGCAAAGGTGCTAACCTTGCCGAAATGACCCGCGTGGGCTTGCCCGTTCCACCCGGTTTTTCGGTTACGACACAGGCCTGCAATTCTTATTTGGAAAATGGCAACACTTGGCCCGAAGGTTTGTGGGAACAGGTGATTCATGCCCTGAGCCAATTGGAAGAAAAAGCGGGCAAGAAGCTGGGGAATGCCGAAAACCCACTGTTGGTATCGGTACGCTCCGGGGCCAAATTCTCCATGCCCGGTATGATGGACACGGTGCTCAATCTTGGTATGAATGACGCCGTTGCCGAGGGTATGGTCAAGCTGACCAATAATCCCCGCTTCGTATATGATGCCTATCGCCGTCTGGTGCAGATGTTTGGCTCTGTCGTGATGGGTATTCCGGATGAACCATTTGAAGATTATCTGACCGAAGTCAAGGCCAAAAAAGGCGTGCCGTCGGACGTAGATTTGAACGCCGATGATTGGAAGCATGTCACGGCCAAGTTCCAAGAGATTTACAAGGAACACGTCGGCAGCGAATTCCCACAAGACCCCATTAAACAACTCGAACACGCGATTGAAGCGGTGTTTGGTTCATGGAATGGCAAGCGTGCGATTGATTATCGTAATGCTGCCAATATTCCACATAACTTGGGGACAGCCGTCAACGTTCAAATGATGGTCTTTGGCAATATGGGGAACGATTCTGGTACAGGCGTGGCTTTTACCCGTAATCCCGCCACTGGTGAGGCCAAGCTGTTCGGTGACTTCTTGATGAATGCTCAGGGTGAAGACGTGGTGGCTGGTATCCGCACCCCGCGTCCGATTTCTGAGATGGAAAAAGAAAACAAAGCGGTGTTTGCTCAATTTAATGATATTGTGAGCAAATTGGAACATCATTATCGTGAAATGCAGGACGTGGAGTTCACGATTGAACGCGGCAAGTTGTTTATGCTGCAAACCCGTGATGGCAAACGTACAGCCCGCGCCGCTGTTCGTATCGCGGTAGAAATGGCTGAAGCAGGTGTTATCACCAAACAAGAAGCCGTTTTGCGCGTGACCCCCGACCATGTTTCCCAACTGCTGCACCCGCAATTTGATATTGATTCCAAAACGCAGGCAGTCAAAGCGGGTCGCCGTATCGCCACAGGCGTGAATGCCTCGCCCGGTGCTGCGGTAGGTGTGGCGGCGTTTGATGCCGACCTAGCCGAAAAATGGGGCAAGGCGAAGAAATCCGTGATTATGGTTCGTCCCGAAACTAAGCCTGATGACGTACACGGGATGCTGGCCTCGAAGGGTATTTTGACCAGTCGCGGTGGTGCAACAAGCCACGCCGCAGTGGTCGCCCGTCAATTTGGTGTGCCGTGCGTCTGCGGTGCGGAAGCCCTCGACATCAACGTGCGTGATCGCGTTATGACCGTTGGCGAAGTGGAAGTCCATGAAGGCGATACACTCTCGATTGACGGCTCAACGGGTGAAGTGTTTGTTGGTGAAATCAATCGTGTTGAACCCGATTTTGCCCGCGAAAAATATCTGCAAAAATTGCTGGGCTGGGCTGATGACTTCCGTCGTCTGGGAATTTATGCCAATGCTGATTATCCAGTAGATGCCCGCCGCGCTCGTGAATATGGCGCCGAGGGTGTTGGTCTGTGCCGTACAGAGCACATGTTCTTCCAAGAAGATCGTTTGCCGATTGTACAGGCGATGATTCTCTCTGAACCCAACAGCGCCGAAGAAGCAACCGAACTTGAAAAACTGCTGCATTTCCAATATGACGATTTCTATGGCATTTTCAAGGCGATGGAAGGCCAACCCGTCATTATCCGTCTGCTCGACCCACCCCTGCACGAATTTATGCCTGACCACGAACAATTGCTGCGTCAGGTGGTTGGTCTGCGTTTGATGGGCAATCGCCCCAACGAACTGGCCCGCACTGAAAATCTACTGGCAGCAGTTGAAGGCCTACGTGAATTTAACCCCATGCTAGGTCTGCGCGGTGTCCGTCTGGGGATCACCCGTCCAGCCATCACCGCCATGCAGGTACGTGCTTTGTTTGAAGCAGCCTGCCAACTGAAACTCGAAGGTGTGGATGTCCACCCCGAAGTTATGATCGCGGTGACCAACCATGCCAACGAAGTCAAGGTGGTGCGCGAATTGATCATTCAGGTCGCTGATGAAGTCATGAGTCGGATGAAGGTGAAGGTCGAGTACAAAGTCGGTACGATGATCGAGCTGCCCCGTGCTGCCATCACCGCCCACCAGATGGCGGAACACTCCGAATTCTTCTCATTCGGCACAAACGACCTGACCCAAACCACATTTGGGATTAGCCGCGACGACGCCGAAGGCAAATTCCTGTTGAACTATGTTGAACAGGGCATTCTGCCAGAGAATCCGTTCCAAGTAATTGACGAAGAGGGCGTAGGCTATCTGATTCAATTGGCGGTTGAACGTGGTCGCAAGCAACGCCCCGAACTCGAAGTCGGGATTTGCGGCGAACATGGTGGCGAACCCAAGAGTATTGATTTCTGCCATCGCGCCAATCTGAACTATGTAAGCTGCTCCCCCTTCCGCGTCCCAGTGGCACGGTTGGCGGCGGCTCATGCAGCCCTGAAAGATAAGGGTCAGGCTTCTAAAGAAGACCTTTAATCTCGGCTAATCGAAGCAAATTTCAAAGGGGCGGGTTTTCCAAAACTCGCCCTTTTTGATTTCATGGATTGTGTAAGGCGTAGATTTCGGCGGGGGACGAGGGCGCTGGTTCAGGGGGCTTCCGTCGACGCTACATTATCATCCGGGTTACAGGGATCGCCAATACCATCGGGTTCATAATTGGCAACCGCAGGACAGGCATCATAGGCATCTTTCACGCCGTCGCCATCAGCATCAGGACAGCCTTGCGCTGATTCCGCACCTGCTTCATCGGGACAGGCGTCCTGATCGTCTATAATCCCATCACTATCACGGTCAGAGCCGCCAGCAGTACCTTCAATATCTTCATTAGAAGTGTAGTCAGGCAAAGATGTTGGTGTCAGGGAATAGGCCATGTTTCTGAACAGCGACAAATTCTCTTGGAACTGGGTAATTGGACCAGTGGCAGCAAAGATGATTAGCCAATCCCCTTGAGGTACGGCTAACATATACACACCAAATGTTCCCTCGCCATATTCGAGAGGCATCACAACCGTTCCCTGAAGCTCTGCACTCTCAATCCCACCTACCTGAATTGTTCGGGCTATCTCAATGCTCTCCATCGAATACCCCCTAACAATAAGTGCTTCGAGTGCGCCCCGTGCTGGGCCAATGTAATCGTCATAATCATCGTTGGGATCGCCTGTAAACACAATGGGAACGGTCAAAACACCTGCCGCTGGGCCGTTTAGCAAACATGCAAGGAAGGCTGGATTGATTTCCTTGTTGTCGGAATAATATAAGGCATCAACGATGATCTCCAAATCGTCATTGATCAGTTGAACGGGCGAAGGGCAAAATACGGCCAAGCCTGCATCAAACGTTTCGACAGTCGAAATCTGCCATGCCGCAGGACGTCCGATGGTATAGCCATATCCTTCAAAGGGGGTCAGACCGCTGGCGTTCATATCAACCGGAGGTGCGACAAAAATTGTTGTGGTGAGGGCCAATGATTGGGCCATATGATCAAATTGGGCACGATAGGTTTCAAAATTGGGCTGTAAGACGCCTGCTACGAATAACGCGAACGTCGTTCCATTGGCAATCGCAACGGCATGAACGCCGAATTGGTAATCACCTGCTGCAATTACCCCGATCACTTCCACTCCTGAAACTCCTCCCAGTGTAATCGGACGGCTGCGCTCGGTGCTAATTACATCATTGTCGTTCATTAATTCTTCCATAACATCACGGGGGCTGCTTTCTACTGAAGCTGACGGTAAAAGCAATACCCCGGCGAGTGGGCCACTTAACAAGGCTTGACCCAGTGAAGGATTATCGAACAAGAGTGGGAAACCCTCATCTTGTGGGATTGTCACAGGTGATGGCCCAAATACTGCACCGTGCTGTATAAAATCGCCATAGGGAGTGGGTTGCCATGCAGCAGGATATTCAATCAGAAATGTACCGTCGTTATATGTATTAAAATCCTGTGCTTGAGCAACATGGGAGGACGGAGAAAAGGCGAAACTGGCAACCATGACGACTAGAATCAACAAAATCGCGCTTTTGTGCATTCTTTGTTCTCCATTATACAGGTTAATAATTTTTGAGAGTAAAACATAGGTTAATTTAGTATACTGATTGATGAAAATACATGCAATTTAGTCGAAAACCTGACTAAAATAGAGATAGATTTCATGGACTGTGTAAAGCGTAGATTTCAGCGGAAATTTGGCGGATGACCTCATGGACAGCTTTTTCAACCGATGGGGTGATGGATGCACCTGCTGTGAAGTTCTCGCCTTCAATGCCATAGATCACAAAATGGGCCGGAAGTTGACCCAAGACCCGCGCCATTTCGACAGCCTCGGCCACACTAAAGGCATGGGTGGAGTACGAAAAAAACTGAGCGGGGAGGGGTTGGCTGTGGGCCAAAAAGCGATAGATCGTGCCACTGGGTTGACCTGCCGACACCGCATCAATCAGAAATATGGCGTCTGCACCAGCCCATGCCTCCATTAAAGCTGCACCCTCGCCAGTGGCTTCGATAAATGTGGTGTCTGGCAGGGGTTGATAACGCAGGAGGCGCACGACGAGACGCCCTACGACATCATCCCCGCGCAATTCATTACCAACCCCAATGCACAGCACCTTCATGAAGTTATTCCCGATCCATTTCGAGTTTTAGATAGTGGGTGGAACAAGAAATGCAGGGGTCATAGTTCCGCACGGCTTGTTCACATTGCCATACTAGTTGATCTTCGGGCAAATCAAGCGCCGTCTCGACAAAATGCCACACGTCTTTTTCAATCGTCTTCTGATTTTGTGAGGTGGGCGGGGTGATCTTGGCATCCAAAATCGCGCCGTCTTTGCCAATCCGATAACGATGATACAGGATGCCACGTGGGGCTTCGGTACAACCACAGCCAACCCCGGCACGCGGTTTACCTTCGACATACGGTTGGGCCGGACGCTCATATTGATCAATGATGCGCAGGGCCTCGTCAATCGCATAGAGGGTTTCGATAGCCCGCACAATAATGCTCTTAAAGGGATTGCGCTGAGGTGGCTCAAACCCAATCTCCTGTGCGATTTTTTGGATATGGGCCGGGAGTCGGTCAAAATTCAGGTTATAGCGGGCCAGCGGGCCAACAAAGTAGTTATCCGTTCCCCGCACCACCGAATGGAGCGCGGTTGAATGTTCAACGTGTTCCTCGCGGAAAAACTCCTCATACTTCTGAACGGGGATGTCAATACCTTTGTTAGATACGACGTGCCCCTCATTATAGGGATATTCATCAGGATGACGGAGCGCCACGAACTCGTAATCTTGCTCGAAGTCCGGATAGGGCAAGGTGGCGACCCATAAAATGGTTTCTATCGCCGCGTCGTGCGCCCATTCAAGTTTTTCCTTAAGCGTCAGCAGTTCGCGTTTAGTCGGCACACGATAGAAACCGCCCACCTGCACATTGATGGGGTGAATTTCGCGGCCCCCTACCAATGTCACAATCTCATTGCCGATCTTTTTCATCTGCAAACCGCGTTTGACGGCATCAGGATGATCTTTGGCGAGTTGGATGGCGTCAGCGTAACCCAAGAAATCCGGCGCGTGGAGCATATACACATGCAGGACATGGCTTTCGATCCATTCTCCGCAGTATAACAAACGCCGCAGTTCTCGAAGTTGGCCTTCGACTTTGATGCCGAGTGCGTCTTCCATTGCATGGACGGAACTCATTTGATAGGCCACCGGACAAATGCCACAAATACGGGCGGTGATGTCGGGTGCTTCGGTATATTGACGACCCCGCAGAAATGCCTCAAAGAAGCGTGGGGGTTCGAAGATTTTCAGTTTGACTTCTTGTACCGTGTCATTGCGGACTTTGACATAGAGACCGCCTTCGCCCTCGACCCGTGCCAGCATGTCTACCTTAATTGTCGTCGTGCTCATGTGCTTGACTCTCCTTTCGGAAGGCTTCGGAATAGGCGTTGAATCCTCGGAATGCGCGGACTAGTCCTTCTTCGGTCACGCCTAATTCTTGCCACTGGGCACTGAGAGAGGCGGTATTGGGGGTTTCCATCGGGCCAAAGCAACCATAACACCCGCGATGATAGGCCGGGCACAGCGCCCCGCAACCGGCATGAGTCACCGGGCCTAAGCAGGGCGTTCCACTGGCGACCATGACACAGGTTGTGCCACGCCGCTTGCATTCTACACACACGCTGTAGGCCGGGGTGTTGGGTTTGCGTCCATGCAGATAGGCACTGAGGACTTCCACCAACTGATATTTATTGATGGGGCAACCGCGCAGTTCAAAATCTACAAAGACATGTTCGCTAATCGGCGTGGAACGTTCTAGCGTCTCGATATACGAGGGCCGGGCATAGACGATGCGGATAAATTCATCCACCTCCTTGAAATTGCGCAGGGCTTGGATTCCACCAGAGGTGGCACACGCCCCAATCGTGACCAAGAATTTGGAGTTGGCGCGGATTTGTTGAATTCGTTTGGCATCGTGATAAGTCGTAACCGAGCCTTCGACCAATGAGATATCATAGGGGCCGCGCACCGTCGAACGAGTGGCTTCGGGGAAATAGGCAATTTCGACTGCGCCAGCAACGGCCAGTAGTTCATCTTCACAATCGAGGATGCTCAATTGGCAACCATCGCATGAGGCAAATTTCCAGACTGCCAGTTTCGGTTTTTTATTGTGTGTCATTTTTAGATCTCCCACTGTGCCAACCAGCTTTGAAGCTGGGGATAGGTAAACACCGGCCCATCTTTACAGATGAAGGTCGGCCCGAACTGACAGTGCCCACACAGGCCGATGGCGCATTTCATATTACGTTCCATCGAAAGGGCAATCGCTTCACCCTGTACCCCGCGTTTTTGTAACTCAATCGCGGTAAAACGCATCATGACTTCGGGGCCACAGACCATCGCCACCGTGTTGAGCGCGTCAAAAGGTGCTTTGGGGATGAGTTTGGTGACGACCCCGACGTTACCGTGCCAATCGCTGTCTCCATAATCTACAGTGACAAAGATTTCGAGGTCAAAGCGGGCACGCCATTTTTCGAGTTCTTTACGGAATAGAATATCTTCGGGGCTACGGCAGCCATAGAGCAAAACGACTTTGCCATAGCGATCCCGGTGAGCCAACATCTGGTAAAGCACCGGGCGGAGGGGGGCAAGCCCAATCCCACCTGCGACAAGTACAACATCGCAGCCCTTGGCCGCACTCACGGGCCAACCGGTTCCAAATGGGCCGCGCACGCCTAAGACATCGCCGGTTTTCAGTTTGCTCATCGCTTTAGTGACTGCCCCGACAATACGGGTGGTATGGACAAGCATGGCGGGCTGATTGGGATCGCCGCTGATTGAAATCGGGATTTCGCCCACGCCAAAGATATAGAGCATATTGAACTGTCCGGGGGCGAAGGTAAACAGCCGTTCGGAATTGACGGGTTCCATCTCTAAGGTAAAGGTGTCATAGGATTCTTTCATGACCCGCTTCACACGAAACGGCTCCGGTTGCATTGGGTCAGTGAGTTGCTGGGTTGTCAATTGAGGTGTCAGATTAATCATAGAGTTTTAGCACCTGTAGTCGGGTTTGTTGTAGACGGTCTGCCAAGACTGTTGCAAACCGCTGCATCATCAAGTAACCGAGGGTATGATCGTTCTCGCATTTGGTACGTAGGCATTTCCCATCCATCGCTACGGCGCGGGTGAGCTTGATGGCTTTTGCATCAAAGTGCCAGTGGTAGGGCGCGAACAACCACGACCAGCCAAGGACATCATTTTCCTGCAAGGTGTCAATCGCTATGGGGCCGCGTCGGGGGTCATGAATTTCAAGGGCAACATGGCCGTGCCGAATGACGTAAAAGACATCGGCATTTTCGCCTTCGCGGAAAATATACTCGCCTGCTTCAAAGATGACATTCGTGGCACAACCCGCCATCAGTTCCAAATGCTCTGGCTTAAACCCTTTGAAGAATTCATGCTCATGTAAAAGCTCATCCAATGTTCTCATCGCTACCCTCTTTGATAGTCTCGCCTTTGGCTTTGGTTTGACGAATGGCTTCAAGTTCGGCGGTGATGTCAATGCCTACTGGACACCATGTAATGCAGCGTCCGCATCCAACACAGCCGAGCGTGCCAAATTGATCTATCCATGTTGCTAATTTATGGGTCATCCACTGGCGATAGCGAGACTTTGATGTATAGCGGACACTCCCACCATGAATGTACGAAAAATCCATTGTAAAGCACGAATCCCATTTGCGAATCCGTTCAGCCTGCTGGCCTGTCAGGTCGCTCACGTCTTCAACCGTCGTGCAGAAACAGGTCGGGCAGACCATCGTGCAGTTGGCACAAGTCAAACATCGCGTGGCGATCTCATCCCAGCGGGGGTTCTCACTATTGGTATAGAGCAGTTCTTTGATCCCGTCGGTGTTGAGATGTCGCTTGATTTGATGAGCGGCTTGGTCGGTAATGGTCTTTGGTAGTTTGGCTTCCCTTTTATCGGCGGTGCGAACGGGTAGCTGTTCCAAGACATGCTGACCGCGTTCTGTGCCAACTTCGACTACAAAATAATGGGTTTCGTGGTCAATGACTTCGGTAAGCGCCAAATCATATCCCGCCTCTACTTTGGGGCCAGTATTGACGGAGGTACAGAAGCATGTCCCGCCAGCTTGCCCGCAATTGACGGCGACTATAAACAGATTTTCGCGGTGGGCGTGATAGGTGGGGTCTACATATTCCCCTTCGATGAAGACCCGATCTTGAATGGCAATGGCATGAAGCTCACAAGACCTTACTCCAATAAAGGCCATAGGTTCAGGCTTTTCGGAGTCTGGCAAGATTTCGAAACTGCCATTGCTGAGGGCGGCTTGCCAGAGTCGGACTTGTGAGGGGTAGAGGAATTTTTTCCATGATTGGGGCGCGATGACATAGCCGAAAAATGCCTCATCCGAGCGACGGCTCAGGCGATAGGTCGCGGCATCTTGTTCATCTGTCCAACCAATGGGAAGATCGGTTACGGCAGTGATGTCGTCGTAAATTACGGCGTTGTGGTCAAAGGTTGGGCCGATCACCCGATAGCCTATACCCACAAGTACATCAATCAACTGCTGAAAATCGGTACTCTCTAAAACATATTTGGTACTGCTGTTGGTGTTCAAAGTCATCCACACCATCCTTTGATTCAAACAATGATGACGACGATGACAGTGTAAAATGTGAAAATTGGTTCTAGCTCAACAACCCTTTTTAAAATTCAATAATCTACTACCTCTACAATAATTTATGTGGGGTTAAACGAGGAGTACCACCCGTCATGCTTTTGAGAGCATTTCTGCGGTACTCCCCAATATTCATGTTTAATCACCCGCTGGAACAGGGACAGCCGATACTGTTGGGGCAACTGCTTCCTCTGGGATTTCAACGGGTTCGCCTTGATAGGCAGGCAAGTAACGCATCCCCAGCGAGAAAATCAGCGTTAGGCCCGCCACAATGCCGATACCTGTCCCGATTTCTGTCCATGCTGGGAAATAATGCGACACCAATGGGCTAGTAACCGCTGGAGATTCGGTCAAAGGCTCGGTAAAGGCTAGTAAGGTCGTATGCAGCCGATTTGCGACTAGTCCCCCCATCGTTAGGCCGCTGCCGATCAGTAGCATGGCGACACTTTGGGCTTGACGGGCGCGAATCAGCAGATAGGCCGCCAGCAAGCCGCCCAAGATGATCTCCCATGACCAAAACGAAATGGCAAACGACCCCGACATCAACGACGTAAAGGCTTCGGTGCGTCCCGGTGAATAGCCATAATTCCCAACGGTGGTGTCCCAAAAACGCATATACAAGTAGACCAACAGAATCGCACCCGCCATTTGTCCCACTTCGAACAATACAGACAGGGGGACAAGCGTGCGTTTCTTCAACCACTGCACAATCAGGGTCATATGAACGGAGAACGCCATCCCACTCGCTACGGCTGAGACGATGAACAACAGGGGCATAGTGGCACGGAACAGCGAGGCACGCCCGACCACAACCCCATACGTTCCGCCGAGGCTGGATTGATGCAGTAGGGAGAGGCACATACCAATGACTGCCAGTACAGGCGCGAAGTGATGGACACTATGACCGAAATGCTGTAAACGTTTAAACCGATTAAACAAGGGCAGTTCCACGACCATCGGGAAGACTTCCAGCGCAAGCACTGAGAAGTAGAGTGTGATGCACATCGTTACTTCCCACAGCATGGAGTGGATGTTCCAGTAGACCCATCCGTGCCAGAAACGGTCAGGTCGTCCGATGTCCAAAATCAGACACATCAGAGCACCACTATAGCCCAGTAACCCGATAAACACGGCGATCCGCGCAAGGGGTTGGTATTCTTTGCGTCCTAGCAGGTAGGTCATGGCAGAGAGCGAGAAGGCTCCAGCAGCCAAGCCGATGCAGGATAGGTCAAGCACAATCCATAGACCCCACGGCGCACCATCGGTTAGGTTGGTGACTCCGAGGCCTTTGTAAAACACCCATAGGCCTGATACCAAACCAAATGTGATGGGGATAAGCAGGAAGGCCACCCACCACCAAAACAGTGGTACGGCGCGTGCCTTTGCCCCGATAGACTGAAGCCGATTTTTCTTAGCGGTCATCGTTGAGGCTCCTTTCGTTAGGCCTGCTCATTGGGCAGCAGATAGAAAACTCGCGGATTTGTTCCAAGATCGGAACGTAGTACCACCGACTGTCGGCCAGCCAATTTAAGCGAAGCTGGACTACTGGGATCACGCAGGTCGCCGAAAACACGGGCTTCGGTGGGGCAGATCACACAGCAGGCCGGGGTTGCTGCCGGGTCTTTGCCGGGTATTAGGCCTCGCTCTTCGGCTTTGTCCAAGCGATGAGCACAGAAGGTGCATTTTTCGACAACCCCGCGCGGACGGCGCGGCACTTCGGGTTCGCCCCATGTTGGCACTTGGGGATTTTCCCCGTCGTTTTCTTCCCAATTGAAGACACGCACGCCATAGGGACACGCGACCATACAGTAGCGACAGCCAATGCAGCGGTCATAGTCCATTGCGACAAGGCCATCTTCGCGGTGGAAGGTGGCTTGTACCGGACAGACCTCGACACACGGGGCATGTTCGCAGTGCATACAGGGGCGGGTGATAAAGACGGGTTTGGCGAAGGTGTCTTCGTCTTCAAGTAAGATATTCCACAGATGACCGTTGGCGGTGTCGTTGGTCGCTTGGCAAGCATAAACGCAGCGCCGACAGCCAATACACGTTTGCAGATCAATCACCATTGCCCAATAGGGGCCGTTTTTGTTGATTTCGCTGTGGGCCGCCTCACCAAGCGGGTCTTCATGCGCCACGAACCATTTATAGAGTCGGTCAGCCCCAAACAGGCTGATGCCCATGCCCGCCGCGAGCAGGATAAACTCACGGCGGGTCATTTCACGAGTGCGGGTGGGGGTACTCATCGTATCCTCCCGAAACGGATCACGGCGAAGACCATAAACAGCAGGATTAACATGCCGATTGCGCCGCCGATGACCCCCGAATAGAGATTCTGATCGGAGGTTTCTTCTAGCTCTTTGACATCGGCTTGCAGGTCTTCGACTTCACTGGCTTCTTCGGGCGATTGGCGCGAGTCCCGAACACTTAACAGGTGGGTGTTGCCATGACAATTTGAGCAAACACCGGGGTCAATCCCCATTGTATGGTTGCGGGTCACTTCTACAACGCCACTGCGTTGGTTGCGCTGTGACATATGACAATCTACACAGGTCATATCGTCGGCCATATGGACTTCATCAATCAAGGCTTCTTGGTGACAGCCGCTGCATGTCGTGTTGATGTCGTCTAAGATTAGGCCGTTGTTGTGGGGGGTATGGCAGTCTACACAGTCAATGCCGGCGCTACTGTGTGTACTGAGTAACCATTCATCGTAGGACGGGGCATGAGCACCACTGTGGCAGCTACCGCATGTGGACGATTCGTCGGCAATGGCAATCGGTGAGGGTGGGTGTTCGGCTCCACCTTCTGGCAAAGTGTGGCAACTGGTACAGGTCACACCTTCGAACACATATTGCTGCGTCTGGGAATCATAACCGGAGGCGTGGCAACGCATACAATAGGTGGGGCGTCCGTTTTCGGCATAATCGTCTAAGAACGTCTCGCTCAAAGAAGCATTGGCGTGAGGTGAGGTTTGCCATTGGCGATGCTCATCACGATGACATTCCGCACATTCGGCAGGGTCAGCCACTTCACCCGGTGAGAAGGTGTCTATACTGACATCTTGTACCACACCGAGGGTGATTTCAGCTTTATCGAGCAAGGCGTCGGTGTAAGCAAAATTGTGGATACCGAGGCTGCCGTCTTGACCGATAAAGTCAAGGATGGTGCGAATCCAAGGCTCAGGTTCAGCAACTTGGGCATAGACGGTTTCGATATTCAAGAGACGTTGATGGATGCCCTCCTGCGTATCTTGAATGAAGTTTTGGGCGTAATCTTTTTCTAAGTCCGTATGACAATTCGTGCAGCTATCGGGTTGTCCTTCTTCGGCATCTCCCGGCGCTACCGGACTTAGGGTATGGCTATAGCGGGTCGCAGATTCGACTGGCACCGATGGCATATGACAGGTCAGGCAGTCAGGGCCATTTTCGGCGGTAAAGTGTCCGGAGGGGATCCCCTCAAGCCCAGCAACAATTGCGTCGCCTTCGTACATTTCCTGTACCGGATAATGAACGCTGCCAGACCGACTATTGCTGTGACACTCTACACATAGGGCATAGGGTTCTTTGGTCAGTAGATAATCCGTCGGTGGTGTATCGCTGTGCGTCACATGACAGGTACTACAGGTGATACCATATTGTGCGGATTCTATCGTGATGGGTTCGGGTGGTGTGCCTTCAATTTCACCCGATTCATATTTGGCGATAAGCGCTTGGCGCTGGCGGTAATCTACACTATGGCATTCCAAACAGCTATCTTCGGCAATTTCACTGGCTTTGAGGTTGGTCAGCGAATTGGCATGGGCTGAATTGAACCACTCATTGAACTGCATGTTGGGCTGTTTGCCGTGACCGGAGACCCACCATGTTGCATGATCTTCGGGAGGAGTGAGGGTAAAGACACCGTCCTGTACGAGTGTGTCTCCGGGGAGGTAACTTGCTGCATAGGGCAAGCCGTTGGCGACTTCGGTGCCTTGACTGTGACAACGTCCACAGATTTGGGCATCGGGACTGACGACAATCGCGTCGCGCACAACCTGAAGTTCTTCTTCACTGGGGCGCGAACCCGCATCATCGGCGGCTTCGACATGGGCCAAACCGGGGCCATGACAGGCTTCGCATTGCACGCCTTCATCTTCCCATTCGCCTTTGTCTAGCTCAAAACCGGTGGTGTGGCATCCGGCACAATTCTGATTCCAATCATAGGCGGGATCAGGCCAAGTTTCGGCAAGCGTTAGGGCCTGCCATTCCTGCGTTTGCACGTTCCATTCCGCAGGCAGTACCTGATATTCATCCTCACCTGTTGCATAAAGATAGCGCTGCACATAGCGGCCTGAGCCGACAGCATAAACAATATCCTCAAGCGTAAAAGCACGAGCTTCCGACGCGCCGGGGAACGTTACTTGGCGCAGATCGTCGCCTTTCGAAAAATCGGCAAGAATTGGGAAATCTTCGTCATCGGCCTCGATTAAAGCACGGGCATGACGGGATTCCTTGTGACTTTGACTATAATCGCGGTGACAGTCGCTACATTCGCCTGCCCCCACATACTCTGGTTCGCCATTATCTTGCGCGTGAATGGGCGATGATTCCATGAAGAACGACGCCAATCCAATCAACACAAGGCCAAACCCTATTACAACTACTGTGAGACTGAGTGCTTTTCGTACCAAGGGTAGCCTCTCCATTGAAGACAAAAGGGCAACTTCACGAGAGTGCCCATCCTCGCAGTCGCCCTTTGCTTTTCTATTCAATTAAAGTCCTCTAACCGCTGTGTCGTTGTTTGGCGTCTATGAGGGCGATTGCAAGGCTGATATGACTAAAGCTATGCAGCCAGTTAAAGGTTAATATCCCCTCGATAAATTAACTTTTTCTTGATTCTATTTTAGGGTGTGCCACATGCTCCTACAAGCAGTCTTGTCATCATTCGAAGTGAGGTTTATCACTGATGCGATCTCAATCCTCCTCTAACGAAATGATGCCCTTGCGAATGGCATATTTCACCAATTCGGTGCGGGTATGTAAGTTCAGTTTTTGCATAATATTTTCGCGGTGGCGCTCCACCGTTTTGACCGAGATATTGAGGCGGTTGGCAATGGCCTGATTGGTTTCATCTTCGGCTATCAGGGCCAATACTTCGCGTTCCCGTTCGGTGAGGCCGTCATAACTTTCTTGGGCCACGCCTTGCCGCACACGACTGACATAATCGAAAACCAATTCTTTGGCGATACGGGGTTCCAAAAATACATCGCCTTTGGCGACGACATGAATGGCGTGCAGCAAATCATCTGGGGCGGCTCGTTTGGGGACATAACCGGATGCCCCGGCCTGCAACATGCGGAAAAAATAATCCGCCCCTTCATGAATTGTTACGGCAAGGACGGCTACTTGGGGGATTTCTTGTTTAATACGGCGGGTGGCTTCAACCCCGTCCATTTCGGGCATGGTAACATCCATAACCATAACATCGGGTTTAAACTCATGGGCAAGTTGTAGTCCTTGCTGCCCATTTTCACCTTCGCCCACAATTTCTAGTTCGGGGTCACTTTCTAACAGCATTCGCATACCGGCACGAACTACACTGTGGTCATCTACGATAACGATTCGGATTGTCATGATGCGCCTCAAACTTCTACTCACGATTTAGGCGGACGGTTAAGCGTGTTCCTTGATGTGGCTCCGACTCGATTTCCAAAGAGGCATTAATTAAACTTACGCGCTCCTGCATCCCGATTAATCCCCATGAAGCCCGTAAATTGGCTGGTTCAAGCATGGCGGCTGGGTCAAAACCCACCCCATCATCACAGATGGCTAACGATGGCCCATCGGCATAATCTAGTGAAATAGTAACATGTTTCGCGTGGGCGTGTTTGGAAACATTGGTGATCGCTTCTTGCCCGATGCGGAACAGGGTCGTTTCTACTTCCGAGGGCAGGGTAATTGGTTCGCCACTAATCTTTAATTCAGTCTGGAACAGGCCGCGTTCATTGGAGCGTTCGACCATCCACCGCAATGCTGCCATGAGTCCCATATCGTCCAATTGAGGGGGTCGCAGATCATTAATCAGGTGGCGCAGTTCCCCCAGCGCAGTGGTTGCCATCTCGCCCATATCCCCGATGCGGCGCTTGGCGAGATCGGGTTTGGTCTCGACCATTGAGACCAGCCCTTTGAGGCCGAGTGCCAGCCCAGTTAAGGCTTGTCCCGTTTCATCATGTAGTTCACGGGCGATGCGTTTACGTTCGGATTCTTGGGCCGCCGTAATGTGATGGAGTAGTTCCCCGCGCACGGCGTCACGCCGTTGGACTTCTTGCAACAAACGTGATGTTTCTTCGTTGGCTTTTTGTAATTCGGCGTTCAGTTTGGCAAGGGCTTCACGGCTCTGGCGCTCATTTTCCATCTTTTCATTTTCAATGGTGGTAAGGCGCTGCTGATTTTCAAATTCAAGGGCACGTAAGACCTGCATCATGGCAACTGCCACGATAATTGCCGTGCCTGCCCGGAACAATTGGATGGGAAAACCAAAGGTATCTAGGAAAAACTCACTGTTGATCGTATTCGCTGGGAAAATTTCGCTTTTGGCCGGGAAAATTTGGCCCGCCCCGCCATACACCGCAAGGGCCACTGCCGCAATGTTCAGATCGCGGACGAACTTGCCCATACCCCGTTCTCGAAAAGGCTTACGTTGATGCAGCAAGGCCCATGCCGCAAATAGTGCGCCGGGGATGCCAAGCACATATCGGGATAATACATCGGCGGCCAGCAGCCACTCTTTGTCATCCAAGTCGAAAAGAATACGCACCATAATACAAGAGGCGGTATACCACCCAACTGCGAGGACGGTTAACCGCCATGTAGGAGCATTACCTGTGCGTTCACGAATGAGGAGATGTTCACCAAAGGCAAGTAAAGCGAGGAAAGAAGTTACCAGAATGACCAATCGCAGCCACAAAAGCCAATCTGGAAGCGGGTGATGATGTAATTCTTGGTTCACCTGCTCCAGCATATCAATCCACTCATGGACGCCATGCAGCAGACCAAAGCCTGCCAGTAAACGCATGGAATGGGCAAACCCTAACTCTGAGGCCCGCCCCGACTCCACCAATAACGCCAATCCTAATGAATAAAAAGCTAATCCATAGAGGAAGTAAATGGCGATGAAGGCTTCGTCCCAAAAATCAGTGGACATGATGGCTCTTTCAAAGAAGCATGGTTGGGGGTCCAGTCTAAAAATAATTGTATAGGGTGAATGGTGGGGTTGGCATGGGGTGTTTGCCCCATTTTTAAATGATGTTATTCCCTAATTCAATGAGTCTAAGAGTTTCGATATGCTGTAATCAACAAACAACCCGACATTTCACCGAGTTCAATAAACCACTCGGTTAAAACTCAAGGAGGCCCACCATGGAAAGCGTATTGTTAACCCTTAGCGTCGTCGCTCTATTTTTGCTGCGGGTTGGAGTTCCGGTCATATTGCTCATTGCGCTTGGCATGGTGATTGACCGCTGGCAGAAACATCGCAATATTGAAGTGCAGCGTAATATCGAGCATCACAAACCCGTTCACTAGAGGGTGGCGCATGTATCGAAAATGAAAAGGACACTGATTTCGGTCAGTGTCCTTTTGGGTTACTAGACGATGAAGTTTTCTTCGGTACGCAGATGAATGCGTTTAGATGCATGGGCCATTGCGTCTTCACGGGCTTCGATTCCGACGGGTGAGGCAAGGGCAGCATCCAACGCCTCAATGCTGTCAAACCACAGTTCAAATACCCCATCAAATTCGGTTTCCGGCTGGTCAGCCCGCAGTACGCTGATGTGATATTTGCGGATGCCGGGGAAACGTTTGCCAATTGGCGAATGTTCCTCGACGGCCCATTTCGCAAATTCCTCACGGGTCATGCCTTCTTTGCGTTTCATCAGGGAAATTAGCTTAATCATGGGGTCTCCTTAGTTTGCTTCTAATGCTTTTTCTTCAAGCGCACGCAGCACTTTTTCGGGGGTGACGGGCAAATCCGTGACCCACACGCCCACTGCATCGTAAATCGCGTTCACAATCGCCGGGATGGGTGAATTAGCGGTCATTTCACCTACGCCTTTCACACCATATGGCCCATTGGATGAAGGGTATTCCAACACCACACTTTCAATTTCGGGAATATCCAGTGCGGTTGGGATAATATATTCGCCAAAACTGTAGGTGTGGTGGTCAAGGGCCGGATAATAGGGGAAGACCGTTTCCATCAGGGCGTGCGACATTCCCATGACTGCCCCACTCACGATCTGCCCTTTCACCATTTCGGGGTTGATCTGTCGCCCAACTTCATAGGCACTGGCGAGGCGCAGCACTTTGACTTCGCCTGTTTCGTCATCTACTTCCACTTCCGCCACTGTTGTCGCGTGGGCTTCGGTGGAATCGGGGTCACAAGCGCCCGTTTCGGGGTCGAGGCTACTTTTTTGTTTAAGATAGATACCACGCCCAGAGATGGTTTTGCCATACTTAAAATGGGCCGCTAGTGCGACATTAAAGACGTTGGTTTTACGCTCTGGGGCACCTTTGACATAAATCTCGCCGTTTTCCAGCACCAAATCTTCCGGGGCGGCTTCCATTTCATCGGCGGCTACGTCCATCAACGCTTTACGTGCTTCGTTGGCGGCCATGATGACGGCGTTTCCAACCCGGTGGGTGGCACGACTGGCGAAAGTGCCCATGCAGTGTGGCGCAGAATCGGTATCCCCCGTGTCTACGATGACGGAATCAAAGGGTACGCCGAGGGCTTCTGCCGCGATTTGGGCAATCACGGTTTTTAGACCCTGCCCTAGATCGGTACTGGCGAGTTTGACACTAAATCCCCCGGTTGGCTGGCAGAAAATCAAGGCTTGGGTAGGGTCGCCACCTAAATTCATGCCTGTTGGATAATTCACCGCTGCAATGCCGCGACCATAATGTTTAGCCATGATGTCCTCCCTTGCCCGCATAATCATCTGAACTCATTGCTTTCAGGTGGGCAGGCAATTCATGCCCAATCAATTCCGCCGCCGCCTGAATCGTTTCGATTAATGTCGCGTCTTCAACGACTTTTTGCACCGGACGCATTTGCCCATTACGATAAGCGTTAATCAAGCGGATTTCCCATGAATCCATGCCAATCGTGCGAGCGATTCGTTCCATCTGACACTCCACCGCAAAGGTCGCCTCGGTGACGCCGAAACCACGCATGGCGGAGGATGGCTGACGATTGGTATAGACGCAGTAGGCATCTACCCAAACATTCGGGATGGTATAGGGGCCGGGCAGATTCGCCATGTGTTTCTGCACGCCGTAGGGGGAATGACGATGATATGCCCCGGCATCTTCCAACGAACGGACTTTGCGGGCAATAATGCGGCCATCCTTCATCACGCCGTCGGTATAGTGCATTTTGACGCCAGCACGGGTTGAGGATTTTCGCATTTCTTCTTCACGTGTCCAACGCCATTTCACAGGTCGTCCGGTTTTCATCGCGGCGATACAGGTGATGGGTTCGGTGATAACATCCACCTTGCCGCCAAATCCGCCGCCAACCGTCCCGCCGATCATATGCAGACGTTGACTGGGGACTTGCAAGATAATGGCGGTGTTGTCCATCGTAAAATAGAGGGCCTGCGTGTTGCTATGCACCGTCAAGCGACCATCCGGTTCGGGCTTGACCACGCAGCAGTGGGTTTCAATCGGGGCATGTTCAATGGGTGAAAGCGAATAGTCGCCTTCAATGACATAATCGGCCTGCTGGATCGCTTTTTCAAAGTCGCCGAAACGCAGTTTGCGATGATTGTAGCCGTCATACATAAAGGTGTTGTTACCCCATTTTTTGATGGCCGGGGCATCGGGACTGATGGCAAATTCCATCTCCAGCACGGGTGGGAGTTCTTCGATATCGAGTTTCACCAGCGCAGCAGCTTCGGCGGCAATGGCCTCGGTTTCGGCCACAATCGCGCAGATAGGTTCACCGAAATACATGACTTCTTCGTGGGCCAATACGGGTTCATCATTGGGTTCGACCCCAATCAGGCACAAAATGGTGTACCAATTATTGGGAACATCTTTGGCGGTGACCACCGTGACCACACCGGGGAAGGCTTCGGCTTTGGAGGTGTCAATCCCATGAATAATGCCGCGTGAAATGGGGCTGCGCACCATCTTGAGCCATAACATGCCTGTATAAAATACATCATCTACATATTGGGTTTGTCCGGTAACATGGCCGATGCCATCGCGCCGTTTGACGGATTGGCCGACAATACCTAGTTGTTTAACGCCCATCTCACGCCTCCTGCATTTGGGTAACTACGTCTTCAATGGCATCAAGAATGGCGACGTAACCTGTGCACCGGCAAAGATTTCCGGCGAGGGCTTCGGCAATTTCGGCACGGGTGGGGTGCGGATTTTTATCGAGAAGGGCTTTGGCCGCCATAATCATGCCGGGGCTGCAATAGCCACATTGGGCCGCGAATCGGTCAAAAAATGCCGCTTGAAGAGGGTGCATATGCTGGGCTGTTCCGATGCCTTCCAACGTGGTGATTTCTTGCCCATCCGCCAATGCCGCTAACATCAGACATGATAAGACAGGTTCGGCATTGACCAGAACCGTGCAGCTTCCGCAGCCTCCCTGCCCACACCCCGCTTTGGTCGCGTGGAGATGCAGATGTTCACGCAAGACCGTTCGCAAACTTTCGAGTGGTTCGATGGCGACGGCGGTGGTCTTGCCGTTTAATTTAAAGGTGACTGTAATGGATTCCATAAAAAGGCTCCCACTGCTATTTGGCTAATTGTTCGAGGGTGCGCTTGACAAAAACACCGACCATACGACGGCGATACCATGCGGTTGCCAGCGCGTCGGTGAAGGGATTGGATTCTTCCATCGCTATTTGGGCCGCGTCCGCAATACTCTTGGTGTTCAGGCTCTGCCCAATCAAGGCGGCCTCAGCATTTTTGGCGCGGAAGGCGAATGACCCAACTGCACCGAGCGCAAGCCGGGCATCGCTGATTTGACCCTGCTTATCCATGACGACCCGCACGCCCACCGCAACCACTGAGGGTGTATTGGCTTCACGTCGGCCTAATTTGAGATAGGCGGCATATCCCGTTGGATCCGGCAAATGGACGGCCACGAGCAGTTCATGAACGCCGCGATGTGAACGAGGCTCGGCGAGAAAATCCTCAAGGGAGATTGTCCGGCTAGCGGAGGCACTTGCCAATTCGACATGGGCATCATAGGCCAACAGGGGAACAGCCAAATCGCCCGCAGGTTGCGGCATATAGAGGTTGCCGCCAATCGTACCCATATTGCGGATGGCCGGGCCGCCGATTTGAAAGGCTGCCTCCGCTAAAATCGGGTAATCGGCAATTTGGCTAACGTCGGTCAGATGGGTGGTTGCGCCAATTTGGGTGTGACCATTGCGATAGACCCCGGACAACCCGGCGCGGGCAAGGCTCATCACCTTTTGGGGAAAAAAGATGCCTTCATTGATGTGTGCCATCATCATCGTGCCGCCCCCCATCACGAGCAGACCAGCACCATGCGTTTGAACCACACTCAATGCTTCATCAAGTGAACGAGGGATAAACAAATCTGCATTCATAGCACCTCCAAAAAACGATTATTTTTGTTGAGAAAACTGCGACCCCTAGCTCGGTAGATCGCGTCTATTCATCAAGTAGGGCAAAAAAACGGGCAGGTGATCCTTCGGCCCCGACCATCTTGATGCAAGGGGCAAAAAACTGAAAATGCCGATTCACGGGCAGCTTGGATAGGTTGGTCATCTGCTGCATGAGGATCGCGCCGTTTTCGAGAATAATTTTGTGAATGATGAATTCCTCGGATGTGAAATTGGGCAGGCGGGCACAATATTCACTAAAACAATCGAAACCTACCGCCTTGACTTTGCGCTCTAGGACAAGATATTCCACTGCTTCAGGGCTGCAATAGGGCGAGTGAAGATAGTAGTCGGGGAAGTTGCCCCACATTTTTTCTGTCCAGTCCGTTCTCACCAGAATAATATCGCCGGGGCGGATGTCGTTGGCGCGGGCTTTGACATCTTTAACGGTGATGGGCATATCTGGCCCAAGATGGGTCATATCGAGTACGAGTGCTTCGCCGCAGATACGATCTAGTACAACATCGGCAGCGGTTTCACCCCCTTCTTGGACATGCAGCGAGAAATCCACATGCGAACCCGTATGCAGTACCATATCTACTGATGAGGCTCGCCAGAACCCCGGCCCACGATAATTCGAGGTAAGGGTTAGGCGTTTGTTGACCGAGGGCGGACTCAGCGTATCCGGGCCAATCGTTACCGTTAAATCCACAATATGCATATAAGTCTCCCATTTAGTTAATCAGCCCAGAAAACGTTCGGGGTGAATCAAAACCGACTGCGTTACCATCGCTACTCCGCCCATTTCACAGGCATCCGCACCGTGTTTGGCAACGCGAATTTCGGTGGCATCGGCTGTCCAGCGTAAGGCCCGTTGATGGAGTTCGGCACCAATGGCTGGCAGCATAAATGGACTGCCTGAACTGAGCATCCCCCCCAGCACCACAAGGTCGGGATTGTAGGCATTGACCAGTGCAGCAATGCCTATGCCGAGTTTATGGCCGACCTGTTCCCATGCTTGTAATGCGACCTGATCGCCTTCTGCGGCGGTCTCGACCACCATTGGAATGGTCAGGGTGTCGTTTTGAAGGGCCTCGTCCAACAGGCTGGATTGGCCTGCTTCAATGGCCTGTCGGACATGCCGAAAAATCGCAGTTTGGCTGACTTGGGTCTCCCAACAACCTCGATTTCCACAGCGGCACAATTCGCCATTGGCATCCATCGTCATATGACCGAACTCACCAGCAAAGCCACTTTTGCCCCGGAACAACTGCCCGTTGTTCACAAAAGCGCCCCCAAGCCCTTCGCCAATGGCGCTCAGATATAAGACTTGATGAAACCCCTGCGCCGCGCCAAAAAAATATTCGCCCAGTGCCGCCATGTTCGCTTCGTTTTCGACAAATATGAGGTCAGCCAAATGATGTCCAAGCGCATTGGTGAGGACTTGGGCGACTGGCACATCACGCCAACCGAGATTTGGAGCAAACAAAAGCGTCCCGTTGGTTTGATCTACCAGCCCCGGCAGCCCTAATGCCAGTCCTAATAGACGGGGTTTGTTGGGTTGGAGGGTCTGACCCATCTGAATGGCTTGGCGCAGCAAGGCCGTGAGTTGTTCAAGGATGTTTTGCTGAGGCGACTGGGGTTTAAAGTTTTCATGGGCCAACCACAGTACATCAGCAGCGAAGTTGGTGCAAATCACCGAGATCGAGTCCACGTTGAGTTGGGCACTGACGATAAACCCGCCTTGTGGATTGAGTGTCAGTAACCGCGAAGGTCGCCCAATCCCGGTGTTATCAATGCCAATTTCGCTTACAAAATTGTGTTCAGTCAGTTCAGTAACAAGGCTCGAAACGGTAGATTTGTTGAGGCCAATGAGTTCAGCTAAATTGGCACGTGACACAGGGGCGTGTTCGTGCAAATGTTTCATCACCAGCGAGAGATTGATTTCGCGTACTAGCGCTTGATCGGCGGTACGAATAGGTCTTGTATGGACCATGAGGCTTTACCTAACGTGCAGATAGATTGAATATTTGGATACTATTTTACTCTTCAAATTCAAATGACTTGTAGTCGGCCTCAATGGTCGTGAATTCGATAATGTTGCGGAAAGGATCGCGGCAAAAAAATCGAGGGCGACCCTGAATGGTGGTTGGCTCCCAAGTTTCAATCCCCGCTTCAACCAGTTTGTGCTTCAATCCATCTAAATCTTCGACTACCAAACAAAAATGTCGCCCTGACTGGTCTGAAAAGGTTTCTTCCGCAAACACATGCAGTTCGGTCTCTGGCCCTAACGCGAACCAGATTAGATCAAACTGCCGGATGGTGGTGGGAACTGGAATTTCTTCCAGCCCTAGCAATTCCCCGTAAAATGCACGGGTTAGATTTTCGCTCCCCGGCGGTCGTGGAATACTGACGTGTTGCAAACGGACTTTCATGGCTACACCAACTCCGGCATAAGTTCCAGCTTGCCCGGACACAAGATATTGTTGGGATCAAGCCCTTTCTTGATCCGCGAAAGAGCCAGCATCCCCTCACCATATTGCGCCTTCATATAGGGGGCAAGCCGCAAACCAACGCCATGATGGTCATTCAAAACCGCCCCAGCCTTCATGGAGGCTTCAACTCCGGCATAAAACACTTGGTCATGCAGGGCTTTAGCTTCGGCAAGGTTCTCTGGCCCTTTGGGGATTTTCATGCGGGCATAAACCATTGAACCCCACTCATACCAATGCGAGAGGTGGGTAGTGAGTTGCAGACCGAATTCGGGTGGGCAGGCGGCACGCATCGCCTCGGTAGTAGCATGATAGACGGCTTCAATCACCTTAAAATCAGAAACGACATCTACCGTACCCCAGATGCTTGGTAATTCAGGGGCATAGGGTGGGTAGTAGAACACATAACGGCGTTCCCACCACGTCTCTGCAATCTTGGAGGAAAGGGCTTTGGCTTGACATTCGCGGCAAATATCGAACGCGATTTTGGCTTCAAGCTCAACCAATTCGGGATATTCGCCATCAAACATCAGCACCATTGTCGGGGCGGTCAATTCAATTTCAACGGCGCGGGCAAGGCTGTGCGAAGCGGCATGATGGTCATACAAGCGCATGACAGGGGGGCGCAATCCACTCACCATGATGCGGCGACCTGCCTCGATGCCCTCGCTGATATTCTCGAAGGCGAATGCGCCAAAGACCCGCTTTTTCGGCAAGGCACGGAGTTTGACACTGGCCGCTGTGACGATACCAAGTGTGCCTTCCGAGCCAATTAACAACTGAGTCAATTCCGGGCCAGCGGCATGACGTGGGACGGAAGGAGTGGTAATCAGTTCGCCCGTCGGTGTGACAAATTCGACACTTAACACATGGTCTTCGATTTTGCCATATTTAGTGGACAGCACACCCGACCCTCGTGCTGCAATTGAGCCGCCAATGGTAGCCCATTCGGTTGAGGCCGGATAATGGGTAAAGGAGAGGCCGTGTTGGTTCAATTCGGCTTCAAAGTCACGACAGGTCATCCCCGCATCCACCACACATAGCAGCGATTTGAGGTCAATCTCGCGGATACGGTTCATCGCCCGCAAATCAAGCACGATCCCGCCGCGATCTGCGTTAGCCGCCCCCTGAACGCCGCTCCCACCACCCCAAGGCGTAATCGGCACGCCGAGATCATTGGCGACCCGCACGATTTGGGCCACCTGTTCAGGTGTGGTCGGTTTCACGGCGACATCAGGACGACTGAGGGGTTGACCTGCTGCTGCTGCTGCTATCGCGTACCAGTATTGGTCATTGGCATACTGACGCCGCGCTTCTGGCTCTAGAATGACATTCGCCGCACCAACAATCGCGGTCAGTTTTTCAATCAGCTTGGCTGCCATGCTTTATCCACTGTCCAATCGCGGTTATGTACGTGTACTTCGACTTTTTCGAGTTCTTCAACAGCGTCAATCAGGTGTTTGGCAAAGCGCGAAAACGCGATTTCACCTTTTTCCGCCGTCCCCATTGAGGGCACACCCATCACGCCGGAATCGGTAAATTCCTCGTGGTCAAATGGGAAGTTGAAGTATTGATAGCCTTGAAATTCGGCGTCCGGCATTCCGTCTTTCTTCACCCATGCCGGGCCAAGCCACTTGGGAGCATGGGCTTTATCCACCGCTGCCCGATCCATACGGACGATGTTGGGGTTGTGGGCCAAGACTTGGGCGGTTTCAAGTTCGCCCGCGTGCCATCCGGGGGTTTGTTCGGGAGTGCCTTCCAAGACATCCTTCAACATACCAATGTAGCGTTCGGCATAGGGTTTGTAGAAGCCAATCAACGCACCCGTTTCATATCGCAGGCGGCGCAGTACGGGGTCAATGACTTTGACATTCGAGCCATGCCCATTCACAAAAATCAGGCGATTGAAACCGTGATGTATCAGGCTGCGCCCAATATCATAAATGACATTGAGCAGGGTATTGGAACGCAGAGTAATCGTACCTGCTCCAAATCCCGGCGCACGCATGTGCTGGGGCGAATATCCCAACCACAGAGTCGGAGTATACAAAATCCCTGCCTCCTCCCCGGCGCGGGATGCGACTTCGGTGGAGGTGATGGTGTCGGTATACAGAGGCAAATGCGGGCCATGCTGTTCCAAGCTGGCATGTGGAATCAAGATGGTATCCGAAAGTTTCAGATATTCTTGGATGTCCACATAGGTCAAATCTCCTAAACAGAAGGAGGGAAATTTCAAATCTTTGGTTTTACGAGCCATAAAATTCCTCCAAAGGCAACTTACGCGAGACCCATCAATGTGACTAGTTCTGCCAATACCACATCGGCAAAGCTGTTGTCATTGATATGGCCTTCGACCTCACGATACTGAATGTGTTTGTTCAATCCCTGTCGCAAAATAGTGCGGCATTGTTCATTAAGGTCAGGGTCCCAAAAAGCGCCGCCCTGAATATCCATCACCGACCCCCCACCCAGTGGCACCACGACGGACACTGGGCCAGTTGCTTTGTTTAATTTCTCGACGACCAGCCGGGTCGCCTGTAATTGTTCCTCGCGGGTCAGGCGTACAAGGGTGAATTCGGGATTGTGATAATACATGGGGCGATCCCGCAAGCTCTCTGGGATTTCGTGCTTGGCCCCAAATACGATGAAATCAAGGCAACCGGGGACAATCAGTTGCGGTATCCCGGCTTTGCCAGCGGCTTCCAAACGTCCCGGCCCGCCATTGTGGAATCCACCTGCCACAAATCCGGCGATTTCGCTGAGGGTGTAGTCCAAGATGGCCGCGAAGGTATTACGAGCAATGAGTTCCTCCATAGCAGGGCCGCCGACGCCATTGGCATGAAAGATCACAAAATCGAAATGCTTGGCTTCAATAGCGGGCTTGATGTGCATCAAGGGGCGGGTGGTGTTGCCGAGCATAGTAGCAGCAATGGATGAGTGTCCATCGGATTTTTCGGGGTTGGATTGGCGCAGTTCATAAGCGCGGGCCATCCCTGAAATCGCTCCAGCGGCGTTATCAAAAACAGCGCGACTGACCGAATTGAGACCCAAAATGTCCACTACTGAATGCATGACCATCACATCTTTAGTGCCAACAAATGGCGCGAATTTGCGATGACCCGAGGCCAGCGGGGAGACAATCAGCTTGGGGAAGCCAATAGGTAGCACTTTCATCGCCGAGGCCGCTAGGACAGCCCCTTCTGCGCCACCCAACGAAGCCACCCCATGAATTTTGCCCTCCGCAAACAGGTCAAGCGCGATTTTGCGAACACCCTTCAGCATTTCTTCAACGGCTTTGCCACGAGTCCCCGCGTTTCGCAGGGCATCAATGGTTGATCCAGCGGCGATAGCCACCTGCTGCCGAGTGAAATCGGCATCCATGCCAACCGCCTCCCCTAAGATGCCCGAATCCAAAACCAACGTGTCACAGCCTAATTCACGCACACGGTCACGCAAATAGGCCGTTTCTGGGCCTTTGGTATCTAGGGTTCCAATGAGGAGGACGGTTGCCATAATGACGATTACGCCCCCGCAGCCCGTAGATGCTTGATGGTATTTTCGACATGGCGTGAATAGGCGGCGTCACTCATCAAGTCACTGCCATGATCGCGGATGAATTTCAATTCTTCAGCCGAGGCGGAAGTGCCAGAATCTTCGTCTTTGTGGGCCAATGGCGAGCGATCAAACGGCACAACAAATTCACTGGTCAGGTAGCCGTCATAGCCCGCTTTTTTGAGGGTATCAATGACCAGCTTCCAGTTATAGTTGCCTTCACCGGGGGGACGGCGGTTGTTGTCAGCCACATGGAAGTCGAGCAGTTTGCCCGCCTTGCCTACATTCAAAATCGCTTGCATGGGGTCGGCTTCTTCAATGTTAATATGGAAGGCATCGAGGCAAACCCCAACATTGGAGCGGCCCACATCTTCCGCCAGCTTGAGGGCTTGGTCATGACGATTGAGGAAGTTGGTTTCAAAGCGATTGAGTGGTTCTAGCGCGATATGCACGCCTTTGGGCTTGGCAAAATCGGCCAGTTCCTGCACTTTTTCCACACACCAGCCCCATTCGGTATCGGGGTCGGCGCGGGGGGTGACACGGCCTACTTCGTTGGGGACGAGGGTTAGAATCGTTCCCCCCAACTGCTCGATCATCGTGATGATTTCTTTGCAATAGGCAGCCGACATTTCCCGATAGTAGGGGTCTTGGTGAATTAGGTCGCGGCCTGCCAGCATGATGCTGACCGACCCCATACAAGTGATTTTATATTTTTTCAGATAGCCATTCACTTCTTTAACGTCATATTTGCGCGGCTCACCCATGATTTGGATCCCGTCATAGCCATATTTGGCAAGACGGGCAATTGTCACCTCGACGGGTTCAGGTCGCATCCAGTTGTGCATACAGATTTTCATACCATGATTCTCCTTAAAAAAAAAATATGTACTTTTAGGGCTTTGGAACAATTTGTAGGTGCTTAAAAGATTCCACCTGTGACTTAATTGCTTTTTCGACGGGCAGGCGTTCTGCGCTTGACGCCCCATAAAAGCCAGCAATCCCCGGCATTTTCTTAAGGGCTTTGCCAACATTTTCCGGTTCATCAAATGGGCCGCCATGACAAATCACCAATTGATCGGCATTGATTGACCAGACCCGTTCCGCCATGTCCATTACCTTTGCGATGGCGTCGTCTAGTGATAAGGCATACCCTGCCCCAATACTGCCAGCAGTGGTCAAACCGAGATGGCAGACAATCAAATCTGCCCCGGCCTTGACCATTGCTTCGGCTTCATCCGGCGTAAATACATAGGGCGAGGTGAAAATATCCATGTGACGGGCGATGCCAATCATCTCGACTTCTTTGGCATAGCTAATCCCTGTCGCTTCCATATTGACACGGATCATGCCGTCAAACAGGCCGACAGTGGGGAAATTTTGCACGCCAGAAAAACCGACCTCTTTGATTTGTTTGAGGAACACAGGCATTAGGCGGAAAGGATCAGTTCCATTGACTCCGGCGAGGACAGGTGTGTTTTTCACGACAGGCAAGACTTCCCCCGCCATTTCGAGTACAATCGCGTTGGCATCTCCGTAAGCGAATAGGCCGGATAGCGACCCGCGCCCCGCCATACGATAGCGCCCAGAGTTGTAGATGATGATAAGGTCAGTACCCCCGGCCTCCTCAAATTTGGCGGAGATGCCGGTGCCTGCGCCTGTGCCAATAATCGGTTTGCCGTTTTTGACCTGAGTACGTAGTCGATTCAAAACCTCTTCGCGTGTAAAGGCCATTGTTATGCCCTTTCTTTTAACAGTTCCAGCAGCCGATTGGCGACTGTGCCAGCGAAGTTCGGGTGGTTAATGTCCTCCGACATTTCAATCACGGGAATATTCGAGCGCAGGCCTGCCTTAAGCGCCCGCACAAAGGCTTCATTCGCTTCCGGCCACCAGAACGGTTTTTCAGGATAATCGAGTTCCGACCATCCCCCACGTGGAATATAGACAAGGGTTGGGCCAGTGGCGGCGTTGAGTTTTTCGGCAAAGATATAACCCATTTGGGCATTCTCTTCAGGGGTGGTTCGCATGAGCGTGATATTGGGATTCCATTCGTACAACAGACGGCCCTGATATTTTTCCGGTACAGTGCTTCGTGCCCAGAAATTGCACATATCTAGGCAACCGGGGACGATGATTTGGGGAATTCCGACGCGGCCTGCTGCCTCCAAACGACTTGGGCCAGCAGTCAGCACTCCGCCGCAAATTTCATCAGCCCATTCAGTGGTGGTGATGTCTAATACGCCTTCAATGTAACCCGCATCAATCAGGGATTCCATTGTGCGTCCACCGGTTCCAGTGGCGTGGAATACCAAGACTTCATAACCTGCGGCTTCAAAAATTTCTTTGGCGTGATTGACGGCGCGGGTCGTATTGCCAAACATCGTTGCGGCGATAATTGGCTTAACCTCACCCGATGGAATTTCACCCCCGACCATGCCACAAATCGCACCAGCGGCATTCACATAAATGACGCGGCTAATGCGGTTAATCCCCGCCACATCCACGACGGAGGGCATCATAGTGATGTCGGATGTGCCCACATAGGCACTGACATCGCCTGACGCAACGGTGGATACCATGACTTTGGGAAAACCAATGGGCAAGCCGCGCATGGCACTGGTCGCAATCACCGTGCCGCCGCCGCCACCCATCCCGATAATGCCGTTGATCTTGCCATCGGCATACAGACGGCGCACGATTTCAGCCGCCCCACTGGTCATGACGGCCATTGCTGTACCACGATCTGCCTGCTCGACCAATTCCTCTAGTGAGGTACCACCCGCATCGGCGACGTGTTCCCGCGAGACATCTGGCATAAACAGAGGCCTGCCCATCACGCCTGTATCTACGACCAGTGTCTTAAACCCGCGTTTTTCAATTTCGGCCTTCAAAAAGGCAAATTCTTCGCCTTTTGTATCGAGCGCCCCGACAATACAGATTGTTTTGTTCATCAGCGTCCGACCTCAAAAAATGGATATATAGGAGGGTGGTTAAGGCCCTCCCTATAAAAACGGTTTAGTATTTGATGTCTACAGAACGCCCAGATTGGGCCGAAGCGACAATCGCATCGCAGATAACCGCGTTCCGATAGCCGTCCTCAAACGTCGCGCCATAGGGGGCTACGTTGGCTTTGTTGACGATAGCATTGAAGAAGTGATGGAACTCATGCACAAAGCTGTGTTCCCAGCCAAGCATATGACCATGCGGCCACCAATTTTCCCAATAGGGGTGATAGCCTTCGCTAATCAGGGTGTTGTGGAAACCGCGTGTTTCTTTGGGGTTTTCGTCGGCCCAGAACACATCCAGTTCATTCAGGCGTTCTAGGTTGAAGCGAATTGAGCCGTTTTCGCCGTTGATTTCCAATACCTCATAATTCTTGTGCCCGTGACAGAAGCGGGAGGCTTCAACCGTGCCGATTGCGCCATTCTCAAATTCCATCAATGCGACAAAAGCGTCGTCCACGTCTACCTTGCCCTTGCCAGAGCCATCGGGTAGTGGGCGTTCTTCAATAAATGTTTTGGTCATGCCCATCACCCGTTTGGGTTCACCCACAAGGAAGCGCCCCAAGTCAATCACATGTGCGCCAAGATCACCCAACGCGCCGCTGCCCGCGACGGTTTTGTCTAACCGCCAAATCTTGGGGAAATTGGGGTCAATAATCCATTCCTGTAAATAGCTGGCCCGGAAATGGAAAATTCGGCCCAATGCACCACTTTCGATAATCTTGCGGGCCTGCATAATCGCGGGGACGAAGCGATAATTAAACGCGACCATGTGCTTGACCCCTGTTTTGTCTACAGCGTCGAGCATGGATTTGGCTTCTTCGGCGGTACGGGCCAGTGGTTTCTCGCAAAAAACGTGTTTGCCAGCTTGGGCGGCGGCGATGCTGGGGACGGCGTGGGCATCGTTTGGGCCGCCGTTGTCGAAGACGTGAATATTTGGATTATCCAGCATCTTGCGCCAATCGGTGTAGTAGCCTTCATAACCATAACGACGGGCGGCCTCGGCAGTGGCTTCTTCATTGCGACCACAGATTGCGACCAAACGTGGAATTGCCACTGGGGGGTACATCATATAGGGCAATTTTTTGAAGGCGTTGGAATGGGCTTTCCCCATGAAGGCGTACCCCAACATCCCAATGCCAATTTCGGGCGCAGTTCCACTCGCTTTTGCGCCTGCCATACTGGTAAAACCGACTTGATCGGTCATGACATTTGCTCCCTTAAATGTTTTTACTTGTCGCTGGCAAAGGCTGCATCGAAAGCCACTGCGGAGGGCTTGAAATCGGCTTTCTTGACGAACTGCACCGATTCCGCCGCGCCATGTTCACGATCCATCCCACTGTCTTCCCATTCCACCGACAGCGGCCCTTCATAACCAATCCGGTTTAATACGCGGATGATGGCTTCAAGGTCAATATCGCCATGTCCGGGGGAGACAAAATCCCAGCCGCGCCGCGCATCGCCAAATTGCAGATGCGAGCCGAGGATGCTGGTGTAGCCATTCAGCTTGACTTTGGAATCCTTGACGTGCATGTGATAGATGCGATCTGGGAAATGCTCGATGAAGTGAACCGGATTAAACAACTGGTGAATGAAATGGCTGGGGTCGAAGTTGAACCCAAACGCGGGGCGATGATTGATCGCTGCCAATGTTTTTTCGGCAGTGTAGATGTCATAGGCGATTTCGGCGGGGTGCGCTTCAAGGGCGAACCGGACACCGACCTGATCAAAAACATCCAAAATTGGATTCCAGCGATCCGCAAATTCTCGATACCCCGCGTCCACCATTTCATCCGATGTCGGCGGGAAACGATAAATCAGATGCCACACTGGGCTACCGGTAAAGCCATTGACGACCTTGACGCCAAATTGAGCGGCGGCGCGGGCGGTATTGGCGACTTCTTCGGCACAGCGGCGGCGTACCCCCTCAGGATCACCATTTCCCCACAGACGCGGTGGCAAAATGCTCCTGTGGCGTTCATCAATATAGGCATCGGCGACACACTGCCCCACGAGATGGGTGCTGATGGCGAAGCACTTCAGTCCATGTTTTTCCAAGATATCCCAACGACTGCGGGCATATTGATCGCTGGCGAGGGCTTTGTCCACTTCAAAATGGTCGCCCCAACATGCCAGTTCAAGGCCATCAAAACCCATACTGGCTGCCTTGCCCGCAAGCGTATCAAGGGTGAGGTCAGCCCATTGTCCGGTAAAGAGTGTTACTGGTCTTGCCATATCCTTTGCTCCTAAAAGAATTATGAAAACACGAGAATATTATGTACTGCCTTTCAATCTCAAGCACTGGTTGTAGCAGCGACTGATTGGTTAGCCTGTCTCGCTTTGCTGACAGCGGAAGCCAGAATTTCACGCAAGAAGAAGTAGATGGGCAGTGCAGGGCCAATGCTGATAAAGATCAAAAAGGGGACTTCATAGGTGTTATAGTCGTGTTCGGCCTCTTCGATGATTTCGGCTTTACGCTCAGGTCGCAGCCCTTTGTCCCATTGACGTTGGGTGTAACCATAGGGAGCAGCGGGCTTTTCATTTTGGGTGAAGTTGTAGGCAAAAACGCCGAGTACCAATAAGGCGGCAATCACCGCAACCGCATGATGCCATAGCTCAAACGGGGCAAGGTCTTTGCCGTTGGCGGCGCTTTGCGGGACGATATGACTCCACATAATGAAGCCGATGGTTGAGGCCAGCAGCAGCAAAAAGCCGTATTCATAACCAATGATTTGCCACGGCTGGAATAGGCAGAAGATCCCGATCAAAATCCCGGCAATGACCGTGAGTTCAATAGGGCGATAGGTGCGATAGGGGATTTTGCCGTTGAACCGAATGGCGACGATGAAGATCAGCAGGATGTAAAGTAATATGATGCTGATAAAGACCGTCACAAACGGAATCGCCCGAACAAGTACGCTGTCCCGCGTATCTTCCGACAATAGTTCCTTACTGAGCGTCGGGAAAATGCGTCCAAACACATATACAATCACTGCCGATGTCCCCAGATACTTGACTGGGCCTTCAAATCTTGAAAAATATTTGAGAAGACTAATATATGTTCGCATTGTTTAATCTCTACGCTAAAAGGTGCTTTAAGAAAGTAAGACCATTTTGGGCCAGTGCATCTTGACTTGGCTCAAAGGGACGCCAAATCGCCGCAGCACGGGCAATGGATTTGACCTTGTTGGTAAATGACTCAATCACGACCGGGCCGTCATAGCCGATTTCACGCAGGGCCGTGCCGACTTCGCCCCATGTGACATTGCCAGAGCCGGGTGCACCGCGATCATTTTCGCAGGCATGGAAATGGGCCAGTCGTCTGCCTGTTTGACGAATCGCGTTGCCAAGTGATTTTTCCTCGATATTCATGTGGAAGGTGTCCAGCATAATTTGACAGGCCGGGCTGTCTACACGGTCAACCACTTCAATCGCTTGGGTAGCGAGATTGATAAAGCTGGTCTCGAAACGATTGAGGGGTTCAATGCAGATCACCGCCCCTTTATCGTGGGCATAACTCGCCAACCCTTTTAATTGACTAACCAGCGTATCCACATCCTTCGCTCGTTCGGCCTCGGTTTGTTGCCAGACCCGTCCGACAGCAGAATAAATCGGGCCGACGACATGGCTGCCCCCCAATGTGCCTACCGCGTCAATGCAGTGGCGGATATACTCCACGCCGTTTTTCTGAATAGCCGTGTCTGGATGGATGAGATCACGATCTGGTCCCATTGCGGCACAAACACTGACCCCTAAGCCATTGTCGCGCACAATCTTAGCAGCAGCGGCATAGTCAAGGTCGGCTGTCCCCTCAATCGGGATTTCAATCCAATCAAAACCCATTGCTTTAACTTTGGGGGCGAGTTGGGTGACTTCTTCGAGGTTGGTAGGGGAAACCCACACCCAGCAATTTACTCCGAATTTCATTGTGTTTTCTCCCTTCTAGGCCGAGGCAACTACAATGCGATTGCCTGTCGGATGGAAGTAATGCAACCGTTCACGCACAATATCGAATCGTATCTCATCCCCGACACCTATTGGTGTAATGCCGGGAACGAGGCTGGTGAGGATATTTTCACCGGAGCGAATATGGACAATCGTCTCGACGCCGAGCGGTTCTGTTAACGCGACCTTGCCGGAAAATTCGCCGCTGTTGGTGGGTCGGACATCTTCAGGACGCACCCCTAACAAGAAGTCGGCTGGAAGATCAATCCCCGTCAGCGGGGGCAGGCGCACACTGCTGTCTTTGACAAAAATGCGTCCATCTTGGCGACTGGCCTGCATCAAATTGATGCGTGGTGTGCCGACCAATGTGGCGACAAACGTCGTGGCGGGGGCATCATAGATTTCGTGCGGCGTCCCCACCTGAAGGATATGGCCCTCATCTAAGACAGCGATGCGTTGGGCCATCGTCAGGGCTTCAATCTGGTTATGGGTCACGAATACAGTGGTGCTGCCCTGAGTTTTTTGCAGATGTACCAATTCAATCCGCAGGGCCTCGCGCAGTTTGGCATCAAGGTTGGATAGGGGTTCGTCCATCAGATAGACACGCGGCTCACGTACAATGGCCCTTCCAATGGAGACACGCTGCATTTCGCCGCCGGAAAGTTTGGCGGTTTTGCGTTCCAACAGATGGGTAATCCGCAGTGTTTCCGCCGCCGTTTTGACCCTTCGCTCAATTTCACCTTTGGGCAGTTTTCGGAGGGGTGAACGCAGTGGAAATGCGAGATTGTCAAACACGCTCATATTGGGATAGAGCGAATACTGCTGGAACACAAAGGCCACATCCCGTTCGGCGGGAACCGCCCCCGTCATTGAATTACCATCAAAGAGGACATCCCCAGTATCTTGTTTTTCGAGGCCCGCAATCACGCGCAGACTGGTGGTCTTGCCCGCACCCGTCGGCCCCAACAAGACAAAAAACTCTTGGTCTTGGATGGTCAGGGACAAATCATTGAGGGCGGTTTTTTCGCCAAAGCGTTTGGTAATGTTTTGAAGGGTGATACTGCTCATGGGTTGCCCCCTTTGTGGATAGCCGCCTCGGTCTTGGGGTCAAAAAATCGCACCATCGCGGGGTCGAGGTCAAAACGGGCGGGTGTGCCAATGGGATAATTCGTGCCCCGTCCGGCGCGGACATCCACAATCGTGTCACGGTCTAACTCTAGATGCAGCATGGTATAACTGCCGTGCAGATCGGTGGTATAGACGGTGGTGGCGATAGGGCCACTCGCACTGATATGGGCCGCTTCGGGACGGAAACCTAGAATAATATCTCCATCCCGACCAATGGCTTCATGAATGGCAGTGTGCCAATCGGCAGGCACGGTATAACGATTATCACCGGGCAGGGCAACCTTGCCATCGGCGTAATGCCCCTGAATCAAGTTCATGCCGGGGCTGCCAATAAATTTGGCGACAAATAGATTGGCGGGGTCGTGATAAACCTCGGCAGGGGTGCCATTTTGCTGGACGACGGCTGCCGACATTACAACCACACGATCCCCCATCGCCATCGCTTCAATCTGGTCATGGGTGACGTAGACGGTGGTGGCATTTTGTTCAATGTGCAGGCGCTTGATTTCGGCCCGCATGGCTTCACGGAATTCCGCATCCAGCGCCCCTAACGGTTCGTCCATCAAGAAGGCCGCCGGACGACGCACCAGTGCTCGTGCCAAAGCAACCCGTTGTTGATCACCGCCGCTTAAACCGCCGGGACGTGCGTTCATGAGATGCTCAATCCGCAGCATTTTGGCAACTTCTTCAACCCGCTTGCGGATACTGTCGCGTGGCTCGCCCTGTGCCTGAAGTGGAAAGGCAATATTCTCACGGGCCGTCATATGGGAATAGAGTGCAAAAAATTGGAATACGAAGGCAATGTCACGGTCACTGGGGTGCAACCATGTGACATCTTTGCCATCAAATAAGATTTGCCCATCGGTCACAGCTTCGAGGCCAGAAATCATCCGTAGGGTGGTGGTTTTGCCACAGCCAGAAGGCCCTAGCAGCACCACAAATTCGCCGCTGTGGATGGTCATATTCATCGGCTTGACCGCGTAGCTGCTGCCGAATTTTTTCTCGACGTTGATTAATTCAATCGTTGCCATCGGTACTCTAAACCGCCTATCCTTTACGAATCGCCCCAAACGTCACCCCACGAAGGAGATGCTTGCGGAGGGCGAAGGTTACGATCACGACTGGCATTAGGAAAACCAACGATGCGGCGGCAATCGTTTCCCACTCAATACGACCCACGCCTTGAATTGAAGGAATGCTAGGCGGCGCGGTGCGGGTGGCATCGCTGGTGAGCATGGCAGCAAAGGCATATTCGTTCCATGCAAAGATAAAACAGAACACGGTGGTCGCGGCGATGCCTGTCACGGCTTGGGGCAGCACCACCTTACGGAATGCCTGTAATCGGGTATAGCCATCCACCAACGCGGCCTCTTCATATTCTTTGGGAATTTCATCAATGAAGCCCTTCAACAACCACACCGAAAACGACAGATTGAAGGTGGTGTAGAGCAAAATCAACCCAAAATAGGTGTTATCGAGGCCAAGCTCACGGTACATCAAGAAAATCGGAATGGTCACAGCGACGGGTGGCAGCATACGGGTACTCAGGATGAAAAATAACAAGTCACCTTCACCGGGAATTTTGAAGCGGCTAAAGGCATAGGCCGACAGCACACCAAACAGCACCGAGAAAATGGTCGAAGTTCCTGCAATGATAAATGAATTGCGTAGCTGCTTGGGGAAGTCTCCAACGCGGGTGATTTTTTGACCTCGTTCGGCGACCTTTTCTTCATACCACTTCAAATCATCACGAGCACGAAATTCATCCGCCTCTTGGCGCGTAGGGAACTGCACCCGCTCAGTCACCAAGAAGATGAAACTTTCAATGGAAGGCTCAAAAATGATCTTGGGGGGCACAGCCACCACATCGCTGGGTGATTTTAAGGAAGTCATGACCATCCAAACGACTGGCAGAAGAATAAGCACCGTCAAAATGACCACCACCAAAGCACGGATGGCGCGGGTCACTTTTGGCCGCAGCCCAACCTTATCTACGCGGGTCGAAATTGTGACAGGCGCATTTGGGGCAGAAGCACGGGTTGCCATTGGTTAGCCCTCCCGTACCTTGTTTAATGCGCGAATATAGAGATTGCTGATGGCAATAATGATGACCAACACCACATAGGCCATCGCGCTTGAGAGGCCCGTTTGTGCCTGCGGAGGCATTGCCAAGCGGAACAATTTCACCGATACCGTTTCGGTCACATTAACTGCTTGTGTGCCTTGTAAGAGGCTTGGGCCGCCGCCAGTTAAGCCCATCACAAGGTCAAATTGTTTAAATGCTTCGATGGTACGGAATAGCACGGCAATCAACAGTAGTGGCATGACTTGGGGCAGTGTAATGCGGCGGAATTGGAACCACGCACTGGCCCGATCAATCGCGGCAGCCTCATACAAATAATCCGGAATTGCGCTGAGGCCAGCAAGGGACAGCAGCATCACAAAGGGACTCCACATCCACACATCCACAATCACCACCGCCCACAATGCCAGATCAGGATCACCTAACCATTCGGGCGCAGTGTTAGGGTCGGAGTAACCCAAGAACTGATCGAAAATCCCAAAAGAGGGGTTAAATATATTCTTCCAAAACGCTCCTACGACTGCGGGAGAAAGCATCATGGGAACCAAAATTAGGGTTGTTAATAAACCGCTGCCCTTGAATTTTTCTTTGAGCAACATGGCAAGGCCGAATCCAACAATCATTTGTAAGGAGACAGAAATGAGGGCATAACGGCCTGTGACCGCAAAATTGTGCCAATATAAGTTGTCAGACAGCACTTTTTTGTAATTATCGAGTCCAACCCATTCGGGTGGTGTAGGGTTAATGGCGGAATATTCAGTAAAACTTAAATAGAGACTGTAGATAAGCGGAAAAACATTCATTAAAATCAACAATACGACTGTTGGGATGATAAACATCTGAATCAGTCTTTTGTCCCCTAAGTGTCGTCGTCTGGTGGGTTGGCTGTAACTTGACATGAGCAATCCTTTTAACGACCTGATATGGTTATGCTGCGAATACGCATCCGCCTGAACCTCACCAACTCGGCTAGATTACAGGCATGGCAGTTCTCATCAGAGGTGAGTCAATGACCCACCCCTGAAAAGCGGAACGACGGTTTACTACTCGGAGATAACACCCTCAGCGATGAGGATTTCATCCATCTCAAAGGCCATCCCGTCTAACGCTTCTTGGGCCGTGCCTTCACCCCCAACCACATAGGCATGGAGATAGCGTTGAGCGGGTTCGAGCAGCAACCCAAATTGCGGGATATTCCAGAAGTCCTTCACGAACGTCATCGTTTGAGCAAACGCAGCGTTGTAGGGGGTCTGGGTCAGGAATGCTTCGGATTCGAGCACTTCGATATTGCAGGTGTACCCACCGACAGCGGCCCAACGCGCCTGTACTTCAGGGGCGGCGAACCACTTAATGAAGTCCAACGAGGCCTGCTTGCGTTCGTCACTGATATAACTATTGACGCTGATTCCTTGACCGCCGAGCGCGGCAAAACGCTCACCCGTCGGGCCAGCGGGCATTGCGAAGTAGCCAGTCGAATCTCGATAGGGGTTAATATCGGGGTTGTCAAGTGATGGGAAGAACGCGAAGTAATTCATAATCATCGCGGCCTGCCCATTGATGAATACGTTATTCATTTCGGCGAAGAAAGCATTGTCGGTGCCGGGTGGGGCATAATCGTAAAGCTCACCGTAGAGTTCGAGGGCGGCTACGGCTTCGGGTGAATTGATTACGCCCAAGACATTGTTGTCGGCATCTTTCCAGTCCGCACCATAGCTGAACATGATGTTTTCAAAACCCATCGTGATGGCGTCATAGTCCACCTGCGTATAAATGCCAACTCCGTACAGGCCGTCATCGGGACGGGTAAAGAATTTGGCGATATCGCGCAGTTGTTCCCATGTTTCGGGAATAGCCAGCGGATAACCGTATTCAGCTTCGAAAGCGGCCATGTTGTCGGGGTCTTCAAACAAGTCTTTGCGATATGCCCAACCATTGGCATCACCTTCGGTTGGGTAGGCATAGTAAGTGCCAGAGCCTTGCGGATACTCCCCGTAATATTGCAGGGTGGCAGGAGTCACAGTTTCGGTAATGCCATTGTCATTAAGGAATGCGGTGAGGTCAACATAGTGGCCTGCTTCAACTGCCTGCCCTACCCATTGGCTGTCACCCACGACCATATCGAAGGAGTCACCTTGCACGGCCCACTCTGCTCCTACTTTGTTGTAATAGCTGGCCCAAGGCTCCTGCACGACGGTGACTTTGATACCCGTTTCGGCTTCATATTCGTTGCCGATTTGTTGCAGATAGTTGGCGGGGTCCCACTCGGCCCACCAAATCGTTAGTTCACTAACACCTTGCGCTTGGACAGGACGGGGGGTAGCAGCAAAATTGCTGGTGAAGGCAATGCTGAGTAGTGCAATCAGCACCAATACTGAGAAGGTTTTCTTTAACATATTTTTTCTCCCAAACTCGCTTCTACTCTGCTTTTTGTAGTGATAGTTTTGTGAACAGGTATTGCTCGATATTGGCCTCCTTCTTCGACTCAACCGGATGTTTTCCAAGGGTGGGTACTCTGCCCCACTGAAGATTTCAAAAACGGAGGAAGTGCTTGACCTTCATAAGTAAAGATATGGTCAAGGGCCAGCATAATCGCGCCAACAATGCCCGCGTCTGACCCCATCGGTGAAGTATCAATCCGTAGGTAGCGGGTTGAAAGGGCTAGTGAGCGATGCAACACACCGCGCCGAATCGAAGCCAAAAATTGTGGCCCAATGCGGCTGACCCCGCCTCCAATAAGGATTAGGCTGGGGTTGAAAAAATTGACGAGGCTTGCTAGGACTTCACCGATCATCCGTCCACTTTCGCGGATAATTTCGTTCGCAACTGGGTCGCCTTGTGAGCCTGCCATGCTGACATCTTCGGCGGTTAAAATTCCATTTTGGGCTTCAAGGTGGCGTGCAAGGATGGCGCTTTTTTGATCGCGCACGGCTAAGATGGCACGCGCCGCTATCGCCGGGCCCGCCGCCATTGCCTCTAGACAGCCGATATTGCCACAGTGACAGGTCGGGCCGTTTTGGTCAACACAGATATGCCCGATGTCCCCAGCACACCCATCCGCGCCGCGATAAATTGCGCCGTTACAAACAATGCCACACCCAATCCCTGTGCCGACTTTGATGAATAAGAAATTGCGTTCATGCGTGCCGGCTCCTGCCCGTAATTCACCAAGCGCCATAACATTGACATCGTTATCTACAATAATTAGAGCACCGGGAAAGGTTTTGTGGATAAAGTCGCTGATGGGATAGGCTTCCCAGCCCGGCATAATGGGTGGTGCAATCAACAAACCCGTCGAAAACTCGACTGGGCCGGGCACGCCAATACCAAAAGCACAGATTTTGTCTAATGGGATGTGGTGACGCTCAATTTGCTCTAACACCAGTTTGCAAATGATGCCTAGCACCATGTCTGGGCCGTCGCGTACATCAACGACCACGTATTGGCGATCTATCACCCGGCCCTCAAAATTGGCGAGGGCTATATCAAGGCTGGTTGCGCCGAGGTCAACTCCTACCACGTAACCAAAATCGGCATTAAAACTGAGGACTCGTGGTCGGCGACCTCCACTGGATTTGCCATCACCAATTTCGTGAAGAATGCCAAGTTCAATTAGACTGCCAACAACCGAGGTAATTTGGGAACGCGAACAGCCAATACTATCCGCCAGTTCAGTACGAGAGAGGGTACCAACTTGACGAATGATTTCAACGGCTTTGGTTTGTGGCACAGAAAGTTTTAGGGGTAAGGTGCCATAAACCTGCTGCTGATCATTTAGAGCAGAGGGGACAGATAGGTTTTTCAAAGAAAAATAAGTTCCCAAACACAAAAATAAAAACTCTAGCTCGTGATATACCTGTCAATGTACATCTTATACAAATAATCATATCATCGTTAGTTGCTTTATGCAACAAAAAAGATGAGAAAATTTTGGCATAACTTATTTCATTTTTTAAAGTAAGTAGTGAAAAAAGTGACCATAACTAATGTTTTTTAAGAAAATAATAAGGACGGGCCAGTGCTCGTCCTTTTCCTGCTTTACTTTTTTTAGGAAAAATTATTTGTTTTTGGCAGGGGTAATTTTAACAGCTGGGTCTTGGCGCAAGGCTTGCTCGGAACCAGCGGGGGCATAGACCACAATTAATTCAATCGGTTGCTCGGCACGATTGATGGTGGAATGAAAGACCCCTTTGGGAATCCAGATGCAGTCGCCGGGTTTGATGCGAACCGGGGGTTGATCGTCCAACATTTGATCGGCCTCGCCCGATACTACATAGATAATTTCGTCCGCCAGCGGGTGGTTATGGCGGACATGTCCCTGCCCCGGTTGTAACAAGACGCGCCCGAAGCTAAAACTCGTCGCTCCGGTGACTCGTTCTTCACTCAGCATATGGATAATGCCCCAGTCAAATTGCAGCGTATCCACATCATCGGGGGTAGTAATCGCACAACTTCCAATGCGTTTCATGAGCGTTTATTTTTGACCTCATATCTAATTTTCTAGCTCACCTAAAACGATACCGCAGGATTGCCAAACTGCCCATTAGGATAGCAAAGCCGATAAGTAGAGCGCTTTGCCATGTTTTATTGATCGTCGGTGAAAGGGGAATGTCCCAATCAAAGGCGACATCGGTGAGATAAGTGAGGTCACTCCCATTGGGGCGCATCTGGTAGAGTTGAGTTTGTTCCCGATAGCCTGTCCCGAAAAAAATCCACTCCCCGTCGGATGACCATGTAACTCGGTGAATAGGGGTGCTGCTCTGGTAAAGGATTTTCCGATCACCGCCATCCAGATTTATGCGGTAGATAGTGTTTTGGCCCTGATTGAAGTTGACAAAAACGAGGGATTGCCGACGACCTGACCATGCCAATCTGCCATATTGACCGGGTAGTGCAAGGATGGGCAAGGGCATGACAACAGCGGTATCCGGCGAAACGTTGTGAAGCGCGACAGTCTGACCATCGGTATTCAAAAAACTGATGGATTCCCCTGTCCAGATGACGTCTAAAAAGGGTCGGGAACTAGAGAAGAGCAGTTGGGCTTGTTGTTCGCCAACAGTCAAAAGATGCAGTTTGTAGGTTTGTATGGTGGAACGTGTGTGGCTGATAAAGGCGATTCGCTGTCCATTCGGCGACCATACCAGATAATCTATAAAATCTTCGCTGTTGAGCAGGACTTGGGTTTCCATTACCCCACCCTCGCCATTGGGAATGGCTTGCCCAATTGAGATGAGAGGGTCATCGTCCATTCCAGTGCGATAGGCAATCTGATCATTTTCAGGCGACCATGCGGCATATAAGGTAAAGGTGGCATCGTGGCGCAAGGTTTCGCTATAGCCATCCTGAATCCGCACCACATAGCTATCCCACCAGCCACGTGTGATATACCGCGAATAGAGCCATTGACTGTTGGCTGACCAGCTAATCACGCGTGTTCCCGTAGCAGGTGACGACAACCCGACCTTTTGTAAATCGCTACCGTTGGGTCGCATCACATACATGGCATTGAGGGCGTGTCCGCCGGGGCGCGTAGTCTCTCGATCCGAGACAAAAGCGATCCATTTGCCATCCGGCGACCATGTGGGTTGGGTGTCGTGGGCGGGATGGTGAGTCAGATTGGCATCGTAATCCGTGCCGGGGATGCGTAGATGAATGTCGCTACTACCGTCCCAAAAATCCGAATGGGCGACCAGACGTGCTTCGGAAGGATGTTTCCGGGCAAAAACCAACGCGGCACTCATCAATAAAAGAATGCTGCTGCCAATTACCAAAAATGACCGTGCCACAATCATGATAGATCTACTTTGCTAACACATCATTTTTATTGAACAGTATAAACAAAAAACAGGCGGTACACACCACCTGTCTTATTGTTGATTGGAGAGGGCAGGGTTTTGAGTCCTGCCCTCTGCCAATTACCGCGTAGGTAGATAGTTCTCGCGGCTGGCGTTTTCCTCGTTCGGGGTATTTTCCGGATAGAGGTTATCGCCTGTGCCAAAGGTTAGTTGATTGGTGTTGAGGGCTACATCCACCGAACCAGCCGTGATCGGTAGGGCGGGTGTAACAAAGATGTCTGGCGCACCTAACACATTGGAGGTAAAGACGACGTTGGGTGCATCGCAGGCCCATGTGGGGGCATAATCCGCGACACCGTTCTCGGTGACTTTACGGGTTTCGCTTGTGTTGAATTCGTAGACATAGATGTCCATGTCGCCATCAACATCCGATTGATAGGCAAGGAGTTCATCATCGTTGTACCACGTCGCATTGCTGGCATTACCAGCGTCGTCCGAGATGGCGGTCACGTTCGCGCCGCTCTTGTCCATCACAAATAAGACACTGTTACCCTGACGATCTGAACGGAAGGCGATATAGTCACCTGCGTTTGAATATACCGGATCATAGTCGTTGCCAGAGCCGTCGCTGAGGAGCGTGATTTCGTAGGTGCTCATATTGAGCGAGTAGAGTTGCCATTTGCCACTGCGGTCACTTTGGAACACGATAGAACCAGAAGCAGGTGACCAGAAGGGATTGATGTCGCTGCCCTCATCCACCGTCAGACGCATGACCTGACCTGTTGCCAAATCAAGGGAGTACAATTCCCAATTGCCGTCACGGTTGGATTCAAACACGAGGCTTTCGCCATTGGGTGCCCAAACAGGGTCAGTATCTACACCTTCATTATAGGTGGCACGTTGGACAAACGAGCCGTCCACCGAGGCAATATAGAGTTCCCAATTGCCATCACGGTTGCTAACAAAGGCCACATAATCGCCATTGGGAGAACGGGTGGGGGCGACATCATGGATGCCTTCCCCAATACCGCGTGACAAATTGGCCTCTGCTATTGGGCTGAGTCCATCCAAATCGAGCCGGAAGATTTCCCAATCGCTGGTTTGATTGGTGTGATAGAGCAGAGAATCTACACAGGCCAGTGCCGAGCAGCCATTCACCTTCATGGCTTCGACACCCTCGCCGGTTTCATCGGTTGGGTCAATCGGGGTCACGGCCAGTTCAGGATGTAGGTAGTCAGTCTGGATACCCGGAATACCTTCCATGCTGGCGGCGGGTACTTTACCTTCGCGGCTGGCATTTTCCTCCGCCGGGAAGCTCTGGGGGTACACGTCATCGGCAGGTTCGTCGGTCAATTGGAGCGCTACCTCTTCAACCTTGATAGCAGGCGCGTCAATTGGCAGGGCATTGGTTTCGAAGATGTCCGGGTTGCCCATGACATCGGAAGTGAAGAGCAACTCATTAGTGCCGCAGACCCACGTTGGGGCATAGTCGGCAATCGCGTTGTCAGTGATTTGGCGGGTGGTGCCGCTGCCAAAATCATAGACGTAGACATCAAGGTCGCCATCGAGATTCGATTGATAGGCGATGAGCGTATCGTCAGTTGACCAAGTGTGATTGGTCGCGTCACCTGCCACGTCAGAAATCGCTACTGGCGTGCCACCAGTGGCATTCATCACAAAGATGATCGCGTTGGCGCTGCCTTCGCGGGTTGACCGGAAGGCGATACGGTCACCCTTCGCCGAGTAAGCTGGGTCAACGTCTTCACCCTGTCCATCGCTCAGGAGGGTGCTTTCCATCGTGGCGAGATTCAGTTCATAGACCTGCCACTTGCCACTGCGATCACTTTGGAAGACCAGTTTAGAGCCATCGGGTGACCAGAACGGATTGATGTCGGTGGCGGTATCATCGGTTAAGCGCATTTCCACGCCTGTCGAAAGGTCGAGTAGATACAGTTCCCAGTTGCCGTCGCGGGTGGTCTCAAATACCAATGTATTGTTTGGCCCCCATGCAGGGTCGGTATCAATCGCAACGGAGTTAAATGTCACACGGTGCAGTTCGGAACCATCGGTGCGGCTGACATAGAGTTCCCAGTTACCATCGCGGTTGCTGGCAAAGGCAATCCATTCGCCATTGGGTGAACGGCTTGGGGCGACATCGTCCACGCCTTGCCCTTCACCACGTGACAGGTTCGGGTTCGCGTCGGGTTGACCGGGATAGTCACCGAGGCGGAAGATTTCCCAATCACCTGTACGGTCGGTGTGATAGACTTGGAAGGTTACGCACTGATAACCGCAACCGGGGACGGGTCGCCAAGGCGCCGATGGGCTGACATCATCATAGACGGTGCCCGTTGTGCCATTGACCACTGGGAATTTAATGGTGGGTACAAGGCTGGTTGGGCTGTTTGGATTTGGCGTAGCCGGGGGCAGATCATCGGTTTCATAGCAGGTGAAGGGTACATCAAAGCTGCCGATGTCGCCTGTACTGACGAAACGATAGTTGGTATTCGGTATCGTCGGTGAGACCAATACCATCAGCGGCGCGGCTCCACGTGCGAGTTGGAATGTGCCAGTCCGAACGATATTGTTTGAGCTATCGCGGATTTCGTAGGTCTGTGGCGCGATCATTGGGCCATCGCTGTTGCTGATGGTGAACGAAACGGTCATCGAGTTGCAGGCACCAAAGACACTCACGTTTGGCGGATATTCACACGTTGCGGAAGCCGTGATCGCGGTTGAACTGGTCGTGAACGTCACCGGGCCGGACATATTGTTGACACTGAAGACGGCTGAACCGTTCGAGGTCAGTTGGAAGGGTTGGCTCAGAACGACCACTCCATTCCGGTCACGGATAGTCGCTGTGTCAGGATCAGGCATGGGGCCACCGTTGTTGGTGATGGTGAAGGAGGCCACACGGTCAGGTGAGCAAATCCCAATCGCAGAGACGTCGGGTGGGTAGTTGCAGGTGGTGTTGGCGGTGACACCGGACGTGCCAGTGGTCATCGTGACTGGGCCGGAAAGGTTATTGACGGTAAAGGTCTGGGT
>JAJTXY010000026.1 GCA_021463865.1 Anaerolineae bacterium
GTTGGAAAAGCCGATTGCCCTTGAACAAGGCTCCAAGTTCGCCATCCGCGAAGGTGGTCTCACCGTCGGGGCCGGTGTCATCACTGAGATTATTGAATAGAATACGACAGGGGTAGCAATACCCCTGATATACGGGTGTAGCTCAATTGGCAGAGTAGCGGTCTCCAAAACCGTTGGTTCGGGGTTCGAATCCCTGCACCCGTGCTCGATATCTAAAGATTATGATCAATAGGGGAGTAGCTCAATTGGCAGAGTAACGGTCTCCAAAACCGTCGGTTGGGGGTTCGAGGCCCTCCTCCCCTGCCAATTCATGTGAAGTTCGCGGACACCGCCCCCTAAAGGCGGTGTCTTAGTATGTCGAATTTACTATTTTTGAGGAGTACACACTGTGTCGAAAGTAAACGCCCGTAAGAATGACGTCCTTGGTGAAGAGGAATTGGAAGAAACCTACGACGAACTAGAGGGCGAAGAATACGACGATGATGAATATGGGGATGAACCAGACGAAGTAGAAGTTGGGAAGGCGTCTGGGTCACAGGTAGTCGTTTCTGACAGCCGTGCGCGTCGCAAGCGTAATCGTGGTGAGGTTTTTGAGACCGCCGCCCCCGGCTCTGCGACGACAGAAAAGAAAAATCGCCCAACCCCCAGTCGCCGTGATGCCAAAGTTTCTACTGGTAATCGTCTTGAGAATTTACCCGTCATTGGTGGGCTTGTAAGCTATTTCCGCAATGTCTATTTGGAAATGCAAAAAGTGACTTGGCCGACCCGGGAGGAAACGGTTCGATTGACCCGCATCGTGCTAAGTGTCACGGTTGGATTCTCTATGGCGCTTGGGGCGCTCGATATTTTCTATTCGTGGTGGATGCACAACGAACTGTTAAGCAATACTGGCGGGTTCCTCGCAATTGCAGCGGTCTATGTGGCGCTTTTGGGTGTCACCAGTTGGTATTTGTTTTATCGTAAAGATGAGACATTACCTTATTAGCACAAGCCGGATAAGTAAAAAGGCTTAGGTCGTGACAAAAAAACGTCAAGAGCAATATGATGACGACTTCGACTTCGATCCAGAACCCATTTATATGGATGACGAAGGCGATGAAGCGGATGAAAATCCTCGTCTAAAAGAAGATATTCTGCCCAGTGAACGTGGCAAGCGCATCGGCGACAATATTGAAGTTGCTCTCAGTGATGATTTCAAACTTGGTATCGGTGATGAATCCGATGACTTGGGTGGCAAACACTGGTATGTTGTTCACTGCTATTCCGGTCAGGAAAACAAAGTCTGCCACGCTATTGAACAGCGTATTGAAACAATGGGGATGCAAGACAAGATTTTTGATGTGGTGGTCCCCACCGAAGAGGAAATTGAAGTCAAAGAGGGCAAACGCCGTACTGTTGAGCGCCGAGTTTTCCCCGGCTATATCCTTGTCCAGATGATTATGGATGAAGACTCGTGGTACGTGGTGCGTAATACTCCCGGTGTCACGGGCTTTGTGGGTATGGGTAACGATCCAACCCCGCTGCGTCCGGAAGAAGTTAATCAGATTATGCGCCGGATGGAAGCCGATACACCGAAGATTAAAGTCACCTATAAACCCGGCCAAAAAGTGCGTATCATTGATGGGCCATTCAACGAATTTGTCGGTATCGTCAGCGATATTGACCAAGAAAAATCCAAAGTACGGGTTATGGTATCGTTCTTTGGGCGTGATACGCCTGTCGAACTCGACTTCTTGCAGGTCGAAAAAGTCTAGCCGGATGTGACACGATGGAGACACATCAACCCCTCCATCCAAAATTGAGTAGATAACGTTCGGGCGGGTCACAAAACCCGCCTCATGTTGAGATAAGTCAAGTCAAGAAGTAACCCAAGGATAATTTTCAAATGGCTAAGAAACTCAAAGCAATTGTCACCCTGCAATTGCCAGCCGGGAAGGCAAGCCCCGCACCGCCCGTTGGTCCCGCATTGGCCCAACATGGTATTAACTTGATGAACTTCGTCAAGGAATATAACGCCAAGACCGCCAGCCGGATTGGTGAGATCATTCCGGCGGAAATCACGATTTTTACCGATGGGTCATTCAAATTCCGCCTCAAGAGTCCGCCTACCGCGTTCCTGATTCGCCGCGCCGCTGGTGTGGATAAAGGCTCTAGCACGCCGAATCGGGATAAGGTTGGCAAGATTAGCCGCGCCCAAGTCAAGGAAATCGCTGAGATCAAACGCGAAGACCTAAACGCGGTAGATGTTGAAGGGGCGATGCTGCAAATCGCAGGTACGGCCCGCAGCATGGGTATTGAAGTTGTAGACTAGCGAGTCGTATCAATCGAATTTTGTTCTAAATCATAGAGAGTGGGAGAGCCTCTTTCGGCTCGTGTACCACCGGAGGAAAATCAATGTCTCACGGAAAGAATTATGCTGGCGCTCTTGCCAAAGTAGATCGGGACAAGAATTACAACCCCGAAGAAGCGATTGCCCTGATTAAACAAGTAGCCTTCGCCAAATTTGATGAAACGGTTGAAGTCCATGCCCGCCTCGGCATTGACCCCCGCCAAAGTGACCAACAAGTCCGCAGCACTGTTTTGCTACCACATGGCTTGGGCAAGACCGTCCGCATCCTCGTGTTTGCTGAGGGTGAGGCCGTCCAGATCGCCAAAGACGCCGGAGCCGACATCATTGCGGATGATGACATCATCACCCAGATTGAGCGCGATGGGTGGGTCGAATTTGACACGGCTATCGCTATTCCCGCCGTTATGCGTAAAATTGGTAAACTCGGCAAGGTGTTGGGCCGCCGCAATTTGATGCCCAGCCCCAAATCGGGCACGGTGGTTGGGCCAGAAGACCTAGCCAGCGCGATTCAAGAAGCTCGCGCAGGCAAGCTGGCTTATCGTAATGACAAGACCGGCAACATCCATGCCCCCATCGGCAAAATCCGCTTTGAAGAACAGCAACTGGTCGAAAACTTGGCCGCGTTGATGGATTCACTGCGCCGCAACAAACCCGCCAGCGCCAAAGGCACCTACCTCAAGCGGTTGGTGGTGACCAGCACCATGGGTCCCGGTGTGCGGGTTGACCCCAACCTTGCATTGGCGATGGGGATCACCGTCGCTCCCTGAGTTGAGACTGAAAAACACGAATATACAATGGGGCGGGTCGCAGGATTCGCCCTATTTGTTTAGACGGATGTTTTTCGGGTTATAATCCAACTATGATGCCCAGCAACGAAAAGCCGATTCCGATCACCACTCGTCCACGCCGCTTCAGCCGCCGTTATTGGTTGCGGATGTTTCGGTTGCTCATGCTCCCGATTGTTTTGTTGGCAATATTGTTGCCCTTATTAGCCGGAGCGATCCCGACTTATGCCATTTTGCATGGGGAGTGCGGAGATGATGGTGTGCGACCTGATGATTTTGGGCATCAATGGGAAGCAATTACTATCAATGCCAGTGCAGGGGGTAAATTCCGAGCCTATTTTGTCGCGGGGACGAACGGGGCAACCATCATCATTCCACCTGCCCACCGCGGTGGACTCAATAATCGGCTTGATGAGGCCGATGTATTGATCCGACACGGGTATAGTGTCTTGGGTTTTGAATCGCGGCGTTGTGCAGATATGGGTAGCCTTAGTTTGGGTTATAAAGAAGTCAGCGAAGTGGGCGACGCCTTGCAGTATCTTCAATCCCGACCCGATGTTGACCCTGATAAAATTGGTATTCTTGGATTTTCGTCGGCGGGTGCGACCTCGATTATGGCTGCGGCCCAATATCCTGAAATCAAGGCAGTGGTCGCTGAGGGGGGATACGCCGATATGGGTGGTTTGGTCGAAGGGGACGCCAAACTGCGCTATCCTGAGACATTGATGCGAATCTCGATTCGTTTGACGTATCGGGCGATTACTGGAACAAATATCGAGAAACTCAGCCCATTGGATGTAATACACAATATCTATCCACGCCCAATTCTGCTGATTTATGGTACAAAAGAACCGTCGCTTTCGGGAGCTTATGACCAACAGGAAGCGGCGGGCGACAATGCAGATCTGTGGGTCGTGGTTGGAGCGGACCATGGTGGGTATTTTCCAACGGAACCGGAAGAATATGAACGGCGGGTCATTGAGTTTTTTAATCGGGCACTTTTGCAATCCGCATGACACCCTTTAGCAACGACTATCTCCATCAAGTTTCGGATTTGATTGCCATACGCACGGGCCTCAATACCTATGAGCATCGGCGGGATCGGCTGGTCGAAATTCTCCAACTTCACCCCGAGGCCCAATGTTATCCCACCAGTTTCTTAGAGCGATTGTGGCTCTTGCCGGATGAACACCCCCTGTGGCAGGCCCTGTTAGCAGAACTCACCATCGGCGAGACGTATTTCATGCGTGATGAGGCGCAGATTGCGGCCCTACGTGATGAAATTTTACCTGCCCTCATTCAAGAGAAACGCCGTCAACGCAATTTTAAGCTGCATATTTGGAGCGCGGGGTGCGCGACAGGCGAAGAACCCTATACACTTGCGATTTTGCTGAATGATTTGCTGCCGGATATAGACCGCTGGCATATCCAAATCATCGGCACGGACATCAATGAAGCGGCGCTTGAAATTGCGCGGATAGGTCGTTATCGGGAGTGGTCATTGCGGGGAACGTCCTCAAGCCTGCGCCAGCGATTTTTTTCTACTCTTGAGCAACATGAGCCGTCCAATCATACCTTGCCTGTATTTGAAATCCGACCTGAAATTAAAAGGCTAGTCATTTTTCAGCATGGTAATCTTTTGGGGGATGCTCTTTTTCCAACCCAACAGGATATCGTATTGTGTCGCAATGTCTTGATGTATTTCACTCAAGATCAGCGCGAAAAAATGGAACAGCGTTTATTACATGCGGTTCGTGAAGGGGGTTGGTTGCTGTTAAGCCCTGCTGAATTTTTGTCTCAGACCCGCCCGCACTATGGTACTCGCTATTTTAATGGTGCATTGGCCCACCAAAAAAACCATAATGGGGCAAATCTCGCCAAGCACTATACAATGAGCTTTGCTCCCATTGTCGTGTCACCGACCATTGACCCCAAATTGACCACTCAAGAGATTGAGAATCGTTATCGGGTGGCGGTGACGGCAATGCAGGCCGGACGTTTAGAAATTGCGATGCGTTTGGCCCAACAAGCCCTTGAAGATCGCCCCCATTCTCCAGCGGTGCATACCCTCATTGGCAGCATTCTGGCGAGTTGGGGAGAAGCGGCTCACGCTCATACACATCTTAAGCAGGCCCTTGAACTCGATACCCTTTTTGCGGATGCCCATTATCTGATAGGGTTGATGCAGCTAGAAACGGGAGATTATCTGTCCGCACGGGCTTCACTACGCGCCGCAATCTACTGCCGGCCAGATTTTCCATTGGCCTATCTGGTCAGTGGGGATTTATTTAAGACCGAAGGCGATTTGCCGCGTGCTGCCCATGCGTGGGAAACCGCCCGCCGATTTGCGACTGTTCTGCCCGCTACCATACCTCTGAGTGATGTGGCCGATGTCACTGCCGAGCAGTTGATTCGCTTGGTGGAAAACCGCCTGAACACCTCCGCTTGAGTTGCCAAGCCCTTTCACAATTGCCTGCAATGCCAGCCTATGTTAAGATGCGCGATAGGGATATTCGTTTGTTTAAGGAAATGATTCATGACACGTCGGGCATTGGGCGGATTTGTCTTAATCAATATCGTGGTATCAATTGCGGCGGCTTTACTCATCATCATGATTGCCTCTCCCTCTGATGATGACAATAACCAACCTCAAGTGACTAGGCGTGTGGTGGTCTACACGGCTACTTCGCAACCCGGCGTATTACCTCCGGCAGCGTTGGAGGGCACGATCTTCGCCCTAAACTCGACAATTCAAGCCCTTAATTCACAAATCGGCAATGGTGGCCCCATTTTGCCGCCGAACAATGGCGAGCAGGAGACTCCCCAACCAAATACTGATAATGTGCCGTCGGGTATTCCAACTTTAGACCCGACCATAGTATCGTTGGCAAATGTTCCTAGCCTGAATTTAAGTACACCCGGTCAATCTACAGGCGGAAATCAACCAACCCCTGCCGATGGGTGTCAGCGTTATGTAGTCGTGCCGGGGGATTCGTGCAGTGCCATCGCGGATCGTTTTGATGTCAGCGTGAATGATCTGATTGAAATCAATGGCCTTTCTGCTGCTTGCCCACTCAATGTGGACGACGTGCTGCGTATCCCCGGTGAAGGCTGCAAGCCACCTGAACCGCCAACTGGCACTCCCACTGCGACCAATACACCCTTTGTTTTTGGTACGTTTTCGGTGACCAATACCCCAGCACCTACCGCTACCGAAGCGGATGTGCAGATTTTGCAGATTCTCAATGCGGGCGTGACTTCGAGTGAGCAGGTAGATATTCAAAATACGGGGGATGCTGTCGTCAGTTTGCAAGGGTGGACGCTGACCGATAGCGAAGATAACATATTTACCTTCCCCGATTTGCTGCTCCAATCTGGGCAAATTATCCGTATCTTTACCCGTGTCGGACAAAATACCCCCGCCGCCCTCTATTGGAATTTGACGGCGGCGGTCTGGGAAAATGGTGAAGTAGCGACTCTCGCTGATGGCTCCGGCCAAACCCAATCTACCTTTACCGTCGGCGGCCAAGCGATTAATTTTGGCAATTAGGCCAAGTGAAGCGGATGAGTAAGCCGTGAGTATCCTTTTGACCCTTGCCGCCTACCCTAAATTATAGATACAGTTCGGTTTGTTAGGGTCGCATCAAAAGGAGACGATTTATGCCTCTGCTCAAAGTAGAGGGTCAAGTATTTGAGGTGGAAGACGGTAAACGGCTGATTTTGGCATTGGAGGATAGTGGTCTTGATGTCATGCACCGCTGTGGGGGTTTTGCCAAATGTACCACCTGCCGTGTGAAATTCATCGAAGGTGAACCCACCCGCATGACCCAAGCCGAGTTTGACCGCCTTAAAAATACGCCGGATTTGTTGGGGCAGACACGCTTGGCCTGTCAAATTGTGTGTGACCACGATATGGAGGTTGAACCCGTCATCCATTTATCAAATGCCGATGTCAAATCTCCCGGCGCTCGACCCGAAAAACAAATTACCCCGAAACCTGTATGGATTGACCGCCCTATTGATCTATGACCACTCTAAGCCCACGCACGGTTCATAACCTACCAGACGATTATCAAGAGGCCGATTTTCTGCATTTGACCTCGACCAAAAATATCCTCTGGTTGAATGTGGTGTCCTTTGTCCCATTGGTCATTGCAGGGGTATTTCTGTGGGCATGGATGATTTTTTATCATGGCATATTGGACGCTCCATTGGCGATGGATTGGCCGCGTGGCGGTATCAGTATCGTTATGGGACTATTTTTGATGTTGGGCATGGTGGTGCTGCATGAACTTCTGCACGGCCTCGCTATCACGTATTATGGACATCAGGCCCGTTATGGCATGAAGCTGCACAAGGGCGTGGTTTATGCCACCGCTGAAGGCAGCTTGTTTTGGCGCAATCAATATATCGGAGTATGCCTTGCCCCGCTCATGGGGATTACCCTGTTGGTGTTGTTGGGCAGCTTGTTTGTATCGCAGACCCTCGGTTTATGGTTGATGCTGGTTGGTGCCATGAACGCAGCGGGGGCAATCGGCGACCTTTGGATGGTCAAATTTGCCCTGCGTTATCCTCCCCACACCCTCATTCGAGATGAAGCCGACGGAATGCGTATTTTTGTGCCTCAATCCGCACCTATGCCTTTGTGATATAATTTTTGCGTTACGCGGAGCAATAGCACTGGAATAGATTGCATGGATGTGATTCTCTATCTGATTTTGATTGGTGTTTTGTTGGCCCTCGCTATCGCCGCGAATATGGCGCTGCGTGAACGCGAACGCAATCTGCATTATCTTGTGGTCGTCGCGCTGGCCTTGCTAAACGCCATTGTTGCAACATTTGGGTTGTTGTATATGGTGATTGGTATTTCTCCAGACCTTGCCGAGGGTATGCTGGAAACCGATATAGATCGTGGTTATGCGCTCGTGGGCGGGGTGTTATTTCTTATAACAGGTATAGTCTCTTCCCTATTATTGTTCGACAGGGTTCGTGTCGCCATCGCGGGGTGGTTTCCACGCCTGCGCCAACCAGAGCAATTTATTGCAACCATGCCCGCAACCAGTTCTCTTAAAAAGCAAGGCAGCAATCCTTTTGAGATGCCTTCAACCTTGCCAGAACTACCGAGCCGGGTGGTGTACCGAGGGGAACTGCGCGGTTTTGATCCCCACAATACGGTACATATGTTGGCGATGGTCATTAGCTTCCTGTTTATTGGCACTCAAATCGCTGGTTTCGCCGCAGGTGGTGGTTTGTCAGGCTATGCGGAGGATGCAGGAATCTCATGGGGTAGTCTAGGAATTCAATTTATCCTCATGACGCTTGTTCCCATGGTTGGAGTAGGTTTATTGACCCGTCGCAGTCTGGGCGAGATATTGGAACGCTTGGGTTTCCATCGTCTTACGGCTGAATCTATCGGGGCAGGCATTGCGGTTGCGGTTGGGGCGCTTGTATGGTTGTTTGTCGTTGTAGTCGTTTGGTCTCAACTTGTTCCGCCGGATGTTCTCGAAGAGCAGACGGAGGCTAGTGAGGCCATTAGCGAGAGCATAAATACTATTTGGTTAGTTCTGGCTGTGGTTTTTACGTCCTCAGTCGGTGAAGAAATTGCATTTAGGGGAGCACTCCAACCCATTTTTGGTTTTTGGTGGACAGTTATCATTTTCACTTTTGCCCATATGCAATACACGTTAACGCCTGCTACGGTGATCATATTTGTGGTGGCAATAGGACTAGGCTGGCTAAGGCGTCGCTACAATCTCTATGCCGCTATCACTGCCCATTTTCTTTATAATCTTGCCATTTTGTCTTTTAGGTAGTGCTAGAGTTCAATTGCAACGATTCTTTAACTGAGTATACTTGAACTACGATTGACCACCACAAGGGATAGAGATTTGTATGCGTAATATGGGGATGTCTTCATCCGACGAGGCTGCCAATCTAGAAGACCTTTTGCAACTTGCCATTACCCAAGCGCGACAAGGAAATAAGCAAGGGGCACGGGTGCTTTTGGAACAGGTTTTGGCTGCCGATAAACACAATGACCGGGCGTGGTTGTGGATGGCCTACACCAGCACAAACGATATTGACCGCCGTCGCTATCTCCGTACTGTGCTGCAACTCAATCCGAGTAATAAGGCTGCCCGTCAAGCGCTCGACAAAATGCAGCATCAGCGCCAAAAATCCGAAGCACGTACTCAGCAGTTTGGTATCTTGGTGCTGGCGATTCTGGTGTTTATCATTGCGGCAGCTTGTTTGGTTGTTATAGTAGCTCGCTAATTTAATCCGCTATTCGACGAGGGGCAGGATAAAATCTTGGATCCCGAAGAGATCAAAGCACTTTTGAAGGCAGGTATTGATGCGGCGCGAGGCAATAACCTGATTATCGCCCGCAGTATCTTTCAGCAGGTCATAGATGCTGACCCGCGCAACGAACTGGCATGGATGTGGCTGGCTCAGGTGTCTGACAATACCGAGCATCGGCGTCAGGCGCTTGAAGAAGTCCTGTCCATTAACCCGAACAACGAAAAAGCACGCTTGGCATTGGATAAGCTGCAAACCGGAACTGGCTCACTTCGTCCGGCCAGCACGCCGCCATCCCGACCTAGTGAGTCTGGGTTACGGCGACCTACGAGTTTCCCTCAATCGGGCGGTGCATCGGAACCCCCGAATTATCTCCGACCTGTCCAGCGGCATGAGTTACCCGGCAATATTTGGGCCAATTCTCGGCGCGAAAACAGTCGCTTGGGGTTCTATCTAACAGGGGCAGTCGCCGTAGGGCTGATTGGGTTAGCTGTGCTGCTTATTATTTTGCGCGTCACGGGGGATGAAGAAGCCGCCACCGAAACGGATACCCCAACCCCGGTGATTATCTTTAGCCCAACTGCGACCATTCCAACCCCGACCCCCACGCAGGGGCGTATTGTGCCAGCTATTACGGTGACACAGCGCACCGTTGATCTGCCGCCAACGTGGACACCTTCACCTACATGGACACCCCTGCCCTCGCCGACATGGACACCACAACCACCCGGCTTAGACCAATATACGATTGTCTATGCGGGTAATGAAACAGCAGGTGATCCGTTTGTTCTGTACAGTATCGTCGCCGATGGAACACAGCTTCAAGAGGTGCGAATTAGCCTGCCTCCGCTAGAAATAACCTCCGATGAGGAACCTGCCCAAGAACCCACTGAAGCTCCTACTGAGGAAGGAGAACCTGCCGAAGAAGCCCCAACCGATGTGCCGACAGAAGCACCTGAATCCTCCGGGGAAGTTGAAATTCTCGATCCAGCACTGTCGCCTGATGGGACTCAACTGGTCTTTACGGCCCAAGAGGGGGCGATTCAAGAGCTATTTATTATGGACTATCCCAGTGGCACACCGCGCCAATTAACATATTTGGGGGCTGAACAGACTCTTGGGGCCGCATGGTCACCTGATGGGGTAAACATTTTGTTTGCCTCGAATGCCACCGGGGATTTTGATGTCTATATGTTAGACCTCACAACGGGCGATGATCCGTTTAATTGGACGAACGACGAAGACTTTGATGATCGTGACCCAGCATGGTCGCCCGATGGCAGGGCGTTTGCGTTTGCTTCGGATCGTGCTGCCAAGGGCCAGTTGGAAATCTTCGTTACCCCGTTGCAAGGGGGTGAGGTCTGCCAGATGACCGATTCCAGCAACAGCAGTTTTGCGCCCGCATGGTCGCCCGATGGTACACGTATTGCGTTTATTACCAATCGCAACACCGATAATGACCTTTTTGTGATGCGCTCGGATGGTGCAACCGAACGAGTGTTGTCGGTTAATGATGGTGATGCAGAAGAACGTGATCCAGCTTGGTCACCCGATGGGTTGTGGTTAGTAGTCAGTTCCAACCGTGAAGGTAGTGACACCTCGAATTTGTGGTTGGTGTCAGCCGACGGTGGAACATGGCAGCGTGTTTCGGAGAGCAGCGGAGAAGCCCGTGATGCTCAGTGGTTGACCAACTCGTTAGCGGTTGGTCCGGCTCCAGATTACACATTCAATTGTGCTAGATAATTTATTGGTAGGTAAAGTGAGGGTGACCGGGTGGATCAGCAATCGCCCAATTCCCAAGTCGAGAATTTGATACGCGACGGTATTGCAAAGGCACGGGCTGGGGACAAAGCTACAGCCCGTCTACTTCTCCAAAAAGCTGTCGAATTAGATGAATATAGTGAACGGGCATGGTTCTGGTTAGCCAGCGTGGTCGAAACCGATGACGAACGGCGTACCTGCTTGCACAATGTCGTTTTGATTAACCCCAACAACGCCCGTGCCCAAGAAATGCTAGATCGGATGGATGAGGCCGGCAGTGGCGAAGCTGCTCCCAAACCCCCGCTGAATCCACGCAAAGCGATGATCGGGGCAGTTGTAGCGCTGGTCATCATCTTTTTTGCGTGCATTCTATTTTTGGTGTTTTCCGGCGACGATGGTGACGAAAAAGAGACACGGGTCACTCCATCCAGCACACCAACAGCGAGCCATACACCGACTGGAACCCCAACCGCAACGGCCACTGCGATCCCAACGATTGACCCGCGCAGCCTGCCGCCGACGTGGACACCCAGTCCCATGTTTTCACCCACCCCGAACTTGATCGAATCTATTCCAACCCCACCAGCGGAGATCCAAGGCAGGATTATTCTGCGGTCTGGTAATGAAGCCCTCGACCGTGAAAATCAGCCCATCTTTTTTGTCAATATCGCCGACCTAAGCCGACTGCCTGCATCTGCCGAGGGAGTACGTGGACGAAATCCATCGGTATCGGCGGATGGCACACGCTACGTCTTTATCCAATACTTGTCGGGGACACAGGACATCGCGCTGACGATTTCCAATTTGAACGGATCAGAAACCCGTACAGCCAGCCAATATTGGGGTGGGGCGAGGACGATTATTTTTGAACAGGATATGCCTGCGTGGTCACCTGTTGGCCCCCAAATCGCCTTTATTGGTATGGAAAGTGGCAAACCAGCCACCGATTTATATGTGCTCACCATTGGCGATACTCCTCCTGTTGAAGGTGGCAACCCTGAACTCTTGCGCCGTCTGACCAATGACGATTCAGCCGAATCTTGGCCTGCATGGTCGCCTGATGGTTCGCGGATTGTGTATGTGGCCGATTTTGTTGATGAGACCCTAGCCCAACCCAATGGCATTGATCTGTATATCATCAATGTCGGGGATGGCTCCATTGCCCAATTGACCACAGATGTGAATGAATTGGTCGAGTCACAACCGGATTGGAGTCCAGATGGGACGCAAATTGTTTTTAGCGGGACGGCTGCGGGCGCGAATACGAGCGATATTTATATGATGCCAGCAGATGGGTCAGCCCCACCCTCGGTATTGGTGGATTTTGGCCCGCATGACACCCAACCACGTTGGTCACCCGATGGACGTTATATCGTGTTCAATTCCGACATTTTGGGGGGGATTGGCACGGATGTCTATATCTATGATCTAGAAACCCAAATGACCTATGCTGTGACCAATGATCCACGCAGTCAAGATGAAGCTAATGATTGGGTGCGTTAGGGAAATCTGGGGCATACGATGAATGACCTTTCCAATGAAGAGCGTGAAGAATTTATTCGGCTTTGTCAGGCTGCCCACGCTGCAACAGTTGCCGGAAGAAACCATGATGCCCATTTGTATTTCCGGGAGGCCATCAAAATCTTCCCACTGAGTACCAACGTGTGGTTGTGGCTGGCAAAAGTGGTGGATACCGAAGAAGACCGCCGCGTCGCGCTCGAAAATGTGTTAGCAATTGACCCCAATCATAAAGAAGCCCGGCGTCGGTTGGCGGAAATCAATCGGCGTTCCCCATAATTTTCTGAGGGCAGCAGCAAATGTTCAACAATGGCACGCTTATTCATGATAGTATTCAACGCATTCATCAACTGAGCCGTGACGCAATTCAGTTGGCAGAAAAACTTCGTCAGCAAGAGCGCCAACTCCGCAAACAGGGCATGGCACTGCCAGCAGGCTCGCTGCAAAAATTGGAAGCGATCCATGTTGACCTTGAAGGGCTGGCCCAAAAAATTCAGGAGCAGCAAACCGAACTCAGCCAGTTGCGGATGTTGGCAAATACGACAGAATTTGTAAACTCTAGTCTCGATCTAGATGAAGTGCTGAATGGCGTGATGGATCGTGTGATTCAGCTAGTCGGGGCGGAACGCGGCTACATCATGCTGCACAATCGCGTAACTAATGAGATGGAAATTGTGGTCAACCGCAAACTCGACCCGACTTCCAGCCAAGACGAAGAATTTATCTTTAGCCGAACAATTGTGGAAAATGTGGCGCGGACAGGTGAAGCCATTGTCACCACCAATGCTCAAGAGGACTCGCGCTTTAAAGAACAAGACAGCATTATCAGTCTTGCCCTCCGTAGCATCATTTGTGTGCCGCTCATTTTTAGGGATCGTATCTTAGGAACGATCTATTGCGACAACCGTATCAAAGATGGCCTGTTTGGTAAACGTGAGCGCCGTCTGCTGAATGCTTTTGGCGACCAAGCGGCAATCGCTATTGAGAATGCCCAACTGTTCGAGCAAATTCAGCAGACCCTTCGTGAAATCACGGCGATTAAAGTGCTGCTTGATAATATTCTGGCTTCTATCGCCAGTGGTGTGGTGACCTTAGACGGGCAAGAGGTCATTACCAGCTATAACCTTGCCTCCGAAACCATTTTTGGGCTAACTGCCGAAAGCGCCCTAAATCAACGCTTTGATGTCAAACTGCCGCAGATTTACGAACAGATTCAGCGCGAGGCGCAGTTGGTTCGGAGTCTATCTGAAAATTTAACGGTTGAGGCCTCACCAACTCTCGATCAACGTGGCCCACTGTCTCTAAATTTCAAACTTAGTCCCTTTAAGGATTCCGAGCGCATTACGCAAGGGGTCGCTATTGTGGTGGATGATGTTACGGAATTGAAAAAGCGTGATGCTACCCTCGCTGCGGTGCGTCGGTATTTGCCACCTGCGATGGTGGACAATATTCGCAGCATCGAACGATTGGCGTTGGGGGGTGAACGGCGCATGGTGACGGTTTTGTTTGTGGAGGTGCGTTCATTTGATACCTTCCCGGATGCCATGCCGCCGCGCGATGTGATGGAACTGCTCAATACCTATCTCACCATCAGTTCTGAGGCGATTCATCACCATGCGGGTTTGATTGATAAATTTATGGGTAGTGACATCATGGCCTTGTTCAATACCCAGCTAAATCCATCTGACCAACATGCGTGGGATGCCCTATCCGCAGCAATGCGCATGGCTGCTGACTTACGGACGTTGGCAGCCTATGGGGACGTGACCACTGAAGGTAAGGCCTATTTCCGCATCGGGATTCATTCGGGCGAGGCGACATTAGGCAATGTTGGCAGCACTGACCGTCGTGAATTCACAGCGATTGGTGATACGGTCAATCTTGCCAAGCGCTTGCAGGAAAATGCTGTCTATGGTCAATTGATTGTCAGCCGTGAAACATTGGCCCTGTGTCAAAATCAGTTGAACCAAACCGACTGGATTGGCTATAGGGAACTGGAACCCTTGAAAGTGAAAGGCCGGGTACAGCCTGCCTATATCTATGAAGTTTTTGACACGGCGGAAGTTAGCGCATGACACTCATTACCCAACAAATTGACAACCTGACTACTGAAATCATGCGGCTCAATTATATGGCACAAGAAGTTAGCCATATGCTGCAAGAACAATCTAATCTTCTTCGCATCCGCAATATGAGCCTGCCTGCGCCCGTGTTGGAAGATACTCAGGGGTTTAGTGAAGCTGTTAAGTTATTATCCGAGCAGTTGGCTTCGGAACAGGTCGAGCTTGCCCAGTTGCGTGCCCTTGCCCATACTGGAGGTTTGATTAATTCCTCACTTGATCTTGATACTGTGCTGCGCCGCGCAATGGATACCGTTATTGGCCTCACCGGGGCAGTACATGGCTATGTGATGCTGCTTGATCAAAATACGGGTGAAACAGAAAAGGTCATCAGCGTCAATTTGGAAGATGGTTCTACCGATGAGGCCGAGCTGATGATTAGCCGGACAATCGTGGATGAGGTCATGCGGACTCGTCAACCAATCTTGACCACCGATGTCCAAGATGATGAGCGCTTTCAATTGACCGAGAGTGTTTTGAAATATGACCTTCGCAGCATTCTGTGTGTGCCGATTATCTATCGTGACCAACTTTCCGGCGTGGTGTATGCCGATAATCGTATTCGAGAAGGGCTGTTTGGCGAAAGCGAATTAAATCTGCTGGTAGCCTTTGCCAATCAAGCTGCCATCGCCATTCAAAATGCCCGCTTGTTCGAACGGGTCAAGGCACGGTTGGAAGAAGTTACCGCCATCCGCCAATTCTTGGACAGCATCTTCGCTTCCATTGCCAGCGCTGTCATCACGACGGATGTCAATGGCAATATCCGTACCTGCTCCCCCGTCGCCGAGCAAATTTTGGGGGTAACGGCTACTGAATGTGTTGGACAGCACGTGACTCAAGTCTTACCTGCTTTATACGAGGGATTTGAGAACGTTTTAATCGCGGTGCAGCAGCAGGGGCATCAGGAAATTATCGAAGTCAACACCGTCTTAGCCCATCGCGGCCCAACCAGCCTTAGCCTCAAACTTAGCCCCCTGCGCGGCGAACAAAATGAAACGCAGGGCGTCGCTATCGTGTTGGATGACTTGACCGCTATCAAGGAACGCGATGAAACTATCAATGTGATTCGCACCTATTTGCCGCCTGCAATGGTACGCAACATTCAAAGTATTGACAGCTTGGGTCTTGGCGGCGAAGAGCGTGAAATCACAGTGGTCTTTGCGGATGTGCGTGGTTTTACGACCTTCAGCGAACGGCTTGCCCCCGAAGAATTGATGCAGATTATCAATCAGTATTTGTCGGCGGGTAGTTCGGCTATCCAGTTAATGGCAGGCATCATTGATAAATACATGGGAGACGCCATTGTTGGGTTGTATAACACTCAGTTAAACCCCCAAACCGATGACCATGCCCTACGGGCGGTTCGAGCAGCAATGGCCTTGGTGAGCGACGTGCAGGCGCTCCATGAAGTGATGCCGCCTGAACAACGCCTCTTTTATGGCATTGGTATTCATACCGGAACGGCCATTGTAGGCAACGTAGGCAGCCCCAGCCGCAAGGAATTTACGGCGCTAGGTTATGCTGTTACCTTTGCTAAGAAATTGCAGGAAATTGCCCAGCCGGGTGAGGTCATTATCAGTGAAGAAACCTATCAGGCGGTTAAGGATCATGTCGTTGCCCAACCCACCGAACGGCGGCTACGTGGCGACAATACCCCGGTGATGGTCTATCAATTGACTGATATTCGCTAACTACCCAGCTTCTCAAACATGGCGTAGAGCATTACTCCTGTTGCCACCGAGAGGTTGAGTGAACTGACCTGCCCCACCATTGGTAACCGTACCAATTGATGACAGATGGCAATTTGTTCCGCTGACAGCCCATCGCGCTCACTCCCCATCAATAAAATGAGTGGTTTGGGGTAATGGGTTACGGTGCGGTAATCCACGCTGCCGTGTGCCGATGTCCCCACGATATGGTAACTGTGTTGATGCGCCCATGCTGCAAATTCGGCAAACGAGGTTTGGACGATGGGGTGCCAAAAACTCGCCCCCATACTGGCCCTAATCGCAGTAGGGTGATAGGCATCTGTGCCACTCTCCAATAATAACAAGCCGCTTGCCCCAACCGCGTTGATCGTCCGCAAGGTCGTGCCAACATTGCCGGGGTCTTGTGGCGCGACGAGAGCCACCCCCCACCCAAAATTGGTCGGGCTTAAATCGGTCAAGGCGGTTTCGGGTTGGCGCACCACCGCCAAAATGCCCTGCGGCCCTTCGCGGGAGGCCACCGATTCAAAAACATCGGCGCTGACCGGGTAACATGGGACACCGCGTTGTGTTTGCTGATGAATGAGATTCAGGGCAAAGTCGCTTATCAGCAAATCGGGGGCGTAACAGATAAATGCAAGGTCCGCGTTGGCGGCGACGGCGTCCCCTACATGCCGGATACCCTCTACTACAAACAAATGCGACACCTCGCGCTCTTTGTGATTTTGGAGGGCACGGACTTGTTTGATCTTGGGATTGGTGCGGCTGGTGATTAGATCGTATTTCATAAGGCTTTAAAGAACGCAAAAAGCCCCATGTGGGGCCAAGGGGCAAACCCGGCAAACAAATAACAGACGGTTATTTTTGCTTTTGCGCTTGCAGTTGATTGAGGTGTTGCATCAGGCGGCTCTTACGACGAGCAGCGTTATTTTTGTGCAGTATCCCTTTGTTCACAGCCTTATCCAAAATTTGAATGGCATGGCGTGTCTGTGCAATCGCTTCTTCAAGGTTGCCCGAGCTAATCGCGGTACGTGCCTGCTTCAATTCGGTGCGGGTACGTGACCGATAAATGCGGTTCCGCTCACGCTTGCGCTCCGAACTACGGATGCGTTTCTGTGAGGATTTCGTGTTTGCCACCGTTAATCTCCGAAAAAAGTTACCTATCTGTTCAAATACAAGGAAAGCATTGTAGCAGAGCATCGCTGGCATGTCCAGAAGGTTTTCCCATCCTATTGTATATGGATTTAAGAAACTTTTACGTAGAATTTGTCTTTTGACCCATCTATTTGCTTGCAGTTTTCCGCATCAGGCGATTAAATACAGGCTATAAAAACTGGTGCAATTAGGGAATTTTATTTTTGATGGAAAACTCATCTGGCAATAAGTCATATCAGCGTGATTTGGCGATAGGTCATTTTAAACGGCGCTTGCGCGAATCGGCACTAGCCTATCTGTTGGTCGCCCCTGCCTTTATCATCACCCTCATATTCGCTATCTATCCGGTCATTTCGGCCACATGGGAGAGTCTGAAATATGGACGCCCCATCACCAACAGCTATGTGGGCTTAGATAACTACGTTAAGGGGATTGGTAGCCTGATCTACATCGTCCTAATGCTCTTGGCAGTTGTCTTTTGTTATTTGGCCTCCAAAGCATGGAAACGTGCCCGTGACCATCAGCGTGAACACCCTAGCGATCATTTGTGGTTCTATCTCATTCCCAGTTTTATCTTCGCGCTGGCAATCATCTGGCTCGTTTTTCTCGGCATCACCGAATATTTTAAATTTGGCCCGTGGTTGGTGGGGATAGCGCTTGTGGCCCTAAGTATCGGCGGTTATGTCTTTTTACGGCAACGTACCGAGGGGCGAGTCGGCACCTATATCGGCAATACTGTGCTATTGATGGTCTTAACGGTGCTGGCTGTTTTGATTGTGCGCTATGCCTACGACCAGATGGAAAAAGATGTGCAGGAATCACGTGAGATTGCCCAGTTGCTCTTCACTACCCATGTTTCCAACGCCGTGCCCGATTTACCGATTGAGGGAGCGCGGGTGGTCAATGTTTCGCTGGATGGGGATATTCCGCTCAAGGCAACTATTGGCGATACCACCTATGAGGCTTTTCTTGCACCCCAAGCCTATCAAAATATCCCCGTAGATAATTTTACGGATGGGGCTATCACCTTTGCCAACAATCAAAAAGTACAGATTCTCCTCCCGTTGATGGTAGGACTTGGCTTTCAACCCGCGTCCTATACCACCGAAGCCGCTGTTCAGCTTGAGACCAATAACCTATTGGGGACAACCGAAACGCTTGATGCGACTATTTTGTTGAGTGAAAACACGGAGGTTTTGGCACCCTTCGATTTGTACCAAGCCCAAGATGTGGGGTTGGCGCTGGTGACACGCGGCGGTTATACCCCTCCTATTAGCCGTCCAATGATATTGGCGCTTGTTATTGCCTTTGCCATTGGGTTGATTTTCCTCATTGGCAGCTATCGTGAAAAAATGTTGGTGGATGCGCCTCTGTATGGTTGGTTGGGTCTGGCCCGCGCAGCGTTGGGAGTTTTGGTATTGGGCCTGTTTATCTACCTGCTCATGACCATCCAGCTTTATCGAGAGACGGCACATGGGTTTGATAACCTTTCAGATCAGCAGTTTAGCGCGGCTTATGAGTATGCGACAGGGGCGCCACCCCGCGCCACCCCGCCTCTCCGCCCAGAGGATTTGGCTGCTGAGATATTATTTGTTCCCCAACTGATTTTGATTGGCACGGGCATGTTCCTCATTGGTATTGCCTATCTGGTCTGGAAAGATGCCCAAAAGCGCGAGACTACATTTGGATTATCCGGCATGTTCCTCTTGGCCCTGCTACTGATGGTGGGGGGCTGGCTGTGTATTAGTGAGCTTCCCGGTACGATGATGCGGGCAGGCGCACCCGCCCTTGAAGTTCGAGAGGCGCTGACTCGCACTGTCATTTTCAGTATAGTCAGTGTGCCTGCCCAACTGATGTTTGGACTTCTATTGGCCTATGTGATGTTCTATGAGATCAATCTGGGCAAAGGCATGTTTCGCCTTGTCTACTTTATGCCCTATATCGCGCCCAGAATTGCAACTGCTACCGTCTTTACAGTTGTATTTAGCCTTGACCCCGGCGGCCTAGCTAATAAATTCCTCGGTGTCGTGGGCATCGAGACGCAAAAGTGGCTAATGGAACCCAACGGGCTTATTCGAGTCATCTTTAGAGAGGTTTTTAACGGCAACCCCAATCAAATCCCCTCGGCCTTCGAAGGCCCCAGCATGGCCCTAACAACAGTGATTTTGTTTAATATTTGGGTTTATTCGGGTTATTATGCAGTCATTTTTCTGGCGGGGCTGGGGTCTATTCCGGGTGAACTGTATGAAGCCGCAAGGGTGGATGGGGCAGGTCGCTGGTCAGCGTTCCGCAATATTACCCTTCCACTGCTTTCACCGGTGACCTTTTTCCTCTCAATGTTGGGGATCATCGGGACGTTTAGTTCATTTGACAGCATTTACGTCATGCGAAGTGGGGCGATTGGTCAGGAAGTAGATACCCTAACTGTTCGCATCTTTGAGGTCTTCTATAAACAAAATGACCCCGGCTATGCAACGGCCCTCGCGTTTATATTATTTATGGTGATTTTGATTCTCACCCTCATTCAAAACCAACTTTCGAAGGATCGGGTGTTTTATGGCTAGTACCACATCGGCAACTTCTACAACGCCGCTTGCCGAAAAATCCAGCGAGCAAAAGAGAGTGCTTCCCCAGCGCCCACCACTGCATTTGCCAGTGGGCACGCTTTTTGCCTATCTGCTGCTTACGCTTGGGGCGATCTTGTTTGTGTTGCCCTTTTTGTGGATGGTGTCCACCTCGTTGATGACGATTAGTGAGGTGTCGCGGGGAGTTTTGGTACCCCAATCACGGTTGCTGGGCGTCTATAAAGCCACTGACGCTGAATTAAATCGCCCACTGGGGGAATTCCTGATTCCAGAAGCCGAAGTTCAATTTGATGGGGTTGCCGCCTCGTTGGTGTATGATACCAGCCGCAAGGGTGGTGCAGTGGATGTGTATGTGGATGGACAGCAGGTGGGTCAGCTAGATACCTACAGCGATCAACCACAGATTGCTCAATCTTTCTTAGTAGACAGTTATCCCAATGTGACAGCCCTCAGCCAAGAGTTGCGCGTGATGCTGCCAGAGGGCAACCATACTATTCGCTTGCTGCAGAACGAACGCGCCAGTCGAGGGGATTTACTGGCATTTCGTGGGTTGAATGTCCAAAAAGCGGACGGGACGGAGGAATTTTTCCCCGCTTCACTAGATACCTTCGAGATTTCGGTGGGATACTGGACAATGGAAACCGACGCTGATGGTAGCCTCATTCTCCAAGCCACCAATCTGGGTTTCCCTGAATATATGGAGTCTTGTTGTCGCGGTTCTATTGAGCGGACACCTGCCCTGCAACGCACCCCACAAGCACAATATATCAAGGAGCGTCAAAACGGCGGTCTGGCTATCCTCAAGGTGAATTTGCCTTTTGGGTTGTACAAAGCCGATCTCGTTTTGTCAGGTGGGGTTTCACATTACGTGAAGGTCTGGATTGACGAAAACTTCTCGGAGTATTTTATCAATTCGACCATCATCACACTGCTGACGGTTACGGGGCAAACCTTGTTCTCGATTCTTGCGGCGTATGCCTTTGCCCGTATGAACTGGCCCGGACGAAATCTGGTGTTTAGTATTTTTCTGATGACATTATTCATCCCGTCCGTCGTTGTCCTCATTCCCCGTCTGCTGATTGTGACCTCCATTAGTCGCTGGTCAGTCGAAAATGTCGGCCCGATTTTTGACAGTATCGGTGATTTTTCCAATTCCCTGTTGGGTTTTAGAATTATCACTGCCGAAAGTGCCCGCTGGTTGGATAACTGGCCGGCGTTGGTCGTGCCATTTCTTGCCAGTACCTTTGGGATTTTCCTGCTGCGCCAATTTTTTATGCAAATTCCTACTGAGCTTTTTGACGCGGCGCAAATTGATGGGGCGGGTCATCTGCGCTTCCTGTTCCAGATTGTCCTACCCATTTCGCGGGCGGCGATCACGACAGTAGTCTTGTTTACGTTTATTGCCACATGGAACGCGCTGGATTGGCCCATATTGGTCACGAGTACCGATGAATGGCGGCCCATTGCCTATGCGTTGTACAGTTTCCGTGAGGAGGGTGGTTCGCGGCCCAATCTCTTGATGGCGGGCGCATTTATCGCGCTTTTCCCGGTGATGTTGATGTACTTTGTGGCCCAAAAACAATTTACCGAAGGGATTGCGACGACAGGTTTGAAGGGTTAATTGGCAGTGATAAAAAGCAAAGGGGTGATGCCGTAATTTGGGAATCGCCCCTTTTTGTTTTCACAAGATTAACCGAATTTCTTGGAACGCGCCCCAAATACATCCGCACTCAAGCGAATTCCAGCATGTTCAAAGCGTTCAGCAAATCTCGGACGCATCCCAGTAGGTTCTAGTGTTCCACCACCTTCGTGACTAGGGCCTGATCCGGTGTGACCGGGAGTCTTATAGACAAATACGTCTTGCAAAGTGACGTTTTGGCCTTCCATCCCCTGAATTTCGCTGATTTGGACGATTTTACGGCTGCCATCCTTTAGTCGCGCCTGCTGGACAAACAAGTCCACTGCGCTGGCAATCTGGTTGCGCACGACCTGAACGGGCAAATCCATGCCTGCCATCAAACACAAGGTTTCCAAGCGGGAGACCGCATCACGGGGGCTGTTGGAGTGAACAGTGGTCAATGAGCCGTCATGTCCGGTGTTCATCGCTTGGAGCATGTCCAACGCCGCACCGTCACGAATTTCACCAACGACAATCCGATCAGGCCGCATACGCAGCGACCCCTTGACCAGATCGCGGATGGTCAGTGCCCCTTCTTTAGTACCTTGCACATTGGGGATGGTTTCAAGCCGGACTACATGCCGCTGCGCCAATTGCAGTTCGGCGGAGTCCTCAATGGTGACGATACGTTCATCTTCGGGGATAAATGAGCTAATCACATTTAGCAGGGTGGTCTTGCCCGAACCAGTACCACCGGAGACGACGATGTTTAGGCGTACCTTGACACAGGCAGCAAGGAACATTGCCACTTCTTCTGTCAATGAACCGAAACTTACCAAATCTTGCCATGTCAGACGTTTTTCGGGGAATTTACGGATGGTGATGGTCGTGCCCTGCAACGCTGAAGGGGGCATAATAACATGGACGCGGCTGCCATCGGGCAAGCGGGCATCTACCATCGCTTGTTTGCGGCTCAATTCACGCTGCATGGGGCGCACGATGCGTTGGGCTGTCCATTGTACATGCTCATCGTCGTCAAAAACGATGTCGGTTTCGATCAACTTGCCTTTACGCTCGGCAAAGATAATTTCTGGGCCATTGACCATAATTTCGCTGACACTTTTGTCGCGTACCAGCGGTTCAATCGCCCCGAAACCGAGTAAATCATAAATGAGGCCAGTTTCGAGGTCTTGATATTCTTGTGAACTGAGTTGCAGATTGGCTCGCTGGATGAGTGTTTGGAGACGATCAACGACCAATTTACAGTGTTCAGGATTGATGGATTCTAGCTTGTCAAATTCTTCAGCCGTTGCCATCAATTTGACACGCAGCATTTTGCGTAGTTCGGCAACACGAGGGCTGCTGCGTTTCTTGGTCGGTGGCCCATACGCGCTACTATCGTGAAGCAGTGTACCTGCCTGATTGATTGGGCCAGCCGGTACTGCCGTCGTAAATGGTGACGTGCCGGGTTGGGGTGCCTCATTGATGGCAAATATCTCATCCGCATTGAAATCAGGCTGTTCGCGGCGGTCTTTTTTGGGTGGAGGGCCGGAAAGTTTGGAAAGTCGTGAACCCATGACATACCCTTACATAAATTTTGACTTGTCTTGACTGTTGTAGTGTATGGCGAATTTAATTTTATGACAAGTAGAAGAGCGGATACTATAGTGGGATTCACGGAATTTTCAGAGCGGGTTAACAGTGGGGCGATAAACCGATTACCGCCCCTCACCTATATTACGCAACGGTATAGGCGCTACGTGAATCTTCCATATAGGCAGTGTTCCCCTTGGAGCCGTCTGGCAGAATAATTCCCGGCTTAATGCGCGTCTCCATCAATTTGCCGTCCCGCATTTCATGGACGACATCGGCTTCCTGCATCACTTGGGGGTCATGACTGACAATCACGACAGTAATTTCACGTTCCACAACCAAACGGCGCAGCAAATCCAGAATACGGCGGCCTGTGCGTGTGTCCAATTGACCTGTCGGCTCGTCGGCGAGGATCAGTTTGGGGTGAGCCGCCAATGCGCGGGCGATTGCCACACGCTGTTGCTCCCCACCGGATAGCTCGTAGGGACGATGTTTGGCACGTTCGGCTAATCCGACCCATTCCAATGCTTCGCGGACTTGGGCATCGCGTTCACGGGGCGAAGCTCCACGCATCCGCAGGGGAATACTGACATTTTCGAAGGCGCTCAACAGAGGCATAAGGCCGAAACTTTGGAAGACGAAGCCGATTTCGTGCAAACGCATATTGAGACGTTCCGGCTCATTCATCGCGCTCAAATTGCGCCCCAAAATGTGAATATCCCCCTGTGTGGAATTGTCCAATCCCGCGACTAGATTGAGCAGGGTTGTTTTGCCCGACCCTGAGCGTCCGACAATCGCTGTCATGTAGTTGGGCCAAATATCGAGAGAAATCCCATTGACCGCGTGAATATCTTCACCTTCAAGGTGATAGATGCGGTGTAGGTTGTTGATGCTGATTGTGGGTTCAATCCCACTTGAATAACCGTTGCTCATAAAATAGCTGCTCCAGTGATTTAGGCCCCGACAGTCGTTTCTTCTTCTTCATCAGTTTCTTCAGAATGGTGTTGTGCATACACCCCAATATGGTCATCCCGCAGTTTCAGGCGTACCCGATCTTCCAAGCTGAGGGTCTCAATGTACGCTTCTGGTAGTTGCAAACGACCAGCACGGTCAAGGATGGCATACTCTTCATCACTGACCAGCACATCCCCATCACGGCGACGTAGGATTTCAGTGACTGTACGTCCGTCACGCATCCCGATCACACGGCCAACCCGATTGGCGACACTCACGTCGTGGGTTACGATGATAATGGTCACGCCATATTCATCTTTGAGGGTGTGCATGGTGTTAAAGATGATGCCAGCGGCTTCGGAGTCCACTTCCCCCGTCGGTTCGTCGGCGAGGAGCAGGCCGGGCCGATTTGCCATTGCCACCGCAATCGCCACGCGCTGCTGTTCACCCCCGGAAAGGCGATCCGGGCGGTGATTGAGGCGTTCACCGAGTCCCACCATCTCCAATAATTCTTGGGCACGTTTATGCCGTTCGCGGCGTCCAACCTTTGCCAGTGCCATTGGCAGTTCAACGTTCTCACGGGCGGTCAGATAGGGCAGCAGGTTACGCGCCGTTTGCTGCCACACAAAACCGACCTGTGTCCGCCGATAGAGGGTCTGCTGGGGGCGGCTCATTTCCAAAAGGTTGTAATCACCGACCCACACTTGTCCGGTGGTGGGGGTATCCAGCGCCCCAAGAATATTCATCAAGGTGGACTTGCCAGAGCCAGAAGCCCCGACAAGCGCTAACATTTCACCTTTGTCTATTTCCAGATCAAGGCCGCGTAGCGCAACAACCTCTAGATCGGCTATTTTATAGATTTTTACGAGGTCATCACATTTGATATAGGGTCTCATTGAATATGCCCCTCTTCTCTTTCCCGATATTCGCTTTCTTTTATTCTTCACCCAAACGCAGCACTTGATTCACACTCATGCTCCGTAACCATGTCGCCGTCAAAGTCAACAGCACGCCAAATCCACCAACCAAACTAACCAACATCAGCACGACTTCCAGCGGCTTAAACTGCAATGTTTCATTCCCTGCCAGTATCAAGAACGGCAGCAGCAGGTAGGCTAGTCCTGCACCAAGCAAGGTGCCAATAATCAAGGCGGGCACAACCAATGCTAGGTTTTCAAACAACAACAGCCGCCAGATATTGTTGGTGTCCCAACCCAATGAGCGCAGCACGCCAAAGGTGAAGGAACGCTGTTTGGCTGTGACGATGATATAGAAGGCGAAGTCGAGCAGGCTGAGAATGAGGCTTACAATGAAACCCACATACAACAACCCCGCGACGGCACTTGGCAGCGGTTCACGCTGAATCTGCCCAAAGCGATCCCATGCAAAACGGGTTACAGTCACTCCCGGAACTTGCGTGATTTCTTGCTTGAGCTTATCCGTCGGTTCACGTTCTGGCAAATTGAGCCACACCTGATTGGTATCAAAAAATGAAGACGGCCCACCCGTTTGTTGGTTCATCAGCGCACGGGCCACATCCAGCGGCACAATGATGAAGGCGGCTTCAATCGTCCCGTCATCGGTTACGCGGCGGTCAATGGTCGGGAAGCCTTCATTGGTGACACCCACAACGTTGAAACCAAACGGTACGGTGCCGGGGCCGACATCCACATTGAGATCACGTTCGCTGCCCACTTCCAACGGCGGGATGCCTCGATTGGCCGAACCCTGCCCTGTGCCACGAAACACATCCGCAAATTTGCCAGAGATGATGGCAGGGATGCGGTCTACGGGTAAGGTGTCAATCATGACACTTGGCTCGGTTGAACGCCCCGACACACGCCGGACGCTATACTCGATCTTTAGTGCAGTTGAGTCGTCTTGGGCAACCGGGTCAACCTCATTTTGAACGTATTGAATTTGAGCACCACCGATTTGTCGTTGGGCAATATCCAATGGTACCCACGTCCCCGAAAATGGCGAGACAAACGTCGCAGGCTGCCATCCGGCGGGTTGTGTTTCATAGTTTTCCAATGGAGTCGCAATGCCATTGGCATCTACTGTCTGCCAGTAGTCCAAATAGACCTTGTGCGTAAAACTGTCAAGATTTCCCTGTCGAGAGGCCATACCAATACGCCACATGCGATAGGGTAAACGACCCGACACAGGCAGATAACCCGACAGTGTTACCCATTGTTCTGGTGGAGTTGGCGGCGGGCCAGCATTCGGCTCACTGGTTTCGCCTGTTGGCCCGGTTACATTCGTACCCGCATCGCGGCTCAATTGAACCAAATAAGGCGTCCCCACCGCATCCACGAGATAGACGCTGATAATGACGCTTGGCTCCGGCACTTCCTCGGTTGCCAACGATTGCGACCATACCTGTACGGTCAATTGATTCGCATCATCGGGCAAAACAATGCCGGGTTGCGTTAACGCGGGAATATCGCGCAGGGCCGCAACTTCATCGGCATAATCGGGGAAGGCGGTTGCGAATTCTTCAGGGTTCACCCCAATAAGGACGAAGCTCTCGCGTCCCAGTGCCGTCCCGGTCACGCGAATCACATTCGCTGAGTCCGCAACCCCATCGAATCTATCCCAAGCGACATTAGTAATATCGCCCTGCGTTGGATTGATTTCGACCCGCGCCGAACCACCAATCTCTTTTTGGGCCTGTCGCCAGCCCCCTGCCTCACGGGTTGCCGTTAAGCCGAGGCTCGCGGTACCGAGTGCCAACGTACCAATCAGCAGCAAAATTAGCTGGGCATAGTGACCCGGATTGCGCTCAATATTCCATACCGCCAGCGGGCCAGTCAAGGCTTTGCGGCGGGAGGTGATTTTGGAAACAAAGCCCATCAGCATGGGGAAGATACGTAGCCAGAACAGGGCAATCCCTGTAACCAGCAGAGCCATCGAAAGCAAGTTGCCGGGGTCTTTTAGACCGCCTGTTTGGGATGGATGATCCGCCACAAACTGCACCATCTTGGCTGGATTTATCAGATAGCGATACAAATCTTTGATACGGCCATCGGCAATCCAGTACATGCGGATGACGAAGCCTATTCCTGCCAATATCAGTACAAAGTCTAGGAAGAAACTTGTCCAAAAAGGTTTGGTAGGGGGGCGGGAGGCGGCTTGTTTTAGGCGGAGCAGGCTCTTTTTGGCGGCTGGATAAGCAGGTAGGCTTAAAAATGTGACGCACGCTACACCCGCCGCAATGCTCAGAAGGTAGGAGGTGATAGGTGTCTCCAAATTGCCAAAGGATGCGCCGTCGAGGGCTTGGGCTAATGGACCAAAGCGCTCCATAAAAAACAGGAAGATGCGGCTTAGGTAAGGCCCGACCACAAACCCGATGAAACCTAACAAAAACACCGTTATAAATTGGAGCTTCATCAGTTGGAAGGTGCTGCCCCCGCGCGAACTAATCGAACTCCATTCAGTGCCTTGCTGCTGCAAAATTAGGCTCACCGTCGTGACTAGGTGGTACAGCATGATAAACAAAACCGCACCTGACAGCAGGACAATTGGCCCTTCGGCCTCTTTTACGCGGTCATCATATCCTGAAATAAGCGGGGCCAGTCCCGAAAAAGTTTGTGCGCCATTCAACGCGGTGCCTAGTCGGTTTTGCAGTGAGCTATAGGCGGCACTGTACTCCCCAGCGTTATTGGAGTTAATCACATCTGGATTGGTGTGAATCCGCCAGATATAACTGGTGCCGGGAACAACCGGAGCAACCCAGTCCTGATAGGCTGCCGGGTTAAACGCCATACCCCAGTCATAACGGGTTGTCGTTAGGTTTACTTCCACCTCGGCACCCCTCAAAAACATCTGATTCCCTGTCCAAATCGGGTCAGACGGGTCTTTGGGTTCCACAATCCCTACAATTACAACAGAGGTGACCCGGGATGTACCATCGGTAAAAACTTGTCCCATATAGAAGCGACTGCCAAGCTCTAATCTTGCTGTTTCCGCCACTTCTGGGGTAATTACCGCTTCCGTTTGGCCGCGATTGTAGATGCCGATTTGTTGAGCCGCCTGTTGTTCTTCTGAGAGGCCAGCAGCATTCACCATATCCGGTGTCGCCAACCGTTCGGGCAAGCGGCCTTCGACCACATTCACCAACTGGTCAAGACGTTCAAATGCAAATGGTTGATAACACTCATTTGCACCCGGCAGACCGTCATTAGGATTGGCCCCCAAGACCATCACAAACCCACACACAGCAATCTGGGGTGTACCCGGATCACCTTGACCAGAAGGTGCTTCTGGCGCGGTATATTGGGCACGGATATAACGATCCACCCCTACTGCTAGTGGGCCCAGTTCTTCCCGGATAATATTTTCAGCGTTTTGGTCAACTGGGAAATCGCTGACTACTGTAATCTTCAGTTCTTCCGGGTTCGCACTATCCAATGCGCTTCGAATATCTACTTCAGTAACGGCGCGAATGTAGAGCGGCCCCAGCGCTAAGAACCCGGTCACGAGGCAGACCGCCAATAATAGAATGGAGAGGACACGCCATTCGCGGCGCATCCGTTTAAAAATCAGGTTAAGGGTCATGACTTTTTATGCTTCCTTCCTACTCGTCACCGAGCCGCAGTGTCCGCGACAGTGAGAGTTGGCGCACCAGTAGGAACGAGAAGGCAAATACTACTGCCAGCACGATTCCCATAATCAACCAGAAGTTACCTACCGCTGCCCATTCCGTCTCGGTAATAAAGGGCGGCACAACACCTTCGCCCGTCGTGCCAATCGCTAGGGTGGGGACGACAAAAATACTGAGCAGATAGCCCAATACTGACCCCAGAACGCCAGCTACCGCCACGACGAATAGCTGCTCCAAAATCAAGCTCCACACGACACGACCTGAGGACATCCCCAACGCCCGCAGCACGCCAAATTCACTGCGCCGTGCCTGTGAGGTCAAGGAGGCATAGGTCAGCAACCCTACGATACTCAAGGCCAGCCCGATAATAAAGGCAAGGAACATCAACCCTAACAAGCCGAGCGCCAATGGGTCGGTTTCCAAGCGGTCAAATTCACGGGCGTAGGTTACTTCACGAACATTGACGACCCCGGTATCATCGCCGCCTTGTAAATCTGCCAATACCGCATTGACATCAGCCACCGAGGTCACTTCCTCATTGAGATTTAGCCAGACTTCGTTGGGATAAAACTGGGCGGAGGGGCGCTGATTAATCCAATACATCATTTCGCGCACATCCACAATCACGAATGGGCGTTCATTGTAGAGCGATGGGAAATACTCCGTCGTGCGCTGCGGCACAAATTGAACGGCGGTGCGGGCCACATTCGGCAGGGTCACAATTTGCGCATCCTCGCCACCCACTTGGAGATCATTCTCCTCGGCCATAGACTTGCTGACAATAGCCTGCATCGGTTGCGGGTCAGGATAATTGAGATTAATCCCGGCCCGTGTTCGCAGGGCCACTTGGTCAAAGGTCACATAAATTACGTCGGTATGAAGATTGTCGAGATCACTGCCGAGGGTTACATCACCTTCTGAACCCGCGCCTGAATCATAGACGTAATCCCAATTCCCGCGATTGAAAATTTCATAGGGGGTAATGTTTTGTTGATCGTCAATGAGTGTCATTTGTGCCAAAGACAACCGGACGTTCGCTTCACCAAAACTACTATTACTGCGATGATCCCAAAAGACGGATACAAGACGCACTTTGCCCACCGGAGCGTAATTTAAGCGTGAGAAATCGGCCTCATAATAGACCCAACCGCTAGTGACATGCGCGGCGCTTTCCATGCCCGGTTCATCCAAGCCCTGCCGTAGATATTCCACCCGTACTTCTTGTAGCGGTACGATCATCCATGTGCCAGCTTCGTCTTGCAGCCGTACTCGCAAAATTACTTGGCGTCGCAGCCGTTGAAGGTTGGGCTGGAAAATATCTTGGTCACTAAAGGCAAACCCCGTCAGACTGATGCGTGCCCACATGCCGATTTTAGCGGGATTAAACGGCAATTCTTCACCCACCGTTGGCATGGTCACTTCGTCATCAGGATTAAACGGAATCAAGATGTTGCCGAGGTCGGAACGCCATTTTTCGAGCGTGACATCGCCAAAATTACGCGAATCAACCGCCAAGACATTGCCTGTCAATAGCTGATTAAAGCTGGTGGCGACATTGACCCCGTTAACGCGATAACCAATACTGCTGGCTTCCACACTGGCGTTCTCATTATAAAACTCCGGCTGACGGGCACGGTCAACATTGAGACGGGTATCTCGTTCATACAACCGTACATCCGCCCCCACCAGATAGTTGGCTTGGTCGCCCTGACTGCGCCGCACAGTGGCTTGGAACGATGTGGCAAACCAACCAATTCCAATCGCTAGGGCCAACAAGAACGTAATGCGTCCATAATGCAGGGGTTCACGGGCCAATTGCCAGCTTGCCAGTGTATTGAGCAGACCCCGCCGCCGCGCACTAATCGCTGAGGTGAAATGGGCTACCCCGGGAAAAACACGCAGGGCCAAACTACCAAATCCAAAGAAGGCAAGCGCTGGAGCCAAGACCATCAACGGGTCAACCTGCTTTTCCCCTGTATTGGTTTCGATCAGAGGCGAGTCACGTTGAATCAGCAGAATCAAGCCACCGAGCGCCAAAGCTGCCACGATGACATCCACATAATATTTTTGCCACCACTGCTTGGCCGAACTCCGCAGCGCCGCACCCCCCGCTGAAATCAAGGGCATCCGCAGCACTGGAATCAGCGTTAGGGTCAGCGCTACCAATGTAACCCCGGCGGCCATCGCACTAAACAAGAATACATTGGTGGTCAGCGGCAGGGGGAATTCATCAGTGTTGGCGACGGTTGGCCCTAAGACAATTAACACCTGTTGGGCGATGAAGGGAGCGACGATAGCCCCAAAAATACAGATGAGTAGGGCTTCAATGCCACGCAGAGCCAGAATATGACCATCCCATGCCCCGCGACTTTGAAACATCGAGATTTCACGCCGTTCACCGCGCCGCACCAATGCCGCCGTTACGACCAAGAAGAAGATCACTAGCGCTCCTACCTCAAGCAGCAATAGCGCAAACGGGACATTATTCAATTCTTGTTTCTTGTCATAATCCAACAAGATACCCCGGTCAACATCGGCGCGAGTATCACTGAAATCAATCAGGCGGGTGTAGTAGTTATATTTCAAATCCCGATCGGTGTTCAGTTTGAGCGTTTGATATAACTCGTTATCGAGGGTATGCAGGGCGGTGCGGGCTTGAGAAATGCGGGAATAGGGTAGACGGTCATGGTCGAACACAATGCGCCAGCCAAATGTCGTATCGGTTTCCGGCACATAATCCAGCATGACGGTTTCAACAGTGGCCTTGTCCGTCAAAAAATAGAATTGGTTGTTCCATACCCCTTCGGAAGTCAATCCAAGCGGATTCGGTTCCATCCAATAGGAAGAGCTTTCGTCACGTGGGGCGACCACTGCTGCTATATGGACGACTAGGGGTCGGCTGGTGGCATAGGCACCGGATCGCTGATTACCCCGCTCATCCAACCGTTGGTCGAGTGTAATAAGGCTACCCGCTTCCAGATTTAGCTCGTTTGCCACGTTTAGGCTGACGGCCACATTAAAATCTGCACCCTCTGGAACGGCGGCTCTTGAGGGTGCTTCCCCATCCACAATACGCACCTGATTTTCCCACTTGTCGAGATAAATCAGACTGGTACGTGTGCCCACAAGGGCTTCATCATTTACGATGATCCCCATGCGGGTAGTTTCTACATATCCAGCAATTTGACCGACCCAGCCCTCAACTGACCCGCTGTTGGCATGGGCGTTGATGGTATCACGGACATAGGTGTCTAATACTGCGGCACGGTCAACAATATTGCCACCTTCAGCACTGGCAAAGTCTGTTGGTTTGAGTGAGATGCGAAGCTGACTATTGCTGTCGCGGGCAGGTTCTTGCTCCAACCGCTGGACCATGCCCACTTGGGCGACGGCAGTGGTGTAAAGCGGCACTAATGCGCCTATGCCCGATCCCAAAATCACTCCCACGATAATCGTGAGCAGCGAGCGCCATTTGGCAATCAGGCGTGCCACTGCCAAACGCGGTGCCCAACTGATAAAGTTGGTCGTAGTGGAGACGGCGGGTCGGATATAGCGTGCGCCGATAGACTGAACGAATAATTGAAAAAGAGGCAAGATCAATGGCATAGGTTCTTGTCCAAAGGTTTTTCTAAAACACTCCTCAACTGAATCCAGAGGGGTGACCAAACGCTAACCGTAACAGTTTGAACTCCCAATGAGGAAAAACACCTTATCATTTTAACGGTATAAACAGGTAGGTGAAAGGTTATTCTTGTTGAGGAACATGGCAACTCCATTTTTCGGGACTCATAATCGGGTGTGCATCGTCACACAATTTACCTTTAAGGTTTTTATTCAGTTCAAAACTGCTTAAAATTCTTTCAATGTAAATTGAGGTTACACATATACACCGGAGAAAAGAAAAAAGATGCACGAAGTGGCAAAAGGCTTGGCAGGGGTGATTGTAACCGAAACAACCGCCAGCATGGTAGACGGTTCAGCCGGACACCTGACCTATCGTGGGTACGCCATTGAAGACTTGACCGCACACGCCAGTTATGAAGAAGCGGCTTATTTATTGCTCCATCATCACCTGCCCAATCGTCGAGAATTGACCGAATTTCAAGCGGGCCTCGCTGCTGAAATGACGTTGGAACCGTATTTTGTCGAGGCGATGCGGCGTTTCCCCAAAAATTCTCATCCGTTAACCATTCTTCGCACACTGATTTCTATGACCGGGGTTTACGATCCCACTGCGGATGATAATTCACTGGAAGCCGAATTACGCAAAGCCAATCGCCTGATTGCCTATACCCCAATTTTTACAGCGGCATGGGCACGCATTCGACGAGGGTTAGCCCATATCCCACCCGATACAAATCTGAGCCTCGCCGCCAATTTTTTGTACATGCACACGGGTATAAATCCAACCCCGGCGGAAATAGCGGCCCTGAATGTTTATCTCATTTTGATGGCGGATCACAGCCTCAATCCCAGCACCTTTACCAGTCGGGTAGTTGCCAGCACAGACAGCGATATTTACAGCGCAATTACAGCGGCCCTCGGTGCGCTGAAAGGGCCAAAACACGGTGGTGCGAATGAAGCGACGATGGAAATGTTTATGGAGATCGGCAACCCTGAAAATGTGACGTCATTTTTTACCGAGCAGGTCAAAGGCAACGGGCGCAAAATTATGGGTTTTGGGCATCGGGTCTATCGTACTACCGACCCGCGTAGTGTCATTTTACGTCACCACACCGAAGCTCTTGCCAAAAATTTAGGGAACACGCACTGGTTCGACATTGCGGCAGGTCTGGAAAATCTGGCTCTGGCTGACCCCTATTTCATCGAACGACGCATCTATGCTAATGTGGATTACTATAGTTCAGTGCTACTGTATCTATTGGGGATTGAGCCAGATTTGATGCCGTTGGTGTTTGCAATGGGGCGTATGGCAGGCTGGGTCACGCATATTTTGGAACAGCGGCTCGAAAAGCGGCTGATTCACCCTGAGGCCTTATACATAGGCGAAAGTGACCGTGTATGGGTGAAATTGGAAGATCGGTAGGGCGATTTTGCTTAACCGCCCCAACGAAACTCGTTTATTTCTTGAATAGATTATTCAAAGCAGGCTCGATAGTGGGGTAGGTGAATTCAAAATGCTGGTTCTGCAAACGTTGTGGAATAGCCCGCTGACCATCAATCACCATGATTGCCATTTCACCAAACATGAGTTGCAGGGCCAATTTGGGGACAGGAATCACAGCGGGTTTTTGCATGATCTTGCCAACCTCGTGGGTAAAATCGCCATTGGTCAGCGGGTTGGGGGCCATAACGTTAAATACCCCTTTTGCGCCGTCATTTTCAATCAAAAAGCGGATGGCCTTAACCTCATCATCAATATGGATCCAAGGAAACCAATGACTGCCGTTACCAATTGGCCCACCCACCATTAACTTAAAAGGCAGCAGCATTCGTGGTAACGCGCCGCCATCCATGCTCAAGACAACCCCGCTGCGGATGATGACCCGTCGTACACCCATGCTCTCGACGGCTTGGGTGGAGTCTTCCCATTGTTTACAGACATCCGCTAGAAAATCATCGCCTGCCGGACTATCTTCGGTCAATACCTGATCGCCGGGAGTACCATAATAGCCGACAGCCGAGGATTGAATAACGACACGCGGTTTTTCAGCGGCTTTTTCGATGGCATCTACGACGGCTGCCCCGGCATTAACGCGGCTCTCCAAAATCAGTTTTTTACGCTCGTCTGACCAGCGTTTATCGCCAATGCCTGCCCCGGCGAGATTGACAATTGCGGTGTCACTGGTGATGAGGTTGCTCCATCCATCCCCAGATCGTGCCGTCCAATTTTCAATCCGTACTCCGGGTTCAATCTTGGCACTGCCGGGATTTCGACTCAGCACAATGACTTCATGCCCGTCTGCTAGAAGACTCTTGGCGAGGGCGCTTCCAATCAGGCCAGTGCCGCCTGTAATAATCACACGCATGGGAACTCTCCTTTTGATTCGCTATAATGCCTCTAGTTTAAACGCCTATTGTTTAAAAGATGCTTAAGCCCTGATGAGCAAACGTTGGTAATGCGTCGTGCTTGCGTAGAGCCGAATTCTGAGTTATACCCCATACTTTCAGCAGGGCGTTTCTATATTAACTCGGAATAGATAGGTTGAGGTCTTATTTATGTCAACCCCGCCATGTTTCTATATAAAAGAAGAGAACCGAATTGTGGGTCAGCTAGACTTGGCCCATTTTCCATTCACCATCGGACGGGCCAGAGAATGCGATTTTGTGATTGATACCACCGAGATTTCGCGGGTGCATCTCAAGTTGGAATTTTCGCACGATCAGGTCGTGGCGATTGACCCCGGCAGCACCAATGGCTCATTTTTGAATGATGTACGCCTACTGCCCAACCGCGAATATCGCCTTAAAGCCAATGACGTATTAAACTTGGGCAATGCGTGTATTCTCGTGTTCGATGACCCCGCGACGACGGCCCAAGTAGACCCACGCCATGCTCGCATCGAAGGGTTGCGTTTGGATGAGACCACCGCGCAGGTGTTTGTGATGAATCAGCGCCTTGATCCGCCCCTAAGCCCTAGCCAAATTTTATTGCTGCAATTGTTGATGCGGAATGAAGGGGCGGTAGTCACCCGTGAAGACATCCGCGATTTTGTGTGGCATGGCAAAGAAATCACCGACCAAGCCCTTGATGCACTGGTGAGTCGGCTGCGAAAGCGCCTTGAAGAAGTTGACCCCGAACATGAATATATTACGACGCGGCGTGGGTTTGGTCTAATCTTCCGAAATCGGCATATTGACTGGGCAAATTCGATCTAAGGCCATTGATCTGTAAGGCAGTAGTGGGTTTGGCGGCGATTACCCGTCAAGTTATCCCCGTTTAGGTGGGCTATCCTAACAAACATACTGTGGTGGTTAAAATGCCCCCCTAACCATCCGGTTGCTCCCTAATCGCTGAACCCCCAAAGACGGGGGTTTAGTGTTTATTTTATGAGCCACCAAAGTTGGCACGTAGTTTCGGCAATAGGGCTTTTAACTTATCTACATCTTCGTTCCATTCCAATACGATTTCAGTGGGCTGGCCGTATCCATATTTTTGGATATACATTTCCGTGAAATTGTCTTTCCCTGTGACTAATTTGTGGGCTTTCGTTGGCGCATACATAATTTCTTCCCAGAAAATATCATCTGATTCAACAAACTCTACCAACACTTCAGGGTCAGCCACCACCCGCCGAAAAGTCGTTTGACCCTGCATAATCAACCATGCCCGAAAATAATCGAACGCATCATCCGAGCAGCCACTATTAATGATATAGACCGCTGCCCAAAGGGTTGAAGTGTAGCTTGCATTCATGGCACATCAAAGTGTTTCTCATAGGCCAGAATTTCATCAGGTGGTAGCTGTGATAATTTGGCAATAAGCGTTTGCACCCCAGCAGTGCCACTTTCTTGAACCTCATCTATCAATTGCTAAAAACGGATTTCATCCATCGTCTGATTGACCTCACAAATTTGTACATGAAGTGGCTTGAACAAATCCACAATTTCTGTAAAACTCGTAGCCATCATCTATTGTATTACAGAGGCTAGGACTTCTCAGCAGCATGTCCGTACTCACCGCAATTCATGTCAACAAAGCATTTGGCCCCGATGAACTATTTGGCGGCATTTCGGTTTCGATTCCCAACCATGCCAAAATCGCACTGGTCGGGCCAAATGGCGCAGGCAAAACCACCCTTCTGAATATCCTGATTGGCAACGACGAACCCACTACCGGCAAGGTTGAAACCAAGCGGGGTTTAAGAATTGGCTTTTTGCCGCAACGCCCCAAATTGACGGGTAATCGCACCATCTGGGAAGAAATGCTGACCGCGTTTGAACCCCTGTTGGCCCAACAAGCCAGATTGACCGAATTGGAACATGCCCTCGCTGACGGTGCTAACAATGGCGACCATGATGAATTATTGCGGCGCTATGGTGCGGCCCAAGAAGCCTTTCAAGAGGCAGGGGGCTACACCTATGAGACTGAAATCAAGCGGGTGTTGATGGGGTTGGGTTTTAAGCAGGATGAATTTTCGCGTCCCCTGACCTTACTTTCCGGTGGGCAAGTCACCCGCGCATTATTGGCCCGCTTGCTGTTGGAAGTACCTGAATTATTGGTATTGGACGAACCGACCAACCATCTCGACATCAATGCCGTCGAATGGCTGGAAGGGTATCTGCGCACATGGCAGGGGGCATTGTTGCTCGTCAGCCATGACCGCTATTTTATGGATAAGGTCGTTAATGTCGTTTGGGAACTCGAATTTGGAGAACTGGACACCTATCACGGCAATTACAGCCATTATGTCCAGCAACGGCAAGAACGCCACGAGCGCATGTTGAAAGAATATGAGTCGCAGCAGGAATTTATCAAAAAAGAGCAGGACTACATTGCGCGTAACATCGCAGGGCAGAATACCAATCAAGCCAAAGGCCGCCGTCGTCGCTTAGAACGTCTCATTAAAGAGGGGGAGTGGATCAAAAAACGCCCCCAGACCAAACACAAACTGCATATGCGTTTGGAGGCCTCCCGTACAGGCAATGAAGTATTCAAAACAAAGGGCATGGCGATTGGCTACCCCGATGCCGACGAACCCCTATTTGATGTCTCCGAAATCTTACTGATGCGCGGCGAGGTCGCGGCGATTATCGGGCCAAATGGGTCGGGCAAATCCACCTTTTTGAAAACAATTTTGGGCGCCCTTCAACCCCTGCAAGGTCAATATCAGTGGGGGGCGCGGGTCGAAATCGGCTATTTCGCGCAGGCTCACGAGGGTCTGAATGCCGAAAACACGCTGCTCGAAGAAATCCTGCAAACCAAAGATATGCCCATCAGCCAAGCCCGTAATTATCTAGCGACCTATTTGTTCACCGGGGATGATGTGTATCGCCAAATCAGCACGTTGTCGGGTGGGGAGCGTGGACGCTTGGCATTGGCAAAATTATCGCTGGCAGGGGCCAATGTGCTGCTGCTAGATGAACCGACCAACCATCTCGATATTGCCTCGCAAGAAATTTTGCAGAATGTACTGGTGGACTATGAAGGCACCATTTTGCTGGTCAGCCATGACCGTTATCTGATTGACGCCCTCGCCACGCAGATTTGGGCAGTACGCCCAGACGGTATGACCATTTTTCAGGGGGCCTATCATGACTATGTGACCCTGCGCGAACAAGAGGCGGCAAAATTGGCCGAGGCTGTCAATCCATCCAGTAAAAATAATGGTCGCCAAGCCAAACCTGTCGTCGAAAAACACCCCAGTGGACTTTCCCAATTTCAACGCACCAAACGTCTTGCCGAACTTGAAGCCCAAATTCATAAATTAGAGGTCGAATTGCAAACCATTTTGGATAATCTCGAAATTGCCAGCGCCGCCGGAAAAGTACAAGAAGTATCGCGCTTGGGTCAGCAGTATACTGAGACGGAAGCCGCCCTCGATGCGACGATGGCGGAGTGGGATGGACTCGCATAAGAGAAATTTTTGCATCCCTGCCCCGCCGAAACTATAATGAATAACCATCCATTTGGGTGGACACTAAATATTCTTATAAGGAGAGAATCCTACTTATGCGAAGTAAAAATTTGCTATTCGTTTTTGTTTTAATTGCCACACTCGCCTTGCCACTCGGCGCGATGGCGCAAGATGATGGGGAACGTCCCCTCATTGGTGCATGGGATACCTGCGCTGATCCGGTGAGCCTATCCGGTGAAGTGAAAATTGGGGTTGCCTTTGCCCAAAGTGAAGCCGCCGCGATTTATGGTGTGCCCCAACAACAAGCCGTTGAATTGGCGATTGCTGAAATCAACGAAAGCGGGTATCTGGGTGAAGCAACCCTTGTAGCCGTGACCGAAGATGCAGGCAGCACCCCTGAGACCGCGATTTCGGCTTTCACCAACTTGGTGGCCGAAGATGTTTCAGCCATCATCGGGCCAACCCTCTCCAATCAAGCGATGGCGGCTGACCCGGTGGCTTTTGGGACGGAACGCCAAGAATCCGGTGATCCTCTCATCCCTGTGGTTGGTGTCAGCAACACCCGCACGGGGATGGAAACTGATTTTGCTGCCAGCTATGGGGATGGCGGGGCCTATTTCCGTCGCATCAGTCTGCCCGAATCCAAAGTGATCCCCGGCACGGTTGAACAAGTCGTGGATATTCTCGGTATCGAAACCGTTGGGATCATGTACAGCGACAACGACCAATTTACTGCCAGTGCCTATGAAGTATTCGTTTCGGCGTTGGAAGAAAGTGGCGTTGAAATCGTGGCGACTGAAACCTTTGCGACAGGTGACGTAGATTTTACCGCGCAGTTGACCAATATTATCGCTGCTAATCCGGATGCGATTGTGGTTTCCGCGCTGGCTGCTGAAATTGTGCCACTGCTCGAACAGGCCCGCAGCCAACTGGGTTACACTGGCCCCATCATCGGTGGTAATGGTTTCAATACCCCCGGCATCGCCTCTGAAGATCGTGGCGCTGGCACGGATGCCAATGGCGTGGTCGTGGGTGGTGCTTGGAATGTGGCCCGCCAGAACGAAATTAGCACGGCCTTCACCGCCAAATATGAAGAAGAATATGGTACACCCGCTGACCAGTTCGCGGTGCAGGCCTATACAGGCACATGGGTCGTTGCGACAGCCATTCGCTGTGCCGACTCCGCTGACCCGGCTGCTGTGTTAGAAGCGCTCGCGGCCACTGCTGATTTTGAGACTCCGCTGGGAACGTTCTCTTTTGACGAAGAAGGCCTACCGGAGCATGAACCGGTTGCCCAGATCATCAAAGATGGACAATATCTGTTGTTGACCGAAGAATCGGCGGCAGAAGTATTCGGTGAATAAGGGTTGCGGGATGTAACTAGAGGCATCCCTTCAACCGAGTTTAGGTAGGAATCCAAAAGAAGGCAGGTTGTAAGGGGCCTGCCTCTTTTTTATGAATTGATAGACTGACTGTCAAAAAATCTTATGCAAGCATCAAATCTCGTTTTGAAACTTAAATCTGTTGCGATTACTGCGCTGGTCATGCTCGGTATTGCGCTTTTTGCCTATGAACTGCCGGATATTCTCGACAAAAAAGTGTTAAGTCCAGAGCAGCATCTCACCACCGTCATCTGGGTTGGTAGTGTTTATAGCCTCTTTGCGTTGGGCTATGCCCTAGTATTTAGTATCTTAGGGGTGCTGAATCTCTCCCACAGCGCGGTGTTTATGTGGGGTGGCTATATCGGGGTCATGTCGGTCATTCGCTATGATGTCCCGATTTACTACACCTTGCCGTTGGCGATGTTGGGTGGTGGGATCATCGGTGTTTTAGTAGATTTAATCGCTTTTGCCCCACTCCGTCGTCGCAATGCTCCCCGTATTTCCCAATTAATTAGCAGTCTCGGCGCGTCGGCGGTGTTGGTCAATCTGGCCCAACTCGAATTTGGCACATCCCCGGAGCGTTTTCCGCGCACTACCCTCAAAGAACTGCCCTATGAAGCCACTGTCGCCCGACCCTATACGATTGATTGGCTAGGGGCGGAATTTCGTATTACCCCGCTGCAAGTCTCGATTGTGGTCATTGCGTTTGCCCTGATGTTGCTGCTGCAATATTTGGTGGCCCGCACCAAAACGGGTAAGGCGATGCGTGTCGTCGCCTTTAATCAAAAAGTGGCAGGCCTCTTGAGCATTAGTGTCGGCGGCATTTTCCGGCTAACCTTTTTCCTTGCAGGGGCATTGGCTGGGGCAGCAGGCGTGTTGTATGCGCTGGCCTATCCCTCCCTCACCCCTTTCACTGGGGATGAAATGGCCCTCAAGGGGTTAACCGTAATTGTCTTGGGGGGGCTGGGGAGTATACGTGGGGCAGTTTTGGGTGGCTTGTTGGTTGCTGCCTTTGAAGTCTATGCTACCGCAATCGGCTATAGCTGGCTCAAGGATGCCCTGCCGTTTGTCGCTTTATTCCTTATTTTGTTGTTTCGACCTCAAGGTCTCTTGGGCGAAGCAACGGTCAAACGCGCTTAGGGGGGAATATGGGATTTGTTTCAGATGCCCTCGCTTCGATTGGCCTCAACGAATTTGTCATTACCCTGATGTTTGTAAACGCCATTCTTGCGATGAGCATCTATCTGACGCTCTATGGCGGGATGTTTTCGCTGGCAAATGCGGGATTTATGGCAATCGGCTCGTATGTCTCGGTCATCTTGACGCAGAATCATGACTGGCCTTTTCTCCCGGCAATTTTGGTGGGCATGGTCGCCGCTGGGTTAATCGCTATTCCCATTGGCCTGCCTGTATTGCGCTTACGTGATATTTATTTGGCGATTGCCACCATCGGCTTTGTTGAGATCACCCGCATTATGATTCTCAACTTTGACAAAATCATTGCTGAAGTCTACACCCGTCTGCATATGGAATCCGAACCTCCTAAAATCACCAATGGGCCGCTTGGCATCACAGGGATTCCGGTTGAAACCAAGCTGGAATATTTGATCGTGACGGTCATCATTCTCAGTTACTTTATGATCCGTATGCACCGTTCGCGTTTTGGCCGAGCACTGGCGGCTATCCGTCAGGATGAAAATGTGGCAGCTAGTCAGGGCATCAACGTCGTCTATTATAAAAATGCCGCATTTATTCTTGGGGCGATGATGGCGGGTTTGGGGGGTGGTTTTAGCGGACACCTCTCGCGCATTATCCAACCGGGGAGTTATGGTTTCGGGACGGCAGTAGATATTCTCGCCTATTCCGTTTTGGGTGGAATCTCCAGTTGGTATGGCCCAATTCTCGGTGGATTGGCCCTCACCGCCCTACCCGAAGTGCTGCGCCCCCTCAAAGAATATACCGGGCTAATTAACGGCGTAGTGCTACTCATTTTTATTGCCTATCTCCCCGGTGGCTTGGGTGATCCGGCTCTGTGGCGCAGTGTCCGCAAGACTGCTGGTCGTATTGTTAATTTCATCAACAAAGGCAAGACCGCCAATGCTGGTGCTTAAACACGTCTACCGACAATTTGGCGGCTTGATGGCTCTACAAAATATCGCCATGCACATCCCGGCTGGTCAAATAGTGGGCCTAATTGGGCCAAACGGCGCAGGTAAGACCACATTGATTAATTGCATGACAGGCCTCGATCACCCTACCGCTGGCGAAATCGAGTTTGGTGGTACACCTATCCAGAAAAAACCTGCCCACCGCATCACCGCGCTCGGCATGGCCCGCACCTATCAGAATATTCGCTTGTTTGGCGAAATGACCGTTCTCGAAAATCTGGTGGTCGCGCAGCACGGTTTAGGGAAGGCTAACTTGATAGATTCGCTCATTCAGACTCCCCGACATCGCCGTGAAAATGAACGCCTACGTGAAAATGGCTTACAACTCCTAAAACGATTTCATCTTGAGCAAAATGCCGCTGTGTTGGCCGGAAATTTGCCCTATGGCGATCAGCGGCGCTTGGAAATGGCCCGCGCTTTGGCGACTAACCCCAAGTTAATTCTATTGGATGAACCCACTGCTGGCATGAATCCAGTCGAAACCGCCGAATTGGGGGAGCAAATTTTACGCATGAAAGCCGAGGGCAAAACCCTCATGGTGGTTGAACACGATATGTCGCTCATAGCCCAAGTCTGTGATGAAATTTATGTGCTGAATTTCGGGCAAATCATCGCACATGGCACTCATCAAGAAATCAAAAACAATCCGGTGGTGGTTGAAGCCTATCTGGGTCAGGAGGAGGGGGAATGACCACACCACTCCTCGAGGTCAAAGAGTTAAATGTCAGTTATGGCGCGATTGTGGCCCTGCGCGGGATTTCCTTTAAGGTCGAAGCGGGACAAGTCGTCACTTTGATTGGGGCGAACGGGGCTGGCAAAAGTACGACCCTTAACGCACTGAGTGGGATTGTCAAACGCCGTTCTGGGCAAATCTGGTTTGATGGACGAGACATCAGTGGGATGCCTCCTGACCGGGTGAGCCGTTTGGGACTTGTCCAAGTTCCCGAAGGTCGCCAAATCATTGCACCGATGACCGTGCTTGAAAATTTGCAGATGGGTGCGTATAAACGGCGTGACCGTGAGGTTCACCACGACATCGAAGCTATTTTTGCTCGTTTCCCCCGCCTGAAGGAACGTCGCCGTCAAAAAGCTGGTTCGCTGAGTGGTGGGGAGCAGCAAATGTTAGCGGTTGGGCGTGCTCTGATGATGCGTCCGCGTTTGTTGATGCTGGATGAGCCGAGCATGGGCCTCGCTCCGCTGCTAGTGAGTGAGGTGTTCAGGATTATTCAAGATATTAAGGCACATGGCACAACGATTTTGCTGGTGGAGCAAAATGCGCGAAAAGCCTTAAAGGTCGCGGATTACGCCTATGTCTTGGAGCGGGGCACGATTTCACATCAAGGGCCAGCCACTGAACTCCAAAATGACCCGCAGATTATTTCGGCGTACTTGGGCTAACGTTTCTAATAGAAATTTTATCTGGACAGTTGAGCTATTTTGGGCTATAGTTTAGTTGTGTATGAGATACGGCGACGTGGCCAAGTGGACAAGGCAAGGCTCTGCAAAAGCCTGATCATCGGTTCGATTCCGATCGTCGCCTCAGCTGCAAGACAAGCCTACTAATCGAGTTTGTCCGATAGTGGGCTTGTTTTGTATTGGTGTTATAACCCAGAGATGATAGGCAGCCAAACGGGTTTGCTTTGTTTTGGCATGTCGTATTGCTGCTTTTGTCTATGACGATCTCCCCATCATCTCCTCAACTTAACGCTTGGCTCCAATACCATTTTCAAAATGGTTTGCTGGTGAATATCGTATACATACTGTAAAAAAGGAAATTGCGCTTTATGGCAAATATTCAAAAACTGCGGGTCATCCCATTGGGTGGACTCGGCGAAGTTGGCAAAAACATGACGGCTTTCGAGTATAATAACGAGGTCGTGATTGTGGATGCCGGACTCATGTTCCCCGAAAACGACATGCTCGGCATTGACTATATCATCCCCGATTTCAACTATCTCATTCAGAATCGTGACCGCCTCAAAATCCACGCCTTGCTGCTGACACATGGACATGAAGATCACATCGGCGCGATCACCCATATTTTGCAGAAGATTCCTGTGCCCGTATATGGCACACCGCTGACGTGTGGTTTGGCGGGGATCAAGCTCAAAAATGGCGGGATGAAAGATCATCCTATGCACGTTTTTAAGGCGGGTGAAACGCTGCAATTTGGCGTGTTTAAGGTGGAATCGTTCCATGTCAGCCACAGCATTCCCGATTGTGTCGGCTTTGGCATCGAAACTCCGGTGGGTCTGGTCGTGCATTCCGGCGACTACAAATTTGACCAGACGCCTGTAGACGGTTGGCCTACTGATTTTGCAAAAATGGCGCTACTTTCCGAAAAAGGCGTGTTGGCGCTCTTCGCCGACAGTACCAATTCGGAACGTCCCGGCTGGACACCTTCCGAGAGCGTGATTGACGCCGCGTTTGACGGTGTTTTCCGTGAGGCACGTGGCCGCATCATCGTGGCGACGTTTGCATCTCTCATTTCGCGTGTGCAGCAGGTGGCGACGGTAGCCGAATTCTATGGACGCAAAATTGCCATCGCAGGCCATTCCATGACCGAGAATGTCAAAATTGCCCGTCGCTTGGGGTATCTGCAAATTGCGGATGAGCAGTTGATCTCGATTGAAGAGAGTATGAAGCTGCCGCCCGAAGAAGTGGTAATTATGGCGACAGGCGCACAAGGTGAACCTACTGCCGTATTGAGTAGGTTGGCTTTTGGCAATCATCGCCAACTCGAAATAGTGCCGGGAGATACCGTTGTGATGTCGGCCCATCCCATCCCCGGCAACGAAGAAGTCGTATCACGTACCATGAACAAACTGCTGCAAAAAGGGGCGCATGTCATTTATGATCCCAAAGCACAGGTGCATGTGTCCGGTCACGCCAGCCAAGAAGAAATGAAGTTGCTGATTAACCTGCTGCGTCCACGTTTCTTTGTGCCGATTCACGGCGAACTGCGACAATTGCACGCCCACGCCGATATTGCCTACAGCCTAGGCATTCCAGCGGACAATATCGCCGTCGTGGAAAATGGCACCATCTTGGAATTTACCAAGACGGAAATGTCCATCGGGGATCGCTACCCCGGCGGCTATGTATTTGTAGACGGGGCAGGTGTCGGTGATATTGGCCCGGCTGTAATGCGGGACCGCGAGGCGCTGGGGCAAGATGGCTTTGTGATGGTCACTGCACTCGTCAACAACCGCACAGGCGAGGTCATCAACGGCCCGGATATTACGTCACGCGGTTTTGTGTTCATGCAAGATTCCGATGAACTCTTTAATGGCGTGCGTGGATTGGTACGCCAACTGACCCGCGAATATAAGAATGGCAATCGTGAACAGGTCATTCAAGAAGCGGTGAAAAAACATCTGTATACCGAAACCAAACGCCGCCCGATGGTGTTTACTCAGATATACAACGTGTAACACGAAATTTGCCCGTACCCATCCTTTCAATTAATAATTGGGGGCGGTTTTTTGATAGCCGCCCTCATTTTATATTTACTCATCAAAAGGCTAAAAAATGCGCTACACCTTAATTGGCTATTTCACCAAAGATATTGCCCCAAATGTGCCCGAAGGCTATGTCTGGGGCGGCACAGTTACCTACAGTGGGCTTGTCGCTGCGGAATTGGGCGTGGATGTCACCGTGCTGACCATCGGCGAACCCCATCCCTCTCCGGCTGATCTTGACCCGCGTGTGAAATGGCATATCTATCCAACAGCCCAAACCACCACTTTTGATAATCAATATGACAAAGTGACCGGCAAGCGCCATCAATTGATGCCTGCCCGCGCCGGGGATATTCCGGTTGAGATGGTGCAAAAATTAGACCCGACCCAAGATATTGTGCATCTTGCCCCGCTAGGCAATGAAGTCAGCCCCGAAATCGCGGCCCAGTTCCAAAATGCGTGGGTGGTGGCGACGCCGCAGGGGTGGATGCGCCAAGTGGATGAAAACTATCATGTCCACAAGGTCGCGTGGCATGATGCCGATAAGATGCTGCCCTATCTAAAAGCTCTCTGTCTCAGTGAAGAGGATATTCACGGCGATATTGATACCGTGCGTTTATGGGCAGCAGCAGGCCCAACCGTCTTATATACACGTGGGCCGCAGGGGGCGATTTTGATGCACGGCGGACAGGAGATTTCCATCAAAGCGGCTCCAGCAGAAGTATCTGACCCAACAGGTGCGGGCGATGTCATCGCAGTGGCCTTTTTTATCCGCTATTACGAGACAGGCGACCCGATTGAAGCGGCGATTTTTGGCACGGTGGCGGCGTCTATTATTATCGAGCATCAAGGGGTAAGCCATCTGCCTAGTTATGCCGAAATTGAAGCCCGTCGTCAGCATTGGTCGCGTGAGGATGCGCTTGGTCTAAAATAAGTTTTTCGCGTACAGGGCAACATTTGATGTTCAAAAATGGTAATTTCCTAAACAGGAGAGTTGCTTCATGCTGCATCCAGTAGATTGGTTTAGCCGACCATTTGATTTCAACTTACCTTTGTGGATGTACCCCAATATCATCGAGCGCCTGCGGGGGACACCAGCCCGTTTGGAAACCCATGTAGCTGGACTTCCTAAAAATATTTTGACGCGCCGTTTGGGGGATCGCTGGTCAATTCAAGAAAACGCTGGACACCTGCTCGATTTAGAGGAATTGTGGTTGGGGCGAGTGGATGATTTTGAGAAAAAGCTGCCGAGATTACGGGCGGCTGACCTTGATAATCGCAAAACGTATGAGGCCGATCATAATGCCCAAAACCTGCCAACGATTTTGGCTAATTTTCGGGCACAGCGCCTCCAATTGGTACAGCGTTTAGAGAACGCCAATGAGGATTTTGTGAAACAATCTGCCCTCCATCCCCGCCTTGATGCGTCCATGCGGCTGATTGACCACGCCTATTTTGTCGCCGAACATGACGACCACCATCTAGCCGAGATTACGGCCCTCATTAAAATATTCATGCCTTAAGGAAAATAAAAATCGGCATGATAGGGGTCTTCTCATGCCGATTAAAGCGTCAGGTCGTATCTGGCCTATTGATACCGTAGGATGTCCGAGACGGTTTCGCGTGCCGCCGCAATAGAAGGCCACGCACTGGCAATTGTCGCCAGTACAATGATACCGAATAATCCTTGTAGGGCGACGAGGATTGGGTATTCAAAGGTGAAAAAGTCCTCAAGCTCCAGCGCGGTGTTGATGCCTATGCCGAGCAGATAACTTAACGGAAGTCCGATCAGCCACGCGATAATCGCCACGAGGATGCCTTCCACCAAAAACTGAACCATAATCGTCGTTGACCGTGCCCCCAGTGAACGCATCACCCCAATTTCTTTGCGGCGCTCCAACACTGCCATTGAGAGTGTTGCCAGTAGACCGATGGCCCCAACCATTGCCATCACGACTGAGGTCAGATTGAACACCATCCCAAAAGTGGAAACGAATTGCGAAATATCCTCTTCGTTTTGGGGTTGATTAGCATAGACGGCTTGAATCCCATTTGCCGCTGCCACCGCTTTGATTTCGTCAATAATATCTGCCACCTCGTCCGCATCAGGATTGCCCTTGAGGTCAATATTAAAGACGCCGGGAGTTGGATTGCCCTCTGCATTGGTATAACCAGCGATGCGGGCAAGTTCCGACCACTCAAAAAAGATGGTATCAAAGGGCCAGCGATCAACCCCAATAACCTCATATTCATAGGTCTGTCCACCAATCGAAATGCGTACCGTATCACCTGCCTTTTTACCGATATTCTCTGCGACTGAGCGATTGAGGATGACACCTTTGCGGGTCGGGTCATCTTCCCAGCCTGTGCCACTGGTCAGACGGAAATGGATCAGGCCAGCCGTTGGGTCAACCCCGAACGCTTGTACTTGGTCGCCTGCGCTAAAGCTGTTCTCTGGTGCGGTATAACCCTCCAGCCCAACGGATACCGAATACCCCGGCGTAATGCTGGCAATGCTGTCCACGTTTTCCATCAAAATCTGCTGGACACGGGCTGGGTCTTCGGCTTTTTGGGTCGTCATCTGAATTTCGGTATCGAACGTATCAAAGATGGTTTCAATCGCTTCATCCAACGAGGCGAAAAGCGCTGTCACCCCCATAAACGCTGCTGAGGCTAAGGTCAGGGTGAGTACGGTCAGCACCAAACGGCGTTTTTTGGTATTGACGTTGTTAATGCCATGCTGGAAATTGAGCGGCATAGGCAACTTTCGCATGAGCCATAAAATGGCTGCCATCAACCCCCATATAACACCAAAAATAATCAACAGGGGAAACAAGACCAGCGCCAGCAAACCCACCCCAATTTTACTCGGCACGCTCATTTTGGTGCGTGTTCCGGTGGTAACACCGATGCCGAGGTCAGTCATAGCCTCCAAAATGGTGACCCGTGTGCCGTTGAAGACTGGAATCAGTGAGGCAAGTACCGGAATCAGCAGTCCAAGAATGACCCCAATTACTACCCCCGTCACCGAAACGTTGAACCCTTGAATGTATGTGCCAGACAGTGGGGCAATGGCCTGTGCCATAAATGAGGCGGCTGGAATCGCCAGCATCACTCCCAAAATCGTTCCCATTACCCCATACACCAACGCCTGCCCTGCATAAATGACAAAGTTGCCTGAACGGGACACGCCAAGTGATTTCATCACCCCAATTTGACGCTTTTGTTCCACCACAATGGTATTGATGACATTGACCACCAAGAATGCTGATACGATCATCGCCAATATCCCTAAAATATTGAGAATATTGGTGATCGTCGCAGTTCCCTCCACCAACACATTTTCTTCAGGGTCATCAATGAAGCTGAAAACGGTGATGTAGGGTGTTTCGGAAGCAATGACACTGATAAACTCGTTTAGCCCATCGCGTGCGGTTTCCACATCGGTATAACGCGCCGAGAACGAACTAAAACCGGGGAAGCTAACAATAGATTGGGCATCTACATAGGTGGCATAGATATTGGTCACCGGGCGGGTTGCTGGGTTGGTCACATCAGTAGAGTGTGGAGTCATCGTCTGATAGGGCTGAAATACAATTCCGACAATGGTCCAAACCGTATCCTCTGACCCACGAAAAACGATTTGATCGCCGATTTCGGTTTTGTGTTTGTCAGCAAACCGCTGTTCTACCGCAATTTCGTGCTGCCCTTCTACCGGGAAACGCCCTTCTACCACGCGCGAAATTGGCTCTAACTGTACTTCTTCAAACGGCTTGCTAAAGGCGATGACCGACCCCGCCTCAAAGTTATCATCACCCAGCGGATGCCAGTCTATCGGATAAATGGCCTGCCCTTCGACCTGTTGCACGCCCGGTAGCGCCCGTAGACTGTCTATAAAGGCTTGATTGTCATCCAGTGAAAGCTGTCCTCCACTTGACACCACATAGACATGGGTCATCGCTATTTCATTTTCGTCGAGGTCTTCGTTCAACTGGGAAATCAAGAGGTCGCCCATCCCTGCAAGGGTGGTTACACCAAAGACGCCAATCATAATACTGAGGACCACCAGCGCTGTACGCCCTTTGCGGGAAAGAATATCCCTAAAGATTTTCCGCAGATGGGTTTTGGACATCAGATTTCACTCCTTGCAAAGAATTTGCCGGATTTTCTTGATATGAACTAGAGTCTCAATCAACAGGTGAGTGCAAAAACTCTAGGCGATGCTGACATGTCATTGGATGTTAACAAATGCAGGGAAACCCTGAAGTTCGTGCAAACTTTCCATCCACCCATGCTGATGCAACAACCGCCCATCACTGTCATACGCAAAACTGCTAGGTAGGGTTTCACAGCGAACGAATGCTGTCGTAGGGCGGATGGGCTTATACAATTTTCGAGGTGTCAGCCGAGTTTAGTCTCCGCCAGCCAGTTCTTTCGGAGTGCCTTCCTGCCAAAAGGTAAAGAGACTACCCACCGACTGCCCAAGATGATTGCAACGAATCCCTTCAGCCAAGACGGGGGCAATAGTCTCAATATGCAGCTTTTTAAGCTGATGGGCGCGGGGTGTATAGACTGTATCGGTACAGACCACCTCGGTCACAATGTCCACCTCGTTAATTTTCTGGACGGCACTGCCCGAAAAGATGCCATGCGTGCAGGCAAGAAAGATTTCTTCGACGCCATAACGATCCCGCAGGGTCTCTGACATCTTGACCATTGTGCCGCCCGTCGCAATCTCATCATCAATAATGATAGCCTTGCGTCCAAACTGCCCACTCCATAGCACGTCATCTACTTCGACTTCCGAATCGCCATGTCGTACCTTTGTCCCAATCGCCAGTGGCAGATTGAGCAGTTTGGCAAAACGTGCGGCATTTTTGGCATACCCTGTGTCGGGGGATACCAATACCGTCTCGCTTAGGTCACGGCGGCGGAAATATTGGGACAAAATGTAGGTGCTGGTGAGATGGTCAAGCGGAATACTGAAAAATCCATGTACTTGACTGGCATGGAGCGCCATCGTAATCACCCGATCTGCTCCGGACTGTGTAATTAAATCGGCCACTAATCGGGCTGTGATGCAAATTCGGGGGGCATCTTTTTTGTCGGAGCGGCTGTAGGAAAAATGTGGGATGACTGCTGTCACACGGCTGGCAGCACCGGTTTTGGCGACATTCAACATCATCAACAACTGCATGAGGTGGTCTTGGGCGGGTTCAGAAAGTGACTGGATAATATAGACATCCTTGCCGCGTACACTTTCGCCCAGTTGAATCCACAAATTGTCATTGCTAAAGCGTTTGTAGTGGGTAGGTCGCAGTGGCACCCCCAGCAAACGGCAAATGTCTTCAGCCAGTGGGAGATTGGACTCCCCCGAAAAAATGAATAAGTCGTCCAGTGAGTCGCTACTCGTTAACACAGGTTGCCTCTTATGCTTGATGGTTGCCAGCGGGATTGAAATCTCAACTTTAAATATCCTTAATTGTCCCAAAGAACTAAAACGTTCGCAATGAAAAAAGGATAGGGTTTGAATTTTTTAAACTGTTATCTGAACAAAAAGGGCAGGTTCATCACCCGCCCTGTTGGTTTTCCTATCTAGGCCATATTGATGGAGTGGCCCAAAATGCCATGTGCCGCTTCTTTTAGCACCTCACTTAAAGTGGGGTGGGCATGGACATTTCGGCCAATTTCTTCAGCCGTCAACTCGGCATAATGGGCGAGGGTCAATTCTGGCAGCAATTCGGTTACATCCGGCCCAATCAGGTGTGCCCCCAAAATTTCGCCATAGCGTTTATCGGAGATGAGTTTTATAAAGCCAATGTTCTCACCAAGTCCGTGTGCTTTGGCATTGGCTTGGAAGGGGAAACTGTACACGGTGATGTCATAGCCTTTTTCTTTCGCCTCCGCTTCAGTATAGCCAAAACTGGCAACCTGTGGCTGGCAATAGGTGGCACGTGGCAGCATAGCATAATCCAGTGTAATCGTTTCGACCCCTGCGATATTTTCACAGCAAATCATCGCCATCGCTTCGGCCACATGCGCCAACATCAGCTTGCCCGTTACGTCGCCAATCGCCCAAACGCCGGGGATATTGGTTGCCATGCGCTCATCAATTTCAATCGCCCCGCCTTTTTCCGAAACATTGAGGCCTTTGATATTCTCAAGGCCATAGCCTTTGGTGCGGGGTCGGAAACCAATGGATTGCAGCACTTCTTCTGCTTCCAACACTTCCTGCTTGCCGTCAGGGGTGGTCACAGTGACACGTACCTTGTCGGGGAGTTCTTCGATCTTTTCGACCTTTGTCCCCGTCATAACTTTGACGCCCATTTTCTTATACTGCTTTTCGAGTTCAGTGGAGACATCCACATCTTCACGTGGCAGCATCCGGGGCATAAATTCGACCATTGTCACCTTGGTGCCATAGTTGTGCATAACATAGGCAAATTCACAGCCAATCGCACCCGCCCCGACCACAATCGCCGATTTGGGTAGGTGATCGCGTTGAATCACCTCCAAATAAGTCAAAACGCGCTTGCTGACTTGGGTATTGGGCAGCAACATGGTTTCACTGCCCGCCGCGATAATCAGATTTTTGGTCTTGAGGGTTTCTGTGCCACCCGCATTGAGCGCGACCTCGATGGTGGATTTGTCTTTGATGGTTCCCCAACCCTCGTAAGTGTCAATTTTGTTGGCCCGCATCAGAAACTGCACACCTTTAACCCGACCAGTGGCGACACGGCGGCTACGGTCAAAGGCGACTTTGTAATCTACCTTGACTTCACCCTCATAGATAAAGCCAAATTCCTTTGCCCGATCTCGGACGATATGGGCCAATTCTGCATTGCGAAGTAGGGCTTTGGACGGGATACACCCCACATTCAAACAGACCCCACCCCACCATTGTTTTTCGATAATGGCTGTTTTGAGGCCCAATTGAGTAGCCCGAATCGCTGCGGTATAGCCCCCCGGCCCCGCACCTAATACGACGACATCATATTCCTTTGCCATGCAATGTTCTCCTTGAAGCGTGTATGAAGCGATACACGCGCTTATTACCCCTCTGAGTCAGACAGAACTGCAAGACGAAATTATACTAGATGGGAGGGCGAAAAATCTAAATGAAATTATTCGTGATAATGCCAGTTTATCATGGAGTAATCAAGGGGGCGCGTTGTTCTAGTTGTCAAAATGTGAGTGTCATGTCTAATCTGGGATTGCTCTTCGTCATAGAATGGGTTTTGAAGACAGATGTTGGCGAAAACAATCAAAACAAAAAATTTCATATGCTAAAAAAAATTAAGCACTTTGCCTGACATATCCACAATTTTAAAAATTTTAGAAAAATCCCCTTAAAAAATAAAAATTGCACTTGTCCATTAAATATATGACGTGTTGTACTATGCCCTCCCTTGCCCCTTCGGTATGGTAAGAATATAGCTAGAGCCGAGAAAAGAGGCCGTTTAATGACCAAAGGAACTATTATTATTGACCAAGAACGATGCAAGGGTTGTAGTCTCTGTGTGACGGTCTGCCCCCAAGAAGTCATCGCCATGCAAGACAATCGCCTCAATATGAAGGGGTATCACCCAGCGTCGCTCAATGAAACCGACACACAACTCTGTACAGGGTGTGGAGTGTGCGCGGTGATCTGCCCGGATGTCTGCATTACCGTCTATCGTGAAGCGCCCGTCAAGGCAGCACGTGCTGCGGTTACCTGCTAACTGAAGGAATCCACAAATGGCAAAAGAAATGTTAAAGGGAAACATCGCCATAGCTGAGGCGGCTGTCCGTGCTGGCGTTGAGGCCTATTTTGGGTATCCAATCACCCCCCAGACCGAACTGCTTGAGCATATGTCTAAGCGAATGGTTGAACTCAAGCGGGTTTTTCTGCAAGCCGAAAGCGAAGTAGCTGCAATCAACATGGTATATGGCGCGGCATGTACCGGTGTGCGCGTCATGACTTCTTCATCCAGTCCCGGTTTTAGTTTGATGCAAGAAGGGCTGTCCTATATCGCGGGGTCGGACTTACCCTGCGTCGTGGTAGATGTGATGCGTGGAGGCCCCGGTTTGGGCAATATCCTCCCCTCGCAAGGGGATTATTTCCAGATCACGCGCTCGGCTGGACATGGGGATTATCACCCTATTGTCTTAGCCCCCTCGTCAGTGCAAGAGGCGATAGATTTAACGACACTGGCTTTTGATTTGGCCGACCAATATCGCCACATTGTTATTGTTGCGGCGGATGGCCTAATTGGTCAGATGATGGAACCCGCCGAACTGCCCCCCATGCAGTCGGTAAGGACTGACCGTCCCGATTGGGCTTTGACAGGGGCTGATGGTCGCCAACCCAATTCCATCGCCTCGTTCTATCTCAAGGCCGAAGAAGAGGAAGCATTTAATCAAAAGATTCAAGATCGCCTGCATGAAATTCGGGATGCTGAACAGCGATTTATTGAATACTACACCGACGACTGCGAATTGTTGGTGGTGGGCTATGGCAGCGCCGGACGTATCGCGTTGAGTGCCGTCCAAGCTGCTCGTGATAAGGGGATGAAAGTTGGCCTTTTCCGTCCACTGACGCTGTGGCCTTTCCCTGAAAAACGCCTTTCTGAATTAACAGATGTGGTCGGGGCCTGTTTGGTGGTTGAAATGAGCGCCGGACAAATGATCGAAGATGTGCGCTTGGCAACAGGTGGGCAAATCCCCGTCGGCTTCTATGGCCGGATGGGTGGTGTTATCCCCATGCCAGATGAAATTCTACAAGCGATTACCACACATTGTCGGCAGTTGAAACATTGTGAGGGGGCATTCACCCCATTGGAGAGAGTGAATTCATGATGACGACTACGCTTAATGAAACGAATACACTGGTTTATGAGCGCCCCCACAGCCTTGCCGCCTGCAACACCAATTATTGTCCCGGCTGTACACACGGCGTCGCCCACCGCTTATTGGCCGAAGCCATTGATGAATTAGGGCTGCGTGAACGGACGATATTGGTTGCTCCGGTAGGGTGTTCGGTGTTTGCCTACAAATATTTCAATATGGATGGTTGCGAGGCGGCACATGGTCGCGCCCCCGCGATGGCAACAGGCATCAAACGGGTGCAACCCGACAAGATGGTTATTACCTATCAAGGCGATGGTGATCTTGCCTCGATTGGTATGGCAGAGATTGTTCATGCCGCTGCACGTGGTGAAAATATTACGACGGTTTTTGTGAACAACGCGATTTATGGAATGACAGGGGGACAGATGGCCCCCACATCCCTCCCCGGTCAAAAAACGACCTCCTCGCCATTCGGACGAGATACCATTCTGACAGGTTATCCGGTGCGGATGAGCGAGCTACTCTCCACCCTCGACGGAGCATCCTATATTGTGCGCCGTTCGCTGCACGACATAGCGAATATCCGCAAAGCCAAAAAAGCCATTTTGACGGCTCTCAAAGTACAGATGAAGGGCATGGGCTTTAGCATGGTCGAACTGCTTTCAAGTTGCCCCACCAATTGGGGACTGGAACCCGTTGAGGCATTACATTGGATTGAGAACAACATGATTCCGGCTTTCCCGCTGGGAGATTATAAAGTGATTGAGGAGGTTCGGTCACTTTAAACTGGGTGGAGTTTAGGAGGCTATTGAATATGCAAACGGAATTTATTTTTGCCGGTTTTGGTGGACAGGGCATTATGTTCGCCGGACAGGTTTTGGCCTACGCCGGGATGGACGCAGGATTGGAGTCCACATGGATTCCGTCCTATGGGCCAGAAATGCGCGGCGGCACAGCCAACTGCTGCGTAGTGTTGGCAGATCGCCCCATCGGTTCACCCGTCGTGCGCAATCCCCAAGTCGCAGTCGTATTTAACAACCCATCATTTGAAAAATATGAATCAAATGTCGCCACAGGTGGTTTATTGGTCTATAACTCGTCACTGATTACGCTATCTCCAACCCGCGACACGGTTGAATTTCTACCCGTTCCGGCCAGTGCCGTTGCAGATGAGTTAGGCAGTATGCGGCTAACCAACATGGTGATGCTTGGGGCGGCAATTTCATCTCGGCCTGTTCTCACCCTAGACGATATAAAACACGCTCTCGAAGAACATCTGCCAGCCCATCGGCGCGATCTGCTCCAAGCCAACTTCAAGGCACTGGAGCGCGGTATGGAATGTGCTGTAAAGCCTGTCCTCACACGATAAGCTGAGATCATTAGGGTGGTTGATTAGGCCACCCTATCTTTTTCCTATTATTCCCCCACTCCCCTTCACAAAAATTTCGCCTTAACCGAAAGGCAACTGTAAGTTTGCGGTTACATTCGTAAGCCCGCCTGCAAGGGCGTTCCCCTATGATAAAGCACAGTTAAGGTTTGAAGGTCATAAAAATTGCTTTCGGGGGATCAAAAAATGCAACTCTCACAAACGGTATATAACAAAAACGCGGCGCACAGCCAATTAAAAGTT
>JAJTXY010000027.1 GCA_021463865.1 Anaerolineae bacterium
TCCGAGCGATTGGCCGCCAAGACCACCACCTCCAATAAGTTACCCAAACTATCCACCAAGACATGGCGTTTGCGGCCTTGGACCTGCTTGCCCCCATCATACCCCCGTTCGGGTCCACTCGCGTTGGTTTTGACACTTTGACTATCCAAAATTCCCGCACTCGGACGGGCAAAGCGTTTGAGTCGCCGCCGTTCCAAATAGACCATCGCCCGATTGATGCGCTGCCATGTCCCATCCTGACTCCATTTGCGAAAATGATAATACACGCTCTTAGGGTTGGGGTACTCTTTGGGCAAATTGTGCCATTGGCAGCCTGTCACCAGTACGTACAAGATCGCATTCACCACCGCCGGCTGGCTCAATTTCATCGGACGCCCAGCCCCTTGACGCTTCGGCAGCAATCTCTTCAGTCGTTCCCACTGCCCATCACTCAACTCACTCGTATATTTTCTGCTTTTGTGCGACACTTGCTTCAGTCCTATTCGGTAATTGTTTCGTTTGCCAACGTTTATTTTACCGAATAGGAATTTTCAGATGGATTCTAATTGGACTCGACATCACCGTCGAATGTTACGTATTCGATCTGTACCCGCCACAATCACTTCCGACGCGATGCCGATAAAAAAGCCGTGTTCCACAATACCAACCCGCGCTTTAATTTTCTCAGCCAGTCCCGCTAAGGCAGAAGGTGTCGTCAGTGGGTCAAATTTGCAGTCAATAATGAAATTGCCCTGATCGGTCTTGAAAGGCGATCCATCGCTTGCCATACGCTGTTTTGGCCTGCCTCCCAATCCTTCCAAAAACGCCAAATGGGTTGTCCAACCAAATGGGATGACTTCAATTGGCAGGGCAAATCGGGTGCAAAGTGCCGGGGAAAGTTTGGATTCATCTACCACGATAATTTCGCGTCGGCTGGCCTGTGCCACAATTTTTTCACGCAGCAGTGCCCCGCCCCCGCCTTTAATCACCTCCAAATGGGGATCAACCTCATCCGCCCCGTCAATGGTCAAATCCACAACCGGGTTTTCTTCAAGTGTAGTGATTGGAATATCCAACTTGCGGGCCTCTAATTCAATTTGCTGTGAACATGGTACCCCAAGAACATTTTTCAATGTACCCGCTTGAATCAATGCACCAATCCGGCGAACGGCATAAATGGCGGTGCTGCCATGCCCCAACCCCACCACCATGCCGGATTGGACTTGCTCCACTGCGCGTTCGGCAGCCTGTCGTTTTAATTCATCAGTTGTTTGACTCATATTCCCATAATCTTTTTGCATAGCGAAATGAGTTCAGTATACTCCCCCTCACTGTTTTGCCCAATGTTACCGGAGACGCCGCCATGAATTTACGCCCCCTCGGTACAACAGGTTTGTCAGTTACACCCATCGGATTAGGCTTGGCAGCACTTGGCAGACCGGGATATGTCAATTTAGGTCATGCCGAGGATTTAAACCATAATTACGACGTCTCCGCGATGCAAGCTCATACTCATGCGATGTTGGATGCAGCTTGGCAGGCGGGGATTCGTTATTTTGATGTCGCTCGTTCGTATGGTCGCGCTGAGGAATTTTTGGGCAATTGGTTACGGGGTCGGGCCATTCACGTCGGGGATGTCACCGTCGGCTCAAAATGGGGCTACACCTATACGGCAGGTTGGCAGGTCGAAGCCGAGCATCATGAAATCAAAGAGCACACCCTGCCCGTTTTGCAGCGTCAATGGGGTGAAACGCAGGCCCATCTGGAGGATTATGTCCGGCTCTATCAAATTCACTCCGCCACGCCGGAAAGTGGCGTGCTGACGAACTATGAAGTCCTTAACAAATTGGCGCGTCTGAAAAATCAGGGTCTTAGAATTGGGCTGACCTTAAGTGGTCCCGATCAAATCGAAACCCTCCGCATGGCGATGGCAATTCAGATAGATGGTCTCCGTTTATTTGATTGTGTTCAGGCCACCTATAATTTATTGGAAACGTCGGCTGCCCCGGCTCTCAAGGAAGCTCATGCCGCTGGAATGGGAGTGATTATCAAAGAAGCGCTTGCCAATGGCCGCCTGACTCCGCGCAACCACGACCCCGAATTTGCCGACACGATGCACCAACTCATCCAGCAGGCGAACCGATTGAATACCACCCTAGATGGATTGGCCCTCGCCGCTGTGTTGCATCAATCGTGGGTAGATGTTGTGTTGAGCGGAGCAGCCACCATCGAACATTTACAAGCCAATCTCAAGGCGCTTGAAGTCCAATGGGATGAAGAAGCAACTTTCGAGTTAGGCAAAATCACCGAACCGCCCTCGATTTATTGGAAACGACGAAAGACATTGCGTTGGAATTGAGTTAAACTTTTCACAAACTTTTGAGAGTATGGAGATTTACAGTGATCACAGTTGAAATCCACCCTGATGCGATTGCAGCAATTGTGCATGGCTATCATGGTGCCCCGTTTGATGTTCTCGGCCCACACAAAATTGACGGAAACACGGTGTCATTCAGAGCCTATTGCCCAACCGCCCAAAAGTTAACGTTGCTGCTCGGCAATCAACGCATTCCCATGAATCGGCTGTGGGATGAGGGTTTTTTTGAAATCACTGTTGAAACGAGTTGGCCCGGCCCGCATTATCAATTGGAAGCCGAGGTTCACTTTGCAAGCCATAAACGTACTGATGTGTTTGCCGATCCCTATGCCTTTCCCGCTTTTTTGAGTGATTTTGACCTCTATCTCTTAGGGGAGGGTCGCCATTTAACAAGTTACGAAAAACTCGGCGCTCATCTGGTAGAGATTGAAGGTATCGCCGGGGTTCATTTTGCAGTATGGGCACCCAATGCCTACCGGATTAGTGTCATTGGTGATTTTAACGGGTGGAACGAGACCAGCCATCCCATGCAGCGACGTGGCGTCAGCGGCATCTGGGAATTGTTTATCCCCGGTCTAAAAGAAGGCGAAACTTATAAATTTGACTTGCGTTCACGCTTTGACGATTTTCATGTCCAAAAAGCCGACCCTTATGCGTTTGCCGCCGAAGTTCGACCCAAAACGGCCTCGGTAGTAACAAATCTGGATGATTATGAATGGCACGACGATACATGGCTAGAAGCACGTGCCAAAAGTGACCCCCTCAAACAGCCCATCTCCATTTATGAGGTTCATCTGGGTTCATGGCGACGCACAAAAGGCAATGAATGGCTGACCTATCGAGACCTCGCTGATTCGCTGGTACAGTACGTCAAAGAAATGGGCTATACCCACATCGAACTGATGCCAGTCGCCGAACACCCCTTTGATGGCTCGTGGGGCTATCAGGTTACAGGTTATTTCGCGCCGACAGCCCGCTACGGTTCTCCCACCGATTTTATGTATCTGGTGGATCAATGTCACCAAAACAATATCGGCGTCATTTTGGATTGGGTTCCGGCGCACTTCCCTAAAGATGGGCACGGCCTCGCCTATTTTGATGGTACCCATCTATATGAACATGCCGATACCCGTAAAGGGGAGCATCCTGATTGGGGCACACTCATCTTTAATTTTGGCCGCAACGAAGTCCGCAACTTCCTACTGTCTAATGCTCTGTTTTGGCTGAAAAAATATCGCATTGACGGCCTGCGGGTGGATGCTGTGTCCTCCATGCTCTATCTCGATTTTTCGCGCCAAGCCGGTCAATGGTTGCCAAATCAATATGGCGGCAGAGAAAATATCGAGGCGATTCACTTCTTGCGCGAAGTCAACGAAATTGTGCATAGCGAATCCCCCGGCGTACTGATGATTGCTGAAGAATCTACTGCATGGCCGATGGTTTCTCGCCCTACTTACATCGGTGGACTTGGCTTCACCTTCAAATGGAATATGGGTTGGATGCACGACACGTTGGATTACATCCAAAAAGACCCCGTGTATCGGCGTTATGCCCACAATCGCATCACCTTCTCGCTGTTTTATGCCTTCAGCGAAAACTTTGTCCTTTCGCTCTCCCATGATGAGGTCGTACATGGCAAAGGGTCACTGATTAACAAAGCATCTGGCGATTGGTGGCAAAAATTTGCGACGGTGCGTTTGTTAGCGGGCTATCAATATACTCATCCCGGTAAAAAGCTGAATTTCATGGGGCAGGAGATTGGGCAATGGCGTGAATGGAGCGAAGAACGTAGCCTTGATTGGCATCTGTTGGAATTACCGACCCATGCCCACCTAAACCAATGGATGCGTGATCTCAATACTTTCTACCGATCTCAGCCTGCCCTTTATCAAAACGATTTTTCACACGAGGGCTTCCGCTGGATTGAACCCAACGACGCCGACCAAAGCGTATATAGCTATATCCGATTCGCCGATGACAAGTCGGATTTCATTGTGGTCGCCTGCAATTTCACACCCATCCCACGTTATCACTACCGTATTGGTGTTCCGGAAGCAGGCCACTATAAAGAAGTTCTCAACAGCGATGCGGGCATTTATGGCGGTGGCAATATTGGCAACTATGGGGGTGTGACCAGTGAAGAAATGACTTCTCACGGCTTCCCTCATAGCTTATCCTTGACTCTACCGCCGCTTGGCATCGTGGTTTTTAAGTTGGAGCGAGCAAAACCACAGGGAGCCAAACGACCTGCCAGTAAGCCGTCTAAATCCAAACCACCCAAAGGCAAATCAGAGTGATCCAGCCATCGCCTTCTTATTACCACGATCTGAGCGTTTTTAGCGATTGGGTCGAGGCGGCGGCTCGACAGCAGGCGCTTTTCCCGATAGCTATTCCCGGCCCTGCCACTCAACAGCGGGTACGCGAGGTGCTGGGTTTTTGTAAAGGCGATGAGACCCCATTTGATGTTGAAGTCAACCAACAATGGGAAAAAGATGGATTGGTTGGTGAAGCCATTTCATGGTCAGTTGGCTATGGGCCACGCACCGAGGCTTGGTTGTTAAAGCCAGCCGATGCTACTGGCCCTTTACCCGGAGTGGTGGCGCTCTATGAACATGGTGGATTCAAATATCTGGGCAAGGAAAAAATCGCCATTGGGCCGCCTGACCCTCCGCCATTTATGCAAAACTGGTGGGACAAGTATTATGGTGGGCGGCCCTTTGCTAATGCCCTTGCCCATAAAGGATTCGCTGTACTCATCCATGATCCATTTCTGTGGGGCAGTCGTCGCTTTCCCCAAGACGTGATGCCTGAATGGACAACCCCAGCTTTTACAGGGCTGCAAGACAGCAATTGGCTAAACTATGGCATTCCCTATGAAATCGGCCTCTATAATTTTGCCGCCTCACAGCATGAGCATCAGGTCGAAAAATTTTGTACGGTTTTGGGGACGACACTGGCGGGAGTCGTTAGTCATGAAGACCGCATTGCCGTAAATTATTTGCGCTCAAGATCAGATATAGCTACCCATCACATCGGCTGTGTTGGTCTATCCGGGGGAGGGGCACGCGCCGCCCTTCTCCAAGCCACCCATCCCCATATACACGCCACAGTCGTTGTAGCGATGATGGCTTCGTATGCTGAGATGCTTAGTCGAGATGTCACCCGTCATACATGGCTGTTTTTCCCAAAGGGGTGGTCAAGATTTGGCGATTGGCCGGATTTAGCAGCTTGTCGTGCGCCATCACCTCTGATGGTTCAATACAATCTTGATGACGAGCTTTTTGCACGAGAAGCCATGCAAGCTGCCCATCAGCGTTTAACCCAACATTATGCGGCGGCGGGATGTGCGGACGCCTATCAAGGGGAATTTTATGCTGGCCCCCACAAATTTGATTTAGCCATGCAGGAATCCGCTTTTCAATGGTTGGCTACCCACTTAAAAAAAGGGATGGGCTAAAATAAAAATGAGGCAATTTGGTTCAAATGGGTTATCCATGTCAAAAACATGTTGCCCTAATAAAATTTGTATTTTAATTTAGCGACAATTCTTGGTAAACTATACGTTATAACTGCGTTCGATTCCGGTTATAACCCGACCGCATTCTATTTGAGGCGACCTCCTATGAGCAAAAAGCGATTGCTTATTATTGAAGACGATACTGATTTAGCAGAACTGTTGGTGACTTTTTTCAACAGCCAAGGCTACGAAGTGCTGCAAGCAGATACAGGGCTGGAGGGCATTGCGTTAGCCCGTTCTAAATTCCCCAATCTCATTTTATTGGATGTCATGCTGCCCGATATGCAGGGTTTTGATGTCTGTCAAGAACTGCGGATGACAACACTGACCAAATACATCCCGATCACCTTTTTGACCCAACGCGATGCCCGTGCCGACAAAGTGGCGGCGCTCGAACTCGGCGCGGACGATTATGTTACCAAGCCATTTGATATTGAAGAACTGCGCCTGCGTGTACAAGGCTCGATTCGACGCGCTACCCGTGACCATTTGCACGAACCCCGCACGGGATTACCCACTGGCCGCCTCATTCAAGCTGAATATGAGCGTCTGCGGGATCGGGAAGGTTGGCATTATCTCTCGCTTAAAATCGCTCACTTTGACGCCTTCCGTGATTTATACGGTTTCATTGCTGCTGACCAAGCCCTTGCCCTCGCCGCCAAAGTGCTGACCGAAACCATTGCCGCTTTTGGAACACAGGACGATTTTATTGGGAGTAGTGGCGAAAATACCTTTGCGGTCTTCACCCATACCCTTGATATTGAGGGCTTCCGGGCATCGTTGATTCAAAATTTCAAATCGCGCATCGAATCCGTTTATAATTTTAGCGATTTGGAACAGGGCTATATCGTTGTAGGGAAAGATACCTTGCAGGAAGAGCGCATCCCACTGATGAATATCGAACTGACCACCCATGTGGCAACTGAAGATTTGGATTTAGTCGTCTAGGTCAGGTATCGGAATAGCACTCTAGCTCTTTCTATGCTACACTTCGTCGCGTTAAAAACTGGAAGATAATCCAACCATAATTTGGTTTTTATGCGACGAACACAACGTTTAACCCGTAGCCTCCTTGACCGTGTATTGGGCGGCGTTTGCGGCGGATTAGGAACTTACATCGGCATCAGTCCTTGGTGGGTACGCATTACCTTTATTGCGCTGACCATCTTCACTATTGGCACGGGACTGCTGCTCTATCTCACCCTCTGGCTTGCTATCCCCGAACAAACATTAGGTGATATTCAAGGTATGACAGGCAGTTCACCACGTCGCGTCAGCCCCGAAACGCTGGTGCTGATTGGCGGGGGGATTATTTTGGTTGGCCTCTTGGTCTTGGCCTTTAATCTAGGGGTATTAAGCAATACCAACGGCGGGGCACTGCTGCCTTTTGCGATTATCCTGCTTGGCCTTACCCTATTGGCGCAGCAATTGAGGAGAGCCGCTCGGTGAATATCTCCCGCCCCAATTTCATGTGGCCCATGCTGATTATCGGTATTGGTCTATTCTTGCTGCTGGTTCAAATAGAGATCGTTCCTGAAGCCATTGGTGATTTATTCATCCGATCATGGCCCATGCTGCTGGTCATTTTCGGCTTGAATATTTTACTGGGGGGACGCATTCGTTATGCCAATTGGGTAATTTTGATCGCTTCGATTGTGTTGGTCGTTGTGGTTGGCAACTTGGCCTATGCCGAACGTCGAGGGGAATATCGCAACGATTACAAAGAATCGCGTCTCGAAGTTTTGCCCCCAGAAATTCAATCGCTCACTGTTGACATTGAAGTGAAGTCTACCCGCGCCACCATCAGCGCTGCTCCCAACGCCAGCCAGATCATCGCTCGTTTTGAAGGCAGCACCGAAAGCGATGTCAATATTGATTTAGCGATTGACGGGACAACCGCCACCCTGACGATCACCGAAACCACCTCTGGCGTATTACCCAAATTAGATGAGGTCGGGCGGGGTACACTCAACGTCTATTTGCCAGCCAATGTGCCCATTGCGAATCTGCGCTATCTGGCTGACGACGGCGCAATGACGGTGGATTTACGTCCATTGATCGTCCAAGTGCTGGATATTCAACTCAAGCGCGGCAATATGGCGCTCTATGTGCCGACACAAGGGCAGATTTTGCAGGATGTTGTTCGGGTCGAAAATGGCAACCTCCATATGTTTGTGCCCGACAACGATACTTATCTTCGTCTAAGCCTGAGAGAGGGAGCGGAAAAACCGACCTTTGTGCCAGAATTGGAAGGTGCGCAGTATGAATTATTGGGGAGCGATTTATTAGTCCCCGGTATCGCCAATCCGCGTATCCTGCTGCGCGTCGAAGTGGATGGGACATTTACGATTGACTTTAGCGCCACCAGCTAAAATTTTTTCGTTTACAATTACCGAACAAATATTCTATAATTTCTATACGAAGAGAAATTCTTCCATCATAATTCTTACATGAGGCGTTAATGAAGATGGGCTATAATAGCCAATATTTGACCGATGCCCTAGAGGACAGCAATTTGGCAACTTTTGAACGTGTCGGTGTGTTGGCTCATCCTTCGCGCTCCAATACCGCACTACTAGCTGAACGGATAGCTGATTCGCTTCGACAACGCAGCCTTGATGTGTGGATGTTTACGGATTGGAACGCTGACAGAATTCGCCCCCATGTCAAAGATTCGGATATGGTGGTAGCCATTGGTGGGGATGGTGCCATGCTGCACACCGCACGGGTCTGTGCCCCTTTGGGTGTCCCCATATTTGGCCTTAACGCTGGATATCTCGGATTTTTGACTGAATCCAGCCCAGAACATTGGGAATCCTCCTTGAGGCGCGTACTGGATGGGGATTATTGGGTTGAAGAACGTATGATGATTACAGGCGAAATCTGGCAGGGCGGCATTTGCACTGGCATTGATGAAGCTTTGAATGATATTGTGATTAGCCGTGGGGCGGTAGCCCGATCCGTTCATTTGGAGACATTCATCAACGATACATGGACGACCACCTATAATGCCGATGGCTTAATTGTTGCCACCCCAACCGGCTCAACCGCCTATGCACTAGCGACTGGTGGGCCAATTCTGCCACCGGATTTACGCAATATTTTGGTAACGCCTGTTGCGCCCCATCTGAGCATGGATCGTTCGCTGGTCTTATCTGAAAATTCGGTCATCAAAGTGGTGATTGCCCCGCGCAATTCGGCCCCGGAAGTCGTTGTTACGGTGGACGGGGAGGCCATCGCGCAAATCGGTGTAGATGATTCGGTCATTATTCGTGCCAGTCAAAAAACTAGTCGGTTTATCCGTCTGCGTGAAAAAGGCTATTTTTTTCGGTCACTCTTAGACCGACTTGAACCAAAGTTGGTATCGCGCAGCCAACGCGATTCAACCAATCAATAATCGAGTGGAGTTTTGGTGGATGACTGCTCCGGTTGAAGCAACCCAAGAAAAGATTTACTGTGGCAAGTCCAATTGCCCCGGCAGCACGGGCCTTAAATGTTATCGCACGGGTGTCCCCATCTGCATGAAATGTGCGGTCAAGACCCCCGTCGGTTATATCAGCAAAGAGGCTGCTCGTGAGCAAGCCGATAAATATTTCAATATCGCCAGCTACGACTATATCATCGCCACCGTCGTCGCGTTTGGGTCACTCCTCGTCAGTGGGTTTGTATTGGTGCGATTTATTCCATTTTTCTATTTCATGTTCCTAATCGGCGGGGCGGTTGGCGGGGGCATTGCCGAAATTGTGTGGCGGGCTATCCGGTATAAACGCGGACGCTATACGACCTATGCAGTAGGGATTGGCATGATTGCAGCCACACTGGTCTTGATGTTATTCAGTCCAATCAATGGAATCATTTTTGGCGGGGTAGCGACGAGTGTGGCCTTAGGTCGCTTCCGTTTTCAGTTGCGTGTTTAGTATTGAATTGAGTAGGGGCAGAGACGGCTTATGCTGGTTGAACTGCATATCAAAGATTTTGCCATCATTAACGAACTGCATTTGGAATTTGGCGAAGGATTTAACGTCATCACCGGGGAAACCGGCGCAGGTAAATCCATCCTGATAGATGCAGTCAACTTTGTATTGGGGGTAGGCAACGGCAAAGATTTTATCCGCAGCGGCACTCAACAAACCACTGTCGAGGCGTCTTTCCGCGTCCCGGACGTGTTGCAAGCCCATATTCAAAGTTATCTAGATGAAGAAGCCATCGAATATGACTCAGTGGCGGAACTGCACCTCGCCCGTGAATATCGCTCGAATGGGCGTAACGTGGCACGGGTAAATGGCAGTGTGTGTAAAGCGACCACCTACCGCGAAATTGGGGATTTATTGTTGGATATTCATGGGCAAAATGAACACCTCTCCTTGCTCAATCCACGCCAGCATATTTACCTATTGGATCGCTTTGCCGAACTGGAAAATGAACGCCATGTCGTCACCGCACTGGTACGCAAATTCCAAGCTGTCCACCGCGAAATGGAAGATTTGCAGCACAATGAGGCCGAACTCGCCCGCCGCATGGACATTTTGCAGTATCAGATAGATGAAATTCAAAATGCCAAACTGCGTGCTGATGAAGAAAACGAACTGCGCGAAGAAAGCAATCGGCTTGCCAATGCCGAAAAGCTGCGCGAGCATACCTTAGAAATCGAACGCCTGTTGTTTGGCGGCACACGCGGTACGCCCGGCGCGGTTGAACAGGTCAGCCAGACCGCCCTCTTGCTAGAAAAAGCGGTCAAATTTGATGCGGGTCTGCAAGATTTAACCGAACTTGCCGACAGTATCACGATTCAGGTGGAAGAATTCGCCCAGACCGTGCGCCGCTATGCCGAAAATATTGATTTGTCGCCGGGGCGGATTGATGAGGTCGAAATTCGCTTGCAGCAAATCACGACGCTTAAACGCAAATATGGCGGTACGATTGAAGCTGTCCTTGAATTTGCCGAAAAAGCCAAACGTGAACTCGATAACATCACCCACAGTGAAGAACGCCTAGCGGAATTGGAAATTGAGGCCGACACTTTGCTGCATCAGGTGGGCGAGGCCGCCTATCGTTTGAGCCAGCGCCGCAAAGCCGCTGCCGCACGATTGAGTGCTGAGATCATGACCGAACTCAAAGACCTGCGAATGGAAGCTGCTCGTTTTGAAGTCGCTGTCGAACAGCAGGAAATGGTAGACGGTTGTTTTGTGGGCGATGAACGTTTTGCTTTTGATCTCAACGGCATTGACCATGTAGAATTTATGATTTCAACCAACTTTGGCGAACCGATTATGCCTCTCGCCAAAATCGCCTCTGGGGGCGAAACAGCCCGTGCGATGCTGGCTCTGAAAAATGTACTAACCAATGCCGACCACACCCCAACGCTGATTTTTGATGAGGTAGATCAAGGCATTGGCGGACGTTTAGGTATCGTGATTGGTGAAAAGTTGTGGCGTTTAACAGGCAGTCATCAAGTGTTGTGTGTCACCCACCTAGCCCAAGTCGCCAGCTTTGCCGATACACATTTTAAGGTGAGTAAACACGTCAGCGGCAGTCGCACCGTCACCGATATTGAGCAGTTGTATGATTCGGCCCGTGTCGAAGAAATCACCCAGATGTTGGGGTCAGAAACCGAAAGCGCCCGTTTGAATGCCCACGAATTGTTGGGGTTGGCCCGGCAAACCAAGATGTCCCAACAAGTACGCCTATTGTGATTATTTTGCAGGGGGCAGTCGAAAAATGCCCCTTGTTACCAACCCTGAAAACTCATGCACATCGAGCATTTGTCTCTCAAGAATTTTCGCAACTACATCCGCCTTGAATTGTCATTAACACAGGGGGCGGTAGTGATTCACGGAGCAAATGCTCAAGGCAAAACCAGCCTGCTCGAAGCCATTTATTATCTCGCCACCAGCAGTTCGCCTTATACTAATTCGGATCGGCAGTTGATGAATTGGAATATGGATGGCGAATTTATGGCATTCACACAGGTCGGGGCAGATATAATTCTGTCCAGCCATGCCGTGAATCATGCCGAAATAATCCTATTTAAAGATCAGACCCCCGATGGTGGCGAACGTTTCCGCAAAGAGGTCAAAATCAACGGGGTATCACGGCGCGGGGCAGATTTGTTGGGATTGCTGGCGGTGGTGATGTTTCTACCACAGGATATGTCACTGGTCGAAGGCCCACCCGCCGGACGCCGACGTTATCTCGACATCGCCCTCTGTCAAACCGACAACGCCTATTCGCAAGCCCTCAGCACCTTTGAAAAAGCCCTAACTCAGCGCAATGCCCTGTTACGCCGCATCGGGGATGGATTTGCCTCACCTACCGAACTGGAATATTGGGATGTGCAGATCGCTGAAGCCGCCGGGATTTTGATTGCAGGCCGCCAGCGATTTATCCGGGAATTGGAACGCTTGGCTCAACGGATACATCGAGATTTAAGTGGTCGTTTGGAAGATTTGGAGTTGGTCTATCAGCCCAGTTTTGAGCCGACCTTTGAGGGGGATGGTCAGCGGTCATTCAATACACTGGGTCTTGATCTGCACCGTCAACTGCCCCCTGAAGACATCGTGCCGCAATATCGTGAAGCATTGGTGACTTCGCGCAGCGATGAAATCACACGCGGCATGACCCTCATTGGCCCGCAGCGTGATGAAATGCGCTTTTTGGTTAACGGGCGCGATTTGGGGACGTATGGCTCACGCGGACAGACCCGCACAGGCATCTTAGCCCTTAAATTAGCTGAATTGGAATGGATGCACCGCACTCTCAATGAATGGCCCGTACTGCTGTTGGATGAAGTATTTGCCGAATTGGACGCTGACCGCCGCAGTTATTTGGTAGACCGTATCAAAGACGTTAATCAGGTACTACTAACGACCACTGAAATTTCGACCCTTGCCCCTGAATTTCTGCATAGGGCAGCCTTGTGGCAGGTGCGCGATGGTCAAATCACGATTGTGGAAGCAAGGGGCGCTTAGAGGGTGTACCTGCTTGACGCGGATACTGGACAGGGGTGGGGCGGAATTTTTCCATGACAATCAGATAATGGGCTTCTTCAACCCCCGGTAGTTCCACCCGATGATTTGCTATCACCTTGCCGCCGAGCGTTTTCAGGGCATAGGCCGCTTCGTCAATTTCTCGCGCCGCGCTCTCCCCCTTCATCGCCACACAAATGCCCCCAACTTTACATAGAGGCAGCAGATATTCGGCCAAAACGGGCAGATGCGCCACTGCGCGGGCGACTACAAGATCGTATTTTTCGCGGTGCGCCTTGTTCTGTCCGGCGTCCTCAGCGCGGGAGGTCACAACCTGCACATTCGATAGTTGCAGCGTTTCCACCATATGCGACAAAAACGCCGTCTTTTTGCCAACCGAGTCCATCAGAGTCAGCGCAATATCGGGGCGGATAATCTTCAAGACGAGGCCGGGAAACCCTGCCCCTGTGCCAACATCTACCAGACACGCTTTTTGTGGGATTTGGATATGCCCCAACAGCGAAATTGAATCGAGGAAATGGCGGGTTTCGACGGCATCGGAGTCGGTGATGGCGGTCAAATTGGCGCGGTTTTCGTTCCAATCGAGCATCTCACGAGCGTAGATCACCAGTTGTTCACCGATGATGGGAGAGAATTCGATCCCGAATTTTTGGGCGGCATTTTCGGCAAGGCGTTGGGGTTGCACTACAAGCTACACCTCTTGTTTGGCAATGATTTGGGGCTTCGGCGAATGGTTGCCAGCCAACATGCCACGCACGGATAAATCCTCATCTAGTAGAGGCCAATGGATTCCACTAAAACCGAGTTCAATCACTGCCAATTCTTCAGGAGAGGCTACTTTTAAACGCGGATACCAGTCCAGTGGAGTAGCAATTACGCGCCCGTCCTGCAAGGTCACTTTTAGAAAATCATCGCTGATTTCAACGGCAATTGGACAGTCTTTTTCATGTGGCTGATTCAGCATTTCTATCAACATTCCAAATAGATCGGCGGGCGTGTTCTATATTTTTCACATCCCCACACCCGCCCGACTATCAATTCACGTTATTTTTTGCGGCCAAACTTGGCTTCGAGCACTTCAAGCAAAGTCGGTTGCCCGATTTCCTGCAATTCATAGCGCACCCGCAGCATTGGCTTGTTGGCTTCCAAAATCCGCCCCAAGTCAATTGGCGTTCCGACGACGACAATATCAGCCTCGGTGCGGTTGATGGTCTCTTCGAGGTCATCGCGTTGGGCATCACCATAGCCCATCGCGGGGAGCAGCGTGCCAATCTTGGGATAATGCTCAAACGTCTCGGTGATGCTCCTGACAGTATAGGGACGCGGATCAACAATTGTGCCAGCCCCAAATTTCTGTGCGGCGACAATCCCTGCCCCATATTTCATTTCGCCGTGTGTCAGCGTTGGGCCATCTTCCACCACCAATACCCGCTTACCCCGAATCATGTCCGAATTTTCAACAAAAATTGGTGAGGCGGCTTCGATCATAATCGCGTCGGGATTGAGGGCAAAAATAGATTCACGCACTTTTGCAATGCCTTCGGGTGACGCAGTATCCACTTTATTGATAATCACCACATCCGCTGATCGTAGATTGGCTTCACCGGGGTGATAGCTCACTTCATGACCGGGGCGATGCGGATCAACCAAGACGATATGAATGTCCGGCAGATAGAAGGGCAGGTCGTTGTTCCCCCCGTCCCACAGTACAATGTCGGCTTCTTTTTCGGCCTCACGCAAAATTCGCTCATAGTCCACGCCAGCAAACACGACCACACCGTTGTCAATATGCGGCTCGTATTCTTCGCGTTCTTCGATGGTGACTTGGTGATAATCAAGGTCTTTGTAATCGCCAAAACGCTGCACGGCTTGTTTGGCTAGGTCACCATACGGCATGGGGTGACGCACGGCGGCGACTTTGTAACCCAGTTCGCGCAGGGCACGGCTAACCGCACGGGTAGTTTGGCTCTTACCGACACCCGTCCGCACGGCACCAATGCTGACGACAGGCTTGGTGCTTTTAACTTGGGTATCTTTGGTGCCGAGCAGTCGGAAATTGGCTCCGGCAGCCAAAACCAGACTGGCTTTGTGCATAACATACTCATGCGGCACGTCCGAATAGGCAAAAACGACCTCATCTACCCTCAATTGGTGGATAAGATCGCGTAATTCCTCTTCGGCGTAAATCGGGATGCCTTTGGGGTAGAGTTTTCCGGCGAGTTCTGGGGGATAAACTCGGCCTTCAATATCGGGAATCTGGGTTGCCGTAAAAGCGACCACCTCGTATTGGTCATTGTCACGGAACACCATATTAAAATTATGAAAGTCGCGTCCGGCGGCTCCCATAATCAAGACTTTGGTTTTACTCATGGGGATATTGGCTCCTAAATAGTGAAACTCAATGAGGCGCGTTCAGCGAACGTTGAACACGACGTGCAGCAATTGCCACAAGGCCAATGCTGAGAACGTACAACATCAACAGCGGCGCAACAACTAGGAGCATATTAAAAGGGTCAACTGTGGGGGTGATGATTGCAGCAATGACCGTGATGGCAACCACAGCAAAGCGCCAATTGCGGATTAACGCTTTCGGCCCAATCAGTCCTAGTCGCGCCAACACAAACATGAAGACTGGCATCTCGAATGCCACGCCAATCCAAAACAACAGCGAGGTCAAAAACTTGAAATATTCTTGGGCAAACCACTGATCTTGAAAAACATCATCTTGAAAAGTCTGCAAAAAATCAAAGGCCGCTGGGGCCATAATGAACCACGCAAAAGAGACGCCTAATAGGAAAAAGCCCGTCGTAGCTGGAATCGCCAATAGCACCCAATTGCGTTCTTTTTTGGTGAGGCCGGGAGCAACAAACATGAACAACTGATAGGTGATATAGGGTATAGTGAGAATGGCCCCACTCATCAGTGCCACCCGGAAATACATCACGACTGCACCAGTAGGTGTGGGATTAATCAGTTTATTTTCATAGGGGCTAGACAAATATTTGATGATGTCGCCCGTAAAAATCGCTGAAATAACGACCCCAAGAATCAAAGCAATGATCGAACGTAGCAAGCGCGAACGCAGTTCTTCCAGATGCTCAAAAAAACTCATCGTGCCGACAGGCGCTTTTTCCGGCAATGGGGCCGGGCCAATGACGGTGGGAGTCGGATTAGGCGATGTGGAGGTCAAGGGTTCTTTCACGGTTCGCCTCATGTGGTTTCTTCAGTTGGAGAATCGGGTTGGATGCCGTACCATTCGTCGGTGATTGACCCCAATACACCATTAATAAAACGCGGTGATCCTTCTGCCCCAAACAGTTTAGCAATCTCTACCGCCTCATTGATGACGACTTTGACAGGCAGTTTTTTGTCTTGGGTCAATTCGTGAATGGCGATTCGTAGGATATTGCGGTCAATAATGGCGATCTGGTCAAGCGGCCATTCCGGGGCATGTTGGGCGATTACTTGGTCAAGATTATCGCGTTGTTTCAACACCCCTGTTACCAGAATTTGCATCATTTGATACGTTTCGACGGTTAAAGTAAGTTCGGGGTCTTTAAGCACCAAGCTGGCATCATCCCAGTCATCATCTTCGTCGTCCTCCACCATCTCCTCACCAAGTGTACTAGATGAAAGGTGCAAGGCCATATATGCCGTAATACGGGCATCATCTCCCGGAATGGGCATATTGGCATATGATTCTAAAATGCTGATCGGAGTATGGTTGGTACTATCAATTTCATAGAGGGCCAATAACGCAAGACTGCGTGCCAGATGGCGAAGGTCAATGTTGGGTGGTGTTGTCATAATATCACTAAAGCTACTTTTCAAACACCACGTCTTCAATATGGACGTTGACGGCTAAAACCTTCATGCCGATATATTCCTTTATGGTACGGGCGACCTCTTCTTGGACACGTCGGCTAGTATCATAAAGCCCATGTGAGGCTTTGGCAACAATGTAAACATCCACCCGCACACCTTCTGGCTCAACATTCAGGCGCACGCCGCTTTCATCCGTAGAAAGCCGCAGCCAACTTGAACCACCGGGGACGCTGCTTAATTGGGCTACCCCATTCACATTGAGGGTGGCAATGCGTACCACCGTTACTAACACACTCGGCACAACCGTTACCGTATCATTCGGATTTTGAAGGGTCGCCATGTTCCACTACAAGCCAATCTGTACTATGCGTTGTCCTAAATTGTACAACTAAAGCCTAGCCCATGACCAGACCACCGTCTACTGAAAGCACCTGCCCTGTGATATAGGCCGCTTCATCCGAGGCCAAGAACGACACCGCAAACGCCACTTCATCAATCGTACCCCAGCGTTTGAGGGGAATGGCATTATTCAATTGGTCGGTCAATTCTTTGGGAAGGCTTGAGGTCAAATCGGTCAGCACAAAACCGGGGGCGACTGCATTCACCGTAATATTCCGATCCGCGATTTCACGAGCGAGGGCTTTGGTCAGGCCAATCAATCCGGCTTTGCTGGCACTATAATTGGTTTGTCCAGCCTGACCTGCGATGCCGCTGACGCTGGTGATATTGATGATACGACCATAACGCGCTTTCATCATGGGGCGGGACACCAGCTTACACATATTCCATGCGCTTTTCAAATTGGTATCCAACACTTCGTCCCATTCTTCTTCTTTCATCCGCATAATCAAATTATCCCGGGTCGTGCCAGCGTTGTTGACCAAAATATCTACTTTTTCAAAGGCATCTACTGTCGCTTTAACCAACTGGGTAGCGTCTTCCATCACCGCCACATTCGCCTTGACCGCCAGACCCTTGCCGCCACCCGCTGAAATCATCTGAACCACTTCGTTCGCGGCGTCGGCGTTTTGGTTATAATTGACCACAATCGTCGCGCCACGTTTGGCAAGTTCCAGCGCAATCCCGCGCCCAATGCCCCGACTTGCTCCGGTTACAATGGCAACTTTTCCGTCTAGCTGTCCCATGTCGAAAATGCTCCTGAGAGGTGGTGTGATTTAATTGCTTGATAGATAATATCGGACGGGGGCAGGGTGTCAAGATAAACCTGCGCTAAGTAAAAAAGGGAATCTGCGTGAAAATTCGGTTTAAAATCATCGTTCTGCTATTCACACTTTCGACTTTGGGGCTATCCGCCTGTCAAGACAGTCCCGACGACAACGCGCCTTTGGTGATTGTAGCGACTTCGGCTGCCCCCGACGCAGGTTTTTATACCTATCGGCATGAAAGTGGTGTATTCAGCATTCGCATCCCACCGAACTGGGTTGCCGATAATTTACCTGACCCGAACGGGGTACGGGTGCAATTTTCCAATTTGGAAGGGACAGAAAGTGTGGTGCGCCTTACGGTTTATGTCGTCAATACGGGCACCCCTATGACCCGTGAAGGATTTTTGAATGCCGCCGCCGCCTATCAACCTCCTGAAGATGTCGCTAATTATGGGTGGCAGTTGATTGAAGACCCGATTGATCAATCTGATGGCAGTCGCCGCTTGGTGGGGGTCCGCACTTATCCTACCATTGGGCCACGTGCTATGAATATTTTCCTACAGGGCAATGGCAGCTATTTCTCCGCTCTCGAAGCCGATGTCACCGATGCTGATGACCCCCTTATCAATACCCTTGCCGCTGTCGTCAATACGTATCGTGTCAACAGCAGCGTGGCCCTACAAATCGGTGAAGTCACAGGCGTAACGTCCTTCACTGGGGTAATCGGATTCGACAGCTATACTGCTTGGTCGGACAGTGACGGCGGGTTTAATATCACCGGACGGGTAGTCAACAATGCCGATTATTCGGTTGAGGCCGTGCGTTTGACGGGTTATTTGTTTGATTCACGCAGCAACCGCCTAAGCGAAAAATCAAGCATTTTGACCACCGATATTCTAGCACCCGGCGAAGGTGCGCCATTCCGACTGCGTTTTGATGGAGGCCGACCTTCAACAGTGGTACGCTATGAACTGCACGCCGCTGCCCGTGCCTCGGAAGATACCGTTCTACAAAATTTTTATGGTAAAAATAACTTCACTGTGCAGAGCAACGACCCCTTCTATAACGAAAGTGGCTTTTTGGTGGTTAGTGGTCAGCTTTCCAACAATGGGTCACGGCTGGTGAAACTCATTAAGGTCGTGGTCAGCATCTTCGACGATCAAAACAATGTCGTCGCTACCGAGACGGTCTTTATTGATAAAGATCAACTACTCCCCGGTGAGGCAGGCAGCTATGAAGTGGTGATGTATGATGTGGGTGGCCCCGCCATTCGTTATGAATTAAATGTGATGGGCACGGCGGAGTAAAGTTGAGATGGATAAAACAACTCCATACAAGCATATTGTTTTGGACGACAAAGTAGGCCCAATTATTGAAAACACAAACAAAGGGGTTGTCCATATTGTGCTGTATATGAAAGCCTTTGGCTGGAGTCCTGAAAAAATCCATTTAGAGTATCCTAATCTCTCGTTAGGTCAAATCCATTCCGCCCTCGCCTAATTATTGGGATCATCAAGTCGAATTAGATGCCGATATCGAAAGGCGTGTATTAAAGGTCGGAGAGATTATTCACGGTCATCTTCCACCAGATGACAAAACGATTATGATTCTCGATAAAGAACAAGCAAAACAACTAGCGATAGAAACGATTGCGAAAGTGAGGCGGTAAAGCATCGAAGAAGTAAACAACTTATATGCCATCGTTGATTCTGAAACCATCGAAAAAGATTATGGATGGATATTCCTCTTTGCAACTCATATCTATCTGAAAACTAAAGATCCAATGTATGCTCTACCTCCGGGTTTCGGCCCATTGTTGGAACGAAAAGGCGGAGCTATTGCAGCTTTTGGTACAGGTAAACCCTTCGCTGAAAGTATCTTGGCTTATGAAAAAGGCATAAAAAAGATTGAGAAGAATACATAGGAAATCGAGTTTATAAGAGCATTTCGCGTAATCTCTGCAATTGCAACACCAATGATTCCGCTGGCCCATAATATTCCAACGTGACGACCTGCAAATTTGGACAGCTTTCCAATGTAAAACGCAGCAGTTCATAATCGGCCTCTGCTAGGGGCTGGTGCAAATCGCGCAGCCGCCCTCGATACATCCCCGGCCCACTCACATGTAACTCTATCACATGCTCTAGGGGTAGTTGGCAGATATAGCCAGTTGGAGATTCCCGACGCATGGCCGCTGACACCCGCGCATGGCCCAAATCCAGCAATAAATGGCATCCGGTTTGTTGAATCACTTCATTTATAAAAAGGGGGTCAACCAGATAATCATGTCCGGTGTGGCGATGATAGGCTTGATTTTCAATAGCGATGGGAATGGAAAGGGTTGCCTGCAAAAGTTGGATGTTTTCAATCGCCTGCTGGGTGGCGCGGGAACGAGTCACAATCGGCATGGGGATACCCGCTTTTTTCCAGAATCGGAAAATGCGTGAGGGGGATACATCCAAATGTAACGAGATAAATGGCGGGTGGGTCTGGTCTATCAACTGCTTGATAGAAGCAAGTTCACATTGGATAGAATGACCGATGAGTGCGGTGTGAAGGTGCAGCAAAATTGGATGATGATTGGCTCGGTCAAACATCCGGTCAAGCCCAATCCAAGGGCCAACCTTCAAAAAATCAACCCGTACCTGACCCGCCGCCATTAAATCCAACAGCAGGTCAGAGCCATCCGCAGCAAGGGCAATGTTATTTGTGGGTATCTTGATACCCTTCGCCAAGTGGAGTTGCCAGCATCGCACCTGTGAAACCGGCAAAAATCGCCGCGTGTAGCAGCGTCAGGGGCAAGCACATCCACAACCAGACCGAGGTAGCATTGTCGCTGAGGACAAGGCCCAAAATGACAATTCCAAAAGACACAAAACTAATCACAATTAAGATCGTGCCTGCCAGCAAGGGCCATCCGCGCCGCGAAGATAATGCGGTTGAGAGGCGCATGATAAAACGGCTGATACGCGGGGAGGAGTCAACTCTTCGCATAAATTCGGACATATTTTTTAGGACTCCAGTTTAAGAATAATCAGCGCAATCATAACGCAGACTGGCAGGCACGCCAACGAGATCAACCACTAGACATTAAAGCGGATGTTAAGAATATCCCCATCTTGGACGATATATTCTTTGCCTTCCAGACGGAATTTGCCTTTGGCCTTGATTTCGTGTATGCCACCCAATGTGACCAGATCATCATAGGTGAAGACTTCAGCACGAATGAAGCCCCGCTGCAAATCGCTGTGAATCACCCCTGCTGCTTCGGGAGCAGTCGCGCCCCGATCTACGCTCCAAGCCCGCACTTCATCCGGCCCAACGGTGAAAAAGGTCAAAATTTTCATCAGTTCGTACGACGCCTGAATGACCCGTGCCGCGCCAGATTCGTTGATGCCATATTCTTCCATAAACATCGCCCGATCTTCAGTAGGTAGTTGGGCGATTTCGGCTTCAATCTTGCCCTGCAATCCCAATAGGACGCCGTTTTTATGCGGATAGGTAATCAACTCAGTAGGGTTACGTGATTTTTCGCCAAAATTCAACACAATCACCACTGGTTTGAGTGACAGCAAGCCATATCCGCGTAGGGGTTTCATCTCGTGTTCGGTCAAATCCAGATCACGCAAGGGCTTTTCAGTTTCAAGGTGGGCCTTTAGGCGCATGAGCAGTTCAATTTCTTCTGTAATGAGTCGCTTATCACCCGTCTTACCTTTTTTTAAGTCTTCATTAAGGCGTTCCAAGCGACGCTCAACGGTAATCAGGTCGGAGAGCAAAAATTCGGCGTCCACAATTTCTAAATCACGTGCCGGGTCAATTGTTTCATAGGGGTGTGGCACGGTATTATCTTCAAACACACGAATGACATGAATCAGGCCGTCCAAATTCGACAGCGCATTCCGCAACTGTCCCGACATGCCCTCGTTGCCAATCCCCTTATCTACCCCCGCCACATCATTATAGACAACAGTTGCATAGGTGGTCTTTTTGGGCGTATACATACCACTAAGCTTATCCACCCGTGCATCCGGCACATTGACAACCGCCGTATGGACTTCTAATTTGCCGCTGGATACGGCGCTGGTTTCCAAATTGCTGCCCGTTAGCGCATTAAATACGGTTGTTTTGCCACTGTTTGGCAGGCCGATAATGCCCAGTTTCATGAAACGTTGCCCTTCCTAAAAAATTCTGTCATACCGAAGCGCCGCAACTATAATGGGAGAACCGATTTCCGTCAATTGTAGCCCCCTTTAAAACTTTTCTTACAACTAGCACACACTTCCAAAAACTTTTGATGGAAAACTGGTGAGATATAGAGACATTTGGGAGAAAGGCACTATTTCATGAACCGACGCCAGTTTTTGCAGACTTTTGGGCTGGCGACCACCGCTGCATTACAGACTAGCACTCTCCATCGTGCATTGGCATCGCTGCCCCCCGGCGCATTTGCCCCGGCCAATCTGATTGACCGCGATCCCATCGCCCATGTCATTTCCCGCCTGACATTTGGCGTCACCCCCGATTTGTATCAGCATGTTCAAACGATTGGTTCACAGGCGTTTATTGAGGAACAACTTGCTTTTGAAACATTGGCCGACCCCAATATTGCGACTCACCTGATTCCCTATGCCGAAGTATTGGGCAAAAATGCTGGGGTGCTGCTCAAAGAAAGTGAGGGCATGGCACAGGTAGCGGGTCAGGCCCTATTAGGGGGCACAACTGTTCGGGCTATGTATTCCCAACGCCAACTGTATGAGCGTATGGTGCATTTTTTCTCCGATCATTTCAGCATCTACGTATCGAGTGCCCCGCTGACGTTCATGAAAGTGGATGACGATCGTGATGTGGCACGGGCTTATGCGATGGGCACATTCCGTGCGATTCTCGGCGCGTCGGCCCACAGCCCCGCCATGCTCGATTATCTGGACAACGCCACAAGCGCCAAAGACGCCCCCAATGAAAACTATGCCCGTGAATTGATGGAACTGCACACCCTCAGTGTTGATGGTGGCTATACCGAAACCGATGTCAAAGAAGTGGCACGGTGTTTTACGGGGTGGTCTATGACGAGGCCGCGTGACAGCGAAGACGGTCTGCTGCAATACCTGTATCGCCCGCGTATGCACGATGATGGCGCAAAGACCGTCTTGGGGACGATTATTCCGGCAGGGGGTGGCGAACGCGACGGCGAACAAGTGCTTGATTTACTGGCAAGCCACCCTTCCACCGCTGAGTTTATCAGTTACAAATTAGCGCGGCGTTTTGTCTCCGATTTTCCACCCGACGCCCTTGTCCAAGCCTGCGCCAACGTGTTTATGCAGACCGAGGGCGATATTCGGGCCGTCCTACGTACCATCTTCAATTCGGAGGATTTTTGGAACGCGCCGCCCAAATTTAAACAACCTTACGAATACACGATCAGTTTGCTGCGGGCTTTCGATACCATCATCCTCGACGGCAACCGCTTCTTGCGTAATATGCGAAATTCGTTAGACGGGATGGGTCAAATTCCGTTCCACTGGCCTGCCCCGAATGGCTTCCCGGATGTACAAGGGGCTTGGGCAGATAATTTGTTACCGCGTTGGAACATGGCAACCGCCATCGTTGGCAATCAACTGCGTGGGGCACAAACGAATACCGAGCCATTCCTGAATCTATTGGAATCGCGCGGTGTGACCCTAGACCCCGAAGCCGTGTTTGCATTTTTGGCCCAATACTTGTTGGGTCGCCCGTTGACCACCGATGAAAATGGCATCCTGATGGATTTTGTGAACTCGGTTGCCGACACCCCCGAATCGCAAATTATGAATGGCATCGGATTGCTGCTGGCATCCCCGGCCTTCCAATATCGCTAGAGGAGACCCATCATGACCTGCTCACATTGCAAGACCCTCTCCCGTCGGGAAATGCTGCGGAACAGCGCGGCCCTAGCTACTGTTGGCGCGGCTCATGCGGCCTTGCCTGCGTGGATGCCCCGTTTGGCTTTTTCGCCCAAACATCAAGCCCCGCGTGGCGATGTTTTGGTCTCGATTTTTCTGCGCGGCGGTGCGGACGCCCTCAATATGATTGTGCCACACGGCGAAGATGCCTATTACACGGCCCGCCCTCAACTGGCTATCCCACGCCCCGATGCCTCTGGTGGCGATCCAAAGACGCTGGATTTGGATGGTTTTTTCGGGATTCATCCGGCCCTATCGCCCCTCCTGCCGATTTTTCAGGGGGGTCAATTGACCGCTGTCCACGCGACCGGATCACCCCATGAAAGCCGTTCGCACTTTGAAGCGATGAGTTTTATGGAACGGGGCACCCCCGGCGAACAAGGCATGACAACGGGCTGGATAGGTCGTCACTTGGGAACACTGGACACCGGCAATGGTTCACCGATTCGGGCAGTGGGATGGGGCACAGCCGTCCAAGCCGCCCTGCGTGGCCCGATTTCACCCGTCGCCATCAAGTCCATCGTAGATTATCACCTCGGTGGAGATGAAAAGGCGGCAGCGGCTATGCTGAACTCCCTCAATTCGCTCTATGCCCTCGACAGCGAATCGCTCCATGCCTCGGCGGAAGCTACCAAATCGGCGATTGAAGTGGTCGCCAGTATCAACTACGCCAGCTATATCCCGCAAAATGGCACGACCTATCCCGAAACCGATTTCGCAATGGCCCTGCGTCAGACCGCTGCCCTCATCCGGGCCGATGTCGGCTTAGAGGCGGCCTGTATTGATCTGGGTGGATGGGATACCCATGTGAATCAAGGCGGCGCGGAAGGCACACAGGCGCAATTGATGATCCAATTATCGGAGGGATTGGCAGCGTTTCATGCCGATCTAGGGCCGGATATGCAAAAGGTGTCCGTCGTCGTCATGTCGGAATTTGGTCGGCGGGTCGAAGAAAACGGCGGCATCGGAACGGATCATGGTCACGGCGGCGCGATGCTGCTGATGAGCGGCAATTTGAATAAAGGCCCGGTGGTTGCCAATTGGCCCGGCCTCGCCCCTGATATGTTAGATCGCGGTGAAGATTTAGCCATCACAATTGATTACCGTGATGTTTTAAGCGAATTGCTGACCTCGCGCTTGAATAACCCGCTGATTAATGAAATCTTCCCAGATTTCACCACCAATAGTCTCGGTTTATTCAGCGCCTAGCCTCACATATTTTCCTCGCCCTCACACCGATGGAATGGCAGTACGGTAAAATCCTGCTGCCATTATTTTTTGTACAAGGAGGGTATGTCATGGAAGTATGGGAAGCGATTCGCAAAAAACGGGCGGTGCGGGTGTTCAAAAATGAACCGCTGTCCGATGAAGCCGTCACACGCATTTTGGATGCGGGCCGTCGCTCACAAAGCAGCAAAAATACCCAACCGTGGGACTTTATTGCCATTCGTGAGCGCGACCAACTCCAAAGCGTTTCCAAATTAGGCAACTGGACGGGCCATGTCGCAGGTGCGGCGCTGTGTGTGGCAATTGTCATTCCCGCCCCGCAGCCCGGTCAGGATGTGGATTGGAAGCATATGTTTGATGCGGGTCAAGCCGCGTCGTATATGCAATTGGCAGCATTAGAAATCGGGGTTGGTTCGTGTCTTGGCACGGTTTACCAATATGATGAAGCGCGACAAGTGCTCGGTTATCCCGAAGATAAAACCGTCCGGATTGTGATTTCGTTTGGCTACCCCGCCGAACAGCCCGAAACACCCGCCAAAAAGAGTGGGCGACGACGCCTAGAAGAAGTTGTTCATTGGGATAGATGGTAATTATTCCAAAATTGCTCGTCATGTGCGATGTGGGTCGTTATTATCTCATGCCGATATTCTATTGGGGGACAAGGCATGACAGAACGTACCGCACGATTAGCACTTGAAGATGGCAGTATTCTAACGGGCATTGGCTTTGGGGCGGAGGGCACACAGGTCGGTGAGGTGGTTTTTAATACCAGCCTAACCGGGTATCAGGAAATTTTGACCGACCCCAGTTATGCCGGACAGATGGTGGTGATGACCGCCACTCAAATTGGCAACACGGGCATCAATTTGGAAGATGATGAGTCGCAGCGCATTTTCCTGCACGGCTTTATCATCCGCGAACTCAGCCCGGTTATTTCCAACTGGCGTGCCACCAAAACGCTCGATAGGTGGTTGGCGGAACAAGAGGTCATCGGGATCAGCGAGATTGATACTCGCGCTCTAACCCGCCGCCTGCGTGATAATGGCAGTCAAAAAGGGGTACTTTCGACTGAGGTTCATTTTTCCGATGACGACCTTGTGTCCCAAGCGCGGGCATGGTCAGGTTTGGATGGCATAGATTTGGTGCAGGCCGTTAGCTGTGATGAACCCTATCATTGGACGGATGCTACCGACGCCGCGTGGGAATTTAAATCATCGCCTACCCGCTCCACTGAAAAACTGCATGTGGTCGCCTACGATTTCGGCCTTAAACGCAATATCCTACGTCGCCTAGCTGCCAATGGCTGTCAGGTAACGGTTGTCCCGGCTAAAACCACCGCCGCCGAAACATTGGCCCTGAAACCTGATGGTGTTTTGTTAAGCAATGGCCCCGGCGATCCATCTGCCCTGCCCTATGCCGTCGAAGCCACCCAAGCATTATTGGGCCAAGTACCCGTCTTTGGTATCTGCTTGGGGCATCAAATTTTGGGGCAGGCATTAGGTGGCAAGACCTATCGCCTCAAATTTGGGCATCATGGCGGCAATCAACCTGTGCGCTATACCCCAACTGGACGGGTCGAAATCAGTGCCCATAATCACAATTTCGCGGTTGACCCCGCCAGTCTACCCGCTGAGGTCGAAGTTACCCATCTGAATTTAAATGACGGCTGCTGTGAGGGGCTGCGTCACACTACCTTACCCGCCCTAAGCATCCAATATCACCCCGAAGCGGCTCCCGGCCCCCACGATGCCGACCCGCTGTTTGATGAATTTGTCCAACTCATGCACACCCATAAGAAATAGGCCCATGCCCAAACGAACTGATATTGAAACGATTCTCGTCATTGGCGCTGGCCCGATTGTGATTGGGCAGGCCGCCGAATTTGATTACAGCGGTACCCAAGCCGTTCGCGCCCTGAAAAAAGAAGGCTATCGGGTGGTCTTGGTCAATAGCAACCCCGCCACCATCATGACCGATCCCGAACTCGCCGATGCCACCTATATTGAGCCACTAACCCCCGACATTGTAGAAATGATTATTGCCCAAGAGCGCCCCGACGCGATTTTGCCAACGGTGGGGGGTCAAACTGCTCTCAATATGGCGTTGGCGTTGGCAGACAAGGGGATTCTCGAAAAATATGGCGTTGAGTTAATCGGCGCGAACATCAATGCGATTCAACTCGCTGAAGACCGCCTATTGTTCCAAAAAGCCATGCTTGAAGCGGGCTTAGATGTGCCAAAGGGAGGGATTGCCCGCACCCTTGCCGAAGCCCAAACCGTTGCTGCCGAAATCAACCGCTACCCCATTCTGATTCGCCCTTCCTTTACACTAGGGGGCAGTGGGGGCAGCATCGCCTATGACCCCACTGATTTTGTCAAAAAAGCCGAATTTGGATTGCGTGAAAGCCCCGTCCATACCGTGCTGGTCGAGGAAAGTGTGGTCGGTTGGAAAGAATTTGAATTAGAAGTCATGCGAGATCGAGCGAATAATTTTGTAGTCATCTGCTCCATTGAAAATTTCGACCCGATGGGCGTCCATACAGGCGATTCCATCACCGTCGCTCCTGCCATGACCCTGACCGACCGCGAATATCAACGCCTGCGCGATATGGCCCGTGTTGTTATGCAAACCGTCGGTGTCGAAACAGGTGGTTCAAATGTGCAGTTCGCGGTTAACCCTGACGATGGGCGGGTGTTGATTATTGAAATGAACCCGCGTGTCAGCCGTTCCTCGGCACTCGCCAGCAAAGCGACGGGTTTCCCAATTGCCAAAATCGCGGCGCTGCTCTCCATCGGGTATCGCCTTGATGAACTGCATAATGACATCACCCGTACCACCGTCGCAGCCTTTGAGCCGAGTATTGATTATGTTGTCACCAAAATCCCGCGCTGGGCCTTTGAAAAATTCCCCGGTGTAGACCCCACCCTCGGCCCACAAATGAAGTCGGTGGGTGAGGTCATGGCGATGGGGCGCACCTTCAAAGAATCACTGCTCAAGGGTCTACAATCGCTGGAACTGTCGCGCACCCCCTATCCGACACCGCAGCATTCGGTTTGGGACGGCAAAATCGAAAGCCTTGCTATCCCACGTGCCGAACGTATTTGGGCAGTTTGGGAAGCTCTCCGCGCTGGGCATACCCCCAACGAGATTAATGAGGTGACGGGTATTGATGTCTGGTTCTTGACCCAGATGGCGGAAATCGTCTGGCTAGAAAATGAAATCAGCCAATATCATCATTTGGAAGGCCTGCCCCCCCAATTATTGCGGAAAGCCAAACGCATGGGATTTGGCGATGCACATATCGGCTGGCTGCTTGCTGCTAGTGCTCTCAAAGTACGCGAAAAACGGCAGGGGGCGGGCTTGCTGCCGACCTTCCATATGGTGGACACCTGCGCCGCCGAATTTGAATCCTACACCCCTTATCTGTACAGCAGTTACGAATCCGAGAGTGAATTCCCGCCGTCAGACAATGAAAAAGTAATTATTTTGGGCGGGGGGCCAAATCGTATCGGGCAGGGCATCGAATTTGATTACTGCTGTGTTCACGCGGTCATGGCCTTGCGGGAAGCAGGCTATGAAGCAGTAATGATTAACTGCAATCCCGAAACCGTCAGCACCGATTATGACATCCCTAATCGCCTCTATTTTGAGCCGCTGACGCTGGAACATACCTTGAATATCATCGAACGCGAGCAGCCGCTTAAAGGGGTGATTGTGCAATTTGGCGGGCAAACCCCTCTCAATTTGGTTGGGCGATTGACGGCAGCAGGTGTCCCCATTTTGGGCACGTCGTCGGACGCAATTGACCTTGCCGAAGATCGGGAACGGTTTGCCGTCCTCCTGCGTGAACTCGATATTCCCAGTCCAGCCTATGGTATGGCGACATCGCTAGAAGACGCCCGTGAAGTGGCGCAAAAAGTTGAGTATCCAGTGATGGTACGCCCTTCCTATGTGTTAGGTGGACGAGCGATGGCGATTGTCTACAGCGAGGCTGAATTGGAGGGTTATGTCAAAACTGCCCTTGAAGCCTCATCAGGTCGCGCCATGTTGATTGACCACTATCTTGAAGATTCGTATGAGGTAGATGTGGACGCGGTGGCGGATGGGGAGCGTGTCGTCATTGGTGGCATTATGCAGCACATCGAAGAAGCGGGTGTCCACAGCGGCGATTCAGCCTGTGTCTTGCCCCCCTACAAAATATCGTCCTACCACCTGTCAATCATCCGCGAGTACACCGAACGGCTTGGTTTGGCGTTGGGAGTGCGCGGCCTGATGAATGTGCAATACGCCATCAAAGAAGATGTGGTCTATGTGTTAGAGGTCAATCCCCGTGCCAGCCGCACCACACCCTATGTTAGCAAGGCGACGGGGGTACCGCTTGCCAAAATCGCCACCCAAGTTATCCTCGGCAAAAGGTTGGCTGAGATTGGTTTAATTGAAGAACCCCCTGTGCGTGGCTTTTTTGTGAAGGAGGCCGTTCTGCCCTTCAAGAAATTTTGGGGGGTGGATGCGCTGTTGGGTCCCGAAATGCGGAGTACAGGCGAAGTGATGGGTCACGCATCGCATTTCGGTCACGCCTTCGCCAAAGCGGAGATGGCGGCGGGTGATCGCCTGCCACTCAAGGGCACGGTCTTTATGAGCCTGAACGACTTTGATAAGAGTGCTGGGCTAAAATTGGCACGCGACCTGCATCGCATGGGTTTTCACATCTTGGCGACCAAAGGCACGGCGGTCTTTTTTGAACGGGCAGGTGTCCCGGTTAAAGCCATCAATAAAGTGACCGAGGGCAGTCCTCATGCCGCCGACTATATTCAAGCCGCGGAAATTGATCTGGTCATCAATACGCCGCTTGGGTCAACTGCCCATAGTGACGGGGCACTCATTCGCACCACCGCCATTCGTTACGGTGTACCCTTAATGACCACCCTCAGCGCCGCCCAAGCCGCCGTGCAGGGAATTCGGGCTTTGCGAGATAAGTCGTTGAAATCACGCAGTTTGCAGGAGCATTATCGGAGCTTATAAGGACACCTAATCAACCGGTTTTAATAATTTCCATAGGGGAGCAAGTAAATCGGCATCCCCTATGGTTTGCTGCAATTCACCTAACCAGCGCCCTATTTCAGCGACCAACCCCGCCCCCTGATAATTTTGTAATGCTCGTTCGAGTGCCTTTTGGCTTTGCTGCAAATACCCTTCTCGCTGCGACTCATTCACAATGGTCAAGCCTGCCAATGCCGTTGCTTTGATATAACCCGCCCGAACATGGGTCGGCGGAGATTTCAACAACCCATCGGCAGCAGCAACCGCCTCCTGAAAAGCACTTTCCGCCCCCCACCCATCACCCATTCTCATCAAAATCAGCCCCTGTGTCATCATACCCATCGGACGATGAATCGCCGTCGCATAGGCTGGACTGGTTTCGACGGTTTCGAGACCCTCTTTTAAACGACCCAATGCGAGATAAGCCAGCGCTAGATGGGTCAAAATCGGCTGTAGATCAAGATTACTCTGAATCTCACGCGCCACCTCTGCTGCTGCCATCAAGTGGGTAACAGCCGTATGCGGGTCGCCTGTCGCCAGTGCCACACGGCCCAACTGCCAACGGGCTAATCGTTCCGCTGACCATGCGCCAATTCGCGTCGCAATCTCAAGCGCCTGTGTGCCATAGTCCAATGCTTTGGCGGTATCCCCGGCGTCAATTTCCAAACTGCATAGACGGGACAAACGCTGACATTGACTGCCCCAATCGCCCGACTTGGTGGCAATCTCCATAGATTGGGTAAAATGTTGGGTTGCAATGACATAGTAGCCTAATTCGGTGTGAATCAATCCCAAAAGGCTGTGGCTGTGGCCGACCCCATTTAAATCTTGGACACTTTCGGCAAAGTGCAAGGCCTGTTCGGTCTGGGCAAGGGCGTCGGCATAACGGCCCTGATTCCGTGCGATATAGCCTAATATTATCAAGCATCGGCTTTGTAGGGCGGGGTCTTTTTGCGCTAAACGAAGCGCCTGCTGTACTCGTTCCAAGGCCGATTCATCATCCCCCATCTGGTGATAAATCAAGCCCAAGCCTAGCAGCGCTGTGCCCTCGGCATCCTGTTCATCGGAGACCGCCAACGCTTGGAAATAACAATCTACTGCCTCGTTATAACGCCCTTGATTGCGATAAATATCCCCCAAACCGACCAGCGACAACCGCACCCGTGACGTATCGCCTGCCGCCGCCGCCATAATCATGACCCGCCCGAAACAGTCTACCGCCTCTTGAAATTGACCAGAGGCTTGATAGGCGCGGGCCAACCCAAATAAATTCATGTATTCCATGCGGGCATCGCCCAATTTACCAATCACCCGCTGGCGCAAATGGATTACTCGCTGTCCATGTCCCCACAATAACAAAACATCAAAGCCACGTTCGCCAATTTGTTGCAGGGCTATTTCTGCATCTCCGGCTTTCAAATAATGTTCAAAAGCCGATAGTTGTGGGTCAAGGTCTTGCACACCCCGCCAGAAATCGGGGGCAATCCGCATCTGCTCATAATAGGCCGCCGCCCGCCGTTCGAGTGCCTCCCGACTGCTTGGGCCGCGTTCCTCTAATTGAGCATAGGCATAATCGGCATCAATTGGGTGCAAAGAAATCAAGCCGCTGGCTCGGTCAATCGTCACCATACGGGTGCGTGTCAATCGCTGTAACACCTCTCGTCCGCCAAAATTCGAGTCAACGGGTCGCAGCAAATATTCAATCGCCTCAGCCCGCACCGGACGGCGATAAACCGCAAGGGCCTTCAATACCCATTGGGCCTGTGCATCCAAGCGCCGATAGCCTGTTTGGATCATGTCCTGCACGTCACGCCACTTGCCAAATTCCGCCAATACCCGATCCAAGCGGGCCAATCGGTCATCTTCCAAAATCCCGACCAGCACCTCCAGCGCACGTGGGACACCATGCACCTTTTGCACCGCCTGTTGCAGCAGTTCATCGGGTGCATCCCGCAGGCCGCATGTACCGCCGGGGTCAAGCTCACGCAGCAATTGAATTCCTTCGATTTCCGATAGGCCCTCCTCCAAAACCACCACTCGATTGAGATGGCGCAAATCATGCGGGAAGGTCAATTCAATTTGGGAGGTAAGCAGAAATCGGATCGGGTTTTTTTGGCGTAGGGTTTGAAAAATAAACTGGCTTAATTCGGGGTCAGATAAATGGCCTTCGTCATCTATAAGGTCTTCCAAATTATCCAAAAAAATAAAGGCTGGATGACAGGAAGCGCTATCCAACAAAGGCTTCCCCGCCGCCATCACCTGTTCCAGAATCCGCTGTCCACTGCCGGCACTTATATACTGAATGCCTGCTACATTCTCAATTTCCGCTTGGCCTGTCTCGATCTCATGCAGGGCATGGCAAACCAGCGCTGTTTTCCCAATCCCGCTGCGTCCAATCACTGTAATGATGCGCGTAGCCGAATCCGCCAGTATCGCCCGCAAAGTCTCCAATTCGCCCTCCCGTCCCACAAAAGGACGGCCAATACTTATTGGAGGCTGCCCTATAATCAGCAGGGATTCGGGCGAGGGGGGAGCTATCGTATTTGGGGGAGCATCTAAGCGCCGATTTTGCACACGGGCTTGGTGAAATTGCTTGCGGAGTTCTTCACGTACATCCGGCGGAAAATCCACACTGGCTAAAAAGTCTTCAAATTTTTTTAGGCGGGGAAAATGATCGCCAGCCACCCAACGTTTGAGGGTATCTACCCACACATTAAAGCGCCGATTTTGCTCCCATGCCTCGCGGTAACGTTCTTCCCATGTAGCGTGATGCCGCACATCCCAGCCCGGATGATAAGTATCGAGCGCCTGTTGTAAGGTCTGTTGAAATTGTAGGCGGGGGTCCAATAGGTTAGCCCTCAACGAGTCCGCATAACAAATAGAAATTGGGGTGGCGTTTTGCGTTCATTTTCGCAGATTTGCGCTCAATTTGCTACCACATTATGAGGTATCGTTGGAAATGTACGGGACTCACATTGGAGCAGCACAAAGCGAAAGATGATGGCATAGCATTTTTTCGCTACTGGTGGCGTGTTGCTCCGATGCTAGTCCCATTCTCTTTTTTCGGATCAAAATACAATGACCCCGCGTGCCACTTCCCCACCGAGCATCGCATCATAGGCTTGATTGATTTGATTCAGGGGATATTCCCGCGAAACCAATTCATCCAATTTCAGCTTACCCGCCATATATAAATCGAGCAGCATTGGAAAATCGCGGCTGGGATTGACCGAGCCATAATAACTCCCCTTGATGGTTTTTTCCTGTCGAGTGATGATCGCCCCCGGCAAATTGGTTGCTGACCCCATTGGTGATAGCCCCGCCAATACAATCGTTCCGCCGGGTCGAGCCACTTCCAACGCCACTTCCTGCAATTTCGGGATGCCCACCGCCTCAAACGCATGATCAGCCCCACGTCCACCGGTCAAATCGCGCACCGCTTCAATGAGGTGGTCATCGGAATAGAGGGTATGGGTTGCTCCGAACTGACGGGCCAATTGCATTTTGGCCTGGTTCACATCCACCGCAATAATCGGATTCGCACCGCACAGCATTGCGCCCTGTAACATATTTAACCCGACACCGCCGCAACCCAATACCACCACGCTTTCGCCCGGGCGCACCCCGGCGGTATACATCACCGCACCGACCCCTGTCGCCACCGCACATCCCACCAATGAGGCCACTTTCAGCGGAACATTTTGGGCAATCGGGATGCAACTTTGCTGCGATACCACTACATATTCGGCAAAGGTCGCCAATCCACAGTAGTGAAAAACAGGCTCTTTCCCTCGATACAGACGAGGTGTGCCGTCCAGCATTGTGCCTGCCCAGATCGGGCCGGTAAACGTGTCACATAAATTGGGCTGCCCATGCCGACAGTAGAAACATTCGCCACAATCCGGACTCCAACTCAGCGTTACATGATCGCCGGGACGCACACGGGTCACGCCTACCCCCACCGCTTCGACGACCCCCGCGCCTTCATGTCCACATACAACAGGCATGGGGTGTTGGGTTGTACCTGCTACCAGATGATAATCACTGTGGCAGACCCCACACGCCGCCACTTTGACCAATACCTCACCATCACGGGGTTCCTGCAAAGTTAGTTCTTCAATCACAAACGGGTTTTTTGCCTCATATAAAACGGCGGCTTGAATTTTCATGCTGTCCTCAAAATGGGTATGCGGCTCAATCAAACAACTATTGTGCGGTTTTTGCTACAAAGCGCAAAATCTCTTAATCTCGCTGTAATTTATCTGCGCGACAATAGACTAATCTTTAACTTTGGAAATCGAATCGTGGCTTTATGGCAAAACCGCTTACCATCCTAATTGTAGAAGATGACACCACCATCCGCGAAGTTGTGCGGCGCTATTTGGAGCGTGAAGGCTTGGCGGTCTTGGAAGCAGGTACAGGCTATCAGGCGCTTGAAAAACTCGCCGACGCTAAAATTGATCTGGTGCTGTTGGATATTATGCTGCCGGGGATTGATGGATTTGACATCACCCGTTCGCTACGGGATGGCGACTATCCCCACTTGCAACTGAACGAAGATATTCCTATCATCATGCTGACCTCACGCGGCGATGAATCTGACCGGATTGCCGGTTTTGAACTAGGGGTGGACGATTACGTCGTCAAACCCTTTAGCCCCCGCGAATTGGTAGCACGGGTCAAGGCTGTTCTGCGTCGCACGGGTGCCAAAGAAGAAGATCATGAAAAACCGCTTATCTTCACCGCGCTGCAAATTGACCCCATCCGCCGGACTGTCCTACTCGAAAATCAGCCAATTACCCTGACCGCCAAAGAATTTGAACTGTTATGGCTGATGGCCTCCCACCCTCAGCAGGTTTTCACCCGTGAACAACTGCTCAATCGTATATGGGGTTATGAGTTTTATGGCGACGAAAGCACCGTCACTGTCCATATCCGGCGACTGCGTGAAAAAATCGAACCTGACCCTTCCAATCCAACCTTTATCCAAACCGTGTGGGGAGTAGGATATAAATTTGAACCAGCGTAGGCTTGCCACCCCCATCTATCCCATCTTTCTGCTCGTCATCGGGTCAATCGCGGCCATCAGCATCGCCATTGTTATGATCGTCGCCGCGCTGAATCCGCCGATGCGCGATATTCAACTACTGACCCTCATCATGTCTGGCACAGCGACAGTCACGGTGGTCGTGGCCTATATCATCTATCACCGCGAAATCATGGAGTGGTTTAGCAGTTTGCGCTGGACGGTCTTGGCGACTTGTTTGCTGAGTGTGGCCCTCACCTTTATGAATGTATGGGTGACGGCCCGGCTGATGTTTATCAATAGCCACGACTTTGTATTAACGACGGCCCTCTTGATGTTCGCAGGCATTATTTCAGCCATTGCGGGTTTTGTCGTATCTGGCACGATGATTAAACGTATTTACATGCTGGCCCATGCCGCCGAACGCCTAGCCGATGGCGAATTAAACACCCGCCTCGTGATTGCGGGCCGTGATGAATTGGCGCAATTGGGCCGCACCTTCAACACGATGGCAGCTACATTACAGCAGGTGGACGACCAAAAACGCCAATTGGAACAGACCCGCCGCGCCTTGATTGCATGGGTTTCGCATGATCTCCGCACACCACTGGCGGCAATTCGTGCCATGAATGAGGCAATTATTGACGGCGTGGTCTCCGACACCGAAACGGTCAACCGCTATCATGAGAGCATTCAAAAAGAAGTGCAGCATCTCAGTCATCTCATAGACGACCTGTTTGAATTGGCGCAATTGGATACCGGACACCTCAAAATCACCCGCGAAAAAGCCTCCATACGAGATTTGATTTCGGATACATTGGGTGGAATTAGCGCCCAAGCCGAAAAACAAAAAATCAAGCTGACAGGCCGGGTGGAAGACCCGATTGAGTTGGTCAATATGGCGGCAGATAAAATTCAGCGTGTGTTGTACAATCTGCTCGATAACGCTATACGCCACACCCCTCCCGGCGGTGAAGTAACCCTCCATGCCCGTCAAATGAGCCAAAAGGTGTGCATCGAAATCCATAACACAGGGGATGTAATTAATCCTGCCGATTTACCCCATATCTTCAAAAGTTTCTATCGGGGTGAGCCTTCGCGTACCCGTGCCAATGATGGCTATCGGGGGACGGGGTTGGGATTAGCCATCGCGCGTGGGTTCATCGAGGCACATGGTGGTGAAATCTGGGTGGAAAGTGATGCGGGCAAAGGCACAACCTTTAGTTTTTCACTGCCCCTGTAATCAAATTGTTAGATTTTGACGGCAAACTTTCAAACATCTAAAGGGCAATTTCTGAACAATTGTATTTGAGATTATCGGCATGGGATTGGAAAGGATTTCATAGATGACCCAAGCAAAAAATAGAGCAGGTGCGCTGGTCGGGGCACTCACCACCGCCGCGTTAATGGCGATCTTTTATGTGGCGGAACAGGCTGCCGATTTACCATTCCCTCCCTTTGACATCTTCCAGTGGATTAGCCGTATCCTTCCCGGTTTCCTGATTACCTTTGGCATTGACATCATGGTCACGATTATTGACGCTTTCAATCTGGGTCAGACCGATGACACTGCCAAACTTGCCGAACAGTTACTCTCCGTCGCGCTAGTGTTTGGCTTGGGTGGGGCACTGGGGGCACTCTATTTCAGCTTGCAGCAAAAAGAAGGCCCAGCACAAAAATTTGCCCGCACGTTGCTCCCCGGCGCGATCATGGGTTTGTTGGTAGGGATTGCGGTATCGTTCATCAGTGACCGCTACAATTTTACCTCCTCGGTAGATAACACCCTCAGCGGCCTTTGGATTACCGCCCTTTTCGTCGTGTGGGGCATCATCATCAATTGGGCCTATAACCTTCTGGACACTCCTGCCTCCATGCAAGTTCCGACTGCTGTGGATGCCTCCGAAAAATCCGTCCAAACGATAGATCGCCGCCGCTTTTTGGTCATCTTGGGTGGGACGGCAGCGACCATTACCGTCATTGGCTCTGGCATCGGTGCCTATCTGAACAGCAAGAAAGAAGAGGTGCTGGTTAAGATCACCGGGGCGAATCCCAAAGACTTTCCGAACCTCAACGACAAACTGATTCCCGCCCCCGGCACACGTCCTGAATACACCCCGCTGGAAGACCATTACCGCATTGACATCAATGTCAGTATCCCTGAGATTGACGCCGATACATGGGAACTCCCAATCGGCGGCCTAGTCGAAAATCCCATCAAACTCACGCTAGATGACATTCAAAACAATTACGAGCCGATGTATCAATACATCACCATGTCGTGTATCTCTAATCGTCTGGGTGGCGATCTCATCAGCACCACCCATTGGACGGGCACGAGCTTCCAAAATATTTTGAAAGAGGTCAAACCCAAACCCGACGCCAAGTTTGTGCGGATTGAATCGGTAGATGGCTTTTGGGAATATTTGGATATTGAAGTCATCCGCAGCGATGAAAAAGTGATGTTGACCTATGCGTGGGACGGGGCATTGTTGAAAGCCAAACACGGCTTCCCATTGCGTATCCACATCCCCAATCGTTATGGCATGAAACAACCCAAGTGGATTACCAAAATTGATTTTGTGGATGAATGGGAGGCGGGTTATTGGGTATCACGCGGTTGGGACAAAGAAGCCCTCATCAAAGCCACTTCGGTGATTGATACCGTCGCCGTAGATGATGTATATGAACAGGGCGGTCAGCAATTTGTCCCCATCGGTGGCATGGCATGGGCTGGGCCACGCGGGATTTCCAAAGTTGAAGTACAGGTAGATGATGGCGAATGGGCGGAAGCCGATTTGCGCCAACCGCTATCCGAAAAGACATGGGTCATCTGGCGCTATGATTGGCCTTTCAGCGAAGGCGACCACACCTTCCGCGTCCGCTGCACCGAAGAAGATGGCACGCCACAAATCACTGACCGAGAGGGCACTCGCCCCAGTGGTGCATCGGGTATCTACGAAAAAGAAGCCAGTTTGTAATCCTACAGGGTCAATTTCAAAGGGGCGATGTCACACGACTCGCCCTTTTTTGTTTTTGTCTATGCCCCAACCGATATTTTCCCCTCAGCCAATGCCCTCTCAAATCCCTCAATCGTCTGCCGAATGCCTTCTTCTAACGGCGTATCATAAACATTCGCAAAATGGCGATGTAGTTCTGAGCCATCAAAGTTTTCTGGAAATGGCAGCACGGTATCCGACATCGTGATTTTGACGTTCGGACGCAGGCGTTCAATAATTTCAACCACCTGCGCGACAGGGGTCGGCGGCGCATCCAGATTGAAAACATAAGCGCCATTCAAAGGATGGGTTGCCGATTCGATAAATTGCAGGGCCGTATCCGATGCCCATTGAAATTGCATCACCCCGCCGAAATTGATATGGAAATTTTGCCCTGCCGCCGCTGCCAGCATTGCTTTGGTGGGATCGCTGGTCAAGCCTTGATCGCGCCCCAAGCCATAAACGGTATAGGGACGTAATCCGGTGCTGCTGATTTGATGATCCTGCCAATAAATCCGCGCCGTGCCTTCGTTAGCCTGTTTAAAGACGCCATACAGGGTACGCGGAGAAGGGTGGGCATCATTAGCGACGGGTTGATTATCGGGATAATCTTCGGCTGGCCCAAACACCGCGATGGAGGAGGCAAAGGCAATATGTTTTACTCCAGTTTGTCGCGCCGCCTCATATACGTTAACCGTACCAACCACATTCACCTGTGCCCCTTTGATGGGATTGGCTCGCACAAAGGGGACTTGCAGCGCCGCCAAGTGAATGACATGGGTGATCCCATATTGTTGAAATACTGCCAACACTTGGTCAGGGTAAGCTAAATCACCGCGTACAAAGGAAATGACCTGTTGTTCTTCAGGCGTCATCAATAAATTGAGGCGGTGGCCCTGATCAGCAATATCAAAACTGACCACCCGCCGCCCTTGTTTCACCAGATGATAGACTGTCCATGCGCCTATACAGCCCAGCGCCCCAGTCACTAAATATGTTTCTTTCGTTTGGTCTGCCATAAATCACCCCTAAGTAAAATATTGGCTTTGATTGTATAGGGGATGGAGAACTGAGCCAACATCAGGTACTCTAGCAGGGGCAAATTTTTTAGGGTATGGAACGATGGTTGAACCACAAACGGAAAACACCGAAGTCGAGATTATTTCGCCAGAAGCAGCCGAGGCGATCTTAAAGCCGGAAGTTGAGAAATTGGTAGCAGATGGTTGGCGCGTTGTGCATGAATCGGCTTTTGCGGCACGGCTGGTCAAAGAACGCGATTTAATAGACCTGCGAGTAGACCTGCTTGGTCAATTGGAGCGCAAACAAGGGGTGACTTTGCTCTACGGGCCAGAAATTGGGCGGGCGGTGGCGTGGGTGCTGCTGTTGGTCTCGATTTTAATGGCGATGGCATTAGCCTCGGCGTTGGGCTTTTTTAAGTAAGACGCTGCAACACACTGTAACAGTTTAAATCCCCACTGCGACCATCGGCCCGATAGGTGGTAATTTCCGTCAATCCGGTGGCGGCAATTAGGGATTGATGTTCGGTGTCGTCAATGTAATGGCAGTAGCGCAGGGCAGGCTTCTCTTCGATATTTCTATCGCGCTGCCAATCCAAGAGATAATCATGGGTTTCAACCTCAAAATCGTCGGGCCATGCCACAATCCGTTCGCGGAAACGGGGCTGCTCATAAAAGCGCCAACTGGTGAACACCAAATAGCCATCTTTTTTGACCCGTTCACCCAAGCGCCGCACAAATTCATGCCGATTTTCATAACCGGGGATGTGATGCAGCACCCCAAAGGCCACCACAAGGTCATATTCACCTTTATCGGGTGGATTTTCGACAATATCTCGATTTTCCAGCGTGAAGGATAGGCCGCGTTCATCGAATGCTTGTCGTGCAAAATCCAAGAGCGCCGGGGCGTTATCGAGGCCATGATATGCCATGCCATCACCCAATTGCTCGTATAGAAATAGACCAAAGCGCCCATTGCCACAACCAACATCCAAAACCGAAAGCGGCGGCTTGAGATAGGGCAGCAATTTCAGCCAACCCTCCCACGCATGGTCACGTGATTGGCTAAACGACTCGGCGGTTTGGGTATAAAAATCTTTATTCAGTTGATTTAAGCGTCGGATTAGATTAACATCCATTCAAAGAATTCCAATCGGGTTGAACATGCATGACCTACAAAACCGCCCCTGATCTTGATGAACTTGAGCTTTACCGCGAATCCCTTTTGGCGATTCTGCGGCAGGTACTTGGCACACCTGAACTTGCCCAAAAGCAGCTTGAGCGCATTCTAAAATCGCATCCCAAAGATGGCTCTGGCCTGTTCCGCCGCGATGAACTGATTCGTGCCTACCGCCATTTTACCGAGACAGGTGATCTGCCTGCCTTCGATAAAACCATTGTGGAGCGCCTGCGCCTTAAACCCGTGCGAACCAGTTCGGGGGTGACACCTGTCACCGTTTTGACCAAGCCGTTTCCCTGTCCGGGGACGTGTATTTTTTGCCCCAGCGATATTCGGATGCCCAAGAGCTATCTTTCGGATGAGCCGGGGGCACAGCGAGCCGAAGCCAACGCTTTTGACCCCTATCTGCAAACCTATCGCCGCCTGTTGGCCCTCCATAATACCGGACACCCCACCGACAAAATCGAAATGATTATTTTGGGTGGCACATGGTCATTTTATCCCGAAACCTATCAAATCTGGTTTATCAAGCGCATTTTTGACGCGCTGCATGATTTTGGCAATGGAGTAGACCACACGGCGGAAGTGGAAAGTCTGCTCTTGGAACATTCCCAACTGCACCCCGCCCGCAACATCACCCCCATCAACGTGCCGGGGCATGACCAGACCTATAATCAGGTCGTCCAGAATATCTATCATGATGAAATGATGCGTTCGCGCGAACAGGCCGCTTCGATTGGAGTAGGTTTAGCCGAGCGCACCCTCGTCACCGAATTTGCGACATGGGAAGAATTAGAGTCGGCGCATCGGGAAAACGAAAATGCCGTATGTCGCTGTGTCGGCTTGGTGATTGAGACCCGCCCCGACCATATCAGCGAAGCAGAAGTGCTGCGGATTCGGCGCTTGGGCTGTACCAAAGTCCAAATTGGTTTTCAGAGCCTGAATGATGAAGTGCTGCACCTGAATAAACGCGGGCATGAAGTCGCCGCCACCCGCCATGCCGTGAAGTTGCTGCGCCAAGCCGGATTTAAAATCCATGCCCATTGGATGCCGAATTTGTATGGGTCGTCGCCGGAAGCCGATATTGAAGATTATACGCGGATGTTTCATGACCCCGATTTCCGCCCCGATGAACTCAAGGTTTATCCCTGTTCGCTGATTGAGAGCGCCGAATTGATGGATTACTATCAGCGCGGCGAATGGCGACCCTATACCCATGAGGAACTATTAGGGGTGCTGACGGCTTGCTTTCAACTGACCCCTGATTACTGCCGCTTGACCCGGGTTATCCGCGACATCCCCGGCACAGATATTGTGGTCGGCAACAAAATGACCAATTTCCGCGAACTGGTGCAGCAGGAATTGACCCAGAATGGCAGCTATACAGGCGATATCCGCAGCCGCGAAATCCGTCATCGTAACATCGTCCTTGATGCTTTGCACTTGGATGAGGTCTGGTACACCTCCAATTGCAGTGACGAGGTTTTCCTGCAATATATCACTCCCGAACGCCAGATTGCCGGATTTTTGCGCCTATCTCTGCCTACCGAACCGCCAATTACCCCCGAATTAGAAAACGCCGCCATGATTCGAGAAGTGCACGTTTACGGACAATCCATCGAAATCGGTGAGGCGTTGGCAGGCAAAAGTCAGCACGTCGGGCTAGGCAAACAGTTGATTGAACGCGCGGTGGAGATTGCACGCGAACGGGGCTATCAACAACTCGCCGTGATTTCCGCTATCGGTACACGCGAGTATTATCGCAGACGCGGATTTGCCGATGGGCAGCTTTATCAACTGCGTGATTTAAGGGAGTAAATGGATATGCTGCGCCGCAAAGTTCCACCGCCGACTGGCCCGCAATTACGCCTATCTACGGGTGCGCCCCTCAGCATTGCAGATCGCTATTTGGAGCGCGGTCTGCACCACTATCAACACAAAAAATTTGCCGAGGCGCTGGCGGATTTGGACGAAGCGATTTACAACGCACCTAGTCTCGCCGAACTGTATGTTACACGGGCTGTCATTTTATATGAGATGGAACGCGACGATGACGCAACAGAGGATGCCGAATACGCGCTGCGGCTCGATCCCCGCCAATGGATTGGGCACTATGTCTTGGGTCTGATTGCCATTCGACGCGAGGATTTTCCAGCGGCGGTAGAGGAATTTTCGCAAGCGCAACGTTATGCCCCGACGCGACCCGAAATTTTCTTCACACGGGCGATTGCGTTTCACCAACAAGATGAGATGACATTGGCCTATTATGATATGGACAGCGCCCTACAAGTCATGAAAAGTGATCATAAGCTCCGCAAAGAGGCCAATAAATTCGTCACACAGGTCAAACCCGCCAAAAAGAAAAAGTAATCGTCTATCGGCTGGTTTGCTTTCCAAGTAAAATAACACTTATCTTCGCCGTCTTGATTATGTAAATCAATCTCCATATTTGCTTGTAATTTTTCAGGGCAACCAAAGGATACCCCCCTATGGATAAGGTGACGCTTCAGCAGTTGCAGGCGATGAAAGAGCGCGGCGAACCCATCAGCATGTTGACCGCCTATGATTACCCCTCTGGTTTGCTGGCTGACCAAAGCGGTGTGGATATGATTTTGGTCGGCGATTCGCTCGGCATGGTTGTACACGGCTTTGAAAGTACCCTCCCGGTCACAATGGACATGATGGTGCTGCACATCCAAGCGGTGCGGCGCGGCGTTAAACGGGCTTTTTTGGTCGGCGACATGCCCTTTATGAGCTATCAAGCCAGCCGTGACGAAGCCCTCCGCAATGCAGGTCGCCTGCTCAAAGAAGGCAATGCTGATGCCATCAAATTAGAGGGTGGCATCCATATGGCGGAAACCGTGCATGATATGGTGCAAATCGGCATCGCGGTCATGGGGCATATCGGATTGACACCCCAAAGCGTCAGCGCGTTTGGCGGCTTTAAGGTTCAGGGCAAATCCATCGAAGCAGCCCGTAAACTTATCGAAGATGCCAAAGCAATTGAACAAGCTGGTGCTTTCTCGATGGTGATTGAAGGCGTCCCCGCGAAACTGGCGGCATTAATTACCCGTATGGTCAATATCCCCACGATTGGCATCGGAGCAGGCGGCGGCACGGATGGACAGGTCTTGGTCATGCACGATATTTTGGGCATGTTTGACCGCTTTACCCCCAAATTTGTCAAGCAGTATGCCAAAATCGGTGAGGCGATTCAAAACGTCTTCACCACCTTCCATCAAGAAGTTCGGTCAGGAGCCTTTCCCGCTCCCGAACACGAATTTGGGATTTCCGACGCGGTGTTAAACGAAATCTTGACCGAAATCGGCGACACGGCCCATTAACCTTGCTTTCGGGTATACAGACACAGGAGGCCCATCATAAAAATCGGCATTTTTGGCATCGGGGCAATGGGGACGCTGTTCGGGGCAAAACTCACTCCCCATGCAGATGTGATGCTGTTTGGGCGCTGGCCTGAACAAATCCACGCTCTCCAACATGCGCCGCTGCATATCCTCTACCCTGATGGGCATGAGGAATATGTTCCGCTGCGGGCCACTGATAACCTCGACCATGCCGACCCCATTGATATTGCCCTAATTCTTCCCAAAGCCAACAAAACAACCCTAGCGGCCGAAGATGCTGCCCAAATCCTGAAACCAGACGGCGTGGCGATTACGCTGCAAAATGGCGTGGGCAATCTGGAATGTATCGCGGAAATTGTCGGCCCCCATCGTGCCACGCTCGGCGTCACCATGCAAGGCGCATCCACCGATAATCGGGCTGGATTTTTGCGCTACGGCGGACGCGGCTTGACCTATTTGGCAACACGCCCCGCGATAGATGCCCGTATTCAGGAATTTGCCACTTTGTTAAACACAGCAGGGTTGGCAACTGAGGTCGTGGACGAGGTAGCGGGGTTGGTCTGGGGTAAATTGGTGGTCAATGCCTCCATCAATCCCCTCACCGCGATTTTGCGTGTTCCGAATGGGGCATTGTTGGAATCGGAATGGGCACGCCAAATCATGCGGGAATCCGCCAATGAGGTCGCCGCCATCGCCCGTGCTAAAGGGATTATCCTGCCGCATGAGAACGCAGCCGTCCGTGCGGAGGAGGTCGCCCAACGCACCGCCACCAACTATTCCTCCATGCTGCAAGATGTTTTACGCGGGACACCCACCGAAATTGAGGCCATCAGTGGGGCCGTCATGCGGGAGGGGGCAAAACTCGGCATTGCCACCCCGGTCAACCAATGGCTGTATCGTTTGGTCAAAGCGATTGAGGAAACTCAAGCGCACCGCCAGCAAACAACGCTCCCATCCCTCGAAAAAATTGGGTAAAATGAGGGTGGTCGTTTATGCTGTTATTAGCAAATTGAGGAAATAGTAGGCATGGCAGATTCGGCCCCAGCCCGCCCCTTAGTGGTAAAAGTGGATGCGACCCATTATCCAATGGATGTTTTTGGGGATCGTTTGATTTCAGAAGGCTTCCAAGTCGTCAAAGCCGCGTCGCTCGCCGAAGGCATTAAATTGGCCCGCCGCTGCAAGCCCGATCTCGTCGTCGCCATTGATGATGCGGAATCCGGCGTGGATGCCATTGAATGGCTGGAATTGCAGCACTCCGACAATGAAGCCGCCCTTGCCATGACCCCTCTCTTGATTTTGGCCGATCATTCCCGACTGGAACGCCTGCGTGTACACGAATTACCGGATCGTGTCAAAGTCCTACAGCGCCCCCTCGAACTGCGCGAGTTCATTCAGACCGCCAAACATATGCTGGCGATTTGGGATCTATAGCGCAACCCCCAGTCTCGACATCGCGTAGTAGTCACTATCAGAGACATGACCTAGAAAGGGATTTAACGTAACCAAGATGCGGATTATTGTGCATACGGGCAAAGGTGGCGTTGGGAAAACCAGTGTATCGGCGGCAACCGCCCTGCGCTGTGCCGAAATGGGACTTAAAACCATCGTCATCAGTACCGATACCGCCCATTCGCTGGGTGACTCGCTGGAAATGAAAATCGGGCCAGAACCGATTCAGCTATATGACAATCTGTGGGGGCAGGAAGTGGATGCCCGCTACTCAATGGATAAATATTGGTGGCGCATCCAAAATTACCTCATCAATGTATTTAAACAGCGTGAGGGCCTTGATGACATCGTGGCGGAGGAAATCACCATCCTGCCCGGCCTAGAGGAAGGCGCTCACCTACTATGGATCAACCAATATTTTGAAACCCAAGAATTCGACATATTGATTGTAGACGCCGCACCCACCGCCGAAACGCTGCGCCTGCTCAGTCTGCCGGATGCCTCGCGTTGGTGGTTCGAGCGTACCATGAATTTGATGAAAGGCATGACAGGCCGTTTGCTGCGCCCATTAGCAAAACCCCTCTTTGGAACAGACCTGCCCGAGCAGGAAGAACTCGACAGTGTACAACGTTTGTTTGATACCCTAAGCAAAGTGGCGGGTCTGTTGGCAAACCCCGAACTCAGCACGATGCGTTTGGTGATGACGCCAGAAAAAATGGTCATCAAAGAGACCCAACGTACCTATACCTATCTCAATTTGTATGGCTACCCGACGGACTCTGTGATCTGCAACCGCATCATCCCGCCAGAAGTGACTGACCCCTATTTTACGGCGTGGAAGGATTCACAGCGCAAAAATCTAGAATTGATTGGCGAGGCGTTTGGCGGATTGAAGGTACTAAAAGCCCCTATGTTCAACAGGGACATCGGTGGTTTGGATGATCTGCGGCGGCTGGCGGATGCGCTTTATGACAGTACCAACCCCTCGCAAATTATGACCTCGGAGGTCGGGACACATTCAATTGAACATGATTTGGAAACGGGCGATTACCTCCTCCGTATTCCACTGCCCTTTGCTGACAAAACCGACCTAGATTTGTATCGCAGCGCTGACGAACTGACCGTGCGTGTCGGGCCATATCGCCGCAATATCGTCCTGCCCTATGCCCTGTGGAAATTGGAGACCGGGCCAGCCAATTTTGTCGAAGGGGCACTGCAAATTCGGTTTATCAATAAACAGGCGTAAAGTTATCTCGTATTTTGAACGCAGGGCTGCACAAGGGGGTATCTTATCGGAGTCCTGCGTTTTGATTTGGCAAATTAGGCAAAATTTAACTTGAGAGAAAATTCATGGATAAAACTTTTTGGCAGGGCATTATCAACAATGACTTTGCCTTACCCGGTGGTCACGTGATTGCAAGCCTGACTGACGAATTATTAGGGTATTTCGGCTCAACCGACCCCCTGCTGCGCGACGAATTTGGCTACGCGATTCTGGTCAATTGGATGGAAAAGGGATTCATCGGGCCGGAGATTTTGCGCGGCATGATTCCCAAAATGATTACCAATTTGCGAATGGGGATTAGCGAACAAGAGACGGACAGCGTGTTCCTGCGGTCTTTTTCGGTGCTGCATCTGGCAACTCTGATCGCCCATGATAATGAAAACCCTTATCTCAGTGCAGCAGAAGTGCGGCAGGTATTGGAAGCAGGCCTCGATTATTTTCAAGCCGAACGGGATTTACGCGGCATGATCGGCGAAAAGGGCTGGGCACACTCCGTCGCCCATACCGCCGATTTACTCAAATTCTTGAGCCGAAATACCCATCTCAATGCAGCCGATTTGGAAAGCATCCTCCACGCGATTGCGGCTAAATTAACGACCATCAGTCCTACGGTATTTGTGTATGGTGAGGATGATCGTCTAGCCCATGTGTTGGACGCCATCTTAAAACGAAATCTGCTCCCCCTCGACACACTGACGGCATGGATTGAAAATCTGGGCGAGCCAACCAAAACCCGCCTACGAATGGCTGAAAATGGCACAGATGGCTACGCAACCTCGCAAAATGTACGGAATTTTCTTCGGGCGCTCTATTTTCAGATTGAACTAGCCGAACACCGTCGTCCCCTTGCTGACGAATTGATTAGTGTTCTGAAAAAGAGCCTGCTGCCTTATGGATGGTACAAATTCGAGTAATATGCCCTAATCCGGGATAAGGTTATCGTACAGTTCTTCAAAAGCCTTTTCCAAATCACGGGCATCAAATCGAATCTGCATGACTGCTCTTGTTAAATCAATGGGTTGGTCAATGATTCGTTCGGCGATCAACCACTGCAATTTTTTGACCTCCGTGCTATTTCGCTCCTCAGGTACATATTTGGCAAACAGGCCCTCATAAGCCTTTTCTGCCTCTTCCAACCGCAGGCGCATAATATCGAGCAGTTCCCGATAGCGCATAATCCCCTGCCGAACTTTTTCAATTTCTTCGGTGGCGTGAGTCGTCATTGCTTGCTTTTCCCTTCCCAGCGTATAAATGTCGCAGGCTGCAACACTCGCCCCGCGCTTTTTTCGATTAATTCAGCGACGCCAGTCTCCATTTTGCCTCCCAAACCTGTCACCGTTACGCCAATGGCCTGCCGCAAATCCGGCAAATCGGCTTGAGTAGTGTAGGCCGTCAGTATCATAAACAAGGGTTGCTCTCCCCACAACTGCCGACATCCTTCCAATAAACGCGGTAGGGAATCGGAAAATTTCCAGATTTCCCCTCTTGGCCCATGTCCAAACGGGGGCGGATCAAGCAATATCCCTTCATAGCGGTTGCCGCGTTTCACCTCGCGCTCCACATATTTCACCGCATCTTCGACAATCCAACGGATGGGTTTATCGGTTAATCCTGACAAGGCTTGGTTTTCACGCGCCCACGCCACCGTCGGTTTGGAGGCATCTACATGCGTAACATGCGCCCCTGCCTGCGCAGCAAATAGCGAAGCGATACCCGTATAACCGAACAAATTTAATACGCGGATGGGGCGGTCAGCGTTTTGGATAAGTCCCACCATCCAATCCCAATGCACAGCCTGTTCCGGGAAAACCCCCATATGTCGAAAAGGAGTTGGGTGGGCATAAAATGAAATATCCCGATAGCGCATCACCCATTTTTCCGGCAACGGCTGATGAAATTCCCAACGACCCTCATTTTTGGTGGGATTCAGGTGAAATTGGGCATGAGTGGCTAACCATTCAGAAGGGGGCAGGGCGGGGCGCCATGTGGCTTGTTCTTCGGGGCGTACACAGCGATACGCGCCAAATTGCTCCAATTTAAGCCGATTGCCGCTGTCGAGCAGGGCATAATCCTCCCAAGCGGAGTACAACATGGTTTGAGAACCTCTTTAGGTGTAATAGTGCGAAATTGTCTTGACACAGCCTTTTTAGAATGATACTATTTTACTCTCTAAACGCGATCCCAACCCCAGACACCCTTGTACAACAAGGCTATGATCTGGGAATTGAGTGAAGTACATACGTCTGAGGCCGCCAATTCGTCATGAGGAGGTGGCCTCAAATCGTGCCAAAACGGGATGACAGTCATAGAATTCGGAGATTGGAATGCCAACGATTAACCAACTGGTACGCAAAGGCCGTACCCCGAAGAAAAAGAAGAGCACCGCTCCGGCGCTGCAATATACTTTTAATTCTTATTCGCAGAAACGGACTCAACAGCCCAAAGGCGCTCCGCAAAAACGAGGTGTCTGCACGCTGGTTCGTACCATGACCCCCAAGAAGCCCAATTCGGCCTTGCGAAAGGTGGCCCGTGTGCGCCTCACCAACGGTATCGAAGTGACGGCCTATATCCCCGGTGAAGGTCACAGTCTGCAAGAACACAGTGTGGTGCTTGTGCGCGGTGGCCGTGTGAAAGACCTGCCCGGTGTGCGTTATCACATCGTGCGTGGTTCGCTGGATACCGATGGCGTCAAGAATCGCCAGCAGGCCCGCAGTAAATATGGTGCCAAACGGCCCAAGTCCAAGTAATTGTTGATTAGAGGACGGGAGTAAACCCAACTATGTCACGTCGTTCTAGACCTGCTAAACGACCTGTGCTGGCAGATGCCAAATATAACAGCATCGCGGTGACCATGTTTGTCAACCGCATGATGATGCGCGGTAAACGCAGCACGGCCCTGACCATTATGTATGACGCGCTGGACATTGTGGAACAGCGTGCCAAGAAGCACCCGATGGAAGTGTTTGACCAAGCCCTACGCAATGTCGCCCCGGCTGTCGAAGTCAAACCCCGCCGCGTGGGTGGTTCTACGTATCAAGTGCCAATGGAAGTGGACCCGGCTCGCGGTCGCTCTTTGGCAATGCGCTGGGTATTGGCCTCAGCCCGCGCCCGCAATGGACGCAGCATGGCCGAAAAATTAGCCGCTGAACTGCTGGACGCTGCTAATAATCAGGGCAGCGCCGTCAAGAAGCGCGAAGATACCCATCGTATGGCAGAAGCGAACCGCGCCTTTGCTCACTACCGTTGGTAAAGCACCTAGCAAACCAATTAATTCTGAGGAATCTGCAAAAAACACATGGCTAAAAATGGCAAGCTAGATTTGGCGAAAGTTCGTAATATCGGGGTGATTGCCCACATTGACGCGGGTAAGACCACGACCACCGAACGCATTCTGTACTACACCGGCAATATTCATCGCATCGGTGAAGTACACGACGGCACCGCCACAACTGACTATATGCCGCAGGAACGCGAACGCGGGATTACCATTACCGCCGCCGCGATTACCGCTGAATGGAAGGGGTATCAAGTTAACTTGATTGACACCCCCGGACACGTGGACTTCACCGCCGAAGTACAGCGCAGTTTGCGCGTTTTGGACGGTGGGGTGGTCGTGTTTGACGGTGTAGCAGGCGTCGAACCCCAGTCTGAAACTGTTTGGCGTCAAGCGGACGAATATGGCGTGCCGCGTATCTGCCTTGTCAACAAGATGGATCGCGTCGGTGCGAACTATGAACGCTGCATTGACATGATGAAGAAACGGCTTTCCGCCAAACCCGTGCCGATTCACTGGCCCTATGGCGAGGGTTATGAGTTTAAAGGGATTATTGATCTCTTTAATCAGCAACTTGTCACCTATGGCAACGACCTCGGCACCGATATTAAAGTGGAGCCAATCCCGGCTGAATTGCAAGATTTGGTCGAGACCAAACGCGCCGAGATGATTGAACTCATTGTGGAAAATGATGAATACCTGCTTGAGAAATACCTCATGGAGGAAGAAGTCAGCCAAGATGAATTGAAGGCGGGTCTGCGTGCCGCAACGGTTGCTGGTCGGATCCAACCCGTCCTGTGCGGTTCGGCTCTCAAAAACAAAGGTGTCCAATTATTGCTAGACGCCGTTGTAGACTTGCTGCCCTCCCCACTGGATATTCCCGCCGTCAAAGGCAGTGATCCAGACGACGAAGAAAAAGAAATCGTTCGCAAAGCCGACGACGACGAACCCCTGTCTGCGCTGATCTTTAAGATTATCACCGACCCTTATGTTGGTCGCCTAGCCTTTGTGCGCGTTTATTCAGGCGTGCTCAAAACCGGCACGACCTTGACCAATAGCACCAAAGGTCGCCGCGAACGGATTGGTCGTATCGTCCGTATGTTTGCCGCCAGCCGTGAGGATGTCGAAGAAGTTCATGCGGGTGACATTGCGGCGTTGTTGGGCCTCAAGGACACCTTCACGGGTGATACTCTGTGTGATCCTGACAAACCCGTTGTGTTGGAAAAGATCAAATTCCCAACCCCGGTTATTCAGGTGGCAATTGAACCCAAGACCAAAGGCGATCAGGACAAGATGGGTGTGGCGCTGCGTAAGCTGGCCGAAGAAGACCCCACATTCCAAGTGTCGGTGGATGACCAGATTGGGCAAACCATCATCGCCGGGATGGGCGAACTGCACCTTGAAGTGTTGGTGGATCGCCTCATGCGGGAATTCAAGGTGGATGCGACGGTAGGCCGCCCGCGTGTGTCCTATCGTGAAACCATCACCAAGCATGTCCGCATTGACACAACCTTCAAACGTCAAACAGGTGGTTCAGGTCAATATGCCCGTGTCGTGGTCGAATTTGAACCTATTCCCGAAGACGAGCAGGCCAAGGTGGATGGCCCACTAGATTTCGTCAACGAAATTCGCGGGGCATCTATTCCCAACGAGTTTATCAAACCCACCCGCAACGGTATCGCCGATGCTATGAGCGGCGGCGTTATCGCAGGCTATCCAGTAGTGGGTATCCGTGCCCGTCTGGTAGATGGCGCTTCCCACGAAGTAGACTCCAGCGAAATCGCCTTCAAGATCGCGGGTTCGATGTGCTTGAAGGAAGGTGTCCAAAAAGGCGGCCCCATCCTGCTCGAACCGATGATGAAGATCGAAGTCGTCAGTCCGGACGAATACACAGGTGATATTATCGGTAATCTCTCGGCCCGCCGCGCGATTATTCAAGGGATGGAGCCACGCGGTGATGGCGCATCGAGTATTAAAGCCAGCGTGCCACTCGCCGAAATGTTCGGGTACGCCACCGATTTGCGGAACATGACGCAGGGGCGCGGGAGTTTCTCGATGGAATTCGAGAAATACAATCCAGTACCCAACAGCGTTGCCGACGAAATCATTAAAGGCAGTCGTTAATTTCGTGGGATTGAAAGCGGGAACGGTGTAAAAACCTCCCCGCAGCCCCACGAAATTTTTTGCCCGGTATAGATTAAAACCAAGTAAAAAGCAGGCAAAATCAGAGTAATTCAGGAGCAACAATGGCCCAGTTTGAACGAACGAAACCACATGTAAACATCGGGACAATAGGACACGTCGATCATGGCAAGACGACCCTGACGGCGGCGATCACCAAGA
>JAJTXY010000028.1 GCA_021463865.1 Anaerolineae bacterium
GGCGTGAGTGGGGCGTTTGGGTTGATTTGGAAGAGGGCCGGGACGCCGCCAACAAGGGCCATCAGTTGATTGCCGACAAATTGCAGATCGGTGACTGAGCCACCGTGCCATTCCGCCACCGGACGCAGACCTAAATCACGCTGGCTGGCGTCTAAAATTTGGATGCCACATGATCCTTTAGCAACCGCAACCCAATTCGCGTCATCCGAAGCAGCGGCGGCAATCGAACGGCCTGAGAGGGGCGAATGGGCAATAATTTCAACGGCCCGTGAATCGCGTGCATCTAACCACCAGAGGCCGCCCTCATTGGCACTCACAATGATCTGGCCCGGTTGACCAGAAACGGTGTAAATATCGGCGACTGCTCCGCCCATATTGGCAATGCGGCTGTGGATGAGGATTTCGGGCGCCGTAATCGCTTCAGCGGGCGGGGCGACAACCAAGACCGTGCCATCTTGCGTGCCCACATACAACCATTCATTGGCGGCGGTCAAGGTGGTGGCTTGGATACCAAGATTAACACTGCGGATCGGGACAACAGGCAGCAGAGTGATAGGGTCATAGGCTTGCAATTGGCCTTGATAACCCAGTACCCAAATAAAACGCGCATCACTGGCAATAGCAAGGCCCATCACAGCGCGATTTTCGGCGACGATTTGCCCTGTCCCGTCCAAGCGCAGGAGGTGATCGTGCAGCAGGTATGTATCATTGCCAAAAATCGCAGCACTACGTGAGGCGACACCGGGAGCGGAGGCCATCAGATCGCCTTTGGAATCCATGCGAAACCATGCGTCCCCAGAAATACCCAAACTACCATCGGCAAAAGTCAGTAGCTGTCGGCCCCCCTGAATCGAAACATAGGTGCCCGTGATGGTCGGCTCTACCGATTTTTCATTAGCCAACAGCAGTGAAAAACGCAGGTGAATCATGCCCTGTTGGGAATTGAGCAGCAGCCAATCATCGCCGCGAATGAGCAAACGTTCTACTTTGAAGGGGGTAGGGAAAAACCGCTGTTCGCGTGGATGGGTGCGATCCGTCGTATCGAGAATCATCAATCCGTTGTCGGTTGCCAACACAACTTGGGTCAATTGGGCGGCTAAGTCATGGTATTGGGTGGGCGCGGTATAGACAGTTGTCTGTTGGGGCTGTCCATTATGGAGGGTGAGGGTGGTCAGTTGATTGCCCTCCCCAACACGAATATCATGGTCGGTTAGGGCGAGAGTTGAACCTGTCACGGCGAGGCGGCCATCCTCGACAAATTGGCGTTTGCCAAAAAGCCGCACCACGCGCACGGTATCACCATCAAGGAAAACCCAACGTCCACCGCCTGTCCATTTCACGGATTTAACCCCGCCTTTATGGAGCGATTGCGAGGTCAAATTGGTCAGACGAGAGGGCTGATGGTGATCGTGACCGAGGGCGTAAAATTCGAGGCCAGCACGCCCAGTAGCAATTGCCAATAAATCACGGGAGGGGTCAAGGGCCATTTCGCCGGGTTGACCGGAGAGGGGTAAATCGCTGGTGATGGCGGCTTGTTCGGGGGCGTTGGGGTCAAATTGTAGCGTAACCAAGCGACCATCCCCCAATGTCAAATAAAGCACAGAGGGGTCATTGGGGTGAGCAAGGGCATATTCTACCGGGCCGGAAAATGGCAGGGCGGCGCGAACATTTGGCGCAAAGGGTGCAGCAATATCCACTATCGCCAATCCACCCGCCCCCACCGATACCAAAATAAGGGTCGAATTAGGCACAGTGGTAATCGCAGCGGCAGGCGACCACAGGGCTGCAAAACTGATCGGGACGAGATCAGGCAGGCGGGTGGCATCATAAATCCGCAGGCCGTTGGGTTCGCCGCTGAGGAGATATTGCCCACTAAAGGCGACGGCATAGCTAGGGTGGTCGGTTGAGCCAGCCAGATAGCGCGGACCATCGGTTAAACTGGCATCGTCATAAACTTTAAGGCCGTCCTGCCCGTCGGCGATGATGGTAAGGCCGTTTTGCCAAACCATGTCTTGAATATCATGAATGGGGGCATATTGACCCACCACGCCCGGATTTTGCGGGGTGTTGGCATCTATCACATTGAGATGATGCTCACTGGTCGAAAACAGCCAATGGTCAAAAATGGCAAGGCCCTCAGAGGGCGCAGTGGTAGGGAGGGCACTCAAAAACTGGGCGGGTTTTTTATCCTCCAACTCCAATAGGCGGATACCAGATGAACGATCCGCCATTGCGACGGTCTTATCATCTACCACGCCAGATTGCAGATTATCGCTGGGGGTGCTGATCCATGTGTAGGCCGTCAGGTCGCCGTTGGGTTGAATGGTATAGAGTTTCGTCCCTGCTTGACGGGCTGTGACCAATAATAGGTCGTTAAGCAACGTGAGCCTTTCACCTCCGCCGGGAAACACATAGCGGGTTTGACGGGCATCGGGGGTTAAGATAACAAGGCTTTGGGTCGTCAGAGCATAGAGCGCCTGTGGAGTGCGGGCAAGGTCGAGAATTGCCCCCTGTCCAAGTGTGTGCCGCTCGATGGGTTGATAGGCGTGGTCGCCAATCAAGGGGACACGCACAATTGCTTCCCCTTCGGCGATTAGGGCATCGGCTCCATCAAAGGCGACGGCGCGAATGGGGCCACCGAATTCGGCAATTTTTTCAATAGGGCTAACAGTCAATGCGGGGTGTTGGGGATAGCGGGCAGGCAGAAATGGCCCATTTGTAAATAAAAAGGCAAACAATGTGACCCGCAATAATAAGTTTATCATGGTAGGTCGCTTTTACCCCGCGACTCTATAGTTTACCGTGAATGTACATGAGTAGTACACTTATGATACTAAAAGGGTTTTCTTTTTATGGCAAAAAGAGGATAACGGCGTGGCAAAATCCACTGTGGAACAAGGCATCATTGTATTCCGAAAATGGGATGAACAGACGGGTTTGACTGAGACGGTCAAGGAATTTGCGACTTTGGAAGATTTGTTCCGTCTATGCCTTGAGGCCCGCGACCCCCTGCTGGTTGACCGCGTACAGATTAGAGGAACTGATGCCAGCGGCGAAACGCGCAAGCTGACATTGGTGTTTCAATCTATAACCATTTCTGAAGGAAAAGTCTAGGGGTATAGCCAGTGATAAGGCAGCGAGCAGTCGTTAGTAGTGGCCCATCCGAACGCTCCATCTGGTTTTTAGTGCTGCTCAGCCTACCTGCATTAAGTTTGGCGCTGGCCTATGCCATCAACAAGCCTGCCCTCTATCATTTTGTACTTTCAGATTTAGTAGATCATGGCAAGCTGGATGAATCCCGGCTGAATACGGCGCTTGGACTGGTCGGTATCTTTGGCTTAAGTATTTCGGGGATTGCCCAACCCATTATCGGCATTTTGAGCGACCACACCCGCAGTCGCGTAGGTCGCCGTTATCCCTATATGCTGACGGGTGCGATTGGTCTGATTGTGGCGCTCTCGGTGATGGTGAATGCTCCCAATATCCTTGTTTTGTTGGTCGGGGTGCTGCTGCTGCAATCTTTATTGAGCATGATTCAAAGCCCGTTGAATGCCTTGCTGCCAGACCAAGTGGAATCAGGGCAAATGGGCTTGGCAGCGGGGTTTAAAACCGTTATGGAATTGGTGGGGATTGTGGTGGCGGGCGGGCTGACATGGGCCTTTTTGGGCAACCATCAAATGCCGAATGCCGCCATCTTGGTGATTAGCGGTCTAACGATTATTTCGGTGGTTATCACATTTTGGCGAGCGCCTGAACCGGCTGCACGGGTGAAATCTAATCAGCCAATTACCGCCACACGACGCTTCATGCGGATGTACTATCCATCAGCAGACTGGTTGACTTCGCAGCGGGTGATTGTGGTCTTGAATTTACGCCGCCTTGCCCGTCAGACCTCGTTTTTATGGTGGCTGGTACATCGCTTTAGCTTTTTCATCTCGTTCAACATCCTCGGCAGTTTTGCGTTGACATATTTGGAAGATGTCATTGGCCTGAGCGAACAGGAAGCCCGCGAAACGCAGGGTCGAATTGTCATTATGATTGCGTTTGCGGTCATGTTGGTCACGATTCCAGCAGGGATGATTTCAGATCGGATTGGGCGGCGGCGCATGTTGATGGTGGCCGGGATGATGGCCGCAATCAGTACCGTTACGATTACCCTCACCACCTCGCTTAATGTCGCCAGTTTTCTGTTGATGTTTACCGGGGTGGGGTCGGCGATCTTTTTCAGTGTAGGGTGGGCGTTGGTCACCGCGATTGTGCCACAGCGCCAGACGGCCTTTTACCTAGGGATTACCAATATTGCGACCAGTATGGGGTCGTCGGTGGGCCTAAGCAGCGGGTTTATTGTGGATGAAGTCAATCGGCGGACGGATTCGACCAACGGGTACAATGTGATTTTGATTATCGCGGCAGGATGTTTCCTGTTAAGTGCCCTCGCCATTCAACAAATCCGGGAAAAGCGTCTGCCGAACTCGGCTCTGGCTGTAGAGATGACCCCAGCGGCCTCGGATTGAGTGTATAGGAGTATTGGTTGGCACGATGAATCGGTTGAATGTACGGCTACTTGGCGCGTTTGGAGTGGTACTACTTTTTACATTGGCGATTATCTCCCTCGCATTGATTTTGGTGCTGCGGGCACGTCCAGCCAACACCGATGAGGAATACATCCAACTGGCGGCGACGACCATAGACATTCTTTCGACGGAGCAGCAACAACAGTTTTTGGATAATCAAGGCCCGTTGACTTTTCAGGAGGAGGTCGAACTCCAATTAGATTATTTGCAGAGCCAAGCCGACAATAATAACGTGCGGATTATGCTGTTGGCACAGAATAATCGGGTCATCTGGGACAGCAACGGCGATTACCCACGTGAATTCAGTGGTCTTTCGGCGCGAGAGGCCTTTGTGGAACGTTCGCAGGTGTTGGGGAGCACAACGGTGCTTTATAAAGGAGAATTTGACCATAAACGCCAAAAGTGGTTGTATGTTGAACAGCCGATTCGCCGCGAAGTAATCCTCCTTGATGTGGATAATGGCAGAATCGCTGTCGTCAATGCGCTAGTGGTTGCTACCCAGATGCCCAAACAATCGTTCCGGGCTGTCATTCGGGAATATCTTGGTAGCGGGATGTTCTTGGCATTTTTTCAGGCGGGCTGTATTGGGATGGTAGTGGCCCTACTATTTTCAGCCGGAATTGTGCGCTGGGTGTCGCGTCCGTTGTTGGATGTGGCCCATGCTGCCGCCAAAGTTGCTGAAGGGAATTATGCCACCCGTGTGCCCGTACATGGCCCAGATGAAGTGCGCGAAGTGGCCCGCACATTTAACACCATGACCGAACGAGTTGAGATCGGTCAAAAGGCCCAGCGTGATTTTCTGGCGAATGTCTCACATGATTTACGCACCCCGTTGACCAGTATTCAAGGCTTTGCCCAAGCGATTGCCGATGGGGTGGCGGATGACAATGCCCATGCCGCCAACATTATCTATCATGAAGCAGGGCGGATGACCCGGATGGTGAATGAACTGCTCGATTTGGCACGTATTCAGGCGGGGCGCATGGATATGATGCGGCAGGCGGTTGAAATTGACGAATTACTCAAGACCGTTGGCGAAAGTATGACCATCCGAGCACGGGAACGTGGCTTGCAATTAGATGTGCAAATTCCCGATTTACCCCGTATCGCCGGGGATGGGGATCGTTTGGCACAGGTATTTACCAATCTGGTGGATAACGCGATTAAACATACACCAGCCGGAGGGCGGGTGTGGTTGCGGGCCACTTTGGATAATCAGGGTGTATTGGTACGGGTGCAGGATACAGGTGAAGGTATCCCCCGTGAAGACCTGCCGCGCATTTTTGAACGCTTCTATCAGGTGGACAAGAGCCGCGCCAAAAATTCGGGGACGGGTTTGGGATTAGCCATCACCCGTGAAATTGTGCAGGCCCATGCCGGACGGATTTGGGTCGAAAGTGAATATGGGCAGGGGGCACGCTTTAATGTGTGGCTGCCCCAACCAATTTGGGATGGACAAAAAACGGTGGTAGTTAGGCGATGATGCTTTGTGAATATATTATGAAATCCACAAAAATTATTACAAAAGTTGTTGTTTGTGAAATCACGAGGTGCTATTCTTAAAATTAATGAACAATCAAAGAATCTCTCAATACAGGATTAAAAGTAATGGCACGGTGCATCCCTGAATCTCTAAACATGATTGACGAAGCAACTGCGGGGGAAATAAAGACCTTTGAAGTTCTTAGAAAACTACCGGATGAGTGTATTGTTTGGTATGAGGTCATTCTCGGGGAACGAAATTACAGACCTGATTTTATGGTACTTGATCCTCATAGAGGAGTTTTGATTTTAGAGGTCAAAGATTGGGGCGTATCGACGATCTTAAAAGCCGACAAAAGAAGGTTTCAAATAAAGGACAATTCAAAACGCCCCTCAGATCGCCCAAATCCTGACCATAAATGCCAAGTATATCTTCGCAATGCCAAAGAGGAGTTGGGATTACGTCCAGAATTAGTTGATGAAAATGAACGTCTAGCTGTTCCCGTTGATTATTTGATTGTGTTTCCTAATCTCTCCTCAAAAGATTTTAATGAACTTCGGCTAGGAGATATTTTGGATGATAAAAAAGTTGTGTTCAAAGAAGATTTCATAAATTCAGCGACTTTATTACAACGTATTCAAAGTAGTATGCCTATTCTTGAAAAAGAATTGGATTTTTTTCAGCAACGGGCGATTAGAGAACGCCTTCGTAATGAAGTAACAATAGATATACCTGATATAGCGGCACGAACTGGTCCAGTAATTGAGTCGTCTGATGCTGGTCTTGCTCCAGACGCTTTCGCTATTGATATGGAACAGGAAATCATCGCTAAAGAATTTGGCGAGGGTCCGCGCTTGATGCGTGGTGTGGCAGGTTCAGGTAAGACCTTAATAATGCTTATGCGGGCTAAACTGGTCGCGTCAAATGCTGAACACAGGGGTAATCCGCAACGCATTTTAATTGTCTGCTGGAATGTCAGTTTGGCAAACTACCTGCGTCAAGCCTTTGAACATATCAACATTCCCCTAGAAAATAGTTCTATGGTGGAAATTACTCATTTCATGGGCTGGGCGCGTTCTGTGGTCAATAATTACAAAGGACATCGAAGTTTTCCGATTTCAGATACCCCTGATTTTGAGGAGAGAGTTACCAATCAACTTAGCAGCATTTTACTCAAGGAAAGTGATAGGTACGATGCTGTTTATATTGACGAGGCTCAAGATTTTCGTAAGGAATGGATTGGTTTTCTTTTCCACCAAGCCTTGAAAGGGAGTGAGGCAAAGCAGAAGAACTTCATAGTTGCTGCGGATGATGCTCAAAAGATATATCGCCAGCGCGGAGAAAAATTTGCTTGGGCAGATCTCGATATTCCGATGCAGGGTCGGGCAAAAATATTGCGCCGGGTATACCGAAACTCAGTGGTCATTTGGTCATTTGCTGGATTTCTACTTGGGAATATATCATCCTATTATGACAACATACCTGATATATCGTTTAAACCTAAAAAATGTCATGACCCTGAGATTATCGAGTGTAAGAATCTACAATGGCAGATAAAAGAAACTGTTAAAACAATTCAGAATACCGTGTCTCCTGATTATTCTGCCCGTAATATTTTGATTCTCTACCATAGTAAACGAGTCAAAGGCTTTCCCTTGATTGAAAAATTAATGGAAGCTCTTCAAAAAGAAAACATCCCATATCATTGGATAAGTGAAGATATGGAATCTAAAAGCAATTTTCGTTGGCCTGAGAATAGCGTCAAAATCTCAACCGTACATTCCGCAAAGGGTATGGACGCTCCTTTTGTAATTATTCTTTCAGCTGAGTCATTTGATCTCGCCAATGGAAAAACTGAGGAAAATGCGGAATTTGACAATCTTAAATTGATGTATGTCGCATTGACTCGTGCTCGTGAACGAGTAAAAGTTTTGTATTCAGGTGAAAGTGATATGGTTCAGGAATTAAAACGTTCACAGAGTGAATATCAAAAACATAAGAAGCGTGTATTGAAGCTAGAAAAAGAGATATAGCTTTTTATTGACATAGCTAGGGATATGATAATTCCATTTCCCTAGCTGTTTTGTTGGTTATGATTCAATACCACGCACGGCGTTTTCGCAACGAGATACCCGCGTCGCTTGGCTCATTGGATTGGCGACTGCGAACGCGACCCCGCACATCAATATGGATTTGACCACTCTGACGCAGGCGTGCAAATTCTTCAGGCGTGATGTCCGGTGCAGGCTCACCACCGAGGCGTTCCAAACGGGCGCGTGCTTCCTCAGCGGTTTCCTCACGATGACCATTGGCAGCAGGCGATGGCGGTGGAGGCGTAGGTGGTGTTTGCTGATTAGCCACCTCGGGCGGCGTTGGATTCATCCCCTGCATTTCATCAGGGGGGCGTTCGGAAATGGGTGGTTGATTGGGTTGGTCGGTCATAGGTTACTGCTCATCAATTCCATCAAGGGATAGTTTGTTGTTGGTTTTGCGGACATCTACACGAACGGGTTCACCGAGCAACTGGTCAAGCGAGATTTCGTCGGTGGCGGCCTTGTCCATATGATAGGAACCGCAGACAAGGCATTTGGGGTTACGTGGAATATTGACCCACTCGGCGGAAAAAGGCGGGGTGATATGCCCCTCACGGATTTCTAGCGGTTGATTGGCTAACAAAACAGTGTTGGCTGGAAAATGACGCTCGGCGGGTGTGCTCTCTAGCAAAATATTGAGGACGATGTTGGCCTGCGTATTGGCGACGCGCACCACATCCAGCCAGAGGCCCGGTTCAGCATCAATCGCGCCATCAGGACGACGCTGCCCATAATCCAAATCAGCATCCGCGCCATCTGGGGCAGGGGTGACATACCCTTCGCGCAGTTCGGCAGCCCAACACGCATAACACGGGCCATCTCCGGGGTAGATTGCCACCACATCACCCCCTTCGCCGCGTTCATAGACCCCCGCGTATACCGCCACGAGATGCCGTTTAAGGCAGGATTCGTTTAGGCTGAATTTCGCGCCCTCGCCATCTACCCCTACGACCAATATATCCATTTGATCGAGCAGGTGTAAATGGCTCTCAATACGATCTTGCAGGGTGAACACCTCGGCTTGCGGGTTGCGTTGCAAAATCAAATCGCGCACTGCTTCGACTTTGGGTTTGCCGATATAACGACCATCGGCGACATGACGCACAATATTTTGGGTATCCAACACATCGTCATCCACCAAAATAAAGCGCTGTACCCCCGACATGGCTAGGGCCAGCGCGACATAGCCGCCGCCTGAACCCACTCCGACAATTCCGACGGTTTTGCGGGCCAGCAGGCTCATGGCGTCATGCCCTAGCAGCCGTTCAACGCGATTCCAATCGGTCATTTTGTTTTCTCCCACGCCTCGATTGCCTTCACTCCATCTACCAATAAATGCTCATCCGTCCATTGGGGGATTATCCCCTCCGGAACTTTGGTGGAGGCGTTGAGCAGCGTTTCAAAAAGGTCTTGGCCTTCTTTGGGGCGCATAATCGGTGCAACTCGCCACATGGGTGGACGAATCGGATAATTGACGGGGGTCATAGCAATCACGACCCGCGATGTACCGGGACGCCAGATGGTCAGGCAGGTATCGAGTGGGGGGTGTCCCCGTGTGTTCCATGTGACCACATCCATGACTTCTAGCCCGTTCTTCTCCAATGCCGCCAATTCTTCGTCAAAACGCTGGCGCTGTTTAATCCACCAAACAACAGGTGGCAGGCCGGGAAAATAGTCATTGGGTCGAACGACCACTTTGACGGGTTCAAAGTCGCGGCCTTCCTTCCGCAGCCACCAAAAATCTATACGTATCCGAGCGGCTTTAGTTGTGCTTTTGGCCTCAACAATCAGCGTATTTTCAGCGGGCGGAATGCCTTCGCAATATTCGGCGAGGGTGACAATGGGGGCGAGTAAAAAATCTGTGCCCATGCCCTCCAAATGCAAACGGGCGGTGTGTAAATCTTCAGTCGAGGGAGCAATCATCGCGCCGGGTTGTTTATGCCAATCGCCTAGATGACGCAGAGGCACATCCCACTTGGCGCTGCGACCTTGACCGTGCATCTCACGATAAAGTTTCCAATTTTCCTGCCACCACTCCGAGATATTGGTTTGCCAGCCATCACCCTGCACAAACATGACTGAACGACGGACAACATCTTCCATCGGTGGGATGGTGTCGAGGATATAGACTTCGGGGAGAGTGGTTTCAGTGGCAGGCGTGATGAGGCCAATAAGTGCTTCACCAGTTTCATTACGTTTATAGCGCAGCGCCCCTTGACAGATTTTTTCGACCACCCGCTGTGCCACATATGCCAATGGCAGAGGATTCTCTGGCATGGGGGCAGGAAGGTCGAATGACTTTTCAACGGGGGGGAGGTCGTGGGTAGTCATCGGTGGGGCTTTAACCAATCCATCAGGTTACGCTTGAGTTTTTCTTCGATACCGGGCCATTCGCCAGTCGCACGCCATGTATAATAGGCATACAACCATTCAATCGCCCAACCTGCTACTGTGACGGCGGTAGAGGTAGAAGGGTTCCATCCATACGAAATGCTGTCTTTGGGATTGAACAAACAAAGCTGTCCGTCTTCAAATTGATGTTTAGGGCTGTAAATATAGGGCTGAAGCACGTAGGCTTCGGCAGGACGATTGGGATAATCTTTCGGGTAAAAAATCTTGACTTCATGTTCGCGCTGGGGCAACCCGACGAGATTGACCTCGACCATGCCGAGCCATGAGAGCGTATCATTTTTATTGAATGTTAGCTGGAACGTATTGCCAAAGGTCGCCTGCATAAGTTCTACTTCCAAGCGCAGACGTGGCGAGACGTTTTTTTTAGTTCCCCACCATTGTGTAGCCACTGCCTTATCTTCCTGAATAACACTAATGAGTGCTGATACGGCGCTGCTGTGAAAGTAATTCTTCTAGGGAAATCGGTAATGAATCATCTTCGAGCGCCACCTGTACCTGTGCTTCGCCGTCTAAGCCGAATTGACGACGCCGTTCATCTAACGAGGGTGACAAGGTAAACGGGTGCAACGCTACCAAACCCCCATCCACCCAGACCTGTAAATCCCATTTACCAATGTGGGTCAGGCGATTGTTGCCTTTGAGGGGTAAGCGATAACCGGGCAGCAGCAGATTTTCACCGGGTCGCATGTAATGTTCCATCTCGCAGACAAATTGGGGATAGCCTGCCGCATCTTTGATCTCAAAGCGGATGAGGCTTTGGCGGGGGTGGGCATAGGTTGGGGCGTCTACTACGACATAGGGGCGCAGCGAATTGTCGTCTAATGAAAGCAAACGGGCTTGCCGAAGTTCCAAACCATCCTTGCGGATTTCCTCCACCAATAGACCGACATCTTGCAAGCGATAGCCATGTGTGTCACGATCAGGGCGCATACTTACATATTCAGCAGAGCGGCGGGCCGATTGGGTCATTTGTACACGGCGGCGCTCACGCGAGGCAGGATTAGCGCGGCTGATGCGACGCGATGCACGGGTATTGGTTTGGAGGGTGCGGGCGGCGTTTCCGGCAACGGCCATTGTGGTGAGGAGGGTGACGACTCCACCTAAAATAAACGCGACAGCCCACTCTCCTGAAACAAGGAGAACCATAAACGCGATGAACATGGCGATTAACCATGCCATATTGCCCCGGCGATTGGTTTTTGGCATTGTTTACTTTTCCACTAAACGACTTTACTTCTTCAATTATATCATACGCACATTGCTTGTCTTGGGTCGCACCACCTCTCATTTTTTGGGGGGTATACAACGGTGACTATCGGGCTACTGAAAATTGAATTGGGTTTCCCGGTGAGCGGAGAAACCCTGTGTTTGCTGTGAAAACTCTAGCCGGCATCTTTTATTCTGGGGAGATGCGTTCCATGTTCAGCTTGATTTCATGTCGCCGCCTTTGACCAATGCATGGGAGCTTGGTATTGATGACGGCTACCCCTGCCAAAATGACAATGGTGGCGATGATCATGGGCAGGGTTACATTTTCATCGGCGACCAACCAACCCATAAAAACCGCGATGACCGGATTCACATAAAAATTCGTACTCACTCTAGCGGGTTCGACGGTTTTCAGTAGCCACAGGTAAGCCGTATAACCGATGATGGATCCAAAGATGGTCAGATAGATTAAGGCAACGACAGACCGAAGTGAGATTTCCCCTATATCGAGGCGTGAAGGCTCACCCAACAAGAGACTGACTCCCAAAAGCAATATTCCTGCTGCCAGCATTTCACTGGCTGTACTCATGCGGGTATCCTGTGGCAATGGGGCACGGCGCGAATATAGACTCCCGATAGCAAAGAACATGGCCCCAATGAACACAATGCCCATGCCTGCCAACTGATCGTTATCTGCATCAATGGAGGGCGCAAAGAGTAGGATTATCCCAACGAACCCAAGCCCTAGCCCAGTGAATATCTGAGGACTTGGCTTTTTGCCCCCGAAACCTAACCACCCGAACAGCGTGATCCAGATGGGAATCGTTGCGACCACCAACGCCGCCAGTCCGGAGGAAATGCGCTCCTCGGCGAAACTGACGAGGCCAATTCCGCCGACCAGCATCAGTCCACCAACGATCACTGCCGAGCGCCAATGCCGCAAACTAGGGAAATCCCCACCCCGCGCCAACAAAACAACCATCATGAGGCCCCCAGCAAAGAAAAAACGTAAACCTGCCATCAGAAAGGCCGGGACGGTCTCGACAGCGATACGTATCCCTAGAAACGTCGTCCCCCAAATGAGGTAGATAGCGAGAAATGCAATTCCAATGTTGAGCTTTGTAGCCCGCGATACATTGTTTGTGTCTGTCATGACTGATTTTCTCCACTTTGGACAAGACTGACCTCATGGTAGGCGGAAAAATTTAGGTCGTCTTGTACGTTCTTGCAGGGTATGGCTATACTTTTCTTATGGCTACCCAAGAGCAATCCTCATTATCTAAATCGCAAGACAGTGCCCAACTTTGGCGGGTGGATGTTTTTGGTGGACTCGAATTGTTTCGTGCCCATTTTGTCGAATTCAGTTTTTCCCCGCATACCCATGATGAATTTATGATCGGCATGACCGAAAACGGTTTCGCTTTGCCTCAATTTCGGGGGGCGGTGCGGAATGTTGGGCCGGGAGATGTATTTGTCTTAAACCCCGGCGAAGTGCATGGGGGTGGGCCAGCCGCCAATTCGATTTGGCAGTACCGTTCGTTTTATCCCTCATCCGCTTTAATGCAACGTGTTGCCGAAGAACTCACCGAGACCCATCGAGATGTCCCTCAATTTACGGGCGGGGTGATTTATAGTCCTACGGTAGCGACGATGTTGTGGCAAGCACATAAGGCTTTAGAAGAGGCAAATTCGGCATTGGTACGCGAGTCCACTCTTTTGGAGGCACTGGTTGGTTTGATCGTCCATCATGCAGCGGACAAAATAACGGTACATGAGGTGGAGAAAAGCAAACATCGGGCCGTCAAGTTGGTGAAAGATTACCTTGAGGCACTCCCCACCGAAAATGTGTCGCTCGATACCCTTGCGAGGGAAGCGAATATTAGCTCCTTTAGATTGTGTCGAGTCTTTCGGCGTGAGACCGGATTATCACCCCATGCCTATCAAATATTGATGCGAGTACGTCTTGCTAAGTCACTGTTGATGAAGGGGATGCCCATCTCGCAAGTTGCAGTAGAAGCGGGCTTTTTCGATCAAGCCCATCTGACACGGCACTTTAAGCGTGTCTACGGGGTGACACCGGGACGGTATCTTGGCGAAGTGTTTCCTTCATAAAATGATTTGAGGAATTTCTGGCAATGGATAAAAAACACCCTTTGGCCTTGTTACACGGAGCAGTAGGGGCAAAATCGCAATTTGCAGAACTGATTCCACTGCTTGAACCCCATTTTGAGGTCATTACGTTGGATTTTGAGGGGCATGGTCCGGCGGATTTAGCCGATAGGCCCTTTAAAATTGAGTATTTTGCCGAGAATGTTTTGAACATCGCAGGGTCGGAAAAATTCGATGTATTCGGCTACAGCATGGGTGGTTATGTCGCGCTGTATCTGGCTCTGCATCACCCCGAACGGGTGGGGCGGGTGTTCACATTGGCGACCAAATTCGATTGGACACCCGTGATGGCGGAAAAAGAAGTGAAACTGTTGGATGCCGATAAGATTATGCAGAAAATTCCGCACTATGCCCAAATCCTACAAGCGACGCATCGAGATTGGCGCATGGCGTTGGAAAAAACACGCGACTTGTTGATAGGGCTGGGCCAGCAGAATCTATTGACTCCCGATATTTTGGCCCAAATAACCCAACCCGTGCGGATAGCGATAGGGGATCGGGACAGTATGGTCAGTCTGGAAGAAACCATCGCGGCATATCGCGCGTTGCAGTTGGGCGAATTGCAGATTTTACCTGCAACCCCCCATCCATTCGATAAAATATCCCCGTCTTTGTTGGCGGATGCCATTATTCAATTTTTCACGAGGGGAAATTGGGCGTGACCCATCGAATCTTAATTGCAACGTCGCTGTCCGAAGCCGGGTTAAATTTGTTAAAGGGGGAGGTCGGGGGTTTGGCGCAGGTGGTCGAACCAGAAAACCTGAGCAAATACTCGGCGCTCAATGCGGCTGAGGCTTTAATCATCCGGGATGAAGTGGAAATTGACACCACCCTGCTGGAAAAAATGCCCAAACTGCGGGTGATTGGGCGGGCCGGGGTGGGCATTGCTGGGATTGATGTCGAGTCGGCTACCCGTCGTGGCATTATTGTCATGAATACCCCCGGCGTAAATGCTATCAGCACCGCCGAATATACCCTTACGTTGATGCTGGCGATGGCGCGGAACTTGATTCAAGCCCATAACGCGCTGACAGATGGGGTATGGCAACGTGAACAGCATGTGGGGATGGAACTGCATGGCAAACGATTGGGCATTATCGGTTTAGGGCGGGTGGGACGTGAGGTGGCACGGCGGGCGATGGCTTTTGGCATGACCGTGCAAGCCTATGACCCGTATGTGACGGAAAATCAACTGGGCGATTTGCGATTAAAACTGGTTGGCTTGGCTCAATTATTGGCGGATTCCGATGTTATCAGTTTGCACTGCGCCATGACATCTGAAACAGTGGGGTTGTTAAATGCGGATACTTTCTCGTTGATTAAAAACGGGGCGCTGTTGATTAACACTGCACATGGCAGCATTGTGGATGAAAACGCCCTGCTGACCGCTTTGAAAAATGGACGATTGGCGGGGGCAGCAGTGGATGTGTATGCCCATGAACCCATCACTAATTCACCCCTGCTTAATTTGCCGAATGTGCTGCATACCCCCCATCTGGGAGACAGCACCCGCGAAGCCCAACGCGATTTGGGTTTATTGATTGCACGGCAGGTACTCGACGCTCTGCGTGGCGAAGATTATCGCAATGTCGTCAATATGCCATTTGTAGATGGACGACCCTTTGAGATGATCGCCCCCTATTTGAAATTAGCGGAACGCATTGGGATGCTGCAACATGCGTTGGCACGCGGGCCGATTAATCGGGTGATGCTGGAATTTCGTGGACAGGAGGTAGAAGGCCTAGTCAAGCCGATGACAGTGGCCCTGCTGCGTGGCCTGTTGATGCCGATTTTGGGCGAGGAGATGGTGAATTACATCAACGCCCCGGTGCTGGCCCATGAGCGCAATATCTTTGTGAGCCAAACCAAAGGGCTGGATAGTCCCGATTATGCCAATTTGATGTCGTGTCAAGTGCATTGGCTGGGGCCACACGCAGGCAGTACCACGATGGCAGGGGCACTCTTTGGCCGCACCGAGGCCCATATCGTGAAAATCAACCAGTATCGCACTGACTTTCAACCAGAAGGGGTGCTGTTGGTCATTGGCAGTTATGACCGCCCCGGCGTGATCGGACGGGTCGGGTTGCTGCTGTCGGAAAACAGCATCAACATTGCGGATTGGCGGACGGGACGGGCTGAACCGGGGGGGCAGACCCTATCGGTAGCGATTTTGGACGAGCCGATTTCGGATGATCTACTGGAAACTTTACGTTCGCAAGATTATGTGCGGCACGCGACGCAGATTGTTTTTTCATCCTAATTGCTTGGGGAAACTCGAATCCGCTGCACATACTCCCCCGCCGTATAATTGCTGCTGCCATCCGTGACCATACGGGTTAGCGTATAGCGAATTTCAAAATCGAGCGGGGCGTTATCGGGAAATGTCCAATCGCGCACTAGGGTTGCCCACGTGTGACAGCGATTGTCATTCTCCGTATAGTCGTATTCAAACCAATACCGACTGCCGATGTCTACTCCATTGAGATAAAATTTCATGGTCAGGGCATCGAGGTTGGTTTGTAATAATTCGTTGGTGGCTGTACACCAGACAAAATTCCATCGCAAGGTTTCGGTGGGATCAATGGTGATTTCATATTCGGCTGTGCCGGGGGACTTCAAATCTCGAAATTGGGCTTCGATAGTCGTCCAAAGGCTTTCATACAGGATGACTTCATTAATGGTCGCAGGTTGAATCAAGCGCACGGGCAAATCTAGCAAGGCCTCTTGATCTTGATGCAGCGCCCAAATTTTGACATCACCCTGACGACTGACCGAAACCAACATCGTACCATCGGCGTTAAAAACCAGTTTATTGATAACGGGGCTGGGCGGCTGCTGAAGGGTGGCGATTTCTTCATCTGAGGCAACATCCCACAAACGAACCGACCCATTGGAACCCCCAATCGCCAAAAGACTTCCATCGGGGCTGTAACGCAGGGTGGTGATCCAACTGGTGGGTGGCTCCAAAATATCCAGCGCATCACCATTTTGAACCTCCCAGATTCGCAGGGTGCGATCCGCACTGCCCGAAGCCAAGCGCGTGCCCGTCGGATTAAAGGCTACCGTAAAGACTAGATCGGTGTGGCCTTCCAATTCGGTCAACATGGTACGGTTTTCGACATCCCATATCCGCACCATAAAATCACTGCCCGCCGAAGCTACCCATTTCCCATCCGGGCTGAACACCACTTCTTCTACCGAGCGCGAATGTCCCCCCAACACAATACCTGAACCATCCACGACATCCCACAGCCAGATTTTGCCATCCGCTCCGGCAGAAACCAATTGAGTCCCGTCTGGGCTAAAGGCGACACTGTGTACGTTGTTGTCATGCCCTTGCAGAACTGATACTTCTAAACCGGTGCGGGTTTCCCAAATGCGGATAGTGTTGTCGTCTGCCCCAGAAGCGATTTTGCGGCCATCGGGGCTGAAAGCGACAGTTACAACCTCATCGGTATGCCCACGCAGCAAGCGAACTTCCTCATCCACCATCGAAACTAGGTAAACCCCCTCTGGGCGGGCGAGAGCCAATAATTTCCCATCCGGCGACCATGCGGCATCTTGCGCCTCAAGACCGGGAATCGTTTTCAAAATTTCCACTTCGGAGGCAGTTTGGGCCGTGATTTGCAACGGATTTTCGGGGGTTGCGGTAGCCGTTTCAGCTTCGGGGGTATTGGTCGGGATGGGTGTTTCCTTGTCCTCATTGGTTGCGGGTGAGGTCTCGGCAGAGGCGTTTGGCGAAACACGGAGCGAATCATCGGTAATGGTCGGGAACTGTTCGTTTTCGCGGGTAGGGTCATCCTCTTGATTGCTGAGTAACACGATCAACCCGCCGAATCCAATCATCAAGAGGCCCATTAGCAGCAGACTGCCGATCATCCAGCGATTATTTTTGCGCCGGCGGGGTTGGTGACGCTCAAAGGGCGTGCGGGTGTCGTCCATCGGGCCAGAGGGGACAGGCGGCAGGGTTTCAAACGTCTTGCTCCCCAAAAACCCCGTGGTGAGGCGTTCTTGGGTGGGGATTTCAGCAATGGCCTCTTCCAATGCAGTGACAAAGGTGCTGGCGTTGGGATACCGCACACCGGGGTCTTTGGCAAGCACCCGATTCATGACTAAATTGACAGCAGGCGGTAGATTGGGCTGGACAAGGGAGGGCGGCTTGGCGTTTTCATGCAGGTGTTTGTGCATCATCGCATAGGGTGTGCTGGCTTGGAAGGGCAGTTCATCCGTCAGCAAGATGTAGGCAATAACGCCTAACGAATATATATCGGCCCGTGCATCCACACTTTCGGCCCGCCATTGTTCCGGTGACATATAGGCGGGTGTACCCATGGCTTGCCCAGTTGTCGTCAGTCCGCTTTTTTCGACCTGTAGCAGCTTGGCAATCCCAAAATCACCTAGATAAGCGTTACCTTCGGTGTCAAAGAGAACATTGCTGGCTTTGAGGTCGCGGTGAATGATGTTTTGTTTGTGGGCATAATCCAAGCCGCTGCCGATTTGCCGCAAAATTTGTAGGGCCTCGCGCAGGGAAGGGCGCTTAAAAAATTCAAGGCGCTGGCTCAATGTACCACCTGTCAGGAGACGCATCACGATGTAGCTGATGCCTTCATCTGTGCCGTGATCGTAAATGGGCAGGATGTGGGGATGCTCCAATAGGGCAGCGAGTTGAACTTCGCGCTCAAAACGTTCGGCATAATCGGCTTGTTGGGCAAACTGGGGCGGCAGCACTTTGACAGCGACCTTACGCCGGACGGTGGTTTGATAAGATTCATAGACAGCACTCATCCCGCCCACACCAATGAGATCACCGAGCTTGTAGCTGCCAAGCTGTTGTCCAGTCAGGTTATGCTGCATGAATCCTGCCCTGTCTACGCCACTTTATGATGCTGGAAATTATAGTCGGAGAAAGGGTTCGTTCCAAATTGGTTATGCCCAAGTCAGAATTTCCTTTGGGCAAATGCTTGACTCAGAACAGAGGTTCGGAATATAATGTGGAAAAGTTTAACCGAACGTATGTGCGACGAGGTGGTAATATGGCAAATACAGAATCTAAACGAACATCGCGGCGAGACCCTAATAAGCTCTCGGAACGTCAAAAGAAAATCTTGGTATTCATTGAGCAATTCTTGAAACGGAATGGCTATCCGCCAACCATTCGGGAAATTGGCGAAGCTGTCCAAATTGCTTCCACATCGGTGGTGAATTACAACTTGAACAAGTTGGTCAATGGCAGCTATTTGGAACGTTCTCCTGATGTATCACGCGGACTGCGCCTGCTCAAGAATTTGAACAATGAGCCTGTCGAAATCGAATACAGCCATGAAATTCGGGTGATTGAGGCTTCGAACGTTACGCCCGTGCCGATGTTGGGTAAGATCGCGGCAGGGATGCCCCTGATGCTGCCCGAAAATCACAGCCTCTATCCTGACCCGGATGAAATCGTCGAAGTCCCATCGCCGCTTTTGGGCCGCTATGCCAACAGTGACAATATCTACGCCCTGCGGGTGCAAGGCGATTCAATGGTAGATGCACTAGTCGGTGACCGAGACATTATCGTGGTGCAGCGGCAGGAGACGGCTGAAAACGGAGATATGGTAGCGGTGCTGCTCGAAGATAGCAACGAAACTACGCTCAAATATTTCTATCGTGAAGGCAAACTGATTCGGTTGCAGCCTGCCAACACGACCATGGACCCGATTTTGGTAGACGCCCGACGGGTCAAAATTCAGGGACGTGTTTTGGCTGTTCTGCGCCAACTCTAAAGCATCAATACACCCATCACCGTGCCTATGCTAACACACTGACGGCGTAGGCAACGGATGCGACGATACCTGCCGCAAATAGGATTGGAGCGAACATCCATTTGTTGGGTGTATTTACGTCCACAATGCGTACTCCGCCCGGTTGAATCAGATCACGTTGTACTTCAAATTCCGGGCAGATAAACCACGCCAATATGAACCCCCCAACCAAGCCGCCAATATGGGCCGCATTGTCAATATTGGCATCCGGCAGTAGCCCAAACCCAATATTAATCAGGGCCAAAATCCCCATTTGCGACAAACGCCGCTGTGCTCCGTCGCCATAGAGATGACGATGGCGGTGTAGATAGACCCCCATTGCGCTGAAGATCGCAAAAATCGCCCCGGACGCACCAATCGAAACGGCATCGGTATAGAGCAGGCTGGCAAGCGAAGCCGTGATGCCCCCCAAGACGTAAATTAGCGCGAACCGTACATGCCCAAAAAGGCTTTCCACATCACGCCCAAACAGATAGAGTGCGTAGCCATTAAACAAAATGTGCATCATATCCAGATGGAAAAAGATGCTGGTGAATAGACGATAGTATTCTCCATCATAGAGAATCCGCTCGTTGATTTTGGCCCAGTCCAACATAAAAAGGCGGCTTTGCAAAGCACCCAGCGAATTTCCATAGAGATAAATCACGCCGATGATACCCAAAATAATATATGTCAAGATGGGCTGCACGGTGGGCAGGGTGATGCGCACGCGATGGTTAGGCGGAGGGGGAGTATTGGGGGTAGGTGAGTTGTGATTTGGTTCCATACCGACATTATGGCGGTAGAAAAATTGCTTGGCAATACACATCACTCGCTCGCCGGGCGATTTAATGAAATTCTAACTTCTTTACCCACTTTATTGTGTTGAATCGAAAGTGAGTTATAAGGCTTGACCTATCGTGATATTTAGGTTAATCTAAAAAATAAGTTAAGCTAACAGAATAACCTTGCCGATTAGGATGTTTATCCTGACCGAAACAGCCCTATATCACTTTGATTCCTTTAACATTGGGCGCAGGATAACAGATAGTAGGTGGATTATAGGAGGGGAACCTTGATTACGATTGACCATATATCTAAGCATTATCAGATGGGGGCTGTCACCGTTACAGCCTTGCAAGATGTGTCATTGCAGGTGAATAAAGGCGAATTTGTCGTGATTTTGGGGCCATCGGGCAGTGGCAAAACGACGCTGCTGAATATGTTGAGCGCCCTTGATACCCCAACCAGCGGCAAAATCAGCATCAATGGCAAAGACATTACCTCCGCCAGCCGCACCGATCATTTTAAATTCCGACGCGAGACAATAGGTTTCATCTTCCAGTCATTTAACTTGTTTCCGAGCCTGACTGCCCTCGAAAACGTGCAATTTGCAGTAGATATGCGCGGCAATGGCAATCACCGAAATGGCAGTCGTGCCGCAGTAGCACAAGAAGTCTTGACACAGGTTGGTTTGGCCCAACGGGTGCGCCATTTTCCACACGAACTTTCGGGCGGGGAACAACAGCGGGTAGCCATTGCACGGGCATTGGCGATGGGCAATCCGATTTTGCTGGCAGATGAGCCGACAGGGGAACTCGATTTTCGGACGGGTATCCAGATTTTGCAGTTGCTACAGGAACAGGCATCCAATGGAAAAACGGTGCTGGTTGTGACCCATAACCGCGAAATTTCACGAGTAGCGGATCGCGTAGTTGAACTCAGCAGTGGACAAATTGTACGCGACGGCCCGCCACAGGGTGGAAAAGCCGCTATCAATGATCTGCACTGGTAAAGGGGGCTAAACATGCGACAAATTCAATTTTGGCTACGCTGGTCATGGCGCGATCTCAAAGCACGCTGGCTGCAAGTGCTGGCGATTGGCATTATCATCGCGCTGGGGACAGGGATCTTTAGTGGATTTGGGGGACAGAAAAAATGGCGGATTCATTCACTGGATGAAAGCTATGAGCGCCTAAATACCTATGATTTGCGGATGACCCTGACGGATGGTAGTTATCTTGAAAAGGAAGCATTGGTAGATGCCCTGCGCGATGTAAATGGAGTAACGGGGGTTGAATCGCGCCTGATTATTGCGACACAGGTAGATGCCTCCCAAGATGACGAAACCATTCTGGTACAAGGGGAAATCGTTGGGGTAGATGTGGCAGCAGGTGGGCCGCACATCAACCAACTCTACCGCAATCAGGGCCGTTTGTTCGCTGAGGCTGACAGCGGTCAAAATGTGGCGATAGTCGAATACAAATTCGCCAAACATTATGACCTCAAACCCAGTGATGCTTTGCATATCAGTGGCGATATTCCATTGGATTTTGTGGGGACGGGACAATCATCGGAATATTTTTATATCATCCCGGAGGAAGGCGTATTCTTGGGCGAGGCCAGTTACGCCGTACTCTTTATGCCGCTAGAAACGGTGCAAAATATCGCCGGACGCGAAGGCTTGATCAACAGTGTGGTGATGACACTACAGGAGGGGGTTGATCGGAAAGCAGTGCAGGCTGAAATTGAAACACGCATGGCCCAAGCTTTCCCTGATACTGGTTTCGAGATGAATACGCGCCAAGAAGATACCATCTATAAATTAGCCTATTCCGATGCTGAAAATGATCAGGTAACGTGGGATATCATCGCCTATCTGTTTTTGATTGGGGCAGCGATGGGTGCGTTTAATCTGGCAGGACGCATGGTTGAAGCCCAACGGCGACAGATCGGCATCGGCATGGCGCTGGGGGTGCCACGTTTTTGGATCGCATTCCGTCCCCTGTTGGTGGGGCTACAAATTGCGATTTCCGGCATGGTGTTTGGGTTAATTTTTGGGGCTATTCTTAGCAATGTTTTTGGCAATATTGTCAAAGATTTTGCCCCCTTGCCCCATTGGATTATCGAACTGGATATGGCGACATTTCTCCGAGCGGCGGTGGTCGGGTTTTTGCTGCCGTTTGTGGCGACCTTGATTCCAACCATACGAGCGGTACGAGTCAATCCCATTGATGCTATTCAATCCGGGACACTGGTGGCGAAGGGTGGTGGATGGACAAAAATGCTGAATTATTTGCCTATCCCCGGTAGGAGTTTTGCACGGATGCCCTTCCGCAATATCCTTCGCGCACCGTGGCGAACGACTCTGACGATTTTGGGGGTGGCGGTTGCCATTACCCTCATGGTGATGTTCGTTGGTTTCTTAGATACCTTTGTCGCCACAATGGATGAAGCGGACGAAGCACTGTTGGGGCGAGGTGGGAATCGAGTACAGGTCAATCTTAACTTTTTCTATCCAGTGGACACCCCGAATATCCAAGCGTTGGATGACCTAAAAACGCCCGATGGGGAGCCACTACTGGCAGAGACGGAACCGCGCTTGATGTTGAGTGGCAATCTGAAGCGGGGTGATACCGAAATCCCGACTATGCTGGAGTTGGTCAATATGGACAGCCCCATTTGGCGACCCACCTTTGTAGAAGGCGATCTCAGGGCAGGGGAGGACGGGATTGTGCTTTCGGAAAAGGCCGCCAAAGACCTTGATGCGAAAGTTGGCGATACCATTACCCTTGAACATCCCCTTCGTGAAGGCACGTTCTCATTCCGCATGATGACCAGCGAAGTTCGGGTGGCGGCGATTCATAATAACCCCATGCGTTCCCTAAACTATATGGACATGAGCAGTGCGGATATGATGGGCTTGGAGGGGCAAACGAACCTGTTGGTGGTGACACCAAGCCAGTATGCCAATGTCAATGACATCAAACGCGCTCTATTTTCACAGCCGGGGGTGTCATCGGTGGTCGGTGTCCAAGAATATTTGGATGCCTTTGACGAGGTTTTGCGACTCTTTACCTTGTTCCTGCGGGTGGTACAGATTGTGGTCTTGTTTATGGCGTTTCTCATCGCCTTTAACTCAACCAGCATTAATGTGGATGAACGGGTACGGGAAATTGCCACGATGTTTGCTTTTGGGCTACCCGTGCGAACGGTGACACGGATGCAAATTGTCGAAAACATCATGATCGGCATCTTCGGGACGCTCGTTGGCTTGTTGGCGGGGTGGCTGCTGCTGCAACAATTCTTGGCGGCACGGGTGGAAGATCAACTAGAAGACATTAACCTAGTTATCGTGCTGGCGCCAACCACGATCTTGATCTCGTTACTATTGGGGGTGTTGGTGGTAGCGCTGACCCCGATTTTGAGTATTCGCCGAATGCTGCGCATGGATATTCCCTCGACCATCCGTTATGTGGAATAACACGGGGGGCGGCCTAAAAAACCGCCCTCTCAGTTGCATTCTCCGCGCAAATCCCTAATATTGAGGCATGGTTCCGCCCAAAATATTTATGGACAAAAATTATAATGACGGATAAGCAGTTTCCGGTTGAACCCGAATATCTCCAACTCCTCTATGAAGTTACACGCTATCTCAATTCTAGTCTTGAGTTCGGGTCGGTTTTGGATTATGTCATAGACCGTGCCATTGAAGTCACACGGGCCGAACGCGGTTTTTTGATGCTGATAGATGAACAGACTGGCAAGCTGCATTTTGAAGTAGCACGCGGCATGAATCGGCAAGATTTGGAAACCCCCGCGTTTGAGGTGAGTACCACCGTCGTCAATGAGTTGATGATGACTAAAGAACCCATCCTGACCAGCAATGCGCTTTATGATAAGCGGTTTAAGGCTGGTGAAAGCGTCATCACCAAAGGGCTGCGCTCGATTTTGTGTGTGCCGATCATGATGCGGGACAAAATGACCGGCCTGATTTATGTGGATAACCGCATCATCGCGGGTATGTTTAACGAAGGACATCGGGATTTATTGGCGGCTTTTGCCAGTCAAGCGGGAATCGCCATTGAAAATGCCCGTTTGTATCAGGTCGCTGTTGAAAAAGGCCGGATGCAGCGTGAACTGGAAATGGCCCGCAATATTCAACAGGGGCTTTTGCCGCGTTGGGTTAAAACACTGCCCGGATACGAGGTCGCTTTTGATTGGTATGCAGCGCGTGAGGTGGCAGGTGATTTTTATGACTGCTTTTTGCTGGACGAACACCGGATGGGAGTTGTGGTAGCGGATGTGGCAGATAAGGGTGCTCCGGCGGCGATTTTTATGGCAGTGGCGCGGAGTTTGTTGCGCGGGAATGCTTTTTCGCACCAATCCCCGGATGAAACCCTCGTCTCGACCAATCGGCTGCTGCTGCAAGACGCGACGGGCGGAATTTTTGTTACCGTCTATTATGCCATCTTGGAACTCGGTGGCCGAATGTATGGGGTCAACGCAGGCCATAATTTACCCCTACTGTATCGCGCTAGAACCCGGCAAATTGAGTGGCTGCCACGTGGGGGGCGTCCGCTGGGATGGTTCGATAATCTGCCAACACGCATTGATGAATATCAACTAGAGGTTGGGGATGTGGTGGTGTTTTATACCGATGGCTTAACGGAGGCGGAGAATATTTATCAGGATCCGTTCGGGGATGCTCAACTGGCGGAGGTGGTGATGCACCATTCTGATGGAACGGCAGCCCAGATCAAAAATGCGATTTTGGCAGCAGTAACAACCTTTGTAGGGAATGCCCCGGTCTTAGATGATTTAACGCTGGTGGTGGTGCGCTATATCGGGGAAGTGTAGCGTCAGATTGAGCAATGTGGCAACAGAGGGGCAGAGTGTGATTTCTGCCCCCCTTTGTTCATGTGCGAAGCGGCGTATACAGTTGGCTAATTGCAACTGCTCGAGTCTACTTGGAAGCCGAGTGCATCAACGACGTCGGACAACACGGGAATATCGTCCCATGCACAGGTGGCATCTACTACAATAAGGCCTACTACGCTTGAGATAATGCACAAAACCAAGAAACAGCCGCAGGCCAAAAACAGCCAACGTCCAGCACCACCCCCCTGCATCGGTTCATCTTGATAGCTGTAGGCAGGTGGGGGAGCAGGCGGCGCGGCGGCATAACCGGGCGCTTGGGCCGCATAGGGATCATAATAACCGCCCGCTTGGGCAGGCGCAGCACTGGGGCCAACCATCGTTGCTTGAGCAGGTGGTTCGGCATATCCACCACCAGCCGGGGCCATTGAGGTGGCTTCATAGGCGAGAATCACGGTTTCGCCAAGCCCCACAATATCCCCACTGGACAGAGGTCGTGCCCCCGTCAAACGCTGACCATTGACGAACGTGCCGTTGGTCGAACCGAGGTCTTCAATCGTGTAGCCGCCGCCGCCGCGTGTGAATCGGCAATGGTGACGACTAACTTCCGGGTCGTTAATGGTAATATCGTTGGTAATGTCACGACCCAACGTGCTAATGTCTTTAACCAGTTCATAAACCTGATTTGGTTGTGGCCCCCGGCGAACAATCAGGCGAAAGCTGCCGCCGCTTTGCATATAAATGCCTCCTCCGCAGAAGTACGAGGGTGGATGATAACGCAGTAACTATAGTAGGAAAGGGATAACAGGTCAACCCTGCTACAAATTTTATGATAACCCAAAAATCGCGCAACTTGCCTTTTCGAGTCTTGAGTATCGGTGGGTCGGATTCTGGTGGAAGCGCTGGAATTCAGGCCGACCTCAAAACTTATGAGGCGCATGGTGTGTTTGGAACCACTGCTTTGACCGTTGTCACAGCCCAAAATACCATTGGTGTTCAACAGGCATTTCCACTTCCCGTTGACCTGATTGAGGCCCAAATCGAATCGGTGCTGACCGATATTCGACCCCATGCCGTCAAAACAGGGTTGCTGGGTCGTGCGGAAGTCGTGGGGTTGGTGGCGGAAAGAATTAAAACCTATGGCCCCGTGCCGCTGGTGGTAGACCCCGTACTGGTTAATGGCAGGGGAGATTTGATTGTTTCGCCGGAAACGTTGGATGCCTATCGAGAACAATTATTCCCATTGGCGACGGTTATCACCCCGAATTTGGATGAAGCGGCGCGATTGGTGGGGCAGTCAGTGAAATCAGGCCATTCTTTACATGACCTAGCACTTAAACTAAAAGCGTTTGGCCCCCAGACCGTCGTGGTCAAAGGGGGACATCTGCCGGGGGACGAAATCGCCGATATGTTTTTTGATGGCAAACAGTTTATCGAATTACATGCCTCTCGGTTGCCGATTGAAAATCCGCACGGGGTGGGCTGTACCTTTGCCTCAGCGGTTACGGCAAATTTGGCGCAGGGGGCGATTCCCCAAATGGCGGTGATGGCGGCCCATGCCTATTTACAATCAGCGTTGAAGGCGGCCCTTAAATGGAAAGTCGGTGAAGGACGCACGCCCGTGAATCATCATGCTGGCAGAGTTTAGGCGGATATTGTAGGCTTAGTTCAGTCCCTATCTCGCCCAGCGGAGTACAACCATGAGCCAATCTGATTCGACCACCGCCCCCAACCCATCTGCCCAACCGCACAAGGTGCAAAGTAACTGGCAGCGGTTTGTCTCGCGGCGGATTTTGACGACCCAACACCCGGCCAGACGTCTGATACGGGGGATTTTGATAGGACTGGTAGTTGTATTAATGGTGAGTTTTGCGGTTTATAGGCATTGGTTCCCAGATATTCGAGCGCGGCTAAAGGATGACCTTTATTCGCCCGCTGCCACGAGCGGCAATGTAGTGATTATCGCCATTGATAACAAATCGTTAGAGGCATTGGGGCGCTCACCAGCGGACTGGGATCGGGCCAAACACGCGGAATTGGTGAATTTCTTGGCTCAAGCGGATGCACGGGTGGCTACATTTGACCTCTTTTTCGACATTGCTGCCCCCGATGATGAAGAATTTAAAACGGCGATGGATGAGGCTTGTCGTCCAACACCGCTGGGAACGTGTACCGGGATGGAAGTGATTCTGGCGGCGGTGGGGGGACAGCCCGTCAATGAAACGCAGACCTCCGGAATTAGCACGTTTATCAATATCGCACAGCCCGAAGAATCCTTGCGTAATGCAGCCGGGCGTTTGGGGCATGTGAGTGTGCGGCCCGATACCGATGGCTATTTGCGAGAAGTGCCGTTGATTATTCAGGAGGTGGGCCAACCGCCGATTCCCATTCTTGGGCTGGCAAGTTTCCTGAGCTATCAGCGGTTGGATGAAACTTCGGTGCGTTATGAGGATGAAGAGCTTCGTTACTATATTGATCCAAACGGCACGCAATACACCGTCATTCGCAAACTACCCACTGATGACTTTCCTCGGATGCTGGTTTATTATTTTGGTCTCCCATCCCATCCAGATGATGCAGATTCCACTTTTGCCACCTATTCCTATATTGATGTGCTAGAAGGCAAAGTTCCCTCGGAAGCATTTGCCGACAAAATTGTGTTGATTGGAGTTTTGGATGCGGATACACAACCTGACGAGTTTCCTGTGCCGATCACCTCAGCGGATAACCAGATGTACGGGGTGGAAATTCACGCCAATGTCATCGAGACCATCTATCAAGCCGAGCGCTCTGAGACCCGCAACAAGAATTTGAAACTACCTCTCGTGCAGCAATCAGAGCGTGAGCAGTATCTGTTCGTGATTGCGTTTGCCATGCTGGGTGGGATGCTGTTGTCGTTTGTGCGGTGGTATATTGGCTTGATAGCAGTTCTTTTTGCCTACGGGGTGTTCTATTATGTTTATGCTTATGTTGCCCTGATCCAACGGGGAGTGTTGACGGAGCTTTTCTTTCCGGGGATGGCGCTGGTCTTGGTGTTTATTGGGACGGTCATCTCAAATTATGTGTTTGAAGAACGCCGCCGTGCTGAGATAAACGACCTGTTTAGCCGCTATGTCTCGACTGACATCGCCCAAAAAATATTGGAAAGTTATGACCGGGGCGAATTGGAACTCGGCGGCGAGGAGCGCGAAGTCACCGTCATGTTTGCCGATGTGCGCGGCTTCACAACCCTTTCCGAAGGACTGCCCCCGCAAGAAGTCGTCCGTATGCTGAATTTGTTCTTGGAGCGCATGAACGAGATTGTCCTGAAACATGGTGGGGCGATCAATAAATATATTGGTGATAACTTGATGGCCTTTTGGAATGCGCCCTATTTCCAAGAGGATCACGCATGGAAGGCCACCCAAGCGGCATTGGAGATGTTGGAGGCGATTCATGATATTAACGCCCAACAGCAGTTTAAATCCCCGGTACAGTTTGGCATCGGCATCAACACCGGGATTGTGGTGGTGGGCAATATTGGGTCACAGCAGCGGTTGGAATATACCCCGATTGGCGACACGGTCAATGTGGCGTCGCGTTTGAGTGGTGTCGCTGAGGGAGGAGCATGTTTGGTTGGGCCGGGGACGTATATTTATCTGGCAGAGCGGCTGCAACCTTCGCGGCAGCTTCAGGTACGGCTCAAAGGTAAGGCTCAAGAGTTGGGGGTCTACGAATTTCGGCCTCAAGCGTAAATAACCCAGTGACCCAATAGGGTCATTGCCGCGAAGTCCTAACCTTAAAGGTCGTCAAGTTCGCCTTTGTCCAATGACATTTGGAAGGCCCGACCAATGGTTAGGATTTCTTGAATCCAATAGATGATTTCCATCTGCTCGTCATCGGCTGCCATCACCGCCTCAAATAAATTATCCGGCATGTCTAGGAATACCTCTGTGCTGAGACAGGCAATGGCTTGCAGGACGGAATCCCGTGATTCGGGTGGTTCCCCATCCATCAGCCGCTCATACCAGCGTTCCATGAGGGGGTGGATTTGTTTGCAGGCGGCACCGTCTTCGATTTCCCCTAATTGGTCATTGGCAAAGGTTTCAATGTCATCCAGCCATTCGGGTCGTTGATCTTTGTCACTCATCTTAGCCACTCCCAAAAATGAATTATGGTTAGTATACGTAGAACAAAACCGGAACGCAACTTGGCTCAAACGTTCTATTAACAATTTAAATACCTAAAGACCGACTGGTGGGTTCAAATTGAGCGAAACTTCACAGGCGTTCGGCGATACGGAGTTTGGCACTGCGGGCGCGGGGGTTGAGGTCAATTTCTGTGTCGCTGGCTTCAATCGGTTTGCGATTCACAAGACGGATACTGGCTTGATGGTTGCAGGTGCAAATCGGCTGATGGGGCGGGCAGAGGCAGTCGGTAGATTCTTGTTTAAAGTATTGTTTGACGATGCGATCCTCAAGGCTGTGAAAGGTCAGAATCGCCAACCGTCCGCCCGGTTTTAAGAGACCCAGCGCGATTGGCAAGACGGCCTCCACCGCACCGAGTTCATCATTAACGGCGATGCGCAGCGCTTGAAAAACGCGGGTGGCGGGATGAATTTTGGGGCGCGGGCCATGTGAGCGGGCGAGATTCGCAATGAGATCAGCAAGTTCGGTGGTGGTGTGGATGGGACGAGAGGCTACAATTTGGCGGGCAATGCGGCGACTATCGTTTTCCTCACCGTATTGAAAAAACAAATCGGCCAATTCTTTTTCAGGCAGCGAATTGACCAATTCGGCGGCGGTCATTATGCCGGAGGAGGGGTCGAAGCGCATATCCAACGGCCCCTCCAAGCGAAAGGCAAAGCCCCGTTCGGCCCGATCAAACTGCATGGAGGACACACCCAAATCCAGCAAAATGCCGTCTACTTGAGGCGCATCCAACTTTAACCATGCCGCCGCTGCCTGCTGCGTTTCGATATAGCTGGCGTATACCAACGTGGCTCGATTCCCAAATTCGGCAAGGTGTTCGCCTGCAATTTTGAGCGCGTCAGGGTCACGGTCAAGGCCGAGCACATGGTTATCGGGACGGGTAGATAGAATGGCGTGAGTATGGCCCCCTGCGCCAAGTGTGCCATCCACAAAATAGGCATTTTCGCGCTCGGCTACTTGCAGACCCGCTAAGATAGGGTCAACCATAATCGGCTGATGGGGCTGCAACATAGACACTTAGCTCTTCGCTTCCAATTTGAATACCCGTCCGAGATGGTCGGTCACATAAATTTCACCATTGGCATCTTCGCCAAACGAGCTAATCGGGGAATCGGTGTTCATAAAAACGTCGCCTTCCCACTCACCATCCGTGTTTTTCAACCAAAAGATCGTTCCAGCGCAATAATCCGCATACAAATAGACGCCATCTAGTTCCGGTAATTCCGAACCACGATAGACATAGCCACCTGTGACCGAGCAGCCGAGATCATGGCTGTATTCAGCAATGGGTTTCACAGTTCCTTCGAGTTCGCTACCCTCATAGGAATGACGGCCTTCATAAATGTTCCAGCCATAATTTTCACCACCCGTACTGTCGGCAGGTTGAAAATTGACCTCCTCATATTGATTTTGACCGACATCGGCAATATAGAGATCACCTGTGGCGCGGTCAAAGCTGAAACGCCAAGGATTGCGGAGGCCAATCGCCCAAATTTCAGGACGGCCTTCTGTGCCATCGGCAAATGGGTTATCTGGTGGAATCGCATAGGGTTCAGTATTGATGTCGAGGCGCAGCATCGCCCCCAACAATGTAAAGGGGTCTTGCCCATTGTTGCGCGGATCACCAGCGCTTCCCCCATCTCCCATACCGATGTAGAGATAACCATCTGGCCCAAACGCCAGCATCCCACCGTTGTGATTTTCAAAGGGCTGCTCAATCCAGATGACCACTTTTTCACTGTCCGGGTCGGCAAGATTGGGGTCGTCGTCGCTGACGCTGTAACGGGCGACGACGGTGCTGCCATCTTGGGCGGTATAATTGACAAAGAAATAGCCATTTTCGGCAAAGTCGGGATGGAAGGCTAGACCCAGCAATCCCTGTTCGTTTCCGCTATCATTAACGATTCCGCTAATGTCCAAAAAGGGCGTTTCCAGCATAGCCCCATCTTGGTAAACATAAATTTCGCCGGGTTGGTCAACCACAAATAAGCGATCAGTATCGCCGGGCGGGGTCGTGACAAACAGGGGGCGGGCAAGGCCTTCCGTGACGATTGACGTCAAGACATACTCACGATCCGAGGGTGGGTCGGCTTTGGCCTCCGATTTGCAGGCCAACAAGATAAACACCAAGACAAAAACCACGTTGAGCTTTCGCATGTTCAATTTTTACCTTCTCCCTTGATAGACGCATTAATTGTAGCGGATATTTGGTTGGATGTTTATAACCTACCACTTGCTGCTTTGCTGACAACGACTACACTTAGGAGATAAATGGTGAGGAGTATGGAATGCTGATTAAACGTGCTTTTTCGCTCATAATACTAGGGTTGAGTCTGGTTACATTACATCCAGTCCACAGCCAAAGTTCGGATAGTGCCCCGTTGATTGTTTTGATGGGCGGCGATTTTTGGAAATATGCCGATAGCACATGGACGCAGATGACCCAGAGTGGCTATCACCAAACGCCACTGCTTGCCCCGGATGGCACCCAAATTGCCTATCGCACTGTCGCCCCCGAAGCTATTGCTGCAATTGAATCCGACCAAGGTACAAGCGGCTTTCCGGCCACCAACATCAATCACCTAAATCTTGCGACGGGTGAGGAACAGTCCATTGCCACCCAACCCGATAATATTTCGTTGGCGGAAGGGCGCTATATCTTACGTTCCGAGCCGTCGTGGTCGCCGGATGGCACACAGATCGCATGGACGGATTTGGCCTATCCCAGCGGCACCGATTCGTTGGTGGTCTATGATGTAGCAACTGTCACCCCGATTTCATTTCCCCTAACTCTGCCCCAACGTTATGGGCTTCAGGGAGCGGCTGAAATCCGATGGGGGGAGAGTGGCATTGCGATCTGGGTGACAGGGCTGGATGCTGCTACAGGCGGGATTAATGAAATGTTCTTGATTTATACTCCCGATGGGCAATTACTCTCGACATCACAACTGCTATTTAGCGATACCAGCGGTTATATCCTTGATTTCTTCTGGATTGAACATCAGGGCAATCAGGTTTTAGGAGTGTTGTATAGTAACGGTGATTTTTATCTGATTGACCCGCGTTTGAATACCTTTATGCAGTATCTGAATCCGCCAACATTTTTTGCCAGCGGGACAGCCGGAGTGCCTTCGATCAGCCTTGTGCGTGCGCCGGAAAATCAAATCGGCCTCCCTTTTAGTTTTAGCTATCAACCGGAAGCCAGTGGGACAGCGGTTAGTATTCCCGAAACGCTTTCGCCCCTAACCATTACCATCGCACCAGACGGGACGGTGCTTGCGTATATCACTTCAGAGGGACAGGTGGTCGTGGTGCAAAATGGCAACGCTCAAACCATTACCTCCGCTGACCAATTCGCAACGGCGCTGGTTTGGGCGAATAAAAGCTGGACGACTGCCGAAAGTGGCGGGGCAGGTGGTGGGGCTGGTTAATGCGGTTGGCTATTTTTACGCGCTTAAAATGGAGACGACATGAATAATACAGAATTGGATCTGGATGCCCTGATTGAAGCGATGCGTGAGCATTATGACGCCGAAGGGCTGCATTGGATGGAAAAACTGCTGCATACGCATGTGGGTGGCCCAGTGACGGCTTTGTTTACACAGGTCGAAATTATCCAGCGGGCACTTGACCGAAAACCAGAGATGGTGCCGGGGGAAGTGGCCTCATTAAAGGATAATGTGCGGCTGGCCTCGGACAATATCCGCAAGATTGTGAAAGCGCTGGCGGCGGCCAATCGCCCACCCGACGAACCTACCAGTGGGGACTAAAACCCCTAGTTTTGAGGACTGATGGTCTGTTTGCGAAGGCTCTATAATTGTACGACTTTTTGAAGCTAGGAAAGGGATTCATCATGAATCAACCCAATCGCACCAAAACCTATATCGCACGCAAAAAAGCCGTGCCGATGATTTCGGAAAAGGTGCAGCAGGAAATGACGGTCAATACATTGGAAGGCCCACGTACCGCTCATGTGGGAGATTATCTGATGACCGGAACACGCGGCGAACAGTGGGCGATTGAGCCAGATAAATTCGAAGATACCTACGATGTGCTGGGTCAGACCCCCGACGGCAAGTTGCAAGTACAATCAAAGCCAGCCGAACGGGCCATCTTTCAAACACTTGTCCCGATGGATTTCATCATCCGGGGTGAGAACTTTCACGCCGAGGCCGGCGATGTGATTGTACGTTATGGCCCAGATGATATGGCCCCCGTCAAGCAAGACGTCTTCTATGAAACCTATGAAGTGATACGGCCTGCCACATCTGAGGAAGATTTTGGTGTAGCCGCTGTGTGATTTGGTAGTGGCCCTAAGCCCGATAACCCCAACCTAAGCCGCTAACCCAAACGCGGTAGTGTTTCCTTTTGCCCAAATAACCTTCTCTCATGTTCACTTGCACGCTACAATTCCCCGTCACCAATAACGGAATGGACTTGTGTTCTGTAGAGAAGGTTAAGGTGAATTCGCATGGCTAAATTGACGGCCCGCACTCCCAAAGGAATGCGTGATTTTTTGCCCGCTGACATGATCAAGCGGCAGTACGTGTTTGGGGTCATCCGCGAGGTATTTGAAAGTTTTGGCTTTGAGCCGATTGACACGCCGGTTTTGGAGCTGCGTGAAAATCTGATGAGTGGGAACTATGGTGAGGACGCCGAAAAGCTGATTTACTATGCCCAACATCCCGGTGCCAAAGAAGAACTCGCCCTACGCTATGACCTGACCGTACCTTTGAGCCGCTTTTTTGCCGCGCATGAGAATGACCTAAGCCTGCCCTTCCGTCGTTATCATATCGCTCCGGTGTGGCGGGGGGATCGTCCACAGAAAGGGCGTTTCCGTGAATTTTATCAATGTGACGCCGATATCGTCGGGGTGCGTCACATGGGAGCCGACGCCGAAGTGATGAATGTGGTCTATACGGTGCTTAAGCGCCTCGGCTTTGCGGATTTCACTATTAAATACAACAACCGCAAGCTGCTGTTAGGCATTGGGGCGTATTCGGGCGTGCCGGAAAATCGGTTGCCCTTCCTCTATCGCACGATTGATAAGACTGACAAAATTGGCTTGGAGGGCGTGACCGAGGAGTTGCGTAAAGAGGGTCTGGCGGAAGAAACCGTTCAGCGGTTGGTCAATTTGTTGGTGGTTGAAGACGGGGATGCCTCCAAGCGGTTAGCGTTGTTGGGACAGTTGCGCGAAGAAATGGATGGCATAGACATCGCTCAACAAGGCTTGGAAGAATTGGAGCAGCTAACCCGTTCCGCCGACGCGCTGGGCTTGCTGGGTAACACAGCGATGGATTTTACGATGGTGCGCGGTTTGGGCTATTATACAGGCCCGATTTTTGAAACCTTTATCACCAAACCGGAAAATTTGGGGGCGGTGCAGGGGGGTGGCCGCTATGACGAACTGATCGGCCTGTTCCGAGGGCAAAGTTTGCCGACGACAGGCATCAGTTTTGGCATTGAGCGCATCCTCGAACTAATGGATATCCTGAACCTGTATCCGGCTTCGATTGGTTCAACCGTCGTACAAGCGCTCGTCACGTTGTTTAGCGACGATTTACAAACCGACGCTCTCAAGTTGGCGATGGAATTACGTGAGGCGGGGATTCGCACTGAGACGTATATGGATGCTCGCAAAGGTATTGGCAAACAAATTGGTTATGCCGACTCCAAGCGCATCCCGATTGTAGTCATTGCTGGACAGGATGAATTAAAAGCGGGGCAGGTACGGCTTAAACGCTTGGCGGATGGACACGAGGAAAGCGTGAACCGTCGGGAATTAGGGAGTGCGGCACGCCGCTTGCTCAATTTGGCATGAACTTGACGTAAAATGAGAAACGGTGGGATTATCATTGGAGGCCGACCGTGAACGAAGAAATCCTGTCTCTCGACCAATATCTCAACATGTTCCCATGGACGGAAAGTCAAAAAGCCGCCGGGGACATCCTAGAATGGCTGTGGCATTACGAGGTCAAAGCGCCTGTAGACCAGCTTTGGCCTCATTTGTGTGATACCAATCGCTTTAACCGCGACCTCGGCTATGATGGCTTAGAATTTGTCGAGAAGGCAGGGATTTTATATGGGGCATCCGGCACAGACCGCCTGCGCTGGGAATGGATTGAATACCCTTGGGATTGGGTCTATGGCCGTTATTCGATTCATCTCCGTACCTATACACGCGGCCTGCTGCTGCATAATCGCTCCGGTTACTATCTACAACCGCTGAATGAAGGTCAATCTACACGGGTTTATGGCTATATCGGCTCGGTGTTTGATAACCCATTGGGGCGGCGTTATCTCAAAAATTATGAAAGCCGCTTTGAGGCCCGCTTTCAGTCGGTATTCCGCAAAATTGAGCAGCGCTTGTTGGGTCGGCCCGAAACCCCAAATGTGTATGAAATCCGCCTGCTCGAAATGGGTCAAAATACTCAACAGCAGTTGGAGGCCATGCGCGAAAGGTTGGTGCGACTTGGCCTTGCGCCGACGCTGATAGACCGATTGATGCAGTATCTTTTTGAGGCCGATCAAATTGAATTGCAGCGGATTCGGATTGTACCTCTGGCAAGGGTGTGGAATGTACCCCTAGAGGATTTGCTCAGGGTGTGTTTGGGGGCGGTACGGGTTGGCTTATTCACCATTTCATGGGATGTAATTTGCCCCCATTGTCGCGGGGTACGTCTTGAAGCCCCAACGCTGGCGGCGATTCCAAATTCGGTGCGCTGCGATGCCTGTGAATGGGATTTTGTGACCAGTGCCGACCATGCGGTGGAAGTGACCTTTCGGATTCGACCCGAAATCAAAGAAGTACCCCAAGCGGCCTTTTGCAGTGCCGAACCGAACAAAAAGCGCCATATCAAAATCCAGAAAAACCTACCCCCCTCGGCCCAAAATGAAGTGATTGAAGTGTTTCTACCCGCCGGGAACTATCGGATGCGGGTGAATGGCTTTAACGACCTAAGCAGCTTTGAGGTACGCGGCGAAGGATTAATGGATGGAGTGGTTGGGGCGGAACTTAGCCTAATAACGCGACAATCGGGCAAAGTGATTTTGAATAACCCCCATCCCCGTCCGGTGATTTTTGTATTGGAAGAAGTGCGCTGGCCCGATGATGCCCTGCAACCCGCCGAGGTATTAAAACAGACGGGTTTTGAAGATGTTTTGAAAGGCCAACCCGAACCCACAATACCCGTCACATAAAAAGGGCCATTTTGCCGCATGGTTGGCGTTGACGTGGCGTGGAGTCAATGCTATACTGTCGCCACCATCAATTATTTTTAACGTCATTATGTTTCAGTTTGAAAGGGTCAGCTTATCAGCGACGATTTTCGTATCAATGAACAAATTCGCGCACGCGAAGTTCGATTGATTACAGACACGAATGAAAATATCGGGGTTGTGTCTCTGCATACAGCGCTGCAAATGGCGCAAGAGCGTGAACTGGATTTGGTAGAGGTTGCTCCCAACGCCGTCCCACCCGTAGTGCGGATTATGGACTTTGGCAAGTTTCTCTATCAAAAACAGAAGCGCGAGCGAGCCGCAAAAACACAGCAGAAGACAATTGAAGTCAAAGAAATTCGGCTGCGCCCCAAGACGGACGAACATCATTTGGGATTCAAAATCCGTGATGCTCGTCGCTGGTTGCAAGACGGCATGAAGGTCAAAGTGCGTGTGCGGTTTAAGGGACGTGAAATTGAATATCCCAAAATTGCCCGCGATATGCTTGAAATAATTGTCAAAGATTTGCAAGATATTGCGATTATTGAACAAGCACCGATGATGGAAGGCCATACGATGTTGATGCTGTTGGCCCCCAATCCGGAGAAGATTAAGAAATAAGCGCTGTTTGATATTGTGAATGAAGTCAAACCGAGAAAGTCCAGATGCCGCATATCCCAATGCGGCGTTCATTTGTCATAAGGAGTTTTTGAAGTGCCGCGTAAATCTACTAAAACTGGCAAGCAGAAGCTAAAGACGCACAAGTCTACTGCCAAGCGCTTTAAGATGACTGGTACAGGCAAAATTATGCGTACAAAGGGTGGCAAGAGCCATTTGCGCCGCCGCAAGTCTGCCCGCGTGAAGGATGACTTCGACAATATGATTGAAGTCACCCATAACAGCGACATCAAGAAAGTGCGTCGTCTGGCTCCCTATCTGCGTAAATATAAAGCCAACCCCCCAGCCTAAGGCTGTAGGCAAGAAAATCTGAGGAGTAACTAGAGAATGGCTCGTGTAAAAGGTGGTTACGTCACTCGCCGTCGCCACAAGAAAGTTTTGAAACTGACCAAAGGCCAGTGGGACACCAAACACAAACTGTTCCGCCGTGCCAATGAAGCGATGATGAAAAGCCTGTGGTATTCCTATCGGGATCGTCGTCAACGCCGCCGTGATCTGCGCCGCCTGTGGATTGCCCGTATCAACGCGGCTGCCCGCATCAATGGCGTAAAATACAGCGTGTTTATTGACGCCCTGAAGAAGAATAATATCGAACTAGATCGTAAGATTCTGGCGGATATTGCGGTGCGTGACCCCGAGACGTTCAGCAAGCTGGTCAAGTCGGTTAAAGCCTAAAACGCTCTTAGCCCACATCGCGTAAAATAGACGAAACAATAGGTGGAGATTGCCTCCACCTTTTTGTGCTTCTATAGCTGGAACAAAAAACGGATATTTTTGCCCATGATTACCTCCTCCGATAATACCCGTATCAAGCAGGTGCGTGGCCTGCTTACCCAAGCCAAACAGCGGCGTCAGGAACAAAAATGTGTACTGGAAGGTGTGCGCCTGATAGAAGATGCCCTTTTAGCGGGGGTGCAGCCGGATTTTGTGCTTTATCGCCCCGACGCAGCATTAAAAATAGCCCCATCAGCAGACCTGTTGAATCGCTTGCACTCCCAGAACATTCCATGCTTGGAAACCGACCCAAGCCTATTCAATAAATTGAGCGATACCCAAAATCCGCAGGGGTTGTTGGCGGTCTGCCCATTACCCGAACTCATCCCACGTCAGCCCTTGAGCCTAGTCTTGATTTTGGATGGTATTGGCGACCCCGGTAATCTTGGCAGTGCCTTACGCACAGCAGGAGCGGTGGGGGTGGATTTGGTCATCTTGTCGCAGGATACGGTTGACCCGTTTAACCCCAAAGTGCTGCGCGGTGGGATGGGGGCGCATTTCCGACTGGCGATTCAACAGCAGACATGGGCCGAAATTGGGCAGTTGGGGTTGCCTATGGTGCTTGCTGACGCCGACGGGGAACCGCATATTTTTGAAGTGGATTGGACAGCCCCCGTCGCGTTGGTCGTCGGGAATGAAGCACATGGCCCCAGTCAACAGGCCCGTGCATTGGCTTCACAGGGAGTACGGATTCCAATGGTTTCGGCTGAATCGCTCAACGCGGCGATGGCAGCCAGTGTGATTTTGTATGAAATTTTCCGCCAGCGGCATTACGCCTGATTTTCCCGTTCGAGCAGCAACTCCGCGATTAGCTCCGCCCCGCGATTTTGCCAGTTATACAGGGTGCGCGGCGGCACATTGATCTGAAACCACTTCAACATGCTGGTGATAGAACTGTCCACATCCTCGCCAGCGGTATGATTTTTATAGGGGCTGATGCCGACCACATAGGGATAGTAGAGGGCATTAAAAAACCGCCATTCATCTGTCGTACCAAATTTTTCAGCCGATTGAGGACGCAGGGTTTCAATACATTCGGTCAAGACTTGGCGCAATTCGTGGGCACGGTGGATGGAATTGGCCTCGTGAGTGAGGCGTTTGGTGACAATCTGCATATCGGTGAGGGGGCTGGCGGCAAGACGTGGCAGATTTTGCATATGGCTGAGGGCGCGGCGAGTCAGTCGGACAAAATCGGCGTGGTCAAGGCTGACAATCGCAGGAGCGAGTTCGGGTCGGCGTACCTCGTTGAGCATCAAGGTACGGAGCGCTTCTCGCGCTTCGGCATCCTTTGAATCAGATTTAAATAGCAACCGATCCAAAAACTGCTCGATTTGACCTCCCAGCGGAATTCCCAAGCTAATCACGGCGAGTGTGCCCAATAGAGCCAACGCAAGGGCGGGTGTCCATGTATCGGCACTCAGGAGGGCGATGCCCCAAGGCGTCACGATGATAATCAGGGCCAGCAGCACTTTTAGCAGAGTAAAATTGAGATCACGGCGCACCGCCTGACCTTCGGAGACGGCATCATAGACAATCGCGGCGATGCCGAACATGATCACATCAGCCACAACAAAGGCAAACACAAATGCGGTTGAAAACCACCCCGGCAGCAAACATATCATCCCGCCGAGGTAAGCCAAACCCGCCAGACGCAGTGCGTTAAAAGGGCGATAGGCACGGTCTTGTTGGGTGGTGGCTTTGAAATTTTGGTGCAGCAACCATGCCGCCATGCCTGTCACGCCGACATTGTAAACGGCATATGTCCAAAAAAGCGGGCCGGGGTCATGGGTCTGGAAATCCATCAGTTCATGGCCGACCCATCCACCAAACACCAGCACCATTGCAATCGGCATAAGCAGCGTCCACCATGCCCGATCAAGCGCCAATTGGTCACCGGGGCGCAGCAAGATGGCGATGCGTGTCCAGAGCGCGACAGGCAGCGGATAGGCGACCCATAAAAGGCGGGATACCCATTCGACTCGTTCTCCAAATTCATGCCCCAAATATAAGTTGGCCTGAATCAGGGCATAACTGATGAGCACCCCTGCCGCCGCCACCGAAATCGGATGGAAGCGCCCCCGACTCAGTAAATAGCCTGCTAAGGTTAAGCTAATGAAATAAGCAGAAATTTGGAGTATGGAAAGTAGGGTCTGCATCGTTTCGTCTATCCGAAAAAAGGGCGATTATTGAAAACCGCCCTCGTCATCGCCATCCCACGTATTATCGCATATTAGCGATTTTCGCGGAGGGCTAGATGCCAGATGAACGCCAATACCCCACCGCCGATACCCATCGCAAGCGAGGTTGCGACACCGAATGTATTGAATTCCACCACTAATGGGGCAATTAGGAAATCAACTCCCATCAACAGCATCACGAAGCGGGCGATTTTGAAATTACGTGGGGTAAGAGTGCCCTCACGGGCTACCCACAACTGCCAAAGGGCATAGAGACTGAAGATACCCCCTTCGACCCGCAGCATGACATCGGCACCGCTGGACATTCCCAGTGCATCAATGACCGTACTGGTGGCGAAGATGATGAAGGCACCCGAAATTAGGGTAAGTGCAGCATCCCCCCGCCACAGCAGTTTGAATAGATTGAGCGTTCCGGTTTGACGAGTTAGAGTTGCCTGTTGAGCCATCTAAAATTCTCCTGATCCGGCAGATCAAATTGAATTGAACCGATGCTGTCATCATGACCCAAAACGCACTGCCAACACGAGACAAGGCACTGCCATTTACTGCCAAATTTTAGAAATAATGGGGTGGGGCGACCTTCATGCACTCTAACGATTCAATATGGATATTTGCGTAGGGGATTGGCCCTGTGTCATCCCAAAAGACGGCGGGCACGGCGACCCGCCCCTACGAAGTCTTATTCCGTCGTATTTTGTTAAACGGCATAAAAGTCGCCCTTAGGAATTTACGGGCGCGTCAAAGCGATATTCGTCCACATCACAAATCGGCTCATAGCCAATTTCTTGATAGATATGATTGGAGGTCGGGTTGCTAAGGTCGGTATAGAGGAAGCAGAATTTACGTCCCGTATCCAATTGCAATTGACTGAGAGCGGCGACACAGGCACTGGCGTAACCTTTTTTGCGAAATTCGGGCGGTGTATACACTGGCCCAATGCGGATGCCGTTGGGGGTAGGGCCGCCTCGCCCTGCCATCGAAACCACCTCGCCGTCGTGTTCCCATAAATATATTTTGCGGGTCTCTGAGACGAAATAACGATCTACCAGTTGCGGCACATCCGAATTATCCACAACCCCCATCGCTTCTTGACGGAAGGCCGCGAACCATTGAATCAACAGCAGTCGGTCATGGGGGGTGGCAACTCGAAATGAGCCGGGGATACCTGTCACCGGGTTGACATGCGAAAGCTGATAGATACGTTCGCGCATGTTGAGCCGATAGGGTTGGTGGGTCATGCCTTGCCATAAATCCGCAAAGGTTTTACCAATTGGAACAGTCGCAATCACCCCCGTCAGGATACCATAGGCGCTCTGCACATCATTTGCCAAGACGGTGAGGGCGTCGAGGTGGGCGACATGCGAAATAATCAGGTTATGCGGCGGGGTACGAATTGCCGTTAGGACGATTTTGCCCGCATTCTCAACCACTGCTAAATAAAATTGCGGGTAAACTTCCGGGTCGTGGATCAGGGTATTGGTCAGGCCGAAAATTAAATTGTGCTCGGCTTCCCGCTGCATCAAAAACGCCTCGGTATACTGCAAAAATTCACGAGGGTCGCTAAAACGCCTCCATTGCATAGTCTTCCCTCCTGTTTACTGGGGTACTGTTGGTGGCTGCGGTGGCGCGGCGGATGGGATGGCCTGCCCAAAAGTTGGTTGCGACGAAATGGCAATTAGGCTCGGCTCGGTTGACCCCGGCGCAAGGAAATATAGCTTCGTTTCCGGCATGGCAAAACGCAATTGGGTAGTATCCACATTTTGTGCGAACCCCAATATCATGTCACGGTCACTGGGGATAAGGCTAAAGACAATCCCAGCTTGATTGGGCGCGACGGTGAGTTTCCCAATGGCATAACCTTGCCCCTGCCAAATGGGGATTGCTGTGCCGCTGCTAAGGTCATATTCGACGATGGATACGATATTCAATACTGACAGATAGGGAAAGATACCTAATTGTTCTTCGGCGCGTTCTTGGAGGGTGGGATCACTGACCTCAAATGGCTGACCAGAAGCGGCATAGGTGGTGTAATAAAATTTGCTGCTGTTGGCGGCCCATGCTAGTTGGTCAGGGGTATCCAACATGGCAATTTCGGTGCGCTCACCGTTTGTCATATTGATAAGCACCGTTTGATTGCCTGCCAGCGCCAACAACTGCTGACGATCAGGTGATAGAACTGCATGGCGTAAATCTGACCCCAAATTGAGCGAGGTGTTATCGGCGGGATTCCAAATCGCCAAGCCTTCCCCTGCGCAGGAGGTCGTGTATAGAAAACGATTATCGGGCAGCCAGTCAAAACTAAACGGGTTGCCATATGGCCCAGTTTCGCGCTGATACAGGCGTTCCGCTATATAGGGGCTAATCTCATCTTCACAGCCCTCGGTGAATGGCACAGTCCCTAGTATCTGCTTATCATCTCCATCGGGTAGGGCAGTATTGATGGCGAGTGTACCTGCTTGGTCAGTGGGCGTTAAATAGGCGATACGTTCCCCAGTGATTGACCAGCTTGCCGGGAAATTGGTGGCGACAGGATTGGCAAAAATGACGCTGCGTTTGCCTGTATCCGACACCTCTAAGCGTTGATTGCCATTTTCCAGCAGTTCAAAATAGGCCAGATATTGAGCATTCGGCGAAAAATTCAACCCCCGGCGATCCCGACGGGCATTGTTGGTGACACCATACCCCGGTAAATAAACATACGATCCCAGATAAACATCATTAGCAAACACATGGGCGAAGGGATACCCCGCCAACAATTGGGCCGTATTTCCAGTTGGAACGGGTGTACCATCAGGAGCGACTTGGCCCGTCGAAAATTCAAAGGAATCCAAAATCGCCAAAAAGTTGCCTGCCCACCCCTCATATTGTTCCAGTGGGGCGGATTGCAGAATAACATAGCCGTCGCCTTCCACACCCACCGGAATGGCGGTGGTGTGGAATTGATGGACAACCTCGCCACAAATTGCTTTATATTGCGCGGTCAGGGCGGTGCTGGCTCCAATCGCGTTGGGGGCTTGCAAATCTTCGACAAAGCCCGCTTCTCGAATGGCCTCATTGAGCAGCAAATCGGCATTGCCAACACCAACTTTGTGCTGAATTTCGATGAGAGGGTTGGCACAATTTTTCGTGCCGTCGGGTGAGATAATGACCAGTGACAGGTCTTCACTCGCGCCAACTTGCCACGTTTCAGGGTAGTCAATGATAAATGCTGTGTTTTGATAGCTGCGATAGCCAATTGCCACCATCCGGTTGATGGGAGTGCATAACACAACGGTATTGCCATTCACATCGCTGTGTAGTTCATAGGTGGTCGGGTCTTGGTCAATGGTAAACTGCCAGATATACCCCTGCACCTCGCCTTGTACATAACTTACCCCGGCTTGTGGACAACCGAGGCTGGAATCTTGCCATGTTGTCAACTGATAGGTGTAGTTGACCAACGTATAGTTGCGCCCCAATTGCTGGGCAAAATAGTCTTTGACGCGCTGGAGCACCGTCTCTAATGGAGTTTGGGCGTGGACAGTGGGTGGCATCAGAGTCCCCACGATGAGCAGGCAAACAAGAACGGGGAGAAGTTTGAGATTTGGTTGTTTCATGAAATTTCTGGTAAGAGCATTATGGCGAATTTCGTCTTGGCTGGTTTATACGGTGACTTTAATAATTCCGTGTCATCATCATTCAAGCTATTTGAGTTTCGCCAAGGGAATAAAAATCGAGCCTTCAGGATACACGATAGGCTTCTGAGGCGACAAGGGCACGGCGGCAATGCGTCAGGCAATAATATGCCAGCCTAGCCCACTATCAACTCATAAAGTTCTTCATAGGAATGGATGATATTCGATCCGCCGATGTTTTCAGGGTTATCGGGTTGAAACGCGACTGGCATGATGCCCTGTTCGCCCACAAGGGATAATTCATAAAAATCGCGGCCTACGTACAGCACCTCATCGGGTTGGATGTCACTGGTTTGGAGCGCGACCTTAAAAAAGGCGGGATCGGGTTTGGTAAGACCAATTTCGCATGAGGTCAACACCATCCACCATAAATCACGTGGAAAGCCAGCATCCTCCAACCAAGTCACTAAATCTTCGGTTGGGTGTTCGGTGTTGGCAGCGATGGCAATGGCTACCCCGCGGTCCCGTAATTCTAGTAAAATCTCCACCGCGCCCGCAATAGATTGGATGGCGGCGGCATCCGCCAATAAAACGGATCGCCCATAAGATAGGGCCTGTTGGGGGAGGCCATGAAATGTCAAAATGGCGTCATAATAATCCTCTCGGCTGATTCGTCCATGCAATACATCAAAATGGGCTGCTTTGAGGGCTTTTTGAACAACTTTCGGATGACGGGGTTGTAAATCATAGGCCGCCAAGTAATCTTGTAAATGTCGGTCGGGTTTAGGATGGATATAGAGCACGTCATCGGTATCAAGCAGTACAGTACGGAATGGCATCCTCAAATCCCTTGAACAGGAGAATAGTAGGAAAATTGTATCAGTAGTGGCCTACTATCGCCAGAAACTCGTGATTTTTTCGAAAGGATAGGCTCATGCGAAAATGGATTGTGCTGGTTTGTATCCTTTTGGTAGGGTTGATTTCACCTGCCTCCACTGCCCATGCGCTCCCAGAAGCCCAACGAATTGAACTGGAAGCCAGTGATGGGTTGGTCTTGGTGGGTGATTTTTATAGACCAGAAAGTGAAGAACCCGTCCCCGCCGTTATCCTGATGCACATGCTGGGACGACGGCGCGATGATTGGGAAATATTGCTGCCCGTGCTGGTGGATGATTACGGCATGGCGGTGCTCAATGTGGATTTACGCGGTCATGGTGAAACAGATGGCTCAACCGATTGGGCATTGGCCGAAGAAGATGTGCAAGCATGGATTGATTGGCTACGCGGACAGGAAGGTATCAACCCTGACGCCATTTCGCTGATCGGGGCGAGCATCGGCAGCAATTTGGCAATACGCGGTTGGGCCAACGATGAAAAAATCCGCACGGCAGTGGCGCTTTCCCCCGGTCTTAATTTTCGCAGCGTGACCACCGAAGATGCTGTAGAAGCCAATGCAGATCGGCCCTTGATGTTGGTCTCGGCTCGTAGCGACAGAGAAAGTGCCATCGCAGTTACGACCCTGTTCGATTTAACCGACGGCAATGCGCTGGTACGACTTTTCAGCGGTTCTCGGCATGGCACCGACCTTTTCGATACTGAATATTCTGACTGGTTGATAACTGCTATCGCCGAGTGGGTGGATTCGCAATCCCAGTAGAGGCTGTTTTTCTAGGGGGCGGTTGATTCAAAGCCGCCTCGACTATGTTCTATCACTGTCCATTTTGGCTACGCCCCCATAAACTAAATCCATCTACATACACCTCACCTGTCTGCCCATTGACCAATGCGCGACGGATGTCATCGTCGGCTTCGTGCAGCAAAATAACCCAGATCGGCAGTAGTATAAATTCGTAGGCCACGCGGGGTACATAGGTTTCGATATTAAGATAAGCCCGCCGAGGAAATTCGGCTGCACTGTTGCTGTAGGCCGAGATGCTGCGGGGGCGTTTGCTCTTGACCTCTTTTTTAGCTTGTTCGACTGCCTTTTTCACAATTGGGGTGACGGCCTGCACCATATCAATCTGACATAGTTGTGCGCGAATTCCGGCGAGATAACCGGGTTCATAGTCGCACAGTTCCGTCAAATCATACGGCAGTAGATGGGGCACAATATCCTGATTGGCAATGGCGGCATACACTGGCTCGGAAGGATGAACAAAACTTTCCATCCCGGGGGCCACAATTCCCTGTGGATAGCGCCAGTGAACTTCGGTAGTGACTTCAAAAACCCAAAATGGCAAAAATACTGGACTGCCCGTGACCCGCGCAATTTTGTCATGCAAAAAGCGGCTGAGGCTGCTGTTGATTTTTGCATCTACCAAAGACCTCGCTTTAGGGGCAGTAATTTTAAAGGGGATAATTTTGGTGGGGGCATCCAATTTCCCCTCATCGTCATGGACAATCACAAATTGGGAGTCGCAAAATGGACAGCGTTCATTTAAATCTTCGGGCGGCATGATAGATTGCGCTCCACAGCTTGTGCAGTCCATAACCCGCCCCGTGACATCCCATTGAACGACTTTTCCATACCGCTCCATCAACACTGCCCGCAAAGATTTTTCGGCATGAGGTATTTTATTGCTTGACTTCGATTTATAGGCCTTAATGGGATATTTTGTGCCACAGGTGGGGCAGTGGATCATGGACTGACCGGGAACAGGTTCAAGGTCATCCCCACCACAGTTGGGGCATTCAATCATTTTCCCTTTGGCTTTTGTTTGGCCCTTGAGGGTCAGTGGATGAAGTTGAATGCGGGCTTCGGCAGGTGGCAGGTTTTGCCATTCCCGTATGGGCTGATAGCCACATTCTTTGCAATAGACCAGTCCACTTCGCAGATCAATGGTTAGTCGGCTGCGGCAGACTGGACAGCCAATGCGCAATCCCATCGTGCAAGTCCCCTATTTATAGAAGAATAAAGAATGCTGGCATAAAAAAACGCCTTTGCCGTATTATAGTCATTCAATACCTATGTGGGATAAATTTGGATAGGGCTGGACAGTAAAAATTAGATCAGACAAACCATCTTAGATAAGAGATGAGGCAAATAGGGTCCTATGGAAACAATGTCAATGGTGCAGGTGCTGGTGGTTGAAGATTCGATGACCACGCGGCGCTTCCTTGTAGATTTGATAAACAATATTCCGGGCTTGATGGTGATAGGTGAGGCCGAGGACGGAGTGCAAGCCCTACGCTTGGTGGAAGAACTCCGTCCGGATGTCATTAGTATGGACATCCAGATGCCCAATATGGATGGCTTGCAGGCCACCCAACATATTATGGCGAATACCCCAACACCGATTGTGGTTGTTTCAGCCGGGTTGGGGCAGCGTGAAGTAGATTACGCAATGCTGGCGATTGAAGCGGGGGCATTGGCGGCGATTGATAAACCGACCGCTTCTCCGCAAGACGAGGCCAAACGCACGGAATATCTACGCTTACTGCGATTGATGGCCGGGGTCTCCGTCGTGCGGCGGCGCTCATTAGATCAGCTAGAACAGCGGTTAGATTCGCTGCCCAATATCCAAGCCGACACCCATCATTTACCCGAAATAGTGGTGATTGGGGCAAGTGCAGGCGGGCCGGGGGCCTTAACCCAAGTTTTGAGCTATCTGCCCGAAGATTTTCCGCTGCCCATCCTCGTCACCCAACATCTATCCGCCGATTTTGTGCCCGGCCTTGCCAATTGGCTGGGACGGCGCTGTGTCTTACCCGTGCGGTTGGCTCTCGAAGGTGAATATCCAGAGCCGGGTGAGGTCTGGCTTGCCCCCGGTGGCTATCACATGCAGCTTTCTCCGGAGGGGCGGGTGGAGCTTATTCCCGAAAAAGGCCACTATCGCCATCAGCCCTCAGTAGATGCCTTGTTTGACAGTGCGGCTTCTGTTTATGGTCGCAAAGTCATTGCGGTATTGCTGACAGGCATGGGGGATGATGGGGCGGAGGCGATGGCGCGGCTTTTTGCCTATGGCGCCCGCACGATTGTGCAAAATGAAGAAACCTGCGTGGTCTATGGAATGCCGGGGGCAGCGGTGGAACGTGGTGCCGCCGAGTATATTTTGCCAGTTGGAGAAATTGGTCGGGCGATCACCCACTTGGTGCAGGTGGGCAATCATTATCGTTAGGATGGGTTCAAAAGGTTGAAATACTGAAACCGTCGCGTTAGAAGACTATAACCCAAAAGCATAAATGGCATTGGGCAGACGGGTGTACAATTCAGGCAGAATTGAGGTGATACATGGCTCACGATGTATTGCTAGTGGAAGACAGCCCGACACAGGCTGAACAGATTAAACACACACTAGAAAATACAGGATTAACAGTACAGGTAGTCGGAGATGGGCCGGAGGCGATTCGTGAAGCGATGATCAATCCCCCCCGCCTAATTGTTTTGGACATCAACTTGCCTTCAATGGACGGTTATCAAGTGTGTCGGCGGCTGAAGCGTAACCCGGATACCAAAGATATTCCGGTGATTATGTTAACCGAACAAAGCAGTGCCAAAGATACGATGACAGGATTGCAGGCGGGAGCAGACGATTATATCCCCAAAGATATTTTTGCCGGGGAGCATCTGCTGGATACCTTACGTGAGCTAGGGCTGATCGAATAGTGTTATCCACCTTTTTCAAATGAAGGATATGCTCTAGCAATTTATGTCAGAAGGACAGCGCGTCAAAATTCCCCCGGTGATGGTGATTCAAGTAGAAGACAGCATGGATGTGATGCTGGCCCGCAATATTGCACGTCGGGCTGCTTCACTTTTGGGTTTTAACACGGCCAGCCGCGCACAAGTGGCAAGTGCAGTGGCCTCGCTGGTGGGGGTCATTTTAAACGCGGGCCAACGACAGGTCATTAATCTACATGGCTTGCGACAGGGCATTGATGTCGGAATTCAAGTAGTTTGTGATGCCCCTTGGTTAGCGGACGCCAGTCCTGAAAATGCGACGGTTGCGCTGCGGGCCAAGATGGGCAAGATTATGGATGAAATCAGCCTTGTGCCAACCGCTGTCCCCCATATCGAAATGGTGTTATGGCTAAACGCCGAACGTAGTAAACAATCGAGTCCACCCCATTCGTGAGGGCGATATGCGGCTATCTCTGGTGGTCTTCGAAATGGGGGAGCAGCAATTCGGTCTGCCGATTGAGGTGGTGAGTGAAATTATTCCCCTGATCGCTGTCAGCCCTGTCCCCAATATGCCGAGTGATTGGCTGGGGGTGGCGAATGTACGGGGGCATGTCACCCCGGTAATAGATTATCGGGTGCGGGTGGGCCGAGCCAAAGACCTTCCACCCCTGTCAGCCCCATTGATTGTTATTCGGCAGGGTCGTCAACAAGCCGCACTGCTGGTGGAACAAATTAAACAGATAGTGACTCTATATGTTGAGCAGTTGGACACCGCCGGGATCATTCACGAAGGCCGACTGCTCATGTTGGTAGACCCAAAAGCCATACTGGGGCGTGAGACCCCATCATCGTAAGCTCTGCATGAGGAACTGAGACATGACCACAACCGCCAAATCATTGAAAGGTCGCGTTTTATTGGTGGGGGAAGACAAAAAGCTGTTAAGTGACCTCTCGGATATGTTGGAATCCACCGAGGATTATTTGACCGTCAAATCGGGGACATTTGAAGACGCCCTGAGCGAGATTTTGCTTGGCGAGTTTCAAATGGTTGTTACTGAGACCCGCCTGCCAGATTTAAGCGGCATGGATTTGTTGGCGGTAGTGGGGGGCTTGCGACCCGGTACCCCGGTCATCATGATTGATGATGAACTTTCGGCAAAATCCGCCGTCGCCGCGATGCGTTTAGGGGCATGTGATTATCTGCATAAGCCTATCAATATGCAGTTTGTGATGATGCAAATCGAGCGTCAGATAGATTTATATAAACGCACCCAAAAAGAGGACAAACCCGAATCTGGCGACCAGCCTAAAATTCCTGTCCGTGACCGTCAGCGCCAAATCAATCCGGCTACTCGTCCGGCGACCTTGCTCCTCAATCGTCAGCAGTTTGAACGCATCAACAACGAATTGGCGACTCTGTTTGGGCATATTCGTGCCCATTTTGTCGGCCTGATTGACGGCGACGGCAATTTGGCAGGGGCGTCGGGGGCACTCGAAGATTATGACTTGGTGCTGCTGACCCGTGCCCTGTCGGTTGAACATCCCGCCACCGACACCTTAGCGCGGATTCTGGACGAAAATCAATTTAATGCGGTCTATCTGGAAGGCAATCGCAGCGGCGTGTATGTGGTCGAGATTCAAGACCCCTATCTGATGTCGCTGGCGGTTATTTGCAGCACAGATGTCAAACCGGGCATGGTCTGGCTCTATACCAAGCGCACCGCCGACACCATCGCTTCGTTTTTGAAGGAATCCGCCAACGCTACAGCAGTCCCGGCGGCCTCATAAATCAACTTCGCAAAATGACAACAAACATGAGTCATCCCGAATTTTGTTTAGGCCTTTGCCACAGGGCTTATTCCCCTAAGCACGTGCAGATTGGGGTACGGACGCAACCTGTTGCGTCCCTACGAAATGGCGGATTCATGGCCTTCTCT
>JAJTXY010000029.1 GCA_021463865.1 Anaerolineae bacterium
ACGACCTGAGTCGGGGGAGTCCGAGTCCCAAGTCATGACTGGGATGCCCGCTTCGATTGCGGACTGAATCGGATCAATGCAGCCGTCCGGGTCGTTGCAGCTCACCGCGATGGCATCTACGCCTTGGGCTACCGCATCTTCGATTACACGTGCTTGCTCGGCCATGTCAGATGCCACCGACCCCATATATAGACATTCTACTTTTTTGCCGGTGGATGCGCTCAATTCCTCGGCGGCTTTCATGCAGCCGTCGCGCCCCAGTTCAAAGACCGGGTTGTTCAGCGCTTTTGGAATCCACGCTAGAGTAAAGGTGTCATCTTGAGCACGGACGTGTGTCGGAGTGTTGGAGGGGCCTATAGTTAGTAACGCGACGGCTACTAACACCAAAATACTAACAAAACGAAACAATTCCTTCATGTCCTGTTCCTCCTAAAAAGCTTTGCGGGAGATGGACTGTCTCCCATAAACACTTGTGAATTTTATCGCGGAGGATGCAATGAGGACTGGAATAACGCGATTTTGTTTATTAAAACAACAAAATCAAATTTTGTCAAGTGATTGGGTTTAGAGAGTATTCTAGAGGGCGTCCGTTGGAACAGGCCGGCAAGCATAAATTTCTCAAGATAACTCGTTCTACTACTTAAAACCCCTAAATCAAGCTGTGAATAGACTCTAGCGATTAGAAAATTTAAGATTGCGCCAAACCACTCTCTAAAATTTAAGAAATCAGATATAATATTATATAATTATTTCTTGAACCACATCTTGCTTGACAAAAAACAGATTACCGTCTATATTTTGTTTTGAAATGCAACGAATTTGATGAGGAATAATGAAACCGAGCGGTGCCGATCTTAGTCTAGTTAAACAGCTTAACAGCGCCCTGATTTTGAATCTGCTGTTGTCTGAATCATCCCAATCACGCGCTAGTCTCGCACAACGAACGGGCTTAAATCGCAGCACTATTTCATCCTTAGTTGCTGACTTGATGGTAGCAGGTTTTGTGCGTGAGGTTGGGTTAGAAGAAGATGCGTCGAGAGGGCGACCCGGCGTTCTATTGGAATTGAATCCCTATGGCGGCAGTGTGGTTGGATTGGAAATCAATATTGGTTATATCACAGCGATTCTAACTGATTTTACCGCCCAAACCCTCTGGCGAAAGCAGGTCTCGTTCGCGCATGATGCTGATCAGCTTTCGGTTATCCGGCTTGGCGAAGAACTGATTTATGCCGCGCTGCGAACCTCACAAGCCCATAAGCTCAAGCCGTTAGGGATTGGCTTGGTGGTTCCCGGTCTAGTAGACCGAACTGAGGGTACGTTGGTCTATGCGCCAAATCTGCATTGGCGTAATGTGCCTTTTCGTGAATTATGGGCGAATAAGTTTGCTATGCCGTTTTATATTGAGAACGATGGCAATGCTGCCGCGCTTGGTGAACACTACTTTGGTGTGGCAAAGGGCTACCACGATTTCTTATTTCTGGGTACAGGCGTCGGGATGAGTGGTGGACTGATGCTTAATAACCAACTCTATCGAGGCGTCGGCGGATTCGCAGGCGAAGTTGGGCATATCATTGTGGAATCCGGCGGTGAACTGTGTGGGTGTGGGCGGCGAGGCTGTTGGGAGACCCTTGTTGGGACACCTGCCGTTGTGCGAGGTGTAGTAAAGGCATTAAACGCAGGTGCGCCGTCGCGTATTCCTGACCTTGTACATCACCATCTGGATTTGATTACGATGGAGGTGGTTGTAGAAGCCGCCAACCAAGGGGATCAACTTGCGCTTAATACTCTGTCAGAGATCGCCCTACACCTCGGATCGGGCATCACAAATCTTATCAATATTTTCAATCCGGAACTGATTGTTTTGGGTGGCGAACTGATCCTCGCTGGGCACTATTTATTGCCGACGATTGGCAAAATCATCGCCGCTGAAGCCTTAAACGATTTATCACGTATGGTCGCCTTAGCTATATCGTCGCAAACGACAGATGCCTGTGTACGTGGTGCGGCAACCTTAGTGATTGATGGCATTGTTCGCAACCCCATTTTTTGATACCGTTTTTTAGAAAAGATTTATTTTAAAGGAGTCAGAGTATGTCTACGATATTATTGGTTGAAGATAATCAGAATACAGCTGATTTTATGATACATATCTTAGAGGCTGCCGGGTATACAGTGCATCATGCTAAAAGCGGCATGGAAGGTGCTCGTTGGGCACGTGCCAGCCTGCCTGATCTGGTTTTGATGGATATTAATCTACCTGATGTTAACGGGCGGAGCGTCGTGCTCAGTCTGCGACGCCAACAACCAGCAGAAGCGCTACCCATCATTGCCGTAACTGTCCAAGCGGATGAAGAATCTGTGGCACTTGCCAAAGGTTTTGGTTGCAATGCCTTCCTAGCCAAACCCTTTCTTCCAGAAGACCTCTTGGATCTAGTTGAGCATTTTTTACCTGCCCAATAATGGATTTGCGGCCTCCGTATGGAAACGAAAACCAGCAAGATTGCTCCTGCTGGCTGTTTGTCAGAACTACATAGCTGTACCCCATCCGCGACTCGAACGCGGGCCTCTGCCTCCGGAGGGCAACGCTCTATCCACTGAGCTAATGGGGCATTCCCTACTCCCTTATATATACCATTGTTATAGCTTTGTCGCAAGTGGCGATTCGCAAATGATCAGAGTCCGTCTGGTAAATTTCTGGCACAGACGGCATACTGATAGCCGTCCATCGTGGGGAGAATTCTATGGCTGAACATGAACGTCAACCCGGCTTTATCAAATTGCTGTGGCAGGGTATCAAAGCATTATTCGACCAACTGCTAATGATTTTGGACTTGCCAACGGCCTCGAATACTACAGATACCCGACTGCGGCGTTTACGTCGGATTTATTACAGTGACCCCCAAATCAACACGACCTATCGGCAGGTGCGCGATATACTGCGCGGGCATGTGCATAAGAAGAATTATGATTATTATGACCGGATGCTGTCTACCGAACGGCTGGTGGTACGGGCAACTCGCAACATTCGCGGTTCGACCAGTTACGATATTTTGAGCCAAACACAGCAACTCAGTGGCAGAATTGTTGCCTTAGTGGAGCAACTGGAAGACATTGACGAAATCGCTACTTTGTACAAAAATCCGGATTCCGAAGAAGCTAAAACGATGGCAGAATCGCGGCAGTGGCTGGTCAGCCGAATTGAAGAAGCCTTAAACTTGCAAGCCAGCATCCCGGCAAAAGTCGTCAGTTTTAATACCAGCAAAACGCGCCGCAAACTTGACCAATTGGGCGAAAGCATTGACCGCCTCATGCTGCAACTGGACGACATTCTCGAAAGTTACGAAGAAATAGACACCTACCATCAAGTTCCCTCGATTGAAGAACTGGAACTAGAGGGCATTACCGACGAAATTGAGGAACAGCATGATCGAAGCAGTCATCTTTGATATGGACGGCCTGCTCATTGATTCCGAACCTTTTTGGCAGGAGGCGGAAATCACCACCTTTGCCAAAGTGGGCCTCCATCTCACCGAGCAGGATTGCACCAAAACAATGGGCCTGCGTTTGGACGAAGTCGTCGAATTTTGGTATCGCTACCAGTCATGGAATCATTATTCCAAAAAAGAGATTGAGGACGCCATTAAAACGCGCTATCTAGAACTCGTCCGAGAGCGCGGTGAGGCCAAAACAGGCGTTATGGAAATACTGCGTTTCATGCAGACCCAGAATATCCCAATGGCAATCGCATCATCGTCCTATATGGAACTGATTGAATGTGTAGTCGAACGGTTAGACATCGGGCCATACCTCACTGTGCTGTGTTCGGCGGAACATGAACCCTATGGCAAACCCAACCCCTCCGTCTATTTAAGTGCCGCTGATAAATTAGGTGTGTCCCGTCTAAAATGTCTCGTATTCGAGGATTCGTTTCGTGGGCTGTTGGCTGCCAAAGCCGCTGAGATGAAATGTGTCTGCGTGCCCGACTCTTCACTTGCTGGCGATCCACGTCTCAGTATTGCAGATAAGGTAATCCCCACATTGGCCCATTTTGATGTGGCACTGTGGTCTGAATTAAATACGTGAAAATCAAAAGGAAAGCTACTATGACCGATACACAAGCTGTGGTTGCAGCGATTAAAGCGGAAGTCGGAAAAAACCGCGATGTCATTATCCAATTCATGCGGGAGCTTTGCGCTATCCCCAGTATGGAAAGCCAAATTAAAGATGTTGGGGAACGCTGTGCGGCTGAGATGCGTAAGCTCGGTTTTGAGCGTATCTGGTTCGACAAAATGGGCAATATCGTTGGGCAGATTGGCAATGGCCCGAAAAAACTGCTCTATGACAGCCACATTGACACCGTGAGCATCGGCGATCCAGCGGAATGGAAATGGGATCCATTCGAGGGCAAGGTTGAAAATGGTATCTTGTATGCACGCGGGGCCTGTGATGAAAAAGGCAGCACTCCCGGCATGATCTATGGCTTGGCGATTGCCCATAAATTAGGGTTGCTGAAAGGCTTCACGGCTTATTATTTTGGCAATATGGAAGAATGGAACGACGGCAGTGCCCCCAATGCCTTTGTTGAGACCGAAGGCATTAAACCCGATTTTGTGGTGGTGGGAGAACCAACCAAGATGATGGTCTATCGTGGGCATAAGGGCCGTGTCGAGATGAAAGTCACCGCCAAAGGCAAAAGCGCCCACGCCGCCAGCAATTTCTTGGGAGACAACGCGATTTATAAGATGCTGCCCGTGATCGAGGCCATTCGGGATATGGAACCGCAGTTGGGCGATCACGAGTTTTTGGGGCATGGTCGCATCACCGTGACCGATATGGAAGTCACGACCCCTAGCATTAATGCCGTGCCGAATGAAGCCATTATCTACATTGACCGTCGTATCACATGGGGCGAAACCCCCGAAGCTGTGATTGAACAGGTGCGGCAGGTGGTGGGAGATCAGCCCGACATTAAAGTTGATTTGTTGCTCTATGAAGAACCCAGCTATACTGGCTTTGTGTTCCCGCTTGAAAAAATCTATCCGGCATGGCTGCTTGAGGAATCCAACCCCTTTGTACAAGCCGGGGTCAAAACCGCCAAGGCGTTGTGGGGTGGGGAACCCAAGACGGGCAAATGGGACTTCTCAACCAATGGCACCTATTGGTGTGGCAAGGCTGGGATTCCGAGTATTGGTTTTGGCCCGGGGGATGAAATTCATGCCCACACCGTTCTTGACCAAGTATCGCTGGATGACGTAGTACGGGCCACCGAATTTTACGCGCTACTGCCCGGAATGATGTAATCACAAACAAATGAATCTTGCTGTTGGGTGGATGAAAGGGAGATGATATGCCATATAACACGTTTACTCATGCTCTCGTCCGCGTTCCGACCCCAAATATGGGTAAGGGCATCACCACCCAACAGCTTGGCGCACCCGATTTTGAATTGGCCCTAACGCAACATGCGGCCTATTGTGAAGCGCTACGTTGGTGCGGCCTCAAAGTCACTCTCCTCTCCGGTGATGAGGCGTATCCTGACGGTTGTTTTGTGGAAGATGCTGCCGTCATCTATGGTGATCTGGTAGTCATCACCCAGCCGGGTGCGCGTTCACGGCGGGGTGAAACAGTCGCCATCCAGCAAGCCTTCAGTCATCAGCCTGTCGTTCAAATGCAAGACGACGAATTTTTGGATGGCGGTGATGTCCTGTTTTGTGCGGATCGCGTTCTCATCGGCCTTTCACAACGCACCAATTGGCAAGGGGCGTCCGTGTTAAAGAATGCCCTACAAGATTATGATGCCTCGCTGCGAGTGGATTTTGTCAATGTGGGGGGGGTGCTACACCTTAAAACCGGGATCACCGAACTCACCCCCGGAGTGATTATCCAATCTCCCGATTTTGAGACCGACTACATTTTTGATTTTGCCGATGTCTACGTTGTCCCAGAAGCCGAGAAACATGGCGGACATGTTTTACCGCTCAATGATGCTGTACTCATCCACGCGGGCAGTCCTATAGTACGCGATTTGGCACACCGTTATTATCTGAGGGTGATCGAAATCCCGCTGAGTGAATTTGAAAAGATGGATGGCGGCGTTACCTGCCTCTCGCTACGTTATGCCTTCTCCGGTGCTTGATGCGTGAGGCCAAGGCGTTTTTGCGTGGGCCGATGTTGACCAAAGCCAGTTAACACGCCTTCCAAGACCGGACGCATCCGGGCCACCCGTTTAAGGCGAATCATGGCGTCCCACATCGGCTCAAATTTCTTCCAACCCCCTGCATAGGCGATATGGCGCATTTTGCCTGTTAGAGTATCTTTAGTAGCCGCGCCCTTTAAAATTGCCGACCAACGATAAAACTCCTGATAGGCTCGCCAGTATCCCGCTTCCAATGCTTCGGGGCTGATTTTGGCGGGCCGATAGACGACATGGCGTGTATCATACAAATCCCAATTGCTATGCAGGATACGATTTTGCGCCGCCATTCGTTCATATAAGGCGGTACCGGGATAGGGGGTCAGAATATGGAAGGTTGCGGTCTCGATGCCCTGTGAAATAGCCCATTCTACGGTACGGTCAAACACGCTTTCGTCGTCCGCGTCCATGCCAAACACAAAACTGCCATTCACCATCACCCCCAGATCATGCAAACGACGAATGGCGGCGGTGTAGTCTCGATTGAGGTTTTGTTTCTTGTTTTGCTCCAACAGGCTGTCGGGATTAAGCGTTTCAAAACCGACGAACAAACTTCGCAACCCCGCCTCGACTGCTTTTTCCAACAAGCGTGGTTTTAAAATGGACTGTACCGTACCCGCCGCCTGCCACAGCCGCCCCATGCCGCGCATCCCTTCAAAAAGTTCGCTGGCAAAATGGGCATTGCCAAAAAGATGGTCATCTAAAAAGTAGAGATGGCGTCCCGGCAGCCGTTCTATCTCCGCCAGCGCATCATCAACCGTTTGGGTATAAAAGCCTTTGCCTCCCTGAAAAAAGGCATCTTTATAACAAAAATCACAGCTATGTGGGCAACCGCGCGATACCACAATTGAATTGGGGACAAGATACAGATGACGCTTAATCAAATCGCGGCGAATGGGGGGCAGGCCAATCAGCGTGCGGATTTTGGATTCATAGCGTTTGGCGGGGTGGCCCTGTCGAAAATCCTGCAAAAACGCGGGAAAGGTATCTTCACCGGGGCCAAGAAAAATGCTGTCGGCGTGTTGGGCGGCTTCATCCGGCAGGGAGGTGACATGCAATCCACCCAAGATGACATAGGCCCCTTGCGCTCGATAGTGATCGGCGATTTGATAGGCACGATAGGCGGAGGTAATGTAGACCTGAATAATGACCAATTCTGGTTCGTCATCCAGATTGAGAACTTCCACATGCTCATCCTGTAAATCAACCTCGTCATTTACATCCAAATAGCCCGCAAGGGTGGCAAGGCCCAGTGGCGGGAAAAGTGAGTATTTAATCGGGCGAAAAAAGGGGCTTTGGGCTTCGGTTAGGGCAGGCAAAATCATTTTGACTTTCATCAGTGAGTGCTCCTTACGCACTGGTTATCGTAAAAGCCACTATACTGAAACGTGACACTTGGATTCGACGGCTTAGGTGTAGAGATAGTTGCACCCAAGTGCTTGCCGACGCTTTGATAGGTATGTTAGGCTACGAATATGATGAATATGCTGCTGGTTGAGGATAATCTACGTCTGCAAGACGGCTTAAGATTTGGTTTTGAAGTCACAGGCGAAATCCAAGTCATCTCGGCCTGTACCACTGGTGAGGCGGCTGTTGATTTCTGTTTTACGCATGAGCCGCCGCAGGTCATTTTGATGGATGTGGCATTGGCTGGGCAAATGAATGGCATTGAGGCCGCCGTCGCTATCCGCCGCGAGTTTCCCCGCTTGCCGATTGTGTTTTATTCCATCCAAGACGATGATGCTTACTATCGGGCCTTTCTGCACGCCCGCATCCTCAGCCACTATGCCTATGTGCGGAAATCCAATTATCTGCTGCCTGAAATGCTGCTGCCACTGCTCAAAGATGCCATCGCCGGGCGCAGTTATGTTGACCCCGAAATCGAAACCCGCGTGCAGCAAGTTCGCCACCGTGACGAGCACGCACCGATGGACTGGTTAGAGCCAAATGAACAGGTGGTGGCCCAAATGATTGCGACAGGCATGACCAATGAACAAATCGCTGGCCGTTTGGGGTTTCGGGATAAACGCACGATCAGCCGGATTAATGGGCAAATTTATACAGCATGGGGCTTGGACAGCACTGCCACCGATGAGAAAGTGGCCCGCACCCGTGCCGCTTTGATTGTCCAGACGGGTCAATTGATTGAGTGGGATACAGACGGTAATGCGTTTGTCCTCAATGAACGAGGTGAGCAGGTCGCATGGCAGCCATTTTGATTACAGGTATTGCCTTCCTGCTCACATTTTCGATTGCTCTCTCCATCTTTAATATTGCCCTGCTGCTCTGGTTAGGATTGACCATTTTTTTATCGGCGGAGCGACGCAGTGAAGGCCTATATCTGATTTTGGCGGGGATGTTGTTAGGGGCGCTGTTTTTCACCAGCCATACCATCATCTTGACCAGTCAATTTACCCCTGACCTTGAACCCTATCTGAATTTTTGGTGGTACGCAGGTTGGCTACCTGTCGTGAGCATTCCCCTGCTGTGGTATCTGGTGATTTTATGGTATACAGGTTGGCCCAAACGTCATCGCATCCCAACAGCGCTGTTGGGGCTTTTCAGTCTGGTGTTATTGATGCTGCTTATAATCGCTCGTCCGCTGCCCTCCTATACCGAAGTCATCATCCTCAATCTACAACATGCGGATTTGCTAGAGGGCATCCCCTTGATGTTTGTTTTCTATCCGCCCTATAGCCTCGCGTGCATTATCCTGCCGTTTGATGCCCTGCTCCATCCTATGCCTTCGCAGCGCATGTTAGGCGACTTGGCCCGCGAACGTTCCCGCCCCTTTTTATTGGCGGTTTCGATCCTGCTGCTGGCGGTGACGGTCTTGGTGGCGGGATTTTTAGTCTTGGTACTGTACGTTGTGGAGGCCAACATCGCCATCATTGATGATCCACTAACCTCCCCCGGTGTGGTAGTGTTAGATTCTGGGCTGACCACCCTTATTTCAATTGCCATTATTTTTCTGGGGCGGGCCGTCGTCTCCTATGAGATATTCACAGGCAAGACCCTGCCTCGGCGCGGTTTGCTCCGGCACTGGCGCAATGCCATGATTTTGGCGTGGGGGATTGCCACTTTTATCAGTATCGTTCTAGTAATCCAACCTCCCCCCATCTATAGCCTCATGATCTTAGCCGCGATCAATATGGCGTTTTATGCACTGATTAGCTGGCGCTCGTTTGTTCATCGGGATTATCTGATCTCCCGCCTGCGGCCATTTATGAGTAGCCCCAGATTGCTTCAAAACTTGATCGAGCCTGCCGCTGATGCTCAGGCAAATATCCGCCCTCTATTTGAAATCGTATGCCGCGACATGCTAAATACCCGCACCGCCTGCCTTATCCCGCTTGGCCGACTAGCTCCGCTGGTAGGTAAACCCCTGCTGTATCCGCCTTCTGCCAACATCACCCTCCCAACCATCATCCCCTCTTCAGCCACCGCTGGAAGTGGGCTGCGTCCCATCAACACCATTCAGGGCTTTGATTGGGCCGTGCCGTTGTGGGCCGAACGCGGATTAATCGGGGTACTGCTGCTAGGGCCAAAAGTAGACGATGGCCTCTACGCCCAAGAGGAAGTTGATTCTGCCAGTGCCAGTGCCGAGCGTATTATTGATCTGCTGGCAAGCGAGGAAATGGGGCGACGCTTGATCGAATTTCAGCGCCAACGCCAATCTGAAAATCGCCTAAATGATTTACGAACCCGCCGTGTGCTGCATGACGAAATTTTGCCCACCATCCACCTTGCCGCGTTGCAAACCAGCGCCGCTACCCGCACTACCCCCAATTTAACACCCCTCCTGCAAACCCTCACGGATATACATGGACAAATCGCCGAGTTAATTCACAGTGCCCTCCAACCACCACCCATTGCCCTTACCGCCAATTTTGTAGATGGCCTGCGCTCCATCATCGAACACGAATTCACCGGTGTGTTTGCCGAAATTCGCTGGCGGGTAGATGGGACGCCCCCCAAACTAAAAGAGGACACGCAGGAAATTTTGATTCATGCGGTGCGTGAGGTCGTGCGTAATGCCGCCATTCACGGGCAAAGGGATGCGAAGGTCTGTTTGGACATTCATATCATCGCGGCTGACCGTCTCTGGATCGAAGTGACGGATAATGGCGTCGGGCCACAGCACCTTTCTGGCGCTAGTACAGAAGGAAGCGGCAACGGATTAGCCCTCCACAGCACGCTATTGGCGATTGTAGGCGGCGAACTGGCATTAGAGCCTGTCGTGAGCGGCGGCACACGGGTGAGCATCACCGTTCCTACTGGATAACAGCGGATTCTAAAACTGCTTGGCGCTGGATAAGGTTTGCGTGCGTCTGTTAAAATTCGGCCTATGAATGAAATCACTACCATCAGCGATATTCAAAATCTTGTAACACAGGGTTTCACCGATTGGCAGCAATACGGCAATGTCAGCGCACGGCGACATGCCGACCTCATCATTTTCAACTACAATTCCTTTGCCCAATTTGAAGGCCGTTGGAATTTCTTCGAGCGGGTCAGTCGTGGCCTCATACTTCATGCTCAAACAGGTGAGGTCGTGGCACGCGGGTTTGATAAATTTTTTGGCTGGCTGGAAGGCGGGCGTTACACCACTGCGCCGCTGGTGGCCGTTACTGAAAAAATAGATGGCTCACTGGGTCTGCTCTATCGCACCCCAAACGGTTATCGTATCAGTACACGTGGCAGCCTCACCAGCGTACAAGGAGCATGGGCCACGCTGTATTTGAACAGGTATTATAATTTGACCAACTTGCCTGATGAACTGACCCTCATTTTTGAGATCATCTATCCCGAAAACCGCGTCATTGTAAATTATGGCGAACGGCAAGACCTTGTGTTGTTGGCGGTACGAAATCGTCACACAGGTGACTATCTGCCTTTTGCACCGGATGTCATCAACCTCGCCAGTCGTTTTGGGTTTTCCTTGCCTGCCACCTATCCCGAATTCCGATCGGTTGAAGATGTACTGCAACACCTCACCACATTGGACGCCAACCACGAAGGGTATGTCATTGAGTTTGCCGATGGCAGTCGCTTCAAATTTAAAGGGGCGCGTTATCTGGAACTGCATAAGTTGGTTTTTGGGCTGAGTTTCAAAAATACGCTTGAAGCCATGCAAAGTGGCACGGTTCAAGACATTCTGGATGCCGTTCCCGATGAATTTTTGAACGAGGTCAAGGTGTGGATTGCTGAAATTGAAGGGATACTAAACTCCACCAGAGCTAGAGTGCAAGCTGCATTTGAAGCCGCCCCCAAAACGACCCGTAAAGATTTTGCGCTGTGGGTACAGGCCAATCAGCGTGACATTGCAGGTTATCTTTTTGCGATGTTCGACGGTAAGCCCATCGAGCCGCTGATTTATCGCTACTACGCATGGGGGCATGAAGAAACCGAGGCGGATAACAACGATATTGTCTAACTTGGGTTTTCGGCTGGTATGACCATAGGCGCGGCGCGATTCAGCCACCACCACCCCGTTAGCCCCCATGTCAGCACAATAACATAAGTGATGGCCTGAAAACTGATGATATAAACCAATGCTTCATCGCGGGAAAAGCCAAATGGCACGAGTACCGTCACCGCGACAAATTGGAAAATGCCGACATAGCCGGGGGTTGAAGGAGCAGCACTCGCCAACCCCAACGCCGCTAACAGCAGGATCGCCTCGGCAGGATGCAAGGTCAAGTCAAACGCTCCGGCCACAATAATGGACATCAGCATGTCTACCGACCAGATAATCGGCGTCATGATAGCAAACAGCAAAGCGCGGTGGGGTTGATGAAAAGCGCGTGTCCCCAGCAAAAATTCACCGACCATATGAATTAGGCGTTCTTGGAAGCGATGGGGTATCGGCAGACGCTTGATAATAGCATGAATGATTCTTTCAAAACGATGGGCCACTGTAAAACCCACCAAGCCGACCACCCCTAAAGCTGCCATCACCGCCGCCGCCGTATTCAGCCAATCGGGAATATCGGCATCCAAAAATGGGATGGCAATTAAGCTGAACAAGACTAGCGACAGCGCATCTAAAATTCGTTCGGTCAACGCCGTCGCCAATGCGAAGCTGGTGCTAACTCCTGTTTTGCGCCCAATCATGGTCGAGCGCATCAATTCACCTAGCCGGGCGGGCAAAAAGCTGTTCCCCAGATACCCAATCACCATTGCCCAAAAAACAGTGGCTACTGAAATCGGCTTTTCGGCGGTCAGCAGCACCCGCCAGCGCAAGGAACGCAGAAAATAGGTACCAATCAACAGCAGGCCAGCCGCCACAAGGGCCAGCGGTTCGCCCCGGCGTAGCGTTTCCAGCATCTTGTCCCAATCCGCACCCCGCAACGCCAAAAACAGCAGCAACCCAGCTAGACCCATTGCCAACACTAAAGACCGACGCGAGGTCGGTTTACGGGGGGTTCTATCAGAAGTTGCATCTGGCATCATGCGCGTTTTTCAATCGAATAAGATGGGTTAATCGGATTTCCGCAGCAGCCCGTTGTAGATACCGGGAACCGAGCCTTCAATCAGGGTCGCACCCACCGCCTTTGCATAAAAATCGGCTGGCCCAACCCCTCCAATAATGGCATAGCCGTAGCCTTCCCACCACATGCTGTGCAAACACGCCAGCAGCAGAGCCTTGCCAACCCCGCGTCCACGCACGGTTTCGCTGACCCCCGTCGGCCCGAAAAAGCCCTTGCGGGTGGTGTCATAACATCCAAAGCCGACCAGTACCTCATTTTCGGTGGCGATAAAACAGGAGACAGGTTGGCGCGAAAAGCCGACCTCGCACTCGCTTTGCCAAAACTTACTAAATTTTTCGCCCACCCAGTCCACAACGAAATGTTTTTCGGGAGTAATGGCCCGTCGAATCGTAACGCCACTGGCTGCCTGTTCTTTGAGAATAGGGTCTAGTTCGGGAAGTTCGTAGAGTTTGACCAGCATATCCGGCATAGGTAATCCTCCCTATTCAAGCGGCAATTCTATCACGTTACGCAGCATTCCGCGATGCTCCGCTAGGCGCTGGCGGGCTTCCTCAACGGAAATATTCAGCAACCCGACCACGATGGCGGTCTTGACTTCGTTATTACTCAATTGGAGCAGACGAGCCGCTTCGTCTTGGCCCAACCCGACCACCTCCGCCACAATGCCCCGTGCGCGATTGGCGAGTTTTTGATTGGTTACACGCACATCCACCATGAGATTGCCATAAACCTTGCCGAGCTTAATCATACTGGCCGTCGAAAGCATGTTGAGAATCATTTTCTGCGCCGTACCTGCTTTCATGCGCGTCGAGCCCGTAATGACCTCTGGCCCAACCAATGCAGCGATCTTGATACTGGCGCGGTCTAAAATCGGGGCCGGGGTGTTACAAGCAATGGCAATAGTCTTTGCCCCAATTTCATTGGCCGCGTCCAAAACCCCCAGTACATACGGCGTGGTGCCACTGGCGGCAATGCCTACCACGACATCATGCGGCGTTGGGTTAAGCGCCAAGAAATCGGTTTTACCCCCCTCATAGCGATCCTCCGCGCCTTCTACCGCTTGGGTCAGCGCAGGATCACCCCCGGCTAAAAGCGCCTGCACCATTTCCGGCGGGGTGCTAAAAGTGGGTTGGCATTCTACTGCATCCAATACCCCCAAGCGACCACTCGTGCCTGCCCCAGCATAAATCAGGCGACCACCCAACCGAAATTGGGCCGTAATGACATCCACCGCTTGGGCAATTTCGGGCAGTAGGCTACGAATCACCCCGGCGATGGAGGCATCTTCATCGTTGATAACTTCCAAAATTTCCAGCGTCGAAAGGCGGTCTATTTGCTGAGTACGTAGATTATGCGATTCCGTCAATGGCTGCATGAGGATTCCTTTTCTGATGATGCAAGCATGTCCAACGCCAACAACACCGCCCCTATCACTGGAGCATAGCGGGGAACAGGAATGGCGGGTAGATGAAGATGGCGACATAAACCTAAACTCAGCGCGTTGGGATGAGTCAACAATCCACCCGCAAAGGCAATGGGCGCGTCAGGGAAATCGAGAATTTCACGTAGGGCGGTGACATGCCCCGCTAAATGTTGTACGGCGTCCGCAACAAGACCGCTAGCGACGGCATCCCCCGCGTCGGCCTGCTCGATCACTAATGGAGCCAATTGAGCGATTTCAACATTACGGGGTTCCATATATAACCAACGAATCAAGTCACGCGGCTTCTCTAAATTCAGTTCATGCAGCACAATTTTAGTGAGGCTTGTTTCTGCGGCTCGGCGTTCAATGGCCTGCGCGACGGCCTTCAACGCCGACAGTCCCAACCAATAGCCGCTGCCCTCATCACCGAGCAGATAGCCCCACCCGCCAACGACAGCCGCCTGCCCCGCTGGATTGACCCCGTAGGCGACACTACCTGTACCCGCCAAAATCAATATCCCTTCGCGCTTGCCATGTGCCCCCACCAACGCGATTTCTTGGTCGGCACTGGGGCGGATTTTGGCATTCGGGGTGATGGGGCCGACGACCTCATACAGCCAATCCGCCGAATGGTCAGCCGATGCCCCCGCCACCCCAATACAAACGGCCCGAATGTCGGCAGGCTGCAAATGGGCATTCCCAATTGCGGTCTGCATATGCTGACGAATCAACGCCGACACTGCCTCGCGTCCAATCACACTGGGGTTGGCCGTTCCGGCATGGCCTTCACCCACGACCCGCAAATCTTGGGTCGCTACCACCACGCGGAGATTGCTGCCCCCGCCGTCAATACCCATCACATACTGACTCATAGGGCACCCCATGTTCGTTGAACCAATGTCGCATAATTTCTGCCGGGGGTGATTTGGCCCAAGATCGCCGGGTGGGATGCCCCCGTTAGTGCAGGCAAATTACCGGGGCGGTTGTGCCACGTTTCATAGGCCAAGATCGCAAAAACAAGTGCCTCTTTAAAATCGCTGCTGAGGCCAATATCCTCATGGCGCAGAATTTTTGTATTCGGCATAAAATTTTGCAGATAGGCCACCAAAGTGCGGTTATGTTGACCCCCGCCGCCCAAAATGACTTCCGCAGGGGGATGAGGGGCAAATCGGCGGTAGGCGTCGGCAATGCTGCTGGCGGTCAAGGCGGTCAGGGTCGCCAGAATATCTGGTAGGTTTAACCCACGCTTCTCCTGCCCCTCGGTTGCCAACTGATAGGCCATCGTCGAACCAAATAACTCCCGACCCGTCGTTTTGGGAGGACGGCGTTCAAAATAGGAATGGGTCATCAATTCCGCCAACCACCCCTCATCAATTTGACCCTTTGCCGCCAATGCCCCATCGCGGTCATAGGTTTGCACCCCATCGGTCAAAACCGTTGTGGCAATATCAATCAAGGCATTACCGGGGCCAGTATCGAAGGCTAAGGGCAGGCTTTTTTCATCCCATAGGGGTGGCAAAAAGGTGACATTGCCCATGCCACCGATATTTTGCACCGCCCGCCAATGTTCGGGGTGACGCAGCAGCAACCAATCAGCATATCCGGTCAGTGGTGCTCCCTGCCCCCCGGCGGTTACATCACGCGGACGAAAATTGTGGAGGGTGGTAATGCCCGTCCGTTCGGCAATCACAGACGCCTCACCGATTTGTAATGTCGCGCTGACATGCCCATCGTCCCCAACTTGATGCCACACGGTTTGCCCATGCGACGCAATGAGGTCAATATCGGCGGGGGTTAATCCGGCCTGTGCCATCAATTGATGGACGGCTTCCGCAAACCACTCCCCCAAGTCGAAATTGAGACAGCATAATGTATCTACATGGCCGGTGCTTGGATGACAGGCATCAAGGATGCGCTGGCGCTGGTCAGGCTGATAATCCAGCGTGAGGGTCGCCAAAATTTTTGCCTGTAACTGCGGAGGTTGGCCTTCAATTTCGCACAACGCCGCATCAATACCATCCGCTGACGTGCCCGACATCAAACCAATAATTCGCATCAGACCGCCGCCTTTCCAATCAGATTATGCACATCGCGGCGCAATTCAAACTTGCCGGGGGCTTCTCGACCCGGATAGACCGAGTTGGTCAACAGAGCCACAACAAGCTGTTTGGTTGGGTCAATAAACAGCGATGTCCCCGTAAATCCGGTATGCCCATAGGTCGAAATATCCATGTATTCCCCAGCGGATGACCCCTCGGCGGCTTTAATCATCCAACCCAAGCCTTTGCGATTGCCATCGGTTTCAGCCTGTTCTCGCACCGCCGCCGCCATAAGGGTTGGGTCAATTTTGAGACGGGGGTCATGGCTCAACCATGCCTGTCCAAAGGCCGCCACATCTCGAACATTGGCGAATAATCCGGCATGACCTGCCACCCCACCGACCCCACAGGCATTTTCATCATGCACCTCTCCCCAACACCGTCGCTGCCGCCATTTGGGGTCATTTTCAGTCGGGGCAATATTTTCACGCGCAACATTATTTTGTAGCGGATTAAAGGTAGGCGACGACAAACCTAACGGCGCGGTGACATGCTCCCGAATGGCAGCATCTAATGGGCGCTGGGTTAATCGCGTGACGGCCTCTCCGAGCAGCATCAGTCCTATGTCGCTGTAAATGACTTCTTCGCCGGGTTGGGCCACAAACGCATAGTTATAAATTGCGCTCAAGCTGCGTGACCATCGTTCGGCTCGCGCAATAGGGTCGCGCTGCGTCGGTGGCATCGGGGCAAGGCCAGCGACATTAAACACATCGCGCCATGCCGGGAGGCCGGAGGTGTGGGTCAATAAATGGAAAAATGTCACCTGTGCCGTATCAACCGCTTTACCCTTCACCGTGTCGGGAATTGGCAGCACTTCTTTGCTGTGTGGGTCTTGCCCTCCATCCATCGGGCGCGGATTCAAAACACCAAATTCGGGGATAACCTCAACCAGTGGCGTGTCGAGGGTCACTTTCCCCGCGCTGACCTGCTGCAAAAAGGCCGCCACCGTGAACAGCTTGGTTACAGAGGCCAAATCGAACAGTGTTTCCGTCGTGGCTGGAATTTTTTTTGTATCGATGTCAATCCATCCCCACGCCCGATGGAGGATAATCTCCCCACGCAAAATTGCCATAAGAGTCACTGCGGGGGCGACGGTAGCCAAGCGAGAGGTGATGATTTCATCAAGGCGTGCTTCTAAAGTTGATGAAAATTTGCGTACCACCCGTTCCCCCTATTCGTACAATAAAAATGGCTGACGACGGCGTTGAAATTCGGCACAAAATCTCGACCACCCCGCCGTCAATTGCTCAATCGTCGCCCCCGCCTCAATTGCGTCGCGCATGGTGGGGGAACCCGTCAATAAATCAAAATGGCAGTGGCCCGTTTCGGGATGGATGGGCGACCACCCAAATTGGTCAGGATACAGCGCCCGAATATGGCAAATCACACCGAGCCATGTTTCGATAGGCCGCCAGAGTGAAAAATCCGTGATATGGGCCTGCACGCCCTGACATTCCTGCCCGGCCCATTTGCTGGCAGTCGGTTGAAAGCTATGGGGTCGAAAGCGTACACCGGGCCAGTTTTGGGCATTCAGGGATTCGGCAAGCGCAATACCATCTATATAAGGTGCGCCAACCACCTCAAAGGGTAATGTTGTGCCGCGTCCCTCCGAAAGTGTTGTGCCCTCCAAAAAACACGCCCCGGGGTAATGCTGCACCGCGCTCAGATGACCAATCGCAGGGGAAGTTGGCACCCATGCCCGTCCGGTATCCTCCCACATCATCCCTCGCCGCCATCCCTCGCACGAAATCACAGTCAATTGGGCGGGATAGGAGTTGTAATGCGAATTTAAGAACAGGGCCATCTCCCCCAACGTCATGCCATGTTGCACCGGGATGGAATATCGCCCCACAAATGAAGCCACCGAAGGGTCAAGGGGTGGGCCAGCGACGATTACTCCCCCCAGCGGATTAGGACGGTCTAAAATCATAACCTCCACCCCATATTCGCCCGCCGCCTCCAAAATATAGGAAATCGTCCAGAGGTAGGTATAGAAGCGCACACCGATGTCTTGAATATCGCAGACTAGTACATCCACGTTTTTGAGCATTTCGGTGGTAGGTCGAAAGGTTGCTCCATAGAGGCTATAGACGGGAATTCCCGTGCGTGGGTCAATACTTGAACTGACTTCCGCTCCATCCGCCGCCGCACCGACAAAGCCATGTTCTGGGCCAAACAGAGTGGTCAGTTGAATCTCAGGGGTATGGGTGAAAATTTGATAAGTGGTGTTGAATTGAGTATCGGTGGCACTGGGATTGGTCATCAAACCAACCCGTTTGCCCTGTAGGGGGCGATAATGATCGGCACGCAGGACTTCTAGGCCTGTTGAGATAGGCATAAAAAACACTCCGGTGTTGTCCAAAACGATAGAGCATTAGAAACACCAGAGTGTCGCTAATGCTTAGAATTTGTACTCCAGCGAACGGTCTACGAGTTTGTTGATAATTTCAACAATAAAGGCATTGTCTTCATTAAATTCGCCTTTGCGTTTGGTCTGTGCTTCCGAAATCTGATGCAGGGAATTGGTGACATTTTCGCCACTCATGGTCAAGCGATTAGCGATAATGATCCCGGCAGCAATCAGCGGCAAATAGACCTGCGCATAGGTCAATTCCGTATTGTTTTGCAGCGCAGAACTGATGTTTTCGGCGTAATCGTTAATTTCGTCAACCGTCCCAAAATCCTCTTTTAAGACCGTTGTGAGCATCCTGAAGGCATGGCGAACAGCGTCTTTGATGAGTTCGGGGTATAAGTGTGTTTTGATTACGCGATCTGGGTAATCCACGAGGCGTGGGTCATCAAAAAACACCCACGTCAGTTTGTTATACCAATCAGGGAATGTCGGGTTCGGATTGATTTTGGTCGGTTGCTCGACTTTAAGTTCACACAGCACATGGGTCAGCACTTTGGAAACATAAAGCGCCTCAACCGACTGCAACATATAACCCGTCTTGTTGAACCACTCCAAAGTGGCCTCGTTGATCCCCTTGATGAAGTCGTTCGCAATCAGCTTCGCCAAAAAAGCATCCATCTGGGGTTTAACACGCTCTTTTAGGACATTTTCATCTAGGTAATCACGCATTGTCCACAGGCTGTTCCAGCTTCCTTTGACCGCAATAGCTGGCACTTCCGCCGCTGTGATGACATCAAAAGTGGAATTGAGGTTATGTTTGCGCCATGTGTCCACATGAGCATCCCAGCGGAGTTTGCGTAAACTCAGCAGGCTTAAACGTACCTCTTCCGATAAACTGCCCAAATTGGGATCACCTCCACCCTCCGGCAAACGCACACGAGCGGGTTTTTGGGTTTTGTCTATCACCTCAGCATGGATTTCGGTGATCAGCGGGTAATGGCCGGGGGCGGCCTTGCGTAAACACACTGCTGGAATAATCACATAACCGACCTCAGCAGGTTGTAGGACAACCCGAATCCGCTGCGAAGGAGTGGCAAACATATGCGGATGTTTGGCGGCGTCTTCTTCGGGTAGCTTGGGCATGATCACCACGTTGATCTGCATATCAGACGGGTTTTGCAGCAGTACAATCAGTTCAAAATTTTGTCCGGCAATCACTTGGGTCGGACGAGTAGCGACAGCGCATTGGACTATATCAATATTGATGGGTTTCTTGTTGGTGACAAGTCCAATTAAATCCGGATAGTTAGGAGGCGGGACAGCCGGCATAGTCTTGGTGGCGGTTTTGGGGATGCTTTTGTTGGAGGGCATGGCAATATAGCTCCATCAATACAAAGCGTTAACGTTGGAATTTCCATCCATTATAAATTCAATTGAGTTCATCGCCAGTTAACATATGCCCTAAGATATGCTCCCAATGTCACATCTTCATGCTCTCCGATCCATTGATCGGCACAAAAAGCCCCAACAAAGCCTCCACCCCGGCGGCTAAAGATGGTTTGCTGTCGCCACAGGTACACAGAATCGTCTCGCATTCTGACAAAACCTCAACATCATACGGGTTACGCAGGGCCATCAAAATTACTTGTTTAGAAAGGGTCAATAAATCACGGGCCACATTCAACTGATCGGTAATTAAATGGGCATTCCGCGTCGCCACCACCAATACATCCGACTGCGCTGCTAACTCTCGCGCACGGGCTAAATCTTCAGGGGGATAATCCATCGGGTGCAAGCTGACACTTGGAATATAGGGCGCATGTTGGTGCAATAAATAGGCAAATCCGCTTAAACCGCCCTGCTCCATAATTTCCGAATCTATAATCGAGGCAAATTCGACCACCCCAATTTTTGCCCCCTCACGTAGCGGGAAAATATCCGGTTCGGATTTCACCAGCACGACCCCCGCACGTGCCGCTTGGTGAGCCAATGCCAAATGTTCAGGTTTACGAATGACCTCAAGCTGTGGTTTTTCAGAAATCGCGTATTTTTCTTTGAGTGCCATCACCCGTGCAATCGCCTCATTAATGCGGGTCATCGGTAGCCGCCCGGATTGCACCGCATCCAATAACGAATAATAGACCTCCACGCTAAGGGGGTGTTGATCGGTGAAACTGTGCGAGAACAAAATCAAATCCACGCCTGCCAATGCCGCCAAAACCGCTGATTCGCCCGACCCATAGTGATCGGCAATTGCTTTCATCTCCATACAATCGGTACAGGCCACCCCCGTAAAACCAATTTCGCGGCGCAGCAGGTCTTGAATGATACGAGGCGATAGTGTAGCCGGATAGTCAGGGTCGAGTTCGGTGAATTTGACATGGCTAATCATCACCGTCGCTGTGCCCTCATTCACAACAGCCCGAAACGGCACGAGATCATGCTCCCACAAATAATCGAGTGAGCCATCAATGACCGCCAGCGCCAAGTGGGTATCCACCGGGGTATTGCCCAAGCCGGGGAAATGTTTGGCACTCGCCGCGACATGGTTTTTTTGAAATCCGCGCACTTGCGCCGCTGCCAATTGCGCTACCCGTGTTTTATCGCGCCCCAACGAGCGTGTACCGACGCTTGGGTTGGAAATATCGTGGGTGATGTCCACCACCGGGGCGAGATTCCAATTGATGCCGAGCGCCCGTAGTTCAGTCGCCAGCATTTCGGATACGTCCTCCGCCAATGATTCCGAATCCGCCACACCCAATGCCATCGCACCGGGGCTTTCGGTGAAACCATCGCGCAGGCGGGCCACCGTGCCACCCTCTTGGTCAATACAAATCAGCAGGGGGTATTTCGACGCTTGATGAAAGGTTTGGGTGAGCTTGGCGACCTGCTGAGGATTTTGAATATTGCGCCCAAACAGGATGACCCCGCCAATACGACCCTCTGCCAGCCATTGCAATAAATATTCGGGGGCTTCATAGCCATGAAAGCCCACCACCAGCATCTGCCCAATTTTTTCTTCAAGAGTCGTTGGGTGCATTGTCTATCCTACGCTGTGCAGCACGGCATTAAATTTGTAACGATCCCCCCGATAAGCTGACCGCGCATATTCAAAGGGGGCATCTTGTTCATTAAACGTGATCCGAGTCATGCTCAAAATGGGGGTGTGGGAGTCAATTTTGAGCAGTTCCAGTTCGGTGACAGTGGCGCGGCGAGCCTCAATGGTTTGTTGGGCATGGGTCATATTCAGGCCATATTCTTCCCGCAGCACCTGATACAAAGACTCACAACTAAAATCATGGTTATCCAGAATATTCGGGCATAGCGCGTCAATAATATGGGAAATTTCGAGCGCAATGGCTTGCCCGTCCGAAAGACGAAGTCGCTTGAGTACCATGACTTTTGCCCCCGGCACCAACGCCAATGCCCGTGCCACTTCTTCCTCAGCAGGGTCAATACTGGCATAGAGCACACGGCTGGCGGCGGCCTGCCCACGTCGTTGCATTTCTTCGGTAAAGCTGGTCAGGGTACGCAGTTCTTGGTTAATTTTGCCCGGCGTGACAAACGTCCCCTTGCCCACACGGGTATGCAGCAGGCCTTCCGTCACTAGTTCGGTAATGGCTTTGGTCACGGTCAGTCGGCTGACCTCGAACTGCTCCGAAAGCTGTCGTTCGGAAGGAATCCGCGTGTTTTCCGAATACGCCCCTGACAAAATATTTTGGCGAATAAATTCTTTGATTTGGATATACAATGGCACGGCTGAGTCGCGGGTTATCATCACCTTGTCTCCCTTAACGCCGAAACACTTTGACAAAAACTGCAACTCCCACTACCAGCGCCAGCCCAATAAAAATATTGCAGATACTCACAGTATATTCCGGCGAATCCGGCTCGGCGCTTAACCACGTTACCACACTGCACAGGGCAATAAACGCCCCCAGTCCCAAAAAAGTACGCAAAAAAACTTCAATAGCATCTGGTTCACGACGCGGCGTTGGATTCACGGATGCTTAGTCCCATTCCTTGTGTCAACGGTATACAAGCCACTTCTTGCCCAAAGCCATTGAGCGGCTCTAATACTGGTACTTCCTGATCACACATCCCCGGCACAAAAAATGGACAGCGTGGATGGAAAGCACACCCAGCCGGAATATTGACCAAGCTGGGAATATCATCACTCCGCAAGGGCAGGGTTTCTTTGCGTCGCGTCACAATCGGGTCGGCTTCGGGAATAGCTGAAATCAAGGCTTTGGTATAAGGGTGGGATGGACTGCCGATAATTTCCGGCGTACTGCCAATTTCGACCACTCGCCCCAAATACATCACTGCCACCCGGCCCTCCCACGCGAAATACTTGGCAAGGGCGAGGTCATGGGTGATAAACACTACCGCAATCCCGAATCTATCGCGTAGGCTTTGCAGCGTTTTGAGTAAACTGATACGGATGCTAACATCTACCATACTGACGGCCTCATCCGCCACAATCAAATGCGGATTGACCGACAACGCACGGGCAATACTGACCCGTTGGCGCTGCCCTCCGCTGAGTTGATGCGGATATTTATTGACAATATCGCCGGGGGGAGTTAAATCCACCAGTGTCAGCAGTTCCCAGATACGGCGGCGCAGTTCGGCCCGATTGCTGACCAGATGATGTCGTTTCAACGGATAACCCAAAATTTGCCCGATGGTGTGGGAAGGATTTAGCGAGGCAAAGGGGTCTTGATGAACGATCTGCAATGACCGCCGATATTCCGATTTCTCTTTGCGTCCGCGTCCATGAATCGGCTGACCCTCATATAACACCTCACCAGACGACTCGGCCAATAAACCCACCATAATTTTGCCAGTAGTCGTCTTGCCACAGCCGCTTTCCCCCACAAGACACAAGATTTCACCGGAGTGGACGGCTAAGTTGATGTCCTGCAAGACTGGGATGTCGGTGCGCCCCTTTTTAAAATGCCGATGCACATGCCGTAATTCAATCAAAGGTTGCTGAGTCGTCATAACAATAATCGTTTCCGTTTTAGGATAAACGCGCTACCCGTGCCGTCGAAGAAATCGAGCGCAATTCCTTGCCTTTTTCCAATACTTCGCTGCTCTTATAACAGGCGACGATATGACCCATACTGGCTTGTTCAAGTGGTGGCGGGGTCGTCTTACAGGTTTCGATGGCAAACGGACAGCGAATATGGAATTTGCACCCCGTCGGCGGCTCAACCAAATCTGGCGGGCTGCCGGGAATCCCGTCCAATTCTTCCCGCCCCACACTCAAGCGTGGTGAGGCTTCCATCAATCCCAATGTATACGCATGGCGCGGTTCATAGAAAATATCATTGACCGGCCCCATCTCGACAATTTCACCCGCATACATGGTCGCAACGGTATCGGCAATCTCGGCAGCAACAGCAAGGTCGTGACTGATGAAAATAGAACTAAAGCCAAGCTCCTCTTTGAGATCGCGCAGTACATTCAAAATGCTGCGTTGGGTCAAAATATCAAGGGCAGTCGTCGGCTCATCAAAAATGACGACCTGCGGATTCAACAGCAACCCCAACGCTATCAGTACCCGCTGACGCATCCCCCCGCTGAGTTCATGTGGATAGGAATTAAACACACGTTCCGGGTCAAGGCGAACTTTACGAAAGAGTTCCAAAGCCCGTTCGCGCACTTCGCCCCGATTATTTAGGCCATGCGCTTTGGCGGTGTCATAAATCATGTCGCGCACATGAATCACCGGATTCAGTGAATTTTGCGCCCCTTGAAACACCATCGCACATTCTGACCAGCGGAACTTGCGCAGTGCGCGTGTATTTAAGGCCAGCACATCAATTTTCTGACCCGCCTGATCCGTATAGACAATCTTGCCTGTATCCGTGTTTGCGTTCTTGGGCAGCAAGCGCATCAGGCCAAAATTCAGGGTGGATTTACCACAGCCGCTTTCACCAATCAGGGCCAATGTCTCACCCCGGTGCAAATCGAATGACGCATGACTGACCGCTTGCAGCCTTCCACGCCGCGTCAGATAGGTAATGGATAGGTCTTGTACACTCAGGACTACCTCTTTGCCTGCCATCCTGTTCTCCTATAGACCTGAGCGCAGACGCGGATTAAAGACCTCTTCGAGCGAACGGGTGAAGAGGATCAGGGACAATTGGAACAGGGCAATGGCGATGACGGGCGACAAAATCATGCTGGCGCCATCGGAATTAAAGATGGCCCCCTGCTGACGCCCCACATAGATCATAACCCCCCAGTCTGGCTCTTCGAGGGGTACAAGACCCAAGAAAACAAGTCCCACAATGTAATACATGGCAGATCGGATGGAAAAAATCATATTGACCACAATATAGCTCATCAAATTGGGCAGCACTTCCCGAATAATAATATGCGGTAGCCCCAAATCCAACGCGACGGCGGCTTGTACATAGTCCCGTTCCCGCAAACTCAACACTTGGGCACGCACAGCCCGCATCAGAGCAGGCCAACTTAACGCCGCAAATAATAAGGCCAGATAAAAGCGGTTGCTGAAACTTAAAATCGAAGCCAACACCAGCAAAAGAGGAAACTGCGGAATGGTCAAAATGAAATTGGCGATAGCAGATAATATTTGGTCAACAACCCCACCGATCATCGCCGCCATCGCCCCAACCACCACCGCAACGAGCGTCGCAATCAGGCCTGCTTCAATGGAAGTGATAATTAGATTCTGACCCCCATGTACCATATGGGAGAAAATATCACGCCCTTTCCAATCCAGCCCCAAAATAAATTCACTCGAAGGCTTTTGGAATAGGGTACGCGCTCCCGGCTGAAGGCGCTCGACATGGGTATCACCGTCATATTCTACAAATAATGGGCCGAATACCGAGATGCCCACAAAAAACAGGATGCCGAGAAAACCTAAGAAACCTGCTTTGTTACGGATGAGGGCACGCACGCTCTGCCGAATGGTGCGCCCTAATGCCGCCATCTGTCGCATCAAAAATTCAAGCTGCGATTCCTCAAAATTAACAGCCTCAATAGATGCACGGGAGGTAAAGGGGTCTTCGCGGTCAACAAAGGCGTAAGAAATCACCACCGCCGTTGTGAGCACCAGCAAGATGAATCCACCGATGAGGCTAAACGAAAAACCTGCTAGCGCACACAAGACCAGCCCAACAATGCCCCAACTCAATTGCTGGTAACGCAGACCAATACCCAGTGGCACGAGGCCACATAGAATGCCAATAATCAGACCGGGAATCGTGGCAACCGCAATTAAAAAGCCCATACCTATTTGCTCCCTACCCGTACACGTGGGTCGAGAACCCCGTAGAGCAAATCGGCTAAGATATTGGAAATTACCACCGCGGCGGATGTCACCAGAAAAATGCCTTGAATCGTGGTGTAATCGCGTTTGCCCGTCATTTCAAAAAGATATTTTCCAAGTCCGGGATAAATAAAAATGTACTCAATGATGATGCTGCCACTCAGCACAAACCCCACACTGATCGCCAGACGGGTCATCAATGGCAGCATCGCATTGCGCCCCACATAACCAAACAAGATGCGGCGCTGGCTTAACCCGCGTGCATGGGCCACCGTGATATAGTCCTCGCCGAGGGTCGAAATAGTGCTGCTTTTCATCGTCAGCATCCATCCACCCACACTGGCTAAAACATAGGTTGTCACAGGCAGCAGGACGTGTTGCAGCAGGCTTCGGATATATTCAGGATTGAGGCCCGCCTTAATTTCAGGGTCAACCGACCCGATATAATCGCCGACTTGAAATAATTCGAGTTGGATACCCCCAATCAGCAGAATCATAAAAGCGATTACAAAGTCGGGGATGCCATAACTAATCGAAGCAAAAGCGGTCATCACATTATCAAAAACAGTGCCCCGCCAATAAGCCATCGCAGCACCAACAATCATGCCGATCACAAAACTAATCAATAGGCCGAGGCCAACCGCGAACAGGGTCCATGGCAAATATTTGGCAATTTGCTGCGACACGGGGGTGCGTCCGGTGGTGATAGATCGGCCCAAATCGCCTTGCACCAAATTCCCCATATAGTCGGTATACTGCTCTATAAAAGGTGCGTCGGGGTCATAATCGAACAGGCCCGCCACCTTCGACCTAGCCTCTTCATAGGTCAAGTTCTGCTTGGTCTGAAATTCATCAATCTTGACCTCAATCGGGTTGTTGGGCATTTTGCGGATCATATAAAAGGTGCAGGTCGTGACCACCCACAGGGTCAATATGCCCTGTACCGTGACCCGAAAGATGTAACTTCTATAGACCGCCCGCAAAAGTTTTTTGCTCAACGACCATAAACTTGGCTGGCTCACGGGTTGGTCAGTACGGCGGAATGGAATGACACCCATAGGAATCCCCTCAAAATGGAAAGAAAACTGGGGTTGGGGGCGATTTTTTGCTCAACCGCCCCCGAATTTAGTTCAGTTTATTGATCTAGTTGGCGGGTGAAATCGTCCCGTTTAACAAATAGAGCACGATAAAGTGGTCGGCACTGGGATTCTGTAGAATGGGATCATCATCGGCAGGCCCACCCGCAAGCAAGTCCTCGTTCCACGGCTCGGTGCTGAGAATGACATTCAAGGGGATGAACGGCATCAGGTCATTGATGATAAGGGCGATTTGACCAGCACGCTGCTTTTGTACCGCGATATCGAGGCCGTTGCTGGCGTCCTTAATCATTTGGTCAAGGTTAATCGTTTCGCCGTTGTATTCAAATTCCATCGGGAAATTCATACCTTTTTGACCATCGGTCAGACCAACATAGTTAAAGCGTTGGATCGGGCCAAAGAATTGACGACTGGAAAACGGCGAACCAGAAGCCCAACTCCACACTGACAGTTCAAAGTTCCCATCGCGGATGTCTTGGGCGGTTTGCTGCCATGGGGTCGCAACCGGGGTGATGTCGAAACCAAATTCGTTCATCTGGTCAATCGCGTTTTGGGCAGCGGCGGAGAAGTCTGCAAATTCAGCCGGGAACTTGTATTCGGCGGCAATCACATTGCCATCGGCATCGGCCCACTTGCCATCAGAGTTCTTGGCAAAACCAACGCTTTCCAGCAGTTCGGCGGCTTTATCACGGTTGAGTTCATAGCGATTCAGCTTGTCAATGTCTTCTTGGTTCATCAACACTGGCACTGATGAATCGAGCAGCCCACACATATAAACGGTAGCCGTCGCGCCGAGGCCGTTGGTGAGGAAGGCGTTTTCGCTGCGGTCAATCAAGTAAGCAATCGCCTGACGGACTTCCTTGACTTCAAAGGGGTGTACATCGTGGTTAAACAACAAAGCAGGGCCGTACATGCGCGGCATAATCAGCAAGCGGATACCAGCATCAGCAAACGCCTGTTGGGTGGAGGGCGGATACACATTGGTTGAATGGGCAATATCACCACTCAGTACCAGCGGGGTCGTCGCTTCGGTTTCACCTGCCCACAGGCGGATTTCACCAAATTTGACGCTGCTGGAGAAAATGCTATTGGGTTGCCAATGTAGGGTCATATAGCTGTCGCTGACATCATCCAGCGTATAGGTATAGGGGCCGCTGGCGAGCAGTTGAGTGGGACGGAATTCGGTGATTTCGGTCTTGAGGGCTGCCCATTCTTCACTATCCGAGGCGGCACCACTGGCAATCATATCGAGGGCGCGTTGGGGCAGATCACCATAGCTGGCGGCGGCACTGATGCTGCTCTTGAGAATGCCACGTTCGGCCACCAGTGACGGCTCACCCGCAAAAACGAAATTGACGGTGTAATCGTCTACCTTTACGACATCGGAGATATAGCCGCCGCTGAATACCGAGAAGTAGTTGGTAATGCGGGCCAGCGCATAGGTCGCAATCACGTCATCAGCGGTGATGGGTGTGCCATCGCTCCACAGGGCATCTTCACGAAGTTTGATGTAGTAGGCAGTGTTGTCTTCGGTAAAACCCCATTCGGTTGCCAACATGGGGAGATATTCGTCGGTTGCCCACATATAGTAGGCCGGAGTCAGTTCAACAATTTGGCGGTACACCACACCGAGGTTGGTATCCAACCCACTCGCATCAAATCCATTCAGATGATGGTCGGGTGGCAGGGTATAGGGCCATGTACCGAGGAACGTTCCAGAGGGAGCATCTTGCGCTTTCGCAACGGGTTTGGCCGTGCTAAAGGTGCCCACTACGCTAAATACTAAAATAAAGGCCACGAACAAAAGCAAATATCGTTTCATGCTGTGGTTCTCCTAAAAAATTTAGGTGTGAGTGGTATAGGGTGGACTAGTCCACCTTACTCCAACTATACCAATCCCTCTTCAGAACCGCAAAATTTCTCATAAATCTCGTTGAGCTATTACTGAACTTCTGCAAAAAAGTCCGTCTCGCGTCGTCCCCATCGAGCGGCTTTGGGCGACACCCGCACGAAACTCTGGCGGGCAAACAAGCGGCGTCGCAGCCATTTCCGCATAGGTGGGGCTTGCCACTGACTCGCGTGGCATCGGTTGGCCTCATCCCAAATATCCAAAAACTCCCCTACCTCTATTGTCGTATGAGTTGTTGGAACATTTTGATAGATAGCAATCAAATCAAGATCACGGTTTGCCCCAATTTTGCGTGGATTTTGGCGTTGGGCAAAGGAGCGGACAATTCCCAGCGAAATCATCAGTTTTTTGGCTGGCATATAGTAAAGTTTTTGGGGCGTATAGGCCGGGCCAGCTTCTGGATATTGAGCCGCATCCCCCGCTGCAAAAAAGGCTTTGGTCGTTGTCCGGCACATGACAATATGGTCAGGGTGTCCATAACCGCCATATTCATCAAACGTCACCACGACCTGCGGCTTGACGTCTCGAATGACCGCTACAATCTTGCTAACGACCTCTTCTTCCTTTGCCTGCCACAGGCATTCGGGGTGGTGATTGTTATCGGTTCCCATCATGCCGCTGTCGCTGTAACCAAAGCGGAATAAACGCTGAATCCCTAATTTCTGTGCGGCACACTCCAACTCAGCAACACGCACTGCCCCAACCGAACCGTGCATTTCCAAAAATTCAGACGGAATCGTTCCGCGATCCCCATCGGTGGAGCAAATCAAGGAAATTTCAACACCGGCATGGGCATATTTGGCAATCACGCCACCCATGCCAAACGTTTCATCATCAGGATGGGCAAAAGAGAGCAGCATTCGCTTCCCAGTCATACACTTGACCTCATCTGTAGAGTGAATAATGGTATACTTGCGCCGTTCCAAATCAACATCGAAGGATGATAGCAGAATGACCCATTTTAGCATTCAGCTTGAAAAATTAAATCAGGCAGTCGGGATTCTTCAAGAAAAACAAATTGACGCTTGGATGACCTTTGTACGTGAAACGTCCCATAATGCTGACCCGGCACTTGGCCTTATTGTGGGCATGAATTTGACGTGGCAGTCGGCCTTTATTATTACCCGCAGCGGCGAAAAAATCGCCATCGTGGGGCGCTATGATGCTGAAAATGTTGAGCGTATAGGCGGCTTTACGGAAATTATCGGCTACGACCAGAGCATCCAGCCCGAATTGCAGCGGATTTTGAAACGGCTCAATCCCCGCCAGATCGCCCTTAATTATTCCGAAAACGACTCCGCCGCCGATGGCCTTTCGCACGGGATGTATCTCATCTTGAAACGCTATCTACAAGGCACGCCCTACGAACTGATCTCTGCCGAAGGTATCCTGAATTCGCTACGAGGTCGCAAATCTGCCACCGAAATCGCCCGCATTCGCCAAGCCGTCAAACTTACCGAAGAAATCATTGACCAGATCACCGGCTATCTCCGCCCCGGTCTGCATGAAAGGGAAATCGCCGAGTTTATTCATGCCGAAATAAACAAGCGCGGTCTTACTCCGGCGTGGGAACCCGAATATTGCCCGATTGTGAATTGCGGCCCGGATTCACCGATTGGACATGCCGCACCCTCCGAAAAATACGTTTCGCAGGCTGGACAGTTGGTTCATGTGGATTTGGGGGTCTATTTTGAGGATTATGTCTCCGATATGCAGCGGGTGTGGTATTTGCAGCCTGTCAGCGAAACCAACATTCCCCAACCGATTTTGAACGGGTTTAAGGTCGTCAGTGGCGCGATTCAAGCCGCCGCCGATGTCATGCAACCAGGGGTAACAGGCAACGCAGTGGACACCGCCGCCCGTCAGCATATCATCCAAAACGGCTATCCCGAATTTTTACACGCCACCGGACATCAAATTGGTCGCACGGTACACGATGGGTCAACCTTGTTAGGGCCGATGTGGGAAAAATATGGACAAAGTCCAATGGGCCTGCTTGAAGTCGGCAATGCCTACACCCTCGAACTCGGTGTCCAAGTGCCGCACTATGGTCTCGTAGCGCTAGAAGAAGATGTGATTGTAACTGAAAATGGCATGGAATGGCTTGCCAAACCCCAAACCGAGCCGATTATCGTGAGGATGTAGATGATATTGCTATGGAACTACTCATATACTGCCGAGATAAATACACGGTAAATGAAAATCCAACGGAGCAAGATGTTATAGCTTCCATTCAGCAACTTGATGGACTAGATTATGGAACTATAATATTGATCAATGTTCATGAAAGGCTATTTATAGATTGCTCGGCAAATCGGCGCATGTTGGGAATGCTCGCCCATCGGGAAGGAGGCTTCTCTCTATTAAGAGATAAAGCTGTAACCGACGACTCGCTTGTAAGATTTCGCTTATCAAATGGTCAAGTTGATATTTATCCCATGTTTAGAACGGTTGAGGAAAATCAAATGATTGATACGGCACTAGCCTTTCTAAACGAGACGCCATTCTCCCTGTCGGAAAATCTGAGGTGGGAGCACGAAAGTGAGCTTCCCTAAAACGGTACTTGACCCGTCTTGATACAAATGGGCTAGAGATTCACGATTTTTCTGTGATGGTGACACGCTTCCATGTATCACTAATGCGTTTTCGCAAGAGGCGTTCCCGTTCTTTCAAGACACCCGTTGCCCGGATCAACAATGTGCCGATAATTTCAGGGGTGTCTTCCGAAAGCTCATGCGGTTCTAAGGCAGGTAGTGGTTCATCGGGAAAAGAAACGGTAGAAGTGGGTGGATTAAACACATAGGGTTCATCGTAATTGCCCTGCGCGATACGGGTGGCCCAACTGGTGCTGGCCTCCACTGACACAGTGGTGTAGCGCAGTTTTTCAGCCAGATATTGCAGCATAGCGAGGACGACCTGAGGACGGCTTTGCATAAACATCATAAACGCCTGCCGCTTTAACACCAGAACTTTGACCTCCCCCACCGCAAGCGCACGTGCCGAACGGGGCTGTCCATCCAGTAGGGAAAATTCGCCCACCACGTCCCCGGCCCGGAAAGTTCGCAAGAACTTATCTTCGCCGTCCCGGTTAGACGTCACATAGGCATTGATATTGCCCTCTTCAATCATATACATGGAATCGCCCGTCGCGCCTTGATCGAAAATAACCGCACCGTCAGGATAATTTTCAACCACAATCGCCCGACAGAGATTTTCAAGATTGGTCAGTGACACATTGCGGAAGATTTCCATGTGGCTCAGGCGCTCGGCCATCGCGGACAACTGCTCAACTGTAAAAGTCTCCGCCAATTCGGAAACACGCATAAACATATCAAAGGTATGTACCAATGTCGGATCATAATCCACTAATTCGGCATTCACCATATCCCAAAGCGCTTGATCTTCAGCCGGAAACACCCGGCGCATAAAACTAGTAACGTAGACGCCCAATTGAGTGCGGATTTCATCATTTTCGCGCTGATATTCGGCGATTTCCTCTTGCCATGCCCGCTTCAACCGATCACTGACTTGGCTTTTCAGATTATTCTGCAAAATTCCGATATTGGCTTGCACCACGAGTAGACGGCGAATGAGGGTGATGTTTTCCTGCCCAAAAAAATCTTTCATCTCGCCCAAAATCTGCTCGATACCATTTCCACCAAGACGCTGAACGGCCTTGCGTTCGCCTGCCGAAACCCCCACGTCCAAACCGAGGGTCTGTTCAAAGCGGCGTTTTTCTTCTTGAAGACCCTGATTCATGACAAATGCAATGAAGGCACTGCCGGAAAAACCCAGCGTAATGGCAAACAGCAGCAAAAATCGCCCATCGCTGTAATCTTCAATTTGGATGAGGCCCGCGTTGTAAATCGTGTGAACAACAATCGCCAGTAAAATCCCTAAGAAGGGAAAGATGCGTTTATTCTGTGAGGTGGCCCGTCGGTAACGTCCAAACAAAATCCCGACCATCGCACTGGCGGTGGCGTGCATTAACGAGGTCGAAAGCACCCGGCTGATCGCAGTCGAAAGTGCCGCATCACCCGCATCGGGCAGATAAATCAAGATGGTCTCCGACATCGCAAAACCTATCCCAACGGCGATTCCATAGATCGTGCCATCTACGATGTAACGGAAGCGCGGTTGATAGACGAGGTAAATCAATACCGCAGATTTGAGCAGTTCTTCGAGCGTAGGAGCAACCCGTGTGGTCAGGGTTTCAAATTCGACACCCCCAAACACCAGTTGATAGGTTAGGTTGGCGATGCCAAATGCCCCAATTGCCCCCCAAGCAAAACTCACCAATACCGTGCTGATTCGACCTGTGCCATAGAGGTCAAACGCATAGAAAAGGTAGATGGTCAGGGCAGGTATCGCAATCGCAATGACATGAGCGATCAGGGTTGAAAAATCCATATTGCGCTTTCGAGATAGGGTTTTATCCGTTGATTATAATGGAATACCGCCTCTCGTAAAAACGGAGAAATTTTGTCGCAACAGGTCGCCGGATGTGCTACCATTAACGTACTTGTCGCATTTGCGACCTTCTACGGTAGGGAATTTCATGTGGAAAAACTATTTTAGTGTAACCCATTTGGACGAAGCATTGACGCTGTTGGCCCAGCACCGTGAAAGCGCCCGAATTGTCGCTGGCGCAACCGATCTTTTGATTGAAATTGAGCGCAACCAACGGCCCGGCCTTGAAACCTTGATAGACATTACTCGCTTGCAGGGTCTCGACACGATTACCTTTGATGGACAATCCATTCAACTTGGGCCACTGGTGACACATAATCAGGTCGTCGCCAGTGATTTGCTTGTGCAACAGGCCTTTCCGTTAGCTCAAGCCTGTTGGGAGGTTGGTGCGCCGCAAATTCGTAATCGAGCAACTGTTGCAGGCAATCTGATCACCGCCAGCCCTGCCAATGATACGATTACCCCGCTGTGGGCTTTAGATGGGTCGGTTACACTCGCTTCGACTGCTGGCACACGAACACTGAGTTTTGCCGATTTTTATAAGGGTGTGCGAAAAACCGCCATGCGACCAGATGAACTGCTCACTGTGATTCACTTCAGGCCGATGGTGGAAAATGAACGGGGAATCTTCCTTAAATTAGGCTTACGCCGCGCCCAAGCCATCTCAGTCGTCAATATTGCGGTGATTCTTGGCTTTGATGGGGATCAGATTACCCATGCGCGAATCACCCTCGGCAGTGTTGCCCCAACGATTATCCGTGTATCGGATGCAGAAACCTATCTACAAGGGCGCACCCTGACTGATGCCACGATTGTAGAAGTCGCTAAACTTTCGGCGGCAACCCCAAAACCCATTAGTGATGTCCGCGCCACCGCTGACTATCGAACCGAAATGGTTAAGGTATTGACAGCCCGTGCCCTGCGAATGCTGCGTGACCATCAAGAGCGTACCCATTGGCCTGAAAATCCTACTATGCTCTGGGGCACAAATTACACCGCACAGCATTCTCTCCTACCTGCTTCCGTTCGCCATGAAGATGATGCCAGCGACACGATTGTGACGACGGTCAATGGCAAAAAACATACGGTAACTGGCGCGTCCAATAAGAGCCTGTTACGATTTTTGCGCGATGATATTCGCTTAACAGGTACAAAAGAAGGCTGTGCTGAAGGCGAATGCGGCGCATGTACCGTTTATCTGGATGGGGTCGCGGTCATGGCGTGTATGGTGCCTGCCCCCCGCGCACATGGGGCGGACATCGTAACGGTAGAAGGATTAGCTGAAGAGACTGCCTTACACCCGATTCAACAAGCCTTTATAGAGACGGGTGGTGTGCAGTGCGGATTCTGCACGCCCGGTTTTCTGATGTCCGGCGCGAAATTATTGGAGGAACATCCCCGCCCCACCCGCGAGCAAATTGCCCAAAGTATTTCGGGTAATCTGTGTCGTTGCACGGGCTACTATAAAATCATTGATGCTTTTGAACTTGCAAGCGAAATAGCACAACAGAAGGAGCAAGTCAGCCCATGAGTGTCGCTCGTCGTGAAGCCGAAAAAGAAAAACTAAAAAAGCGAAGCCAGCTTGTCCCGGTTTTGGCCTTCGTACTGGTACTCTCCGTCATAGCGATTTCATTTCTCGCTGCACCGTTGATCGTAGACACCGGTAAGGAAAAGAACGAAGATTTTAACCAGCGGGTGTTGGAAGCCGAATTAAAACAGAACGAACTCTTCAAATTTGCTGGTAATAGTTATAGCCGAGTGGATGTTGCCGCCGCCGTTTTCCTATCCATTGTCTTGCTGGCTATCTCTTTTATGATTGTTGCTGCTGCCCTCGGGGGTGATTTCAGCCGCAAAGAAGAGTCCGTGTTACCCCCGACCACCAATGATCCAAAGGCTATTCGTAAATACGAAAAAAAGCGTGACAAAATCCGTCAGCAAAAAATCAAAGAGGTTAAACGGCTTAAGGAGATACAAGACCGCGAAATGCGGAAACGTGGTCAAGGTTAAGCATCTTGAAAGCAGAAAACCGTGTCTGATAATAATCAAATGCCTGCAATCGGTGTAAGCATGAAACGCATTGATGCCTTTGGTAAGGTGACGGGCCAAACACCTTATCCGAGCGATCTTAATATGGACGGTCAGTTATGGATGAAAATGCGATTTTCAGATCGTGTCCATGCGCGGGTAGTTTCGATTGATACACGCCGCGCCGAAGCCTATCCCGGCGTGGTCAGGATATTTACGGCCCGGGATGTGCCAGTTAATGAATATGGCTTGGTGATGAAAGACCAGCCTGTAATTTGTGGTCCCGGCAGCACCATTCTCGGCGCGGACGTGGTACGTTGTCTGGCTGATGTGGTTGCGGTAGTCGTCGCGGATACCGAAGAAAATGCCGCCGCTGCCGCTCCGTTAATTGACATTGAATATCAAGACCTACCCACGGTTTTTGACCCAGAAGATGCCATGCAAGACGGTGCTCCCCTATTGCATCATGACAAACCCAATAACATCATCGTGCATTACAAAATCCGCAAGGGCGAGATGTCGGAAGGCTGGGCTAAATCGGATGTCATCTTAGAAGGTGAATTCTCCACCGGATATCAAGAACACGCCTATCTGCAACCCGAAGCGGGACTGGGATATATAGATGAGCAGGGCCGGGTCACAGTGGTGGTGGCGGGTCAATGGGTGCATGAAGATCAAGAACAGATTTATCATGCCTTGAATCTGCCCCCCGACCAAGTGCGGGTGATCTACCCCGCGATTGGCGGCGCATTCGGCGGACGTGAGGACATGAGTGTACAAATTGTCCTTGCATTGGCCGCTTGGAAGTTGGGTCGCCCGGTCAAAATTATTTGGAGTCGAGAAGAATCTATCCTCTATCATCACAAACGCCACCCAGTCAAAATTCGAGCCAAATGGGGCGCAACCCGTGATGGCAAATTGGTCGCCGCCGAAGCCACTGTGATTGGCGACGCAGGTGCGTATAATTACACCACCAATAAGGTGATGGGTAATGCCCATCTCATGGTGACTGGCCCGTATGAAATCCCCTATGTACAGGTGGATACCTATGGCGTCTATACCAACAACATCATGACCGGGGCGTTTCGTGGGTTTGGTGGGCCACAAGGCGCGTTCGCTGCCGAGGGCATGATGAATAGATTAGCGGAAGCGCTCGGCCTCGACCCGGTGGATTTCCGCCTGCGGAATGTCATCCATGAAGGCAGCATCATGACGACAGGCACTCCCCCACCTCCCGGTGTCACCATTCAGCAGACCATTGAGGCTGGGGCTATAGAAAGTGGCGCTTGGTCACACAACGGGCAGGGTTGGCAAAAATCCATCACCCAGCAGCCGCGTGAATCATATAAACGGCGCGGCATTGGCTTTGCCTGTGGGTTCAAAAATATCGGCTATAGCTTTGGCTTCCCCGAACAAAATTGGGCCACGATTGAACTACGCGGTGCGGGTGTAATTGAAGAGGTAACTGTCCGGGCCGCCGGAGCGGATGTTGGGCAAGGCGCCCACACAATTTTTGTCCAAATGACAGCCGAGGCGGTTGGAGTTCCGGTTGAAAAAGTCCGTCTGATTGGGCACGACACCGCCGAAACCCAAACTTCCGGCAGTTCTTCGGCTTCGCGCATGACCTTTATGACGGGCAATGCCATTCGTGGCGCGGCGGAACTGGCCCTAAAGAAGTGGCAAGATGAAGAACGGCCTGCCATCGCCACCTATCAATATCGCCCCCCGGCCACCACCACTCTCGATAAAGAAACAGGCTATGGCACACCCAATTTTGCCTATGGGTATGTCGTCGAGGTCGCTGAAGTTGAGGTGGACTTGGAGACGGGCATGGTCAATCTGGTGCGTGTCACCTGCGCCAATGATGTCGGCAAGGTACTCAATCGGATACTGGTCGAAGGGCAGGTCGAAGGCGCGGTAGTTCAAGCGCAGGGGTACGCCATTATGGAGCATTTGGTCAGTAAAGAAGGGCGTGTTCTCAATCCCTTCCTATCTACCTACCTCATCCCAACGGTTTATGACATTCCAGTTGAAGTCAAATCCGTTTTGCTCGAAAATCCTATACCGATTGGCCCGTGGGGTGCGCGGGGCATGGCCGAAATGCCGTTTATCCCCCTTGCCCCGGCCATCGCCTCCGCCATTCATGACGCCACAGGCATTTGGTTCGACCATCTGCCCTTCATCCCAGACCGGATAGTGGAAGGATTACGTGAGCATGGACTCGGTGCCATCGTCTGACCCATTGCCTATCGTCCTCATTCGCGGCGCAGGCGACCTCGGTTCAGGGGTCGCTTTTCGCTTATACCATGCAGGCTATCCCGTGATTATGGTGGATTTGCCAGCCCCCTTGTTGGTACGGCGCACGGTTTCGTTTGGCAGCGCGATTTTTGAGCCCGGGGGGGTCTATCAGGTCGAGGGAATTACGTCGCGGGTCATTAAGGCTGATTCAGCGGTCTGGTTGGCGATGCGCGGCGGCGAAATTCCCATTCTGGTAGATACCGATGGGGCATGGCGCAAAATCAACACGCAAGTCGTGATTGATGCACGGGTGGCGAAACGGAACATTGATACCATACTCGATGATGCCGAATTTGTCTTGGCCCTCGGCCCCGGTTTTACAGTGGGCACAGATTGTCATGCCATTGTCGAAACCCAACGTGGGCACTCACTAGGCCGGGTCATCTGGCAGGGCAGCGCTGCCCCTAACACAGGCATCCCGGGTAATGTCGGCGGCATGGACAACCAGCGGGTGCTGCGTGCGCCGCGTGCGGGCCATGTCAAACCAAACGCCGCGATTGGTGATTCTATTGAAGAAGGCGGGATTATTGCCACCGTCGAAGGTGAGCCGATTGTCGCCCCATTTTCCGGTATGTTGCGTGGCCTGATTCATGAAAGTGTCGAGGTATGGGCAGGCTTGAAGGTCGGCGATTTAGACCCGCGCGGTGTCCGTGAACACTGCTTCACCATTTCCGATAAGGCACTGGCGATTGGGGGCGGTGTGTTGGAAGCCATCCTCAGCCGGGGCATTTTGCCATTGCACAAACAAAACCGGGTAAGGGACGAGGCTGATGCGTTTACATGAGGCGTTGAATGTTCAGCGCGGGGATGTAGTGGCATTTACCGGGGCAGGTGGCAAAACCTCTGCAATGGTGCGTTTGGGGCGTGAATTAGCGACACAAGATTGGCGAGTATTGGCAACCACCACCACCCGTATTGCCACGTCTGAACTCGAACAATTTCCCCATACGGTTCATTGGCAATCCAACCTTTTGCAGGGTAAACGCGAACTGGCGACCCTGTTGGATAAAAAACGCCTTGTATTCGTCTACCAAGAAATTCGAGGCGATAAGGTCATCGGGCTACCAAGCGAATCCATTTCACGCTTGGTGGATGAAATGAATGCCGATTTGTTGCTGGTTGAGGCCGATGGGTCACGCCGCCTGCCCCTTAAAGCCCCCCGCCTGCATGAACCCGTCATTCCACAGGATACCACGCTGCTCGTTCCGGTTGCTGGGCTAGACGCGCTGGGCCTGCCTTTCGATGACACGACAGTCTATAACCCTGAACCAATTTTTGAACGCTACGGCTTTCCTCTCGGTCAACCTATTCAACCCGCGTGGCTGGCCCAAATCGTGCGAGATGAACAAATCGGCCTCAAAGATTTACCCCCCACTGCACGGGTTGTTGTGCTGCTTAACAAAGCAGGCGAGGGATTAGGCCGGGGTCGGGCACGGCGCATTGCCCAAATTATCCTTGCCTCCCCCAAAATTAATGCTGTAGCGATTGGCGCGATGCAAGCCAAAAATCCCATTTTTGAGGTGCAGCGGCGGGTGGGGGTCATCATTTTGGCGGCGGGCCTGTCCTCGCGCATGGGCGGACATCCCAAAGCCCTGCTGAAATGGGGACGGCATACGGTGATTGAAACCATCGTCAATACCCTCGTACCATTCCGCCTGCCAGAAATCGTGGTGGTGACAGGCTATAAATCCGGTCAGGTCGCCAGTACCTTACAAAACAGCCCGGTCAAAATCGCCTTTAATCCACAATTTAAGGTCGGGGAAATGCTGTCATCGCTGCAAGTGGGGTTAAAAACGATGAGCAGTGATATAGACGCCTGCATGGTGATGATGGGCGACCAACCCCAAATTCGTACCAAACTCATCCGCCAGCTTTTGAACCTCTATGCCGAGGGCAAGGGGTCAATCGTCGCTCCGATGTATCAAGGCCAGCGCGGACACCCGATTTTGATTCAACGCCGCCACTGGCCCGATATTTTAGACTTGCCGTTTGGCAGTGCCCCACGAGATGCCATCAATCGTAATCCGGTCTATACCTTTCCGGTGGATAACGACAGCATTCTGCGCGATATTGACACCCCCGAACAGTATGCTGCCGAAAAGCGCCTTGCTGGATTGGAGTGATAGCCCTAGCCCAAATTGCCCAAGAAATCCAATACTGCTCGGTTAAATTCGGCGGGTTTCTCAAGACTGACAAAATGGCCCGCATTCGGGATTACGGCTTTTTGGGCATGGGGAATGTCTCGCACCAATACATCCACGATACCCTGAATGTCCTTTGCTTCATATCCCCCCGCCATCACCAGCGTCGGCACTTGAATTTCATGGAGGCGCTGAATAACTGGCACATTCTCGGCTCCGGCGGATGCAGAATCCTCTGCCGCAGCAACCACTTCCTCTGATGGAAAAAAGTGGGGAAAGGTGTAATCCTGCATCAGTGCTCGTGCTCGCTCACGCACTTTTTCATCGGCCCGCCCCACCGGGCTATCCACTGCAAATTCCATAAACCGTTCGCGTGCCCCATCGAAATCGTGCTTCTGAATGTGTTCGATAAACGCCATCCACTTGGGTTCAAATTCCGCTGTCCCCTCTGCTGAATATTCATAACCTTCCAAACCAACCCCCGACATCACCAAACCGTCCACCCGTTCGGGATGTTCCAATGTGAAGTGCATGGCAATTTCGCCACCCATCGAAAGCCCCAAGATGTAGTTTTTTTCGATACCGAGAAAGTCGAGCAGTTGGACAATATCGCTGGTATCAGTATAGGGTTCTTCCGACATTTTGGATTGTCCAAAGCCGCGCACATCATAACGAATGACTCGATACTGCTCTGCAAATTCGCCGAACTGGTCGTCCCAATATTTGTGACTGGTCAGCATGGGATGTACCAAAAGCAACGGGTGTCCCTCACCAGTCATCTCATAATACAGCTTGGAATTTTCGATCTCAGCAAACCCTTTGGTGATGTTCATGAATGTTCCTCACAGATTGGATCGCTTCAACTTTCTACTTTTAGCGTATCATCTATACAGGACATTATCCGCCCTGATTTTGCTGGAGAAATTTTTTGTACCACCCCACCACCCGACTGCTGACTGTTTTGGAACTCTTGCAGGCCCATCCCGAACTCAGTGGGCCAGAAATTGCCCGGCGCTTAGAAGTGGATGTACGAACAGTACGGCGTTACATCGTCATGCTGCAAGATTTGGGTATACCAATTGAAGGTGAACGTGGGCGACATGGAGCCTATCGGCTGCGACCCGGTTTTAAGCTACCACCGATGATGTTTACTGATGAGGAGGCGTTGGGGTTAACGCTGGGGCTATTGATTACCCGACGGTTGGGTTTATCCATCGAAGCCCCCGCCATTGAAGGGGCACTTGCCAAAATTGAGCGTGTTTTGCCCGATGCGTTACGGGAGCAGGTGCAGGCGGTTCAAGAATCTCTGCTAATTCATCTCAATATTCACCATGCCGCCCCTGCCAGCGATTTGATTGTCTTATTCAGCACCGCCGTTCAACAAAGGCGCCGGGTGCAGTTGACGTACATGGCTTGGAATGGCGAAATTTCAACCCGACCCTTTGACCCGTATGGCTTGGTGATGCACGGTGGATTTTGGTACACAGTGGGATATTGTCATCTACGCGACGATCTCCGTACCTTTCGTTTAGACCGTGTAACAAACGCGGAAATGTTGGTGGAATCATTTACCCCACCCGCGAATTTTGATACTGTCGGGCAGGTCATGAAAGGCATTGCCAGTACACCGGGGACATGGCGCGTGGAGGTGATTTTGGAGATGCCGATTGAACAGGCCGTCCAACAAATTCCGCCCTATCTCGGTTTGATGGAGACATTTGGGGAGGGGGTATATCTGACGATCTACACCCAGAAATTGGATTGGGTGGGCCATTTTCTCACGGGTCTCGACTGTGAATTTCAAATCTGCCATCCGCCCGAACTGTGTAAGGTTCTGCGACATCTTGCCGCCAAGATTACGCGCATCGTCGAAGCCAGCGAGATTTAAAAACCGCCAGTTGCATTTTCAATAGCCCGAATCAGTTTATTGAGTGCCCTTCGATAGGTCTGTTCGGCAGTGGTCAGCACCACCAGCAAATGCGCAGCAGTATCATCCAACGTGGGCAACATCAAGGGGCGACAAATTAAACGCCGTCCATCTAAATCGTAAAAAACACTTTCCTGCAATTGGGCCAACTGTGCCCGACTTTCGGCGTTACCAAATATGCGCTGGGTCGTCAGCAATGGAGACTCGGCAGTTGCCTTATCCAATCCTGCTGCAACATAAGACGCCACTAATTCATCTTTGGGGCTGACCAACAAAGCCGCCAACAATCCAGCATCTTGGGCCTCGTTGGTCAACAAGTCTTGCAAGGGCGACGGTGCTCTTTTACGCGGGGGCATTTAGTTCGCTCCAATCGGGGTCGCCGTCGGAATGGGGTCACTAATGATAATGCTGATTTCGCAGCTTGCCTTCATCGCGCTGGTGCTATCGAACACGACCAAACGATAGCGGTATGTACCCGGCAGATAATTCAGCGGAACGAGTTGGCCCAATTCGCCATCAACCACAGGCTGCACGTAATCACCCTGCGGCCCGCCAATGGTGCTGAAAGTCGCATCAGATGAACCCGTCTCAGGGCGGATTTCAAAACGGTAGAAAGCGAAATCTTGAATATTCGCTGTACCTCGAATTGGAATCACATCAAACACGACCTGCCCATTATCGGGAAAATCAATCCATGCCTGATCGCGGATACAGCCTTCACGAGGGCTACTTGGCAAAATCGTGCCTTTGGGGGTACTCGGCGGCGGCGCGGTAATTGGGATGATGTCCTCATTCGGATTAACCGGGGTCAATTGAAAACCACCACCCCTCTCGGCAGTGCTGGTCTGATATGCTCGATTCCGCGCAAAGTTGGGGTCTAGGGTCGCCGGTAATCCCTCGCGCCATGTCGGGGCCGCCATATTCGCCGTGCCCCACACCGTCACCAACACATTGACACTCAAAAAGACCAGCGTCAGCGCCTTGCCACCGTGCTGTTGGGCCTGTTCACGTTCTAGCCGAAATTGTGATTCCCGCAGTTCGCGCCGCGCCCGCAAAAAATTGCGAAAACTCCACAGCAGCCCCAAACCTGTGAACACATATAATCCAACGGCGATGCTTTCGATGAAAAAGAAAAAGTCGCCCATAATCCAATATCTCTCCGTCCTACTCAGGAAATTCGCGTAAGACCCCCCGAAGGATGGTGATTAGATTCGGCACAATCTTTGCGCCAACCGCCAACACTTCTTCATGGCTTACATCTTTCACCGAGTCCTGATCGTCAATGGCCTCATTGGTGATGCTCGATACCCCCATGACACGCATTCCGGCATGACGCGCTACAACCACTTCCGGCACAGTAGACATCCCAACCGCATCCGCACCCCACATGCGGAACATGCGAATTTCGGCAGGTGTCTCAAACGCCGGCCCAGACAGTGCGATATACACCCCTTGCCGCAGGGTAATGTTTTCGCGTTGGGCAATTTCGAGTGCCTTGTTCCGCAGTTTTTTGTCATAGGCCTGCGTGAAAATCGGGAAACGATCTCCAAAGCTCTCCTCGTTTGGCCCCATTAAGCCATTGTTGCCCATCTGTCCCAACAAATTAATGTGGTCGGTAATGAGCATCAAATCACCTGCGCGGAAATCCCGGTTGAGTCCACCTGCCGCGTTGGTGACAATCAAGGTCTCCACGCCCAATACCCGCATCAACCGCACCGGGAAAGTGACTTGGTGCATAGAGTACCCCTCATAAAAATGCAGGCGACCCTGCATCATCAAGACGTTTTGGCCTTCGATCTCCCCAATCACCAACTGTCCTTTATGACCCTGCACATGCCCGCCATGTGGGGCTTGCGGCCAATTGGGGATTTCCCGGTAAGGGATGATGGTCGCGTTCGACACACTATCGGCCAGTGGCCCTAAGCCCGAACCAAGAATAATGGCTATCTTAGGAGCCTGATGGGTTCGGCGGCGGACTTCATCAGCGGCAGCCTCATAATCAGCGCGGGTGAACGCGGGTGTCAACATGATTGCTCTCCAAATGTCGAAATGAAAAGGGTGCTTACCTTGCACAGTGCTATTCTAGCATCCTGAGCGCATTTGCCAACGGTTGGCAAGCGATTAAAATTGGGCAATTGTCTGACAATTTCCTACACATGGAAAAATCTATGCCACTTGAATACACTCCCGAATTTGAAGCCCGCGTGCAGGCGTGGGTTGAAGCACGGCTAAAACCCAAACGCATCCCCCATGTACGAGGCGTGGTCGAAACCGCTGATTGGATGGCCCAGCTTTACGTACCTCATCAACGGATGCAGGCACGATTAGCTGCTTGGATTCACGATGCCGCCAAGAAACTGCCCGATGAAGAATTGATGCAACAAGCGGAACTCCATCATCTACCCATCAGTGAAGGTGAAAAAATGGTACCCATGTTGCTGCATGGCGCGGTAGGCTATGTATTGGCGGCACAAGAATTCGGCTTGGATGACCCACAATTACAGACGGCTTGTGCCTATCACACCACAGGCGACCCCACCATGAACGCACTCGACATGATTATATACGTGGCGGATTTAATTGAACCGACTCGTGATTTTCCCGGCGTAGATGCGTTACGAACAGCCGCTCAAGTGAGTTTGGAGGGGGTGACGCTGATGGCAACTGATTTTACGCTGCATTACCTGATCGAACGAGGCAAATATATTGACCCCCGCCCGGTGCATCTGCATAACCGATTGGTTCAAGCAGGGGTCACTTATAGACGAAACTAAATTATTGCACGTCGGTTTGGGCCACTGCGACAAATGTGCCCGCATCTAATTGGGCAATGACATCTTTGGCGGCTTGGAAATTGGCATTATATTGCAGGGCCTCATTCAATTGGGCTTTAGCATCGGCGGTTCGACCTTGTGATGCAAACACTAGCCCATGATAGTAGTCCCATTCTTCAACGTAAGGGGTAGTTAATTTGGCTTGCTGCACCAACTCCAATACCGTATTAAACTCGCCCGTCCGATAGAAGGCTTCTAGCGGTGTGTGGCGATACCACAGCGCCCGCCATGGCAAGCCAAGATCAAACGCTACGCGGAAGAAACCTGTCGCCTCCGCATAATAGCCGAGGTTGGTCAGCGCATCACCGATATTAAACCATGCCCATGCGTCCTGACCGTTGGCGGCAGCACGAGTTTGCGCCGTCTGTGATATCAATTGATAGGCTTGGGTCAAATCGGCCCGCTCCCCTAAAATTTGCATCACTTCGGCCTCACGTTCCGAAGCATAGAGGACAATGAAGGTATTGCTGAAATTCCACCAATAGCTTTCTACCGTTGCATAGGGTTCTTTTAGTCCCTGAAAATTGCCATGTCCCAAATAGCTATCGTAGGTATAAAAAACGCTCTCATTGTCATCATAGCCAATCAGCAGCAAATAGTGACCCATCCAATCAAGGTCTTCTACATCAAACCCTTTTTCGATGATAACTGGAAAGTCCGCTACCAACAGTCGCTTGATGAGTTCAAAATCCCCACCGGGACGATACAGCGCCTGCACATTGGTCATCAGGCTGGCGACGTTATTGACATAATCCACCATCTCCCATGGGCTGACATTTTTATCCTCACCATTGGGTTTCAAAAAATGGGCAGCGGGAAGTTGATTATCGGTATAGCCAAAATACGTTAAGCCCATCGTCAAAGTAGTCGGGCCACAATTATTCCAACCCTGATATTCGTGACGCAGGCGAGTGATGTCAAGTTTAAAACTGGTCGGCAATACGCCATCATCCTGTGCATTGACCTGTGTACCGTGCGGAATAATGGTGATGAAGATGATTGCAATTAGCAACAAACCAGTCGGGTGTTTCAATGAAAACATGCAATAGACCTCCAAAAAGACTGCTGTGATAGAGACAAGTATACGATAGGCGAGCAACCCTACACCGGACGTTCAATGGATGGTTATACTACGGATGGATGAAGGCAATCTGACAAAAACCTGACACGGGGTCTAATCCTGCCGGGTAGCAACGACCACCTGCGCAATGCTATAGGGACACTGCTCAATCAATGACTGCACCGCAAAGCCGGCCTTTTGGAATCGCTGTTCCAAATCCGCCGGCCATGGCCCTCGTTGACCTGTCGCACGATAGGCCGCTTCGAGGGCATCTTTAGCTACCCCACCCCCAGTCAAAATGCCGTTGGGGACAATCACCAAGCGTCTGCTCGGTTTCAACACTCGATAGACTTCTTGTAGCGTATCTTTTTCAATGATAAATGGCGTGGGGAAGGTGCTGACTATTGCGTCAAATGTTTGATCGGGAAAAGGGAGTTGTTGGGCACGCCCCCGCACCAATGGCGCTGTGATATGATGCCGGAGGAGTTTGCGTTGTGCAATCCTCCCCATATACGGGCTTAGATCATAGGCGACCCGTTGATAACCAGCGGCATACAAATCCAATTGCAGATTAGCCGTACCGTGTGCCAATTCAAGCACCAACTCCCCCGGTTGTGTCCCCAAATGTTTCAGGGCGGCCCGCTGCCAATTGCGCCATTGACCCAAGCTGACGACCCATGACACCATGTCATACGTCCATGCCATCTCGTTATACAACAGGCGGAAACCAAACGTCACCAGTTTCCACCACGCCTTTTCAATTGACGAATTAGATTCATTCATCTGACAGCAATTTCCCTATAGATGATCTGTATTGGGGCCATAGCGATAGTCATATTGATCGGCCCGGAGTTTTTACTAAATTCAGCACGGCGCCTTTAGGGCAGTGGTGCATAGCGTTCACCAATCATCTGTTGGGCCTGCCCCTGTTGTGCCCACACAAGAAACTCATAATACCCATCCCCCGGTTCAGGTGGTTTAGACCCAACAATTAAGAGGGGTGTTCGCAGGGGATATGTTCCCTCCGCAACTGTCAGCGGTGTCGGTAGCACTGGAGTATCCCCGGCCTGCCCAACTAACGGCACCACTCGTACCTGCCCCGATACCAACGCCATACTCATAAACCCAATCGCGCCCGGTGTTTGTGCCACCACATCCAACATTGCGCTGTCGGTTAAAGCTAAGAGTGCATTATAGGTGATTTGGCGCTGCCCCAAAACCAACTGTTCAAAGACACGACGGGTATCTGACTCGGCATCACGGCTTACAACGGTAATCGCCAGATCCGGCCCACCCAATTCGAGCCAATTTTCGACTGCCCCGGTAAAAATTTGTCGCAAATCGTCCGCACTTAACTGAGGGATGTTCAAACGAGGGTGTACTACAATAGCAATACCGTCTTGGCCGAGCGGGGCAGCCCACAGGTTTTCCAAACTGGGCAGAAAGGTGGTTAGGGCATAGAGGGGGGGATCAGAGGACTGAGTGGGGTCAAGTGCTACGGCAATCGAGGTGCCATTGGCGGCTTGGTCAACAATCGCTACGAGGGAATTTTCACGGGTATAGGTCGCTGCTAGGCTTCGGAGGAGGCTATCGGTACTACTTGAGGTTACAAAGTAAAGAGGAACTACTTCGGGGGTCGAAGTCGGGGCTTGCATGGGCGCACGACAACTAGCGAGTGCTAATGTCACCACGACGAGGGTTCTTTTGGTTTTACGACCAGCAGCGCACTTCATCCAGTGATTATCCTGACAGGTTGATTGCTCCCAATGACCGCTTGGCCTCTTCGACGACTTCCTCGCCGGCCCCAGAATGCCAATCGGTCAAAAATGCCTCAGCAAATATCCTAAATTCGGACTCGCTCTTAACAATTGCGGCCCGCATATCCCGCACCAGCTTTAACAAAAAGTGCAGGTTATGGATGCTCAACAATTGGTGTGCAATCAATTCTTTCGCTTTAATCAGGTGTCGGATGTAAGCCCGCGAAAAATGTTGGCAGGTGTAACATTCACACCCCACCTCAATGGGTTCCGGGTCATGTGCAAATTGTTGGTTTCGCATATTATAGCGCCCAAACCGCGTCAGCGCCGCTCCATGACGGGCCTCGCGGGTCGGCAGCACACAGTCAAAAATATCTATGCCCCGCGCCACTCCCTGTACCAAGTCCTCAGCACGACCCACCCCCATCAAATACCGAGGGCGATCTGTTGGCATCAAGGGCATGGTGGCGTCAAGTGTCGCCAGCATTTCTTTTTTGGTTTCCCCAACGGCTAAACCCCCAATGGCATAGCCGGGAAGATTCAACGATGTGATGGCCTCAACCGATTGGGCACGCAAATCGGGGAAAATGCCGCCCTGCACAATTCCAAAAAGTGCCTGACGGTTGACATCCCCATGTGTGGCATGATATTCCACACAACGTTTGGCCCACGCATGAGTCCGGTGCATGGCAGCCTCGGAATAGGCCCGGTCATTAGGCACAGCACATTCATCAAACGCCATAATGATGTCTGCGCCCAGATTATGCTGAATTGCAATAGATTTTTCGGGGGTCAGATAATAGGAGGCGCCGTCCAAATGGCTGCGAAAGCGCACGCCGTTATCATCAATGCGACGTAATTCTGCCAAGCTAAAGACTTGGAAGCCGCCCGAATCCGTTAACATCGGGCCATCCCACGCCATAAAGTGATGCAAGCCCCCCATCGCAGCAACTAAATCATCCCCGGGGCGTAAATGTAAATGATAGGTATTGGCGAGGATGAGGGTGGCTTTGAGGTCATGTAGATCACGGGGAAGAATCGCTTTGACGGTTGCTTGTGTTCCCACCGGAGCAAACACAGGTGTCAAAAGGTCTCCATGCGGAGTTGTAAACACACCCGCACGCGCACGTCCCGCAGTAGCTTCCAATGAAAATCTAAAACTCATAGGTTGATTTATCGGCTTAAAAGCACAGTCTTGATACCCTGAATAAAGCACAAGGGGTCATTATAACAGCGGGCCAAAATTTTGACACAAACTCATGGCAGACGGTAAATTCAGCCATATTGCCCCTTCACATATGGCAAAATTTTCACTTTCAAAATATTCCTAGTATCATTGAACAGCAGTAGTGGTATTAACATAAAGGGGCGGTTTCCGATGCTCAACATCTCCCAGACACAGCAGGGTGACAAGATAGTTTTTCAGGTAGATGGTCGTGTAGATGGTGATGGGGCGACCAAGATGGAAGATATATTGCGTGATGCAGTGAACACCGGGCATCATCATTTGGTACTCGATCTTTCACAAACTAATTACTTGAACAGCGCCGGGTTACGCATCTTAGCCGATGTGTTGACGCAATGCCGCCAAAATGGTGGCGATGTACAATTGGCTGCTCCTAACCTCAAAATTATGCGAGTATTGGAAATCATCGGGTTCGACAAATTCTTCCATGTGTATCCAACGTTGGACGCCGCTATCAAAAGCTGATAGGTTATCGAATCTATTCATGATCTGTGGGAAAGTGTGAACGGCTGAATGACCGAAGAGCTTTTGCTCAAAAGTGTCCAATTGGCAAAAGAAGGCCAACAAGGACAGGCACGTCAGTTGGTCGAAGAGTACACTCGCCAAAACCCATTGGATGCAAGGGGATGGTGGGTTATGGCAAATATCGTTGAGGATCGTGCCCTCAAACAAGCGGCTCTCAAACACGTCTTAGAATTGAAACCCGACAATGCCAAAGCCCGTGCCATGTTAGAAGAATTGGAGATTGACACGGTATTCAGTATTGCCGATCTGCCGCCACCAAGCAGTCCCCTTCACAAGAATCTCAACCGTTCCAAAATCCAAATTCGCCCTGCTGATCTATTGTTGGTTGGAGGCGCACTGCTTATCGTGGTGCTATTTGTGCTGGCTGTTGGATGGTACGCCTATACCTATCAGCACAGTGGGTTATTCGGTCTATTTGGCCCTGATTTGTCGAACAAGGCGACCACCTCCCAATATACCATCCATTATCCCGAAGATTGGGAAGGGAAAATTATCAATTTCCAAGCCCAGAATCAAGACGTGGATAAGGTCACCGTCGCCGCCAGTTATGGCATTGATTCCATCGTTCCGCTTCTGGCAAGCCAGCCTTCTGCCGATGCTGCTATCCGTGTGCTAATCGGCGATGAACCTATCGGACTCAATTCGAACCTCGTAAACCAGAACGACAGCAATTTATCTGAAGAAGAATCAAGGGAGTTGCTCCAATCGTTTGGGCTAGTTATTTTTTCACCTGTATCGCCGGGGCAGCTTGCCGAAATCCAAGCCCAATTCGAGAGCAATGCTGAAAATATGGAGTCCCTTGAATTTTTTGGGATTCATTTTGACATCAATACTGAAACAAAAGAAGTCGGAATTGACGGCGAAGAGGCCACCATGACTTCATTTAACTTGTCGCTCAAATTCCCCGACGAACTTGCCGAATCCGACACACTTGATGTAAACGAAATCAACATTAGCTACTACCTTGCGACAACCCACCATAACGGGCAGGCCTACGCCTTTTTCATGCTCGCACTTGAAGAATCCCCCGGCGGTCAAGCCCGAACCGCTCGCCGCATGATCCGCAGCATCCAATTCGAGAACGAGTCGTAATATTTCAATTAATACAACACGGGTAGCTCCATTGGGCTAATTTCCTAATTTCGACATTCTCGTATAGGGAGTAGGCAACACCCTCTAATCCCCCGTTCTAAGACTCTCATGTGGTGTTCCGAACGGGCGTTCTAGCGATTGTGGAAACTGCCCTTTAAAGCAGGCATTTGCACCACTTTTTT